>CAWIGD010000053.1:0-215549 GCA_963835165.1 uncultured Alphaproteobacteria bacterium
CCGTCGAGCGAACCGCCTTGGACTATCTGGTCGGACCGCTCATGATGTCGTTCAACCGGGCGTTCCGATAGAAATAGGCAGTGGTCAGCACCGAGATGTTCCGATCGCCCAAGCGACTGTGCCTGACCGGATCGACGTCTAATCCCCTATTTTGGGAGAGATAGGCGGCCCCATGTCGAATGGGGGTTTAGAAATCTGCGCAGCGCTTACTCCCCGAGATTCCCCATCACACGTCGAGCGTGCTGGGCGCGAAGATTTCCTTGAGCTCGACGCGGCGTGGGCTCAGGCCCTGCTCGTGGACATATTGCGCGACCGTCTCGAGCACCGGCCGCGCTGCCTTGAAGCCGTAGGCGAGCGGATCGTGCTCGGCCAGCGTGCGCTTGACGCCGCCGTCGAGCAATCCGCTTTCGAAATACCACTGCAGATACGATTTCCCGGCGCGCGCGATCTCCTCCTTCGCCGCGACGAAGGCGGAATAGAGGTTGAGCGCGATCCAGGGACGGCTCTCCAGCAGCGAGCGTCGCACCACCACGGTGTGGTTGATCGGAAACAATCCGGTCTTGGCGTAGAAGCGGCGGCCTTCGGCGGCCGGGTCGGGAAAGAGATAGCGCGTCACCCCAGAGACATCGACCGTGCTGCGGTCGACCAGGTTGTTGTCGACCAGATAGTGCAACGACCCGTCGAGCTCGCCGCGGATGAGCATCTCGCCCATGTTGGTGGTCGGCGGGATCTGGTTGACGCGCACGCCTGGCGGCGCGGTGAAGCCGGTGGCGCCGCCATGGCTCTTGTCCGGGTTGCGCTCCATGAACCACTCGATGTCGCGCGCATGCACGCCGAATTCGTGCTGCAGGATGCCGCGCGACCAGATCGCCCAGGTCTGCTGATATTCCGGCACGCCGATGCGCTTGCCGCGCAGGTCGGCCGGCACTTCAATGCCGGAATCCGTGCGCACGATGATGCTGGTGTGGAAGAACTTGCGCATGGTGAAGACCGGGATCGCCACCCAGCGGGTGTCGCCGCGCGACACCGCGATGATCAGCGACGACATCGACATCTCGGAGACGTCGAATTCGGCGAAGCGCAATTGCCGCCAGAACATCTCGGACGGATGCACCATGGTGGGGACGAGCTTGATCCCCTGCGGCGCGACACGGCCTTCGAGCAGCGGCCGCGTGCGCTCGTTGTCGGAGAGCGCGATACTCAGCTCGAGGTGGGGAGCGGTCATGGGGGATAAATCCGTAGCAACAAGGTGATGGTTCCCCGCCCTCATCCAGAGGAGCGCGCGAGACCAGGTGCATGTTCATTGAACGGCCCACGTGCGCGCGTGTCTCGAAGGATGGGGGGCGGCCCGTGGCCTCATGCTTCGAGACGCGCTCTGCAAGCGCTCCTCGGCATGAGGTGTGAGAGAGAAGTGGGGGTCAATCCTGCGCGGGCACACTGACATAGACGCGGTTGTCGCGCACCCGGACGTCGACCGGCCGCAGGCGGTATTTGGGATCGCCGCAGTGGCGACCGGATTCGATGTCGAATTCCCAGCCGTGCCAGGGGCAGACGATGTTGCGCTTGTCGGAGAAACGCAGGCCGCGGCTGGTCTGGTCGGGCCCGAGTTCCTCCTCGACGCGCGGGATCACCTTGCCCTGGCACACCGGACCGCCGTCGTGCGGACAATAATTCTCGTAGGCGACAACGCGGTCGCCCTGCCGGAAGACGCCGAACTCGAAGGTGTCGACCCGCAGCACCCGGTAGCCGCCTTCCGCGAACTCGCTGAGCTCGCCCACCATGATCTCGTTCATCGCTTCACCCCGTCATTCGTTGTCGCGAAATCTCGAGCGGCATCTACGCCCTGCTGCCGTGACGTCACTCATCTTTCTGTCATTCCGGGGCCCGAGCGCAGCGAGGGAGCCCGGAATCCACAATCACCAGCTGTGCGTATGGATTCCGGGCTCGCCGCTGCGCGGCGCCCCGGAATGACAACCGTAGAGAACCCGGAATGACACCCGTAGAGAAAGAGCCATAACCCCGGAGCCCTTTGTTGCGACCATCAGTCCTTTTGGCCGCGGCGGTACCACATCTGCAGATCGAAGAAGTTGAGGTCGGCCGCGCGCATGATCGCGCAGATCGCGGTCACCGCCTCGGTTGCGTTCACCGGCTTGTCGCCGAAGGGTGCGAGCTCCTGCGCGCGATCCTCGGACTTGGCGGCGTAGAGCCGGACCGCGGCCGACAGCACGCGCTGCAGGCTTTCGTCCGACACCGCTTCCGGCGAGCCGTTCCTGAAGGCGTCGTCGACCGACGCGCAGAACGCCGCGCCGGCATCGTCGCCCGAAGCCCGGGATGAAGCCATACCGCCCGCCGACACGCTGCCGCTCACTCGGCCGGAACGGCGACCGGCTGCGCCGGCGCCTTCTTGCCGGACTTCGCCGGCGGCACGTCGAGATCGAACAGACGCGCGGCGCTGAGCCCGAGGATGTTGCGCTTGGACTGCTCGTTGAGGAACGGCAGCTTAGTGATCGAGCTCGGGGCGTCGAAATCCCAGTGCGGCCAGTCGGAGGCATAGAGCAACTGGGTATCGGCCTTGATCGCCTCGAAGGTCGCCTGCGTCAGCTTCATGTTGCTGCGCTCGAGCGGCTGGCTCGTATAGTACATTTCCTGCATGTATTCGCTCGGCTTGCGCTTGAGCAGCGGACACTCCGACGTGCGCATCATGTATTCGGAATCGAGCCGCTGCATCACGAACGGAACCCAGGCGAGCCCGCTCTCGATCCAGATCACCTTGAGCTTGGGAAAGCGCTCGGGCAGGCCGTTGAGCACCCAATTGGTCATGTGCACCATGTTGAAGTGCGCGAACGACAGCGCGTGCATGCCGATGAAGCGATTGAGCTGCGCGAACGAGGGATCGGACCACGTGAAGCCGGCATGGAAGCCGAGCGGCTTGCCCAATTCCTGCAGCGCTCCGTACAGCCGCATGTAGGAATTGTGCCAGACCGGCTTGTGCCGCGTGGAGGTGACGGAAAAGCCGACCACGCCGGGCGCGTCGCCGAAGCGCTCGACGGTCTCGACGCAGGCGTCGGGATCATTGAACGGCAGGTAGAGCAGCGCCTTCTGGCGCGTATCCTGCGGCAGGATCTGCTCGATCAGCCAGCGGTTATAGGCGTTGCCGAGCGCCACTTCGGCATCGACCTGCGGATGCATGCCGAGCGAGAGCATGGGGGTGGGGAACACCACCATGTAGTCGATGCCGAGCGCATCCATGGCGCGCTGCGTGAGCTGCACCTGACGATGCAGCCCGGGCGGGGTCGGCTCGGCCAGCTTCTGCTGGTGCATGATGCGGCCGGCGACATCCTGATAGAGCGGACCATTGGCATTCAACAGACCCGGCGCCGGGCCGCGATCGCGGAAGGATTCCGCGATGTAACGCAGCACGTCGTTATCGATGCGGTCGGTGATCTCGGACCAGAACGCGGTCTCGTTGACGTGGGCGTCGACGTCGACGACCAGCCAGTCCTTCAGCTTTTCCGTGGTCGGCGCGGCCTTGGCGAGGTAGTCGCGGGTGTCGGTGCGCGTGGAAATCTTCTCGAGCTCGGTGATCGGGGGGACGCTTTCGCGGATATTCATGTTTCCACCCTGCGTTGATGAACGCGGATCGGCCCGAATTCATCGGTTCCGGTTGTTGCCCATAGTTTATTGGTACGGCTCTAAGCACGCAACGGGTGGAAATCCGTCATACCGAACGATATGTGCGCGGCGTGCCGCGCCGCGGCAGCGCAGCCGGCCGCGTCCAACACGGCACGACCTCCGGTCGATTCGCGTTATCGTGCGTCCAGATGCCTTCCGCAGCCGTAGCGATTTCAGCGACGACATGCTCTAAACTGCCGGAGGGTGTCCGGGCGCGCTTGCGAGTTGCCGACCCGCCACAATCGAGGAGCTTCAAACCATGCGTGCCAGCTCCCGTGCCGCACCTGCGGGCAAGCGCGTCATGCTGATGGCCGCCACGGCAGGACTGACCGTCGTGATCGCGGCGGTCTCGCACTCGGCGCCGGCGCAAGCGCCGGACGGGCCGCCCGCCGCATGGCGGGTCGAGTGCACGGGCGACGGCAAGACGCTGGACTGCCGCGCGGTCCAGCAGGTGTTCCAGCGCGACACCAGGCAACTGGTGTTGTCGGCGGTGGTACGGCCGGCGGCCGATCTCAAGACCGGTGCCATGGTATTGACGCTGCCGCTCGGGCTCAATCTCACCGAGCCGGTGGCGGTCAAGGTCGACAACGGCGCGGCCGAGCGGCAGCCGATCCAGACCTGCACCAATGTCGGGTGTTTCGTCGCGATGACGCTGACCGACAAGATGATCGCCGCCATGCGCACCGGGAGCGAGCTGAAAATCACCGTGCAGGACGCCAACAAGAAACCGATCGATATGGGTCTCCCGCTGCTCGGCTTCGGGCCCGCCTTCGACAAGGCCAAGTGACGCGACACATCCCGCGCCCGTGCTGAAGGTTCCGGGCGGCATGACGCGCATGCATCCGGAACGCATGAGCTGACGGGCGGGTTGTCGTCACAAATGGACCCGACCACACAATATCGCAGATTTGCGGAGGAATGCCGGCGCCTGGCTGAACGGGTCGAGAGCGAGCGCCACCGCCGGATCCTGCACGAGATGGCGCTGGCGTGGTCCAAGCTCGCGGACGAGGCCGAGCCAGCGGGACTTCAACCTTCGACCTGATGGGATTCATCTTTAGCGTCGGCCGGCATCCTGTCGGCCAAGCGAAACCAGACCTGCGCCATCTGCAGCAGGCTTGCGCGGGCACGCGGGTCGCTGATGGCGCTCGCCATTTCCAAGCACTCTCGGGCGTAGCGCCGGTACTCGTCTGACTTCCCCACCAGACGGGGTCCCCTCCTCTGAAGCCGCTTACCGTAACGCGGGAAGGTCGCCGATGTTCCCCGCCTGTCCGCTGTCCGCTGTCCCCCCGCCCTGAATGTCGTCCAATGAGCCATCCCGAGCGAGCCGTCCCGACCAGGCGGATTCTGCCTTCGTTCCAGCTTCCCACACACCGCAGGCAGCCCAATACCGCAAGGTCCCCAGCACCGGTGTGACCTTATTGAAACATCTGGAAAAATTGCCAAAACCGGACGCCCGCCAGCGATTGCGTCCGGCTTTCGTCGGGACGTAAGGTTCAAAGCAAAGTGCGTTGTTCGAGGGGTCCGGGCATGTTCGCCGGCGTGCGCGCCATCGCGGCGGCTTTGGCGATGGTCAGCGTATCGTTCGCTGCCGTCGCACAAGGCGTTCCGCCCGGTGCCCAGATCGTCCCGCCCAGCGACCAGCCCGGCCGCGAGCGCGAGCGCTTCGAGCGGCCGCCGGTTCCGCTGGCGCAGCCGGGCGGCCCCACCATCGCCGTGCCCGGCATCGAGGCGCCGGCGGGCGCGGCCGAGACCATGCTGGTGGTGCGCCAGATTCGCGTCGAGGGCGCGACCGTCTACACCAGCGCGCAGCTGGCCGAGCTCTACGCCGACCTGATCGGGCACAAGGTCACGCTGCAGGCGGTCTACGATGCGGCCGGGCGCATCACCGCCAAATACGGCGCGGACGGCTATGTGCTCTCGCGCGCGATCATCCCGGTGCAGGAGCTCGACCCCAACGGCGCCGTGGTGCGCATCCAGGTGCTCGAGGGCTATGTCGAGACGGTCGAATGGCCGGCCCAGCTTGCCGGCTATCGCGATTTCTTCTCCTACTACGCGTCGCGGATCACCGCCGAACGGCCGGTGAATATCCGCACCATCGAGCGCTACCTCCTGCTGGCCGGCGACCTGCCCGGCCTGAAATTCAAGAACAGCCTTAAGCCGCATCCGACCAAGGTGGGCGCGGCGATCCTGGTGGTCGAGGTCACGCAGAAACCGGTCGACATGTTCAACCGCGTCGACAACCGCGGCACCCACGCGCGCGGCCCGCTCGAGTACCTGACCAGCGTCACCGCCAACAACTGGCTGCGGATGCACGAGGCGCTCACGCTGACCTATGCCGGCGCGTTCCAGACCCGCGAGCTGCAGTTCTACGGCGCCACCTACCGGCAGGTGCTCAACGGCGAAGGCCTGACCTTTTTCGCCAATGCCAGCTATGGCCTCGGATACCCCGACCTCGGCCGTGACCAGGATTTCCTGCTCTACCACACCAGGAGCCTGTACCTCGAAAGCGGGCTGAGCTACCCGATCATTCGCGCCCGCGAGCGCAACCTCAGCATCGCCGCCGTCACGTTCGGGACCGAGGACCGCGGCATCTTCTTCGACCTGCCGGGAACGCCGCCGAGTACGCTCGATCGCCTGCGCGGCTTTCGCATTCGCATGGACGGCGACTCGGCCGACTCATCGGGCGCCATCAACCAGTTCTTCTTCGTCTTCAGCCAGGGCATCGAGGGCCTCGGTAGCACCCAGAACGGCAGCGATCTGGCGTCGCGCTTCAACGGCCGGGTCGATTTCACCAAGATGGAGCTGACGGTGTCGCGGTTGCAGCCGCTGTTCGACCAATTCTCCGTCCTGGCCGCGGTCTACGGGCAATATGCGCTCACGCCGCTGCTGGTATCGGAACTCTGCGGCTATGGCGGGCGCCTGTTCGGCCGCGCTTTCGATCCCTCGCAGTTCGTGTCCGACTCCTGCCTGGAGCTGCTGGCCGAGCTGCGGTACGATATTCCCATTCAATTAAAAGGACTTAGCCAGGCCCAGCTGTACGGCTTCGTCGATCATGGCTGGCTCCACAATATTGCCCCGGTTTTGGGCACATTTAAAACCGTGGATGCTGCCTCTTTGGGAGCTGGGTTACGGCTGGGATGGCTGAACGCGATTACCGCTGATTTGTCGATTGCGCAGGTCGCGCAAGGCGCGGGGCTGCTCGGCACCGGGGCCGTGCCCGAACTGCTGCAGACAGGCCCGCGCAAGAACACGCGCTTCTTCTTCATCCTCACCGCTCGGCTCTAGCAGGACGCCGCGATGCATCCACGCTTGCGCAATCTGCTGCTCGCGAAGCCGCTGCTCACGAAGCTGTTGCTCACAACTTGGGCGCTTCTCCCGCTCGGCTTGACGCCGGCGGCGGCCGGTCCCGAAGGCGGGACGGTGGTCGGCGGCGCCGCCACCATCCAGGGCCAGGGCGGCGCGTCGGTGATCATCAACCAGTCGAGCAGCAGCGCGATCATCAACTGGAACACGTTCAACATCCGCGCCAACGAGAACGTGCGCTTCAACCAGCCGAGCAGCTCGTCGGTTGCGCTCAACCGGGTGACCGGCGGCCTCGGCCCGTCGGAGATCATGGGCACGTTGACCGCCAACGGCCGGGTGTTCGTCATCAACCGCGACGGCATCCTGTTCGGCCCCGGCAGCGTGGTGAACACGGCTGGCTTTCTCGCCACCACCAATGACATCAAGAACGCGGACTTCATGGCCGGACGGTACAATTTCAACATTCCGGGCCGGCCGGATGCGTCGATCGTCAACCGGGGAACGATCACGGGGTCGCGGGATAGGGCACCAAGCGACGGCTGGAGCGCGCTTAAGCCGGCCCCCGGCGACGGCCCCGCTATGCCAGCCTGACGACGATGTTGCCCATCGCCTTGCCGCTTTCGACCGCTTCATGGGCAGCGACCATGTCGCCGAGATCGAACGTTTGCGCCACATTGTGGATGAGCTCGTTCCGCTCAAGCATGCGCGTGATATCGGCTGTCGCGCGTTCCCGCTCCGCCTGCGGCATCAGGTAGACCAGAAAGAACTGCATCGTGATGCTGTTCTGGAGCAGGAACTGGAACGGAATCGACGCCTCGGCCGCGCCGCTGCCGTAGATCGCAACCACGCCATTCGGTGCCAGCACATTCGGCAGGAGCCGTGCATTGGCGGCGAGATCCATTTCGATCACGGCGTCGACGCCGCGCTTTCCGGTGATCGCCATGACCCGCTCGCCGACATCCTCGCGCTTGTAATCGATCACATGATCGGCGCCCGCCTGCCGCGCGATCTCGGCTTTGGCCGGCGAGCTCACGGTGGTGATGACGGTGGCCTTGCGTTGCTTCGCAAACTGGATGGCGTAATGGCCTACGGCCCCCGCGCCGGCGGCCACCAGCACGGTGGACCCTTCCTTGGCGCGTGCGAGCAAAACGGCCTGATAGCCGGTATAGGCCGGAATGCCGAGACAAGCGCCGGCATCCATCGTGACGTTGGCGGGCAGGGCTACCGCCTGTTCCGATGGCAGCACGATCCACTCGGCGGCGGTGCCGAAGGGACGCCGCCACTGACCGTTCCATACCCAGACGCGCTCGCCGACGCGCGTCGGTGAAACGCCTTCCCCCACGGCATCGATCTCGCCCGCGCCGTCGCTGTGCGGGATCACGCGCGGGAAGGCGATCTTGCGCGTCAACCCGGCCCGGCTCTTGACGTCGGAGGGATTGACACCGGAGGTGAGGAGGCGCACCCGCACCTCACCGCGTCCCGTCTGCGGCGTCTCCACGTCGCCGAGCTGCAACACCTTCCGGGCAGGCCCGTTCGACTCGTAATAGGCAGCACGCATCACGAACCTCGTCCTTGTTTTCCGATCTGACCTGGACTGACTTCTAGCATGTCGGCTTTTCCTGCGATCTCCGCAAATGCCGCGGCGTCGGCACCGGTGAGCCACGCCTGCACGGCGAGCTTTTGCAGTTCGCCGTAGAGCGCGGTCCGTCGCGACGGGTCAAGATGCGCGACGACCTCGTCCAGCAGCAGGACCGGAGAGAAGCCCGACATTTCCGCCAGCAACCCCGCATGCGCCAGCACCAGGCCGATGAGCAGCGCCTTCTGCTCGCCGGTCGAGGCCTCGGCGGCGGCGATGCCCTTGCCCGCATGGATGACGCTGAGATCGGTGAGGTGCGGCCCGTCGAGCGTGCGTCCAGCGGCGGCATCGCGGGCGCGATTGTTGCGAAGCGTCGCACGGTAGCGATCCTCCACCTCGACGGCGGGGTGAAGCGCGACGAGCTGTTCCATCCAGCCGTCGAGCGCGATAGCCGCGGCGGGAAAGGCCGAGGCCGGGTCTTTGCGGGCGGCAAGCGCGGCTTTCAGCCGATCGACCGTTTCCACCCGCAACGCGGTCACCGCGACCGCAAGCTCGGCGGTTTCGTGCTCGATCGCATCGAGCCAGTGCGGGTCGGGGCGGGGATCCTCGAGCAGGCGGTTGCGCGAGCGCAGCGCCCGTTCGAGCGCATTGACGCGCGACATGTGCTCGGCATCGACGGCAAGCACGAGCCGGTCGAGAAAGCGTCGCCGCTCCGAGGCCGAGCCGTTGAACAATCCGTCCATGGCCGGCACCAGCCAAACCACGCGCAGGTGATCGGCGAATGCCGATGCCGACGGCACCGGCTCGCGATCGATGCGGCATTGGCGTGAGAGCACGGCGTCTTCGCCCCCGGGAATCGGGACGACCCCGGTCCCGAGCGTCGCCAATCCGAGCGCCCCCTCCACGTCGGCCGATACCGCCCACGACCCGTCGCCCTCCGAAAACGCCACGTCGTCGAGGGTCGCGCGCCGCAAGCCGCGCCCTGGTGCAAGAAACGAGATCGCCTCGATGAGATTGGTTTTGCCCGCACCGTTCGGTCCAACCAGCACGACCGGTCCCGCGCCGACCTCGATCTGCGCGCTGTGATAGCTGCGGAAATTCGTCAGCGTCAGACGGCGGATGCGGGCGCAGGCCATGGCGATCAGTAATCAGACGTCGGTAGTCAGAAAACAGAAATGGGCATGCCGCCTGAATTCTGCCTCCGGGTCTCCGACCTCCAATTCCGCTCTAAACCCGCATCGGCATCAGCACGTAGAGCGCGCCCTTGGTGTCGCGATCCTGGATCAACGTCGGCGATCCCGGATCGGCCAGCTTCAAGACCGCCGCTTCGCCCTCGAGTTGCGCCGCAATGTCGAGCAGATAACGGGAATTGAAGCCGATATCGAGCGGCTCGGAACCGTATTCAACCTCGATCTCCTCGGTCGCACTGCCGGAATCCGGATTGGTCACCGAAAGCATCAGCCTGCCGCTGGTGAGCGACAGCTTGACCGCGCGCCCGCGTTCGCTCGATACAGTTGATACGCGGTCGACGGCCTGTTCGAACTCCTTCTTGTCGACGGTGAGTTCCTTGTCGTTGCTGACCGGAATGACGCGCCCGTAGTCGGGGAACGTCCCGTCGATGAGCTTGGAGGTGAGGATCGTGTCACCAAGGGTGAAGCGGATTTTGCCCTGCGAGAGTTCCAGCGTGACTTCGGCCTCATTGTCCTCGATCAGGCGCTGCACCTCCCCCACGGTTTTGCGCGGGATGATGATGCCGGGCATGCCGCTGGCGCCGTCGGGCAGCGCGAGCTCGAATTGCGCCAAGCGGTGCCCGTCGGTCGCCACCGCCCGCAGCGTGGGCGCCTTGTTGGTGCCGGCGGTGTGGAGATAAATGCCGTTGAGATAATAGCGCGTTTCCTCGGTCGAGATCGCGAACTGGGTCTTGTCGATCAACCGCTTGAGATCGGCGGCCGGGAGCTTGAACGTGTGCGTCATCTCGCCTGCCGCAAGGTCGGGGAAGTCGCTCTCGGGCAGCGTCTGCAGGGTAAAGCGGGAGCGTCCGGCGCGGATTGCCAGCACGGCCCGGTCGCCCGAGGCTTCGAGCACGATCTGAGCCCCCTCGGGCAGCTTACGCACGATTTCGTAGAACATGTGCGCGGGGACGGTCGTCGCGCCGCCGGGGCCGACCTCGGCCGCGATCGTCTCGGTAACCTCGAGATCGAGATCCGTTGCTTTGAAGGCGAGCTTCGATTTGTCCGCCTTGATCAGCACATTCGCGAGGATTGGAATGGTGTTGCGGCGCTCAACCACGCGGTGGACATGGCCGAGTGACTTCAACAGAGCTGCGCGTTCGACGGTGACCTTCATCTTTCAGTCCGCCTGCTCGCGTGGAAAAGGGGGGTAGGAACGTGGCGTGTATGCGCGGTTTGCGCAAGGGCGAGGGGGCCTCGCGCCGAACTTACCCAACGGATTTGGCGGCGATCGCGCTCTGCCCTGGCCCTTTGGCCCGCGCGCCGCGAGGGCAAAAAACCCTGCTCACTCCTGCAATTGTCGCTTCAGCAGCTCTATTTCCTCGGCCAGCGCGGTGTCGGTGCTCACGAGATTCTCGATTTTTCGCACCGCGTGCAGAACGGTGGTGTGGTCGCGGCCGCCGAAACGGCGTCCGATCTCAGGCAGCGAGCGCAGCGTCAGCGTTTTCGCGAGGTACATCGCCACCTGCCGCGGGCGCACGACGTTGGCCGTGCGCCGCGACGACAACAGATCGGCGCGGCTCACATTGTACTGGCGGGCGACCACCCGTTGAATGTCCTCGATCTTGACGCGCTTGGGCTCCTGCGGGCGGATCAAGTCGCGCACCTCGCGCTCCGCCATCTCGAGCGTCACGGGCTGGCCCGTGAGCTTGCTATGGGCGAGCAGCCGGTTGAGCGCGCCTTCGAGATCGCGGCCGTTATGGGTCACGGTCCTGGCGATAAACGCCAGCACCGGGGCGGGAACATCGAAACAGGGATGGTGATGCCGGGCGGCGGCGGCGCGGCACTTGAGGATTTCAAGGCGCAACTCTTCCCCGAGCGCTCCCATCTCGACCACGAGCCCGCCCGCCAGACGCGAGCGCACCCGCTCGTCCAGGCTCTCGAGATCGGCCGGCGGCCGGTCGGCAGCGATCACCACCTGCCGGCCGGCATCGATGAGCGCGTTGAGGGTATGGCAGAACTCGGCCTGGGTGGATTTGCCCTGGAGAAATTGCAGGTCGTCGATCACCAAGACGTCGATGGTGCGCAGCGCGTCTTTGAATGCCAGTGCGTTCTGCGCCCGCAGTGCGGCCACGAAGCCGTACATGAATTTTTCCGCGGTGAGATAAAGCACCTTGCGTTCGGCGCTGGTATTGCCGGCCCAGGCCAGGGACTGCAGCAGATGGGTCTTCCCGAGCCCGACGCCGGCGTGAATGTAAAGCGGATTGAACATGACCATGTCGCCGCGCCGCCCCTGCGCGACCTGCTTGGCGGCGGCGTGGGCGAGTGTATTGGAGCGACCGACGACAAAGGTCTCGAAGGTCAGGCGCGGATCGAGCGGCGAACCGCCGAGAGCGTCATGCACGGCCGAGATCGGCCCGATCGGGCTGCGTGCATCGCTGCCATTGACCTTGCTCTCGCGGACGTCGCGCGGGCTCGCGGGCACCTCCAGCGGCTTGAGCTTTGGCGGTAGGGTACGGATCACCGCGGAGCGGACCGTAAGCTCGATGCGCGAGAAGTCCGGTTGCTCCGCCTGCCAGCAGGCCAGCACCCGCTCGGCGTAATGGGACTGGATCCAGCTCTTGAGAAAGCGGGTCGGCACCGACAGCTTGACCGTTTCCCCCTCGCTGCCGTCGAGCTCCATGCGCGCGAACCAGCTCGAGTAGACGTCGTCACCGACTTCGGCGCGGAGACGGTCTCTGACCCGCGTCCAGCGATCCTGATCCATGCTCGGCATTTTGTGTGTCTCTTCTTGATCGGCATAAACGGAGGGGTGCGACGCGGACGAAACGCGATGCTTCCGGGACGCCTACTTCGCGGACGCAAAACGACACGAACGAAAGCGACATGAAGGAGGAAGAGCCACGGCCCGTTCGGCCGGGGAGGAGCGTGCGGGAACCCGCCGGGATAGGTTTTACCGGCGTAGGAGCGCTCAATGCGGCGGCGGCGCCGGGCCTCGCGCGGCAATGACGAAATGAGATAAGAGGCCGTTTGGCGGGCACCAAAAGGTGCAAGCCCTGGAACGGTTGATCCGCCTCGCTGTGGTCATGCTACCCCCCTGCCCATCGCCGCCGCTCGTCGCGACGGCCATGCACACGTTCAGGTTCTTTGAAGTATTCTTGGGTTTGCTTCGTGTCGTCCGACTACTACAAGCTCGACGCCACGAAGCACAGGCTTATGTCCATACACGCCAGGCGCTTACAAAATCGAAGTTGAATCCAAGAACGACCAGACATGAGTTATCCGTCCTCATCTTCGATGAAGCTCGAATACGAACCTTTTACTGAAAACCGCCGGTGGCCCAGCGGCAGTGGGAAAATAGCACGGCCCGTGCCCCCTGCAACGACTTCGCGCACGCGTCGCGCAAGCGAGCCGCGCCCAATCGCGCTGGCGCGCTTCGGCTCGAGCCGCCAAGCTGTGTCATAATATTTTGAATTAACTTACATATTTGAGCGAAACTTGTCGGAAGCCGGCAGCCGGCGAGCGGCGGTGAAATTGCTTTGAAACAACGCGTCGGTGAGAGGAGGAACTGACCGAAAACCAAGTCCTTGTGGTCGCTTTCCACATAAGCCGTTCTGCATACAGCTTTTTCTTTGAGCGGAAATCGAGGGTAGCCCCCCGGATGTGACCATCGGGCAGTGCTTACCGCCGCGCAGACAAAGATCTCCCGCCCAGCATTATCGTCAAGCGTGTGACGCTTCTGCAACGAATCGATTGCAGAAATCCGACAATCGCAAATTATCAAAAGGAGTTTTGTGACGACGTGCTGGTGCGCCAATGCGGCGCGGTCGCTACGCAATGCTCGCACTCACGTAATCCACGCCCGATGTGCGCCGGTACATGGTCGGCGCGGGTGGAGGAACGCTTGCGGGCGAGTTGAGAACGAAAATCACGTCATTTGGAAATTTGGAAGCGGCATGCCGGCCGAGCGATCTTGCCGCATGGTCTTGACTGCAAAGGCTGACCTTCGCGAGCCTGCTCCGAGGCCAGGCCGTGCTACTGGGCGAGCTTGGCGACGCGATGAGAGAGGCGCGATACCTTGCGGCTCGCGGCGTTGGGATGCACGATCCCCTTTTGCGCCGAGCGCATGATCACCGGCTCGGCTTCCTTCAGAGCCGCGAGTGCTTGGGCGCGGTCGCCGCTGGCGATCGCTTCCTCGACCTTGCGCACGAAGCCGCGCATTTTCGAGCGCCGTCCCTTGTTGATTTCAGTGCGACGGGCGATCTTGCGGGTGGCCTTGCGGGCCGAACTGGTATTAGCCATGCCTGTACTCGTTGTGCGGGCGCTCGTGCGGCCCGCGGATTATCGTCCGGCTCGATGTCGAATTTCGATGTCGTAAGACGCGAGCCGGCGGCGAGAGCCTCGCCGCCAAAGCGCGCCGCTTATAGTCGTCCCGCCTGCAAGCGTCAACGGCCGGCGCTCGTCGGCGCGTCGGCAATCCTGCAGGGCGTCGCCCGACCGACCTGCCCTCGGTGCATGATCTCAAAACCGCCAGACGTTCGGCCAAGATCATTCGACCAGGCAGGGCCTGGGTCGAATTGCGCCGCAAATAAAGGGTCTTACGCTAGCCGACTCGGGCTTTGGCGCCGATCCCGGGCTCCTGCACGGGTCGTGCCCGCAGGCTGTCGTAGGCGGTCGACACCGCGGCGCGGTCCTGCGCCGGGAAGACGCTCAGCGGCGGCTGCACCCGCGTCCAGCCCGCGTCACCGTGAATATGCGCGATCAGCGCCTTTACCCCCGGAACAAGCTGCTTGCCGTCGAATAGCTTGCGGATGGCCACGGCGGCATCGAGGGCGCCGGTGTCGCCATTGCGCCATGCCCGTGCGCACAGGTCGGCATTGAGGTTGGCCGTGGCGGAGATGCAGCCGGCGAAGACGCCTGTGCGTGCCTCCATCAGCACCGCTTCGGTCGAAGGGAACACTTTGAAGCCGGGGCCGACCTTCGTGGCTTCGCGCGCGTAATCCATGTCGCCCGACGAATCCTTCAGTCCGACGATACGCGTTCCGAACGTGCCGACCAGGCGCGCGACCAGCCTGACATGCCACGGCAGCCCGGATTGAGCCGGGAAATGATAGAGATAAATGGGAATGGGCTTTTCCGCCGTCGCCTGCACGATGATTTCGACATAAGCGAAGAGTCCGTCGTCCGGCACGCCTTTATAGTAGAAGGGCGGAAGCACCAGCGCGCCAGCGAAGCCAAGCTCGGCGGCATGCCGCGTCAGCGCGACCGCGTCAGCGACCGAGGCCGCGCCGGTGCCAACCATGAGCCGATCGAGCGGCAGCCCCGCGTCGCGGTAAGCGCTCATGACGCGTTTGCGTTGCTCCAGTGAGAACGAGGTGGCCTCACCGGTGGTGCCGAGCACATTCAATCCGTCGCAGCCATTGGCGAGCAGGAAGCGCGCGAGCGCGGTGGAACGCGCGCAATCCGGTTCGCCCTTGTCGTCGACGGCGGTCGCGATGGCGGCAATCACGCCCTGAAGCTTGCTTGAGGTCATGTTGGCTCCTGATGCGGGACGACAGGTGTGACAATGTCCTTTGCCGTGCGTCCTCTGCCGTCGGTTATCCGCTCACGTTAAAGGCTGCGAGCGCGGCCATATTGACGAGTTGGGCATCATTGGCCGAGAGCGGCACGATTTGCACCGGCCGGTCAAGCCCAACCAGGATCGGGCCGATGACGGTCGCGCCGCCCAGTTCCTGCAGCAGCTTGGTCGAGATCGAGGCGGAATGGAATGCCGGCATGATCAGCACATTGGCCGGCCCGGTCAGACGACAGAACGGGTAGGCCTCGCGCAGTTCCATATTGAGTGCGACGTCGGCCGCCATGTCGCCGTCGTATTCGAAGTCGACCCGGCGCTGGTCGAGGATACGGACCGCGCCTTGCACATGCGCCGCGCGCTCCCCCGGCGGGTGGCCAAAGGTGGAGAACGCCAGCAGCGCGATACGGGGCTCGTACCCGAAGCGGCGCGCGACGCCGGCGGCCTCGACCGCGATGTCGGCCAGGATCTCGGCATTCGGCATCTCGGTCACCGCCGTGTCGGCGACCAGCACGGTGCGCCCGCGCGCGAGCACCAGCGACACCCCCATCACGCGATGGCCGGGTTTGGGATCGATGCAGCGGCGGATGTCGTCGAGCGCCACCGAGAAATTGCGCGTGACCCCGGTCACCATGGCATCGGCGTCGCCGAGCGCGACCATGCAGGCGGCGAAATGGTTGCGGTCCTGGTTCACGAGACGCTGGACGTCGCGCTGCAGGAAGCCGTGGCGTTGCAGCCGCTCGTAGAGAAAGGCCGCGTAGGCCGCGTTGCGTTGCGACAGCCGCGCGTTGATGATCTCGATGCTTCCGCCGAGCTCGATGCCGAGGTTGCGCGCGCTTTCGCGCACGCGGTCCTCGCGGCCGACGAGCAGTGCCGTACCGAGGCCCTCGTTGACGAAGTTCGCGGCGGCGCGGATCACCTGCTCTTCCTCGCCCTCGGCGAAGACCACGCGCTGCGGTCGCCGGCGCAGCCGCTCGTAGACGCGCTGCAGGATGCCGGCCACCGGATCGCGGCGCGAGCGCAGCTGCGCGCGGTAGGCGTCCATGTCGACGATGGGACGCCGGGCGACGCCGGTTTCCATGGCGGCGCTGGCGATGGCGGGCGGAATGAACGAGATCAGCCGCGGGTCGAACGGCACCGGGATGATGTATTCGGGACCGTATTTGGGGCGCGCGCCATAAGCGGCCGCGACCTCATCGGGAACGTCCTCGCGGGCAAGCGCAGCGAGCGCTTTGGCGGCCGCGATCTTCATCTCCATGTTGATGGCGGTCGCGCGCACGTCGAGGGCACCGCGAAAGATGTAGGGAAAGCCCAGCACGTTGTTGATTTGATTGGGATAGTCGGAGCGCCCCGTCGCCATGATGGCGTCGCTGCGCACCTCGGCCACTTCCTCCGCCGTGATTTCCGGATCCGGATTGGCCATGGCGAAGATGATCGGCTTCGCCGCCATCGATTTCACCATCTCCTTCGTCACCGCGCCCTTGACCGAGAGGCCGAAGAAGACATCGGCGCCGGCCAGCGCCTGGGCCAGGGTGCGTGCCGAGGTTTTCGCCGCGTGCGCCGATTTCCATTGGTTCATGCCCTCGGTGCGGCCCTGATAGACGACGCCTTTGGTGTCGCACAGGATGATGTTGTCGGGCGTGAACCCGATCGCCTTGAGCAGTTCGAGACAGGCGATGCCCGCCGCGCCCGCGCCGTTGCACACGAGCTTGGTCGATTTGATGTCGCGTCCCGTGAGATCGAGCGCGTTGATCAGGCCGGCGGCCGCGATGATCGCGGTTCCGTGCTGGTCGTCGTGGAATACCGGGATGTCGAGGAGTTCCCGCAACCGCTGCTCGATGACGAAGCACTCCGGCGCGCGGATATCTTCGAGGTTGATGCCGCCCCAGCTCTTGCCGAGCAGCTTGATGCAGTTGACGATTTCGTCGGGGTCTTCCGACGAGACTTCGAGGTCGATCGAGTCGATGTCGGCGAAGCGCTTGAACAGGACCGCCTTGCCTTCCATCACCGGCTTGGCCGCCAGCGCGCCGCGATTGCCCAGCCCCAGAATGGCGGTTCCGTTGGTGATGACGGCGACGAAGTTGCCCTTGGTGGTATAATCAAAGGCGAGGTCCTCGTTCTCGGCGATAGCGAGCACTGGAACGGCGACGCCGGGTGAATAGGCCAGCGAGAGGTCGCGCTGGGTTGCCATCGGCTTGGTGGCCACCACTTCGAGCTTGCCCGGGCGGCCCTGGCTGTGGAACAGCAGCGCTTCCTGGTCGGTGAAGGTGGGCCGGCCGCCGCGCCCGTCGTTTTTTGAAGACATCTCAACCCCTTACAAGATCTTGCGTAGAGCGGCCGGAGAGCCGAAGGTAAGCAATCGAATGTCCGCCGCTCGAGGGAAAGTCATGAACCCCGCCGCCCCGCCTGCGCCATCATGCTGGCGCGGGTACAGGCTCGTCCACAGCGACAGGTTGTCCGAACCGGGAATAATTGAACGGTGAGGGCGAGCGCGGTAATCGGTAGCGCGAAGACGCATATTTCTCCAGGGCGTAGAGTAGAAACGGACACGCCATGATCCGCTTTGTATTTCGTTTCGCCGGGCTCGTGGCGCTCGCCTTGGGCTTCATCTTCCTGGTTCACGACGGCACCAAGTCGATCGCCGACCAGACCTTGTATCTCAGCAGCGTCAGTTCGACGTGGGAAAACGTTCACCAGGGCTCGCTCGCATCGTTGCAGCCCACGGTCGAGCGCCATGTCGGGACTTGGGCGTGGCAGGGCGTGGTCAAGCCCTATTTTCTCGATCAGCCCGTTTCCCTCGTGCTCGCGATCATCGGTGCCATCCTGATCCTGTTGGGGCGGAAGAAGAAACCGCTGATCGGATACGCCCGCGACTGAAAAAAGGAACGGACCGCGGCGCGCACGCCGCGGCCCGGTTTGTCTTTTCGGCCCCGATTACTTGACCGTATCCGCGCCAGCCTTGCAGGCGACCGCGTCCTGATCGCCAGTGGCGCCACTGCAGCCAATCGCGCCGATGATCTTGCCGCCCTCGACCAGGGGGAAGCCGCCCGGAGAGGCCACCAATGTCGGGTCGAGCGTGCCGGCGAAGGCGCCGGCCGGAGTCTGCATGACGTTGAAGAAGACCTGAGACGGCCGCCGGTAGCGGGCCGCCGTGCGGGCCTTGCCCTGCGAGATCCCGACCGAGGCGATCTGCGTCTGATCCATCCTGTAGAAATAGACGAGGTCGCCATTCGGATCGACGACCGAGATCGCGAGCTTCCAATTGCGCGGCGACTTCTTGGCCTCGGCCACCGCGGCGGCGACGACCTGCGCGGCACGATCGGCGGTAATCGACGCGCCGTAGGGAACATCGAACGGCATCTGGTCAGGGATCGCCATCGGCGCCGCGGGCGCGGGTGCCGGTGCCGGCGCGGGCGCGGGCGCTTGCGCCAATACGGCCCCCGGCACTGCGAGCGCCGCACAGGCGGCGAACAAGGTTACAACAACACGACGCATGCTAAGTCCTCCCACTTGGTTTCGTCGCCGTCCTTGCAGGCACGGCGTTTGTACGCGCGGGAGCATACGGGTTTGCGATTAGCGGCGAAACGGGAATGTCGGGATCTCCGCCCATCGTGCGATCGGGTAGCGTGGCGGTCACTCCGACGCACCGCGACAAGGTAATCGAGACCCAGGACAGGTGCGCCGCGCCCCCGCTGCACCTATATTGGTCTCACGATCACGGGAGACGTCGCCATGTTCATGTTCAAGAAGAAGCTTGAAATGCCGTCGGCCGCCGAGGCATTGCCTGGCCGTTCGAGCCCCATCCCGACCGCGCGGGAGCATTTCGTCCTGCACCGACCGCTCAAGGGGCCGTATCCGGACGGTCTTCAGACCGCAATGTTCGGCCTCGGCTGCTTCTGGGGTGCCGAACGCAAGTTTTGGGAGCTGGGCGACGGCATTTACACCACCGCCGTCGGCTATGCCGGCGGCCACACGCCCAATCCGACCTATGAGGAAGTGTGCTCCGGCCGCACCGGCCACAACGAGGTCGTGCTGGTGGTCTACGATCCGAAGAAGGTTTCCTATGAGCGCCTGCTCAAGACGTTCTGGGAGAGCCACGACCCCACGCAGGGGATGCGCCAGGGCAACGACGTCGGCACACAATATCGCTCGGGCATCTATGCGTTCACGCCGGAGCAGCGCAAAGCCGCGGAAGCTTCGAAGGCGATGTACGACAAGGAACTCAAGACGCGCCGCTTCGATGCCATCTCCACCGAGATCGTCGATGCCCCTGCGTTCTATTTCGCCGAGGACTACCACCAGCAATATCTGGCGAAGAACCCGATGGGATATTGCGGCCTGGGCGGCACCGGCGTGAGCTGTCCGATCGGTATCCCTGCCGAGCCCAAGCAAGCGGCCCAAGCATGAGCCAGCGCAGACAAGTTGACGCAGTCTGCGCAACGCTAAGCAGACAAGTTGCACAGTCTGGCCAGTGCCGGCAGATGCCAATGCAGGGCGCGCGCTTGCATCAGTGGAGTGACGGCCGAGCGGTCTCCGACCCGGCCGCCTGATTGGCATTGAACGCACGTCATGGGCCGGACGGAGAGCGTCGGGCCCGTAGGGCGGCGGCGCGCCAACGACACGCGCCGACGTCGGCACGTTCAGGTTATGTTACTTCTTCAGGTGCTTCTTGAGGAAGTCCGTGGCGCGCTGCCACGCGGTCTTGGCGCTCGCCTCGTGGAAGCTCCCGCGCTCGTCGCAATGGAAGCCGTGCTGCGCGTCGGGATAGACATAGATCTCGCTGTCGCCGCCGCGTTTTTGCTTGATCATCTCGACGTCGCTCATCGGAATCGAAGCGTCCTTCTCGCCGAAATGCATTTGCACCGGCACTTTCGGCTTCTCGTCGGCGTTCTTGGCGATCTGCCCGCCGTAATAGCAGATGGCGGCGGACAAACCATTGAGCTTGCAGGCCGCGAGGAAGGCGATGGTGCCGCCCATGCAGAAGCCGATGATGGCGACCGGCCCATCCTTCTTCAGTTCATCGATGGCGGCTTGCGTATCCTTGAGCATCGCACCCCAATCCGGGTTTGCGACGTACTTGCGCGCATTGGCGATCTCGTCCGGCGTATAGCCGCTTTCGAAGTTCTTTTCCTGTCGGTCGAACAGCGCCGGTGCAACCGCGGTATAGCCTTCGCCCGCGAGCCGGTCGCAGACCGCCCGGATGTGATGATTGACGCCGAATATTTCCTGGATGACCACGACGCCGCCTTTGGACGGGCCGGACGGATCGGCGCGATAGGCACCCAATTGAAACTTGTCGGCTGACGTGAGCGAGAACTGCTTACCCAAGAGGACCTCCCGTGAATACTGCAAGCCGGGCGCAATACCAGGCCCGGCGTCGGACGGCCGCAATGTCACGCTTTCGCCGCGACAAAGCAACTCCCGGCAGGAGCCGCGAACGTATCTCAGACCTGCAATGCAAAGTCCAAGTTCCGTGCACGGCATCGGGTCAATCCGGAACTCGCAACGGGATCCGGTTTATTTTTTCCCGGCATCGAGGCCGAACGCCTCGGCGAGCAATTCGTAGGAATGCCGGCGAGCGGCATGGTCGTAGATCATGGTGGTGACCATCACCTCGTCGGCTTTGGTCGCGTCGATCATCGCGGCGAGCCGCTCCAGCACCGTCGTCTTGGTGCCGACGAACAACCGGGCGCGGTTGCGCGCGATCAGGCTGCGTTCGGCCGGGGAGTAAGGATAGGCGGTTGCCTCCTCCGGACTCTCGAGCGGCAGATATTCGCCGCGCCGGCGTCGCACGAAATTGAGGTCGATGGTGGAGGCGAGCCGGTCCGCTTCGGCATCGCTGTCGGCGCAAACCACGGCGCAGGCCAGAATCGCATAGGGCTTGTCGCGCGCGGCAGACGGTTTGAACTGATCCCGGTAGCTCAGCATCGCGTCGACCGGATCATGATCGGCGAAGTGGTAGGCGAAGGAAAATCCGGCGCCGACCATGGCGGCGAGTTGCGCGCTGTAGCCGCTCGATCCCAGCAGCCAGATCGGGGGCAGCGCGACGTCTTCCGGCATGGCACGCACGGAGCGAAAGGGATGGTTTTCCGGAAAGGCCTTGCTCTCGAACAGGATCAGTTCCTGGAACCGCTGCAGGAAATCGTCGTCGCCGCCGGAATCCTGCCGCCGCCGCAACGCGTAGGAGGTGACGGGGTCGGTCCCCGGCGCGCGGCCAAGCCCGAGGTCGATGCGTCCGGGAAATAGCGCCTCGAGCACCTTGAAGCGTTCGGCCACCATGAGCGGCGCATGGTTGGGAAGCATGACGCCGCCCGAGCCGACCCGGATGCGCGCCGTGATCGCGGCGATCTGCCCGATCATGATGTCGGGCGCGGAGCTTGCGATCGAAGGCAGGTTGTGATGCTCGGCCACCCAGTAACGGGTGAAGCCGAGTTCGTCGGCGAGCCGGGCGAGGTCGAGCGAGTTGCGAAGCGCGACAGCTCCCGAGGAGCCGGCGGAGACCGGGGAAAGATCGAGAATGGAGAGGGGAACCATGTGGGCCGCGCCGCGATGCGCGCCTCAAAACGGCCAGGGGCGGCGCAGGCGCCAATCCTTCTTCCAGCCCGTCAGCTGGCCTTTTCGAAATTGCAGCGCGATAGCGGAGTCGACGGGGTAGAAGCCGGGAATGCCGGGCGATCCATAGGCGAGATAAATTTCCGAACCCGCCCGTCCGGAATAATAGACGAGCGGCACGCCGAGCACGCTCGAAACCTCCTCCGGCGTCATGCCGAAATTGAGGGGAGCAATATTTGATTGGGTCCCGCAAAAGGCGGCCCAGCACACGCAAAGCGATGCAACGACGCGTTTCATGCCAAGTCTCGAACGCTAGTGTCCCGTTTCCGACGTTCGTATCATCTTGCAGCACCCGCTTTTACGAACGTCGGAAACAAAGGGACACTAGCAAGTCATGATCCGCGCTAGTGTGGCTTTGCATTTGACGTTCCTATGAAGGACTCGCGGCCATACTGATAGGAACGTCAAATGCGCCACACTAATCTCGCTGCCGCCCCCGGCATGCCGGTATCTTCAATCCATTCGCGGGCGCGAGCAAGCCCCGTGGCGAGCGCGGTTGAGGCCGATTCGACAGTGATTTCCGGGTATCGGCGCCCGCAGCACCGCCGTAGCATGCCGAATGCGTCAGCCGTGCCCTCTTACTCGGCCGCGATCAGCTGCTCGGTCGCATACGGGAGCGCATCCATCTGCGCGCGGGCGGGTTTGGTTCCCCAGCAAACGTACCAGGAGCCGAACAGGAATTGCTCCATCTCGAAGTCGTCGGCGACGGCGGCGAGATCCTGCCATGGTTTGATGAGCGGATTTCCGAGCATGGTGTGCCGCATCAACCAGAGGCCGAAAGGCAGAATGAACTTGCCACCCACCCCCGAGGGGACCTTGCCGTCCATGATCACGATGCGTCCGCCCGGACGGAGCTGTTTCAAGGCCTGATGCAGCACGACGAGGTGGTGCGGCATGGTATTGTAGGAGAGACCGAACAGTACGGCATCGAGCGGCTCGGGCGCGATGTACTCGGCGGCGTCCTCCTGCGCCAACTCGACATTGGTCCATCGCTGCTGCTCGCACAGCGCGCGTGCCTTTGCCAGCATGCCGGCCGAGAGATCGACGCCGTAGATCTGTCCTTGCGCTCCGACTGCCGCGCGCAAGTAGGGGAAATTACGTCCGGTGCCGCATCCGATTTCGAGCACGCGCTGTCCGGGCCGCAGGGCCAGGCGCTTGGCGGCATGGGCGCGGAAATGCCGGGGAACGAAGAATAACCAATCGATAAAACCGATCATCCCGGCGATGCGGTCATAGCGCGCAGCGATGAACGTGCTTTCGCAATCGGCCCATTGATGTGACACGCGTCGCCCCCCTGCGGCCTGCGGCTATTGTCGTTGTAAGTGGTTGCCGTCACACCGTGATTTTGCCTGTTCCACGCCCAGTTCGTGGACTTCCGTCGCGTCGCAACGGTGAAGCGGGGCGACCGCTGTGGGTAGGCGGCATAAGGTCGCAGAGTTTACGCAATCTTTATATCAGGCGAACGGTCCACATCTTTTTTGGCTGAAGTCGGGCCGGTCCTATTTGCCGAAAGTCATACCCCGCCATCGCTGCGCCTGCTGATGCGGACTTTGGAATCAAGGGACGCCGGCAGCGTCATGATTCCAGTGCGGTCTTTGATTTGAAGGTTCCCAGAGAACTCGCGGCTGCAAGAGTAGGAACTTCAAATCCGCCGCGCTAGAACACCTGCGTCGGGACCACGCAGGGCAGGGGGCACGCACCATGGACTGGGCCAATCGACGCGAGCGCTTTCGCGCCACCCTCAACAGCGGACGCTGCATCCATCCGGCGTCGGTCTATGATCCGATCTCCGCGCGCATCGCGGAGGATCTCGGTTTCGAAGCCGCGATGCTGGCCGGTTCGGTGGCCTCGCTTGCCGTGCTCGGCGCGCCCGACATCGTCCTGCTCACCCTCACCGAATTTGCCGGGCAGGCCTATCGTATCAACCGGGCCGCTCATCTGCCGCTCCTGGTCGATGCCGATCATGGCTACGGCAATGCCCTCAACGTCAAACGCACGGTCGAGGAGCTGGAGACCGCGGGCGTCGCCGGTCTCACCATCGAAGACACCTCGCTGCCCACGCCCTATGGCGCGACCGAGACCCGGCTGATTCCGATCGAGGAGGCAGCCGGCAAGATGCGCGCCGCGCTGGCCGGCCGCCAGGATCCGCGCCTCGTGATCGTCGGTCGCACCGCCGCGCTCACGCTGACCGGCATCGCCGACACCATCGCCCGGCTCAAAGCCTACGAGGCCGCCGGTGTCGACATGCTGTTCATGGCCGGCGTGAAGTCGCGCGCCGAGCTCGACGCGATCGCCGCCGCGGTCACGCTTCCGCTGTTCCTCGGCAGTGCCGGCAAGGAGCTTTACGACCTTGACTATCTGTCCGCGCGCAATGTCCGCGTCTGCCTGCAGGGACATACCCCCATCATGGCGGCGATCAATGCGGTGCATGCCACCTTGAAGGCGCTGCGCGAGGGCAAGCCCGGCTGGGAGTTCGAGAATATCTCGCCGCCCTCGGAGCTCATGAAGCGCGCCACGCGCCAAGCCGACTACGCCGCCTGGAGCAGCGACTTTCTCAAGGCCGGCGGGTGAGCCGCAGCAGTTCGTCGCTTTCCATTGCGCTCACTCGTTGGCGGGAGGCTTGGCCTGGCGGGCATTGCTCTCGCGCCAGATCAGGAACAGGCCGGACGCCACCACGACGGCGGAGCCGACGATCAAGGAAACGGTGGGGATCTCGTCCCAGACCGCAAAGCCCAGGACGCTCGCCCAGATCAGGGAGAGATAATAGAACGGGGCCACCGCGGAGGCCGGCGCAAGGTGCAACGCCCGTGTCCACCAGTATTGGCCGACCGCGTTCGAGGCGCCGTTGAACACGATCCATACGGCATCCGCCGGCGTCGGCGTCACCCAACCCAGCGGCAACAACAGCGTGAAGAATGCCGTGAGCAGCGTCAGCTGATAGAGCGTCAAGGTTTCCGCCGACTCGGTCGCGGTCATTCCGCGCACCGCGGCGGTGACCGAGCCGTAAAGCACGGCGTTCGCGAGCGCGAACAGCGCGCCGATCTGGAACGAGTCGGCGCCCGGATTGGTGACGATGAGCACGCCGCAAAATCCCACCAGCAGCGCGGCCCAGCGCGCCATGCCGACCGCCTCCTTGAGCAGCAGCGCCGACACCAACGTCGCGAATAGCGGTGAGGAGAAGTTGATGGCGATGGCGCCGGCGAGCGGCATGAGGCTGAATGCGATGAGCAGAAAGGTCTGCGAGAAGCCCTGCGAAACCGAGCGCATCACGTGATGGCTCAGCCGTTGCGTGTGAAAGACCGCGAAGCCGGTCCGCGGCAGGATGAACAGCGCGCAGGTGATGAGCGACACCGCGGTGCGGGTGAACAGCACCTCGCCCACCGGGTAGGTCGCCACCAGCCACTTCGAGGCGGCACTGGAGGCCGCGAACAGGATCGTGGCGGCGACCATATAGGCGATGCCGAGCGGTATGTGCTCGCGCCGCACGGGTTTCGCTGAGACGATCACGTCGGGCTGCTCGCTGCGCTCACGCCATGGTTATGGCATGCCGGAGCGCCGACCGTCATTCCCGAGCAACATGACCGGCCCGCCAATTTGGTCATTGCCACGCCCAGGCCACGCCGGAGCGGCAGCGCCGGTCCTTGAGCGTTGAAGCCGACGCAATGGCCACGCGCATGATCGGCGCTTGTCGACGATGGCTGTTTTCGACATGTTTGGAGCCGCAAGGTTCGGATCAGAAACCGCTCCGGAGGAATGCACCATGGGTGACGCGGGCAACGGCGCCACACTGCCGCGATCGACAACAGCGAGAGTTGACCGGCGCGCTCTGATGAAATCCGCTGCCGCCCTGCTCGCGTCGACCGTCGTCGCCGGCATCGGGCGGCCTGCGCTCGCCCAGCGCGGCCCGGTTCGTACTCTGCTCAAAGGCGGCGTGGTGCTCAGCTACGATCCCGCCGTCGGAGATTTCGAGAAGGCCGACGTCCTGATCGAGGACAAGAAGATCGTCGCCGTACGCCCGGATATCAGCGCCGAGGCGGCCGTCATCGACGCGTCGCGCATGATCGTGCTGCCCGGCTTTATCGACACGCACCACCACTTCTATCAAAGTGCATTGCGCAACGTATTGCCGAACGGCGTGCTCGCAGACTATTTCCGCGACATTTCCGGCGCAGCCACCAATCACTATCGTCCGGAAGACGCCTATATCGGCAACCTGATCGGTGCATTGCGCTCGCTCGATGCCGGCATCACTACGATCACCGACTTGTCGCAGGTCTCCAATACGCCCGAGCACAGCGACGCCCTGATCAAAGGTCTCACGGATTCCGGCGTCAGGGCGATCTACGCCTATTCGCGCGGATCGGGCGCCGGCGCCAGATGGCCGGGCGACGTCGAGCGGTTGCAGAAACAGCATTTCTCCTCGACCGACCAGCTGGTGACGCTGGCGCTCGGCACCGCCGTCAACAAGGACCAATGGCTGCTCGCCCGCAAGTTCGGTCTGCGCATCTTCACCCATGTCGTCGGCGGCAATCGCGGGCTGGGGCCGGAGGACGTGATGAAGCTCGGCGACGAGGGTCTCATGGGCCCGGACAACGTCTACATCCACTTTACCAACGCCACGAATGACCAGATGCGGCGGATCAAAGATACCGGCGGGTGGCTTTCCATCGCCTGCCCGATCGAGATGGCCATGCGTCACGGCATGCCGCCGATCCAGCAGGCGCTCGATGCCGGCATCCGTCCGAGCCTGTCGAGCGACGTCGAGACGACGATGGCCGCCGACATGTTCACGCAGATGCGCTCGGTCTTCACCCTCCAGCGCGCCCTGCTCAACGATCGCTCGATCAAGGGCGAGAAAGACTTGCCGCCGCTGCTCAGCGCGCGTGACGTGATCGAGTTCGCTACGCTGCAAGGCGCGCGCGCTGACGGAATGGAGGCAAAGGTCGGCACGCTCACGCCGGGCAAGGAAGCTGATATCGTGATGTTGCGCACGGACTTGATCAACACGCTGCCGTTCAACAGCGCCTATGGTGCGATCGTCACCGCGATGGACACCAGCAATGTCGATACGGTGATCATTGCGGGCAAGGTGCTCAAGCGCTCCGGCAAGCTCGTTGGCGTCGATCTCGATCGCGTAGGGCGCGAGGCCGCTGCTTCGCGCGACTATCTCGTCGGCAAGCTCGGGTGGCCGCGCTCGGTCATCGACACGAGCTTGTCGGGGCATTAGTGCAGCCGCCCCGAGTCCTGGCCGTCACGCCGGCCACGCGATGTGCTTCAATGTCTTGTGGCTGCGCCAGGCGTGCTGAAGAGGTCACCGGTGGAAACAGCTGAACTGAGCGCAAGATGGGTCGCCGCCGCAACGGCGCTCGCCTGCGTGCTCCTGGCGGTTTGCCCGACCGCAGCACGGGCGCAAGGCGCGCCGCCCGCGGCCACCTACCCGGTCGGCATCAGGCAGCTCGAATTCGTCGATCAGGACCGCCATCTCGCGCTGGCGGTCTTCCATCCCGCCGTGGTGCGCGACCGCGCCGCTGCTCCCTTCGTCATGCCGTTCTTCACCGGCCTCAGGAGCTATCGGGATGTCGAGGTCGCATCCGACGGTGCGCCGTTCCCCCTCGTCGTCTTCTCCCACGGGCGCGGCAGCAACGGCCTCTACTATGCGTGGTTCGCCGAATTTCTGGCCTCGCGCGGCTACATTGTTGCCGCGCTCAATCACTACCGCGCCAACACCTGGGACTCCACCATCGTCTACCTCGCCAACAAGCTCTGGCAGCGCCCGCTCGATGTCGGTCTCACCATCAGTTTTCTGTTGAACGATCCGTTCTGGGGCAAGTCCGTCGACCCTGGCCGGATCGGCGTCGCCGGCCATTCGCAAGGCGGCTTCACCGCGCTGTGGATCGGCGGCGCGAAGGTCGACCCCGACAAATACCTGGCCTTCCAGCGCGGGTGGCGCAACAACGCCATGGTGCCGGAATATCTGCGCCGCGAGTTGCCGCTCGACGCCGGCCCGGCGCTCGCGGTGCAGGACCGGCGGGTCAAAGCCGTGTTCGCCATGGCGCCCGGCATCGTGCAAGCTTTCGGCATGGATGCGGCCGGCCTGCGGCAGCTGACGGTGCCGGCCTACATCGCGGTCGGCGCCGGCGACACCCAGACCCCGCCCAAGGACAACGCCGAGTTCGCCGCCAAGTACATCCCGAACGCCGAGCTCGACGTGATCCCCGGCAAGGTCGACCACGAGATCTTCGTCAACGAATGTAACGACGAGGGTAGGAATGAATTTCCCGAGGCGTGCGTCGACGCGCCCGGAGTGGACCGCGGCAAGATCCACGAGAGGGTCGGCACTGCCGCAGTGAAATTCTTCGATGCCGGCCTGAACGTTCGGCGTGGGAAGTGAACGCTCGATCGGCTGCTCGCGGCCCGGTCGAATAGCGGCCCGGCCGAAGCAGCAGACGTCGCTGGCGTCAGTCCCCGGGCTCTCCCGCGATGACATCGGCCCACAGCGCCTCGATCTCATCGGGATGAGCGGAGATCATCGAAGGATGGAGCCCCGGGTGGCATCGTTCCATTTGTTGTCCGGCGAAGGTAGGATGAAGATCAATGAGTTGTCTTCAAAGGCCTTTGGCCCCGCAGTTGCGACATGTTTGGATGACGTACTTGTTAAGGCAAGCGACCCCAACGACACCATTTCGATTGGTCATGGCGTTCGTCGCGGCGTTGTTATTTTCACTCGCGGGCGGCAGTGCAGGGTCTCAGACCAACAGGACGATCAAGATCGTGGTGGCAGTGCCGCCTGGCGGCAACACCGATATCGTGGCGCGTGTGTTGGCGGACCAGATCGGCCGGGCCCATGGCCCCGCCATGGTGATCGAAAATCGTCCGGGAGCAGGCTCCGCGATCGCAACCGAGGCTGTGGCGCGCGCCGCGCCTGACGGTAACACCCTGCTGATCGCCGGGAACTCGTTTGTGGTCAATCCGCATCTCAGGAAGGTCAACTACGACCCGTTGGCGAGCTTCGAGCCGATCTGCTACCTCGTGACGTCACCGACCGTCATTGTCGTCAACGCTGCGTCGCCCTACCGCACGCTCACCGATCTCATTAATGCTGCACGCGCCAAGCCCGGCGAATTGACCCTGGCGAGCGTTGGTCCCGGAAGCGCTGCGCATATCGCGATCGAAATACTCAAACGCGCGGCTGATGTTAATTTGACCTTCGTCCCGTATCCCGGCACCGCTCCTGCGGTCAACGCGCTCTTAGGTGAGCATGTGACGTCGGTGCTCGCCAACGTCACGGACGTGGTCGAGCAGGTAAAGGCGGGCAAGCTGCGCGCGCTTGCCACCGCCTCACGGACTCGAATCGAGCCGTTGCCCGATGTGCCGACCGTCGCTGAGTCCGGTTACAAGGACTACGAGGCTGACATCTGGTACGGAGTGCTCGCACCGGCAAATACGCCGAAAGAAATCGTCTCCCAACTCGCCGGTTGGTTCACCGCCGCAATGAATGCACCCGATATCAAGCCCAAGCTCCTCGGCCAAGGTCTCTATCCCGTGGGACTGTGCGGCGCCGATTTCGCGGCGCATATCCGCAAACAATATGACGACTACGGCCGCGTGATTGGCGCGGCGAAAATCAAGGCTGAGTGAGCTTGGGGCGTCGCTTTTTCCGCCTCGGCGCAACCTATCGAGGCAGGGGAGCGCCGTGGCGGGTTTTGGTGCGTTCTCGGTGACGTATCGAAGGTGCGCGCCGGGAAGGATGAAAGCGGAACTCATTGTCATTGAGATCCGCCGCGTAATGTTGAGTGCCGGCGCCGTAGCAGCGGCTCATTAAGGAGATGCCGCGCTACTTCACCAGCTTGTTCGTGTAGTCGATCACGAACGCTTTGACCTCCGGCTTCACTTTCCCGAGTGTGGTGATGATCTCCTGCGCGTCGGCGCCGGGGACGAGCAGTGGATCGGTCTTCACCGCGGTCGAATAGTCGCGGATGAAGTCTTTGTCCTGTGACAGGGCGATGAAGGCTGATCGCATCACGCCGGTGATCTCGGCGGGCGAGTTGGGAGGCAGCAGCGCTGTCCTGAACATCGCAACCAGCGGGTCGCTGCTGGTTCGCAGCACCTCGTAGAGAAACCCGGACGGCTTCTTGTGGTGGACGGATTCGAAGAACTCCTCGAAGGTCGGCAGGTCGGGCATGGCGCGGCTGCGCGGATAGCCGCCGTCTTTTCCGCGAGCAGCGATCTGCCATAGCGGCAGGACAAGATCCGCCATGGTCGGCTCGACCGACCCACGCCAGCCCGGCAACGAGGTGTTCGCGAACTGGCCTATATTCTGCAAGATCGCGGTTTCGACCTCCTTCAATCCGCGATAAGCCGGCACCGCCTGATACTTGATGCCCAGGAGATCGAGGGACAGCGACTGATTGACGGTATTGCTGTTCTGCAGATTGAGCGAAAGCGCCTTGAAGTCTCGCGCCTTCATGATGTCGGTCGCGACCTTGAGGCCGGGCGGCGTATCCTTGCGGGCATACGCGACCAGCGGATTCTCGAAGCCCGCGATCATCGCGAATTCCGAGTAGTTGGTGCGAAGCGACGGGTTTGCAACCAGCTGGGCAATTACGTCCAATGTGAAGAAGCCGATCGTCTCGCCGTTCGGCGCCGCCTCACCGAGCTGATTGCTGCCGATGATGCCGCCGGCGCCGCTGACATTCTTGATGACGACGGTGGGTTTGCCGGGGATATGGTTGGGCAGGTGCTGCGCGACGATGCGTCCCTCGATGTCGGCCGGTCCGCCGGCCGGGTAGTTGATGATCATGGTGATGGTCTTGCCCTTGTAGAACTGGGCAAGCGCGACCTGCGGAAAAGCAGCGGTCACCAGCGCGGCAAGGCCTGCAACGAGCAGAATTCTTCGCGGCATTTCGCAACCTCCCAAACGCTCCCGTCCTTCACGAAACGGCCGGCCGCAATTACCGGCATGGACTCCAGACCGGAGCGGGTCGGACGCTATGGGAAAGATTAAAGAATGTCATCTGCGCGTGGCGCTCGCGGTTACGGTGTGGCTGGGGCGGCATCGCGGAAAAGCGGCAGAACGTTCACCGCGCTCGGGCCCTTGCGCGACGCGATGAACGGCCGCCGCGGTCAGGCTCTGGAGAGGGCGGGCTTTCGTCAGGTCAAGTGTGCGCTCGATCGGGTGCCGCAATCCGCTTGAATGCGATCGCGCCGCAGTCGCTGCGATGCTTCGCACGCGCCGCGGCGGGACGGCATCGCTCGCATCGTCATTGGCCTTCTCGAACCAAATGGCTTTCAACTCGGCCTTGACGGTGCGCCCGCTTGCTCTCAACGTTGCGCTCGGCCTGATCGCGTGTCCTTTGATGAAGGTTCACGGCGTTGGCGCCAACCGCAGGCATCCCAACTCTTCCCTTGCCTAGGTAGGATTTTACGACCGTGAGGGACAGGGATCACCTCGGATCAACGCCTCGATGGCGCGTGCGCTCGTGGAGCGTCTGACAGCCCTCGCCGCAGAACAGGGCACTCGAATAGCTGGCTCGTCGCGCGTAGGCCTCCTCAAAGGGATACGGAGGTAGACATGCAAGTTCGCTGGTTCGTGGTTCTCCTGGTCTTGGTGCTCGCCGCTTGCGGAGAGACGGAGGCGCCGATGCGGGGCGAACAGGGACCGGCAGGGGACCCGGGACCACCGGGCCCCGCCGGACCGGCGGGCGCAAGCGGAACGATCATTCGTTTTGTCGATGGAGAATGTCGCCAAGCCTGCATCATGGCATGCGAGCAAAACGAACGCATCCTCAACGCCTACGCGATCAATCCGGGCGGCGCCTTCACTTTCGACGCCGAGAACAAAGCGACCTTCAGACCACCGCGGCAGGGCGTGGCCGTCAAGGTCGTCCTGGCCTGCGTCCAGAAGTGATCTTCGACATTAGGCTGGCAAGCACTCGTCGGGTCCGTTTGACGAAAATGTCACAGTAATAGAATGTTTATGTCGTCCTATTGCCGAAACGCCACCCGCCAAACTACCCTATGAAAGATCACGATCCGCCAGACTCGTGATCGCATTGCTGCACAAGGAAGCCCCGGCCATGCGGCCCGGGGTTTCTCTTGACCCCAGCGGCCGACGGAGCGGCGCCATGACGACCGATGCGGAAATCGACGCAGCCACTGAAGCAATGCGCAAAATCCGAACCGTCGGGGGAAAAATCCACGACGATGTTCTGCGCGCCTATGCGCGCGCGGCTCTCGAGGCGGCGGAGCGTGTTCTGATCGAGCGCGTTCGAAAGCGCACCGAGCTTAGGCAAAACCTGAGCAACGGAAGCCCGCCGCCGGGGTGAGGGAAACCCGCCGAGCGCCCACCCGGGCTTCTCGCACGATAACGATCATCACCGCTCCGTTGAGCCGTTCGCCTCATCACATCAAAGGGTGGGGTGCGGGCGCCCGAGCATCGACGGTGGTTTTGGGCGCTGCACTTTCTCAGCAAGCCGGAGTCTACGCAGATCGATGCCGATCGGTCCGGCGAAAGCGAAATCGGATTGCTGCCAACTATTCGCGCCTGTTCCGGGACGGCGAGGGGAAAGCGTGACGTACAGGCTGGTCATTTTTGACTTCGACGGAACTCTCGCTGACAGCGCGAGCTGGTTCGTGAAAGCTCTCAACGATCTCGCGCCGCGTCACGGCTTTCGGCCGGTCACCGAAGCCGAGATAGAAATGCTCCGGGGGCGCGGCAATCGTGAGATCATCCGCTATCTGAGACTCTCCAGGTGGAGGCTCCCGTTCATCGCAGCGGATCTCCGCAGGCGCGCCGCGGCCGACGCTGCAAGCATCAGCCTCTTCGACGGCGTGGAGCGGCTCCTTGCTACGCTTCATCGGAACGGGGTGACATGCGCCATCGTCAGTTCGAACTCGGAGATGAACGTCCGGCAAGTGCTGGGAGCCAAAGCAGCCGAAGCTGTTTCCTTATTCGACTGTGGAGCGGGCCTGTTTGGGAAGGCGAAGAGGTTCCGCCGGTTGATGAAGCGCGCCGGCGTGGCGGCGGCCGAAACCATCTGCATCGGCGATGAACAACGGGATATGGAGGCGGCACATGCCGTCGGGGCGGCGTCCGGCGCAGTCTTTTGGGGCTACGCGACCCGTGACTTGCTCATGCGTTGCGGACCCACAATGACGTTCGAGCGTCCAATGGACATTGTTGGCGGCGTCGGTTGCCCGCACGGGTGGTCGGATGATCGCGCGCGGATTGGGGAGACCGCCGTCCTCGGTCGTTGAACCGCGACGTCCAATCGTTAAGGCTCGAACAGCGATGAGTGAACGCGGGTGAGCACTGCTCGGCCGTAAGAATGGCCACGTCGCCACACGGTCAGAGGCGTCCCCCGCTGCGCGCGTTGATCCATCCCAGCGGTCAGGACGGGGGCCTCCCATACGAACTCGCGACGCGAACCGACAATGGCGCACACCTTGTCAACTCAATCGTCGAAGACTTACGATATCCGCCAGTCTGGGCGCTGGTGACCCAGACAGAAGGCAGGGAGGGCGTCATGCTGACACGACGAGGATTCGCGGGTTTCGCTTCATGCGCGATCTGCGGAATTACGGAGTTTGTTGCTACTGCAGCGTCGGCCCAAGGTACGCCGCCCGCAGCGAGCGGCGGCGTCACGCGAAAGATCCTGTCGCAGACAGACGGTCCAGCGCCGGGCTATGTGACGTTACTTGTGGAAGCGACAATAGAGCCGGGAGTGGCGGTCGGGCGACACACGCATCCGGGAATCGAATCCGCCTATGTCATGGAAGGTGGTTTCGAGCTTCCCATACAAGGTCAACCGACCCGCGTACTCAAAGTAGGCGATGCCTTCCAAATACCGCCCGAAACGCCCCATGCGGGTGGAAAGGCTGGCGACGCCAAGACCAGAATTCTTATCACCTATGTTGTGGAGAAGGGAAAACCCCTCGCATCTCCAGCCTGATCATTTGCGAGTTGGGCGCTCATTTGTCTGCCGTGTGGTGCTTGCGGATCATTTAGCCGGGCGTGTATGCGCCCAGCGGTGCTTGGAATTTGTCATCGCGAACTCGCCGGCTCGCGGACGGCGACGGGACGACAAGAGCGATCATGGCAACAGGCCGGCAACGGCAAACGTTGCCGGCGAAGCGGCGCAACTTCCCACTTCGCACGAGTTGCCACCAGCCGCAGCGCGCACGGTACCCAACTCCGCGGATCGGACATCCGCTATCGGCGAAAGAGGCGGAGCGGACCTTGCGTTCGGGCTTACAGGTTACGTGGACAATCTGCGGACAGACATGCCGAAGCGGGGGCGCGATCTTCCGCTAAATAGTTGAAGGCGTTGGCGCGCCACGGTCGATGAAGATGGGCACTACTCGTTCGCCGTGGCGCTATGATGCCGCAATCCGCCACGCGCTCCAATCGGCTAATCTGCGGCGGCCTGCGATTTTGCACTACGCCTCATCGGCGGCTGTGTCCCCGATTTCGCAGGGTGGTCCGGTTACTCTTCGATAGCGGTCCTGTCGCTCAACAGAGGAAGGGGCGAGGACAAGCCGAGAGATCGCATGACGATGCGCATGCAACCAGGCATAGCAAAATGCGCCTCGGGGGAACGAAAGTTCAGAGGCGATGCGGCCGGCTCGAGGCGCGGTGATTGATCGACGGCGATGGACGCAAAGGAACGCAGGGCGGGCGAAACAAGCGCTACGCGACGAACGACTACGCAACGACGATATCACACACGTGCGGTGCCGAAGAGACGTCAACATGGGATGGTCGGCAAGGGTGAAACTTCCGATTTGGCTAAGGAGCAGTGTTGACGATCATAAGCGGCGATTGGCAGCGTCTCGATGAGCGCATCGAACACATCACAAAGAGATAGAGTTCTGGCAGGCACCGACGTGAACTGTGGACAGTTGATGACTGTTCCGGGCATCGGCCGATCATTGCCAGCGCCACGGTCGCGGCGATCGGCAATGAGCTGCCTTTGCAAGAGGGCGAGACTTGCCGCGTGGCTTGGCCTAGTGCCGAAACAGATGTCGACCGGTGATCGCACGATCCTTGGCCGCATCACGAAGCGCGGAAATCGCTATCTGCGTATGCTCTTCGTCCAAGGCGCTCGCGCATTCTGCTCCGACCGAAGAGTTGGGTAAAGCATAGCTTTGGACCTGGCTCACGACTGCGGCGCGGCGTCTACATCGCAACATTCTGACAATCGCGCTCGCCAACAAGCTGGCGCGGATCGCTTTGTCTGTCTTGATCAAGGCGCAGGAACGCGCATGTACGCAGCAACGCATAATCAGAGTGGCGTCTACGAAGGGACCGGGGATAGCTAAGTAACGAACCTGGACTTTGTAATTCGCGAGTTTGGAAGGGGTCTGACCGTCACATAGGAATCGGCTTAAGGAGCGCGATGAGATCGGGTGTGCGAAATCATGCGGGGAAGGCGAGGAATACTCAATCCCGGGATCGACGCGATGTGCCAAACGCTTCACTTCGCACTGCAAGAAAAACAGCAACCTTTCTTGCGAGATGACGCTTCGCTCAGCCTAAAGCTGTCAGCCGTCGTGGGTCGCATAATCGACAGGTTAGCACGCCCTCGTTGTTGATCTCGATCTGGAAGGTTTCGGACAAGCCCGCCTTTCCAGACGACGTTAGTTGGAGTGCACGGCTGTCCGACACGTATTTGAGCCATCCGAGCTCCAATAGACGGTCCAGAATCCGAGCTCCGACGAGTCCCTTGAGGTGATAACGACGCTCGCTCCAGTCGAGACAAGGCTGGCAGAAAATTCGCCGAGTCCGCGGCCTCAGATCAGCGCCGAACACGGAAAGGAAATGCCCACCCGAAGACGTGACCTCACCGCCTTCATCGGTGAGCACGATGTGCCCCATGGCCACAAGTGCATCGGTAACAGCGACCCCTACCTGGCCAGCCAGGTGATCGTAGCAACTTCGGGCAAAACGGAGTGCCTCGTCGTTTGCTGACCGCGGATGATGGCGGGGTGGCACCTCTATGGCGGCGACGACCTTCATGCTCTCCAGCATTGTCGCGACCAACGGGGACGCGATCCGATAATAGCTGAAGCGGCGGTCGCGAATGACAGTCAAGAGCCGCGCGGCAACCAGCTTGCTCAGGTGGCCACTCGCCGTCGAGCGAGAGACATGGGCGCAGTAAGCAAGCTCAGTGGCCGTCAGCGACTGGCCGCCCATAAGGGCGTTAAGCATCGTCGCTCGCGCAGTGTCACCCACGAGAGCGGCCACCTCCACCAGATTTGCCGCCGCGACCATCCCTAACCCTATCGCTGATACCGGAAGCATATCAATCGAAGACAGTTCGGCATGGGCCAAACTGTTCGCGCGAGACAATTGCGAACCCCGCAGCAAGAATGGCTGTAACAGGAGGAACGCATCATGGGAATGGCGGCGGTAATCTACAAGAAAGGCGCACCCGACAACTTCGTGTGGGAGGAGATCAAGGTCGGGTCTCCCGGGCGCGGCCAGGTACGTCTTCGCAGCACGGCCGTCGGCGTGAATTTCGCTGACACGTACCATCGAGCAGGTATCCCGCACCCGATGATCGTGGGCGATCCGCCGGTTGTCGTCGGTTTCGAAGGAGTTGGCGAGATCGAGGAGTTGGGTCCTGGCGTCACCGGGTTCTCTGTCGGCGAACGAGTTTGCACCTGCCTTCCCCCACTCGGCGCCTATAGTCAGGAGCGCCTTTACCCGGCTGACAAGTTGATCAAGGTTCCAAAGGACTTGCCATTGGATGACGTTCAACTGGCAGGACTAATCCTGAAGGGGATGACCGCGCAATATCTCCTGCATCGAACGCACAAGGTGCAACCGGGAGATTATGTTCTGATCCACGCGGCTGCTGGCGGCATGGGCCATATCCTTTGTCCGTGGGCGCGGCATCTCGGAGCCACTGTGATCGGTACCGTTAGTACCGACGCGAAGGCCGAGATCGCTCGAAATCTCGGTTGTCATTACGTTATCAATTACTCGACCGAAGACTTCGTAGCTGTCACCCGTAAGATTACGGACGGAAAAGGCGTAGACGTTGTCTATGAGTCGATCGGTAAGGACACGCTGCAAAGGTCACTCGACTGCCTGCGGCTGGTCGGTATATGCGCAGCTTACGGCCAGGCGTCAGGCGTTCCCGATCCGATCAACCTCATCGAAGATCTGGGCGTTCGCGGGTCACTTTTTATCACCCGACCCGTGCTTTCGCATTACATGTCGAACCGAAGCGAAATCGACGCCGGAGCAAAATCGCTGTTCGATGCCGTCGCACAGGGGGTGGTAGCGAGCAACGTTGTCAAAACCTTTCCGCTTCGGGAGGCTGCAGCCGCGCACAAATTCATCGGTGGGCGCAAGACAACGGGCTCGATCGTCATGCTTCCGTTCGAGTAAGCGGCCCCAAAAAGGCTGGCGAAACGCCTTCAGCCGCTTTGGTGATGACGTCACGACCGCCACCCGAGGCACTCAATCCACAGAAAGGGAATATCATGTCGATCATACGCCACGAAATTAGAAAGATATCAGACGAGAATCGCGGTCAGCCGATCATCAGCCAGGCAGTCGTTCACGGCGACGTCGCCTATTTCGCCGGCATCACCCCCAACCCGATTGTCGGCGATATCAAAACGCAGACTGCTCAAGTGCTGCGACGCGTCGATGAGCTTCTCAACCTCGCGGGAACCGACAAATCACAGCTACTAAGCGCCCAGGTCTGGATCGCTGACATGCGTCTGTTCGAAGATCACAATACTGTTTGGAACGAGTGGGTCGATCCGGAAAACCCTCCGGCGCGGGCTTGCCTCACGACCGACTTTTGGCGACCTGGGATGCTCGTTGAAGTTATGGTGGTTGCAGCCGTGCCATGAGCCATTGCAGTCTGAGAAGCTGACCAGTCAGCGCATGTGATGCCGGGATGTGTGCCTGACCGCGACCCGTCTGCTTGCCGTCTTCCTGCGTTCGATCAGCAAACAACGGGCACAGCCGATGCAGCTCCTGCGTCCTGGCTTCGGTCCATTTGGCGAACATGACGCACGTGCGGCCCGCCAAAGAGTCGACATAGCGGCTGCAATGAGTCTGCACGGAAACTGCTGCCTGAGCGCTTCGCCTGGTTCTTGTCAGATCGCAACTTAGCGAAGAATTGTGCGGGACTGGCGAGGCGCAGACCGCCGACCGAGCGATGGCAAGATAAAAGGGCGCGAGGTGCGCGGCGGTCGGGTGGCTGAGGAACGCAGGCACATCAAGCACTTCACACGAGGTGCGAAATAACGCGACAGCCTGCCGATTCGTCCAACCCATTGAGTCAGCGCCAGTTCAGGCACCTCGAGGCAGATGTCACGCGCTGACGCCGAAGCTCACACGGCTTCCGTTGCGACCGCCGTGTAGGTCCTGGCGTAGCACCGCGCGCACATCGGCCATTCTTTTGGCGGAAGTCCCGTGCGACAGTTCGCGCATGACGCGCACACGCACATCCAGAGTCCACGACCGCACAAGCGACGAGCCACTTGATGTGTACGACTATGCACGTCCGCGCGCACGCCGCGCGCGCCGCCCGATGCCGGATGACCCGACCATCTGGACCGTGACCGACGATTGGCCCGAGGATGTGCCGGTGACCGAGGCCGAGATCGAGGTCTTCGAAGCCTGGTTCGGTGACCTGTTCGACGAGTTGCTATGGATCGGTACCGGCCTGCATCGGCCACGTCGCTGCGGGGTGCTTCAAGGTGTGCGGCGTCACGCCCCGCAAGCCTGCCCGCTCACAGGCAGCCGCAAAGCCTGTCTTGATGTCGCCAATACGCTCGCCGTTCAATGGAGCACGTAGCCCATTTCAGCGCCACGCCTGCGGGCGCGGCGCAGATGCGGCAGCAATCGCGGCGGGATCGGAACCACACCGCGTCGCTTGTTGGTGCGTTTGCGGCCCGCAATCTCGAAATTGATCTGTTTGGCGTCGAGAGACCGGGGCAGTTTGCGGAGCGCCACAGGTGGAGTCCAACTTCGCGGGTTGGGTGGCGCTCCGCCTATCGGTTAGAGCCAGCCGTGGTCGGGATGCAGGCCGGCGAGCACTTGGAAAATGTCGCCCTCTAACAAGCCGCCCGCGGTGCCGTTGTATTGCAACGTCGTCGCGATGGTGTCGTCCAAGTGCAGCTCACCGGGAATGGTCGCGCCCACGCCGACATTGGCCGAGGGTGCCTCGTTCCAGAATTGCAGCAGGTTGGTGAGATCGGCGCCCTGTTGCGCGTCGAACCCGCCGTCGTCGTAAGCCTCCTGCACGGCCGCAATCACGTCCGAGGTCGTAAAGCGATAGTCCTGCGTCACCAAACCATCGGCATCGTTGGTGGCGTTGAGCAATGCCGTCACCGCCTGCTTGGCGAGCGGCACTTCAAGGTTCGCCGGATTGGCGTTTGACGAGGTCGGCTGATTGAGCACCGCCAGCAATTGATCGCCGTCGAGATTGCCGTGAGCATCGACACCGAAGACGAACTCGTAACTGTCGGTCTTGTTGTAGACGATCCAATCAAGCTCGTTGCCGCTGTTGAAGTCGCCCGTGAACAACGGAGCGGTGCCGGGCTGCGACATGCCGACCGCACCGACGAACGTCGCCTCCGTGCCGTCCATGTGCCACTCGGCAACGGTGCCGCTGCTGGTCGGACTTCCACAGAATGTCCGACATGCCGTCGTCGTTGAAGTCGCCGGTGCCTTGGATTTGCCAGTCCGCACCGGGATTGAACGGACCGACACCGCCGACGAACGTCGCCTGCGTGCCGTCCATCTGCCACATGGCAACGCTTGACCGCCGTCGTGCTGCCAAATGAGATCGTCCTTGCCGTCGCCGTCGAAGTCGCCGACGCCCTTGATCTGCCATTCGGCACCGGGATTGAACGGACCGACCGCGCCGACGAATGTCGTGTTGCCGTTGCCGTCCATTAGCCACATCGCGGCTTGACCGTTGTCGTGCTGAAAGATGATGTCGGCAAAGCCGTCACCATCGAAGTCGCCGCTGCCCTTGACGTGCCAGCCCGCGAGCGCACCGGACGCGTGCGGCCCCGCCTTGGCGATGACGTTGGCGGTGTTGTTGTCGCCGTCCATCATCCACAGCGTCACGTCGCCGTTGGTCTGCTGCGAGATCACGTCGTCGCGGCCGTCGCCGTTGATGTCGCCGATCGCCTTGATGTCGAAGCCGAACGGACCGTACTGGAAGACCGGCGGCTCGCCGACCGGAAGCTGACCGCCCGAGCCCAACTGCCCGACATGCAGCACGTCGGTTTCGTTCATGATCCACAGCGACGCGAGATTGTTGGAGTCGTGCTGCCAGATGATCTCGCTTTGGCCGTCGCCGTTGAAGTCGCCGATGCCTTGCATCTTCCAGAACGGAAGCTCGCCGGTCGGCCACGGGCTGAATTGCACAAGGTGTGACGTGACCGTGCCGTCGCCCATGAGCATCAGCGGGTCGCCTAGTCCCCCGGCGAAGTCCTGCCAGATGATGTCGGAGTTGTGGTCGTGCGACCATGTCTGACGCGGCTCGCCGTCGAATGCCCTCACTACCACTTCCGGCGTGAGCGGCACTTCGACCGTGTTGGAGTCGCCCGGCCCGGTCTGATCCAAGTCGGCCGTCGCCACGTTGTCGATATCGTGATCCGCGCCCGCGTTGCCCGCACCGTTGAGATCGTCCTGCGTGATGGTGTAGGACAACTCGAAGGACTGGCTTTCACCGGGCGCGAGCACGATGCCGGACACGTTCTGTCCGGTCAGCGGATCGACCACGGACACGCCCGTGAGCGTGACGTTGCCGGTGTTCTCCACCGTCACGCGATAGTTGATCACGTCGCCGACCGAGTTGGCTTGCTCGCCCGGATTGCCGTTGACGTTCTCGAACTCTTTCTCGATCGCGAGATTCGGATCGTAGACCAGCGGGACTTCAACGCTGGCGGTCGCGTGTTGCTCGCCGGTTTGGCTCGACGCCGCCGTCGCGGTGTTGTCGATGTCGTGGTCGGAACCGGCGTTGCCCGCACCGTCGAGATCGTCCTGCGTGATCGCGTACGCGCTGTTGAACACCTGACTTGCGCCCGGTGCCAGCGTGACGCCCGAAATGTTCTGCCCGGTGAGCGGATCAACCACCGTCACGCCGGTCAGCGTCACGTTGCCGGTGTTGGTCACCGTCACTGCATAGTTGAGAACATCACCGACCGAGTCAGCCTGTTCGCCGACGTTACCGTTGACGTTGACGAACTCCTTGTCGATGGCGATGCGCCGGGTTGTAGACCAGCGGCACTTCCACCGTGGAAGACGCTTGCGTCTCGCCGGTCTCGTTGCTGCTCGCCGTTGCCGTGTTGTCGATGTCGTGGTCGCCGCCCGCATGGCCCGCGCCGTCGAGATCGGCCTGGGTCAGCGTGTAGCTGGTGTTGAAGGTCTGGTTCGCGCCAGGCGCCAGCGTCACGCCGGAGATGTTCTGGCCGGTGAGCGGATCAACCACCGTCACGCCGGTCAGCGTCACGTTGCCGGTGTTGGTCACTTGCACCGCGTAATTCAACACGTCGCCCACCGCATCGGCCAACGCATCGCCGTCGCCGCCGGAGACGTTGAGGAACACCTTGTCGATGGCGATCTTGGGGTCGTAGACCAGCGGCACTTCCACCGTGGAAGACGCTTGCGTCTCGCCGGTCTCGTTGCTGCTCGCCGTTGCCGTGTTGTCGATGTCGTGGTCGCCGCCCGCATGGCCCGCGCCGTCGAGATCGGCCTGGGTCAGCGTGTAGCTGGTGTTGAAGGTCTGGTTCGCGCCGGGCGCCAGCGTCACGCCGGAGATGTTCTGGCCGGTGAGCGGATCAACCACCGTCACGCCGGTCAGCGTCACGTTGCCGGTGTTGGTCACCGTCACCGTGTAGTGCAGCACGTCGCCCACCGCATCGGCGAACGCATCGCCGTCGCCGCCGGAGACGTTGAGGAACACCTTGTCGATGGCGATCTTGGGGTCGTAGACCAGCGGCACTTCCACCGTGGAAGACGCTTGCGTCTCGCCGGTCTCGTTGCTGCTCGCCGTTGCCGTGTTGTCGATGTCGTGGTCGCCGCCCGCATGGCCCGCGCCGTCGAGATCGGCCTGGGTCAGCGTGTAGCTGGTGTTGAAGGTCTGGTTCGCGCCGGGAGCCAGCGTCACGCCGGAGATGTTCTGGCCGGTGAGCGGATCAACCACCGTCACGCCGGTCAGCGTCACGTTGCCGGTGTTGGTCACCGTCACCGTGTAGTGCAGCACGTCGCCCACCGCATCGGCCAACGCATCGCCGTCGCCGCCGGAGACGTTGAGGAACACCTTGTCGATGGCGATCGCCGGGGTCGGGGGCGGAGCAGGGGGCTGATTGCCGATCGGATCGACGGTATACGGGATCTCGCCGGCCCAGGTGAGGGTTTCGTGGGCGCCGGTGGTTTGCGTATAGCCGTCGGGCGTCACCTCATCGATCCAAAGCACATTGTCCGAGCCGAATTCGGTCTGACCGACGCCGAAGAAAGTGTACGAGCCATCGTCGGCAGTGACCGTCGTCCGCTCACCCGCATCCAGGGTGCCATCCTGATCCCTGTCGAGGAAGATGGTAACGCCGCCGAGGCCGCCCTCGCCCGGGTCTTGCACGGTATTGCCGTTGAGGTCCTCGAACTTGGTGCCGGTGATGCTCGCGGCGACGTCCTCAGTTTTCCACTCCTCGAAGCCGCCATCCTCAGCTGCGCCAGGCTGGCGTCCCATATTGGTGTACAGCGTCAGATAGGTTGTCGTCGGGTCGACATCGCCGAATGCGCTTACCTTGATCAACACGGAATAGTCGTCGGTGCCGCTGCCGCTGTTGTCATCGCGCAGGATGAGAGTTCTGTCTTCCCCTGCATCCAGGTCGTAGACCTTCGTGAAGCCTGCTCCGAACTCGTCGGTCGTGTTGTTGAAGTTTGCGAGCGTCGCCGGGCTGGTGGACGTATAGATCTTGAATTCGTTCAGTGTAACAATTCTGCCGGCGACGTTGTTGGTCTCGTTCAGGTCGACCCGGAACTCATAATACTCCACGCCATCGATCACCTTGATCGGCATGTCGGACAGCTTGAGGCTGCTCGTCTTGGATGCATCGACGTCGAGAATGCCCGTTGCGTCGTTGTTGAAACCTTCCGCGACTCCGTCGTTGGTTTGTCCGTTGGCATTGCTGTCGTGCGTCGCCAGGAAGGGATCGTAAAGGCCAGTCCCGGAGCCGACCGGGGTGGTCTTGCTGAAGGTCGCGTCCCCAATGTCAATCGAACCGGTAACCAGACTGATGTCGGCCATGAGACTATCCTCTCCTGTTTGCAGGTGCTGTGTATGAATTCACGTCTTGACGGACGGAGGCCGCCGCGAAAGCGCGAGCGCTCACGCTCGTCCGAATGAGTCGGCTGACTCAATCGGAGTTCTTTCGCGGCTCTTTCGCCGCTCGAACAAATTGCTGATCTACTGCCGGCGCCCCGGCGGGAGTCCGTTCACTCAGTTATCGTCGCGTACTTCGCGCATTCGGCATTCTTCCGTTCTTTCTGTTGTTGACTGGTTTAGGAGGCCGCCGCGAAAGCGCGAGCGCTCACGCTCGTCCGAATGAGTCGGCTGACTCAATCGGAGTTCTTTCGCGGCTCTTTCGCCGCTCGACCAAATTGCTGATCTACTGCCGGCGCCCCGGCGGGAGTCCGTTCACTCAGTCATCATCGCGTACTCCGCGCATTCGGCACCTGCATCTGGTGTCGCCGTATGGGTGAGCGTGTTCAGTTCAAACACACACATTGACCGCCGACGAAAACGAGACCATCCACGACAGTGCCCACGCAGGCCTTCCTCGACGACGATGCGAGCGTGCAACGCAGCATCGGGACGTGCTGTACTATTATAATTTGTGGTGATGCAATATAAATTGGATTAATAATTCGCAACGTAAATTGGACAACTATCAAATTAACCTGGCTACATTAAATTAAACCTGGCTACATTAAATTAACCTGCAAATTGACCTTCGCACTATTTAAGCCGGGTCCGCCAAGGCGGTCGGATTGACCATCCCCGAGTCGTTCCTGCCGCGCGCCCACGAGGTGATTGAGCGAAGATGTCATCGCTCTCTACGGAACGTCTGACGACCACGAAGCTCGCGCTCGCGCCCGGGCAGCGCTAGAGCAACTTCATGAAGCGCGGATAAACCAAGACCCATCGGCATAGGATGTGGTGCGCCAAGCCGACGGCTACGTCCGCTTCGTCGATCGTCTCAAGGATGCGATCCGCCGGCGCGGCGAGAACATCTCGTCCTTCGAGGTCAAGCAGGTCTTGCTCAGTCATCCTGCCGTGGCGAATGCCGCGGTCTTTCCCGTCCGCTCGTCGCTGGCGGAAGATGAGATCATGGCCGCCCTGGTTCTCCACCCCGGCCGCGTGCTCATGCCCGCGGATTTGATCGCCTACTGCGTGCCGCGCCTGCCCTATTTTGCCGTGCCGCGGTATCTCGAATTCATGAGTGAGCTGCCGACCACCGAGAACGGCAAGGTGCAAAAGTACGAACTGGGTGAACGCGGCGTCACCCAGCAGACATGGGACGGCGAACCAGCGGGGCAAAAGGGAGCAGGGCGGACGAGCGCATAGCGACGCAGCCGCTGCGAATGGATCGGGCGGTTCTCCTGGGGTAGAGAGCCCGTTGAAGCTCTCGGACTGGCTCCCGGAAGGCCGCGACGGCTGCAGCCCTCTCACTCCGCGGACGCACCTGCTGGCGGCACAGCGGGCGTGAGTTCTCACGCATTTGCCATTCACGAGATGCATACCGGCACCGCATGCTTCGGGATTCCGTCCTCTGAGTGAGGCACTTCACATTCGCAGTGCCGCCACAAGCCTAACGTCCGAGCCTGAGATATCGCATCACCGTGGATGGAGGCGATCATGTTGATCAAAGCTCAACGCACAGGGATCGTCGGTATCGCCGTCGTGGTCGCGATTGGCCTGCTCTGGTCGGTCGCCGTGATGTCCAAGTGGGTCCCCCTGGCCAGCGCGGAAATGAGGTCGGCCGCGGTTATCCAGCCCTAGAACGAACTCGTCGCGACCCGATCCGGGCTCGCCAAGGCCGGCAGGATGGGCCGCCAACGCCTGTCGGGTGCACAAACCGGCCACGGCGTGGGGCTGTTGGCGTCAACGGCAGGTGTGCAGCGCCTAATGAACCCGGAAGACACCTTGAGCGACACCAGAGGCAGCAAGACTAATTCACTCATGGGAACACGCCGATGCCGCTGCTGACCAAGAAGATCGAGTTGTTTGAGAACCACGGTAGAGAATGCATGCAAGCCGCTGGGCGGAACAATGACCCCAAGCGGCGCGAGATGCTGCTCAAGCTAGCGCGCGAGTGGCTGAAGGGCGCAGAGGCGTTGCGAGCGGTAGAGACGCGCCAGTGGGCTCGAGCGCAGGGAATGATCTAGCGTTCCCACGACACCCCTGCTTTGACTGCCGCGCATCGCTGTACCTCTACTGGCGCTGGGTAGGGTTTCAGCAGCAAGACCAAGTCAGCAGGCAACAGCTGACCCGGAAAGAGCCTGGTTAGCCTCATTCGTGTCTCAAAGGGCTGCGGCCCCGACCGTGCGGGTCCGCAGTAGCGCCATCACCTGACCGGCCGAGCAGAGCCTCGGCGTCCTTAGCGTGTATCCGCTCCCCATCGGATGTTGCGACAATCAAAAGCCCCCACTCACTCGGGCACGACGGCCTTGGCATTGTCACCTGAAAAAAGTGCCGGCACGTCGAACTTGCCGGTCTGCAGGTCATATCTGCAGCGCCAGCCGTTCACCACGCCGGTCTGCAGGGGTTTACGACCCTTGACGTCGGCATCCCCCGACAGGGTGATCAGAAGATAGCGGTTCGCGGGCCAATCGACGCCGAGCCCGCGATAGTTCTCTTCAAGCCCCTCCAGCAGATACGCCGAGGTGTGATACTCCGGCGCCTTCACGATCTTTCGCCAGTCGGGACGGGTCTTCAAATAGTCCCACGCCAGGTCGCCGAGCGGCTTCTTGCTCGCGCGCAAATAGCCCTGCGGCTTCAGGCGGTACAGATGGAGCGTCGACGTGCCCGAACCGATCTTTTGCACGCGAACGATCCATTTCAGGTCGTTGGTGAAGATAAAATCCGCGGGATAGCCGGCCGGCTCCGGATCAAGCAGCGTGAATGTGCCCTGCCGGCGCACCCAGAACTGCCATTTCCAGTCGTCCGTATCCTTGTTCAGGTATTGCTCGATCGTTATCGCGCCGTTTGGCGATTTCTGGGTGTATTTCTCGTCGATCTTGTAACGAGCGGGCGGAGCCGCCGGTTGCGCCGCGGCGGCCCCACTGCAGACGCCGATACTGCAGGCAATGAGCAGGCCGATCCAAGATGTCCTACCCTTCATTTTCTGGCTCCTTTGATCCGGTCACGCGATTTCTTCCGTTTCCGTGTGAACTTTTGGTGACCGGGCCGCGACCAATCGGGCGCGGGGGTGGGCCAGTCAGACCCGCAACGGAGCAGCCATGCGTGCCCGGTGTTACGATTTTCGCCTTTCCGTGCTTGGCGGTGTCGCCATCGGCCTCTTGGCCTTCGCGGTGCCCGCAGTAGCAACCGTTACTTCGGGCGCCGCAGCCCTGGCCACGTCCCTCGACGATGCCTGGAGGGCCTGCAACGCGCCGCAGCTCTCCTCGGCCGACCGCATCGCCCATTGCACCACGATCATCGAGTCGGACCGGGCCAAGCCCGTGGCCCTCGCGCAGGCGCTGACGGCGCGCGGATTCGGGTACGTCATCCAGAAGGATTTCGACCGCGCGCTCGCCGACTTCGACGCCGCGATCCGGAACAACCCGAAGCTCGCCGCCGCCTACTACTATCGGGCAGCCATCCAGATGCGGCGAGATCCGAAGGGTGCGCTCGCCGATATCAACAAGGCAATCTCGCTCAATCCGAGGGACCCCGACTATTTCCGCGAGCGCAGCTCGTTATACGCCAAGCGGAAGGAATATCCGCGCGCGATCGCGGACCTGACCACTGCGATCGGCCTCGCAAAGAAGCCGACGAGGGAATATTTCCTGCGCGGTGCCGCGTATGAGGATATCGGCCAGCGCGACAGGTTTTGCACGATTGCGGCGAGGTGGAACTCGTCGCGCGCCCCCGACAGCCCTCTCAATCGCATGCGCTCAAAGCGATGATGGGTCTTGAGGTGGGCAAACCGCATCTCGACTTTCTTGCGCTCGTCGCGTGATTTGTCGAACTCCGGCGTACCCATCAGTGCGCGGGCGAGATCGCGGGCATCCTCGTTGATGTCACGTGTGACCTTGCGAAAGAGCATCTTCGGACAGCATTGCTGTTTGAGTCGACATGCATCGCAATCGCGCTTGGACGCGAGGTAGCGCAGGATGTGGTCGTCACCAACGTTGCCCGTCGTCGTGAGCAACTTACCGGCAGGGCAGACATAGACGTTGCGCGCCCGGTCGAACGTGAAGTCGCTGCGTGAGAAGGTGCCGTCCTCTCGGGTGCTTTTGTCCCAAACTGGGATTTGCGGTGCGATGCCAGCACTGACCAGCCAGCCGAGGAACTTGCCGGTGCCGTAGGCCGTATCGGCGGCGAGACGTTGCGGCTTGAGCCCCATGCGCGCTTCGGTCCGCTCAATCATCCTCCTGGCGGCGGCGACCTCGTCGAAAGTTCGCGCCGGCGTGGCCTCGACATCCACGATGATGCTGCTCTCCATGTCGATCAGATAATTAAGCCCGTAACCGAACTGCACACGCTTGTTCGCCTTTGCGGTCCATGCCGAGCACGGGTCGCTTAAGGAGATCACCTTCGGGGGCTTGCGGTCGGTAGTGGGGTCGTCATCGTCGATTGCTCCCAGGAACTCGGCGACCGCGCGTGTCTGGCGCTCCGGTGCCGACCAATCCGCTTCCTCGGGCGGGACCCCGCGATACCGGCTGGCGTCCGCTTCCATAACACTGGCATCGACGGCAAAGCCTTGGCCCTTGACCAGGCCTGCATCCATGCAGGCTCGAACCACCGCCTCAAACACATGGCGGAAGAAGTCGCTCTCCCGGAACCGGCCATGGCGATTGACTGAGAACGTCGAGTGATCGGGAACGCTGTCGTCGAGGTCGAGCCCGCAAAACCACCGAAAAGCCAGATGCAGTTCGACTTCCTCGCACAGCCTCCGCTCAAAGCGGATGCCATAGCAGTAGCCCACGATCAGCATCCGGATCATAAGCTCTGGATCAATCGAAGGCCGGCCGATCTCGCTGTAGAAGGGTGCCAGCTTCTCACGAAGTCCAGCCAGCAGCCGTGTCACCACCGGATTGATCCGGCGCAGCAAATGACCTCTCGGAATGCGCTGTTCAAGGTTGAACAGGTAGAACAAATGGCTCTGATCGCCCGTCTGCCGACCCATCATGGCAAGCCTCCGCCACTGATAGCCTCAAGCAGACGGAATCATTGTTCGCTGATGAGCGCGAGCCCTTTTTCAACGCTATCGGTCAGAAACGGACTGTCGTAGTCCAACCACGCCATGTCCACTGTTCCCCGGTGATCTCAACCGATCGACGCAACACCTTCTAATCTTGCTGGATAAGGAGGTGGCAGATGGTGACGTCACGGATATTGTTCACGGCGAAGCAGAAGGATGAACTTTGGGAGCGCTGGAAGAACGGACAAAGTGTGTTAGCCATCTCCCGGGCGCTGGAAAGGAGGAACAAGACCGGCGTCCAGCGGATCGTGGCTCTCAATGGAGGGATCGCTCCGGCGCCGCGTTGCAGAGCTGTGGCGGCATTGAAGCTTGAGGAGCGCGAAGAGATTTCCCGTGGGATTGCGGCCGGCCGGTCGGTCCGTCGGATCGCACGAGGTCTCAAACGATCGCCATCGACGATAAGCCGGGAGATTCGACGCAACGGCGGTTCGCAGACTTACCGTGCAAACCGGGCCGAGAGGAGCGCCTGGGAGCGGGCGCTGCGCCCTAAGCCTTGTCGCCTGGCGCTCCATGGGGAGTTACGATGGCGCGTGGCGCAGAAGCTTGCGCTGCAATGGTCGCCAGAGCAGATCTCCGGTTGGCTGAAGCAGCAGTTCCCGACCGACCGAGACATGCGGATATCCCACGAAGCGATCTATCGCAGTCTCTTTGTTCAGACGCGCGGCGTGCTGAAGAAGGAGCTGACGGCACAGTTGCGTACAAGGCGGCAGATGCGTCACGCCAAAGGCGGCAAGGCCAAGAATGGACAGGGGCACATACTCGATATGGTCTCTATCCGCGACAGACCCGCCGAGGCCGAGGATCGCGCAGTTCCTGGCCATTGGGAAGGAGATCTTCTTACCGGAGCAAGCGACACGCACATCGTGACGCTCGTCGAACGCCACAGCCGCTTTACGATGCTCGTCAAGCTTCCAAGGAAGGACACGACGACTGTGGTTGCCGCGCTCGCTAAGCACATCCGCAAATTGCCCGAGCAGCTACGACGCTCCCTGACGTGGGACCAAGGCAAGGAGATGTCTGGCCACAAACGCTTCACGGTTGCCACCAACGTGCAGGTTTACTTCTGTGATCCGCGCAGTCCATGGCAGCGTGGCAGCAACGAGAACACCAACGGCCTGCTGCGACAGTACTTCCCGAGAGGAACCGATCTCTCGCGCTTCTCCCAGGCCTACCTCAATGGCATTGCTCTGAGGCTCAATCAACGCCCGCGAAAGACCTTGGCCTTCGAAACCCCTGCCAATAGACTGCAACTGGTGTTGCACTGACCGATTGAACTCACCCCCTGAAACCGGACATTGGTCAGTGCGGTCGGGATGTCCCCTTTGTGCCAAAAGGAGACTGGCCTCTCGATCACCTCGTCGGCGCGGTCGAGCAGCGTGATGGGGAAAGTGAGGCCCAGTGTCTTGGCGGAGTTATCAAGCATTTTTCAACCTTGCCTTGGCTTTGACTAGATCCGTGGTGTCAAACCCCTCGCTAAAATATCCGTAAATCTCGCCGAGTTGCGAGCGATACTTGTCGGCGTTTTGTCTCAGCTCGTACAGATCATAAATACTCACACAAAGTTTAAGTTCAAGGGATTTGGCTTTCTGTTCGCGCGCAACCTTAAGTCCCTTAGACAAATAACGCTCTGCCTGATCCAGATCTCGACGTGATCGCAGATATGTTTCTCCGAGCAAGCGGTATATTTCAGCCTCGTAAAAGCGTTCGGAGTTTCCATCGTTGAGCCTCAATTTTGCCTGGTCCAAGAAGCTGAACGCTTGTTCGTACTGTTCATTCTTTATGCATACATCCGCCAGTAACCCAAGAGTATACGACTCAAACAATAAGGCGTCCGTGGCCCGTTCTTTTTCCAAACCTGCCTGAATCCCGGCAATGCCTTTCTCAAACTCGCCTTGCCGGGCAGTTGCCCATCCGCGCAAAATCAAAGCCATGGCCAGATAGTGCACAAATTCATGCTCTTCGCAGAGTGCGATGGCCTCGTCAGCCTGGCGTGCAACAATGTCAGCCTCACCGCGAAACTGATGCACCCGGAGGCTTATCGTTCGTGCCATTGCCTCGCTAAACGGATGTTGAGCTGTATCTGCATAACGACGGGCCTCGGCGCAAATCCGCAACGCCTGATCGGGATAGCCGAGCAACCACAGGGCCATGCCATCGTATAACCTTACATGAACACGCGGGTCTTGCGCTGACAGGTCAAGATACGCCGCGGCCCTGCTGTCTTCACACATGCTAATGCTGTGTTCTAACGCCGCGTGGGCAGCGGCAAATTTCCCGCGCGCAAATAGGGTAAACCCTAAAGCTTCGTGGGCAAGAACCTTGAAAACCGAGTCATCTGCATTCTCGGCTGTATTCACCAAATGTTCGGCAACGGCTTGAGCTTCACCAAGCGCTGCACGAAGGAAATTCCAGGTCCACAGACCAAACACCGCAGGCAAGGTATGCTCGTCGAACCCACTTTCTTTGCACAGCTGGAGTGCTCGCGTATACGCATGCTTCACACTATCAATGCTCCAGCCCTTAATCGCCCGGAGGGAGTGGCCGAGCGACGTTTGAAGCAGCAACTCCGACTTGTTGCGTAGCATCGGATCGTCAATTTTGGGAAGGAGCTCCAAACCACGAGCAAGATGGTTTAATGCCTCGGCATTGGCCGAGCGTCGGGCTGCCTGCTGTCCAGCCTTGAGCCAGTAATCGATGGCGGGTTCAACGAGGCCGGCTGCCGTGAAGTGGTGTGCCACGATTTCCGGCTGGCTCGCCACGATGTCGGCAAACCTCTCCTCAAGTGCGCGCGCGATCTGGCCGTGCAATTGCTGTCGGCGGCTCTTGAGCAGGCTCTCATAGGCGGCATCCCGCACCAGCGCGTGCTTGAAGCTGTAAACGGCTTCCGGCAGCTCGCCACGGCGGAACACGAGCTCGGCCTGCTCGAGTTGGGCGAGCGCATGCTTCAATGCGGTCTCGTCGCGTCCCACCACCGCGCGCAGCAACGAATAGGAGAAGTCGCGCCCGATGGCGGCGCCGAATTGGGCGATCTCCCTCACCGGAGCCAGACGGTCGAGCCGCGACATCAAAGAAGTTCTTGAAGGGTTGCCGGGATGGCGAGTGGCAGCAGTGGTCCATCGAGCCGATAGCCCTCGGCATCCTCGACTAGGATGCCCGCTTCCAACACCGCTTTGGTGAGTTCCTCGACGAACAGCGGGTTGCCGTCAGTCTTGGCGACGATCTGTTTCATCACTTCGGCGGGCGGCACGCGACCGCCGGTCACTCGCGCGATCATGCTTTCAACGTCGTTGCTGTCGAGGCGACCGAGCGGCAAGGTGCCGACGTTGGGGAGACCAACCCACGGCGGCTCGAACTCCGGTCGAAATGTGAACAGTGCAAGGACCGGTAGTTGACGCACCCGCTCGACCATCAGATCGAGGAGCTCGAGGGAGGTGGCATCAGCCCAGTTCGCGTCCTCGAACACGAACAGGATCGGCTGCCGGCGGGCGAGACCCTCGAATTGATCGAGCAGTGCCGCGAGCGTCCGGCGGCGCTGCTGCGTAGGGCTGAGCGCCAGCGGCGGGTATCGCTCGCCGAACGGGATCGACAGTAGCGCAGCAAAAAGCGCCGCTACTCCTTGAACCCGCGATCCGCCCATGGCGAGGACCGCTTCCAGCTTGTCGAAGCGTTGCTCGGAGGTATCGTCGGCCTTAAACCCCGCCGCTCGCTCCAACTGGGCAATGAACGGATGGAGCGCGCTGTTGGTGTGGTAGGGCGAGCATTGATAACGCAAGCGCGTGTGCAGCTCGCCGGCGATGCGCTCGGCGAGAGCCGCCACAAGGCGGGACTTGCCGATCCCCGGCTCGCCCGAGATCAGCACGACCTGCCCTTCGCCTTTCCAGGCGAGGCGTTGGCGTTCCAGCAGGAAGTAGAGCTCGTCCTCGCGGCCGATGAGATCGGTCAGACCCGTCGCGCGGACCGCCTCGAAGCGGCTCTCGGAATCGGACACGCCCTCCGCCACCCACGCCGCGACCGGCTCGGCAATACCCTTGACTTCGTGCCGGCCCAGGTCGCGCAGACGGAACAGATCGCCGAGCAGCCGGCGCGTTGAGGCGGCGACGACGATCGTCCCGGGCTCGGCCAAAGCCAGAAGGCGGGCTGCAACGTTCGGCGTCTCCCCGACCACGGCGTGCTCGCGCAATGCACCCTCGCGACTGAGCTCGCCGATCACCACCACGCCGGTCGCGATGCCAATGCGGACCGCGAGCGGTTCCGCGGCGCGCGTCTCGAGTCGGGCAACCGCGGCAATGATATCGAGCCCCGCCCGTACGGTTCGTTCGGCATCGTCTTCGTGCGCGATTGGATAACCGAAATAGGCCAATATCCCGTCGCCCCGGAACTCGGCGAGAAACCCGTCATAGGTTCGCGTAATACGGGCACAGGCGGCGTGATAGGCATCGGTCACGACGCGCATGTCCTCCGGATCGAGTCGGGCCGATAGGGCAGTCGAACCCACCAGATCGCAGATCATCACCGTGAGGTGACGGCGCTCAGCGTCGTCACGCGAGACCGGTTCGGTCGCTGTTTCAGTCGCCGCAGGAGCCACCCCACCAAGCTCCGCGATCGCGCGCAGAATCTTGCGGCGATGCCCAAGCAGAACGCCGAGGTCTTTAAGGTCTTGCTCCGTCAGATCGCGGACGACCGAGAGGTCAATGGCGTTCTCGGCGAAGCGTTGGGCGTACTCACTCAAGCCGATCGATGCGAGCCACTCGGCGATGCCTTTCATGGCATTTCCGGTCGGCCTGCGGGCCGTTGCTGCGCTTGCGCCGCGAGCGGCCACGCCGCCGCCGCGCCGCTGAGAAGCGTGATGAACTCGCGCCGCTTCATTCGATCACCTGGTTGGCCAGTGCGAGCAGCTTTTCCGGCACCTCGAGGCCAAGTGCTTTGGCGGTCCTGAGGTTGATCGCGAGGTCGAATTTCACCGGCTGCAACACCGGCAAATCCGCCGCCTTATCGCCCTTCAAAATTCGGCCGACGTAGACGCCGGCCTGCCGGTAGGAGTTGGTTGCGCTGGCGCCATAGCCAATCAGACCGCCGGAAGACGCGAATTCGGGAAATTGGTAAATTGTCGGAAGTGCACGGCGCGCGGCCAGCGCGACGAGCTGTTCACGGCGGCTGAAAAAAAATGGCGATGCGCCGACCACAAGCGCGTCCGCCTTCTTCTCAATGAGCGCCGCGATGGCGGCGTCGAATTCACGTTCGGCGGCGACCCTGGCGACCACTAGTTGCCGGCCGACTGTTTGCGCTGCGGCTTGCAAGGCACGCGTCTGGTCGTCGGCCTCGGGACGATTACTATCGATCAGCACACCAATCACGTGGGCCGCAGGCACCAGCTCGCACAGCAGCTCCAGCCGCTTAGGATCAAGCTCGATTGTCAATGCGGCAATCCCGGTCACGTTGCCGCCCGGCCGGTTGATACTGGCGACCAGGCCGTCCTTCACCGGGTCCGTGACGATCGGGAACACAATCGGGATTGTCGAAGTCGCAGCCTTCGCCGCCCGTGCCGAAACATTGCCCCCGCCCGCCACGATCACTGCGACCGGCCTGCGCACCAGGTCGGCCGCCATTGCCGGAAGGCGATCATATTGATCGTCCGCCCATAGAAATTCGATCGTCACATTTTGGCCGACGATATACCCGGTTTCCTTCAGACCTTCCTGCAGCGCCGACAACGAGCGCGCGATCGGGCCAGGCGACTGGCTGCCGAGAAAGCCTATGACCGGCACCGCTTGCTGCGCCCGCGCGGCGAGCGACCACGTCGCCGCCACACCGCCGAGCAGCGCTACAAAGTCCCGCCGCGTCATGCCGAACATGGGGGCTCCCTCCCACGGGTGCCGCCGCCGATCATACCAGCTAGGGACCGCCGGGCGCAGGCGGTCTGACGCATCAGGAGCCTGCCGGGGAAGGGTCAGCCGGTCCTTGGGGCAGACCTGAATCGTTCTGAATCAGCACGGCTGCCGGGAGTGCCGCCTGCGTGGCCGATGTCCGGTCTGGTCATTCGGAACCGACCCTACCGCCTCGACGCCATCGCTACGACAGCAACACCCCGAAAATCTGACATTACTTCCCCGCCCGTTGGCGTGTCGTCCCTGCCAGCACGTCTGGATTGACGACGTTGATAGGCTGGCCAGCCGCAAAGGCGATGATCTGGTCGAAAATGTCGGCGAACTGCGTCTCGTATTCCTCGCGCGTCACATATCCGATGTGCGGCGTTGCGACGACCTGGTCGAACTGCAACAGCGGAAAATTCGGGTCGCGCATCGGCTCGTCCTCGAACACGTCAACCGCGGCATAGCCGGGACGGCCCGCGCGGAGGGCGGCCACGAGCGCGCCGGGTTCAATCAGCTGCGCGCGGCTGGTATTGACCAGCATGGCTTGCGGTCTCATGCGCGCCAGGTCCTCGGCTTTGACGATGTGGCGCGTCGCCGGCACCAACCGCATGTGCAGCGAGATGATGTCACAAGCCTCGAAGAATTCCGTCTTGCTGCGCGCAGTCGCGTACCCGTCCGAACGCGCCCGCGCGAGCAATTCTTCGCGCGCCCATGCCACGACACTCATGCCGAACGCTTTGCCATAGCCCGCGACCGTCGCGCCGATGCGGCCATAGCCGAAGACGCCGAGCGTCTTTTCGCGCAACGTCACGCCAACGCCGATCTGCCACTTGCCGGCCTTGAGCGCGGCCATCTGCTGCGGAAGCTGGCGAGCCGCCGCTAGAATGAGCGCCCATGTCAGCTCGGCCGCAGCGTAGGACGGAGTGCCGATGTGTTGGCTTGACGACACGATGACACCAAGGCGCGTACAAGCCTCGATGTCGATGTGCGGATAGACGCTGCGTTGGCTGATGAGTTTGAGCCTGGGCAGGCGATCGAGCAGGGCGGCTTGGATTGTCGTGCGTTCGCGAATGAGCACCAAGCATTCGGTATCTTTTAGGCGCGCCGCTAGCGCGTCGGTATCCTGCACGTGGTCGTTCCAGACCGTAACCTCGTGACCCTTGAGCTTCTGGAAGCACGGAAGAGTGCGTAGCGTATCGAAATAATCGTCGAGGATTGCAATCTTCATGCGCTAGTTCCCAAGTGAGCGCAGTGCACGTCGGTCTCGCGCTGAATGCGCGAGACTAGCTCATTTTCCTATGGGGCTGGGCTCACGCTGGTTTGATGTTGGCCGCCCGGATCACCTTGGCCCACTTATCGGTTTCGTCGGCGATGAATTTGCCGAAGCCGGCCGGCGACAGCGCAAACACCGTGCCACCCAATTCGCTTGAAGTGGTAGGCGGGATTCTTCAGCGCCGCAACAACGCTTCAGGTTCGCTCGCCACCTTTACTTCCCGAACGATCTTGCCTGCGTCATCCACAATGCAGATGCTCGTCTCCTTGACCGAAACGTCCAGTCCAGCAAAATGGTCCATGCTGCGCTTCTCCTTCTGCTGCTTGAGGCCGCGATCTCGGACCTCGTTTCACCATCAGCCTGAAGCGCAGCACCCAAAATCTTCAGCTATCCACAAGCTGCCGGCCGATTACCCCATCTTTGCCCCCGAAAGCGCCCAAATAACGGACATCGGTGGACGTCTCAAAAGTGCCAATTGCAGACATGCAGTGCAGCAATCGATGTCGGTAGCGGGATCCCATGCGCCTTACCGAGAACGTACTTTTGGCCTCTTGGCCTTGCGAAGAACTCCTATCTCGCCGGCCCTTTTGGCATCCCACCACCAGACGGTTGGAAAGGCTGAGGCACCATACTCGGGCAACGGAGTGGGCCGGCCGAAGCGGTCCCAGCGCGCCGCGCGCACCTTGTCATCGGTAAATTGCGGTACGACATAGTGGTTCCACAACAGGACACGGTCGAGCGCCCTGGTGGCCGCCACCAGCTCGCTACGGCTCTTGGCGAAGATCACGCGCTCAATCAGGGCATCGACCGCGGGATTCTTGATGCCGACGTAGTTGCGCGAGCCAGGCGTATCGGCGGCCTGAGAGCTCCACAGGTCGCGCTGCTCGTTGCCGGGCGACAGGGACTGCGGCCACGTGGCTATGATGATATCGAAGTCAAAGTTGCGTAATCGATTCTCATATTGAACATCATCTACGCTTCGCACGCTGACGTCGATACCGAGACGAACAAGGTAAGGCTTGTAGAAGAGGATCAAGCGTTCCGCTCCTAACGGATCGCTCGTTACACTGAGAATCTCAACGCTCAGCACCTCGCCGGTCCGGACGTTGACCAGCTCTTGATCGCGCACCTCGTAGCCTGCTTCCCGCAAGAGTCGCATCCCCTCGCGCAGATTAGCGCGCACGTTCTCAGATGTGCCGCCGACAGGGTTGGTATACGGGGTGGTGAAAACCTCGGGCGGCACCTTGTCGCGCAGCGGTTCCAGGATGTTGAGCTCCTCCCCCTGCGGCAGCCCGGAACAGGCCAGTTCGGTGCCCTCGAAGTAGCTGTTGACCCGTCTGTATTGACCGAAGAAGAACTGCTTGTTCATCTTCTCGAAGTCGAAGGCGAAATCGAACGCGCGCCGCACCCCCATGTCCTTGAACTTGTCGCGCCGCATGTTGAAGGCGAAGGCCCGCATCATCCCGCGGTCGCGCTGGGCGAATTCTTCGAGGACGACCCGCTTGTCCTTGACCGCATTAAAATCGTACGCCGTAGCCCAGTTCTTGGCACTGTTCTCGATGCGCCAGTCCGCATGGCCGGCCTTGAAGGTTTCCAGTGCGACAGTCGGGTCACGAAAATACTCGTAGCGAATCTCATCGAAGTTATCACGCCCGATATTGACGTTGAGATCCTTGGCCCAATAATCCTTCACCCGCTCGTAAGTCACCGTGCGGCCGGCGACGAACTCCTTGATGCGATATGCGCCATTGCCGAGCGGCGGCTCGAGCGTGGTTGCGCCGATATCGCGCTTCTTGCCCGCGGCGTCGGTGCCTTCCCACCAGTGCTTGGGCAGTACCCTGAGCTGCCCGAGGATCGTCGGCATTTCTCGATTGCCGGGTGAATCGAAAGTGAAAGTGACCTCGCGTTCGCCGCTCTGATCAAGCCGCACGACGTCGCGATAAAAGGCGCCGATGAAGGGGTTGTTTTTCTTGTAGGCCTCGAAGGAATAGATCACGTCCTCGACCGTAATCGGCTTGCCGTCGTGGTGGCGCGCCGCGGCGCGCAAGCGAAAGGAGGTGGACGCAAAATTCGGAGGATGACTGATCGCTTCCGCGATCAGCCCGTAATGCGCGAATACTTCGTCGAGCGAGGGCACCATCAACGTGTCGCAAATCGTGCCCGCAGCCGCGGCGAACAAGCCCCTGACCCCGGCTATTGCCTGGTTGAAGTTGTCGAAAGTGCCGAGCGCCACGAAGCGTAGCCTCCCACCCTTCGGCGCCTGCGGATTGACATAGTCAAAATGCCTGAACTCGGGCGGATATTTGAGGTCGCCGAACAGCGACAGACCGTGCCGCCACTGCGGCTCGGAGCTTTGCGCGCGCGCCACGAGCGGCCACGCCGCCGCGCCGCAGAGCAGCGTGATGAAATCGCGCCGTCCCATGTCGAACATGGCGGCTTCCTCGCCGCAGTCGGTCGACCGCGCCGTCAGCCTACCACCGAGCCGACGTTGGGTCACTAGGACAGCCCTGAATCGTTCTGAATCGAGGCAGGACAAGTGGCGCTTCGCTAGGACCAGCGCCACTATGGGTGCGCGAGAAGGCGCCGAACGGTTGCGACAAGGCGCTCAAACTCGATCGGCTTGGTGTCGAACTCATCGCACCCAGCGGCAATCGCCTTTTCGCGTTCGCCGGCCAGCGCGTGCGCAGACAGAGCGATGACCGGGATGTCGTGGGTTTGTGGATCGCCCTTCAGTCGCCGCGCGGCTTCCCATCCGTCAATGACAGGCATTTCCAGGTCCATCAGGATAATATCGGGCCGCTCGCGAAGGGCAATCTCGCATCCCTTCTCGCCGTCCTCCGCTGCCAGAACCTCGAAATCGCCCAGCAGCTCGAGCCGCATTTTAAGCATATAGACGTTGTCGTCGTTGTCTTCGACGTAAAGAATCTTGATCACGATGCTGCTTCCATTTTGTTGTCGGCCCCTGGGCGGGTGTGCACGAGCCGGCGGATACGCTTGACCAGTTCGGCGGGCCGGGCATCCTGCCGTAGCGCGGCCAGCACCGACCAGCCGTCAAGGTCAACCCTTATCTGCCCGGCCCTGCTCAGAAAAGGATGGTGCCAATATTCGCTCGGAAGATCCCTACCGTGCCTCACCGTAAGCTCATGGGGCATGATTGGTGCCGACGCTGTGGCCACACCTGCGTTGTTCACGACTTTCGATCTGGCAAGCGTGACCATCGACCAGGCCACTGCGATAGCAGCCGCGACGGCAATTCGGCCCACGTGGTCTTGCGCATGTGCGTCCCCTTTGCAGCGCTGTTGAGCCTGCCAGGGCGTTCGCATATCGCGCGCTGTCTCGATGTGAGGCAGCTCACACATCGACTGGAAAATCCATGACGGCCAAGCCATCCGTGACGCTCTGGCCGCCCCTGGACGCCCTGGCGAAACATCCAAAGGAGAAGGCTGCGAACGCGCTCGATCTCCCTAAATTCTTGTCCGGTGATTGGATCGGCGGCTGAGCTAATCCGGTTTTCTCAGCGCTTATCCCCTTGCCCAATCCTCCTCCGCCTCACGCTTCACTGCCGGCGCGACGGGGTCCTTGAACTTGAGCCAGTCGAGCGAGCGGCCGGAGCGGTAAAAGCCGATTGCTCGGTACGATGGGGCGCGACCGCGTTCGGGAGCGGGCAAAGAAATGGCCGAACCCGCTCGCCCAACACCGGACGGCCTTGGCTACATCTCGCCTGAGCCCGCTAGGCTGAATGGCAACACCTTTCCTACAGGCAGCCTGACTTCCGCCGCGGCAAGAAGGTGAGCAGACCATTCGTCGAGTGCGGAGCGCTTTTCCTCTGCCCAATCGTGCCTTTGATAGATCCCGACTACGCCAGCTCCGCTTCCGCTCAGATGGTTCACCACCGCCTCGGTGACTTCGAGGCGCACGCCGAGGCGCTGCAGCCCGGTCGCAACCGTCCGGCAGAGACCATGCAGTCACCAGTCGGCGCGTACGTATGCGAATAGAAAGCTAATAAAAAAAAAAAAAAAAAAAAAAAAAAAAAAAATAAAAAAATAAAAATAAATTTAAATAATATAATAAATTTTAAAAAAAAAAAGAGAAAGAAATAATTATATAAAGTAGTAAGCTAAAAAAAAAATAAAAATAAAAAATTCAGCAGCGCTCATGTTCCGAAACTCTGCCTCCAACGCCAGTCGCCCGATCATATCCAGATTGAGCGGCAATTCGGTTGTCCGCTCATGCCGTTGTACTGAAACCTGATCGCGACGCTCGGGGAGCCGGCCTCAAGCGTTTTCACACGCTCTTGCTGCGGCTTCGCGGTTGGGGTGGCTCCGTCGGTCCCGACCGTGAGTTTTCCTGAGATTGTTCTTCTATCGTTTGCGACAGCGCACTTCCATTGTGGTCCGTCGGGTCATACATAGCGATCGTTTTCTTTCTCGAAATAGAGTTGTGCTGCCGCAGCAACCGGACCCCATTGTCAACTTTAGGTCGTCTCAGACTGATACCCAGCCTAGAGCACGTGACTTGCAGAGAACCAACGGTCACGTCGAGTATCTCAGCGATCTGTTCTCGGTTCTCTCCCCGCTCCACGAGATTTCTAATCTGCTGAAGTCTCTCCGGCGTAAACTTTGTCGGCCTACCACGGCTTGTCATCACTTGCGGGCTCAGCTTCGCCAGCGTCTCCGTAGATAAATTACCGAAAGTCATTGGTGAGCCCGCCTAAAGTTCGTGTTAACCGACGCAGCATCCGAGAGATTGCTCAATTGTGCGCCGCACAATTCCTATGCGCTCCTTAGTCGCTTCGCTCCCTCGTGCGGGATTTGTTACTCCGCGCCAATTATTTGTTCGTTCCTGCCATGATGGCGTTTACTTCATGCTGGGGGCCGACGCAGGCAGACTGCGTTCGATGAAAGTCAATCACCCGAACGAAAGTCGAATGACGCGACGGTGAACCCGCACGGCGGTTCAAGTGACGAACGAACAATTGCTCACACCTAATTGGAGCCAGCCGGGACCGACAACACTGCGTCCTGGCTGGCCATTTAGTCATGCGGGCGCGTGTCCACAGAAAATGCAGCACGACCGAATTGGTCTCGGAGATACAATGACAAGGACTACGACGTGGGCGGACTGGCCGCCCCACGAGCCGATCACCGTTACGGACCTAATCGCCGAAGCCCGTGCCGTCGATTGGAATTTTACTTATTGGTGTTACGCGAGCGGCCATGACGCCGGCGACCCGAATGCCCGTAACATGTTTGAATGCTTGCTGGATTACGCCAGGCTCGACGAGGGCCGCGCTGGATTGAATTGACCCGGTCCGCCGGGCCGCGAAGGCCTTTCTCGCATCCATCTTCAGTCCCGGAGCCTCTACTCGTCGCGAAAGTACGCTGGCGCCTCGATGGATTTTGCGTCGTGGCAGCAACGAACAAATGTTTGGCGCAAAGTGACAAGTCCCACGTCCGGGGCAAAGCAACTAAGAAACGGACCGCCAAAACAAGCGGTATCCGCCGCCTTGTGCGTGTTGCCCGAAGACGATTTTCACAAAACCATGATGCTCCGGGAAGCCAAATCGATCGCGCGCCATCTCGGGCTCACTCTGCGCTAGGTGGTTATAGGTGAACTTCCGCGATGGAAACGAAACGACGGCTTACTACACGGACAATCTCGAAGACGCGGTCAAAACCGCGGTTGAGATGGCCCGTACCCGCGATGTCGTGCAGGCCGTCAATGAGACCGAGCGCCCCGAAGCGGAGAAGATTGCTTCGCACCGCATCCCCAACGCCAACGATAGGAATAAATGAAATGCGATCTATTGCTATTGCTAGTTTGTTTGTTCTGGTCGGTACCATCGCCCAGGCCGAGATCATTTGTACTAATCATCGTGGATGTTTTGAGACCGGCGGAAGAATTTTCCGTAACGGTGGCCGAATGACACCCGGCATGACCATCATCAATCATCGTGACGGCCACAAGGACTCAGGCAAGTCCGTACGAATAAGGAGGGTCTGGCAGTAAAGGAGTTCAGCGCAGAGGGCACCTTCGGCGCCCGTCACGCTGTACTTCCGCAGCAAGGAGAACCCCGATGAAGTATCTAAGCGCACTCGTTCTGCTCGCCGCGCTGGCCACTCCGGCTGCGGCCCAGAACCAGACTACGTTCCGCAATGGCCGTCCAGCCACACCGGACTGGGGCCTCTTTCCTCTCTCCGTTACGAAGTAAAGGTATGAGCTTGGCAAAATGGAAACGATCTGTACCTTCTTTCTGAACTACCAGCAGTACATCATCCTTCTTACCATATGCTTCTTCGCCGGTATGGCATGGCGGCATCATCGCCTCATCAGCCGCTTGTTCATCATTGCCGCGAGCTGCCTGTGGGTGATCTACGTCTATAGGTACCAGATAGCTGTAGGCTGGCCCGCGCTCGATGCGAGTGGTGAGCTATCGCTCCGCGAGCTCTTCTCCGACGGCGCTTTCATACGGCACTGGTCTTCTCTACTCTCTGCCGCAGCTCTTGGCGGAGCACTGGGCGTCGCATTTTGATGACACGCGGCCAAGGTACGGGCTGATAGGAGAGCCCCCCAGCTCTGGCTTGCAGCCGGGCACTCCCACGGCCAGTTAGCGGGGGACCAGACCGACTGGCCGCTAGTGCAGAGCGTAGCTCACGCCGTGGGCGACAGTGTGTCAGGGCTCATCCCGGATAGGAGAGCCCCCGGCTTGGGCTTGCATTGGAGCCAGGGGCTCCCAGGGCCAGCGCTGAAATCCACTTCTGCTGGCCGCTAGTGTGGACCATAGCACGCCTCACCTGTTTGGCTCCCAAGAACAAATCTCTGGCGGAAACGAACAAACCGTAGGCCGGATCAATGCGACTAAGTGGTATCGGCTCGACGATGTCGGAAAGAGAAGAAAGTCTCTCCAACGCTTCTCCCACATCCAGAGCAAAAGAAGCCGTGTGATCCGCTCTGCCACTTAGGCCCCATCCTCACTCGCCCCCCAGCCTGAGGATGGGGCCTTTTTCCTCCACAGTCTCTTGCTACTCCCGGACGAGATCGAGCGGAAAGCTTGGCCGCATGCGCGACTAGCTAAGAGGCTCAGGGCTCGATGACGACCGAAATGTAGCGCTACCGCGGCGGCTCGGTTGGCCGATAATGTTGCCCGAGAGGATGCGCACGCGGCGCGCTCCGTCTAGCGGGAAGGCCAGGGGTGCCACAATTGTAGCCACACATGGCCCCATCGTTGCAGGCCCGAACGCCAGAACGAGGATTACAACCCGGCACATCAACCCAACACCCTCCGCCGCCTTCGCCTTGAACTCTGCAAAAGCAAGCACAGTTCTGTTGTGCTGCTGCGGGGCTCGCGTCTGCAAAGGCTACAATCGCGAGAAAGCAGACGGCCGACAAATAACGCATTGCATTTTGGCCCTTCTGTTGACGGCTTCCACCCAATAGGCGAGCCCCCAGCTCTGATGCTCAGCCTGGGGCTCCCACAGCCAGCGGCTGAAATCCACTCCTGCTGGCCGCTAGGTGTGAGCATAGCACGTCCTGCCTGTTTGGCTGGTCTGTGCGACTAAGAAGCGGAAAAGCCATCCACTCCTATGAACGTTACGATGAGCCAGAAACTCTCCCTTATTCAATCCGCCCGTTCTGTCCAATGAGCGCTGATGGCGGACATGTGATATCGTGTCGGTGGGTTTGCCGTTCTTCTCGGCAATCCCTCTGGGTCTCGACTTAGCCTCGCTCGCTCCCCTGCGCTGCGGGGCTTTTGTTTGGCGACCCTCCCCCCTCCGTAGGATGCCGTTTCCTGAACTCAGCGCGGCCCGCTGGTGCGAAATTTTGGCGGGCGGGTGGCAGACTTGGGCGCGGAGAAGCGCGTGGGTGAGTCGCGTAGGAGCGTTGCGGGCGGTGCGGCGGATTGACTCGGGCAGGTCGATAATTCCCTGCGGGCAATCCCCGGCCTTGGCGCGGACGCAGAGACGCGGGTGCCTCCTGCGTCGCGGCGCGCGGACCATTCGTACCGGGGAGATGCGAGAAGTGTTCAGACCGAAGAAGATGGGACGTTGCTGCGCAGTATTTCTTCGATCATATCTTTCTTGATCGCTGCGGCCAAAGTCTGGCCCAAAAGTTCAGCGGCGCTCAAGTCTCGCAACGTTGCAATAAGCGCAAGCTCGCCGATAGCGCGCGACGTGAGCGGGACATCATTAGATACCTCTTTGCCTCGGTGCCGCGTCAATATCGCAAACTCGGCCAAAGGCGCGGTGTCCGCTGCCGTCATAGGAACTTCTTCGGTCTTCTGCCGTCGCACGTGCGTGACGCCGACCGCGCCCGGAGTGGGAATGGATCTTCCCGTGCCGTCGAGCGTGTGGCGCACTGAGCCATTTTGCAGAATAATTCGTCGCAAACTAATGCCTAACCTTGAACACTTGACTTGGAGCGACCCTACGGTCACGCCGAGTAAGCTGGCAATCTCCTCTCGGCTGAACCCTTGTGCCACCAATACCTTAATCTTCTCGAAAGCTCGCGGGGTGAATTTTGCTCGTCTGCCCCTGGCGGACGGACTGGCATTCGTCATCGTCGTCATGGCTTCATCCACAGTAATAACTGCCCACCAGTGGATCGCGTGGGATTGATTTCGGGGTCACGGGAGTCACTAACCCCCCTGCGCATCCGCCCATTTCACCCGCTGCGCGCCCGCCCATCCCGGTGCTTTTTCTCTTCCGGGAGAGACGTCGCCGGATACGGAAAAAACCCGGCTGCGACAGCTTATTGATCGTTCATGTCGGTCTGTTGAATACGCAAGTTCATGGTTAATGGCTTGCGCTCGACCAAAAAAACCCCGCCAAGGGGCGGGGGTAAGCGATAACCGGCAAGCGTCCGGGCGAGGGACAAGCTCTCCCAGACAATTCCAAACAGGCTCCTATAGACGACGATTAGCAAGGCAAAGCTCCGTTTCCCAAAAATTCTTGTGGATTTCCGTGCACGCGACCCGCACGGAAATAGCCCCGCCAGGAAGCGGGGCTAAGTCGGGTCCATCATACGGGCTTGCCGACCTGACACCCGTTGCCCGCCACTTGGGAGAAAACGGGCTCAGGGCATTGGCGGCAAGCCCACCGCTCAACGCGGCAGACGCATCATCGGTTGCACGCCGCGCGGGGACGCCCGCATGAAAAAGCCCCGCCGGAGCGGGGCTAAGTCAACCATGAGGGCCGCCGAAAAAAAGAGGAAACTCGGCAACCCACACCGAGACACTACCACAGAAACGGTTGCACAGCGCGCGGGGGTGACATGAGAACAGCAGCGCGCCAAGGATCAGCGCGGTCAGCAGCAAAACGGTTCGGGTTCTTGCCGTCATCGGTTTTGCGTCTGCCTAGTCGAGCCCACGGCATACGACCGGAGCGGAGGCGACACTGTTCCAGATCAATGTCACAGCCCGATATTTTGTTCACGCCACCCACTTCCGCCACTCGCCGCGCAGGCTGAGGCCGCTCATCCGCAGGCCGTGCCTCCGCCTGCAGCCGCAACGCCTCGTCACTCCGTCGCAGTCACCAAACGCAGCTCCAGCTCCAGCTCCAGCGCCTCACGCCGCGCCTCCAACTCCGCACGCCCCTCCCGTCGCGCTTGCGGCGTAAAACGAGATCGCGCCGGGCATCCGGCGTGATGTGAAGGTTGGAGGAGCGAACAGCACGTAATGCAGAGCCGGTCGATCCGGCGATCAAAACAGATGCCCGCTTACCCCCCGCTTACCCAGGCCAAAGACAGGGCCGTCCTAATTCTGATAAATTATTGAAATCACTGGCGCGCCCGACAAGATTCGAACTTGTGACCTCTGCCTTCGGAGGGCAGCGCTCTATCCAGCTGAGCTACGGGCGCGCTAAAACACGTCATTAGCCGATCAGTTCCGGCACGGCAATGCGGGGATACCGCATGCCCAGGGAGGAGCCAGTGACCAAAGGGTGCCTGCTTGGCGGGCTGGCGTGCGGCACGTTCACGGCTGCTCTGGCGATCGCGGTTCTGGGTTTGCCGCGCGAAACTCAGGCGCAAGGCTTTCCCGAGCGCACCGTGCGCATCATCGTGCCGACCGCGCCGGGAGGTTCGATCGATACCACCGCGCGGGTGGTGGCGGGCAAGCTCGCCGAACTGTGGGGCAAGCCGGTGGTGATCGAGAACCGCGCGGGCGCCGCCATGATCATCGGCACGGAGGCCGCGGCAAAGGCGGCGCCCGACGGCTACACGCTCCTGGTGGCGCATGACGGCACCATGGCGATGAATCCCGTGGTCTATCCCAATCTCGGCTACCATTCGCAACGCGACTTCGAGCCGGTCGCGCTGCTGACCTCGATCCCCGAGGTCGTGCTGGTGAACGAGGGCGTGCCGGCGAAATCGATCCGGGAGCTGGTCGCGCTCGCCAAGGCCAATCCGGGCAAGCTCAATCACGCATCCGGCGGCACCGCGACCTTGCTGGCGCTCGAATTGTTCAAGGCCATGGCCGGCGTCGACATCACCAGCATCCCGTTTCGCGGCGGCGCGCCGGCGGTGACCGGCGTGATGTCCGGCGACACCCAGCTCATCTTCGCCGACCTCGCCACCGCCAATGCCGGCATGCAGTCGGGCAAGCTCCGCACGTTGGCGGTGACGACGCTCAAGCGCGCGCCGCGGCTGCCCGACGTGCCGACGGTCGACGAATCGGGCGTGCCCGGCTACGACGTCGCCACCTGGATCGGCGCGTTCGCGCCGGCGGGAACGCCGAAATCGATCGTCGGCAGGATCGAAGCCGACATCAAGCAGGCGCTCGCCGCGCCCGAGGTCAAGGGCAAGCTCGAGGCGCTGAGCATGGAAATCAGGAGCGGGGCGAGCGAGGAGATGCGCGCCATCCTCGCCGGCGACATCGGGAAATGGGGTCGCCTGGTGAAGGACAGGAACATCCAGATCGCGCAGTGATGCGAGTCACGTCGCCTCACTAAGAGTCTGTCGGCTCTTGCGTCCCCTCCCCCGCTTGCGGGGGAGGGACAGGGTGGGGGCATGCAGTCGAAGAGCTCACCCGTTCAAACAAATCCCGTGCAAGCCTGCCCTCTCCCCAACCCTCCCCCGCGCGCGGGGGAGGGAGCGCACCGAGATCGCGGCGCCAGTATTGATCAACTCATCTATCCTTCGCTACGCGAAGAACCGGTTGGCATAGCTCAGTTCGCCGGTCGCCGCGCTCCAGCACCCACTGCGCGATCGCGTTGTGACCGGGGAAATGCACCTCCGGCTGGGCGCGCAGGAATTTCAGCAGCTTGTCGAACATCGCCGTCATCAGCGGGCGGCCGCCGAAATGGCTGTGGAACGCGACGTGGAGCAAGCCCATCGGCTCGTGTTCGCGCAGATATTCGAACGTGTCGGCGTAGACGTCGTAATAGCTGCGGGGCTGTCCGCGCAGGACCCGGTTGTCGACGAAATCGCTCCAGGGAAAGGCGACGATGTCGCCGCTTGCCGTCGCTTGCCTGCGCGGCAGACTGATGTCCAGGGCGTCGCCATACCAGCGCACGCCCTCCTGGCACAGGAGATCGAACGTGTGTGTGGTCCAGCTGTAGGCCGGCGTGGCCCAGCCCTTCGCGCGGATGCCGGAGGCCTGTTCGAGCGCGTCGAGCGTCTTGCGGATCGCGATGCGCTCCTCGTCCGGCGTCATGTAGCAGAACAGGCCGTCCTGCGTGTAGCCGTGGCCGGCGATGTCGTGGCCGGCCTTGGCGGCCGCGGCGATGACCTCGGGATAGAGCTCGCCGCAGCGCCCGCTGCAGAAGATCGTGGCGGGGACCGAATGGCGATCGAGCGTACGCAGGATCCGCCACAAGCCTTCATTGCCGCCGTATTGCGCCCACTGGATGGCGCCGTGGTCGACGGTGCCGGGCTTCAGCGGCGTCGTGCGCGGGAAGTAGCTCGGGCCCTTCCCGTCCGACCAGGTCTCGAACAGGATGCTGACCAGCACGGCGATGGATTTTCCGCCGGGCCAAACGTCGCTCTGCGCTGCGCTTTGAACTTTCATCGTGGGCGTTTCCCTGTTGCCGGCAACGCTCGTAACATGGTGCGCACGGATCAGGGAACTCGGGACGCTGTCGGCATCCGTTGGCCAGTGCGGCCGGGACGGCAGGGCCCTTGAATCCGGGGGATGAACGTGGGCAAGAAAGACTGCAGGAGGGCGCTTGCGTCCGCCCAACACCGCTGAGCCCGGGAGCATGCCATGTCGCAGACCGCCGAGAAGCGCGAGCAGCGGACCCCGTCGCAACTCAAGGACGCCGCGTTCAACTGGGAGGATCCGCTCGATCTCGAGAGCGAGCTCACGGAAGAAGAGCGCATGGTGCGCGACACCGCGCGCGGCTACGCGCAGGACAAGCTGTTCCCGCGCGTGCTGCTGGACAACCGCGAGGAGCGCTTCGACCGCGCCATCGTCTCCGAGATGGGCGCCCTCGGCCTGCTCGGATCCACGATCCCGGAAGAGTACGGCGGCGCCGGGCTGGGCTACGTCGCCTACGGGCTGATCACGCGCGAGATCGAGCGCGTCGATTCCGGCTACCGCTCGGCCATGTCGGTGCAGTCCTCGCTCGTCATGCATCCGATCTTCGCCTATGGCAGCGAGACGCAGCGCAAGAAGTACCTGCCGAAACTCGCATCGGGCGAGATCGTGGGCTGCTTCGGCCTGACCGAGCCCGATCACGGCTCCGACCCCGGCTCGATGATCACGCGCGCGGAGAAGGCGGCGGGCGGATACCGGCTCACCGGCGCCAAGATGTGGATCACCAACGCGCCGGTCGCTGACCTGGCGGTGGTGTGGGCCAAGCTCGACGGCGTCATCCGCGGCTTCCTGGTCGAGCGCGGCACCAAGGGGTTCTCGACGCCCAAGATCGAAGGCAAGCTTTCATTGCGCGCCTCGATCACCGGCGAGATCGTGCTCGAGGACGTGTTGGTGCCGGAAGAGAACCTGCTGCCGAACGTGAAGGGCCTCGCCGGGCCGTTCGGCTGCCTCAACGTGGCGCGCGCCGGCATCGCCTGGGGCGCCATCGGCGCGGCTGAGTTCTGCTGGCATCGCGCCCGCCAATACGTGCTCGACCGCAAGCAGTTCGGCCGGCCGCTCGCCGCCAATCAGCTCGTGCAGAAGAAGCTCGCCGACATGCAGACCGAGATCACGCTCGGCCTGCACGCGGCGTACCGCCTCGGGCGGCTCATGGAAGCGGGCAGGGCGGCCCCGGCGGCGGTGTCGCTGCTCAAGCGCAACAATTGCGGCAAGGCACTCGAGATTGCGCGCCTCGCCCGCGACATGCATGGCGGCAACGGCATCTCCGACGAGTTTCACGTCATGCGCGTGCTGTGCAATCTCGAAACCGTCAACACCTACGAGGGCACGCACGACATTCACGCACTGATCCTCGGCCGCGCCCAGACCGGCATCCAGGCGTTCTTCTAGCGTTCGTGTCCCGGACCCGGTGCAGCGCGAGCGCACTTGCGCGAATGATGCACCGCTGATCCGGGACCTTCGCAGAGACGGTGTGTGCAGCGATCCACGCAAGGCGGGTTTACCCGGCTTGCGCTCTTTTGAGCGCCGATCTCGGTAAACCCGAGATCGGTATCTGCATCGCACTACTCGCTTCGCTCGTATCGCGATGCGCCCGGGATACGAGGCGTCACCAACAATGGATCTCTTGCACGGCGTGCTGCTCGTCGCCGCCGGGATCGCCGGCGGCATCATGGCCGCGATTGTCGGCGGGGCCGCGGTCATTACCTTCCCCGCGCTGCTTGCCGCCGGGTTGCCGCCTGTCATGGCGACCGCCGCCAACACCGCGGCGCTGACGCCCGGCCTGTTTCTCGCAGCCATCTATGATCGTTCGCAGCTGCCGCCGTTCGACCGCTCGTTCGTTGCGGTGGCGCTCGCCTCGATTGTCGGGGCACTGATCGGCGCCATGCTGCTGCTGCTGACCCCGGAACGGGTATTCTCGGCGCTGGTGCCGCTGCTGCTCGGTTTCGCGACCGTGCTGTTCGCCTATGCCGGGCGGATCAGCACGTGGCTCGCCGCCCGCGCCGCCACCCGCGGCAACGTGCGCCGCTTCACCCATTCGCCGGCAGTGGTGCTGCCGATCTCGATTTATGGCGGCTATTTCGGCGCCGGCCTGGGGGTGCTCATGCTTGGCGTGCTTTCGGTCGGGACCGGCGGCAATTATCGCTCCGCCAACGTCACCAAGAACCTGGTGACCGGATTGAACAGCGCGACCGCCACCGTGATCTTTGCGGCCCAGGGGGCGTTGTCGTGGCCGGCGACGCTCCTGATGATGGCGGGAACGCTGGTGGGCGGTCTCATCGGCGCGCGGGTGGCGCAAGTGATGCCGAACCATGCCGCGCGCAAGCTCGTCGTTGGCGTGGGCGCGCTGCTGACCTTCGGCTTTGCCTGGCGCTACTGGTTCTGACCCTCGTGTGCGAGTTCGGCGAGGCGACCGACCATGGCGCTTTGCGGATCGGGCATCGCGTCGATCACCGTGAAATGGTTCGTCCCCTGGATGGCCTCGAAGCGGGTCTGCGCGCCGGCCTTGCCCCAGGTGTCGGCAATGACGCGGCTCTGGCGCAGGAACTCGCTCGATTCCAGGCTTCCGGCCACCGCGTCGAATATGCGGCCCTTGGGCGCCGGCCAGAACAGCGGTGAGACCCGCCGGGCCTCGGCGTCGTCGAGCCGCAAATCCTGCGCCATGGTCACCTGAACCAGCGGCGTGAGATCGAACACGCCGGAGGCCGAGTAGGCGGCGGGCACGAGATCCGCGGGCGTCTTGGGATAAAGCTCATGCCACTCGGTCGCGACCATGGCGCCGGCGAGATGTCCGCCGGCTGAGTGGCCGTACACCATCATGCGCCGGCCGGTGCGCAGCCACATGAACAGGCAGGCGTGCCGGATCTGGTCGATGATCTCGGCGATGGTCACTTCCGGAGCGAGATCGTAGCCCACGACCCCGACCGCCACGCCGTGCGCATTCAGCCCGCGCGCCATGTGGCTGAACAGCGATGGGTCGAGCGAGCGCCAGTAGCCGCCATGGATGAACAGCGCGAGCGGCGACGTGACATCGGGGCGAGGCGAAAACAGATCGATGAACTGGCGCGGCGACGATCCGTAACTCAGTCCAAGCTCGGCACGCCGCTCCTTCATGGCTTCGGCGCGATAGTCCTCGGCCTCGCGCGTCCAGCGTGCGAAGATTTCCGGGTGTTCGGGCACGCGGGCGCGGTTGTTGTATTCGGCTTCGTAGTCGATGGACATGGGATCTCCCCCTGCTCGCCTCTCTATCATCTCTTTCCGCCCGCGGGGAGAGGGAGGGGCAGAGGGGAGAAAAAGCCGCGCACCGGTTCCCACCTCGCCGGAAAACGCTATATGTCTGGCGCTATGAGGGTCGATGGTAAGAACACGCGCAGCATCTGGCTGGAGGCCGACGGCTGGTCGGTCGGCGTCATCGACCAGAGCCAGTTGCCGCATCGCTTCGCCACCATCCGGCTGACGACGCTTGAGGACGCCGCTCGCGCCATCGCGACCATGCAGGTGCGGGGCGCGCCCTTGATCGGAGCGACCGCAGCCTACGGCGTGTGCCTGGCGCTGCGCGCCGATGCGTCCGACGAGGCGCTCGATCGGGCGGTGGCGAAGCTGATGGCCACGCGTCCCACCGCCATCAATCTCAAATGGGCGCTGGACGAGATGGTCGGGGCGGTGCGCAACCGTCCGCGGGATGACCGGCTGGCGGCCGCGTATCGGCGCGCGGCCGAAATCTGCGACCAGGACGTTGCCATCAACCAGGCCATCGGCGGCCATGGCGCCAGGTTGATAGCCGCCATCGCCGCCAAGAAGCCGTCAGCGCAACCGGTGCAGGTGCTCACGCACTGCAACGCCGGCTGGCTTGCGACCGTCGATTTCGGCACCGCGCTGGCGCCGATCTACGTGGCGCACGACCGGGGGGTGCCGCTCCATGTCTGGGTCGACGAGACGCGTCCGCGCAACCAGGGCGCCGCTCTGACCGCCTGGGAACTTGGTCAGCACGGCGTGCCGCACACGGTGATCCCGGACAACACCGGCGGCCACCTGATGCAGCACGGCATGGTCGACATGGTGATCGTCGGGACCGACCGGGTCACCGCGGATGGCGACGTCTGCAACAAGATCGGCACCTATCTCAAGGCGCTTGCGGCCAAGGACAACGGCGTGCCGTTCTATGTGGGGCTGCCGTCGCCGACGATCGATTTCTCGGTGTCGGACGGGCTCGCGGAGATCCCGATCGAGCAACGCAGCGCGGACGAAGTCGCGACCGTCACCGGCCGCACCGTCGACGGCCGCGTCGAGACGGTGCGGATCGTGCCGGAAGGCTCGGCGGTGGCGAACTACGGCTTCGACGTGACTCCCGCCCGTCTCGTCACCGGCCTCGTGACCGAGCGCGGAATCATCGCGCCGAGCCGGGAGGCACTCGCCGGGGCTTTCGCCGAGCGCGCCACCGCGGCAGTATCGGGGACGAGCAAGCCGTAGCAGCGGTCGCTGACCGGCTACGGATTGCTCGTGCGGTCACCGAGGGTTTGCATTGCGTGCGTGAGGTTCGGTTATCGTCGTGCAACCACACAGCGTGCCTCTGCCGGGGATTGTTCATTCCATGAGCATGAGCTCACTTGCCGCTGTTCTGCCGATCGACCGCCGGCAATCGCCGACCGCGCTGGCGGTCGCTCGCGGCACCACGCGGCTCCTGCATTCGTTGGGGTTTGCGGTGGTCAGCGAGCTGCCGCTGGCCTCGGGTCGGCGCGCCGACTTGGTGGCACTCGGGAGCGACGGAGAATTGTGGATCGTGGAGATCAAGTCTTCGATTGCCGATTTTCGTGCCGACGAGAAATGGATCGATTATCGGCGGCATTGCGACCGGTTGTTTTTCGCCACCACGCTCGACGTGCCGTGCGAAATTTTCCCGCCGGACGCCGGCCTTATCGTTGCCGACGCCTTCGGCGCATCGCTTAAGTGCGAAGCCCCGGAGCATCGGCTCCATGCCGCCACGCGCAAGAGCATGATGCTGGCCTTTGCGCGCGCGGCGGCGCTGCGCTTGGCGGCACTGGCCGACCCGGGAGGACCCTGCGTCTCGGAATGTTAATTGGCGACGACGATGTGCCGGTCGTTGACCAGCCCCTTGAGCAGCCGCGCGACATAGTGTTCGACCACGTCTTCGGGCGTGCCGTCTTTTCCCCAGACCGTCACTTTGGGATTGAGCCGTCCTGCACGGCCGACCCAGCTTACGAGGTAATCCGATAGGAGGCCGAATTTCTTCGTGGTCTCCAGGCGTTCGAAAATGGCGTCCTGATTCGGATACATGCTCAAATCTCCGGATAGTTCCGGACTGCCAACGCTCAAAACCGGTTTTGGTTGCACTGCGACATAGAATTAGTTCCCGAGCCTGTGACGCATGCGGCCGGGAGATGTTTTCATTCGGCCGGCGCGGTAATTGCAGAGCTCGACAACGGGCCCGATGCGTCGCTACTTCGGCGCGCGCTTGGCCAAGATGCGTTGCAGCGTGCGACGGTGCATGTTGAGCCGGCGCGCCGTCTCCGAGACATTGCGGCCGCAAAGCTCGTAAATGCGCTGGATGTGCTCCCACCGCACCCGGTCCGCCGACATGGGATTTTCCGGCGGCTCGGCTTTGCGGCCGTCGAGTGCGAGCAGGGCCGCCACCACGTCGTCGGCGTCGACCGGCTTTGACAGATAGTCGACTGCGCCGAGCTTCACCGCGTTCACCGCGGTGGCGATGTTGCCGTAGCCGGTCAGGATGATGGCGCGGGCATCGGGACGGCGACGCTTGAGCGCCGAGATCACGTCGAGGCCGTTGCCGTCTTCGAGCCGCATGTCGACCACGGCGAAGGCGGGCGAGGCGGTTTCGAGCTGGGTGAGGCCTTCGGCGACCAACTCGGCCGTGGTTACGGCGAAACCGCGGCCCTCCATGGCACGCGCAAGCCGCTGCAGGAATGACTTGTCGTCCTCGACGATCAGCAGCGAGCGGTCGCTCGGCATCGCCGCCGCGAAATCGGCCATGGCCATGGTCGCCTCCAAGGTGGCCCGCCGCCACACGCTGCGCAGGCCCGACGGAACCGGCGACAGCACCATCTGCCCATAAATATCTCGTATAGTCTAGGAACGATGCCCCATGACCTCAAGTGAATAATCGCTAATGAAGGCTGGTACCCCGCCGGCCGCGGTCACGAAGCGAACGCCATGGGACGCTCGAAGTCGTTGCGGCCCCAGTGGATGCGGACGACTGCCCCCCGGTCCGGAAATGCGCGGTTCTCGAAATCGAGCGTCGCACCCGAGCGCTCCAGCAGGGTCTTGGCAATGAAGAAGCCGAGCCCGAGCCCGCTTGCCTCGCCGTCGCTCTGGCGTTGTTGCCGGCGGCTGGTGACGTAGGGCTCGCCGATTCGGTCCATGATTTCCGGGGCGAAGCCCGGGCCATCGTCGGTGATGGTGACGGCGACGTCCTGACCGCTCCAGGAGGCTGCGACATCGACCCGCTCGCGGGCGAAATCGACGGCATTCTCCAACAGGTTCCCCAGGCCGTAGAGGATCGCGGGATTGCGGCCGCCGACCGGCTCATCGACCTCGCCCGCGGACAGGGCGACGTTGATCGCCACGCCGAAATCGCGATGGGGCGCGACCACCTCTTCGATCAACGTGGAGAGCTTCATGCGGTCGAACGGATCGCCGCTCGACAGTTCGGTGAGCTTGGCCAGGATGGCGCGGCAGCGTTTCGCCTGCTCGTTCAAAAGCCGCACGTCGTCGACATGCTCGGAATCAGGCGAGATCGCGAGCTGGAGCTCCTTGGCGATCAGGGTGATGGTCGCGAGCGGGGTGCCCAGCTCATGGGCGGCCGCCGCCGCCAGCCCGTCGAGCTGCGAGAGGTGCTGTTCGCGCGCGAGCACCAGTTCGGTCGCCGCCAGCGCGTCCGCCAGCTGGCGGGATTCTTCCGTGATCTGCCACGCATGCAGGCCGATGAACGCGATCGAGAGCAGGATGGAAAGCCATACCCCCATCACGTAGACGGCGGGCAGTTCGAGCGGGGGCTCGGTGTCCCAGGGCAGCGGATCATGCACGAACACCAGCAGCGTCGCGCAGGCGATGGCGAAGCCGCCGAGCATCAGGGTCATGCGCGGGGGAAGCGCGGTGGCGGAGATCAGCACCGGCCCGAGAAAAAGGAACGCGAACGGGTTCTGCAGCCCGCCGGTGAAGAACAGCAGCACCGCCAGCTCGGCGACGTCGAAGGCCAGCAGCCACGCCGCCCGGTCCGGCTCGAGCCGCTGTGTCATCGGAAAGCGAATGCGCAGCGCGACGTTGAGCCAAGCCGCAAGCGCGATCACCGCGAGGCAGCCCCAGATCGGCAGCTCGTAGTCGAGCCCGAAATACACCACCAGGACGGCGGTGGTCTGGCCGATGACGGCGAGCCAGCGCAAGCGCACGAGCGTATCCAGGCGCACGCTGCGCCCCGTCCGATGGGCTTCCTCGACGGGTTGGTCGGTCATGCCGACACTGTAAACTTTCGCGCCGGAGCCTCAACCGTGGCCGAATGCCCTAGTCAGGGGCAAGCGGCCGACAGGTGCAAGGCGCTCCATTGGCCCTTGCCTCGCGCTACCGCTCGGGCCACATGTGCGGCTTCGCAAACCGTGAACACATGCCGACAGCCGCCGAGCCCGCCATTGCCGTCGACCAGCTGGTGAAGGTCTACAAGACCACCCGCGCGGTGGACGGCATCTCGTTTGCGATCGAGCCCGGATCCGTCACCGGGCTTCTGGGCGGCAACGGCGCCGGGAAGACCACCACCATCGCCATGATCATGGGCCTGGTGACGCCCACCGCAGGGACGGTCAAGGTGCTCGGGGCCGCGATGCCGCGCCAGCGCTACCAGGTGCTGCACAAGATGAATTTCGAGAGCCCCTATATCGACATGCCGCATCGGCTGACGGTGCGGCAAAACCTCAAGGTCTTCGGGCGGCTCTACGCGGTCGAGGATCTGAAAGGTCGTATCGCGACGCTCGCGGAGGAGCTCGACCTCACGGAGTTTCTCGACCGGCCCACCGGCAAGCTCTCGGCCGGACAGAAGACCCGTGTCGCGCTGGCGAAGGCGCTGATCAACTCGCCTCAGGTTCTGCTGCTCGACGAGCCCACCGCCTCGCTCGACCCCGATACCGCCGACTGGGTGCGCAGCCACCTCGAGCGCTTTCGCAGGGAGCGTGGCGCCACCGTGCTGCTCGCCTCCCACAATATGGCCGAGGTCGAGCGTCTGTGCGAGCGCGTCATCATCATGAAGCGCGGTCGCATCGAGGACGACGATGCCCCGGAGCGCCTGCTCGTCCGCTATGGCCGCGAAACGCTCGAAGACGTGTTTCTCGACGTCGTGCGCGGGCGGGGCGAAGCTCGCGAGGCGGCGCAGTGATGGTCCTGCGTTCAAACTTTGAGGGAATTGTGCACCGGCGCCGCAGCGATCTCGGTGCGCGCGATCTGTGTGCGCAGGCATCGGCATGAGGGCGCACTCCACCAGCGCAGTGACGTTGGCACCCCATCGCGTCGGGGCGATGGTGCTGCGCTATCTCTATCTCCTGCGCTCGTCCTGGACGCGGCTGGTGGAGCTCGTCTATTGGCCGGCCGTGCAGCTGTTCGTGTGGGGATTTCTGCAACTCTACATCGCCCAGAATTCGGGATTCTTCGCGCGCGCGAGCGGCGTCTTTATCGCGGCCGTGCTGATGTGGGATGTGCTGTTTCGCGGCCAGCTCGGCTTCTCGGTCTCGTTTCTGGAAGAGATGTGGTCGCGCAATCTCAGCAACCTGATGATCAGTCCGCTGCGCCCGATCGAATTCGTCTGCGCCCTGATGATCATGAGTCTCGTGCGGCTGGCGATCGGCATGGTGCCGGTCACGTTTCTTGCCATCGCCTTCTTCGGATTCAACGTTTACAGCCTCGGCCTCGCGCTGGCGGCGTTCTTCCTGAACCTCATCTTGACCAGCTGGGCTGTCGGCATCGTCGTCTCGGGAGTGCTGTTGCGCAACGGCATGGGTGCGGAGTCGCTCGCCTGGACTCTGATGTTCGTGCTCATGCCGCTCACCTGCGTCTATTATCCCGTGAGCGTGCTGCCGGATTGGCTGCAGGTGATCGCCTGGACCCTGCCGCCGACCTATGTGTTCGAGGGAATGCGGGCGCTCATCATGGAGCACGTGTTCCGCGCCGATCTCATGGTCGAGGCCTTTGCGCTCAACGCGCTCTACCTCGCGGCGGCGGTCATCGCGTTCCTGGCATTGCTCAACAGTTCGCGCCGGTCGGGCTCGTTGTTGCAGACCGGCGAATAGGAACGCACGGATGCCGTGTTCCCGCCGCTTGATCATGGCAGCTTTGCTGCGGCGCAGAAACCATGAACTCCCGCGGACGACTATCTCACCGGGTAAACCGGGTAATACCAAGCAAGATGGGTTATGTTGACTATATGACAAAACCACGACAGGATGCTGCAGCGCAGCAAAAGGCGTCAGAGGCCGGGGAAATGGCGATTGGTGAGTTCGGCGGCGCGCCAGCCGCGTTGGCCACCAGCGGCCCGATGTATGCAGGCCCGGCATACTGGTTTTACGAAATGAGTCAGGCGGCGCTCAATCCTTCGCGTGCCTTCGCCGACGCCGTACGCCTGTTCTATCGCAACCCCGCCAATCCGCTGTCCCACACCGCCTTCGGCAAGTCCATGGCCGCAGGCCTGGAATTGTTCGAGCGCTCGAACTCGGCGCTACGGCAAGCCGGAGTGGAACATAAAGTCCACCGTGGTTGGCGGCGAGCATGTGCCGGTGCACATCGCGTCCGTATGGGAGCGACCATTCTGTCGGCTGCTGCATTTCGAGCGCGCGTTCGAGCACGCGCCGCGCCGTCCGCAGCCGCGCCTGCTCATCGTCGCGCCGATGTCGGGGCACTATCCGACCCTGCTGCGCGGCACGGTCGAAGGCTTTTTGCCCAACCATGATGTCTACATCACGGAGTGGGTCGATGCGCGCATGGTGCCGGTGTCCGAGGGCGGCTTCGATCTCGACGATTACATCGACTACCTGATCTCGATGGTGCACGTGTTGGGCGGCGACGTGCACGTGCTGGCGGTTTGCCAGCCTTCAGTGCCGGTCCTTGCTGCGGTCGCGCGAATGGAGGCCGACAACGACCCCTACGTTCCCCATTCCATGGTGCTCATGGGCGGCCCGATCGATACGCGCGAGAATCCGACGCAGGTGAACAAGCTCGCGGAGACGCGCGGCATCGATTGGTTCCGCCGCAACGTCATCACCAAGGTGCCGTTTCCCAATCCGGGTTTCATGCGCGACGTCTATCCGGGCTTCCTCCAGCTTCACGGTTTCGTCAGCATGAATCTCGACCGGCACATCGAGGCTCACCGCAAGCTGTTCCACCACCTCGTCCAAAGCGATGGCGATTCCGCGCAGAAACATCGCGAATTCTACGACGAATATCTCGCCGTCATGGATCTCCCGGCCGAGTACTATCTGCAAACGGTCGATACCGTATTTGTGCGGCACGCTTTGCCCAAGGGCGAGATGACCCATCGCGGTGTTCGCATCGATCCCGCGCAGATCCGCCGCGTCGCCTTGCTCACGGTGGAGGGCGAGAACGACGACATTTCCGGCGTGGGTCAGACCGAGGCGGCGCATAAGCTCTGCGTCAACATCCCGCCGGAGCGCAAGGCACATTGGCTGCAGCCGGCCGTCGGTCATTACGGCGTGTTCAATGGCTCGCGGTTTCGTTCCGAGATCGTGCCCCGCATTTCCGACTTCGTGCTGTCGAACAATTCCAGCGTCCGCAACGCCGGCCGGCGCCCGACCAGGAGCAAGCTTGCGCTGGAGGCGAGCAACGACCCGCCGCATGCGGCCTCCGGCGCCGCTGCGCTGAAAGTGGCGGGCAAGTAGCGGCCGCGCCGGCTCACAACCTTTGGCCCCCCGCTCCGCATGGTGATTTGCAGCAATCCGCGTCGTCGCGGGCTCTTTTCGCGATTCGTCACTGCCGGTTTTGGCGCTGCTCTCGTTAACCTGTTGCTTTTGCTGCACATTTAGTGGTCGTGCGGACGGCGCAAAGCGGTGGCCCGTCGAGGATCGCCCGGTTCCACCGCCACAAACCTATGAAAATGGATTCAAAACTTAGTGCCCCCCAGGTATTGTGGGTGCCTCTAAGAATATGCCCCTCCATTGGGGGAAGAGGTTTATTTTTGGGGTCATGCTGCGCCGGATCATCGCTATGGCAGTATTCCGCCCGGGGTTGTTCCAGGGTGGATTTGCGTCGATGTCGCTTCGTGCGTTGTTGTATCGCCGGCCGAGCGAGCCCTCGGCCGTGCAGGTCGTTTTTGACAAAGCGATCTATCTGGTGCGCCTGCGCCGTCATCGCCAAGCACGCCGCTACACGCTGCGCATCGACGCGCCCTCGCGCGAGGTCGTTCTCACCATGCCGCCCCGCGGCAGCGTGAGGGAAGCAAAGGAATTCGCGCAGAAGCATGGCGGCTGGATCGCGGCGCGGCTCAAGCGTCTGCCGGAGGCCAGCGCCGTTCGCGCATGGGGTGGAGGTGCCGCTGCGCGGCGAGCCGCATCGCATCGTGCATCGCCGCGGCGAACGCGGCACGGTGTGGACCGAGACCGACGGCAGCGGCCGGCGCCTTCTTTGCGTCGCGGGCGAGTCGCCGCACGTCGACCGCCGCATCAGTGATTTCCTCAAGCGCGAGGCGCAACGGGATCTGGATGCGGCAAGCCGCGGCTACGCGGCCCAGCTCGGCATTCCGATCAAGCGGATTTGCGTCCGCGACCAATCCAGCCGCTGGGGCTCATGCTCGAACACCGGCGTCCTGTCATTCTCGTGGCGGCTCATTCTCGCGCCGCCGTTCGTGCTCGACTATCTCGCCGCGCACGAGGTATCCCATCTCGTCGAGCTCAACCATTCGCCACGGTTCTGGCGGCTGGTGAAGCGCCTCTACCCGCAGGTCGAGCGCGCCAAGGTGTGGCTCGACGCGAACGGCACCGATCTGCATCGCTATGGGCTGCCCCATCGGCGCAGCAGCAAAGACATCTGAACCAGCGTTCTGATCTCACCCTTCGGCGCCGGCGCGCACGTGCCCGGCGCGACCGCAAATCACCGGTCAGTTAGCGAAGCCGCGGAGTCGCGCCTGCAGTCGGCGCACAGCCAACAAGGCGTGCGCGGTCACGCGCGCGACACAGGGCCATCATTCCGCATCGGGCGTATGAATTTCCATCGCCGCAGCCTAATAGATCGCGATGCTGCGTCCCGACACTCTGGCGTTGACCGCGTTGCTGGCGCTGCTGACCGCGGTCGGTCCGATGTCGGTCGACCTCTATCTGCCCTCCCTGCCCGAGCTCGGCCGGGTGTTCGGCGCCTCGGTGCCGCAGGTGCAGCTGACCTTGTCGGGCTACCTGCTCTGCTTCGCCATCGGTCAGATCGTGTTTGGACCGATCTCCGATCATGTCGGCCGCAAGCCGGTGCTGCTCGCCGCGCTGTCGTTCTACGTCGCGATCTGCTTGAGCTGCATGTTCGCGACCTCGATCGAAATGCTGATCGCCTTGCGCTGCCTGCAGGCCCTGGGCGTCGCCGGCGCGCCGGTGCTGGCGCGCGCCATCGTCCGCGATCTCTATCACGGGGTGCGGGCCGGCCGCGAGCTCGCCCGCATGGGCTCGATCACGGCGCTCGCGCCGGTCGTGGCGCCTTCGCTCGGCGGCATCCTGCAGTCGACATTCGGCTGGCGCGCGAGTTTCCTCGGCATGGCCGCGCTTGGCCTCTGCGCGATCCTGCTGGTGATACGGCTATTGCCGGAAACCATGAAGCAGCGGCCGCAGGAGCCGATGTCGCTCTCGTCGATCGTCAGGGGCTACGGCATTTTTCTCCGCCGTCGCACCTTCCGCATCTATCTGGCGATCGTGGCCACCTCGTACGGCGGCCTGTTCGCCTGGATATCGGGCTCGTCGTTCGTGCTGCAGGATCTGTACGGCTTGTCGCCGCTTCTCTTCGGCCTGGTCTTTGCGGCGGCCACCCTGGGATATGGTCTGGGTACGCTGTTGGCGGCGAGACTGGTCGGCCGCATCGGCATCGATCGCACCATCGTATGCGGCGGAATTGCCCTCGCCGCCGGCGGGCTGGCGATGGCGGCCGCCATTGCGATCGGCGCGACCTCGCCCGCTGCCCTGGCCCTGCCGATGGCGCTTTATCTCTGCGGTCTCGGTCTGGCCATGCCGCAATCGATGGCGGGCGCGCTCACGCCGTTTCCCGAACGCGCGGGCGCCGCCTCATCGCTGCTTGGCTTCTTGCAGCAGGCGACCGCGTCCGCGATCGGCATCATGGTGGGGCAGATGCTCGGCGCGAGCGCGCTCCCGCTTGCCGCGATCATCGCCGCCATGGGCGTTCTCGCGCTTGCGCTCGCGCTTTTCAAATACTCGCTGGGTCCCATTCATTAATCCGCGATCTCGCGGCGCCGCTCCCGCACGGCGGGCGCCACCATGACGATGAGGATCAGCACGGTCGCGACGATGAAGGCGACGCTGATCGGCCGCGTGAAGAACACCGAAGGGTCGCCGCCCGACATCAACATGGAGCGGCGCAGATTCTCCTCCATCATCGGCCCCAGCACGTATCCCAGCAGCATCGGCGCCGGCGGAAATCCGAGCTTCATGCAAATGAAACCGAAAATGCCGAACAGCGCGGTGAGGTAGATCTCGAATGACGAGGTGTTCACGCTGTAGATGCCGATGGCGGAGAACGCCATGATGGCGGGAAACAGCAGCCGGTAGGGCACGCGCAGGAGCTTCACCCACAGCCCGATCATCGGCAGATTGAGCACCACCAGCATCAGGTTGCCGATCCACATGCTGGCGATCAGCCCCCAGAACAGATCCGGCCGCAGCGTCATCACCTCCGGGCCGGGTTGGATGCCCTGGATGGTGAGGGCGCCGAGCATCAGCGCCATCACGCCGCTGGCAGGCAGCCCCAGCGTGAGCATCGGAATAAATTTGCACTGCGCGTCGGCATTGTTGGCGGCTTCGGGTCCGGCCACTCCCTCGATCGCGCCCCGCCCGAAGCGGGAAGGATCGGAGGCGAGCTTCTTCTCCACCATGTAGGACGCAAACGAGGCGATCGCCGGCCCGGTGCCGGGCAGCACGCCGAAGAACGATCCGATCCCGGTGCCGCGCAGGATCGGACCGATCGAGCGCTTCAGATCGTCCTTCGACGGGAACAGGTTCGTCACCTTGTCGGTGACCACCCGCCTTTCGTCCTTGTCACCGAGATTGGCGATGATCTCGCCGATCGCGAACACGCCGACGGCCACCACGATGAAGCCGATGCCGTCGGAGAGCTCGGTGACGCCGAAGCTGAACCGCTGGACGCCGGTATTGACGTCGCTGCCGACGATGCCGAGCAGAAGGCCGATCACGACCATGGCCAGCGATTTGAGCATGTCGCCCTGGGCCAGCACCGCCGCGGCCACGAGCGCCATCAGCATCAGCGAGAAATATTCCGGCGAGCCGAATTTGAGCGCGATCTCGGCGAGCGGCGGGCCGAACAGCGCGATCAGCAGCGTGCCCACCGTGCCGGCGAAGAACGAGCCGAGCGCCGCGATCGCCAACGCCGGTCCGGCGCGCCCCTGCCTCGCCATCTGGTAGCCGTCGATGCAGGTGACCACCGCCGAGGTTTCGCCGGGCAGGTTCACCAGAATGGCCGTGGTCGAGCCGCCGTATTGGGCGCCGTAGTAGATGCCGGCCAGCATGATGAGCGCACCGACGGGCGGAACGCCGTAGGTGATCGGCATGAGAATGGCGATCGTGCCGAGCGGTCCGATTCCGGGCAGTACGCCAATGAGCGTGCCCACCGTCACCCCGATGAGGCAGTAGAGCAGGTTCTGCCACGAAAGCGCGACGCTGAACCCGAAGATCAGATTGTCGAAGAGCTCCATGACGGCGTCAGTCGAGGCCGATGATCAGCGGATAGGGCAGGCCGAGCGCCCACACGAACACTGCGACCGACAGCGCGGTCAGCCCGATGGAAAACAGCAGCACCTCGACGAACCGGAATTCGGTGCTGGCGGTCGCCGATCCGAAAATCAGCACCAGCATCGCCGGCACGAAGCCGGCATATTCCATGAGCACGCCGAACAGAACCAAGGAGAGCGGCAGGATGATGAGGGCCCGCAACGGCCAGGAGCCGGCAATGCTTTCACCGCTGCGCAGGCCGACGGCGAGAATCGTGAGGCCGAACACGACCAACAGCCCGCCGAGAATGACCGGGAAGAATCCCGGTCCCATGCGCAACGCAGTGCCGAATGGATAGTTGCGCGCAACCAGGACCGCGGCCGCGCCGATGGCGATCAGCATCAGCCCGGCCCATACTTCCTTGTTGTTGGAGAGTGCAAGTTTCATGAGGAGCTCAGTGAGCGGACCACGCTATCGCTTGTCATCGCCCGGATTGGTCGGGCAATCCGGTAACCGCGGCGCGTCCGGATTGGCGACAATCGTGCCTCGCCGCTGCGGTGGTGTTTACTGATGCCCCGCCTGCGCGGGCATGACGGCTTCCGTCGTGTCAGGCCGCTTGCATCACTCCGCCTTGATGCCACCCTCTTTGACCACCCGCTCCCATTTGTTCATTTCCTTCTCGATGAAGGCTGCGAATTCGGCCGAGCTCATCTGCACGACCTGCGCGCCCTCGCTCGCGAAATGCTTCTTCACCTCGTCGGACTCCTGCACCGCGGTGATTTCCTTGTGCAGCTTCTCGACGATCGCGGCCGGCGTCCCGGCGGGCGCGACGACGCCCCACCAGTTGACCGCCTCATAGCCCGGCACGCCCGCCTCCGCGATCGCGGGGACGTCGGGCAGAACCGGGTTGCGGGTCAAGCCGCCGGTGCCGAGCGCGCGCAGCTTGCCGGACCGGATATGCGGCGTGGTCTGCACCAGCGAACTGAACATCACCTTGGTGTGGCCCCCGATCACGTCGATCATGGCCGGGCCGCCGCCCTTGAACGGCACATGCAGGAGGTTGACGCCGGCGGTCAGCTTGAACAGCTCGCCGCCGAGATGCTGGAAGCTGCCGATGCCGGCCGAGGCGTATTGCAGTTGGCCGGGCTTCTCCTTGGCGGCCGCGAGCAGGTCCTTCACCGAATGCACCGGCAAGTCCGGGTTGACCACCAGGACGTTCGGGCCGGACGCGAGAATGGCGACCGGCGTGAATGACTTGATCGGGTCGTAGGGCAACTTGTAGAGCCACGGATTGACCGCGTGCGCGAGCGAGATGATGAGGAGGGTATAGCCGTCGCGTGGGGCGTTCGCGGCCACCTCCGATCCGACAACGCCGCCGGCGCCCGCCCCGCGGTTGTCCACCACCACCTGCTTGCCCAGCCGTTCGCTCAGATGAGTGGCGATCAGCCGCCCGACCACGTCGTTGCTGCCGCCGGGTGGGAACGGAATGATGAGCCGCACCGGCTTGGTGGGATAGTCTTGAGCAGCGACCGCCGTCGTGAGCGCCAGCAGCAAGCCGGCAGCCTTGAGCAGCGTTCCATGCAGTGTCGGCATTCGCAATTCCTCCCGGGAACTCGTTCTCACGCGACCGCCCGCTTTGAACGCGGTCATCGATTTACGCCGCCTGTCGAAGCAGCCCTCGTCCTCGCCGGCCAAGATACACGGTCCGGACCAGCTCTTGCATCATCGGCATATCATGTTCCGGCGCGACCAGGGGCTGCGCCGGCTGCGCCAGAATGTCCGCCTCCGGCAGGGAACCGGCGCGCGCGCCGTCCGGGCCTGCCTGCCGCGCCGTCATCACAGTTTGATCTCCCGCACCTGCTTTGCCCGCGCGGTGCAGGCGCTCATGAGGAACGCCAGGTCAGTGCCGGTCGAGACATAGCGCGCGCCCATCCTGACGAATTCGGCGACCAGGTCGGGTCGCGTCGATAGCCCGCCTACGCCGCAATGCTTGCCGTGCTTGCGGCAGGCCGCGATGGTGGCGGCATAGGCCTCGCGCACCCGCGGATGATCGTATTGCCCGGGGATGCCCCAATCCGCCAGCAGATCGTTGAGGCCGACCAGCACCATGTCGACGCCGTCGACCCCCACGATCTCCTCGGTCTTGTCGAGCGCGGCGGCGCTTTCGAACTGCACGATCACCATCGTGGCCTGGTTGAGCGCGGCGTAAGCCTCCGGGGCCGGGAAGGAGCGGAACTGCAGATGCGGAAGGCCGCTGGCGTTCGACCGCTCCCCGAGCGGCGAAAATTTGGCCGCCCTCACGACCGCCCCGGCCTCTTCGGCCGAGCGGACATGAGGCGCGATGATCCCGAGCGCGCCGCCTTCGAGCACGCGGGCGATATAGTCCGGCGTGTTGGCGGGAACGCGCACGAACGGCGCGATCCCGGCTTCGACCGCGGCCATGCAGATTTGTCCGCAGGTCTCGAGCGAGAAGCTCGAATGCTCGAGGTCCACGTAGAGCGAATCGAAACCGGCGGTGCGTGCGATACGCGCAATTTCGATGGTGCGGATGAGCCGCACCGTCATCGATGCCACCACCTCGTCCCGCTCGAGCTTCTCTTTGACGTTGTTGCGCAGGATGTCGCTTATCAGCACCGCGGGCCCTCCCTGTTGCCGTCGCTCTGCCGCCGCCTGCGTCGCACTTGCCGCCTCACTTGCCATCCCTTGGCCTTATCCGCGCAGCGGGGCTATGCTGTCCGGCGTGACGCAGGCGACCCCGTTCCGGGCAACCACGGAAACTATCCATGAATTATGCGACCGACTTCAAGCCGATCCGCGGTCAGGTTTCGGCCGAGGAGTGGCAGGCGCGGGTCGACCTCGCCGCCTGCTATCGCCTCGTGGACAAATACGGGATGACCGACCTGATCTACAACCACATCACGGCGCGCATCCCCGGGAGCGCGGACCATCTGCTCATCAACCTTTATGGCATGCTCTACAAGGAGATCACGGCGTCGAGCCTGGTGAAGATCGACGTCGAGGGCGAGATCATCTGGAAGCCCGATACGGACTACGGCATCAACAAATCGGGTTACGTGATCCATGGCGCGATTCACAAGGCGCGGCCGGATGTCGCCTGCGTGCTCCACACTCATACCCGCGCCGGCATTGCGGTGTCTGCGATGACGTGCGGGTTGCTGCCGCTGTCGCAGACCTCGATCCGGTTCGTCGGCCATATCGGCTACCACGACTACGAAGGCCCCGCCGTCGACCTCGACGAGCGCGAACGCATCGTCAACGATCTCGGACCTCACGATGCGCTGATCATGCGCAACCATGGCCTGCTCACCTGCGGCGCGACCATCCAGCAGGCGTTCAACACCATGTATCAGCTCGAACTGTCCTGCCGCTCGCAGGTCGACGCCATGGCGGCGCGCAGCGAGCTCACCATGCCGGGCGAGAACGTGCTCGCCCACACCGCGCATCTCTATCAACCCGGGACGCGGCGTCCCTACGGCGTGCTGGAATGGCCGGCGATGCTGCGGCTGCTCGACGCCGAGGACCGCAACTCCGGTTACCCGCCGTACTGGAACTGAGCGACCGCGCCGCCCGCGAGGCTCGTCCGGGCACAGCGGTCTCATCCTCATATGTCCGTTCTCGCTCAGTCCACGGCCCTGACCTTTCCGTATCCGACGCCGCCCGAACCGGGATCGGTGATCGAGATCGCGCCCGGCATCCTGTGGTTGCGCCTCGCGCTCCCGTACCGGCTCGATCACGTCAACGTCTACCTGATCGAGGACGGCGCCGGCTGGGCGGTGCTCGACACCGGGCTCGATGACGCCGTGACGCGCGCGGCCTGGGACATGCTGCTCGACGGGACGCTGCACGGGCGGTCGCTCACGCGCGTGCTGGTCACGCATTATCACCCCGACCACATCGGTCTCGCCGGCTGGCTGTGCGAGCGCTTCGGCCTGCCGCTGCTGATGAGCCAGACCGAATACCTCGTCAGCCTCAGCATCCATCTCGAGCCGGGCGCGCTCAATGCCGAGCCTTACCGCAGCTTCTATCGCTCGCATGGCCTCGACAGCGAGACCACCGAGCGGCTGCTCACCAGCGGTCATCGCTACCTGCGCATGATTTCCGGCTTGCCGCGCACGTTTCGCCGGCTCATCGCCGGTGAATTGCTGCGCATCGGCGGACGGACGTTCGAGGTCCTGTCGGGTGGTGGCCACGCCCCGGAGCAGGTCATGCTGTTCTGTCCGGCCGAGAACCTTTTGCTGTGCGCCGATCAGGTGCTCGCCAGGATCTCCCCCAATATCAGCGTGCAGGCCATGGATCCCGAAGGCGACCCGCTCGGCATCTATCTGCGTTCGCTGGCGAGCCTGAAACGCGACATGCCCGAGGATGTCCTGGTGTTGCCGGGGCACAACCTGCCGTTCGTCGGCCTGGGTACCCGCATCGACGAGCTCTGTGCCCACCACGAGGCGCGCTGTGTTGCGATCGAGACGGCGTGCCGGCGCGCGCCGTGTACGGCCGCGGACCTGGTCCCGGTGGTGTTCCGGCGCGTCATCGACGATCCGCATCAGATGGGCTTTGCCTTCAGCGAGGGGCTCGCGCATGTCAATTACCTGCTGCGGGAGAACCGGCTGCGGCCGGTGGCGGGCAGTCGTGCCAGCGTGGAGTTCACGGCATGATGGTCCGGTCTGTTGCTGCGGCAACGGCAGCGTTCGTCGGGCTCGTGCTCGGCGCCGTGCCGGCGCTTGCGGCCTCGCCGAACCCCTATGACGCCTACGACCAGACCGCCTTTCTTGCCTATCTCAACGCGCCCGCGGCCGGCGGCGACCTGACGCGGCCGCCGCGGCTGCGCATCTCGTTCGGCGGGCGCAGCTACGCCGTGGTGATGGATACCGGTTCCACCGGCATCGTGGTGTCGGCGGACAAGATCCCGAACATCGATCGCCTGCAGACGCAGGGGCCGGGCCGGCTCACCTATTCCAGCTCCGGCCGCATCATGATCGGCCGCTGGGTGGTGACGCCGGTGACCATCATGGGCCGCAACGGTACCAGCATCGCCGTCGCGCCCATTTCGGTGCTGGCCGTCGATCGGGTCGAATGCACCGATAACGCCAGGCGCTGCTCGCCGCGCGAAAGCCCGCGCGGCATTTCGATGCTGGGCATAGGGTTCGCCCGGCGCGGCGATCATCAGGCGCAAAGCGGGCCGGCCAAGAATCCGTTCCTCAACGTCGCCACCGTCAACGGCGCCAAGGCGGAGCGCTTGCGGCGCGGCTATCTCGTCACCCGGGGCGGCGTCTTCGTTGGGCTGACCGCGGCCAACACCCAAGGCGATGTCGCCCTCGTCAAGCTCGATCGCGCGGGCGACGACTGGGCGCCGACGCCGGTCTGCATCTCGGTCAACGGTGTCACCCCCGCCGCCTGCGGCAGCCTGCTCATGGATACCGGCGTGGACGCCATGTACCTGACCGTTCCCGAGAGCCAGGCGCCGGACGCTGTTATCCGCACCACCGACGGCCGCTCGCCGACATTGCTCGACGGCACGAAGCTCACGATCTCGGTTCCGACCGAAGCGTCGCCGCAGGCGCTCTACAGCTTCACGGTCGGCGACAGCGGCAATCCGCTGGCGCCGGCGCGGCTCAATCTCGTCAGCCGCGTGCGGCCGCCCTTCGTCAATACCAGCGTGCATTTCCTCAACGGGTTCGACTACCTCTACGATGCCGACGGCGGTTTCGTCGGCTTCCGCTGGAGCGGCCATGCCGCGCCGGCGATCGGGAAGGTGACGCCTACGCGCGAGATCGGGCGCTGACTTCGTGTGGGCATTTGAGAGCGAGCGTGGCGTACAGCCGCGCTCTCTTGTCCCGGCCGAGTGCAGTGAGGCGAAGCCGAACGGAACGAGAGCCGGGACCCAGCGCGACGACTCGCGAAGCGCAGTATGGTTGCCGGCTGCGATCCGTCGCGTCGCCCCTGGGTCCGCGCAAGTCGGGTTTACCCGACTTGCGTCGTCTAACTGCCGATCTCGGGCAAGCCCGAGATCGGTGTCTCGCTGCGCTCGCCCGGGACACGCGAGATCGGCGGCGCACGAACGAACCGTTGGCCGTCGTCTCAACTAACGATCTCAAACAGCGCAATCTTGAAGGCCAACTGCCATGTCGTCATCCGCCAAAACGGCGCCGTACGGTTCCTGGAAATCGCCGATCACATCCGACCTCATCGTCGCGCAATCGATCTCATTGTCGGATGTGCGGCTCGACGGCGGGCAGATCTACTGGCTGGAAGGACGCCCGCAGGAGCAGGGCCGCTCCGTCGTGGTGCGCGCCGACGCGGATGGCCGCCGGATCGACGTCACGCCGGCGCCCTCAAACGTCCGCACCCGCGTGCACGAATACGGCGGCGGAGCGTGGACGGTGTGGGACGGGACGATCTACTTCTCCAATTTCGCCGACGGCCGCCTCTATCGCCAGGCGCCGGATGGGTCCGCGCCGCGGCCGTTGACGCCGGAGCCGCCCGCGCGCGACCGGCAGTGGCGGTTCGCCGACGGCGTGATCGACCAGCGCCGCAACCGCTGGATCGGCGTGCGCGAGGATCACTCGCTCGGCGGGGAGCCGGTCAATGCCATCGTCGCCGTCGATCTCGACGGCGATCGCGAGGCCGGTCGCGTGCTGGCGCGCGGGCACGATTTCTACGCCTCGCCGCGGCTCTCGCCCGACGGAAACTGGCTCGCCTGGCTGGCGTGGGATCACCCCAACATGCCGTGGAACGGCACGCTGCTCTACCTTGCCGACATCGGCGCCCAAGGCGTGCCGGCTGAGCCGCGCGTAATCGCCGGCAGCGCAACCGAATCCATCTTCCAGCCGGAATGGTCGCCCGACGGCGCGCGGCTCGCGTTCGTGTCCGACCGCTCGGGCTGGTGGAATCTCTACGACTTCGACCTGGCGACGCGAACCACGCGCGCGCTGGCGCCGATGGCGGCGGAGTTCGGCGCGCCGCAATGGATGTTCGGGATGTCGAGCTATGCCTTTGCCAGCCCGAGGGCGGATCGTCTGCACCTATACACAGGCGGGGCTCGGGCGCCTGGCCGTGCTGGATCTCGCCGGCGGAGCGCTTCGCCCGCTCGACACCCCGTTCACCGAATTCGGCTCGGTGCGGGCGGAGGGCGCCCGCGTTGTGTTTCGCGCCGGTGCGCCCGACCACCCCGCCAGCATCGTCTCCCTCGATCTCGGCTCCGGGCAACATACGGTGCTGAAGAAGGCGACCGACATTCTCGATCGCGCCGATCTGCACCTCGCCGACTACCTGACGAAGGTCGAGATCGTGGAATTCCCGACCACCGACGGGGAGACCGCGTTTGGCCTGTTCTATCCGCCGCGCAATCCCGACTACGCCGGCGCCGCCGGCGAGCGGCCCCCGCTGCTGGTCAAGTGCCACGGCGGGCCGACCTCGGCGGCGTCGAGCACGCTCAATCTCGGCATTCAATTCTGGACCAGCCGCGGCATCGCCGTGCTCGATGTGAACTATCGCGGCAGCACCGGCTTCGGCCGCGCCTACCGCGATCGCCTGCGGCTAGCCTGGGGCGTGGTCGACGTCGACGATTGCGTTCATGGCGCGAGCTTTCTCGCCGAGCACGGGCGGGTCGACGGCAAGCGCTGCGTCATCAGCGGCGGCAGCGCCGGCGGCTATACCACCCTGGCGGCGCTGACCTTCCACGACTTCTTCCAGGGCGGGGCGAGCTATTACGGCGTGAGCGACGCCACCGCGCTCGCGCGCGACACCCACAAGTTCGAATCGCGCTATCTCGACTGGCTGATCGGACCTTATCCGCAGGAGGAAGCGCGCTATCGCGAGCGCTCGCCGCTCTATCATGCCGATCGGCTGTCGAAGCCCGTGATCTTCTTCCAGGGCGACGAGGACGCCGTCGTGCCGCCGAACCAGACCGAGGCCATGGTCGCGGCGCTGCGGCGCAAGGGCAATCCGGTCGGCTATTTCCTGTTCGCAGGCGAGCAGCACGGCTTCCGCAAGGCCGCCAACATCCAGCGCTGCCTCGACGCCGAGCTCGCGTTCTACGCCATCGAAGTGTTCCGCACCGGGCTGACGTTCTGATCACCTGCGCCACCCGCGGGCTTGACCCGCGGGTCCATCGCGCTTTGCAGATATTTATTGCGAAACGGATGGATTGCCGGGTCAAGCCCGGCAATGACGGCACATTCTCGCATTGCCCTCGGTTCGCGTGGGCACGGCGCTGCGGTTTGCGGGTGGTGGCCTGTCGGTCGCGGATCGCGCCTTTGCCCACCCTACAAGCGCAAGCCTCAGTATCGATAATCGTGATCTTGAGCAGGGGAAACGCGCTGAGCACATGCGGAATGTTTACCGGCGCGGCGGCGTGCAGATAGGAGCGGTTGAGATCGGCGAAGGTTGCGGCGCCCAGCAGGCCGAGACAGCGCTGTACTTCGTCTTCGAGCAGCTCGAGCAGGCGCACGATCGCCGCTCTGTCCGCCGCACGCGAGCGCAAAGCACTGCATGCGGCCGATGCCGACGAGATCGGCGCCGGTCGCGATCGCCTTGACGATGTCGGTGCCGCGGCAGATCGAACCGTCGACGATGATCCTGGCGCGGCCGCCGACGGCGTCGACGACCTCGGGCAGCACGTCGAGCGAGCCGCGGCCGTGATCGAGCTGCCGCCCGCCATGGTTCGACACGTAGATCCAATCGACCCCGTGCTCGACCGCGATCGCGGCGTCCTCGGCGGTGGCGATGCCCTTGATCGCGAGCGGAATCTTGAACTTCGTCTTGATGCGCTCGACCGTGCGCCAGTCGAGGCTCGCCTGCGCGACGCGGTTCTGCACCCGGCGCCGGCCGGCGGTGACGAAGCGTTTGGCGATGTCGCGCTCGCGCCGGCTGTAATGCGCGGTGTCGACGGTGAGCGCGAAGGCGGCGTAACCATGCTCGATCGCGCGCGCGACGTGATCGTCGACCCAGGCCGCGTCGCCGCGGACATAGAGCTGGTAGAGCCGCAGCGCCTTGGGCGCGGCTTTCGCCAGGTCTTCGAGCCCGGGCTCGCACACCGAGCTCAGCATGTGCGCGCACCCGAACTCCTCGACCCCGCGTACGACGGATTCGGCGCCGGCGGCGTGAAAGCTCTCGAGCGAGCCGACCGGCGCGAGCACGACCGGCAGTCGGAGCTTGCGCCCGAACTGGCTCACCGACGCGTCGACCTTGCTGACGTCGCGCAGCACGCGCGGGCGAAAGGCGATCGTGTCGAGCGCCATGCGGTTGCGCCGCAGCGTGGTCTCGGATTCCGCCCCGCCGACGATGTAGTCCCAGTCGTTCTGGTTGAGGTTCTGCCTCGCCTTGGCGACGAACTCATGGAGGTTGTGCAGATCGCCGGGTGCCGTCGCGGTGTCGTGGACCGAGGCTGGCTGGTCGGCGCGATCTTGCATGATGAACCAATCGAGCTGGAGAAAGGGGGGAATTGCCGCCATGATGCTCATCCCGGCGATCCCTCGTCAACCAGCCGCGGATTTGCTGGCCTATGCGCAAGAAGCGGTAACGATCGGCCGCTCCTTGATCGCCGAGGGCGGGCGACAAGACGGGGATCTCCGCCTGCCCACCTTGCGGCACCCCCGGACGCCGTCGAAAAACAGACCCCATTCCTTCTTGTCACGCGGGCGAACCATGAGACAGGTCGCGGGACGTTCGACCTGTCCGGGCCGCTCGCGTCGGGTCCTGATCGCGCACAGGCCAAAACACGCCTCCCAGCGCCAGGATCGCGGCAGAAAGCGCAAAAAGCTCCAAGGCGTCCGTGGTTGCAAAATCGATATCAGCAGCTTGCGGACCACCACGAGCAACGCAGCCCAATTTACCACCTGCTGCCCTATCTGCTGCGGTCAGCCAGAGGCCAAGGATGTCCGTACAATCGTCAATTTTGTGATGGCCGTCACAGCGCGGGTCGCGGAGCCGGGAACATGCTTAGGGCCATTCTCACAGATAGGGGGCTTCGAGATGGGCAACGAAGCTAGTCCTGGCCTAAGCATCGAGGATCGGAAGCAGATCGCCGGCGGACTGTTCTTCATCGATGATACATCGGTGCGGGAGCCCGCCTTCGCGGACCAGCTTCAGAACGTCGACAATCACAGAATCGAATGGACTTCCCGCGTCCGCCAACGCGCTGCGACTGGTGCGGCACTTCTCACATTCGCGGGGCCGTGCCGTTCCTAGAGCGAGCCTGGGTCATGTCGCCCGCGCGCGGATGGAGGCGATCATGCCCAGCACTACGCGAATGATGATGGGAGCGACTTTGGAATAGCGATTGTTGGCGTCAGCGCGGCTCCCGGGGCGCGCCGCGTCCCGGGTAGAGGAATCAAGATGGAGGGGGAAATGCTCGGATTGTTATCCCTGGCCATCGTTGCTGCAATCGCGCTCGTCGGCTGCAGTGAAGCTCCGAACAAAGGACCGTGCCCGAGCGGCTATGTCGAGTCCGGCAATTGGCGTGTGGACGGCGGAACCTGTGTAAGAGTGAGTTCACACGACGAAATGAAGCCGACAAGGGGGGCAGCTGCCGGAGCTGAGAAACCGCCAGGGGCCTCGGCGCTCCCCGGAAGAGCAGGGGGCCGGGATCCTGGGAAACGGCCGATCTAATAGGTCAATGGCACTGACCGGATTCGCACTCTTTGTGATGGCCATCACACGCCGAGGGGCCCGTTGCCCTAATCTTCACGACCATCGCATTCACGGATGGAGGCGATCATGGCAAGCAGCATCACGCAATTGGTCGTCGGAATCGCGGTTGCCATCGGAGTTGCAGTTGTCACTGTTGGCCCGATCGGCAGCGCCGGTGCTCAGTCCCCGATCGAGATCATCGCGCAGGAAGCCCTCACCAACAGACCTGAAACCCAGATTTCGGAAACGGACTTCCGGCTCAGTGATCGTCAGGAGCTCAGGGGCTATTTTCTCGATGGATCGCGCGAGCGATTCAGATGACGGTCGCTTCCGCACCGTGAAGGGCCCGGCCCTTCCGAGCGAATCAACCGAACGATTTAGTCTCAGGCAACCACCGCATCGGGCGCGATCCGCACCCATTCATTCGAGGAACGATTCTGCACCACATTCGAGTTGCCCCGACGGATCGCGATCACGCGGGGCGCCCATCGGCGAGGGATCGTCAGCAGCTGCTGAAAGGGGTAAGCCTTGGATCCCCGGGGCTTGAGGGCAACGAGACAGGAACAAAGCCGGCGCGTACGGCTGGGAGGGACATATATGAGGTTGAGCCGGGCCGAACTGGAGCTGATCGAGACAGTCCGCCATTGGGACGCGCAGAATTTCACGCTCACGATCCGTGTCGACAATGGACTGTGGAATGCAAGTCTCGCAGATCATGACCACGACTTGGTTGCGACCGGGACAGGATCTGATTTCAATTCCGCCTGGAACGACATAATCGATCCGCGCCTGCGGTAGTCCTGATGGATACGCGCTTCTTGCCGCCGCTCAGTCTGTCCGATATCGAAGGGTCCGCCCGACGGGACCGAAAATAGTGCCGCTCCCAGAGTGATGCCTCAAAGGCTGGTCGCGTGGAAAATGGGTTCCGCTTCCATTTCGTCGTTTGCAGATCCTCCGAAGAGCCGCCACGGGCGTGCGGGCGCTACGGATACGGCCTGAGAATGTACGCTCTTTTGGATTTGACCCGATGATCACAATCCCCGAATTGGCGTCGGAGGCATTGGGTTCTTTCCTTGCTTCAGACATGAAGCATCGATTTGGCTCTTCCCACGCGCGCTTGACCGAACTGATTCCCTCGGTTGCCCGACTTGCGCTCGAGGGGATTGGCAACAGTGATGCCCTTTACCACAACGTCGAACACACGATGCTGGTGACGCTGGCTGGCCATGACATTATGAAGGGGCGAGCATTCCTCGCCCCTACGCTCCCAACTGATTACGCACACATCATAGTCGCCTGTCTCACGCATGACATCGGATACGTCCGAGGCATCCTCAAGGGCGATGGACCTGACGGATGCGTCATCGACGCGACCGGCGCCAAGGTCCGCTTGTCGCGCGGCTCCTCCGACGCCTCCCTTGCGCCTTATCATGTCGATCGCTCCAAGCTGTTCGTGCTGGATCGTATTGACACAATCGAGGGACTAGATGCCGAGCGAATCGCTCGAGCCATCGAATGCACGCGGTTTCCCGCTTTCACTCCCACAAACGAAGAGGAGCCGGATGAAGAGGGGCAGCTGGTGCGAGCCGCCGATCTCATCGGCCAACTCGGCGATCCACACTACTTACGAAAGGCCAATGCGCTGTACTATGAGTTCGAAGAAGCCGGCATGAACAAACAGCTTGGCTATTCCACGCCCGCGGATCTGATCGATTTATATCCGCAGTTTTATTGGAAGCGCGTCTCTCCATTCGTCCAGACCGCCATTCGCTACCTCAACGTCACTGCCAGAGGCCGGCAGTGGGTTGCAAACCTATATAGCAACATTTTTCGAGCGGAACGGGACCTCAGCCTGCCGGGTCCTCAGCAATAAGTCCTGATTGACGGCCTCGTCTGGGGCATCCTCGAAAAAGAGCAAATCTCCTCCGCACTGTCCGGATTGGGGCGATACCTGTTGAAGACGTCGGCGGCATGCCATCGGCGCGCATCGATCGAATTGTGGGCGCCGACTTCTTGATTCGATCTTGCGCGCCCGATGCTCGTCTTGAATTAAGGTTGCCTCGGAAACTCCCCTCAAAATCGTTTTTCAACGGCATCGGTCAAAACAACGATCAGAGCGAGCAAATGTTTGCGGTTCGCCTCCCAAGAAAAAAGCCCCGCGAAAGCGGGGCAAGTTCTAGGTTCGGCGTATGTCAGGACAGCTTGGGATCGGGGGAGATCGGGGAGCTGTCCAGCCCGCCTTTGACCCTAGCCGTGTTCCGGCTGGCCGTAATTCACTCCAAAGAGCCGAGCCTTCACAGGTCGGTGCGACGGTCACCTCAATCGGTCGCGCGACCCGTCAAGGAAATAGCCTCTGAGCTGCTGGCGATCAGTGAGCCGGAAGTCAGCGTCCGAAAGCTGATATCGATTCGTGAGAGCTTTCTGCGCGCTGACCTCGGTCGCCTCCGCCGGCGGCTGCGCAACGGCGCAGCCGATCGCGCTGACAACGATCACCGCCATTCCAACCGCAACCGCCGTCCTGATGACCAACCGCGTAATGCTGCTGTTTCGCATGATCGCCTCCATCCATGAATGCGATTGCAGCAGACTATCGGCGACGCCGCCCCCCAGATGTGATGGCCATCACAACGAGTGCGAATTCGGTCAGCTAGGCTGCCCATTTTTGTGCGATAAACCGGTGGCATTTGCCCCAAGGAGCCTCACGCCACAACACAGGGCAAGCGATTGGGGCGGCGAAGGGCCCCAGATCGCGACCAGCGGGACCCTGCGTCCCGGAGGACGGCGGCTACTTTGTCTCTGCCGTGAATACACCGTCCCACTCGGGGGTCGGCGACCTCTGTTCGAGCCGCCGAATTCGATCCGCATAGGCATCAATCAAGCCGACAAGACCGAGCCGCTCGCACTCGCAACGGCAGAGGTCAATCATTTTCAAAGCGCCGGTCCAATCCTGCTTGCGGTAACAGACACGCAGCATGGCCCAATGGTCCTGCAGGGATCTAAACTCGGGGCTTGCAGCAACGTCGGCGCGGCCGACAATCGCATAAATGACTTCCGCTTCCGTCTTTCCCTTCACCCGAATGGAATCGATCTCGAGCAAAGCGAACTGCTCGGCGACGGCCGCCGCGGTTCTCGATCCGATGAGGATCGGCAAGCCGTAAGCCTTGGTTTGGCCCTCCAGCCGGGAGGCGAGATTCACGCTGTCGCCCATCACCGTATATTGAAACCGCAGATCCGAGCCCATATTGCCAACGGTGCAACGCCCGGTGTTGATGCCGATCCCGATTTTGATCGGCACGAAACGGGTGCCGCTCGTGGATGCTTCCCGCTCCCGTTCCTGATTCAGCGCATCCACGCGCTCGAGCATGTCGAGCGCTGCATGACAGGCATCGCTCTCGTGCGCGGGGTCGTCGAGCGGCGCGTTCCAGAACGCCATGACCGCGTCGCCCATATATTTGTCGATGGTGCCGTTGCGCGCCATGATGGCATTGGTCAGGGGCGTCAAAAAACGGTTCATCAATGTCGTCAGCCCGTGCGGATTGTCTTTGTAGGTCTCGGCGATGGTCGTGAAGCCGCGGACGTCGCTGAACAGGACCGTAATGACACGTTCCTCACCGCCGAGGACAAGGCGTTGCGGCGAATTCGCGAGCTGCTCGACCAGAGTTGGCGACAAGTACTGGGCGAAAGCAGAACGAATGCGTCGGCGGTCCAATTGTTCGCGAAAATATCCCATCAGGACCATGCTCATGTACACCGACAAGGTGGCGATGAGAGGGAAGGTCGCGTCGAACAGCATCTGGTACCGGCTGAAGAGAATCCACGACGCGGCGACGAATGCCGCCGCCGCGAGTGCTGCGCTCGCGAACAGCATCAGAACGCTGGCCGCCGGGGCAAGCAGGGCGAGGACGACGCCGCCGATCAGCGCGCCGATCATTTCAACGACAATTGCGTAACTCGGGGCGACAAGCAGGGAGTTCGTCAGCGCCGCTTCGAGCAGTTGCGCGTGCACCTCCACGCCCGGCATCGCCGAAAGGACCGGCGTGGTCTTCACGTCCAGCAAACCAATCGCCGACGTGCCCACCAACACGAGCTTGCCGGCAAATCTCTCCGGCGCGACATTTCCTTCGACTACATCCTTTGCCGAAACGAATCTGGCCTTGTCATGCGGACCGAAATAAACCCAAATGCGACCGTTCCGGTCGGTCGGCAATTCAAGGCCGGGCACGGCAACGCTTTGAATTCCCGATTCGTCCGTGCGGATCATGATGGTGCTCGATCCGGTGGCCACTCGCAGCAAATCCAGGGTGAGCGCCGGGACAATCTTGTCTTCAGCCTGCATCACAATCGGCACCCGGCGTACCATTCCGTCCCGTTCTGTGCGGATGCTGATGAGCCCGTGGCCGACAGCCGCCTGTTCCAGCTTGGGGAGATTTCGCAGGATATAAGGGAATGCAATAAGATAGGGGCTGGGATCGGGGCCGACGGTGGCAAAAGCCGTTTCGGGGGGCTTCTCGAGTGAACGCGGATGGAACGCGTTGATTCCCGCCTGTCCAAGCACCACGTTTCCCCGACCGATCGCCTGGGCGAAGACCTCGTCATTGCTCGGCAAATGGAGCAAGCGTCCGCGTGTATCGTCGTCCAGGTCGCGAAAATGCTTCACGGCTTCGTTGAGAGACGAGCGGTCTGGTTCCGGAAATATGACATCGAACGCGATCGCCGCGGCCTGCCATTCGTACAGGCGAGTGAGCAGGTCTGCGAGGATGGTCCGCGGCCAGGGCCATTGCCCAAATGCGCTCAGGCTGCTCTCGTCGATGTCGACGATCACGACCGGACGAACGGCGGAATCGCGCGGGCTGGTAGTCTGGAAGAAGTCAAAGCTTCTAAGCCTGAGCTCCTCCAGCGGACGAGGATCCCAGACCCGGATGAGCAGAAGGATCGCCAGAAGAAGGAGACCGACGCTCCTCCTGGAGGCCAGTGCCTGCGCCGATCGCCGTAGGACATTTTTCATCGCGAGCAGTCTTTGGTCCCGCGGATGCTACGCTCTCGATCAATCCCACCTGCCCAACCGCGTTCGACATTGTCCGGGCATGACGGGTTCAGGATTTGTAAAATCGGAGTCTGCCATTATCCTTTTTCACGGAATGTCCGCTTCAACTGGTCGCGCAGAGGCTTCAGCAAATAGGAAATAACCGTCCGATCTCCCGTCTGAATGAAGCATTCGACCGGCATGCCCGGAACAAGTCTAACGTTGCCCAAACGCGCGAGCTGATCGGGATGGATTGAAATCCGAATCGTATAATAGCTCTGACCGGTGCGCTGATCCGTGCTTATGTCGGCGGAGATTCTGCTGACCTGACCGTCGATCTCCGGAGTGGTCGCAACATTGAATGCCGGAAAGCGCAGCACCGTCTTCTGGTCCAGCTGCACTTGCTCGATATCCTGCGGATTGACCCTGGCTTCCACGGTCAGACTGTCGGCATCCGGAACGATCAGCATGATCGCTTCGCCGGAGGCAATCACGCCTCCGACGGTGTGAACGGTGAGCTGGAAAACGGTCCCATCCTGCGGCGAGCGGATATCGACGCGCTGCAGCTGGTCTTGGGCCGCGATCTTGCGTTCGATGAATTCGCCGATCTTGGCATCGATCTCGCGCATCTCCTTGGCGACTTCGCTGCTGAGATCCTGATCTATCTGTATTACTTTTAGCTCTGTTTCGGCGATCTTGCCTTTGGCCTGGGCGACGGAAGCGGTCAGCTGCGCCTGTTCGCCGTCGACCCTCGTCGCTTCGCGCTCCAGCTGCGTCAGGCGATTGATCTGGACCAGGTTCCTCTGGAACAGATCGCGCACCCCTTCGAGCTCGCGGGTGATGAGTTCAACCTCCCGCTTCTTGGCCCGCTGCTGGGCGGTCATGCCGACGATCTCTTCCTGGAGCTGCTCGACCTGCTGGCGCAACTGTGCCTTCTGGCCGAGCCGAGCGGACCTGCGCAGATCGAAAAGCTTGCGCTCGCTGTCCATGATCTGTGCGACGTCCGGCTCGCTTCGCCGACTCATAAGCGGATCGGGAAAGACCATCGCGTCCGCGCCATCGCGTTCGCTTGAAAGTCGCGCCTTGCGCGCCGAGAGCTCGTCGAGACCTTTGGTGATGATCGCCAGGTTCGAACGTGTCACGGTCTGGTCGAGGCGCATGACGATTTCGCCGCCCTTGACGCGATCGCCGTCGCGAACACGCAGCTCGCCGACCACGCCGCCGGTGGGGTGCTGCACCTTCTTGACATTCGAATCGACAACGACCTGCCCGGGTGCGATCAGCGCACCGGAGAGCGCGGTGGTTCCGGCCCAGCCGCCCACGGCGCCGGCAAGGATGACAAAGACCGTCATGCCGGCGATGATGTTGTGCCGAATCGATCGTTGCGTGGCTGAAGAGCTCTTTGCCAAGCTAGGCACTCCCGGCTTCAGGCACGACCTTGAGCACACGCGGCGGCTGCTCTCGCTGCAATACCTTCGCGAGCACTTCATCTTTGGGCCCGAAGGCTACCGCGTGTCCCTCTTTCATCGCCAAGAGGAGATCCACTCCGGCGATTGCACTTGGGCGGTGCGCGATCACGACCACGATGCCGCCGCGCGCGCGGATGCCGAGAATGGCTTGCGTCAATGCGGCATCGCCTTCGGCATCGAGATTGGAATTCGGCTCATCCAGAACCACCAGGAATGGATCGCGATAGAGCGCGCGCGCGAGCGCTATCCGCTGTGCTTGTCCCGCCGAGAGGGCTCCCGCCTGTTCGCCGATTTGCGTACCGTAGCCGTCCGGCAGCGACACGATCATTTCGTGGACGCCGGCGGCCGCTGCTGCCGCCCGTATCGCCGTCGGTCGGCATTGGGCTCGAACCGGCTGATGTTCTGCGCCACGGTACCGGTGAGCAGTTCGACGTGCTGCGGGAGATAGCCGATGTGGCGTCCCAGTGAATCCGGAGCCCATTGATCCAGCGAAGCTCCGTCAAGGCAGACCTTGCCGTGCGTCGGGCGCCCAATATCCGACCAACATGCGGGCGAGCGACGACTTGCCGGAGGCGCTGGGGCCGATCACGCCGAGGCCATTGCCGCGCTGCAGCGTCAGCGATGCGTCGCGTACGACCGGTTTTTGCGCTCCCGGCGGCACAACGTTCGCGTTTTCGACAACGAGGCTCTTGTGCGGCGGCTGCAACGGCATCGGCTCGCTTTCCGGCGGCACCGACCGCCAGCAACCTCCGCAGCCGATGCCAACTCTGTCGCGCCGCAGTCCAGCCGCGCCAATGGGCGATGGCAATATCGACAGGCGCCAGAGCACGAGCACTGAGGATTGAGCCGGCGATGATAATTCCAGCCGAGGCTTCTTGATGGATGACGAGGTACGCGCCAACTCCGAGCACGGCCGATTGCAGCGTCAGCCGCAGGACCTTGGAGGTTGCGCCAAAGCCTCCGGCGGCGTCGCTCGCGCGCCTGTTGTTCGCAAGGTAGGTCCGCATTGACGGTACTCCAGCGCCCGGTGAGATGCGGGACCATGCCCATGGTCACCAGAGTTTCGGAATTGCGCCGGCTCGATTCGAGTCATGGTATTGCGCGATTGCGCCAGCTTGGCCGCCGTCTTGGTCGGCTTGAGCACGAGCCATTCGGTCAGGAGGGTCAGAAGGATCAAAATGAACGCTCCGATCGTCGCGCGTCATGCCGATCAAGAAATGGAACGCGAAGCAGATCCCGAGATAGACCGGTATCCACGGCAAATCGAATAGCGCGACCGGACCAAGCCGCCCAGAAATGACCGGACGGTGTCGAGGTCTCGCATCGGCGCTGCGCCGTCGTTTCGCAGTCCCGACAAGCGACGGCAGTCGTACGATGGTCTGATAAAGCCGTCCGCTCAGCGCTTCATCGAGGCTGATGCCGATGCGAGTGAGGATGCGTCCTCGAATCAGATCCAGCAACCCGAGCGCGACATAGAAGGCAGACCGCCAGGATGGCGATCCCGATCAGCGACGGCACGCTTCGGCTCGGCAGCACCCGATCGTAGATTTCAAGCATGAAGATCGCGCCGGTCAGCATGAGAACGTTGCTCATGCCGCTGATCAGGCCGGTAGCGAGGAATGCGCCGCGACAGGATGCCAGAGCGGCGGTCAGCTCGGCCGCAGCGCTGCTGTGCGTCGACTGAGACGGATCGTTTGCGGACCTCATCGGCAGAACCTCGAGCAGCGGATGTGCCGCGCCTCGGTTAGCGCTGGCCCGTCGTTGGCCGCTGCATACGCCGATACTTCGGGACGAATCCTAACACGATCAGGAACCCTTATGCATGAGTGATGAAATCACTCGACCGGTTATGCTGATCTGTGTTCGTCCAGGGGAGCTGGGAATTGTGACCCGGCGTCGTGACGGTATCCAGAGCAGCTTGGGCAGCCTGAGTGAGGACGTCGTCAACGATTTGACCAAGCTCTGTCGTCGCCGCTGGAATGTCCACGGCCGCATGCGAGGTGGTTTGGCTCGCTAATTCAAGAGACTGCTGGCCCAAGCCATTGTTGCCCGGGTTCGCATTCGCAAAATGGAACTGGTCATTCATTTCCCCAGAAAGCGCACCTTGGAAGCTCGAGGAGTCGTTATGCCCGACGACCGTCGCGCCGGCGACATCGGTCGTTGACAAGTCTTTCGCGGCGGCACCGCGAATTTGGGCCTTATCGCTTCCCTTGGCGTCCTCGACTGCATTTGGCAGCGCGGCAGCGTTGAAATCGTTTCCGTGACCGACGTCGCTGTTGTCGGTTGTCGACGCTGGAATTTCCACAGCCGGGTGCGAGGCGGCTTGGCTCGGTAATTCCGTGGACTGAGATGTGCCCGGGTTCGTATATGCAAAATGGAACTGATCATTCATCTCCCCGGGCGCCGCACCTTGGGAGCCCGATGAGTCGGTATGCGCGACCGCCGCGCCGGCGGTATCGATCGTCGACAAGTCCTTCGCGGCGGCACCGTGAGTGTGGGCCGCATCGTCTCCCTTGGCGTTCTCGACTGCCGTGACCGATGGAATGTCCTTAGCCGCCTGCACGGAGGCTTGGCTCGGCAATTCACGGGACTGATGGCCCAAGCCATTGTTGCCCGGGTCCGCATTCCCCAACTGCGGCTGATCGTTCACATGCCCGGGGGGCTCGCCTCGGACGTCCGGGGCGTCGCTGTCCGCGATCGTCGTTGCGGGCGTCGACTGTCGGGGGTCTCGCGGCGGCACCGTCACTATGGGCAGCACGGGCTCCCTTGGTGTCCTCGACTGCCGTGACCGGCGGAATGTCCTCGCCGCGTGCGCGGCGGCCTGGCTGGGCAATTCACTGGGACTGATGGCCAAGCCATTGTTGCCCGGGTCTGCATTCCCCAACTGCGGCTGATCGTTCACATGCCCGGGGGGCTCGCCTCGGACGCCCGGAGCGTCGCTGTCCGCGATCGTTGTCGCCGGGGTATCGATCGTCGATGAGTCCTTCGCGGCGGCACCGTGACCATGGTCGGCACGGTCTCCCTTGGTGTCCTCGACTCCCGTGAGCGTGGGAAGGTCCTCGACCGCGTGCGCGGAGGCCTGGCTCGGCAATTCACGGGACTGATGGCCCAAGCCATTGTTGCCCGGGTCTGCATTCCCCGACTGCGCCTGATCGTTCACATGCCCGGGGGGCTCGCCTCGCGCGCCCGGAGCGTCGCTCTCCGCGATCACTGGCGCCGGGGTATCGATCGTCGACGAGTTGCTTCGCGGCGGCACCGTGAGTATGGGCCGCATGGTCACCCTGGGCGTCCTCGACTGGAACGTCCTTAGCCGCCTGCGCGGAGGCTTGGCTCGGCAATTCACGGGACTGATGGCCCAAGCCATTGTTGCCCGGGTCCGCATTCCCCGACTGCGGCTTATCGTTCACATGCCCGGGGGGCTCGCCTCGCAAGCCCGGGGCGTCGCGATCCGCGATCGTGGCGTCGGGGTATCGATCGTCGACGAGTCTTCCCGGCGGCACCGTGAGTATGGGCCGCATGGCCTCCGTTGGCGTCCTCGCTGCGACCGTGGAACGTCCTTAGCCGCCTGCGCGGCGGCTTGGCTCGGCAATTCACGGGACTGATGGCCCAAGCCATTGTTGCCCGGGTCCGCATTCCCCAACTGCGGCTGATCGTTCACATGCCCGGGGGGCTCGCCTCGCGCGCCCGGAGCGTCGCTCTCCGCGATCGTCGTCGCGGGGATATCGAACGAGTGTTCCGCGGCAACATCGTGACTATGGACCGCATGGCCTCCGTTGGCGTCCTCGACTGCCGCGACCGATGGAATGTCAGCCGCGTGCGAGGCGGCTTGGGTCGGCAATTCAAGAGACTGAAGTGTGCCCGGGGTCGCATTCTCAAAATGCGGCTGATCATTCACATGCCCGGAGGTTGCGCCTCGGAAGCTCGAGGAAACGCTATCCGAGATCGTTGTCCCGACGGTATCGATGGTCGACGAGTGTCCCGCAATAGCGTCGTGAATGCGGGCTGCATCGCCTCCGTTGGAATTGCCATCCGACCCGGTCTCCGAACTGGTCGTGTGCGAACTCACGGCCACGGGAGACTTCGCCGCGGTCTGGCCCTCCGCCGAATTCGTGGCTGCAACGTTCAGCGCGGTGGTGTGGTCCTTGCCCGACCCATGCAGCCCGTGATCCGCGAACTCCGAATAGGCCAGCGAGATGGTGTCGTGGGCGACCGTGGGCTCGTCACCCTCGCTTTCAGGCAGCGCAAAGTCGGACGGCAGGCTGCTGATCATCAAATCCGGCATTCCACCGTCGGGCGTGATCGCAGCGTCGAGCGCCGCGACGGCGCCATCGTCGGCCGCCACTGGCGTTGCCTGCGTCTCCGCCGTGTCGGCCACCTTTATCGCACGCGTCTCCGAAACCGCAGCCACCTCCGCATCAGGACTTGCGGGCGGATCGGCGATCAGCGTGCCGGCATCGGCATCGCTCGCGAGCTTGAAATTGTCAGTCAAGTACTCGACCACGACAATGACGGATGCGATCGCAATTTGTCCTTCGAGCGCGTCGAGCGCACTGCAAGGTCTCTCGACGGCGCCGTCCGACCGAGCTCAGGCGGATTGGTGACCTCGACCTTGCGGTTATCGGTGGGATTTCCGGCAAGCTTGTGCGAGATAGAGGTGAGCTCCAGAGCAGTGCCGGAATTGACGATAAGCGAGCCCGATCCAGAGGGGGTGCCGGTGGTGTCAGCCACAGCACTGTTCCCGTCGATTGTCGCACTCGTCGTTTCGCCGCCGGCTGGATCTGAAACCGCGGTCTTTAGCGCAGCCACGGTGCCATCCGCTGTTTGACCGTCCCCACTGTCGTTGGCAGCAGTGAACGGGCTGCTGAGAAGGAGTAAATCGTTGGGATCCGTGCCAATTACATGGTTGGTGCCGCTAACGAAGGACACACTGTCGGTGGCTGTAGTGAGCATAGACGCTGGCGACGCGCCGCTGTCGATTGTCGCAGTGCCGGAATCCGCCGGCGGATCGTGGAAAATCGTGCCTGTCCCAGCATCTTTAGCGAATTGCCAAGTCGAGCTGCTGTAATCCCCTCCGAGATTAAGGGTGACACTCGTTGTTCCATTGCTCACCACAAGCGAAGTTGTGGTGCCGTTGAATGAGCCCGTTGCCGACATCGAGCCGGGTACGAACAGGAGGCTTGTGAGATCGATTTGGTCGGTAGGCGTCAACTGGTAAATGATATCGTCGCTGAACGACAATCCATTGAGGACGATAGTGTCGTTCCCCGAAGCAGCAAACACTTCGCTACCGGACCCCGCCGTAAGCGTATTGGGCTGCTGGCCGCCGATTAGGAAATCGAGTGCGCCGCCTCCGGTGATTTTATCCACACCGTTCAGCCCATATGCGAGGTTTATTCCGCTCGAATTGCCAAGCGTTGCGAGATCGATCGTATCGTTATTCGGCGTTCCGACCCAAATTTTGACGACGGTGGTATGCGAGATGCCAAACTGATCGGTAGCAATTACGTTGAGGGTGTAGGTCCCTGAAACGATGTTTTGGTTCCCGGTTGAGAGGACAGCATTACCCGTACCAGAGAGGACAAACCCGGAGCTCGAGCCTGCCCCAAGACTGTAGGTGAAGCCGCTCGCAAAGGTTCCCATCTCCGTATTCTTGTTCAAACCGTTACCCTGCAGGCTACCGAGATCCGGGAGATCCAAAGCGAACGGCGCAACGTCCGTAATGCTCGTCGTGATCGTTGGGTTGACCACCGCCGCCGCGCTGGCCAGCGTCACCGTGAAGTTTTCCGTCCCCTCGATCGCAGAATCCGGCGTGGTGGCGATCGTAAAACTCAACAGCGCCGCACCCGTCGCCAGGTCCGCGCCGGTGTTGTTCGTCGCCGTCACCGTGATCACGCCGTTCGCGCCAGTGGTGGTCGATAAACTAATCCCCGCGCGCCCCGTGCAGCGCAGACGCCGGCAGCGCCGAGAAGTCGGTGCCCTCGGTCGCCGTGCCCGACGCGCTATCAAGCGTAAACGTCACGCTCTGGCCGGCACCAAGCCCCACACCACTCAGGCTCACCGTGTAGTTGCTGGTCGTGGCGCCTTCCGCAACCGTCGACGGACCGCTCAGCGTGATCGCCGCCGTGTCGTCGTCCGTAATGCTCGTCGTGACCGTTGGGGTGACCACCGTCGCCGTCGAGCTGCCCAGCGTAACCGTGAAGTTTTCCGTCCCCTCAACCACGCTGTCCTGCGTGGTGGTCATCGTAAACGTCACCAGCGCCGCACCCGTCGCCAGGTCCGCGCCGGTGTTGTTCGTCGCCGTCACCGTGATCACGCCGTTCGCGCCAGTGGTGGTCGATAAACCAATCCCCGCGGCCGCCCCGTGCAGCGCAGACGCCAGCAGCGCCGAGAAGTCGGTGCCCTCGGTCGCCGTGCCCGACGCGCTATCAAGCGTAAACGTCACGCTCTGGCCGGCACCAAGCCCCACACCACTCAGGCTCACCGTGTAGTTGCCGGTCGTGGCGCCTTCCGCAACCGACGACGGACCGCTCAGCGTGATCGCCGACGTGTCGTCGTCGGTAATGCTCGTCGTGATCGTTGGGGTGACCACCGTCGCCGTCGAGCTGCCCAGCGTAACCGTGAAGTTTTCCGTCCCCTCGACCACGCTGTCCTGCGTGGTGGTGATCGTAAAAGTCAACAGCGCCGCACCCGTCGCCAGGTCCGCGCCGGTGTTGTTCGTCGCCGTCACCGTGATCACGCCGTTCGCGCCAGTGGTGGTCGATAAACAATGCCCGCCGCCGCCGTGCAGCGCAGACGCCGGCAGCGCCGAGAAGTCGGTGCCCTCGGTCGCCGTGCCCGACGCGCTATCAAGCGTAAACGTCACGCTCTGGCCGGCACCAAGCCCCACACCACTCAGGCTCACCGTGTAGTTGCTGGTCGTGGCGCCTTCCGCAACCGACGACGGACCGCTCAGCGTGATCGCCGACGTGTCGTTGTCGTAATGCTCGTCGTGATCGTTGGGGTGACCACCGTCGCCGTCGAGCTGCCCAGCGTAACCGTGAAGTTTTCCGTCGCCTCAACCACGCTGTCCTGCGTGGTGGCGATCGTAAAAGTCAACAGCGCCGCACCCGTCGCCAGGTCCGCGCCGGTGTTGTTCGTCGCCGTCACCGTGATCACGCCGTTCGCGCCAGTGGTGGTCGATAAACAATCCCCGCCGCCCGGTCAGCGCAGACGCCGGCAGCGCCGAGAAGTCGGTGCCCTCGGTCGCCGTGCCCGACGCGCTATCAAGCGTAAACGTCACGCTCTGGCCGGCACCAAGCCCCACACCACTCAGGCTCACCGTGTAGTTGCTGGTCGTGGCGCCTTCCGCAACCGACGACGGACCGCTCAGCGTGATCGCCCCGTGTCGTTGTCCGTAATGCTCGTCGTGATCGTTGGGGTGACCACCGTCGCCGTCGAGCTGCCCAGCGTCACCGTGAAGTTTTCCGTCGCCTCGACCACAGCGTCCTGCGTGGTGGCGATCGTAAAACGTCAACAGCGCCGCACCCGACGCCAGGTCCGCGCCGGTGTTGTTCGTCGCCGTCACCGTGATCACGCCGTTCGCGCCAGTGGTGGTCGATAAACCAATCCCCGTGCCGCCCCGTGCAGCGCAGACGCCGGCAGCGCCGAGAAGTCGGTGCCCTCGGTCGCCGTGCCCGACGCGCTATCAAGCGTAAACGTCACGCTCTGGCCGGCACCAAGCCCCACACCACTCAGGCTCACCGTGTAGTTGCTGGTCGTGGCGCCTTCCGCAACCGACGACGGACCGCTCAGCGTGATCGCCGCCGTGTCGTCGTCGTAATGCTCGTCGTGATCGTTGGGGTGACCACCGTCGCCGTCGAGCTGCCCAGCGTAACCGTGAAGTTTTCCGTCGCCTCAACCACGCTGTCCTGCGTGGTGGCGATCGTAAACGTCACCAGCGCCGCACCCGTCGCCAGGTCCGCGCCGGTGTTGTTCGTCGCCGTCACCGTGATCACGCCGTTCGCGCCAGTGGTGGTCGATAAACTAATCCCCGCCGCCCCGTGCAGCGCAGACGCCGGCAGCGCCGAGAAGTCGGTGCCCTCGGTCGCCGTGCCCGACGCGCTATCAAGCGTAAACGTCACGCTCTGGCCGGCACCAAGCCCCACACCACTCAGGCTCACCGTGTAGTTGCTGGTCGTGGCGCCTTCCGCAACCGACGACGGACCGCTCAGCGTGATCGCCGCCGTGTCGTCGTCGGTAATGCTCGTCGTGATCGTTGGGGTGACCACCGTCGCCGTCGAGCTGCCCAGCGTAACCGTGAAGTTTTCCGTCCCCTCAACCACGCTGTCCTGCGTGGTGGTCATCGTAAACGTCAACAGCGCCGCACCCGTCGCCAGGTCCGCGCCGGTGTTGTTCGTCGCCGTCACCGTGATCACGCCGTTCGCGCCAGTGGTGGTCGATAAACTAATCCCCGTCGCCCCGTGCAGCGCAGACGCCGGCAGCGCCGAGAAGTCGGTGCCCTCGGTCGCCGTGCCCGACGCGCTATCAAGCGTAAACGTCACGCTCTGGCCGGCACCAAGCCCCACACCACTCAGGCTCACCGTGTAGTTGCTGGTCGTGGCGCCTTCCGCAACCGACGACGGACCGCTCAGCGTGATCCCCGCCGTGTCGTCGTCGTAATGCTCGTCGTGATCGTTGGGGTGACCACCGTCGCCGTCGAGCTGCCCAGCGTAACCGTGAAGTTTTCCGTCCCCTCAACCACGCTGTCCTGCGTGGTGGTCGATCGTAAACGTCACCAGCGCCGCACCCGTCGCCAGGTCCGCGCCGGTGTTGTTCGTCGCCGTCACCGTGATCACGCCGTTCGCGCCAGTGGTGGTCGATAAACCAATGCCCGCCGCCGCCGTGCAGCCCAGCCGCCGGCAGCGCCGAGAAGTCGGTGCCCTCGGTCGCCGTGCCCGACGCGCTATCAAGCGTAAACGTCACGCTCTGGCCGGCACCAAGCCCCACACCACTCAGGCTCACCGTGTAGTTGCTGGTCGTGGCGCCTTCCGCAACCGTACGACGGACCGCTCAGCGTGATCGCCGCCGTGTCGTCGTCGATAATGGTCGCGGTCCCGGTGGTGTTGGTAATGACTAGCGGCCCATTGCTGCCGACAAGCGCCGACGAGAGCACCACGCGGAATTGCTCGGTCGCCTCAACGATGGTGTCATTCAGTACCGGGATAGTGATGGTGGCCGTCGTGGCGCCGGCCGGAATGGTTACTGTGGCATTGGTGGCGCCGGTGAAGTCAGCGCCGGCTACGGCGCTGCCGTCGACCGTACTGTAGGTGATCACCGTGTCCACGTTGACGGCCGCCGACAAAGTGACGGTGAAGCTAATGGTGGCATCGGTGCCTTCGGTCGCCGGGTTCGGCGTGCCGTCCGAAATGGATACCGTCGCCTCGGCTGTACCGTTGATGGTGACGAGAAAGTTCTGCTGCGCCGACAGCGACCCGTCCGACACCGTGAAGGTGAAGTTTTCAGTCGTGGGCGCCGTCAGCGCGTTGATCGTCGCGTCGTTCGGAACAAAGGTATAGGCCCCGCTCGCGCTGTTGACGTACAGCTTGCCGTAGGTGCCGGTCAGCGACACGTTGTAGCCGTTGAGCGCGTTGTCGGCGGTGCCACCGACGATCCCGTAGGTCAGCGTTTGGGGAAGGTCGACATCGGCCCCCACCAGCGTCCCCGCCACCGCGTTGAAGTGGTCGGGCGCCGGCGTGTCGGTGTAAGTCGGACCCGTTACTGGCTCAAGCGTCGGCGCGTCGTTGGTGCCGGTGATGGTGAAGGTGACCGGCTGGGTCGAGCTGACCCCGTTATTGTCGGTGACCGTCACGTTGTAGGTGACGGTGAGGGTCTGGCCGGCGGCGAGGAAATCGAAGGCGCTGTCGGCCGCGCTGAACGTGACGGCGACCGAACCAGAGCCGGAACCCGTGCCGTCCGACGCGGTGGCCGACAGCGCACCCGCCAGGGCTGCGGCTACCCCGCTCGGCAGCGTGGCGCCGCCCGACCAGGTGGCCGAAGTCACGCTCGTGCTCACCGTGTGGTGGTCAGTGAGGTCGACGTCGGTGAAAACGAATGTTCCGGTCGTGTTGAGGCCCTCGGTGACCGTGTGTGGACCCGAGGCATCCGCTGCCAGAACTGGCGCGTCGTTGGTGCCGATGATGGTAATCGTCACCGGCCGGGTCAAGCTGACCCCTTGATTGTCGGTGACGGTCACGTCGTAGACGATGGTGAGCGTCTCGTTGGCAGCGAGGAAATCGAAGTTGCGGTCGGCAGCGCTGAACGTGGTGGTGATCGACCCAGAGACCGGATTGGCGCGCTCCGTCGTGATTGAGAGTGCACCCGCCAGCACCTCGGCCAGCCCGCTCGGGGGCGTGGCACCGCCCGACCAGGTCATGGAGGCGATGGTCGCGCTTACCGTGGTGACCTGGAAGTCGGTGAAGGTGAGCGTGCCGGAGGAGACAGTGTCGACGTGCGTGCTGCCGGTGGTGTTGACGGTCTCGGTGACCATGGAAAAACCGGCAGACCCCAGCACCGGCGTGACAACTGGCGGCGGCGGGTTGAGCTGCTGGGGGACTGGAATGAACCCTGCGCTGGCCGCAGTAATATGAGTGGTGACAATTTCAGTCGGCGCGTCATTGCGAGGCTGACTAAAATTGATTGGTTGGAGCTGCACCGGGATATCGAAACCAGGCGAGCTCGATCCGCCCGCCGCGCCGCCTTCCTGTCCCAGCGAAAAGGTGGCAAGCGCGCTATGCTGGGCCTGCTGCAGTTCCGCCATGCGCGAAGACGAATTTGGGATACGGGTCACTGACCCTGTCGGGTCGACGACGATTGTTTCCCCGGGGTCATCAGCCATGATGACCCTGCCATCCCTGGTCACGATCTCGAACGTGCCGTGCGGCAAGTCCTTGTACGTGATGGTGCCGTCATCCAGGAACGCGTCGTGACGGCTCGCGGCCTCGCTTTCCTTTATGGCGGCGAACGTCAATGCGGCGAGCGTCAGGACGCCGACCCCGCGATCTCGCGCGCTGCCTCGGATCGTTGCGAAAGGCGTATCGATCCTGAGGCCGCCGGTCCTGGCTATCTTGCCGGCAACGAAACTGAAGGCGCCTTGGACCAGACTAAACAGGGCCGAATTCGGAGTGCCGGCCGGGTCGCACACAAATTCGTTCAGAACCAAGCGCGCGGCGGCGGAGAGATCGAACGCGGTGCCGTCGGCGAAGGTAATGCCGACGGCGCCATCGGCTTCGGTCTCAATCGTATCGCCCCGGTAGACGAGATCGCCGACGCTGACTCGAACAATCTCGCCGTCGGCGCGCATGACGGTGACCGAACCGCTGGCCGTCCGGATTTTGCCGATGGCTTCGAGGGCCGCGGCGGCCAGAGCCTGAGCGGAACAAACGCCGTCGCCCGGCACATTGCTGGGGTCACGAAACACGTTGGCTTGACCCTCCCGTTTGGGGCTTTACGTCGGCAACGGGTGGTTGTCGACGCCTTCTTCTTATGGACCTGTGAAATGGTTCATAAGCCAATCACGTGGGTAATTACACACTAAAGTCTAGCAAAATCTCTGGTTGAGGCAAAGCCAATTTGCGTCGAGACGCGTACCTTCAGGATGGTTTATCAACGCAAGGGCAAGGAACGCCGCGCCGCCAAGACCAGAGACTGGCATGAAGCGCTATTTATTCCCACGGACAGCCACCAGCCACACTGAAGGCGGCTGTGACTATGACTGGGGCGCCGCACGAAGTCCTTAAGGAGACCTGAATCGTTCTGATCTGAGCTGGAGGGGGAGCCGGCCCGGAACTAGGCGGGGACGGGAGCAAGCTCTCCCACGTCGTCGGTTGGGAAATCTCGCGGCTCCCGTCGCGCTCAACCAAAACGAGTATTGTTCACGGGCGCAATTATGGTAACATCGTTCATGCTTTCACTGCTCTAGGCAGGAGGCACACAATGCTAGCGCGTGCAATTGCTGGGTTCGTCGCCGGCCTGATACTGACCACGGGCGCCATGTTAACGGGTTCAGCAAGCGCACAAAGCAATGCCGCGCAGCCCGCTGCGGCTGGTCTCGAAATCCAGCCCGATCGGAAAAGTGGTGACGACCTCGGGTTCGGTCACGATCGAGCATGCGAGCGCCGTGATCGTTCAAGCGAATCTCCCCGCCGCCAGTGGCGTCGGTCAGACCAAACTCGGTGATCTTGTCTACAAGGCCGACGTGGTCCAGACCGGAGCCGATGGCAAGGTTGGCATTACTTTCACCGACGGCACCGCATTCAATCTTTCGAGCAACGCCCGCATGGTATTGGATGAGTTCGTGTATGACCCGAACGGGAAGTCGAATTCGACCCTGTTCAGTCTGACCAAGGGAACATTTACTTTCGTTGCCGGCAAGGTAGCCAAGACTGGCGACATGAAGATCGACACCCCGGTCGCGACCATGGGGATTCGCGGCACCACGCCGCATGTTGAGATCTCGGATGACGGGAGTGTCAGATTTTCCACCCTTATTGAAGAGAACAAGGGCGGCGTGACAGAGAAGCGTGGCGGTATTGAAGAGAATAAGCGCGAAGCGCCTGTTAAACGCCAAGCGAAACGGGAGTTCGTCCTCGCACGCCGTTTCGGCCGGCAGGCCGAAAACAAATCCAACCAGAACTTCGACGTGAACTCAGGATTTGTCGGGGCTGCTAAGCTGCTGACGACCTTTGCTCCAGAAGCTTCCAATCAGCAGCTGGTGCGACGTCGGCGCCAAGAAAAAATTATTGTCCCGAAGGTGTGTTTGCTAACGCCCTCGATGTGGAGTTGCGCCACCAGGAGCGGGAGATGCGGCATAGCGTAAGACGCGGCGTTGTCCACGGCACCGCGTCGGCGCTAATCCTGCTCTCGCTCGGGGGAGTGGCCACGGCACAGCGCTCTGTATTGAAGAGTATTGAACTGTGTAATGGCGCGGATCGCACGTCACCCGATATTCAGATCGATGGGTGCACTTCACTCATCAATTCAGGCAAGCAGACGCCGCAAACCCTCGTCATCGCGTACAACAACCGTGGTAACGCCTACGTGGCAAAGGGCGAGTACGACCGCGCCGTCCAGGACTACGATCAGTCGATCAAGCTCAGTCCCACCTACTCCAAAGCCTTCAACAACCGCGGCGTGGCGTTCCAGAAAAAGGGTGAATACGACCGCGCAATCAAAGACTTTGACGAATCAATCAAAGCTGAATCCCGACTACGGCAACGCTTTCGCCAACCGCGCGGCGACTTACCAAATCAAGGGCGAGTACGAGCGAGCGGCCCGCGATTATGACGAGGCGATCCGGCTAAAGCCTACGTTGGAATCGGCGTGGAACGGACGCTGTTGGAGTCGCGCCGTAGTCGGCGAATTGCAGGCAGCACTGGCGGATTGCAACGAGGCGCTTCGGTTGGAACCGAATGTCGCCGCCACGTTCGACTTGCGCGGGCTGATTTGATCCAAAGTTGGGCGAATGGGACTCGGCCATCGCCGACTATAGTTCGGCGCTGCGACTCGATCCGAAGCTGGCAAGTGCCCTCTATGGACGCGGCCTTGCCAAACTTAAGAAGCGCGAGGCAATCGAAGGCAATGCTGACGTCGCCGCCGCGAAGGAACTCGCGGCAAATATCGCCGAGGAGTTTGTACATTACGGCGTGCAGTAAGAACCAAGCCGCGCGCCAGTACCAGGTCTGCCTGTTCGCGTGGTGGCGGCAAGCGCGTGCAGTTCGGCCATGGGCTTAACTGTCTCATCGACATCGAAAACGCGTGATCCTCGCTGTGCCGCGAGGAATGTCCGCATGCGGCACTTTCCCGACAGTCGCGTGCCCTAGTACCCGGCCAGTCGCGGCCTCCGCGACCCCTCGCTCGACAGTCCCGGACGCGGTAGGTTGCAGAGCCGCGAGAGGCCGCGCGGATCGAGGCTTGAGAGTGCGAATGCTGGCAAAAACGGAAAAAGCATCCGTCGCGACGAGCGTGGATCATTGGCTTGCGCAGTTCGAACGGGCGCTCGCGGAACCTGACCAGGTTTTGCTCAAGACCCTGTTTCATGCCGACAGCCATTGGCGCGATGTGCTGGCCCTGACCTGGCACATCAGAACGATCAACGGCTTGGACGCTATCGTGAGCGAGCTAAAGGCGCAGGTCGGCCGAGCCCGACCGGCCGGCTTCAGGACGGCCCCCCATCGGACCGCGCCCCGCCGCGTGACGCGCGCGGGGACAACAGCGATTGAAGCGATCTTCCAATTTGAAACCGCTGACGGCCGCGGCAGCGGAGTCCTGCGGCTCACCCCCGATGCCAATGATGGCAACGCGCTGAGAGCGTGGACATTGCTCACGTCGCTGGACGAATTGACGGGGGTCGGGGAACAGGCCGGGAGATCGCGGCTCCAGGACAAGTCCTATTCGCGCGATTTTCGTGGCCCCAACTGGCTCGATCTCAGGAAAGCCGCCGCCGAGTATGTCGACCGGGATCCGGCGGTGCTCGTGGTCGGTGGGGGACAGGCCGGGCTCTCGATCGCCGCCCGCCTCACGCAATTGCAGGTCGATACGCTGGTCGTGGACCGTGAAGCGCGCATCGGCGACAACTGGCGCAAACGCTATCACGCGTTGGTCCTGCACAACCAAACGCATGCCAACCATCTTCCCTATATGCATTTCCCGCCGAACTGGCCGACCTACATCCCCAAAGACAAGCTTGCCGCTTGGTTCGAGGCTTACGTGGAAAGCATGGAGCTCAACTATTGGACCGGCACCGAGTTCGAGGGCGGCACCTACGACGAACAGCAGGAGCGATGGTCGGTTACGCTGCGTCGGGCGGACGGCACGACGCGCGAGATGCACCCGCGTCACGTCGTCTTGGCCACCGGCGTGAGCGGCATTCCGAGCCTTCCGGATATTCCGACGTTGCGCAACTTCGGCGGCACCATTCTGCACTCCAGCCAATACGACGACGGCGAGGCGTGGAGGGGCAAGAAGGCCCTCGTCATCGGCTCCGGCACCAGCGGCCATGATATTGCGCAGGACCTGTACTCGAGCGGGGCAGAGGTCACGCTGGTTCAACGCAGTTCGACCATGATCGTCAATGTCGAGCCGAGCGCGCAGCTTCCTTACGCATTATACAGCGAAGGACCTCCGCTGGAGGACTGCGACCTCATCACGGCATCCATCCCGCTCGCACTGGCCAGGAAGAGCCACATCCTGCTCACTGAACAAGCGAAGAATTTGGACAGGAAACTTCTGGATGCTCTGGAGCGCGTGGGGTTCAAGCTTGATTTCGGTGAGGACGGAACGGGCTGGCAGTTCAAGTACCTCACCCGCGGCGGCGGCTACTACTTCAATGTCGGCTGTTCCGATCTGATCGTGGAAGGCGAGATAGGCCTGGTGCAATTTTCCGACATCGCCGGCTTTGTCGCGGAGGGAGCGGCGATGCGTAGCGGCGATACGCTCGCCGCCGATCTGATCGTGTTGGCAACGGGCTACCAAGGCCAGGAACATCAGGTTCGCGAATTGTTTGGCGACGATGTCGCCGACCGTGTCGGCCCGATCTGGGGATTTGGCGATGACCAGGAGTTGCGCAACATGTTCATGCGCACCGGGCAGCCCGGCCTCTGGTTCATCGCCGGAAGTTTTGCCCAATGCCGCATCTACTCCAAGTATCTCGGCCTGCAGATCAAGGCCTGCGAGGCGGGGCTGCTCGCCGCAGTGGGCATCGACTGAGGTAGGGAGGACAATGTGATGAAATCGCTGTCGTTGTTGCTGCTCGCGAGTGTCGGTCTTTCGGTTCTTGCCGGCGCGGCTCTCGCCGCCGATATCCCGGAGGCCTGCAACAGTTACAAGCCCGCCGTGACGGGCGGCCCGATGCCCTCGCCGGAGTTCGACGCGGTCGTGATCCGGTGGCTTGGCAATGCCAATTTCGAATTCGCGTACAAGGGCAAGGTCTATCTTTTCGACGCCTATTTCGACCGCACGCCGCGGACCCATCAGCTTGGCTTCACCGCGGCGGATGTGTCCAAAGCCGAAGCGATCTTCGTGTCGCATGCGCATTTCGATCATATTTCCGACGTTGGCCCGGTCGCCAGACAGACCGGCGCGCCCGTCGTCGGCACGCCAATTACGGCGGAAACCGCAATAAAGCTCGGTGTGCCGGAAAAACAGATCGTGGTTGCAAAGGGCGGCGAAACCCTGAAGTTCGGCGACGCAACGGCCGAGATCGCGCTGGCGCAACACTCCACGATCCAGCCGGGCCTCATCGACATTTACGCGAGCCTGTACCAGAACGATTCGCCGCCTTATTCGGAGGAGGAGAAGAAGGAGCTTGCCCGCGTGCGGTCGCTCGGCACGTTCGATCCCAAGGTGATCACCGAGGGCACGCTTGCCTACGGGCTCGTCTTCCCCTCGGGCTTCAAGGCTGTGCTCATCGGCAGCGCTGGACCGATCACTGCGGGGGTGCGCGCGCTCGCCGAAAAGCTTGGCCCGGTCGATGTCGCCATCGTCGCCTATCAGGTGCACGCGGTCGCCGACACGCAGATCGGGTATACGTGGCCCTTCATCGAATTGTTCAAGCCGAAGCTTTTCTTGCCGGCGCATCACGATGCGAGCCCGCCCGCCTGGGTCGATCTCGGCCTCGAACCGCTGTTCGACCGGATCCGCGCGAACATGCCGAACACGGCTTTCCTCGCACCGCTCTATCGTTCGCCGATCTGCGTTGCCGGCGCCGGCTCCGACAAGGGCGAGGTCGTGTCGTTCAAGCCCTGAGCCGTCCTTTCCGCACCTGCTAAAACCACCGCACCAGCAAGCGAGGGGAAGCCGTGGGCGATATGTCATCCGCGCCGGTTCGCATCGTGGTCATGGAGGGCGACGGCATCGGACCGGAGATCACCGCCGCCACGCTCGAGGTGCTGCGCGCGGCCGAGCGCGTGTTCGCCCTCGGTCTGTCGTTTGCGCCGGTCACGGTGGGCTTCGCGGCGTTGCGTGCGCACGGAAGCACGCTGCCTGACGCCGCGGCCGAAGCGGCAATGGCGGCCGACGGCGTGATCCTCGGGCCAGTCTCGCACAACGACTATCCACCGGTGGCGCAAGGCGGCCTCAATCCATCGGGCGAATTGCGCCGGCGCCTCGACCTGTTCGCCAATATCCGCCCGGCGCGCAGCCGCGGCGGCTTTCCGGCCCGCTGCGGCTCGCCGGTCGATCTCGTCATCGCGCGCGAGAACACCGAGGGATTCTACGCCGACCGCTCGATGTTCCTGGGCTCCGGCGAATTCATGCCCACGCCCGACCTCGCGCTGTCCGTGCGCAAGATCACGCGCGCGGGCTCGACCCGGATCGCCGAGGCCGCCTTCGCGCTGGCGCGCCGCCGCCACAACAAGGTAACGGCGGTGCACAAGGCCAACGTGTTGCGGGTGTCGGACGGCCTGTTTCTCGAATGCACCCGCGCGGTGGCGGCGCGCTTCCCCGCCGTGGACTACGAGGAGCGGATCATGGATGCGATGGCGGCTTTATTGGTGCGCGACGCCGGCGCGTTCGACGTGGTCGTGACCACCAACATGTTCGGCGACATCCTGTCGGATCTGGCCTCGGAGATCAGCGGCAGCCTCGGGCTTGCCGCCTCGCTCAATGCCGGCGCCGCGCACGCGATGGCGCAGGCGCAGCACGGCTCGGCGCCGGACATCGCGGGGCAGGACCGCGCCAACCCGGCCTCGCTGATCGGCTCGGCGGCGATGCTGCTCGCCTGGCTCGGCGAGCGCCGGGACGACGCGCGCCTCACGCAGGCCGCCGCAGCGATCGAGAACGCGCTCGATCGCGCGGTCGCCGCGCCGCAATGGCGCACGCCCGATCTGGGCGGCCCGCTCGGCACCAAGGCGTTCGGCGCGCGGGTCGCGGCGCTGGTGCAGGAGGGGGCGGGGGCACGCTAACGGGTCGGCGCGCGCGAGCCTTGCTCAACTCGAATTGGTCGTGTCGGGTCCGCGGCGGAAGCCGATGGCGAGGCGGTTGTAGGCGTTCATCAGGCCGATCGCGATGGTCAGGTCGGCAAGCTCCTTCTCGCTGAACTGCCCCGCCGCTGCCTGATAGTCGGCATCGGGGGCCGCGGTGTGCGCAACCAGCGTCAAGACCTCCGCCCATTGCAGCGCCGCGCGTTCCTGCGGTGAGAACAGCGTGCCGGTGTCGCGCCATGCCGACACCAGCATGAGCTTCCCCACCGCGACGCCATGCTTCATGGCGTCGCGGGTGTGCATGTCGATGCAGTACGGGCAGCCGTTGATCTGCGAGACGCGCAAATAGGTCAGGTCGATGAGGGCAGGGGGCAGGCCCGATTTCGCGACGTAGCGGTGGACACCGCCGAGCGCGCGCAGGCCTTCGGCGGCAATCGCTTCATAGTCGAGACGTTGCGTCATGTCGGTGTCCTTCGGCGCAGCTGAGGGGGACCCGGACCTCACCCATGCCGGTCCCGTTGTCTCATGTTTTCGGTCAATTGCTACGCCGGTGCAACGCTCGAGTTGCCGTTCCGCTCGACCGGTTGCGAACTGATGATCCACCTCTCGGCAGCGCGGAGTCGTGCCGCGATTTGCGATCAAGCGTCGGCCACGACCGGCAGCTTTTCGATCGACCTGAGGCCCGGCCGTTTGCGCCACCGGATCTGCGAGGGCTCGACCGCGAGCCGCAGTCCCGGCCAGCGTGTGAACAGCGCCTGCAGGGCACATATGCCTTCGAGGCGCGCGAGCTGATGGCCAAGGCAGAAATGGATTCCGGTCCCGAACGAGATGTGCCGGTTGGGCCGCCGCTGAAGATCGAGTTGTCCGGGGTCTTCGATCGCCTCCGGGTCCATGTTGGCTGCCGCCACCATGGCCATGACCCTGTCGCCCTTCTTCAAGCGCACGCCGTCGAGCTCGATGTCCCGTCGCACGAAGCGCGGCTTCGAGAACTGCACCGGAGACACGAAGCGCAGAAACTCCTCGACCGCCAGATTGCCGCGGCTCCAGTCGGCCGCGAGCCAATCGCGCAGGCCGGGATTCCTGAGCAGCTCGTAGACCGATCCGCTGATCAGGTGGGTCGTGGTCTCCGAGCCCGCGCCCAGCAGCAGAAAGACCATCGACACCATCTCGTGCGAGCTGATGCGCCCGCCCTCCGCTTCGACCCGCACGAGCTCGGCGATCAGGCCCTCGCCGCCATGCGCGCGGGCGAGCCGCAGGCGCTCCTCCAGGTAGCGCTTCATCGGCCACAGGCCGCGCGAGCATGCGCAGGAAATCGGTGACCCCGGCGAGCCGCGCGACCGTGTTCGCCCAGGCGATGAATTTCGGCCGGTCGGCCGGCGGCAGGCCGAGCAGTTCGCAGATGACCGCGAGCGGCAGCGTTCGCGCATATCGCGCGACCAGGTCGGCCGGGCTTCCGTCGGCGAACAGCTCGCCGGCGAGCTCGTCGGCGATGGCGCGAATGCGCGGCTCCATGTCGAGAACCGCGCGGCGGCGGAACGCCTCGTCGACGATCTCGCGCAGGCGGGTGTGGTCCGGCTCGTCCATGGTCAGCATGTTGTTGGCGAACGTGGCGACGAACGACGGCATCCACCAGCGCAGCCCGGCAAGGCCGCCGCCCTCCTTTCGCAGCGTGAACGTCTCGCTGTCCTTCAGGACGCGGGCCGTCGACTCATAGGTCGTGGTGATCCAGACCTTGCCGACGATCGGAAACCGGGTCGCGACGACCGGGCCCAATGCGCGCAGCCTCTCGATGCCGGCGGCCGGATCGCGGAAAAACGCCTGACTGGTGAAATCGACCTCGGCCGTCATGGCCGGCCCCCGCTATGGTGCGAGTCCCCCAAGAACATGGCGGGGCGGGGCAGAGGCAAGAGGGTCGACGTCAGCCGGCAGCCCGTCGCCCGATCCCGTATTGTTATACCGCTCGCCGGTGAGCGCACCGTCCTCGATGGTGACGATCCTGTCGGCAAATCCGAACAGCCGCGGATCGTGAGTGACGACAAGAACGGCGCGGCCGCGCTCTCTGGCGATGGCGGAAAGGATCGCCATGGTCGTATGCCCGTTGGCTGCGTCCAGCGCGGCGGTCGGCTCGTCGGCAAGAATCGCAGAAGGGTCCGCCACGATCGCGCGCGCGATCGCGACCCGCTGCTGCTCGCCGCCGCTGAGCTGGCGCGGGAAAGACGAGAGCTTGGACCTCAACCCCACGCTGGCGAGTGTCTCCTCGGCTTTCGCCATCGCTTTGGGTCCGCGCTCGCCGCGCAGGTCGAGGGCCAGCAGAACATTTTCGGCCACCGTCAGGGTGGAGAACAGGTGATAGGCCTGGAACACGAAGCCGATATGCTGCCGACGGATGTTCGCGAGCTGTTCCGGCCGCGCCCCGCTGGTGGAGGTACCGCAAACTCGGACCGTCCCGCCGGTCGGCGCAAGCATGCAGCCGAGAATCGACAGCAGTGTGGTCTTGCCGCTGCCGGACGGCCCCATCAACACCGTCAGCTCGCCGCCATTGAGGTTCAGGCTGACACTCTTCAGCGCCTGCACCCAAGCTGGCCCGCTGCCGAAACTCTTGGTGACATTCGCAGCCTCGATGACCGGTTGCTTCATCGCGTCAGCACGATCGCAGGATCGACGCGAATGACGCGGAAAATCGCGGTCATCGCCGAGACGATGCACATGACAATGGTGATGAAGCACAGCGCAATGATCAGATCGGGTGTGATGACCACCTGCAGGGCGCTTTTGGCAGTGAAATGCACAATGGCGGCTCCTATCATTGCGGCGAGGGCGAATCCGATGATCGCGTTGACCAGCGCCTGACAGATGATGACCTGGTAGATATAGCTGTTGGAGGCGCCCATCGCGCGCAAGGTGGCGAATTCGTAGAGATGGTCTTTGGTGCTGGAATAGAGTGTCTGCGCGACGATGACGGTGCCGACGATGATCCCGAGCAGCGCGCCTGCGACAAGCGCCGCGCCGGCGCCTGTCCGGAACAGCCAGAACGAGCGGCTTTGGTCCCTGAACTGGCTGGGAGTGAGGGCCTGGATGCCGGCAACGTTTGAAAGCAGATTTTGACGCGTCCGTTCGATATCGGCTCCCGGCTTTACCCTCACCAGAAAATGAGTGGTAAAGCTGGGCGGCAGCCCGATGTAGGATCGCGCGCCGCGCACATCGGAGAACACATAGGGCGTCGTCGTGAACGAGCGAATGCCGTCCGTGACGGCTCCAACGGTGACTGGCAGGGCACGAATCTGGCTGGTTGCGCCGACGCCGGACACGCCGAGCCGATCGTAGTAGGACCGGTCGATCGCCACCGTTCCCGGAGTGCTCAGGCTCGTTGCGGTTCCTTCCACGACATTCCAGGGGACCAGTCCACCCGCGGCGACGTCGGTTCCGACGACGACCACCGATGTCATGGCTCCGTCCGGCAGGCTCCAGGCGGAAAATCCGACCACCGCCGGAATGACTTCCGACACTCCGTCGACCGCAATGAGCTGGTCTCTCATGCGGGTGTTGAGCAGCGAGAGGTCCTCAAAATATTTCGCTCCGGTCGAAATGATCCAGAGGTCGGTCGATGCGTGATCGATCATGGTCGTGATCATGCCGCTGAAGCCAAGATAGAGGCCCATCTGCACCATGACCAGCACCACCGAAACAACGATGCCCATGAGCGAGGCGACAAAGCGCAGCCGATCCTGGAAGAGATTTCTCCATGCCAGCGTAAGAACGAGTGACATCTGGGCGCCTCAGGGCTCGGAAAGTGAAAATGGATCTAGCGCGGCCGCGGACACATCGCTCGCCCTGGGCGAGTCGCAAACGTGCCATCATCGCGGGACTCGATAGTGCCCTTGGCACGTCGCTCCATTGATGTAGGTCAATGAAGGGCTTGGGGCCAGTGAATGTTGTCCGCATCGCCCAAAAGCGGGACCGTTGGAACCCGCTCGCCTTTGATCCTGCTCTGGCGCGCACCGCGGGCCGTCAACGCGTATGTCGTGGTGATCCAGACCTTGCCCACAATCGGGAATCTGGGTTCGACGACCGGGCCCAATGCCCTCAGCCTTTCGACGCCCGCGGCCGGATCGCGGAAGAACGCCTGGCTGGTGAAATCGACTGGTGCCGTCATCGCTGACCCCCGCTGCTGTTCAAGTCCCCGCAACAACATGGGGTACGGGGTTGCGGAAACAATATTGGCCGGCGTCAGATCGAGGGGAAGCCCCGCGCTTCCTGCATTGGAATCGCCCCGCTGCGACGACGAGGAGTTCAAGTGGGCGACCCCTGCCGACGATACTGCCGAGCAGCGCGCTGCACTCCAGCAAACGACGAGACGTGCCGGAACCGGCCGCCGTTCACGGCCACAAGCGGCATCGTGCTGGCCGGCTTCGCGACCGCGCCGATCTTTCGGGCGCGATGCGTCCCGAGTTCGCGGACGAGGGCCGCGTGAGCGTCGGCGCCGCGCCGCTCACCTGGTTCGGCGCGGCTTGCAGAAGGCGCGGTGCAGAGCCTCGATGATGTCGCGCACCTCCGTTCGCGCCAGCGAGTAATAGATGTTCTTGCCGTCGCGACGGGCTTCCACCAGATCATCGGCCCGCAGACGGGCCAGCTGCTGAGATACCGCGGGTTGTCGCAAGCTGAGCGTCTGCTCGATCTCGGTGACCGATTTTTCGCCGTCGGCCAGAAGGCAGAGGATCATAAGCCGAGCTTCGTGCGAGAGCGCCTTGAGGAACTCGCTCGCCCCGCGGGCATTCGCCACCAGCGTGTCAAGATCGATCTCGGGCTCGGGAAACTTGGTTCGGCGTGCGGCAGCGGCACGTGGCTTCATGCGTCTTCCCTCAACGTGTCGTATTGTTCATGGGCGCGGGGGTTAGTCCAACCCCGGCCTGGGGCGACGTCGCCAGCAGCCGTTCTACCATGCCCCAAAAAAAGTCCTCCCCCGGATAGCCTTCGATGCGGCCGATTTCGCGATCCTCGTCCACTAGGACGAAGGTCGGCGTGAAACGAACGGGACTCTGAAGGGCGAGCTTGATCTCGTTGACGTGCTCCAGATCGACGAGTCGAACAGGCGCGCGCCTGCCGATATCGGTCTTGCCGTAGATCGGCGCGATTTCGCGGTCCCAGGCGGCGCACCAAGGGCACCCGGCCCGGCGAAACATGACGAGCTCCAACGCGGTTGCAGCGGGAGCGAATGATATGGCTGCCACCAGCAGGACAGCCCATTTCAGACGATGCATGTGCGGCGGCATTTCCCTTGTTCGTGAACGACCTTACTATAAATATACCGCAAATTGAATATGTTCGGGAGGGTGCCCGTGGAGATCGATATCGGGCTCGTGGCGAGCTTTGGCGCGGGTCTGGTCTCGTTCCTGTCGCCTTGCATCCTGCCACTGGTGCCGCCCTATCTGTGCTTCCTGGCAGGAACGTCCCTGAGTGAACTCACGGCGGACAGAGCAGCCGGCATGGCCGTGCTCGGGCGCGCGCTCCCCTTCGTGATCGGCTTTACCTGTGTGTTCGTGGCTTTGGGCGCCGGAGCCTCTACCGTCGGTCAGTTCGTTTCCGAGCGCCTCACCCTGCTGTCTTGTATTGCCGGCATCATCATCATTGTCTTCGGCCTGCACATGACCGGGATATTTCGGATCTCCTTGCTCATGCGCCATGCGCGGTTTGAGACGGTCGAGCGCCCGGCAAGCATGATGGCCGCATTCGCGGTCGGACTGGCCTTCGGGTTCGGCTGGACGCCGTGCGTGGGTCCGGTATTGACCTCGATCCTCTTGCTCGCCGGCACCGAGGCCACGGTGGGCCGCGGCGTGGCGCTGCTCACGGCCTATGCAGCCGGAATCGGCATTCCGTTCCTCGCAGCTGCGCTGTTCACGGGACCGTTCCTGAGGGCGGCCGCGCGCTTTCGTGCGCATCTGCCGATCATCGAGAAAGCGACGGGCTTGGTGCTGGTCGGGACCGGACTCCTCGTCCTCGTGGGCGCCATGCCGGTGATCGGCGGCTGGCTGCTCGAATACGCACCGATCCTGGGACGTATCGGATGATGCTACCCTAGCCATAACGAAAGACGAGCAGGCGTTCGAAGGAGCGCTGTTCGATCAAGAGACGATGGAGATATGAGCCGTCGCCGAGCTCGAGCGCTTGCGGCATCTGTCGCAAGCTGGCCGTCATGCCTTCGGCCAATCTTCGGAATTCGGGGTCGGTCCTCACGCCTGCCGGGGCTTCCCGATCGCAATGTACGAGCGCTTCCGCCACCCGCGCGGATTCGGTGAGAATGGCCTCGCGCACGGTCGCGTCGAACAGCCTCGGGGGCGTTGTGCGATAGCGGTCGAGCACTTCGTATGCGGCGCTCACCTGCGCGATGTAATCGGAAAAAAATCGAATGCCGTTGGCCGCGCGCCAGGTCCGAAGCGGAACGCCCGCCGCATCGAGCTGGGCAAGCGCGCGCTCGACGTCGAACGCATCGATGGATTGCAGGGTCGCAGAGATGAGGTTTTCGGTTTCGGCGAGCGCCGTCACAAGCTGCTCGTCGGCCGCGGCTTGCGCTTGCGCCAGGCGGCGGTCTGCCAGCCAACGATCGCGCAGCTTTTCGATCTCCATCGCACCGAAGTCGATGTTCCGGGTTCGCAGATAGGCGGATGCGACCCGGCGGCTTTCCTGAAAGTGCTCGAGCAGGTTGCGCAACTGGGGCGGAAGCTCGCCCGCAATCACAGGCGCGGTCGTCAGCGCGACGATCAGGACGCATGCAATGCGGGCTATTGCGTTCATGTTGGGACCGCTTGTCCGCCGACATCCGGTTGGGTATACACTTTCAAAATAACGAATATCACGAGAAGACGATGGTGTCGCGGCGCACGTTCCTTGCGGGATCGATAGGTTTCGGCCTTGCGCTCCATTTTGCCCGCCCGGCATTCGCCGAGGCGATCCTGACCGACGATGGGCTTTATCGGCAGCCGTGGTTCCTGGAGAGTTTTCTGGAACTCGCCGACGACCTGGAAGGTGCGGCCGAAAAAGGCAAGCGTTTGGCCATTATGTGGGAATTGCGGGGCTGTCCCTACTGCAGGGAAACGCATCTGGTGAATTTCGCGCAGCCCGATATCGAGGACTTCGTCCGGGAACAATTCAACATCCTGCAACTCAACATTATCGGCGCGCGCGAGGTCACGGATTTTGATGGGGAGAAGATGTCGGAGAAGCGATTGGCCGAGAAGTACGGCATCCGCTTTACGCCCACCTTCCAGTTCTTCCCCGAGCGCGCCGCAGGCCTCGCCGCGCGCAAGCCGCGCGACCGCGAGGTCGCCCGGACCCAAGGATATCTGTTGCCCGTGCATTTCCTGGCGATGTTCAAGTTCGTGTCCGAACGCGCTTACGAGAAGGGAAGTCTTCGCGATTACCTCAAGACCAACACTTAGAGCGGCTTCAAACTCGGTGGAATCAGAAACCGTTCTAAATTCCTCTGCGGTTGACGCGCTTTCCGCGGCGAACCGGTTCCGCTTCGCCGGAAAGCGCCCTAGGGCGAAATCGCGCCAGATTGAATCACGCTTTCGCTCCAAGGATTATTCGGCCGCATGATCTTTTCCGAAAAGTCTGCAACTTTTCGGGACCATGTATGCGAACCGCGTCGACGGCAAAGGCTGCGCGCGCAGCTCAACCGACCTTGAGATAGCCAAACCCCTTGGCCTGCAATTCAGCAACGGCTGCGACGCCGGACGGCACGAATTTGAGAAACGCATCCTTGCGGGTCTTGGCCGGGTCGATCTTCAGGCGACTATAGGTAATCTGGCACAAGTATCCTTCGACGCCGTACTTGGTCAGACTGACAAATCGCTGATGGAGCTCCGGGTCGATATTCTCCTGCTCCCACGGCGTTCCTGTCCGGTCTGCGAGGAAGAACTTGATGCCCGCTGCGTGTGCGACCACGACCAGCTTGAGCCTGAAACTGTCGAACTCGTAAGCCGAGTAGTGGTTCTGCATGTTCTGCAGCATTTGCGAAAAACGTCGCGCGTCGCCGAAGTCGCAGTGATAGAGGCAGGCGATATCGGTTTCCTTCCGGATCTGGGCGAGGTCGATGGGCGTCGGGTCGGCGCGCGCGCCGGCCGTCGATGCCAAAACGGCGCCGGACGCGGCCATGGCGCCGATGATCTCCCTTCTACTCTTGCGCATGCGCGTTCTCCGTCGATCGTCGGGGCGATGCCGTCTCCAATTTGCCGCGTCGCCGGCGGCGGGCCCTCACTTGTTGACCGGGCTGTCCGCACTCATCAGCAACGCCACCAGGTCCTTGATCTGTTCGATGGTGAGAATCTTGTTGGTCCCGAAACGCGGCATGTTGGAGCATGGAAACGCCGCGTGCAAATCGTAGATCTTGTCGTAGGCCGCCTTGCTGTCGGTCTCGCTGAATTGGCGGTTCCTGCCGTAGGCAAGCAGGCTCGGCCCGAGCGTGCCGTAGCTCACTTCCTGCCTGGTCATCTGGTGGCAGGCGTAGCAATTGCCGCCATTCGCGGAGCGCGGCGGATAGTCCGTGAAGCGCAGGCCGTAGCCGGATTGTGCGATCGTTTCGCCCTTCTTCCAGTCGCCGAGAAGCTTGCCATCGGATGGATAGACGATGGTTGACTTCTCACGCTGCCGGATCGCATCCGCAACCGCCCTCGGCGGGTTGTTGCGATGCGCCGAGCACTGCCGCATGGTTTCGTCCGGCACCAGTCGCGACTGCCAGTCGGCGGGAGCGGTGGGGAATGCGGACTTGATCGCGGCATCGGCTCGGGCCGGATCGACGGCGGGAGGCTGCTGGGCCAATGCCGATGCTGCGCTCCAGGCGAGAAGGAAGCACGCGACCGTGGTTGCTCGCATCGTTCTGTCCCCCCTCAGCGCTTGAGCCCGGGCGCGGCGATGTCACCGCCCTTGGCTTGGCTTGCGAGGTAGGAGATCAGCGCCACGCTCACGTCCGACCCGAGTTCGAGTTCCGGCATCCGCATCTGCCAGTAGCAGTCGTAGAGCCGGTGCTGCATCGTCATGACGTGGGTCGTCGATACCCGATAGGCCGGCCACTCGCCGACCACCTTGCGCGCCTCGTCCGGGCTGGAGAGATGCGGGAGTCCTTGCAGCCTTATTCGCAGGCCGGTGGCGTCGTGGCAGGTCGCACACGCGAAGTCGAACGGCCCCGATCGCCGGAAGAACAGGGTTTCGCCAAGCGCGACCGCATCCTTTTCCTTGGCCTGATCGAGCTTGGCGGCGAATTTCATTCCGCTGGATTTGCTGGCAACGTAGGTGGCGATCGCTCCCAGTTCCTTGACCGGCTGCCCGCCGCCGGGATGCGGCCGCTTGACGAGATCGACGGGGTTGAATCCTTGCAGCTTTTCCATGCACCACAAGACGCGCGTCTCGAGGTCCATGACGCGGTCGACATCGGCGAAATAGCGCGGCAGTTCGGCGAAGGCACCGTCCACTTTTCCCGCCCCCTTGCCGAGGTCGCACTGCTCGAGGGAGGCGTTTTTCGGCCCGCGCGGCGTCGTCCATAATGCCTCGCCACGGTCGGCATCGAGCAGTCCCGGATTGCTCCACGGGTCTTCCTTGAGCATCTGGCGATATTTTTCGATCGCTTTTTCTGTCGCGCTATCCTGGGCGATCGCAACGGAGGAAGCGGCGATGGCCGCGCAGGCGGCTGCGAACAACATGCGTCTGATCGTCACTGGATCGTGCCTCCACACTTCGTCGTTTTTCATTTATTGTTGGCGCGGGTCACCGAACTCCTCGCGGGAGAAGCTCGGACGGCTGCTCTGACCAGGCGACAATACATGCATTTTTTCGAATGAAAAGAGACGTATTGGCCGCATCGCATCGGAGATGCACAGGCCCAACAAAAGTGCTTGCAATTGACGGCGCTCACGTCTACATACTTGCAGATATATGAATATGTCCTGCGGCCGAACGCAGGCGGCAAGGGAACGCCCATGCGCGTCACGGCTCCGCACAGTGACGGCTGGCCGGTCAACGTGCCGTCGCAATATGCGTCCAAGGACTGTCTCGTCCATAACTTAAGGACGAGCGCGGCGTCAGCGGTAGCCAGGAGACCGAAAATGCCTTTGACCTTGAACCGTCGCCAGGCCTTGACGATCACCGCCGCAGCCTTGACGGCAGCGGCCTGGGGCGGCGCGACCGTGCCCGCGCTCGCGGCCAAGAACGATTCCGACGATCTGATCAAGAAGTTCACCGGCGGCAAGACGCCGGTGGAAGGCCGCGTGCGGCTCGACCTTCCGGAGATTGCCGAAAACGGCAACACCGTTCCCATGACCGTCTCGGTCGAGAGCCCGATGACCGAGCAATCTTACGTCAGCGACGTGCTGATCGTGTCGGACGGCAATCCGCGCGGCGGCGTTGCCACCTTCCACTTTTCGCCGGCGAGCGGAGTATCCGAAGCCAACATCCGAATTCGTCTGGCCGAGACCCAGAACGTTATCGCCGTCGCCAAGATGAACGACGGATCCTATTTCATGGCCAGCAAGCCGGTGAAGGTAACGATCGGCGGTTGCGGCGGCTGAGTGGACTTCGAATCCACCGCACCAGGTTCGCCGACGACCGTCAGCCGAAGGAGGATTCCATGGCCGAAGTGAAACCACGCATCAAGCTCGACCGTAAGCAGGCAAAGAAGGGCGACCTCGTCGAGGTCAAGGCCTTGGTGTCGCACATCATGGAAACCGGCCTGCGCAAGGACGCCAGCGGAAATACCATCCCGCGCAAAATCCTGAACAAGTTCACCTGCACGGCGAACGGCAAGGAAGTCTTTTCAGCCGACTTCGAGCCGGCGATCTCCGCCAATCCGTACATCCAATTCAAGTTTCGGGCCCAGGAATCCGGCCCAGTCGTGCTGACCTGGACCGATGACGATGGAACGAAGATCGTCGGGGAGGAGTCTCTGACGGTCACGTGATGGCAGGCCGGGCATGCGCCTCCCGATCTGGAGCGGCGCCTTGATGCCCGCGCGTTGCGGCCTTTCGCACGTTTGATGCAAGTCAAGGTCACGGCCGGCGGGAAGACGTTTGCTTTGCATTGAGCCTGCGGGGAGTGTTGCATGTTCTCGAGGCGCGATTTTCTCCAGGTTGCCGCCGCGACCGCCGCTCTGGTGCCCGGTGGCTGGACGCGAGCCTTCGCCCAACAACGCCTCACCCAGGACGAACTTCTGCGCTTCGACGCTGTCGGCAACGTCACGCTCGTGCACGTCGCCGACATTCACGGCCAACTCTTGCCGGTGCTGTTCCGCGAGCCCTCGGTCAATATCGGAATCGGCGAGGCGAGGGGGCTTGTGCCCCATGTCAGCGGCAAGGCCCTGCTCGACCTGTATCAGATTGCACCCGGTTCGGCCGCGGCCTACGCGTTGACCTCGGCGGATTTCGCCGCTCTGGCCGGGACCTACGGTCGGCTGGGCGGGCTCGACCGCATCGCCACCATCCTCAACGCGATTCGCGCCGAGCGCGCGGATCGCGTGGTCTTTCTCGACGGCGGCGACACCTGGCAGAACAGCTATACCTCCCTGATCAGCAAGGGCCAGGACATGGTCGACTGCATGGCGCTGCTGAAGCCGGACGCCATGGTCGGACACTGGGAGTTCACGCTCGGCGCCGAGCGCGTCAAGGAGATCGTCGACCAGCTCGGCTTTCCTTTCCTCACCCAGAACATGCGCGATACCGAATGGAACGAGCCGGTGTTCGAGCCGATGGCCATGATCGAGCGCGGCGGCGTGCGGATCGCCGTGATCGGGCAGGCGTTCCCTTACACACCGATCGCCAATCCCCGCTGGATGATCCCGAACTGGTCGTTCGGCATCCGTGAGGACGAGATTCAGGCGAACGTGGACAAGGCGCGCCGCGACGGCGCCGCGCTGGTCGTTCTGCTGTCGCACAACGGCTTCGATGTCGACCGCAAGCTGGCCTCGCGCGTCAAAGGCATCGACGTCATCTTGACCGCGCATACCCATGACGCGCTGCCGGAGGTCGTGAAAGTCGGTAAGACCTTGCTGGTCGCGTCCGGAAGCCACGGCAAATTCGTGTCGCGGCTCGACCTCGACGTCAGCAACGGCGAGGTGAAGGATTATCGCTTCAAGCTCATCCCGGTGTTCTCCGACGCGATCGCGCCCGATCCGCAAGTGGCGGCGAAGATCGGCAGCGTACGTGCTCCGCACGAGGCAATGCTGCGCGAAGTGATCGGCCGGACCGAGACGCTGCTCTATCGCCGCGGCAATTTCAACGGCACGCTCGACGACCTGATCTGCGACGCGCTGCTTGCCGAGCGCGACGCCGAAATCGCGTTGTCGCCGGGTTTCCGTTGGGGAACGTCGGTGCTGCCCGGGCAGGACATCACGCGCGAGGACATCTATAACGCCACCGCGATCACCTATCCGGCTGCCTATCGGATGAGCATGACGGGTGGACGGCTGAAGGACGTGCTCGAGGACGTCGCCGACAACCTGTTCAATCCCGATCCCTATTACCAGCAGGGCGGCGACATGGTGCGCGCGGGCGGCGTGGCCTACACGGTCGACATCGGCCAGCCGATCGGCAGCCGCATCTCCGACCTGCGGATGCTGCGGACCGGCAGGCCGCTCGAGCTCAACGCGGAATATGTCGTCGCCGGCTGGGCGAGCGTGAATGAAGGCACCGAAGGGCCCCCCATCTGGGATGTCGTCAGCAACTACATCCGGGACAAGCGCGTGGTCGCTCCCAAGGAGACCGAGCGCGTGCGCATCATAGGTGCCTAGCGTGAGCGATACGAGGGAACAAGCTGCGGAGGCGATCATGGCGAGTGACAATCGCGACGCGAACGACGCGACCTCCCGTCGCGGCTTTCTGCGCACCGCGTTGGCCGCGGGCGGCGCCACCGCGTTGATCGGCCCGGGTGCGGGCGCCGGGACGCCGGCAAACCAGCCGCCGAATATTCCGGATTGGTCGCGCTCGCTGGGTGACGGCGTCGCCGTGCGCAAATACGGCACGCCATCGAAACATGAAGCCCAGGTCATTCGCCGCGACGTCGCATGGCTTACGGCAACGCCGCAAAGTTCGGTCAGCTTCACGCCGCTGCACGAGCTCGATGGCGCCATTACGCCGAACGGCCTGTGCTTCGAGCGCCATCATTCCGGCATTGCCGAGGTGGACCCGGGCGACTATCGGCTCATCCTCCATGGCCTTGTCGACAAACCCCTGATTTTCACGCTCGACGACATCAAGCGTATGCCGCGCGTCAATCGGGCGTATTTTTGCGAGTGTGCGGCCAATTCCGGGATGGAATGGCGCGGCGCCCAGCTCAACGGCGCGCAGTTCACGCACGGCATGGTGCATTGCGTGATGTATACCGGCGTGCCGCTCAATATCCTGCTGGAAGAAGCCGGCCTCAAGCCGAATGCCAAATGGCTGTTGCTGGAAGGCGGCGATGCCGCCGCGATGTCGCGTTCGCTGCCGCTTGCGAAGGCCCTGGACGACGTGCTCGTGGCGTACCGGATGAACGGCGAGATGCTTTATCCGGAAAACGGCTACCCGGTGCGGATGGTGATACCCGGCTGGGAAGCCAATATGTGGGTGAAGTGGCTGCGGCGGATCGAAGTCGGCGACGAGCCCTGGCACCACCGCGAGGAAACATCGAAATACACCGATCTGCTCGAGAATGGCACCGCCCGGCGCTTCACCTTCGTGATGGACGCGAAGTCGGTAATCACCGCTCCGAGTCCGCAGGCTCCGATGAACCGCAAATCCGGCTTCACCGTGGTGTCGGGATTGGCTTGGTCGGGGCGCGGCAGGATCGAGCGCGTGGACGTTTCGCTCGACGGCGGCCGCAATTGGCGGGCCGCCAAGCTCGATGGTCCGGTGTGGGACAAGGCGCTGACGCGCTTCTATTACGCGTTCGACTGGGATGGCCGCGAACTCCTGCTGCAATCGCGCGCCACGGATGGGACCGGCTACGTGCAGCCGACGAAAGGCGAACTGCGCAAGCACCGCGGAGTGAACTCGATCTATCACAACAACGGGATTCAGACGTGGCATGTTCACAAGAACGGCGAGGTCGAGAATGTCGAGGTCTCTTAGCGCGCTGGCGCTGGCCACAGCGCTGGCCGTTAGCGTGGGCGGCCTGGGCGTCCTGCAATCGGCACCCGCTTCCAAATCGAAATCGGCCGCGCCGGCAGCCGCGCCGCTGCCGGCGAAGCGCCTCGGGATCGGACGCCCGGCAACTCCGGAGGAGATCGCGGGCTGGGATATCGATATCCGTCCGGACGGGCAGGGTTTGCCGATCGGTAAGGGCACCGTGAAGCAGGGTGAGCCGCTTTACGTCGAGCGTTGCGGCGGCTGCCATGGCGAGTTCGGCGAAAGCGCCGGGCGGTGGCCCATCCTCATGGGCGGAGCCGGTACGTTGACGAGCCACGATCCAGTCAAGTCGATCGGGTCTTATTGGCCCTACGCCTCCACGGTCATGGACTACATCCGGCGCTCGATGCCGTTCGGCAATGCGCAGTCGCTGACCAACGACGAATTGTACGCCGTCACCGCCTATGTGCTGTATCTCAACGACATCATCAAAGACGAGAATTTTGAACTGAATCAGACGAACTTCAGCTCGATCAAGCTCCCGAACCAGCCGAATTTCATCGATGACGATCGGGACGTCGCGGAAAAGGAATTCTGGCGCAAGACCCCGTGCATGGCGAACTGCGCCCCCGGCCAAGCCGAGATCACCGGTCGCGCGCGGGCGATCGACGTGACGCCGGAAACCGGAACGGCGCCGAAGGTCGAGTGACGGCGATGTCTCTACGGGTGGCCAGCCTTGCGTTCGCCGGTGCGGCGGTGGTGACGGCCGGCGCCGCGCACGCGGACGGCGATAAGGCGCTCGGGCAGTTCCTGTCGTCGGAATGCGTGACCTGTCACCAGATCACGGGGCGGTACGAAGGCATCCCGCCCATCGTCGGATGGCCGAAGCCTGTCTTCATCGAGATCATGGGCGAGTACCGCGCCCAGAAGCGAGCCAATCCGATCATGCAAACGATTGCGGTTCGTCTATCGGAAGAGGAAATCGCCGCGCTCGCAGCGTATTTCGGAAGCTTACAGCCGGCCAATTGAACAACAAACAGCACGGGAGCGAGACCATGACGTCATCCAATCGCCGCGAGTTCCTGAACTCAAGCGGCCGCGCTCATCGCGGCAAGCGGCCTGCCGGTGCCGGCGCTGGCGCAAGCCAAGCCCAAGCTGGTGGTCGTCGGCGGAGGTCCGGGCGGCGCCACGATTGCAAAATACGTGGCGAGGGATTCCAACGGCGCGGTCGAGGTCACGCTGGTCGAGCCGCTGCGGCAGTTCATCACCTGCTTCCACTCGAACCTCTATCTCGGCGGATTCCGAGGCTGGGAGTCGATGCTCCATTCCTATGACGCGCTGGCGTCGAAATACGGCGTGAAGCTCGTTCATCAGGCGGCGCAGGCGATCGATCGCGACAAGAAGAGCGTCCGCCTCGCCGACGGAACGCAGCTGGCATACGACCGGCTGGTGGTGGCGCCCGGCATCGATCTGAAATTCGAGTCGGTCCCGGGTTATTCCGAGGCGGCTGCGCAGATCATGCCGCACGCCTGGAAGCCGGGGCCGCAGACCCAGTTGCTCAAGCGGCAGCTCGACGCGGTCGAGGACCGCGGGGTCATCGTGATGGTCGCCCCACCCAACCCCTACCGCTGTCCTCCCGGCCCGTACGAGCGCGCCTCGATGATGGCCCACGTGCTCAAGGCCAAAGGACACCGCAATTCGCGCATCATCATCCTCGATCCCAAGGATACCTTCTCCAAGCAGGCTTTGTTCCAGGAAGGTTGGGAGAAGCACTACCCGGGCATGGTCGAGTGGCAGGATCCGAAGATGCATGGCGGCATCAAGCGCGTGGATGCCTCGGCGATGACTGTGGATACCGATCTGGCCAGCTACAAGGCCGCCCTGATCAACGTTATTCCCGCGCAGATGGCGGGCAAGATTGCGCGCGATGCCGGGCTGGCCAATCAGACCGGCTATTGCCCGATCGATCCCGCGAGCATGAAGTCGGCGAACGACCCCAACATCTACGTCGTCGGCGATGCCTGCATTGCCGGCGACATGCCGAAATCGGCGTTCTCGGCGAACAGCCAGGCCAAGGTGGCAGCGTTGATGCTCCGCGGTGAGTTGATCCAGGCGCAGACCTTCCCCGCCCGCTACACCAACACCTGCTGGAGCCTGATCGAGACCGATGACACCGTGAAAGTCGGCGGGCGCTATGAACCCAAGGAGGGCAAAATTGCTGCAGTGGAGACTTTCGTCTCCAAGACCGGCGAGAACGCCGAGCTTCGGCGGCAGACCCAGGCCGAGAACATAGGGTGGTATGCGGGCATCACGGCCGATATTTTCTCGTGACGACGAGTGGCAGCGCGGTGACCAGAACCGGCGCAAATGGGCGGCCAGATCGGAGCTCGGACCGCAGGCGGGTGCTCGCCGGCTTGGGCGCGGCCTTGGCCGCGCCGCTGCTTCGAAGCGGCCGGGCCCACGCGGCGGTCCCAGGGCTTCGCCGCAGCGTCGGAACCATCGACGTCATGGTCGTGAGCGACGGCGCCTTGACCGTGCCGCTGTCGTTCTCGCTGCCGGAAATTCCCTCGGCCGAAGCGGCGGCTTTTCTCAGCGCGCATGGCTTGCCGAAGGCGGGAGGGCCGATCGCCACCAATGTGAGCCTCGTCGCTTCCGGCAGCGAACTCGTCCTGGTCGATGCCGGGTCGGGCGCCAACTTCCAGCCGAGCGCGGGCAAGCTGGCCGAGAATCTGGAAGCCGCCGGCGTGGAGCCGGACAAGATCACCAAGGTCGTGTTCACGCATGCTCACGCCGACCACCTGTGGGGCGCAATCGACGACTTCGACGACAGCGAGCGCTTTCCCAATGCCAGCTACGTGATCTCGGCGCAGGAATGGGACTTCTGGGTCGATCCCGGAACTCCGGCGCGGGTGCCGGATTGGCTCAAGGGCATGGCGCTCGCGAGCGCGCGCATTCTCAAACGTCTGGAAGGCAAGCTCGAGCGCCGGAACGCGGGCGAGGCGGTCGCGGCCGGCCTGACCTTCGTCGACACGGCCGGACACACGCCGGGCCACATGTCGGTAATGGTGGAAAGCGGTGGCGAGCGTCTGCTGATCGGTGCCGACGCTCTCTCCCATCCGGCGGCTTCGTTCGCGCGTCCCGACTGGCGCTGGGGCAGCGACTATGACAGCGATCGCGCCGTCGCCACCCGCAGGCGCCTGCTCGACCGGCTCGCGCTCGAGCGCATTGCGCTCATCGGCTTTCACCTGCCCTGGCCCGGTCATGGCAGGGTGGAGCGACGCGGAACCGGATATCGTTTCGTGCCGCTGTTGATCGCCGCGTCACATGATGCCGCTGTCATCGCTGCTTTCTGGCAATCTCGTCCAGGACCGGCTGCCACATCTGTTGCTGCTTGTGAATGAACGCCGTGGTCGCGGCGGGCGACATTGGATTGGTGTAGCTGCCGAGCGTCGCAAGCCTCTTGTCCAGCTCGGGGTCGACGACCACCTTGCGCAGATCTTCGCTCAACTTGCCGACGATTGCTTCGGGCGTGCCGACGGGCGCCACCAAGACGCCCCAGCCAGTGGCTCGAAAACCTGGAATCGTTTCCGCCACGGTGGGCACGTCGGGAAACTCTGCCAGACGCTTCGCCGTTGCGACCGCGATCAACTTCACCGATCCCGATCGGGCCGCTCCCGCGATGCCTGAATAGCCTTCGATGATCAGGGCGACACGCCCGGTGGTGACGTCGCCGATGGCATGAGCCGGGCCGCCGGTATAGGGCACCAGCAGCAGCTTGATCCCCGCCTCGTGCTGCAACAACTCCCCGGTCAGATGGGTCAGGCGCCCCACCCCGGTGGTGGCATAGGGGATTTCGCCGGGACGCTTTTTGGCGAGCGCGATCAGCTCCGGCAGGGTCGAGATGCCCAGGCGCCGGAGCGACCGCGATGAACATCGGGTTCTCCGCCACGAACCCGATCGGCAGAAAGTCCTTCGGCACGTGCAAGGGAACGTTCGGCGCCGCGGGATGCAGCGACACGAACGTCGACAGCACCGGCTGGTAGAGCGTGTATCCATCCGGCGCGGCTTCCGCCGCCGCCCGCGCTGCGACGCTGCCGCCGGCACCCGGGCGATTGACCACCAGGGCCTGCTGGCCCCAGGCCTGCGTCAGCCGATCGGCAACGAACCGCAAGGCCACGTCCGGTGCGCTGCCAGCGGACGAATCCGCGATGATTTGTACCGGCTTGTTCGGGTAGGGCTCGGCCTGTGCGCGGCGGCATCAACGGTCGATACCGCCAGCAGCCACGCCAGAATATGGCAGCGCCAATCTGCTTTCATTGTGCCCTCCAGCGATCTGTACGCGCATTGGTGGTGACGGCAGCGATTTCGCCGGGTCGCTTTGGCCCATTGACCTGCACTCAGGTCCGGCACCCGCTGCACGGGCTCCCAGACCCGCGTCATCGCTCGAGACCTTATTGGATTGCGTGCGGCCAACGAATGGGTCTCATAGCCGCGCCCCAGCCCTCGATCAAAAATGTCGCTCAAAGGGCCATTTTCGACGTTCAAGACGCTTCCGATGTCCGGAGAACTCGGAAATCCCAGCTACGCTCAAGGCCTTGGTCACGACGTGGCGGTGCGGATAAATCGCGCCCTAGAACGAGCCGGCGGCGCGGACGAGCATGTAGATCGCGACCGCGAAGATGACCGCGGCAAAAGCAATGTTCAGCCTCCCGCGCGTCTTGCCGAGCGTGGCGGCGAGCTGCGCGCCGGCGATGCCGCCGAGCACGCCGCCGCCGATGAAGATCGCTGCGAGTCGCCAGTCGACGAAGCCGGAGAGCGCGTAATTGGCTGCCGCCGTCACACCGAACGCCGCCACGGCGACGAGCGACGAGGCGACCGCATTCAGGATCGGCATGCCGGTTGCGAGCATCAGCCCCGGCACGATCAGAAAGCCACCCCCAATCCCGAAGAAGCCCGAGAGCCCGCCCGTCGCAAGCCCCAGAGCGAGCAGTTTCGGCACGTTCCTGCGGTTGAGCTGCACGCCCTCGTTGCCGCCGGCCGAGCGGCCGGCCAGCATCAGGCCCGCGACGACGAGCATCAATATCGCGAAGAGCACGAGCAATTTCTGGCCGTCGACCATTTTGCTCAAACTCGATCCGGCGAACGCACCGATGACACCGGTCGCGGCGAACACGAAGGCGCAGCGCCATTTCACCGTTCCCCGGCGCGCGTGCTGCACAAGGTTCGCGGCGGCACTGACGGCGACGGCAAACGCGCTCGTGCCGATCGCCACGTGCGCGCTCGGCACGCCCACCAGGTAGATCATCAGCGGCACCGCCAGGATCGATCCGCCGCCGCCGACAAGGCCGAGCGAAAAGCCGACAACACCACCGGACATGATGCCGAACGCGTCCTGGATGAGCCAGCCCGGCATCGCAGCCCCGCCCTCACGCAGCCTTGCGCGCGGGGACGCTGGCGGCACGGTTCCAAGGCGCGCGCTGGAGCAGCACGGCCATGCCGCAAAACCCGGTCAGACCGGCAAACAGCAGCCCTCCACCGACGAAGAGCGGGATGGCAAAGAACCAGGGCGATATGGAGAGGCCGAGAATTGTTCCCAGCAACGCCAGACCGCCGGCGCCTATCTGCACTTGCCGCTGCAATTCGAGCGGCTGCCGTCGGTCTACCTCCGTGGGCAGGCCGGCCTTGCGCCAGCCGTCCAGGCCGCCCTCGAGCATGAGAACGTCGCCGCTGTCGTTGACCTTGGCGGCGAGCGCGGCGGCATTGCTTCGCGTGCGCGCGCCGGAGCGGCAGTGGAAGATCACGGCGCGGCCGGGATGGGCGGCGAACTCGGCCTCGTCGAGCTGCGAGAGCGCCAGATGGCGGCCGCCCGGAATATGCTCGCGCGCGTATTCGTCAGCTTCCCTGATATCCAGGAGAATGGCGCCCTCGTCCATGAGACGCTTGGCCTCATGCGGCCCGATGCTGCGCATGGTCATGATGCTTACGCTCCTCTCTTCATTTTTCGGGCAGGGCGACAGAACAGCCTGTGCAGGGTCGCAAGCAGCTCCTCGGTTCTTGCATCGGCGATGCGATACCAGACGGTCTGGGCGTCACGCCGAAAGGCGACGATGCCTTCCTCGCGCATCTTCGCGAGGTGCTGCGACAGTGCGGACTGGGAGAGCCCGACCGCCTCTGCCAGCTGCGTGACGTTCGCCTCACCCCATTCCACGAGCTTGCAAAGGATCATCAACCTGCGCTCGTTGGCGAGGGCGCGCAGCATGTCTGCCGCCTGCAGGGCCTTTCGCCCGAAGGCTGCGGTGTCGAATGTCTTGAAGCCGGTCATTGCCGCCCGCTATGTTAGTTATTGCTAATGTAGAGGTAGCTAATATATAAAACAAGTCCGGAAAACGGGGCGCGATGAGGAGAATTCCCAATGTCAGACGAGCCTGCTATCCGCGCTTTCTTCGACGAAGCGACGAACACGTTCAGCTATCTGGTCGCTGACCCGGCGACCAAGCGCGCCGCCGTCATCGATCCGGTACTCGACTACGACCCCAAATCAGGCGAGGTGGACGTCCGCGCGGTCGAGGCCGTCCTCGCCGCCGCGCGGGAGGCGGGATACACGATCGAATGGTCGCTGGAGACCCACGCCCATGCCGACCATTTGTCCGGTTCGCCTTACGTGAAAGCCGGGACCGGCGCCAAGATCGCGATCGGCGAAAACATCAAAGAGGTGCAGCGCATCTTCCGGCCGGTGTTCAACGCCAGCGATCTGAAGACCGACGGCAGCGACTTCGATCGTCTGTTCAAGGACGGCGATCGGTTCAAGATCGGAGGGCTGGACGTGGAGGTCATCCATACTCCGGGCCACACCCCCGCCTGCATCAGCTACAAGATCGGGGACGCCGTGTTCGTCGGGGATACGTTGTTCATGCCCGATTATGGCACCGCGCGCGCCGACTTCCCCGGCGGGGATGCGCATAAGCTCTACCGGTCGATCCGCAGGCTCCTGAGCTTGCCGCCGCAGACCCGTCTGTTCATGTGCCACGACTACAAGGCGCCGGGCCGCGATACCTACGCCTTCGAAACGACCGTGGCCGAACAGCGTACCAGGAATGTGCACGTCCACGAGGGCGTCAAGGAAAATGAATTCGTCGCCATGCGCAATGCGCGCGATGCGACCCTTGCCGCGCCCACGCTGCTGCTGCCGTCGATCCAGGTGAACATCCGTGCCGGGCGTTTTCCGTCCGCCGAGGCCAACGGCGTGCGCTACCTGAAAATCCCGGTGAAGTTCAAGAGCGGCGAGCCGGCCGCGGCCTGCAAGGCTGAATAGCCACGGGATCCGAAATGCCGTTTTGCGGATCCCGCCTGCGCCACTACATGTTTCATCCAGCCAGGATCCATCAGGATATCGACTCGCGTTAATGAGTCCATGACCTAGATCACCCGCCCGGTCGCGTCGTCGATCAGGTGCATGTTGTCGAGGCTGGCGGCGAGGCGCATGGGCGCGCCCTCGCGCGCCCCGGCACTGGGGCTCACCCGCGCGCAGACGTCGAGCCCGTTGACGCGGAAGAACACCATCGTCTCCATGCCCATCGGCTCGGTGACCTCGAGCACGGCATCGATATAGCCGAGTTGCCGGTCGCCGTTGGGCTTGCATTCGGTCAGGTGCTCCGGACGCAGCCCGAAGGTGAGGCCGTCGCGGCCGACGTAGCCGCGATAGCGTCCGGCGCGCGACGGCGGCACCGGCAGCACGATGTCGTCGCTCAGGCGCACGCGCAGCGCGTCGTCGGCCTCCTGCAGCCGGCAGGGCAGCAGGTTCATCGCGGGCGAGCCGATGAAGCCGGCAACGAAGCGGGTCGCCGGAGCATGGTAGAGATCGTTGGGCGCCCCGATCTGCTCGATGCGGCCACGGTTCATCACCACCACGCGGTCGGCGAGCGTCATCGCCTCGACCTGGTCGTGGGTGACGTAGACGGTGGTGGTGCGCACCTTCTGATGCACGCGCTTGATCTCGGTTCGCATCTGCACGCGCAGCTTGGCGTCGAGATTCGACAGCGGCTCGTCGAACAGGAAGACCTTCGGATTGCGCACGATCGCGCGCCCCATGGCGACGCGCTGGCGCTGGCCGCCGGAGAGCTGGCGCGGCTTGCGCTCGAGCAGTTCGGTGATGTCGAGGATGCGGGCGGCCTCCTGCACGCGGCGCGCAATCTCGTCCTTCGGGTAGCGCTTGAGCCGCAAGCCGAACGACATGTTTTCGTACACGGTCATGTGCGGGTAGAGCGCGTAGTTCTGGAACACCATGGCCATGTCGCGGTCCTTCGGCGGCACGTCGTTGACCACCTCGCCGTCGACCGCGATCTCGCCCGCGCTGATCTCCTCGAGCCCGGCGATCATCCGCAGCGTCGTCGATTTGCCGCAGCCGGACGGGCCTACCAGCACCACGAATTCCTTGTCGGCGATGTCGAGGTCGATGCCGCGCACCGCCTCGGTGTCGTCGAAGCGCTTGACCACCTTTCGGAGCGAGACCTGGGCCATGGACCTACCCCTTGGTGGCGCCGGCGGTGAGCCCGGCGATGTAGTAGTCCATCAGGAAGGCATAGATGATCAGCGGCGGAGCGGCGCCAAGCAGCGCCCCGGTCATGATCTGACCCCAGTTGAACACGTCTCCCTTGGTCAGCGTGGTGATGATGCCGACCGGCAATACGAGCTGGTCGGCCGAGGTGGTGAAGGCGAGCGGATAGAGAAACTGCGCCCACGACACGGTGAAGGCGAAGATGGTCGCCGCAATGAGGCCGGGGAGGGCAACCGGTATGAACACGCGGGTGAGAATCTGCCGGTAGTTCGCGCCATCCATCAGCGCCGCCTCGTCGAGCTCCTTCGGGATCGAGGCGAAGTAGCCGATCATGATCCAGGTGCAGAACGGCACCGTGAGCGTCGGATAGAGCAGCAGCAGCACCCACCACCGATTGATCAGCTGGATGCCCAGATGCTCGTTGACCAGGGCGAACATCTTGAACAGCGGGATGAACAGCAGCGTCTCCGGAATGAGGTAGGTGAGAAACACGCCGGTCGCGAGCGTGGCCGAGCCCCAGAACCGCATGCGCGACAGCGCGAAGGCGGCCGGTATGCTGATCAGCATGGTGATCGTCACTACGATGACCGAGACCAGGGCGGAGTTGAGGAAGAACGTCAGGTACATCCGCGAGGTCAACAGCTCGGCGTAATTGCCCAGCGTCGGATTCTGCACCCACCACGGATTGGTCGCGGCCGAAATCTCCGCGCTGGTCTTGAGCGACGTAATCAGCATGTAGACCGGCGGCATCAGAAAGAAGATCGCGAACAGGACGAGAAAGAAATACGACCAGCGCAGCGCCCAGCGCCGGTCGCGGCTCATGCTGCCGTATTTGCGCGCGCGCGCCGACGTTGCGTCAGTCGTGATCGATGCCGCGGTCATGACATTTCACCCGCCCGGCGGTTGATATCGCGCAGGATGAACACCGCCGCGACGGTGAGGATCGGCACCATGAACAGCGAAACGCTGGCGCCGAGCGGAATGTCGTTGCCCTGGATGCCGACCCAGAACGCCCAGGTCGCGAACACGTGCGTCCGGTCGATCGGGCCGCCGGCGGTGAGGATGCGCACGATGTCGAAATTGGCAAAGGTGACGATCAGGGAGAACAGCGCGGTGATCGCCATGATGTTGCGCATCATCGGCAGCGTCACGTACCACATGCGCTGCCACCAGTTGGCCCCGTCGATGGCGGCGGCCTCGTAGAGCTGTTCGGGCACCGATTTGAGCGCGGCCAGATACATGATCATGAAGAACGGCGCGCCGATCCAGACATTGACCAGGATGACGGAGAAACGCGCCCAGTAGGCATCGCCGGTCCACGGCACCGGGCCGACGTCGAACAGCGCCAGGAGCCAGTTCAAGGCACTATAAGAAGGATCGAACAGCCACAGCCACGCCAGGCAGCTCATGGCGGGCGGGATGACCCAGGGCACCAGCAGCATGCCGCGCCACTTGCGCTGGCCCCGGCTCGGGATGTTGTGCACGAAATGCGCGACGATGAACCCGATCAGCGCTTTGAAGATGACCGCGGTGACGGCGAAGATGCAGGACTGCTGCACCACCATCCAGAACGTCTCGCGCTTGAACAGGAACAGGAAGTTGCCGAAGCCGACGAACCGCTCCATCGACTTGTTGAGGGTGGCGAGATGGACGGAATAGAGGGCGGGATACAGAACCAGGAGCACGACCAGCAGGATGAGCGGCAGCGTCATCAGGAAGGCGATGGTCGATTTGCGCTGCATCGCCTTGCGCAGCGCGGACCGCGGGACTGCCGCTTTGGCGATCGCAGGCGCCTCCAGTGCCGCATCGACCATGCGCTACCTCGGCATGTGAAATGTGCTTCGCGCTTTTTGCGCTGGGTCCCGGGTCTCATTCCGCTCGCGCAAGTGCGCTCGCTGCACTCGCCCGGGACACGGGACTCTCGTGTCCCGGACGAGCGAGCGCGCCAGCGCGAGCGAAGATCCGGGACCCAGGGGCCACGCGAAGGCTGGAAAGCCTCTCACAATAGATTTGCTCCCGAACTTCAGCGGCAGCGGGTGCCCCTCACCCGGCGGAGGGGAGCCCGCTGCCGCGCGCGGCGGTGTGGCGCCGCCGACCTCTCGGCAGGCGGCAGCCGCACCACGCGCCTAGTGCGGTGGATTTGAAGTTCCTATCATCGAATCGGGACACACGCTCAGGTCCGCATGAAGCCTTCGATTTCGCTCTCGGCCCAGGCCAGGGTCTTCTCCATCGGTTCGCCCTGCTTGAACCGCACCACCATCTTGGTCTGGATCGCCTGGTTGTAGATCTGATGGGCGATGCGCGGTGGCGCCGGCGCTGCCCCGACCGACAGGATCTGGTGATTGTGCGGATTCGGGTAGTGGTAGAGCGTGCCCTTGGGCGGGCCTTCCTCGGCCCAGGTCTTGAAATCGGTGAAGCTGACGAACGAGGGCAGATCGTAGCCGGCGCTCGCCGCCACCATCTTCTCCGCCGACGCGCGCTGCGACAGGCGCACCAGCAGGCTCTTGGCGGCAGGCTTGTTCTTGCTGAAGTTCCAGATGCCCCAGAAGTAGGGCAGGAACGGTGCGTAGCGGCCGTTGGGACCTGACGGCATGCCGTGGGTCCACAGCTGCTCCGCGATCTGCGGCGCATCGCGCTTGGCAACGGCCCATGAGCTCGGCGGGTTCATGATCAGCGCGCCTTTGCCGGCGATCAGCCACTTGTTGTTGGAGGTGTTGTCCCAGGCCGGCGCGTCCGGCGGCAGGAACTGCGCGAGCTTCTTGTAATAGTCGAGCGCCTGCCGCACGGCGTCGGACTTGACCGAGATGTTGCCCTTGGCATCGACCAGGTTGGCGCCGAAGGACTGGAAGATCGCCCCCGACGTGTCGGTGTTGTCCTCGGTCGTGCCCAGCCCGATGCCGAAGGGAACCCCGGCCTTCTGGCAGGCTTCCGCCGCCTTGAGCATGGCGTCGAGCGTCCAGGCCTCGGCCTTCGGCGGGCTGCCGGCGGGGTACATCGCAACCACGTCGATGCCGGCGTGCTTCTTCATCAGATCGATGCGCGAGCACGGCCCCTTGATCTGGCTGCCGACGGTGGCCGGCACGGCGAGCCACCGACCGTCCGCGCGCGCGAGGTAGTCGACCGTTGGATTGACCGGGCCGTTCTGCTTGAGCAGCTCGGTCATGACGTCGTCGACCGGCTCCAGACTCTTGGCGTGCGCCTGCGGTTCCCAGGTCGGGAAAGCGAAAATATCGTGCCCGGATTTCGCCTGGGCCTCGGCGGCGATGGTGAGCAGGTTCTTGTTCCCGACCGAGGTGATGTAGTCGATCGAGACCTCGACCTTTTCCTTTTCCGCCCACTCGTTGACCAGCGCCGTCGTGGTGTCGTTGGCGCCGGGCACCCAGTGGTCCCAGAAGCCCATCGACAGCTTGCCGGCGGCGTGGGCGCCGCGCACATACGGCATCGCCACCGCCGTCGCGGCGGCGGTCGTCGCCAGGAAACGGCGTCGCGTCATCCTGCCCTTGAGCATGAGGCAATCCTCCATGGGTTTCCCGCGCGGACGCCGCCAGTTCCTGGTGCAGCCTTTTGCGACTGCGCGTTGGCGTGTCATCCGTGACTGCTGGAAGCTTAGACAGAATCGCCGCGGTTGTCAGGGCCGATTGTGCGTATTGATGACGCACGCGGGGGTATGTGTCGCAAGAGCACGCGGGCAGCGGCACATCGTCCCTTGCGGGGACAGACCAGGGCGTGGGCAAGCACCAGAGCTCCTGCGAACGCGCGCTTGTTCCAGATTCAAGCGTTCGTGCCCTCGTTCCGCCACCCACCCCTCCCCCGCACGCCAGGGAGGGAGCAGACCCGGAGTTCGCCGCTGGCCAATGTCAATTCGATTTTTCAACGCGGCGCGGCGCGTCACGCCACGGCGGCGCGCTCGGGCGTGGCAACCGCCGGCACCGAGCGGCGGTCGAGCCGAAGCGTGAGGCAGAAGGCCGAGCCGCCGCTGCGCAGGAACGAGGGCAGCGGCGTCGTCACCACCCGATAGCCGCGCTCCGCGAGCTCGGCGCGCAGGCGCTCGCCGCAGCCCGACATCACCACGGCATTGCCGAGGCAGACGGCGTTGGCTGCGAGACGGCACCCGTCCTCGCTGCCGATCGCGATGCGCTGCTCCGGCGCGACCCGCGCGCGGATCGCGGCCCGGCCCGTCTTGGTGAAGGCATCGGGCAGATACATGACCTCGCCGCGCGGGAGTGCGGAGAGCGCCGTGTCCATGTGATAGAAGCGCTCGTCCGCAAGCTCGAGCGCGACCACGTCCTCCCCGAACGTGTCCGCGACCGCGTGCCGCGCGGCGGCATCCGACCGCGGGCCATATCCCATCCAGAACAGCTTGCGGGTCTCGTCCCAGACGCAGTCGCCGGCGCCTTCGAGCACGACGTGCTCCGGGAGCTTGCACACGGAATCGACCACGCCGCGCGCCTGCAGCGAGCGGAACGCCGCTTCGAAATGCACCTCCTCGCGCCGGCGCTCGGGATGACGGAAGCGGGCGAGCAGCACCTGGCGATCGAGCACGACCGCCGCATTCGCGGTGAACACGAGATCGGGCAGGCCCGGCACGGACGGCACCAGGTCGATATCGGCGCCGCATTCCGTCAGGGTGCGATGGAGGTCGGCCCACTCGCGCGCGGCCGCCGCGTGGGCGCGGTTATCGCGCGCCCAGCTCGTCGGATCCATCCACGGATTGATGGCGTAGCTGACCGCGAAATGCTCGGGCCGGCACATCAGGAGGCGCGGGTTGCGCGTGTCGAGCGTCGTCATGAGGAGTGTTCCTTCAGGCCAAGGCCAATGCCGCGCGCGAGGGACGGCGGGTGCGGTCGAGCTCGCGCAGCACGTCCTCGAAGCGGTCGAGCGCCCAGTCGAGGTCGTCGCGGTCGATCACCAGCGGCGGCGCCAGCCGGACCACCGTGCGATGCGTCTCCTTCGAGAGCACGCCTTTGTTCAGCAGCCGCTCGCAGGCCTCGCGCGCGCTGGCGATGGCGGGATCGATGTCGGCGCCAACCCACAGGCCACGGCCGCGCACGTGCTTGAGCGCGGGGCTTGCGATCGCGCGCAGACGCTCCAGCATGTGGGCGCCGAGCACGCGGCTCCTCTCCACCAGCCCTTCCTCGTGGATCACATGCAGCGCCTCCAGACCGACCGCAGCGGCGAGCGGATTGCCGCCGAAGGTCGAGCCGTGCGAGCCGGGCGTGAACACGTCCATGACCTCGCGCGTGGCGACAAAAGCCGACACCGGCAGCACGCCGCCGCCGAGCGCCTTGCCCAGGATGACGCCGTCGGGGCGGATGCCCTCGTGCTGGAACGCGAACCAGGCGCCGGTCCGGCCGAGGCCCGACTGCACCTCGTCGAGGATCAGCAGCACGCGATGCGCGTCGCAGATGCGGCGCAGTCCGGCGAGGAAGCCCGCGGGCGGCACGATGATGCCGGCCTCGCCCTGGATCGGCTCGATCAGCACCGCCGCCGTGTCCGGCGTGATCGCGCGCTCAATGGCGGCGAGATCGCCGAACGCCACCGCGCGGAAGCCGGGCGTGAACGGTCCGAAACCGTCGCGATAATCGGGCTCGGTGGAGAACGAGATGACGGTGGTGGTGCGGCCGTGGAAATTGCCAGACGCGACGATGATCTCGGCGCGGTCGCGGGCGATGCCCTTGACGCGATAGCCCCAGCGGCGCGCGGCCTTGACCGCGGTTTCGACCGCCTCGGCGCCGGTGTTCATCGGCAACGCGGCATCGAGCCCGGTCAGCTTGCACAGCTGTTCGAGGAACGGGCCGAGCCGGTCGTTGAAATAGGCGCGCGAAGGCACCGCAAGGCGCTCTGCCTGCTCCTTGAGCGTTGCGAGAATGCGCGGATGGCCATGGCCGTGGCTCGCCGCCGAGTAGGCGCTCATCATGTCGACGTAGCGCCGTCCGGACGTGTCCCACAGATGCGCGCCCTTGCCGCGTGCCAGCACGACGGGGAGCGGCTCGTAGTTGCGAGCGCTGTAGCGGTTCTCCAGATCGATGGCTTTCATGGCAGGCCTCCGCACGATTCGCATTGCCGCTCATCGAATCTATGCGGCGGCCGCGGCTTGTGCGGCGGAAGTGACGGTGCAGGACGGCGGATTCGGCGGTGGCGCCCGATCGCGGCGACCGAAACGGCGGTTTGTTAACGTCTCGCCAGATTGCGGCCGATCAGCGATTCGGGATAGCCGGTGAAGCGGCGGATCGGGCGCAGCGCGACATGGCTGACGATGCGGGCCACGCCGAGCTGGTCATCGTCGAGCAGCGCGCTGGTGAGCTCCTCGTACTCCGCGAGATCGGCGCACACGAAGCGCGCCATATAATCGACGTTGCCGCTGACCTCCCAGCACTCGACGATGTCGTCGATCGCGGCCAGGCGCTTTTCGAAGCGGCCGCGATTGGCCTGCTTCTCCAGGATGATTTCGGCAAAGACGTTGACCGGCTGCGCCAGCCGGCCAAGCTCGACGACGGCGTGATAGCCGGCGATGACGCCCGCGGCTTCAAGCCGCCGCACCCGCTCGAGCGACGCCCGCGGCGACAGCCCCACGGTCTGCGCCAGCTTCTGGATGGTCGAGCGTCCGTCGCGCTGCAGGGCCGCGAGAATCTTGACGTCGAGTCGATCCAATGCCGATGGACGCTTGGCGGCCATGAACGTCCTGATCCTAGTTGAGCGCTTCGTCCTTGACCGGCACCGTATAGTTCAGCGCGAGCCGGCCGCCGTCGGCGTAGATGGTCTCGCCGGTGACATAGCTTGCGTCCGGCGAAGCGAGGAAGAGGGCGATCGACGCGATCTCGTCAGGCTCGCCGATGCGCCCGAGCGGCGTGCGCGCCAGTATCCTGCGCTTGGCGTCCCGGTCGGTCGCGACCGCCTTGAGGATGTCGGTCATGATCGAGCCCGGCCCGATGGCGTTGACCCGGATGCCGTAGGGCGCCAGCGCCAGCGCCATCACCTTGGTCAACTGATCCATGCCGCCCTTCGACACGCAATAGGGCGCATGGTTCGCGATCGCCACCACGGCATTGATCGAGCTCATATTGATGATGCTGCCCGGCGGCTTGCCGGCCTCGACCTGCGCGACCATGCGCCGGGCGGCGGCCTGGCCGACCAGGAACGCGCCCTTGAGATTCACCCGCAGCACGCGGTCGAAATCCGCTTCCGCCAGGTCGAGGAAATCGGCGCCGTGAATAATGCCGGCATTGTTGACCAGGACGTCGAGACCGCCGAACGCGCGGCAGGTTTCGGCAATCACGTTCTCGGCCTGGCGCGCATCGCCGACGTCGGCGGCCACGAAGCGGGCATCGCCGAGGCTGCGCGCGGCGGCCTCGCCGGCGGCGACATCGATGTCGGCAATGGTGACGCGCGCGCCTTCGGCGACGTAGCGGCGGGCAATCGCGTACCCGATGCCGTTCGCCCCGCCGGTCACGATCGCGACCTTGTCCTTGAGCTTCATGCCGCGCTCCCGCGTCGTACCTGAGGCTATCAGTTCACAGTGCAAGCCGCGATCTCGGTGCACTCCCTCTCCCCGTTTGGGGAGAGTGGGTGAGGGGGTTACCAATTTCGTGAACCTTAACCCCTCACCCCATCCCTCTCCCAATGGGAGAGGGAGCCCGCCTGTGCCAGCCGGCGAGTCCGATACCCCAATGGGGCGGGCAATAGCTCAGCGCCGCCCGAACAGGCGGTCGATGAACCAGCCATCGAGACCGCGCTCGATCGGCACCGGCCTCACCCCCGATCCGCCACCTTGGGCGACGATGGGCGCCGGCGGCATCGGAACGTTCGCCGCCGGCAGCGCCGAGGCGAATGATGGCCCGCCCAAGCCCGGCAGGGCCGCGACCGCCACGCCCTGATGGGCGGTCTTCATGAAGCGGGTCCAGATCTCCACCGGCAGGCCGCCGCCGGTCGCCTTCCTGGTCGGGGAGGAGTCGTCGTTGCCGAGCCATACGCCGGTGACGAGATGGCCGGTGTAACCGATGAACCAGGCATCGCGGAAATCCTGGCTGGTGCCGGTCTTGCCGGCGGCCGGCCAGCCCGCAAGCTGCGCCTTTTGCGCGGTTCCGATCTGCAGGGTCTCGCGCATCATGGCGTTCATCATCGCCACATAGCGCGGATCGACGATGCGGCCGAGCTTCTGCGCCGTGCGCGAGAACAGAACCTTGCCGGCGTGGGTACGCACGCGTTCGACCACGTGCGGGGTGACCGCGTCGCCGCCATTCGCGAACGGCGCATAGGCGGAGGTGAGCTCGATGAGCGAGACCTCGGACGTGCCCAGCGCCAGGGATGCGTTGGCGTCGAGCTTGGAGGCGATGCCGAGGCGATAGGCGGTCTTGGCGACCGCCGCGGGCCCGACTTCGAGCGTGAGCCGCACCGACACCGTATTGAGCGAGAGCGCGAGCGCCTGGGTCAGGGTCACCGGGCCGTGATAGTCGCGGCTGTAGTTCTCCGGCTTCCAGCCCTTGACCGCGATCGGCTTGTCCTCGCGGATGGTTTCGGGCGTGAGCCCCCGTTCCAGCGCAGCGAGATAGACGAACGGCTTGAACGCCGAGCCCGGCTGGCGCTTGGCGACGACGGCGCGATTGTATTGACTCTCGGCGTAGTTCTTGCCGCCCACCAGGGCGCGCACCGCGCCGTCGGGCGACATGGCGACGATCGCGCCCTGCGCGACGTCGAACTTCTGGCCGCGCAGCGCGAGCTCGTCGATCAGCGCCTTCTCGGCTGCCGTCTGCAGCGCGGGATCGATCGAGGTCTCGACCACGAGGTCCTGCTCGATGCGGCCCACGAGGTCGTCGAGCACGTCCATGATCCAGTCGGCGACGTAGTTGACGGAGCCGGCACCCGCGGGCTTCACGGCGCGGGCGGGTTGCGCGAGCGCGGTCTTCATCATGGTTTCGGTGATGAAGCCGAGCTCGCCCATGGCCGCGAGCACGGTCTGGGCGCGGCGCTCGGCGCCGGCGGGGTTGCGGTTGGGCGCCAGCCGCGAGGGAGATTTCACCACGCCGGCCAGCATCGCGGCCTCCGCGACCTTCACCTGGCGCGCCGACTTGCCGAAATAGCGCTGAGCGGCGGCCTCGACGCCGTAGGCGCCGGAGCCGAAATAGACGCGGTTGAGATAGAGCTCGAGGATCTCAGCCTTGCTGAACTTGCGCTCGAGCCAGAGCGCCAGCACCAGCTCCTGCATCTTGCGCCAGAGCGTGCGCTCCTGGGTCAGAAACAGGTTCTTTGCGAGCTGCTGGGTGAGGGTCGAGCCGCCTTGCGACACGCCGCGGCGAAGCACGTTGGCGACCACGGCGCGGGCGAGGCCGATGGGGTCGGCGCCGAAGTGGCTGTAGAACCGGCGATCCTCGATCGCGATGAACGCCTTCGGCAGGTAGGCCGGAAGCTCCTTGATCGGCACGTCGGTGCCGCTCATCTCGCCGCGCAAGGTGAGCGGCCGGCCGTCGGTCCCCACGATCTCGACCGTCGGCGGCCGCTTGGGGACTTCGAGCGATTGAATCGGCGGCAGGGTCGAGACGACGAAGGCGATCGAGCCGATGGCGGCGATCACCGCCCACAAGCCGAGCACGAGCGACCAATAGAACAGGCGCCGGAGCGCCCGCCCGCCGGCGCCGCCGCTCTTGCGGCGGCGGGCGGAGGTCGGTCGGCCCTTCGGTGCCGGAGCCGGGCCGGCAGCGACCGCGGGCTCGCGACGTGCCTTTCGTCCCGCCATTCCGCTCCCCCTGATGACCCCGAAGCGACCGTAGAGGGGGCGATTTAAGGGGGGGTTACTAGGACGCGCTGCGACCGAGCGGCGACGATATCAATTGATTAACCAGAACGAGCGTTTCAGTCGACCGCCACCGCGGTCCGGGCCGGCTTGGCTCCCTCGTGATTGGGCGAGAGCAGCCCGATCAAGGCGCGCTTGATGGTGGCCTGGCGCGTCGCCGAGGTGATCTTCGCCCCGAACAGGTCGGTGACGTAGAACACGTCGACCGCGCGCTCGCCGAAGGTCGCGACGTGCGCGGAGCCGATGTTGAGGTTGAGCTTGGACAGGGTCGCGGTGAGCTCGAACAACAGGCCGGGCCGGTCGAGCCCGATGACCTCGACCATGGTGTAGCGGTTCGACCAGCCGTTGTTGATGGTGACTTCCGGCACCACGGCAAAGGCCTTCAGCCGCGCTTTCCCCGTCGCCCGCTTGGCGACCACCTCGGGCAGCCGCAGGTCGCCGCGCAATGCCTTCTCGATCGACTCGGTGATGCGCGCGGCGCGCCGCGCCTCGTCGGTGTCGAGCTCGAACTCGCGCGACACCGAAATGGTATCGAGCGCGCGCCCATCGGTGGTGGTGAAGATCTGCGCGTCGACGATGTTGGCGCCCGCCACCGCGCAGGCCCCCGCGATGATGGAGAGCAGCCACGGATGGTCCGGCGCCACCACGGTGAGCTCGGTCACGCCGCGCGCGGCCGGGAACGACACGGTGGTGGCGAGCGACTTTCCGGCCTGCGCGGCCGAATGCAGGAAGCGCGCATGCGCGATCTTCTGCGGCAGGTCGACCTTGAGCCAGTAGGCGGGATAATGCAGCGCGATGTAAGCGTCGATCTCCGCCGGCGTCCAATCCCTGAGCTCGGCCGTGAACTCGGCCTGCGCCAGGGCGACACGCTGCGCGCGGTTGACCTCGGAAAATCCGCCGGTGAGCACCGGCTCGGTCTCGTAATAGAGCGTGCGGATGAGCTGCGCCTTCCAGCCGTTCCACACGCCCGGTCCCACCGCCTTGATGTCGGCTGTCGTGAGGATGGTGAGCAGCTTCATGCGCTCGACCGACTGCACGACCGCGCTGAAATTCTCGATGGTCATGCGGTCGGAGAGGTCGCGCGACTGCGCGACCGATGACATCACGAGGTGCACCTCGATCAGCCAGGCGACGGTTTCGGTCTCGGCCGCCGAGAAGCCGAGCCGCGGACAGAGATGGCGCGCCACGCGGGCGCCGGCAATCGAGTGATCCTCGATCCGGCCCTTGGCGATATCGTGCAGGAACAGCGCGACGTAAAGCAGCTCCCGGTGCCGCGGCTGAATCGTCCGCATCAGGTCGTTGGCGAACTTGGTATCCTCGGTACGGCCGGCATCGATGTCGGAAAGCACGCCGATGCAGCGCAAGAGATGCTCGTCAACGGTGTAGTGGTGGTACATGTTGAACTGCATCATCGCGACGATGCGGCCGAAGGCGCGCACGAAGCGGCCGAGCACGCCGGCCTCGTTCATCCGCCGCAGCACGGTCTCGGCGTCGTTCTTCGAGGTCAGGATCTCAAGAAAAAGCCGGTTCGCCTCCTCGTTCTCGCGCATCGCCTGGTCGATGAGCTTGAGCGAGCGCGTGGCGATATGCATGGCGTCGGGATGGAACGCGAGATTGTATTTCTGCGCGAGATGAAAGATGCGGATCAGATTGATCGGGTCGCGGTTGAACACGTTCTCGTCGGCGACATTGATGCGATTGTAGTCGACGACGAAATCCTCGGTCTCGCTCAGCGTGCGCCGCGGCCGCGGCCGGAACTTGGCCATCATCCGGCTCAGCACCGGCATGGCCTTGGCCTGATTGTCCTCGAGCTTGGCACAGAGAATGGCGGTGAGATCGCCGACGTCCTTGGCGATCAGGAAGTAGTGCTTCATGAAGCGCTCGACGTCCCGCAAGCCCGGATGCTCGGTGTAGCCGAGCCGCACCGCGATCTCGCGCTGGATGTCGAAGGAGAGCCGCTCCTCGGCCCGTCCCGTGAGAAAATGCATATGACAGCGCACCGCCCACAGGAAATCGCCGCAACGACGAAACCGGCGGTACTCGCGCGGATCATAGACGCCGTGGGCAATGAGCTCCTCGCGTTCGCGCACGCGATAGACGTATTTGGCGATCCAATAGAGCGTATGCAGGTCGCGTAGCCCGCCCTTGCCGTCCTTGACGTTGGGCTCGACCAGATAGCGGGACTGGCCGGCCCGGCGGTGGCGCTCTTCCCGCTCGGCGAGCTTGGCGGCGACGAATTCCGCCCCGGTTCCCTGCACGACCTCCTTGTCGAAGCGGGTGACCAGCTCGTCGTAAAGCTTGTGGTCGCCGAGGAGATAGCGCGACTCCAGCAACGCCGTGCGCACGGTCATGTCGGCCTTGGCCTGGCGGATGCACTCGTTGATCGAGCGCGTGGCATGGCCGACCTTGAGCCCGGTGTCCCACAGGCAATAGAGGATGGTCTCGGCGACGGATTCGCCCCAGGCCGTCTGCTTGTAGGGCAGCAGAAACAGCAGATCGATGTCGGAGCCCGCCGCCAGCACGCCGCGGCCGTAGCCGCCGGTGGCGACGATCGCCATGTGCTCGGCCTCCGACGGGTTCTCCGCGGGATAGAGGTGCTTGGCCGTGAACTCGTACAGCACGCGGATGATCTCATCCTGCATGAAGCACAAGCGCTCGGCGCAGCGCCGGCCGTGCCGGTCCTTGATCAGCAGGTTCTCGGCCGCGGCGCGTCCCTGCACCAGCGCGGCCTTGATGCGGCGGGCGACTTCCAATCGCAGTTCGCGCGGGTTGCCGGCGTGGACCTTGGCCAGGCGCTCGAGGTCGGACGCGACTTCGCTCGCGTCGAAGACTTCGGTTTCAAGGGGAACATGATCGCTTGGGGTCAGCATGCTACCTTCGAGATAGCGGAGCACAGGCGATGTGTCACCGGGTGCGGGATCGCCGGAGCGCGGCGCGGGCGCGGAAACGTTCTGCGGTCGCGGGGTCGAAATGGAAGTAATTCCTCTTTTGACACCAATATACGACAGATATTTTCTCGTTGACGCTCCTCCCAGCCCTTCCTAAGAATAAACATAGCGCCGATTTGAGCACAGCAGCTTGCGGGCGCTTTAACAAATGCAGCTAAAGCGCGGGCCCCGCCCTCGCCAAGCTGATGGCGGGCAACATTTCCCGCCTTCATCCATCGGCCTCTTCGCGCAAGGCACGCGAGCAGGGCCCCACGCATGGAGGTCGCCGTGACCGTATTCTCCCGCCGCCTGATTTGTGTCTCCGCCGTCCTGGCCGGCCTGCTGCCGAACGCGAGCCTGTGGGCCGCCGACAACCCGAAGGAAATCTACGTCGACTGGGCGACCTACAACCCGGTATCGATGCTGCTCAAGGACAAGGGTTTCCTGGAGAAGGAGTTCGCCAAGGACGGCATCAAGGTCGTGTGGGTGAAGACCGTCTCGTCCAGCAATGCGTTGCAGTTCCTCAACGCCAATTCCATCAACTTCGGTTCGACCGCGGGCTCCGCGGCCCTCATCGCCAAGATCAACGGCAATCCCATCAAGTCGGTCTACGTCTATTCGCGGCCGGAATGGACCGCCCTCGTCACCACCAAGGACAGCAAGATCAACAAGGTGGAGGACCTCAAGGGCAAGAAGGTCGCGATGGTGCGCGGCACCGATCCGCACATCTTCGCGGTACGGGCGCTGCTCGCCGCCGGACTGTCGGACAAGGACGTCACCCCAGTGCTGGTGCAGCAGCACGCCGACGGCGGCACCGCCCTCCTGCGCGGCGACGTCGATGCCTGGGCCGGTCTCGACCCCATGATGGCGCAGCACGAGGTGAAGGACGGCGCGCGGCTGTTCTTCCGCAATCCCGCCGCCAACACCTGGGGCATCCTCAATGTGCGCGAGGAGTTCGCCAAGGATCACCCCGACATCGTGCGCCGCGTGATCGCGGCTTACGAGGAGGCGCGCAAGTATTCGCTCGCCAACTACGATGAGCTGAAGAAGACCTTCATCGGCGTCACCGGTCTTGAAGGCGCCGTCGTCGACAAGCAGCTCAAGGAGCGCACCGAGCTCACCCACAACAAGGTCGGACCGGCGCAGCGGGAATCGATCCTCGAGGCGGGTCTTGCGCTGCAGAAGGCGGGCGTCATCGGCGCCAGCGTCGACGTCAAGAAGGCGGTCGATGACCTGATCGACGATCGCTACGTCACGGTGACGAACTGACGCCGAAGGCGTCATCCCGGAGCGCTCCGGAGGGGCGCTCCGCAATCCATCGCGGCCAGCCGGGTTCATCGATTGCGGGCGCGCGGGCCTTGCCCGCGCCCGCAATGACGGCGCCGGTTGCATTCCGTGAGCCGGTTATGTCTGCTGTGTCCATGACGGCGAGCGCCGAACAGGCCGGGGTGGCGCCGGCGGTACCGAAAGCACGGTTGGCGCGCGGCTTGCGGCCCGCGCTCGGCCTGCTGCTGCCGGTCGCGGTTGCGGTGTGCTGGGAGATCGCGGTCGGCATGGGCTGGTCCAACGGACGCCTGGTGCCGCCGCCGTCGGTGATCTGGCATACGTTTGTCGATCTTGCCGCCACCGGCGAGCTGCAGCGCCACGCGCTCGCGACGGTCTCGCGGGTGGCGGCCGGTTTTGCCTTCGGCGTGGCGGCCGGAACGGTGCTCGGCGCGATCGCCGGTTATTCGGCCCTGACCCATCGCATCGTCGATCCCACGCTGCAGGCCCTGCGCTCGATTCCATCCATCGCCTGGGTGCCGCTGTTCATCCTGTGGTTCGGCATCTTCGAGGCGTCCAAGATCATTCTCATCGCCGTCGGCGTGTTCTTTCCGGTCTATCTCGGCGTCATGGGCGCGGTCATGTCGGTCGACCGCAAGATTGTCGAGGTCGGACGCGTCTTTCGCCTTTCGGGTCCGGCCATGGTCCGGCGCATCCTGTTGCCGGCGGTGATGCCGACCTACGTGATCTCGCTGCGCGCCGGGCTCGGGCTGGGCTGGATGTTCGTGGTCGCGGCGGAATTCCTCGGCGCCTCGACCGGTCTCGGATTTCTCCTGATCGACGGCCAGCAGCTCGGCAAGCCGGCGCAGATCGTGGCCGCCATCGTCGCCTTTGCGATCCTCGGCAAGACCACCGACTGGCTGATCGCGGCGATCGCCACGCCCTTCCTGCGCTGGGAAGACCGGTTCGCGCGCACCTGAGGGAAACTCATGCTGGTCCTCGACCGCGTCGGCAAGACCTATCCCAACGGCGTGCGTGCGCTCGACGGCATCTCGCTCGAGGTCGCCCCTGGTGAAATCCTCGTGGTCATCGGCGGCTCCGGCTGCGGCAAGTCCACCATGCTGCGGGCCATTTCGGGCCTCGACACGCCGACCCAGGGCAAGGTCGTGCTCGACGACATGGTGATCACCGCGCCGCACGAGCAGATCGGCATCATCTTCCAGGAGCCGCGCCTCCTGCCCTGGCTGCGCGTCGCCGACAATGTCGGCTTCGGCCTGGAGCAGTATCCGAAGGCGGAACGCAAGACCCGCGTGACGCGCGCGCTCGAGCGCGTCGGCCTGACCGACAAGGCGAAGGTATGGCCGCGCGAGCTCTCCGGCGGCCAGGCCCAGCGGGTCGCCATTGCCCGCGCACTGGTGCCGCGGCCGCAGGTGCTCCTGCTCGATGAGCCGTTCTCCGCGCTCGACGCCTTCACCCGCGCCGACCTGCAGGATCACCTGCTCGACCTCTGGGCCGACTTGAAGCCGACGCTGATCGTCGTGACGCACGACGTCGAGGAAGCGATCGTGCTGGCCGATCGCATCATGGTGATGCGGCCGCATCCGGGCCGCGTCTACGAGGAGATCGCGTGCGACCTGCCGCGCCCGCGCGACCGCCAGTCGGCGGCGTTCGATTTCGTCAAGCGCCGGGTGCTGGCCGCGCTCGACCGCTCGCTCGAGCGCGCGGTGATCACCGACGACGGCGAGACCAGGGCGGAGGCCGGCGGCGGGCTGTGGTGGTAACCGCCGGGGGACGACCCAGGACACAAGCGTCTTGCTTTTTTCCCTCGGCTGTCGTCTGTCCGTCCGGCATTCCGAACCGAGGGTTTCATCTATGGACGCCACTGCGTTGCGCGCCATGCAGGCGCCGCTCAAGGAGCGCTACAAGGGGGACCCCAAGTCCGCCTACATCACCTTGAAAGCCAAGGGCACGCTCGACGATACCCACATCGCCTGCAAAGTGGAGACCGGGCGGGCGCTCGCGGTCGCGGGCTTGCATCCCGCCACCGGCGGCTCGGGGCTCGAGCTCTGTTCCGGCGACATGCTGCTCGAGGCGCTGGTGGCTTGCGCCGGCGTCACGCTCAAAGCCGTCGCCACCGCCATCGACATCCCGCTCAAGTCCGGGCAGGTGTCGGCCGAAGGCGATCTCGACTTCCGCGGCACGCTCGGCGTGGCCAAGGACGCGCCGGTCGGCTTCGCGCAGATCCGCCTGCGCTTCGACGTCGAGACCGACGCGCCCCAGGACAAGCTCGACCAGTTGCTCAAGCTCACCGAGCGCTATTGCGTCGTCTATCAGACGATCAAGAGCGGCCCGCCGGTCGAGGTGAAGCTCAATCGCAGTTGACCATGGTCCATGTCGGAGCGCGTAGGGCGGGCAAGGCGAACCGTGCCCACGCGCTGGTCGCATCGTCCCGCGCGCGCCGCGCGGGCACGGCGCCCGTGGCCGCACCGAGCACCGTGCGAACTTCGAGTGCGCCTTTGTCCACCCTGCGGCTCACGCCTGCTCCGCGCTGATGCTCCCGGATCCGCTGTTCTGGTACGGCCTTGCCCTCAAGATGGCCATGACCGCGACGATCGTGGTCGTCGCATCGGTTGCGGTCGAGCGCAGCGGGCCGTTTATCGGCGCGCTGATCGCGGCGCTGCCGACGGCGGCGGCCGCCGCCTACATCATCATGGCGCTGGAGCATCCGCCTGATTTCATCGCCGCGAGCGCGGTCGGCAGCGCCGCCGCCAATGCGGCGGTCGCGATCTTCGCGCTCACCTACGCCGCGCTGGCCCAGCGCCAAGGTATCGTGCTCAGCATCGGCGGGGCGACGCTGGTGTGGTTTGCCGCCGCCGCCGGATTGCGCCTCGTCGACTGGACGCCGGCGAGCGCGTTCGCGCTCAACGCCGTCGTGTTCGCCGTCGCGATCCCGGCCTCGGCCGCCTACCGCCGCGAAGCTGTCCCGCGCGAACAGATCAAGCGCAGGCGCTACGACATCCCGCTGCGCGCGGCGACGGCCGCGCTGGTGGTCGCGGTGGTGACGACGGCGAGCCATCGCATCGGCTCGTTCGCCTCCGGCGTGTTCGCCGTGTTTCCGATCGTGATGGGCAGCTTCGTGGTGATCCTGCATCCGCGCGTCGGCGGACCGGCAGCGGGTGCCGTGCTTGCGCACGCGGAGCCCGCGCTTGTCGGCCTCGGGCTCGGCTTTCTCGGGCTGCACTATCTCGCCGAGCCGGTGGGGGTCTGGTGGGGCTTCGCCGGCGGCCTCGCCATCACGATGGCGTGGAGCGCGATGCTGTGGCTGCTGCGGCGGGCGCGGTTGCGGCCCTAGTGTGGCGGTGTGACAATCATTGTGAGACAAGAACAGGCCGGTGCGTCATGGCGATATCGGACAGCGGCGGCAATGATCTCATGCTCGTCACCGGGGCGAGCGGTTTCGTCGGCTCGGCCATTGCGATATCAGCGCGCGCGGCGGGCTACCGCGTGCGCGTTCTGGTGCGACGATCAAGTCCGCGGATCAATATCCAGCCCGATGACGAGGTAGTCGTCGGAGACATGTGCGATCGCGCATCGCTGGGCCCGGCGCTGAAAGGCGTGCGCTACCTTGCGCATGCCGCCGCCGACTATCGGCTGTGGGCCCCGCCAACCGACGACATCATGCGCACCAACCTGGAAGGGACGCGAGCGGTGATGGAGGAGGCGCTGCGCGCCGGGGTCGAGCGCATCGTCTACACCAGCAGCGTCGCGACGCTGGCGTTGCGGGACGGCGCGCCGGCCGACGAGAGCCGTCCGCTGCCGGAAAGCGAAGCCGTGGGCGCCTACAAGAAGAGCAAGGTCCGCGCCGAACGGGTCGTCGAGGAGATGGTGAAACAGCACCGGCTGCCGGCCGTGATCGTCAACCCCGCGGCGCCGATCGGGCCGCGCGACGTGAAGCCGACGCCCACCGGCCGCATCATCGTCGAGTGCGCGAGCGGCCGGATGCCGGGATTCGTGGATACCGGGCTTAATCTCGTGCATGTCGACGACGTCGCGGCCGGGCATCTTGCAGCGCTGCGACGCGGCGGAATCGGCGAACGGTACATTCTGGGCGGAGAGAACGTGGCGCTCGGCACCATGCTCGCGGACATCGCCAGCATTGTCGGCCGCCGCCCGCCGACGCTGCGATTTCCGATCGCTGCGCTCTATCCGATCGCATTCGGCGCCGAACTATGGGCACGCCTGAGCGGCAAAGCGCCGTTCGCGACCGTCGATGGGCTGCGCATGGCGCGCCATCACATGTTCTTCAGCGACGCGAAGGCGCGGCGCGAGCTTGGATATGTTTCGCGGCCTTATCGCGAGGCTATCGCGGATGCGATCGCCTGGTTCAAGCAAGCCGGTTATTTGCGCTGACACGCGGACGGTACGCCGTCGCCGGGGTCACAAATCGCAATAGCCGCCCAGCGCGACGTCGGGACGGCGCGCGGCTGCAATCGCCGAGGGCGCCATGAGCGCAGCAAGCTCGTCGGCGTAGCGGTATCCGGGCGCATGTCCCTCGAAGCCGCCGGACGTCGCCGGGTGCAGGTAGATTTCCGTGCTGCCTTCAGGAAGGTGGCGCAGCAGACCGGACAATCGCGGTTGCGTCATCGCGCCGGACCAGGCCAGCCCGAACACCGCGTCGGGAACCCGCAAACCGGCCCGCCGCGCACGGCGGCCGAGCAGCGCAGCCCATGGCGCGGTCAGATAGGCCGGGCTTCGCCGCGCCGATGGCTCCACCTCGGCCAGAACGCCGGCCGGCTCGATCGGCACCCGCAAACCGCGCAGACCGTAACGCCGGCCGATCGCGATCATCTGATCGGCGATGGTCGGGTGCAGGTGAAAATGCTTGTGCGCATTGACGTGATCGAGCGCAAGCCCGGTCGCGCGATAGGCTTCGAACTGCGCCTCGATCTCCGCCGCGATCTGCCGGCGGACGGAAGGACGCGCGAATATATCGAACCCGAGACGGACCATGTCGCTGCGGAACCGCCCCGTCTGGTCGACGAGATCCGGCAGGCGGTGCGGCGGCAGGAGCGGCCGGCCCTCCACCAGAACCAGATGCAGGCCGACACGCAAACGCGGCAGCCGGCGCGCGCGCGCGATCGCGTCCTGTGCCGCGGGGGCGGCGACCATGAGGCTGGCAGCCGTCAGGACGCCGTCCTGATGCGCGGCTTCCACGGCTTCATTGACTTCGCGCGCGAGCCCAAAATCGTCGGCGGTGACGACGACACGTTTCAGAGCGCGGGCTCCCGGCGCTCGCGCAGGAAGCGGAAAAACTCGACCCCCTCACGCAGCCGGCGCTTCAATATGTCGGGGCTTCGCACCATTTCCCCGGCAATGGCGGCAATCTTCGGCGCGCGGAAATAGAAGCGCCGGTAGAACGCGTCCACCGACTGGAAAATCTCGGTGTGGCTCAGATGCGGATAGCTCAAGGCGGCGAGCTGGACGCCGCGGTCGCTCAGGATGTCGGCATTCTCCTCCTGGGCGAACCAATGGTTCTCCTGCGCCTGCTTGTAGAGGAACGTGCCGGGATAGGGCGCCGCCAGCGAAACCTGGAGGGTGTGCGGATTGATCTCGATCGCGAAGCGGATCGTTTCCTCGATCGTCTCCTTGGTCTCGCCGGGGAGACCGAGGATGAAGGTGCCGTGGACGACGATGCCGAGCTCGCGACAGTCCTTGGCGAATTGCCTGGCGACGTCGACGCGCATCCCCTTCTTGATGTTGTGGAGGATCTGCTGGTTGCCCGATTCGTAGCCGACCAGCAGCAGCCGCAGGCCATTGTCCTTCAACACCTTCAAGGTCGCCCGCGGCACGTTGGCCTTGGCGTTGCACGACCACACGATCCCGAGCTTGCCGATCTCGCGCGCCAGCGCTTCGACGCGCGGCAGGTTGTCGGTCAGGGTGTCATCGTCGAAGAAGAATTCCTTTACTTGCGGAAACGCCTTCTGCGCCCAGGCCAGCTCTTCGATCACGTGCCCGACGCTGCGGGTGCGATAGCGGTGGCCGCCGATCGTCTGCGGCCAGAGGCAGAAGGTGCAACGCGATTTGCAGCCGCGGCCGCTGTAGAACGAAATATAGGGATGCTTCAGGTAGCCGATGAAATAGTTCTCGATCACCAGGTCGCGCTTGTAGACCGGCGTGACGAAGGGCAACTCGTCCATGTTCTCGAGGACGGCGCGGTCCTCGTTGTGCACGACGGCTCCTTCGGCATTGCGCCAGGACAGTCCCGCGATGCGGCCGAAATCGCGGCCCTCCGCCACGTCCTTGATGGTGAAATCGAACTCGTTGCGGGCGACGAAATCGATGGCGTTCGACGCCTTCAGCGTCGCGTCCGGCTCGACCGCGACCTTGGCCCCGATCATGCCGATCTTCAAATTCGGGTTGAGCGCCTTGAGCGCTTCGGCAGTCCTCACATCGGAGGAGAACGAGGGAGTGGACGTATGCAGCACCACAAGTTCTTGCTCGGCGGCGTGGGGCGCGATGTCCTGGAATTTCAGCCGGTGTGGCGGCGCATCGATGAGCTTCGAGCCTTCGACCAGGGCGGCGGGTTGCGCCAGCCATGTCGGATACCAGAAAGACTGGATCTCGCGGCGCGCCTGATAACGCGCCCCCGCTCCGCCGTCGAAACCGTCGAACGACGGCGCTTGCAGGAAGAGTGTTTTCATCATGGTGCGTGCGATCCCCGATCAGTAACCCAACTCCCGCCCGCGACCATGCGGTAGCGGTGGCCTTTCCAGCTCACGTCCCGGCCCAGAAAGCTCGCAACGAAGAGAATGAACGACAATAGGTCACGCGCGGGCACAAGCCAATACGCTTGCGGAGGAAGGGCGTAGGCGTGCTCCACTTGCCGCAGCAGCGCCATCCTGCACGCGACCGCCGCCGCGGCGAGGGCGAGCGCCGGCAGCAGAGCGGTCGAGCCCGCGCCCAGCACGGCCGCGATCAGCGCCCACGGCAGCGGATGCGCAACGATGGAACCCGCGTAACCAACGGGATCGATGCTCTTGATCGTCCGCGCCCATCTCAACTCGTGCCGCCAGAACTCGCGCGCCGACGTCTGTGTGCACATATGGGCGATGGCGAAGGGCGGGATCGCGATCGTGCAGTCCCGCGCCCGCAACGCCTTGCCCATGGCGTAGTCGTCGGCGAGGCAATCGACGAAGGCGATGAATCCGCCGATCTCGCTCAGCGTTCGGCGCCGAAGCGCGAGCGTCGAGCCGAAGCACGGACGCGCCAATCCGACCGCCAGGCCGACCACGACACCCGGCAGAAAATGCGCGTTGATGGCGAGCGCCGCCAGGCTCGCCCACGGGCCGGCGACGGGAACGCCGTAGTAGAGGCAGGTCACCGCGCCCACGCCGGGCGCTTCGAGCGCGGCGACGACGCGGGAGAGGTAATCCGGGTCGACGCGCATGTCGCTGTCGGCGAGCACGACGACGTCATGACGGATGCATGGCGCCATGTTGACCAGGTTGGAGACCTTGCGATTCAATCCGTGCACCTTGGTTTCGATCACGAGATCGAGGTCGCGCGTCGTCTGCGCTTTCCGCAGATGCCCGACGACGGCGATGGCGCCGTCATCGGGATCCTGCACCCCGAACACGACCTGAATGGGGCCGGGATAATCCTGGCGGCAGAACGAGTCGAGGTTGTCGAGCAGTCCTGGCTCGTCGCCGTGCAGCGGCTTGAGCATGGTGACCGCGGGTGCGGACACGGCGCGCGCTTGGGCAGGATGGCGTGCAGAGCGGCCGATCAGGATGGCGGCCGCGACCAGATAGCCAGCAGCCGGCAAGGGCGACCAGCGATGCCATGACCGATGACCAGAACAGGATCATGGGTCGTTGCGAACCAGGGTTGACGGATTCTCGCGGATGCCGCGCGCCGAGCGAATAGTTCGGCACCAGGCGTCGCCACTCCAGCATCTGCCAGCCGACAAGGCCCGGCACGCCGAGCACGAGATCGGCGGCCCGCTTGACCAGCGACAGCGCGATCGCCTGCTCCGGCGGAATGCCGAACGCGGCGCACAGCAGCACCAGACCGCCTTCCTGCGCGCCGAGCGCGCCGGGAATGGCGAACGCCGCCCCGCGAACGGCATGCAGGAGACTTTCTATGACCAGCGCTTCGGCGACGCTGATCGGATTGCCCATGAACGCGAACACGATCAGGACCTCGGCAACGCCGACGACCCAGCCGGCCATATGGACGACGGTGCTGGCCACCAGGTCGGACCGGGCCGCGTAGATCGTGGCCAGGTTCTGATAGACGGAATCGATCGTGCCGAGCACGCGCCACTGTCGATCACCGGTAAGTCGCCCGATGGCAGAATGGAGAAGGCGTTGCCCGCCACGACGTTGCACCAGATAGAAGCCGGCGAGCAGGAGGCCCGCCGAGGCTCAGTCCGATCGCGGCGACCCACGCCAGCGACGCGTCCGCCTCCGAGCGCGATCAGCACCAGCAGGCCGAGCAATCGCGAACAGAAACTGCGTTGCCGCCTGCAGGAGGACGTCGACGATCACGCTCGCTGCCGCGAGCGCGCCGGGAACCGCGTAGACGCGTCAGCAAAGCCCGCGCCGATGACATCGCCGCCGACTTGCGCCATGGGCAGCAGGACATTGGTCGCCTCTCGAACGAATCGCAGAGAGCACGCAGGTTCGAAGCCGCGGCCGCGTCTTCGGCGGAAAAATCAGCCACCAGCCCGCCCCGGCGACCGCAACGGTGACGCCGCGCACCACCACGACGAGGAGAATTCCCCACCCGACGCTGGCCACGGCGTGGCCGACCGCATCCAGGCCGGACCACGCCGTAATGGCGATGACGGCGGCGATCCCGATCAACCAGGCAGCCACACCGGCTTGCTTGACCATCTCCGCTCCGATCCGCCCAAGGTTCTCGCCGCGGCCGGCTGCCGGTCGCCCGTTCGGACCAGCCGGAGAACGGCACGTGCCGATCCAGCCGATCGGTGCCGCACCCAGGCGAGCTACCAGGGCGATTTGATGTCGAAGGAGTGGGTTGCTCCAACTCCGAACGTCAGCTGGTTCGGCGTGCCGCGCTGCTCAACCAGCGGCGAACTGGCCGCGTCGCCGGTGAGCCGCTCGTATTCGACGAAAGCATGGGTCGCGAACTGCGGCGTCCAGAAGTAACGCGCCTGGGTACCTGCTCCGACCGAGCGTACGCCGCCTTTGGCATCGAACAGCGGCAGGCCCGATGCCGCCGACTGGCCGGCATTGATGCCGAAATACGGCGTGGTCGCGGCCGTGCTCGCGAGCGTGACGCGCGGGCCTCCGGAAAAGGTCCACTGCCTGCCGACCGGGACGACGGCGTCCACGAAGATGTCGGAGACAAGCCCGTGGTGCCCGTTGAAGCCCTGCCGCACCTCGACGCGGGTGCGCAGCCAAGGAACCATCCAATATTCCGCAAACACGCCGAGCTCGACCGCCCAGGGCACGCTGCCGAGCCCCTGCAATGCCCCGTCAAGCTTTTCCCGCCGCGGCATCCTGAGCTGGCCGACCGGCCCGACCTGGAAAACGCTGTCCCCGACCAGTCCGATGCCGACCCCGTCGCGGGGACCGCGGAAGGGCTCGGGCGTGCCGAAGCGGCGGACCGCCAGGATCGGATAGGGCAGCACGAGGTCCCGCTTGGAGCCTTGGAAGATCGGCTCGAGCCTGGCTTCGCCGCCGATGGTCACGGTCCAGTCGGCCACGGGCGTGGGCGAGGTGTAGACGCGCGGATCGGGCTCGGCCGCGGACGCCACAATGGGAATCAGCAGCGCGGCCACAAAACCAGCAATCGCGGCGCGCCGACCGCTCATCTGCCCCCCTCCCTCCAGACACCTGCGAGGGATAATATCGGCCAGCAATATTCAGCCAGCGTTAACATGGAGCGACCGCGCCGCACAACGCTTGCCCGGCGGGCGGACAGCCCGTCACTTCTTTTCTCGCGACCGTGTGGCATGGTTTCAACAGGCTCCACGCGGGAGCGTTTCCGGACCCGATTTTCCTGTATTTCCGGGGCCTGCGCTGCGACTCGATCCGCCCCCAGTTCCAACCGAAAAGGGCTGCGGCGTCCGCCGCCTACTGGTTGCAACGCCTGCGCGTGCGACGTGGCGGCGCTTGCCAAGGAATCCCGGTTCCATAAATTTGCGCAACGGCAAGGAACTTGCTTGTCGGGCTCCGAGAGCCAAAAGGAGAACTCGATGAAGCATGTTGCAGCACTGGCGCTGGCACTGGGGATGGCGTGGGCGTCGAACGGAGCGCGCGCGCAGGATGCGTGGCCGAGCCGAGCCATCACTTTTATTGTGCCCTATGGCCCCGGTGGTTACACCGACCTGGTCGGCCGCCTCACCGCCCGTTACGTCGAAAAGGCGTTGGGAAAACCGGTCATTGTTGAAAGCCGGGTAGGCGCCGGTGGCATCGTCGGGACCCAGTACGTCGCGAGCGCGGCGCCGGATGGATACACCTTCTGCGTCTGCAGCGTCGGCGCAGTCTCGATCGCGCCGTTTGCCCAAAAGCTCGGATACGATCCGAGTGCAGGACCTGGCGCCGGTCGGCATCGTCAGCACGATCGTGCAGGCGGTCATCGTCAAGAAGGATCTGCCGGTAAAGTCGATGGCCGAGCTGGTCGCTTACGCGAAGGCCAATCCCGGCAAGCTCAACTACGGCTCCAGCGGGGTCGGCGGCCTGACGCACTACTCCGTCGAGCTATTCCAGGCGCGCACCGGCACCAAGGTGGTGCATATTCCCGTTCAAGGGCGGTGCGCAGTCGACTGCGGCGGTGCTCGCCGGCGAGGTCGATTTTTCTTTTGCCAACATGACCGACGCTCTGCCGCAGATCGAGACCGGACTGGTCCGCGGCCTGGCCGTGACTTCGCTCGGACGCAGTCCCTACTTCCCCGACCTGCCCTCGGTGCACGAGACGATCATCCCGGACTTCGTGGTGGAAACGTGGAATGCCATCATGGCTCCGGCGAAGACGCCGGAGCCGATCATCCGCAAGATGTCGGAGGTCCTGATCAAGATGGCCGACGACCCGGATGCCAAGGAAACCATGCGCAAGGCTGGCGCCAGCACGGTCAAGACCACGCCCGAGCAATTCCGCGCGCAGATCCAGCAGGAGATGGCGCAGTGGCAGCCGCTGATCAAGGAAATCGCGGACAAGAAGTAATCAGTTGAGATCGGCGAGCCCGGGTTCGCCGACCTGCTTCCATCAGTTGGCGCGCGGGAAGGAGTAGGGGCTCATCTCGTCCGCGGTGCGGCCATGCGGGTCCCAGTTCTGCCAGTTGCTCCAGACCCGCTCGCCGGCAGCCTGCGCCTGCGCCCGCAGTTCGGCAAAGTCGACGCCGGGGATGCGGCCGTTCTCCATGCGCACCGCGCCGTCCACGATCACGGTGTCGACGTCATCGCCGATTCCGCAATCCACCAGGCTCTTGATCGGGTCGCGCACCGGGCCGAGGCGAAGCGTGCCGCTGCCGGTAAGGCCGATGATGACGATATCCGCCTTGCTGCCGGGCGCCAGCCGGCCGATGTCGGCGCGGCCGACTGAATGCGCGCCGCCGAGGGTTGCCGCTTCGAACACCTGCGCGGCCGTCGCCGCTTTCAGATTGCGGCTCGCCACCTTGCCGAAATATGACGCGTTGCGCATCTGCAGGATCATGTCGCGCGGATAGGTATCGGTGCCGAGCGCGATGTTCACGCCCGCCTTGCGATAGCTCTCCCAGTTGTCGAGGAAGCGTCCGCGCCGCGCCACGTTGACCGGGCAGTGCGAGACCGAGCAGCGGTGCGAGCCCATGATCTCCAGGTCGTGCGAGCCGGAGTAATTCATCAGCGGGTTGTCGCAGGTGAAGTTGCCGTGGCCGATATTGAGTTTGTCGGACATCAGGCCGACCTCGCGCAGCAACTCCACCGACGTCATCTGATGCTCGCGGATGATGTCGAAGACCTCATGGATGTTGTAGGCGGCGTGGATTGCGGCCGGCAGGTCGCGCTCCTGCGCCACTTTGGCGGCCTTGCGCATCAACGGGACGGTGCAGGTCTCGATCTCGCGCGGCACCAGGATGCCGCGGACGCGGTCCCCATGCGCGCCCTGGTGGCGGTCGATGAATTCCAGCGCGAGGTCGAATTCCCGCTCGCCCGATGCTTCGTCGATCACGCGGACAAGCTTGCCGTCCTCGCCGCCGACCCAGCGGCCGCTGTCGAAGCCCGGACCCAGATAAGCGCGGATGCCGAGCTCGCCCACGACCTGCAGAAGCGCTTGTTGGACGCGCAGCTGGCTGCCGAACTCGACGAAGGTGGTGATGCCGTTGCGCAGCAGCTCCGCGACTGTCCATCGGGCATTGAGCAGCAGCTCATCCATCACCGAATTGTCGTCGGGCCGCACGTAGCGCGGATCGCCGCCGACGCGGGTACCCTCGCGGGCGACGCTGATTTCCAGAAAGGGCTGGCCGAAATAGTCCCCGCGACCGACGTCGGAGATCAGACGGTGCGAAGCGCGGTGACCGGAATGCACATGGGTGTCGATGAATCCGGGCGCGACCAGCTTGTCGCGGGCGTCGATCTCGCGATCGACCGCACCGTCGAAGCGCTCGCCGACGAACAGCACGGCGTTGCCTTCGTAGACCAGTTCGGCATTGCGCCAGAGGGTATGATGCCCGTCGGCGTGCGCGACCAGCCAGCCACAGGTAATGCGGGTGCGCATGAAATTCCCTTCCAGTGCCGGGCCATTCCGTACACTGATAATTTCTGCTGCGGCAAGCAACCCCTGCGCTAGTGTCCCGATTCCGAAGTTCGGATCATTGTGCGGCACCCTCGTTCGCGAACTTCGGAATCGAAGGACATAGCAACTTATTGATCTAGTGTGGCTTTGGTTCAGAAATCCGCATTTCGGACTCGCCGCAAGAATGATGCGGACTTCTGAACCGCCACACTAGTCAGCAATCGCGCTGGTCCAAAACGCCGTGGACGTTGCGGATCGGGATCAGGCCAAGTGCCCGCGATCGCGGGGACCAGGGGCCAGTGGAAAAAGCCGCTGCTGGTCAGGGGGACGAGGGCAGGTTCAGCCTACGTTCGACGTGCTGCGACTGGCGCACAGCGGTGGCCGCGATCGTCTCGGGCACCATGATTGTGGACGTCTTGTTGGGTGCCACCTTTCGCGGGGCAGGGCGCGGCGCGGCCTTGATGTCCGCCGACTGCAGCGTGGGATTAGCCGCCGGCTTTGCGGCCTGGACCTGCGGCTTCACCCCCGTCAGCCGAGCGGGCTTGCTGAGCGCCGAGGCCGGCGCGAATGTCGGCGCGGGAGCCATGGCGGTGACCGGCGCGCTGTCCAGTTCCTTCCCTTCCACGACGATCGGCGCCGTACGCTGCGTCGAAGCAAGCGTGATATTTGCTTCGATCAGTTGGCGCATGCGGGTATCGCGTGCCGCATTGGAGGTGCCGCCCAGAACGACTGCGACGATGTGTCGGTCGTCGCGGCGAACCGAGCAGACCAGGTTATATCCGGAGGCCTCGGTGTAACCGGTCTTGATCCCGTCGACGCCCCTCACGTTTCCCAGCAGGTTGTTGTGGTTGCGCATCTCGGCTCCCCGCCACAGGAAGCTCGGAGTCGCGAAATATTGGTAGTAGACGGGAAACCGATGTTGGATCGCGTGACCGAGGAGCGCCTGGTCGCGAGCGGTGGTGATCTGCTCCATGGCGGGCAGACCCGAGGCATTGACGTAGGTCGTGCTGCTCATGCCCAGCATTCTCGCCTTCAAGGTCATGAGCTTGGCGAACTCTTCTTCGGAGCCGCCGAGAGCTTCGGCGACGACGACCGCGGCGTCGTTCGCCGACTTGGTGACGAGACCCTTGATCGCGTCCTCGACCTTGACGGTCTGATTGGCCTTGAGCCCCATTTTGGTGGGATTCTGAATCGCGGCCTTGGTCGAGATCGGCAGCGGGGTGTCGAGCTTGAGCGTGCCATCCTCGATCTGCTCGAACAGCAGGTAAAGCGTCATGATCTTCGTCAGCGACGCCGGATGACGCGGATCGTCGGCATGGTCCTCGTGCAGGACCTGACCGGATTTGTCATCGAGCACGATCGCCGCATACGGGGGTCGATAGCTGGGACCGTGAATTGAGCGCGGAGAGGCGGTGCGCGAAGAACGCGCTTCCGCCTGGTCCCAACCGGCACCGGCAATCGTCAGCGTCGCCAGCAAACCGGCAACGGGCAGCCAATGCAATCGCGAGAGATGAGCCATTAGCTGCGATCCGGTGATTGATCGGGACTCAGGTCGCGCGAGTAAATCCTGAATCGGGCGCGATGGCTGTAATCCGAAAGCCACACTTCCCGGAAATCACGCAATATCGTTTGCGACCTGATCCGCCGGCATGGTCGTGGCGCTGCGCACGAATCAATTGCGGCGACCGTAGGTGTCGAGGAGCTGTAAAAAAGCGGAAAAAAATACCGCTGAGGCCCGGCTCATGGGCAGTGCTTCGCTTGGGCCTATTTGTCGACCGACAGCTTCTGCTCGTGGATGATTTTGGCCCATTTCTGGGTCTGCGCCTTGATCTGATCGGCGAACTCTTCCGGCGTGCTTCCCATCGGCTCGAACATCTGCGGCGCCAGGAATTTTTCGCGAAAGTCCGGATCGGCCAGGATCCTGTGAATCTCGGCGTTGATCTTCGTCACGATCTCGCGCGGCGTGCCCGCGGTCGCGAACAGTCCGAACCAGGTGGCGGCTTCGTACCCCGGCAGCCCGCTCTCGGCGACGGTCGGGATGTCGGCGGCAGGCCCCAAACGCTTGGTGCTTCCGATCCCGAACAGCTTGATCTGGCCGGTTCGGAACGGCGGCAATGCCAGGCTCACGCTCACCGACATCAAATTGATGTGGCCGGCGATGACGTCGGTGAGCGCGGGCGCCGCGCCCCGATAATGGACCGGTAGCAGCTTCACGCCGGCCATGCTCTCGAACAGGACCATGTTCATGTGCGGCGCGGACCCGACCCCGGCCGTTCCGTATGTGAGCTCGCCCGGCTTCTTCTTCGCGAGCGCGATAAGCTCGCTCACGTTGCTGGCAGGCACCGCAGTATGTCCGAGCAGCGCCTGGTTGATGCGAACGATTCCGGTGATCGGGGTAAAGTCCTTTTCCTCGTCGTAGGGGAGCTTGCCCTTGCCGTAGAGCGTCGGATTGATGGTGAAGGTTCCGGCCTCGGCCACCAGCAGCGAGTAGCCGTCGGGCGCCGCCTTGGCCACGGATTGCGCGCCGATCACATGGGCGGCGCCGCCCTTGTTTTCGATCACGACCTGCTGGCCCCACGTTTCAGAGAGCCGCTGGCCGAGCGCGCGCGCCACCACGTCGGTCACGCCGCCGGCGGCGGCGGTGACCGTGAGCGTGATCGTCCGCGTGGGATAGGATTGCGCCGCGGCGCCGGTGGAACCGGCAAGGCAGGCCAGCAGGATCAACGCAAACCGGTTCATGGGCACGCTTCCTCCGTTACACGGCTGCTTCTTTGGCGAGCGCGCGTGGCCGCGAACGTATCACATCCGCTAGTGCGGTGGATTTGAAGTTCCTATCATTGTGGCCGCCCGTTCGTTTAGGAACTTCAAATCCAAAGACCGCACTAACATCATAAAGTTGCTAGTGTCCTTCGATTCCGAAGTTCGCAAACGAGGGTACCGCACAATGATACGAACTTCGGAATCGGGACACTAGCGACCCTGGATCGCCGCCTTCATCTTGAGCGCATAGAGCGCCTCGAGCGCGTCGCGCGGCGACATCTCGTCGGGATGCAGCGCCGCCAGCGCGGCCACCACACTATCCACTGCTGTGTCCTGCGTTGCGGGAGACGCCGGTCGCGGCGCTGCGGCAAAAAGCGGCAGGTCATCGAAGCCGCGCGGCGACGCCCGGTCGTCGGCTTCGAGCTTGGCAAGAACCACCTTCGCGCGCTCGATCACGGTCGCCGGCAGGCCCGCGAGCTTCGCCACCTGGATTCCGTAACTGCGGTCGGCTGCCCCCGGCACCACCTCGTGCAGGAACACGACCTCGCCTTGCCACTCCTTGACCCGCACCGTGGCATTGAACAGGCGCGGCAGCTTGGCCGCGAGCGCGGTCAGTTCGTGGAAGTGGGTGGCGAACAAGGCGCGGCAGCGATTCGTCTCGTGCAGGTGCTCGATCGTCGCCCAGGCAATGGATAGCCCGTCGAAGGTGGCGGTGCCGCGTCCGATCTCATCCAGAATGACGAGGGCGCGCTCACCCGCTTGATTGAGGATGGCCGCGGTCTCCACCATTTCGACCATGAAGGTCGAACGGCCGCGCGCGATGTCATCGGCCGCCCCGACGCGGGAAAACAGCCGGTCGACGGCGCCGATCTTGGCGCGGCGGGCGGGGACGAAGCTGCCCATCTGCGCAAGGATGGCGATGAGCGCGTTCTGCCGCAGATAGGTGGACTTGCCCGCCATGTTCGGGCCGGTGAGCAGGTAGATGCGGCCGTGTGGCGCCGGCGCCGGAGGGGAGAGGTCGCAATCGTTGGCGACGAACGGGTCGCCGGTGAGCACCTGCTCCACCACCGGATGCCGCCCACCTTCGATGATGAAATCGAGCGAGGCGTCGATCTCGGGTCGCACGTAGTGACGCTCGATCGCCAACTGGGCCAAGGCGGTGGCGACGTCGAGGATCGCAAGCGCGCCGGCGGCGTCCTTGATGGCCGCGGCCGCCGCCGTCACCGTCGCGGCGAGCTTGTCGAAGCTCTCCAGCTCGATCCCGAGCGCGCGGTCGGCGGCGCTGGCGATCTTGGCTTCGAGCTCGCCCAGTTCGGTGGTGGTGAACCGCACCTGGCCGGCGAGGGTCTGGCGATGGATGAAGGTCGCGTTGAGCGGCGGCGCCATCAGCTTGTCGCCGTGCTGCGCCGTCACCTCGACGAAATAGCCGAGCACGTTATTGTGCCGGATTTTCAGCGCGCGGACCGCGGCGATGTCGGCATAGCGCCCCTGCAACGCGGCAATCACGCGGCGCGATTCGTCGCGCAGCGCGCGCGCCTCGTCGAGCACGGTGTCATAGCCCGCGCGCACGAAGCCGCCGTCCCGCTTGAGGTAGGGAAGCTCGTCGGCCAGCGCCGTTGCAAGCTCGGCCGCGATCGCGGGATCGGGACGGCGCAGCGACTGCGTCGCCTGCACAAGCTCGTCGGCAATCTCCGGAAACTGTTCCAGCCGGGCCGCCAGGCCGGCCGCAGCGGTGATGCCGTCGCGCACCGCGGCGAGGTCGCGCGGGCCGCCGCGGCCGACCACCAGCCGCGCCAGCGAACGGGCGAGATCGGGAGCAGCCTTGAGCCGCTCGCGCACGTCGCCGCGCGCCCCGGCATTGGCCACGAAAAACGCGACGGCATCATGCCGGCGACCGATGGCGGCGGCATCGGTGAGCGGCGCGGCCAGCCGCTGCGCGAGCAGTCGCGAGCCCGCCGCCGTCACGCTGCGGTCGACCGCGGCGAGCAGCGAACCGCGCCGCTCGCCCGAAAGCGTGCGCACCAGCTCGAGGTTGCTGCGCGTCGCCTGGTCGATCAGGAGCGTGGTGCCTTGCGGCTCGCGCACCGGCGGAGAGAGCGGCGGGCGTTGGCCGAGCTGGGTGCGCTCGACATAGGTGATGCAGGCGGCGGCGGCGGTGAGCTCCAGCCGCGAGAGCGCACCGAAACCTTCGGTGGTGGAAAGGCCGAAATAGCCGGCGAGCCGCCGTTCCGCACTTGCGCCATCGAACACGTCGCGGGTGAGCGGCGTCACCGCCGGCAGCGAGCGCAGATAGGGCGCAAGCTCCGGGTCGTCATAGAGCGCGTCCGATACGATGATCTCGCCCGGCTCGAGCCGGGCGATGTCGGCGGCAACCGCGGCACGGTCGCACTCCGCAATGCGAAATTCGCCGGTCGAGATATCGATCCAGGCGATTGCGAAGCGACTTTCCTCGCCGGCGGACGAGCGCGCGCGTGCGATGGCGAGAAGGTAATTGTTGCGCCTCGCATCGAGCAGCGTGTCCTCGGTGAGCGTGCCCGGGGTGACGAGCCGGATCACGTCGCGTCGCACCACGCTCTTGCCGCCGCGCTTGCGCGCCTCGGCCGGATCCTCGAGTTGCTCGCACACCGCCACGCGGTGGCCCATCGCGATCAGGCGGTGGAGATATTCATCGGAACGATGGACCGGCACGCCGCACATCGGGATGTCGCTGCCGAGATGCTTGCCGCGTTTGGTCAGCACGATGCCGAGCGCGCGGGCGGCGATTTCGGCGTCCTCGAAGAACAATTCGTAGAAATCGCCCATCCGATAGAACAGCAGGCAATCCGGATTGGCGGCCTTGATCTCGATATATTGCTCCATCACCGGCGTGGCGCGGGCCGCGCCCTCGGCGGGCGGGCCGGATTCGAAACCGGACGAGGTCAGGGGGCGCGCGGCATCCATGGCGCGGCGACGCTAGCAGATGGCGCGGCAGGATTCATGCGGCTGAGGGGAGATAGCCACAGCGGATGCGCACGATTGCGCCGTCGCGCGTGACGACGCGCCCGCAGGTACAATTCTCCAACCCTGCGTGTGCGGAACCGAAATGTTCAAGTGCCGGCCGATCACTCCGGCCTGATGCCCGATGCCTTGACCACCTTGGCCCACTTCTCCACCTCGGCCGCCATATACGCGCCGAACTCCGCCGGAGTGAAGACAATCGGCGTGGTGGCGACGCCGGCAAGCCGCGCTTTCACGGCCGGATCGGCCAACCCGGCATTGATCTCGCGGTTGAGCCGCTCGATGACCTCGGGTGGCGTGCCGCGCCCTACGCCGACGCCGCACCACGAATTCGCCTCATATCCCGCCACCGTCTCGCCGATGGTGGGGACATCCGGCAGCGCGTCGGATCGGGTCTTCCCGGCGACCGCCAGCGCGCGCAACGTGCCCGATCGGATATGGGCCAGCGATCCCGTCAGCACATCGAGCCCAACCTGCACCTGCCCGCCCATGAGATCCGCGACCATGGCCGCCCCGCCGCGATAGGGCACGTGAATCATGTTGACGCCGGTCATCATCTTGAACAGTTCGCCCGCCACATGCGAGGTCGAGCCGGTGCCGAATGAGGCAATGCTGATCTTGCCCGGATTGGCCTTGGCGTGGGCGACGAGGTCGGCGATCGTTTTGGCCGGAAGCGACGGGTTCGCGACCATCACCAGCGGGAAATCGATCAATCCGGAAACCGGCGCGATATCTCGCAACAGGTTGAACGGAAGCGTCTCGAACAGCGTGACGTTGACGGCCGCGGACGCCGGAACGAACAGCAGCGTGTAACCGTCGGGGGGCGAATTGACCACCGCCTGGATGGAAATATTGCTGCTGGCGCCCGGCTTGTTCTCGACCACGACCGGCTGGCCGAGCCGTTCCGACAACCACGGCGCCATGATCCGCGAGACGATGTCGGCCCCGCCGCCCGCCGGAAATCCCACGACCCAGCGCAGCGGCCGCGCCGGATAGGCTTGCGCGCGGGCGCGCGGCGACAGCGCGACAAGGGCGGCGGTCGCGCCCGCCAGGCGTACGAATTGTCGGCGATCAGCCTTCATAGCGTCCCCCTGAATGCTGGCGACACCGACGCGGCGCGCACGGCGCGCGTCGTCGACCCACATGACCGAGCGAGTTCAGAGTTCTGGCCTGCCGACGGCATCGGCGCTGCCGTCAAGTCGAGGGACTTCGGCACGTCCCATAGGCAGCTCGCGGACGAGCCAATGTCCGTGCATCCAACATATCGGGTTTGTCAGTCGGGCAGAAGGGCGTTCAGCTCGCGAGAGCGCTAATTGGTCTTAGCGATGCTCTCGAATCCGGTTGTCTGCCATTGCGCCTGCTTCGACGGATCGGCCAGGAACTTGATGAACTCCAGGGCCGCGTCGGGCGAGGCGCTGTCGGCCAGCACCGCGCCGGCATAGACGATGTAGTTCTGCAATGCGGGCGGCAGCATTCCCGCCACGGCCACACCTTTGACCGTAAGCACTTCGCTCAGCAGATAGAGCCCGATGTCCACGTCGCCGTTGGCGATCAGCTCCGCGCCGCCGCTGATGGCGCTCTTGGGCGTGATCCTGCGCTGGGGCGTGTCGGTGATGTCCCATTGCTTGAGCAGCGCCGCGATATGCCTGCCGCCGGGGGTCGCTTGCGGGTCGGCATGGGTGATCGAGCGCGCCTGCAGCAGCGTCGCGCGCAACGCCTCGGGCGAGGAGATATCCGGCTTCGGCGCTTCCGCGCGCACCACGACGGCGATCCCGACCCGCGCCAGGAGACTTCGGCTGCCCGGACGGATCTTGCCTGCGGCCTCCAGCGCGCCGATCAGCGGGACCGGCAGGAGGACGACATCGGCCTTCTCGCCCGCCTCGAGCCGCTGCTGGATCGCGCCAACGACCGCGAAGGTGAAGGCAACGGAGCGGTTGGTCGCCTTCTCGAACTCCGGCGCCAACAGCTTCAACGTCTCCTGCGGCGCGCCGCCGCTGTAGACGCGCAGCTCAGCGGCCGATAGCGGCGTCACGCCCATACTCACGAGCGTGAGCGCCGCAACGAGAACGCGCATCGCTGGAATGCGCATATGGGCATTCCTTTCGGCGGGACCGTGCCTGGACGTTATTTCACCAGCTTCACGCCGGTGACGGCTTCGAGGTTCTTGTAATCTATCTTTTCGCGGTCGGCCTTCGGGATGTTGAGCGAATCGAGGATCTTCAGCGTCTCGCGCGGATACATCGTCCCTCCTTCCGGATCGAACGGACAGTCGGAGGCGAAGATGATCTTCTCCAGCGGATAGAACTCGAGCCCGGCCTTGGTCGCCGGCACGGCGGTGAAGGCCGCGGTGTCGGCCCAGAAGTCCTGCTTGAAGTAATCGAGTGGGCGCTTCTTCAGGCTCTTGCGCAGCGTGACGTAGTCCTCGTCGGAGGTGCGCGACCCCAGCACGTCCCAGCCCGGCCCGATGCGGCCTTCCAGCATCGGCACGATGCCGCCGAAATGGTGGGTGATGATCTTGAGGTTGGGATGGTTGTCCATGATCTTGGAGAAGACGAGCCGCGCCATCGCGGCGGCGGTCTCGTAGGACCAGCCGAATGTCCACCAGATCTCGTAGAGCGACTTCTTCTCGTCGATGTAGTCCGGCATCTCGGCGCCGCGCGCCGGATGCAGCCAGATCGGCTTGCCGAGCTCGTTCATCTTCTTCCAGAACGGCAGGTATTGCGGCCGGTCGAGTGGCTTGCCGGCAACGTTGGTGTAGATCTGCACGCCGAGCGCGCCCATCTTGATTGCGCGCTCCGCCTCGGCGACGCCGGCGTCGGGCGCATCGAGCGAGATCTGCGCGACCCAGCCGGGGAAGTGGTCCTTCTCCTTGGCGCACAATTCGGCGAAGCCGTCATTGATGATGCGAATGATCTCGTCGATCTGCGCCGGAGTCTTGGCGAACTTCTCGACCGGCGGCTGCGGATAGGACAGGATCTGCTGATAGTCCTTGTGGCCGTCCACGATCTTCTTGCGGACATCGACATCGAACAGCGCCGGCAGCGAGCGCACGCGCTTGCCCATGTCCTTGTAGTCACCGGCGACGTCCTGCATCTTGTCGAAGAATTTTTTCGGAAAGAAGTGCGTATACGCGTCGATCCGCATCTGCGGTCCTCCAGCTTTACTTGCCTGTTCGGCGTGCTTGGTTTGGCGTGAATATCGGGGCGGGGTGACCGCGCGCCCGGTCGGGTGAAGTGGACGGGGGTTTGTTACCTGCTTGATCGGCTGGAGTCCATCGCGGGCGGCGAAGCGCTCCGCCGCACGAACTCACTCGGCGGCAATGCGCGGGCTATGGTGGTCTTCGAGTTCTGCGAGGCAGCGCGCCAGTGTTTCGCCGTCGGGATCGAGCAACGCTGCCGCCCGCGCGCTTGCGGTCGCGTCGACGCCTTGGCGCAGTGGGATGCGGCCCGCCAGGGCCGGCCGGATGACGCGGGCCTCGATCAGGCGGTAATTGCCGGTCCCTCGTTTGTGGGTATCGCCATAGCCCTTGATCAGGCGCGCGCATTCCGCGACTTCGAGCGCAAGATCGTCCGAGAGTCGTGCCGCCTCGACGATGAGGCCGAGCCACGCTTCGATCGCGCGTTGCTCCTCCTGGAAGCGGTAGGACTTCGGCCGCCAGCCGCGCAATTTCGCGAGCATCCAGAAGCGCAGGAAGCCGGACACCGATGCGCTGTTGACTTCCATGCCCCAATGCACCCGGTCGATCCACCCGCGCCGCTCGGAGAGCGCGAGGATGCGCCGGGCGAGCTTGGGCGGAAGGAGCGAGCACATTTCCTCGATCCCCGGCTTGAGGAACTCGGTCACCGTGAACGGCTCGCCCGGCTTCACCCCCATGTCGGCGGCGATGCGCGCCAGACGTGCGGGATCGATCTTGGCCTGCGCTACCCGGATCACGTCCTCGTAGGACATGCGCACCGCGAGGTGCCGCGCGACCTCGCGCAACAGCCGCCCGCCGGCCTGCACGCGCTCATCTGCGGCGCGCACCGGCGCCAGGCGATCGAGATAGAGCCGCGCATAGGCGACGTCCTGATAGCTGACGAGCCGCCGGGCGCCTTCGAGAATGATGTCGCGGGCGGACGGCGGCATGTCAGCGATGATGGCGCGTTCGAGATCGACGACCGATGACGCCGGGAGCCGACCGCGCTTGGCGCCGGCTTCGCCCGCTGTCACATTGGTTTTCTGCGCCGCCTCGAGCCCGCTGCGAAAACCCTTGAGGTTGGCATCGACCGCCTTGCCGTCCGCGCGGATCGCGCTTTCGAACACCGTGGCGGGAATCGGCAACCGTCCGCAGCCGGCGATGATCCCGAGCATGATCGCGTTGATCATGGCGCCGCTTTGCTTGGCCAGCGTTTCCATGTCGAGGAGGAGACTGGTTTGCGAATGTGCCTCGATCGCGTCGATCAATCGCGCGCTGTCGTAGCGCCCGTCGGCCATCGCCATTCTCTCCACCACCAGATACGAGCGGGCGGTGGATGCAATGACCAGCGTGCGGTCGGGCGTGACGAAACCGCCGGCGATGGTGCGGCCGGCTTCCATGAGTTCGCTCGCCAGCACGATATCGACGTCGCCGATGCCGGGCGCCAGCGCCAGCACCGGTCGCCCGCCAAGCTCGCGCGCCGGCACCGGCACGATCTCGATGTAATAGGTGGTGGCGCCGGTGCGCTGAGCGACGCCCGGAATCGACGTCGATTGCACGGGGAAGCCGAGCTGCGCGGCGGCGGTGACGATCCAGTCCGTGAGCACGCCCCCGCCCTCGCCGCCGAGCGCGGCGATGAGGATGGTGATCGGCCGGACCTGCGGAGCGTTCATGGCGATCATTCCACCCGTGTGCCAGGCGGAGCGCGACGCAGCCGGAACGCGAGCAGGTACCTCATGCCCGCGCCTCGGCGGGTGCGCCTCCCAGCCAGCCGATCACCGTCTGGCGCACGCGATGGAGCATGCGATCCCACCAGCTCGGATTGCGGATGATCTCGGCGCGATAGAACGAGGGACACAGGACGGCGGCATGGGCCACCTCGCCGCACAGGCCGCAGCCGACGCAGCTCTCGATCACGGTCGCTACCGGGTCGCTGCGCAGCGGGTCGGGATTGGGCTTGACCGTGAGCGAGGGGCAGCCGGAGAGCCTGATGCAGGAATGGTCGCCGGTGCAGATCTCGTCGTCGACGCCGAAGCGCACCCGCACCACGCGCTCCCCGCGCTTGAGTTTATCCGCATCCTCCGCGCGCACGCGGCGCTGGCGCGCGAGCTGGCATTCGCCGTCGGCGATGATCACCTTGAGGCCGCGCTCCGCGGTGCGCATCGCCTCTTTCAAGGTCTTGGTCATCTTGGCGACGCTGTAGCTGCGCACCGTGCGCAGCCATTTGACCCCGAGCGAGCGCAGGGTCTGCTCGATGGTCATGCCGGTCGGCCCACCGATGCGGTTGGCGGCGCTCGATGGCAGATATTGCTGGCCGGTGGCGGAGGCGTAGCCGTTCTGCATCACGATCAGCACGCCGTCGCCTTTGTTGAACAGGTTCGAGGCGACGCCGGAGATGAGCCCGTTGTGCCAGAAGCCCCCGTCGCCCATGATGGCGATCGGGCGGCGGTTCATGTTGGGCGTGACCGCGGCCGCGCTCGCCAGCGACATGCCGTAGCCGAGGATGGAATTTCCGAGGCTGAAGGGCGCGAAGGTCGCGAACGAATGGCAGCCGATGTCGGCGCTGATGTGGGTCGGTCCGAGCTCGCGCTGCATCAATTTGATCGCGCTGAACACCGGGCGCTCCGGGCATCCGGTGCAGAAGTTCGGCGGTCGCGGCGGAATGTCGCCGAGCGCAGCCATCGCGGGCGCCTTGTGCGCCAGCATGTTGTTCGCGCGCGCCATGATCGCGTCGGCGTCGACGCCGTTCGGCCGCGCTTGCGCGAGGAAGGACGCAAGCCCGTTAATCAGCACCTCCGACACGTACTCGCCCGCGCGCGGCAGGTGACCCTTGCCGAGCACGCGGGTCTGGATGTCGGCGCGGCGCAGCTCGGTGTTGACCGCCTGCTCGATATAGTCGGGGCTGCCCTCCTCGACCACCAGCACCGCCCGCTTGCCCACGCAGAACTCGCACAGCTCGTTCGGCACCAGCGGATAGGCGACGTTGAGCACGTAGATCGGGATGCGGCTCGTGCCGTAGAGGTCGGCAAGATCCAGCCGCGCCAGCGCGCGCAGCACGCCGGTGGTGAGCCCGCCGACCACGATGATGCCGACGTCATCGAGGTCGCCGGGAATCACCTCGTTGAGCTTGCGCTCGCGGATGAATTGCTGCGCGGCCGGCAACCGTTCCTCGATCTTGAGTCGCTCCTGGGAAAAAATGACGGGAGGATGTGCAAGCCGGCTGTACTGGAAGGGCGGCGGACCGGCGATGCGGTTCTTGCCGGAAAACGCGGCGCGGCGGTTGTCCTTGGTCTTGAATTCGCCGGTGACGTGGCAGGCGCGGATGCGCAGTTCCATCATGACGGGGGCGTGGCTCGCTTCCGACAGCTCGAAGCCCTCCTCGACCATGCGCACGATGGTCGGCAGGTCCGGCCGCGGATCGAGCAGCCACATCGACGATTTCATGGCATAGGCATAGGAACGCTCCTGAATCACGCTCGCGCCTTCGCCGTAATCCTCGCCGAGGATGATCATGACCCCGCCGACCACGCCGGGGGAGGAAAGGTTCGACAGCGCGTCGGCCGCCACATTGGTGCCGACGATCGATTTCCAGGTCACCGCGCCGCGCAGCGGATAGTTGATGGAGGCGCCGAGCATGGCCGCGGCGGAAGCCTCGTTGGTGCAGGTTTCCAGATGCACGCCGAGATCGCCGATGATGTCCTCGGCGTCGACCAGAACGTCGAGCAGGTGCGACACCGGGGCGCCCTGGTAGCCGCCGACATAGCTCACCCCCGACTGCAGCAGGGCCTTGGTCACCGCCAGGATGCCTTCGCCATGGAAGGTCTCGCCCGCCCCGAGCTTGAGCGCCTGCACCTCTTTCTTGAACGAGCGTTCCATCGCCTGGTCCTGTGGCGGAAGGGGCTACATCTATAACGGCTCTGAAGCGAATGCTACCGGCGAAGGAGGCCGTGCTCGCCATCCGGCGGCAGACCTCGCGCTCTCTGCTGCGTCACTGAAACGCCCGCGAAGCTGCTACATTCGCTGCGAATGCTCGGCCTTGGCACTGGCCAGCCCCGTCGCGAGATCCGTATAGCGAAAATCGGGGAAGGCCTGCCGGGACGCGGTGCTGTCGAACGGGCGATAGCCGCCGTGGGGCATGGGGCCTTGCCGCAGGCTGCCCCGCACGGGCACGGCCGGATCGTACATCGCCGCGATCCGTTCGGCGATGTCGCGAAAGCTGTGCACGCTTCCCGTCGCCACGTTGAGGACCCCGCGGCTTCGATGCATCAACACCCGTCTGACGATCTCTGCCACGTCATCGATGAGCACGTGGTCGCGCTGTTCCTCGCCTTCGCCAAATAGAACGATGTCCTGTCCGGCGGCAGCGAGCCGGCGAAAGCGATTGGGCCCGTAGCCATTGTGCGGATCGGCGGCGCCGTACAGGAGCGTCGGACGCAGGATCGCCAATGGCGCGGTGACAACCGACTTCAGCATCAACTCGCGCGCCAGGTGCATCGCGCCATGCAGGGAGTTTGGCTCGGCGCACGATTCCTCGGTCAGGGGCGCGCGCGAGTCCCGGTAGACGGCGTCCGAGCTGATGTAGAGCACATGCGATACGGGTGCCGTCGCGAGCGCCTGGCACACGCATTCCATCATCCGGACATTGTCGACGAGCATGGCCGCATCTTTGCAGGGCGCCCGCGCGGAGATCACCACGACGGCATCGTCCGGCCGAAGTTCCCGGGACAGCCGGCTTGCGGTTCCGGCGGCAAGAAGGTCCGCCTCGGCACGTCCCAATGACAGCACCGGCACATCGTTGGCCGCCAGCAGCCGCGCGCTCGCCGCGCCGACGAAGCCGTGAGCACCCAGGATGACCACGCGCCGTGGCGGCAGCGCGCTGGAATTGAGATGCTCGAGCATGGCAGCCTGTCTAGATCGGCGGCGGGACTGGCGTTGAACACCGTGCCCGCCGCGTGGTCAATGTCCTTGCCCGGACATCGCCCGCTCCACGATGTCGAGGGCGTCGGTGACCCGCTAGAACATCCCGTTGCTGTTGGCGGGCTTTTCCGGGATCGGCTGGACCACGTCCCAATGCTCGACGACTTTGCCGTTCTCGAGCTTGAAGATGTCGATGATGGCGTTGCCGCGCGTGCCCGGCTCGCGCACGGCGTGGACGTGGACGATGACGTAATCGCCGTCGGCGAAGATGCGTTTGATCTCGCTGCGATTGTTCGGGAACTTGTCCTTCAGGAAGGCAATGAATCCCTTGAGGCCTTCCGGTCCGTCCGCGGCGCCGGGATTGTGCTGGGTGTAGCGGCTGCCGAGATATTTCGCCGCGGCGTCGAAATCTTTCTGGTTGAGGACGGCGTCGTAGAACGCAGCGACGGCTTTCTTGTTGTCCTCCATCTGCTTGGCGTCGGCGGCGAGCCCCGGACGCGCAGCGAGCAGAACGATCGCGGCGAGGGCGGCAATCAGCATATGTCGGTACATGGCGGACTCCTTTGGTTGACCCGCGCGTCACATTTTCGAAGGCAGGTAGAGCGCGATGATCGGAAAGGCAATCAGAATGATGAGGCGGAGGATATCGGTGATGATGAACGGCAATACGCCGTAGAAAATGGTCGAAATCTTCACATCCTCGACCACGCTTTTGATCACGAAGATGTTCATGCCGACCGGCGGATGGATGAGGCCGAGCTCGACCGTCATCACGATGATGACGCCGAACCAGATCGGATCGAATCCAAGCTCTTTGATCACGGGAAAGATGATCGGGACGGTGAGGATGATCATGGCGAGCGCGTCCATCAGGCACCCGAGCACCAGGTACATGATCATGATCAGCGCGAGCACGCCGTAGCGCCCGAGCCCGAGCCCGGTGAGGAACTCCGTCACTTTCTGCGGCGTCTGGGTGACGGTCAGGAAATAACCGAACAGGATGGCGCCGATCAGCACCGTGAATACCGCGGCGGTGATGCGCGTGGTTTCGAGCAGCGAGCGAAAAATGTCCCGCCATGACAGGCGCCCGCGCACGACACCGATGATGAAGGCGCCACCGGCGCCGGCGCCCGCCGCTTCGGTTGCGGTGAACACGCCGCCATAGATGCCGCCGATGACGAAGGCGAACAGGAGCAGCGTCGCCCAGACGTCGCGCAACGCCTCGACGCGCTCCTTCCAGGAACTGCGGGGGCCGGCGGGCAGGAAGCCGGGTCGCGCGGCGCCGATGATCGTGATGGTGATCATGTACATGCCCACCGCCAGAATGCCTGGCAGCACCCCGGCGATGAAGAGCTTCCCCACGTCCTGCTCGGTGATCAGCCCGTAGATTGCGAGCACCGTCGAGGGCGGAATCATGATGCCGAGCGTGCCGCCTGCCGCGATCACGCCGGTGGCGAAGGATTGGGGGTAGCCGTAGGACCGCATTTCGGGATAGGCGACCTTTGAGAAGGTCGCGGCGGTCGCCACCGACGAGCCGCAGATCGCCGCAAACCCGCCGCAGGCGGCGATGGTGGCGATGCCGAGCCCGCCCCTGAGATGGCCGAGAAAGGCGTTCGCGCCGCGAAACAGCTCCCGGCTCATTCCGGACGTGGTGGCGAATGCGCCCATCAGCAGAAACAGTGGAACAACGGCGAAGTTGTAGTCGGTCACCGTACGCATGGTGGTGTGGCCGACATTCTTGAGGGCGGCCGCGCCTCCGACGATGTAGGCGAAGCCGCTGACCCCCACCAATCCCATCGCCATGCCGACCGGCACGCGCAGCAGCATCAGCACGAACAGGACGACGAAACCGAGGATGGCAATGGCGTCGGAACTCATTGCAAGGATCTCATTCCACCGGCCTCGCAGGATCCTGGCGTTCGATCAATTCGGGATGGAAGATCAGGCGATAGGTGCGCAGCGCAATGAGGATGACGGCGGAGACGTCGCCGAGCCAGGCCAGCAGGAAGAACGGCCAGGTCGGCAGCCGCAGATCGAACGTGAGCACGTTGTCGGCGCGCGTCGTCCATACCTTGTCGTAGAGGGTGATGGTCTGCACCGCGACCACGAACAGGAGCACCAAGGTCGCGAAGATGTCCATCACGCGCTGGTATTTCGGCCCGACATTGGCCCACAGCAGGTCGACGGTGATGTGGGTGCCGCGGTAGGAGGTCGCGCCGATGCCCCAGAAGATCAGCACGCCCAGCAGCAGACGGCCGAAGTCGTAGCTGTCGGGGATCGAGACGCCGAAGAAGTAGCGCAGCAGGATCGAGACGAACACGTCGGCGGCGACGATCCCGACGAACAGCGCGGCGATGAACTCGATGGAATCGATGAACCGATCCGCAATCCTACGCACGCTCTCGCCCCTCGCCGAATGCAGCGCCCCATGGTGGCGACGGCGGCGGACATTCCGCCGCCGCCGGTATCATCGCGAATGAAGAGCGACCAGTGAACTCATCCGCCGATCAGTACGCCGCCTTGTTCTGCGCGAGCGACTGCTTGAGCTCCTTCATGATGGCATCCGGATCGCCGCCGGCCTTGCGGACATTGTCGGCCCACTGCTTCTCCAGCGGCTCGGCCGATTTCTTCCACTCGCCCAACTGCGCGTCGGTGATGGTGTAGACCTCGTGTCCCGGTTCGGCCTTCACCTTGGCCAAGCCGGCATGCTCGAAGTCCGCCCACGGATCGGCGAACTTGCCGGCCCATTCGGTGGTGCAATGGTCGTCGATCACTTTCTTCTGCGCGGGCGACATGGCGGCGTAGGTGCGCGGGCTCATGAGCCATTGGAACGTCACCGTGTGAAGCGGCGCGTCCATGTGGTATTTCGTGACCTTGTCGACGCCGAGCAGCGGGACCGAACCCCAGGGGAAGGTGACGGCCTCCGCCACACCCTTCTCCATCACATCCCGCACCTCGGTCGCGCTGGCCTGCACGTTGGTGCCGCCCAGCAGCGTCACCCAGGCCGCGACGGTCGCTTGCGACGGCCTCACCTTCATTCCCTTGATGTCGCCCGGCACGGTGATCTTCTTCTTGCTTGAATGCCACGTGAGCGGATCAAGGATGAAGGAGAAGCAATACTTCACGTCCTTCATCTCATTGGCCGCATATTTGCGATACCAGGCGTCAACCGCGCGGATGCCGCCCTTGGCGTCGCCGACCAGGAACGGCAACTCGCCGGCGGAAATGATGGGGAAGCGGCCGGGCTGGTAGCCGGGATTGACGTAGGTGAAGTCGGCGATGCCGTCGCGCGCCATGTCGTAATGGTCGAAAGCCTTGCCGAGCTGCTGGGACGGAAAGACCTTGAACTTGATGGTGCCGTTCGATGCCTTCTCGACCGACGCGCCCCATTCCTCCATCGCTTTCTGGAGCGGATGCGTCGGCGGGACCCAGTGCGAAAGCTTGAGATCGAAGGTCTTGTCCTGCGCGAGCGCGGCGGACGCGCCGATCAGCAGGCAGGCGACCGCGGCGGCGCATGTCGCAGCATGATGCATGGCTCGATGCGATGGCATCGTTTCCTCCTGGTTGGAATTGGCCGTTAAGCAGGCCTTTGCACCCATTCAGCCTGAAGTGATGGTCACTGTAAAGTGACGTTCACGGGCTCGGCGGGCACAATCCCGGCAGGCGCTTGCGCACAATTCTGACGCATGAAAATAGAATCTGAGGGTGCCGGCGCGCGCGCTCGGCCGCGCCCGCGCGTCCCTAGCTTCGCCCGGTGAATTGGTCTATGCGGGGCGCCATCGACATGGCGTCCGCTGCGGTCGGATGTTCGGTGGAGCGGGATCGTGGACAACAAGAGCGGCAAAGCGCCCGACGTCGCTCCGGCGCTGCTGCACAAGAAGATGTTGCAGCTGTTGAGCAGCCTGTGGGTGACCCGGGCGGTGGGAACTTTCGCGCGGCTCGGCCTGGCGGACGTGATGGAGGATGGCGCCGAGGACCACGCCGCGATCGCGGCGGCGCGTGGCCTCGTTCCCGACCGGGTCTATCGGCTGCTGCGGGCGCTTTCGACGGTCGGAATCGTATCCGAGACCGCGCGCGGTCGCTTCGCGCTCACTCCGCTGGGACGCCTGCTGAGCTCGCACGCGCCCAACAACACCCGCACCACCGCGATCTTCCTCAACGACTATTTCGCCGACATGTGGTCGCATCTCGATGACGCGCTCACCGGCGAGCGCACCGCCTTCGAGGCGCTCAAGGGCCGGCCGTTCTTTGATTGGCTCGGCGAGCATCCGGACGAAGCCCGCCGGTTCAATCGCATGATGCTCGAAGTGCATGGACCGGAGACGCCGGCGATCGTCGCCGCCTACGACTTCTCGCGGTGCAAGCACATCGTCGATGTCGGCGGCGGCAACGGCTCGCTGCTGTCGGCCGTGCTTGCCGCCAATCCGAACCAGCGCGCGACCCTGTTCGACATGGCGGAAGCCATCGCCGCCGCCAAGCGCGGGGAGGGCGGTCCGCTTCCCGGGGTGACCTTCGTCGCCGGCGACGTGTTCACGACGGCGGCGCCGGAAGGCGGCGATCTCTACCTGATCCGCCATCTCATGCACGACTACGACGATGCGGATTGCGTTCGCATTCTCGCCAATGTGCGCCGTGCGATGCATCCGGACGGCCGGGTGCTGGTGCTCGAAGCGCCGCTGCCTTCCGATGACAGCCCCGGTCCGGGCCGATGGCTCGATCTGCAGGTGATGGTGCTCTGCGGCGGGCGCGAGCGCACGGTCGAGGAATATGCCGGCCTGTTCGAGAAAGCCGGCCTTCGCCTCGTGCGCACGGTCCCCACCACGCATCCCGCGATGACCGTGGTCGAAGCGGCGGCGGACAACGCCCGTGCCTGATGGAGCAACGGCCGGCGCGGCGCAGGCCGCCGTGATCCGGCGTCGGCACGTGATCTACGTCGAGGGCTACGATCCGCAGGGCGCCAAGGGCTACTACCGGCTGTTCGACCGCTCCTGGGCGCGCTTCCTCAAGGTGTGGCCGCTCAAGGCGCGCCTGAGCGAGCTCGCGGTGGATTCGCAGGATTTCGCGCACTGGGAGGTGGAAGCGGCCGGCCCGAACTGGCAGGTCGTGACCCGCTACGACTTCCTGCGCCAGGAGCACATCATCCGCGCCAACATGGCCGAGCCCCTGCGGCGGCAGATTCCGCGCGCCATGGCGTGGGCGTTCGACTATCTCGTGAGCGGCGCGATCTTCCGGGTGTTGCGGGCCTCGCCGTATTTCGGACTCGTGCTGCTCTATTTCCAGATCATGCTGATCTGGTGGCTCGTCCTTGCGGCCGGCGGCGGATGGCTCATCGCGCTCGCGGCGATGCACGGGCTCGGCCTGGGCGGCGCGGCGAGCGTTCCCATCGGGGTCATCGGCGCCATCGCGATCTTCTTTGCGCTGCGGCCGCTCGCCAATCGCCTGTTCCTGATCCAGATCAACAACCACTGGCCCTATCTCTGCGCGTTCGCCCGCGGCGAGGCGACCTGCTTCGATGCCCCGATCGAGGCGTGCGCGCAGCGCGTCATCGCGGCGGTGCGCGCCAACGATGCCGACGAGGTCATCGTCGTCGGCCACAGCGGCGGCGGCGCGCTGGCGCCGGCGGTGATCGTGCGCGCGCTCGAGCTCGATCCCGACATCGGCCGCAAGGGGCCGCCGCTGGTGCTGGTGACGCTCGGCTCGATCGCCCCGGGAGCCGCGCTCCATCCCAAGGCGGCGCGGATGCGCGCGGTGTTCGCGCGGCTCGCCGTCGAGCCCTCGGTGCTCTGGATCGATTCGCAGTCCCGCGCCGACGTCTTGAACTTCTGGAATTTCGATCCGGTCGAAGGCATCGGGGCGCATGTCGACGGCCGGCGCTGCAATCCGCTGATCTGGAAGGTGCGTTTCGGCGACATGCTGTCGCGGCAGTTCTACTGGCGCATCCGCTTCAACTTCTTCCGGCTGCACTATCAGTTCATCATGGCGAGCGACCGGCGCGCGCCCTACGACTATTTCCTGCTGGTTTGCGGCCCGGTGCCGGTCGCGGCCTGGGCGCGGGACCCCAACGGGGTGCTGGCGGCTTTTGCAGCCGACGGCAGTCTGGCCGCGGGCGACCTGCCAGGCGCCGCCCGATCGGCGACGTGCTCGGCCTAACCCTGCGACAGGCGCTCGATCACGGCCTGTGGGATCGGCGCGCTTTTCATCGTTCCCTTGGCGGGATCGCCTTGCACCCACACCCGCGTCTCGAAGCCTTCGACCGCGAGCGCGCCGTTCTTGAGCAGGCGGTGGTGCACGTCGAAGCTCGCGCGGCGCACGTCGGTGGTGCGCGTTTCGATCGTCACGTCGTCGCCGAAACGGGTGGGAATGAGGAAGCGGGAATGGGTGTTCACCAGCGGATGCCCGGAGAAGTCATAGGCTTTGAGATAGTGGTGCTTGGTCATTCCGAGCGCGCGTTCGAGCAGCGCCGAGGTGCTGGCGTCGAAAAAAGCGAAATAGCGGGGGTAGTAGACAATCCCGGCCGGGTCGCAGTCGCCCCATTCGATGCGGACGACGCGGCTGTTGACGAGCATTCTCTTGGTCCTTGCGATCGGTTCAGCGCGGCGCCATGCGCAGCGCGCCGTCGAGGCGGATCACCTCGCCGTTGATATACGTGTTCTCGATGATGTGGCGCGCCAGCGCCGCGAACTGATCGGGGCGGCCGAGCAGCTTGGGGAACGGCACCGCCGCGGCCAGACTCTTCTGCGCCTCCTCCGGCAACGCCATCAGCATCGGCGTGTGGAAGATGCCCGGCGCGATGGCGTTGACGCGAATGCCGAATTGCGCGAACTCGCGGGCCGCCGGCAGCACCAGCGCGGCGACGCCGCCCTTGGAGGCGGAATAGGCGGCCTGGCCGATTTGTCCTTCGAACGCCGCAACCGAGGCGGTGGAGATGATCACGCCGCGCTCGCCGTCCGCGAGCGGGCTGAGGCTTTGCATGTCGGCGGCGACGAGCCGCATCATGTTGAAGGTGCCGATCAGGTTGATGGCGATGACGCGCTCGAAATCGCCGAGCGGCATCGGGCCATCGCGGCCGACGATGCGTTTCGCCGGTCCTACGCCGGCGCAATTGATCAGGATGCGGGCCGCGCCGTGCTTGTCGCGCGCTTGCGCCAGCGCGGCGGCGGCTTGCTCGGCCTTGGTGACGTCGCAATGCACGGCGTAGCCGCCGATCTTTTCCGCCACCGCGCGTGCGCCGTCGAGATTGACGTCGAGGCAGGCGACCTTGACGCCGGCGCGGGCGAGTTCGGCCGCGGTCGCCGCGCCCAGGCCGGAGGCGCCGCCGGTCACGACAGCGGCGTGTCCTTTCATGTCCATGGTCAGTTCTTCCGTGCGGGAGTGGCGTCGGGATTCTCGATCAGCAGCGCGATGCCCTGGCCGCCGCCGATGCAGGCGGAGGCAATGCCGTAGCGCAGCCGCGCGCGGTTGAGCTCGCGCGCGAGCGTGATGGCGAGCCGCACGCCGGTGGCGCCCAGCGGATGGCCGATGGCGATGGCGCCGCCGTTGACGTTGAGCTTCGCCTCGTCGATGCCGAGCTCGCGCGCGCACGCCATCACTTGCGCGCCGAAGGCTTCGTTGATCTCGAAGCGGTCGATATCCGCCAGCGTGAGACCGGCGCGCGCGAGCACGGCCTTGATGGCCGGCACCGGGCCGATGCCCATGATCTCCGGCGGCACGCCGACGGTCGCGCCCGCCACGATGCGCGCCAGCGCGGGCTTGCCGCGCTTCTTGGCGTAATCGGAGGAGGCGACGAGCGCCGCCGCGGCGCCATCGACGATGGCGGAGGAATTGCCTCCGGTCTGCACCCCGCCGAAGGCCGGGCGGATGCTGGCGAGCGTGTCGAGCGGCGAGGGGCGCACATGGGTGTCGGTGGCCAGCTCCTTGGTGCCGCGCAGCTTGAGCTCGCGCGGCTGGTAGCCCTGGCGCTCGAACCGCTCGTTCCTGATCGGGGTGATCTCGCCCGCGAAGAAGCCCGCACGCTGCGCCGCGAGCGCGCGCTCGAAGCTCTGCGCGGCAAAAGCATCGACCTGCGGCCGCGTGATCTGGTACTGGCGCGCGAGGTTCTCCGCGGTGTCGCCCATGGTCACATTGGCGGCCGGGTCGAGCAGCGCCTCCCAGAGAAAATCCTTGAAATCGACCGCTCCCATGCGAAACCCGCGCATGGTGTAGGAGGCGACCGGATTGCGGCTCATGGATTCCGCCCCGACGCAGAGCGCGAGCTCGATGTCCTTGTGGGTGATGAAGTCCGCCGCCTGCATCAGCACTTCGATGCCGGTGCCGCAGACCCGCTGCACCATGTGCGCGGGTATCTCGATCGGCACGTCCGAATAGAGCCCGACGTGACGCGGCAGGCAGTAGGTGTCGAAGCTCGCCTGCGCCATCGAGCCGGTGATGACGGCGCCGACGTCCTGCGGCGCGACGCCCGCATGCGCGAACACCTCGCGCGCGGCCTTGATGCCGAGATCGGTCGGCGAAACCGCCGCCAGCGCGCCGTTATAATCGGCGAACGGCGTGCGCACGCCGTCCAGGAGCCAGATGTCGCTCCAGCTCGCGGTGAGCCCGGCCGTGATGTTCGCCATGTTCAGGCTCCCTGGTCGATCACGATCACCCGCGCGGACGGCTCGGGCGCGTAGAGCTCGGCCACGAGATCGGCGCGGCGGGTGAGCACCGCGCGCTGGTTGATCGATCCCTTGTCGGTGATTTCGCCGGCGTCGAGCAAGGGCGGCTCGCTCAGCAAAATGGCGCGGCAGATGCGGTTCGAGCTCCCCGTGCTGCCGCTGGCGAAAGCGGTGAGCCGGGCGCGCAATTCATCGAGCACGCCGGCGTCGGCGGTGACGTCTTCCGCGCCCGCGGCGGCGAGCCGCCGGCAGGCGTCGAGATGCGGGAAGATCAGCGCGCCGACCTCGTTGCAATCGGCGCCGGCGATGACGACGTCACGCGCATAAGGCTCGAGCTGCGCCAGCAGGCGCGCGCGCAACGGGCCGACATTGACCCAGGTGCCGGTGGCGAGCTTGAAGTCCTCGGCGATGCGGCCGTCGAACAGGAGGCCCTCGCCCGGATCCTCGGGGTCCTGGAATTTGAGCGCGTCGCCGAGCTTGTAGTAGCCGTCGGCGTCGAAGGCCGCCGCGGTGAGCTCATGCTGGCGCCAATAGCCCGGCATGATGTTGGGTCCGCGCAGCCGCGCCTCGAGCTTGCCGTCGCACGGAACGAGCTTGAGCTCCACGCCCGGGACCGGCACGCCCATATTGGTGGAATCCTTGCTCTGCCACATCCGCGCTATCGCCATGGGGGCGCTTTCGGTCGAGCCCAACCCGGTCAGGAACAAGATGCGCTCGCCGCAGGTGGCGAGCGCAAGCTCCTGCATCTGGTCGAACACCGATTGCGACAGCGCCGCGCCCGCGAACCAGAGCACTTTGAGCCGCCGGAAGAAAGTGTTTCGCAGCTGCGCGTCGGCGCGCAGATAGGGCAGCAGCGCCTCGTAGCCTTTCGGCACCGTGAAGTACCAGTTGGTCGCGACCTCGCGCAGGTTCTTGACCGTGGTTTCGATCAACCCCGGGACCGGCTTGCCCTCGTCGATGTACAAGGTGCCGCCGTTGTAGAGCACGAAGCCGAAATTGTGGTTGCCGCCGGCGGTGTGGTGCCATGGCGACCAGTCCACGATCACCGGCGGGTCGTCTTCGAAGAATGCGAGCTGCGAGAGGATCATCGCCTGGTTCGCGCACCACATGCGCTGGGTGTTGATCACCGCCTTCGGCGTGCCGGTCGAGCCCGAGGTGAACAGGAACTTGACGATGGTGTCGGGGCGCACCCGGGCGTGCGCCGCGTCGGCATCCGCTGTCGCGGCCGGCGTCAGCAGCGTCTGCAATGGAGTGGTCGGACGGCCTGGCAGCGGGTTGCGGCCGACGACGACCTCGACGTCGGGCGGCACGACCGCCTCGATCGCACGCCGGTAGGCCTCGCCGTCGGCGGTGAAGACGAGACCCGGCGTGAGCAGCTCGACGATCGAGCGCAGCTTGCCGAAATCATCCGAAATGAGCGAATAGGCCGGCGAGACCGGCGCGTAGGGGACGCCGACATACATGGCGGCGAGGCCGATCAGCGCATGCTCGATGTCGTTGCCGGACAGGATCGCGATCGGCCGCTCGGGCGAGAGCCCGCGTTGCAGCAGCGCGGCGCCGATGCGGCGGACCTTCTCCAGGGTCTCGGCATAGGTGAGCTTGCGCCAGCCGCCGGTGGCGTCGCGCTGCGCCAGGTAGACCCGCCCGGGGGCGGTCGCGGCCCAGTATTCAAGCCGCTCGGTCAGCTTCGCCGGGTAGCGCGCGAGCGCATGGGGCGATTTGAGGTGGATGGTGCCGTCCGGCCGGCGTTCCACCACCACGTCGCGCGGGCCGAGGCGCACCGGCCGCACCGGCGCGGCTTCGGGACGACGCTCTTTGACCGGTGCCGCCATGGGTGCGTCGCTCGGCGTCAAGTCTTGTTGCGAACGGTCTTCTTGTGCACGACTTTCGGCGCGCGCTTTTCCAGAAACGCCTTGAGCCGCGACTTGGCCTCGCCGTCGGCCTGGGCGATCGCCGCGATCAGCGCCTCCGTCACATAGCCGGTGGCGGGATCGGATTCCGCGATCCGCGGCAGCACCTGGGTGACGGCGAAATTGGTCATGGGGGCATTGCCGGCGATGCGTTTGGCGAGCTCGATGCCCTTGGCGAGGCCCTCGCCGGGCGCGACGAGATAGTGCGAGATCCCGATCGCCTGGCCTTCCTCGGCGTCATAGCTGCGGCCGGTGAGCATCATGTCCATCATGCGCGAGGTGCCGATGAGCCGCGGCAGGCGCACCGAGCCGCCGCCGCCGACGAAGATGCCGCGGCTGCCTTCGGGCAGCGCGTAATAGGCCGAGCCCTCCGCCACCCGGATGTGGCACGCTGCCGCGATTTCGAGCCCGCCGCCGACCACCGCGCCGTGCAGCACCGCGACCACGGGCACCTTGCCGAACTCGATGTGCTCGAAGGCGCGATGCCAGCTGCGCGAATGCGCGACGCCCTGCGCGGCATCGCGCGCGCTGAGCTCGCTGAGATCGAGTCCCGAGCAGAAATGGTCGCCTTCGCCGGCCAGCACGACGGCCCTGACCCCGTCCGGCACGGCGGCGAAGAACGCCTCGATGCCGAACACCGTGGGGTCGTCGATGGCGTTGCGCTTTTGCGGGCGCGCAAGGAAGAGAACGGCGACGTCGTCGTGGCGTTCGGCCCTGAGCGACCGCGGCAATTGCACATCGAAGCCGCTACCGGTTTTGCCCACCGCGATCCTCAAATGTCACATCTCACGCGAGTTCGGTGACATTTCTCCCAAAACGGGTCAAGCGCTCACACGACTTCATGGACGTCGAGCCGCACCGCGCGCGCCTCGCGCGCACCGGTCCCGAGCGCCAAAATGCGGTTGAGCCAGGCCAGGCTCGGGTCCGCGGTCTCGAACCGCATCAAGGTGCGGAAATAATAGCGCGCCGGATCGACCGCATCGCCGCGCGCCAGCGCCGCGATCACGTCGGGCGGGCCGTGACGCAGTCCGTCGCTGGTGACGAGGACGCGGGTGCCGTGATCGGTCTCGATCCCATAGCGCGCCTGCAGATCGGTGACTCCGTCCGGCCGCACGATCTGCCAGTCGGCACCGGGCAGGATCCGGCCCTTGAGCCGCGGCCCGTCGATGCGGCCGCCGAGAATGTCGATCACGCGGCGCTCGCCATAGGGCGTTTGGCCGAAATGCCTGATGTCGCCGAGCTCGGCGTGGATCGTGAAGATCGGCGTCTGCGATATCATGATCGGCATCCCCGCCGCGCGTGCGCGGTATTTGACCCTGCCGGGCATGACCCCTAAATGAACCCGCGATCATTGGGAAGTGCCGGCATGTCCCGTTTCCTGTCCCTCGCCGAGGCCGTCGAATTGACCATCCGGGATGGCGATACCGTGGCCATGGAGGGGTTCACCCATCTCATTCCTTTTGCGGCGGGACACGAGGTCATCCGTCAGCGCCGCCGGCATCTCACCCTCATCCGGATGACGCCCGACCTGATCTACGATCAGCTCATCGGCATGGGCTGCGCCGACAAGCTGATCTTCTCCTGGGTCGGCAACCCCGGCGTCGGTTCGCTGCACCGCTTCCGCGACGCTTACGAGAACGGCTGGCCGGGTCCGATCGCGATCGAGGAGCATTCGCATGCCGCCATGGCCAACGCCTACGAGGCGGGCGCGGCCGGGCTGCCGCTGGCGGTGTTTCGCGGCTATCTCGGGGTCGACCTGCCGAAGGTGAACCCCAATATCAAGCACATCACCTGTCCGTTCACCGGGGAGCGGCTCGCCGCGGTGCCGGCGATCCGGCCGGACGTCGCCGTGATCCACGCGCTCAAGGCCGACCGCGCCGGCAATGTATTCATCGAGGGCATCGTCGGCGTGCAGAAGGAGGCGGTGCTGGCGGCGAAACGCTCGCTCGTCACGGTGGAGGAGATCGTCGACGACTTCGGGGAGCGCAGCCCCAACGCGGTGATCCTGCCGAGCTGGACCGTCGGCGCCATTGCCTGCGTGCCGGGCGGCGCACATCCATCCTATGCGCACGGCTACTACAAGCGCGACAACGCTTTCTACAAGGCCTGGGACGCGATCTCCCGCGACCGCGACGGCTTTCTTGCCTGGATGAAGGCGAACGTGCTCGAGCAAGGCCCGGATGCGTTCGCCGTGCATTCCCGCAAGTCTACGCAGCCTGCGCGCGCCACCGACGCGGCGGAATGAGGGCGCGATGGCCTACAACGCCAACGAGATGATGACCATCGCGGCGGCCCGCGCGCTGCGCAACAGCGACATCTGCTTCGTCGGCATCGGCATGCCGTCGGCGGCCTGCAACCTGGCGCGGCTCACCCATGCGCCCGAGATCACGCTGATCTACGAATCCGGCACCATCGCCACCAAGCCCGACGTGCTGCCGCTCTCGATCGGGGACGGAGAGCTGTGCGACACCGCGCTCACGACGGTCCCGGTGGTGGAAATGTTCCGCTACTGGCTGCAGGGCGGACGCTTTTCCGTCGGGTTCCTCGGCGGCGCGCAGATCGATCGCTTCGCCAACCTCAACACGACGGTGGTCGGCCCCTACCAGAAGCCGAAGACGCGGCTTCCCGGCGGCGGCGGCGCGCCTGAAATCTCCAGCGCCTGCGGCGAGATTTTCATCATCATGCGCCAGTCGCCGCGCAGCTTCGTCGAGAAGCTCGACTTCGTCACCTCGTTCGGTCACGGCGAAGGCGGCGATCACCGCGCCCGGCTGGGACTTGCGACCAAGGGGCCGACCAAGCTCGTCACCGATCTCGCGATCTTCGAGCCCGATCCCGTGACCCGGGAAATGACGGTCACCTCCATCCATCCGGGCGTGACGCGCGATGCGATCAAGGCCAATACCGGTTGGGCCGTGCGCTATGCCGCCAATGTGACCGAGACGCCCGCGCCGACCGACCGGGAGCTTGCCGTCCTGCGCGAGGTGCACGCCCGTACCGCGCGCGCGCACGGCGATGCGGCCTAAGGGGCGAAACTTGGCATACGAAAACGGCGCCATGCTCATAGCTGTCGTCCCCGCCAAGGGGACCCATATTCCAGAGACGGCGACGGGTGGCGCGATCGGTCCCCGCCTGCGCGGGGACGACACCGAGGATGAGGAACGGGCTTGGACATGACCAACACCGGCGACGTTTTTCTCTGCGACGCAGTGCGGACTCCCATCGGGCGTTATGGCGGCGCGCTCGCCCGGGTGCGCACCGATGATCTCGCCGCGATCCCGATCCGGGCGCTGATGGGACGCAACCCCAAGGTCGACTGGTCGGCGCTCGACGAGGTCGTGTTCGGTTGCGCCAACCAGGCCGGCGAGGACAACCGCAACGTGGCGCGCATGGCATTGTTGCTGGCGGGCATCCCCGATTCCGTGCCCGGCCTCACGGTCAATCGCCTGTGCGCCTCCGGCCTCAATGCCATTGGCGACGCCGCGCGCGCCATCCGCTGCGGCGAGACCGAACTCGCCATCGCCGGCGGCGTCGAGTCGATGACGCGGGCTCCGCTGGTCATGGGCAAGGCGCAGGAGCCGTTCCAGCGCAGCGCCGAAATCTACGACACCACGTTGGGCTGGCGCTTCGTCAATCCGCTGCTCAAGGCGCAATACGGCGTCGACTCCATGGCCGAGACCGGGGAGAACGTGGCCGAGGAATACCAGGTCTCGCGCGCCGACCAGGATGCCTTTGCGGTGCGCTCGCAGCAGCGGGCGGGCAGGGCGATGGCGGCGGGCTATTTCGCCGAGGAGATCGTCCCGGTCGAAGTTCCCGGCGGCAAGGGCGGGCCGGTCAAGGTCGACAAGGACGAGCATCCGCGCCCGGAGACGACGCTCGAAGGCTTAAGCAAGCTCAAGCCGATCGTGCGCAATCCCGGCACCATCACCGCCGGCAACGCCTCGGGCATCAACGACGGCGCGGCCGCCGTGATCCTCGCTTCGGCGCAGGCGGCGCAGCGTCACGGGCTCACCCCCCGCGCGCGCGTCCTGGGCATGGCCTCGGCGGCGGTGCCGCCGCGGGTGATGGGCATCGGCCCGGTGCCGTCGACCCGCAAGCTGATGGCGCGGCTCGGGCTCAAGATCGGCGATTTCGACCTGATCGAGATCAACGAGGCGTTCGCCTCGCAGGGGCTCGCATGCCTGCGGCAGCTCGGCGTCGCCGACGACGCCGAGCACGTCAATCCGCACGGCGGCGCGATCGCGCTCGGGCACCCGCTCGGAATGTCGGGGGCGCGCATTGCCCTGACCGCGGTCCACGGCCTGGAGAAGCGCGGCGGCCGGCTCGCGCTCGCCACCATGTGCGTCGGCGTCGGGCAGGGCGTGTCGCTCGCGCTCGAGCGGGTCTAGCCGCACTCCATATTCGGCCTCATGCGGCTCGCGCCGTGAGGCGGAACAATCAACAGTAAGGAGACGGCGCCGGTGGCTATGAGTGCAGGATACATTCCGTTTCATCCCAATCCGTCGAAGCCGAAATACCGGCCGCCGGCCGGCGCGGTCGATGCGCACTGCCATGTGTTCGGGCCGGAGAGCAGATTTCCCTACGCGCCCGAGCGCAAATACACCCCGTGCGATGCGCCGAAGGAAAAGCTGTTCGCGCTGCGCGACTTTCTCGGCTTCGACAAGAACGTGATCGTGCAGGCGAGCTGCCACAGCAAGGACAATCGGGCGATGGTCGATGCGCTCGAACGTTCGAACGACAAGGCGAGGGGCGTCGCCTTCGTGGGCGAAGAGGTCACCGACAGCGAGCTCAAGGCCATGGATCGCGCCGGCGTGCGCGGCGTGCGCTTCAACTTCGTCAAGCGCCTGGTCGATTTCACCCCGCGCGAGGTGCTCGAGCGGATCGCGGCGCGGGTCGCGCCGCTCGGCTGGCACATCGTGATCTATTTCGAGATGCCGGATCTGCCGGAGTTCGAGGACTTCTTCACCTCGCTGCCCACGACGGTGGTGGTCGACCACATGGGCACGCCGGACGTGAAGAAGGGCGTCGATCACCCGGAGAACCAGCGGTTCCACCGGCTCATGGACCGGCACAAGAACTTCTGGGTCAAGGTCACCTGCCCGGAACGGATGAGCATCGCCGGTCCGCCCTATGACGACGTGGTGCCGTTCGCCAAGAGCCTGGTCGACGCCTTCCCCGACCGGGTGCTGTGGGGCACCGATTGGCCGCATCCGAACATGAAGAAGGAGGCCCCCGACGACGGCGTGCTGGTCGACCGGATCCCGCATATCGCGACGACGCCGGCGCTGCAGCAGCAGCTTCTGGTCGACAACCCGATGCGGCTTTACTGGCGTTAGAATCGTTTAATTCTGAAACGAGGGCATACGTTGCCAAGGTGGTCTGCGCTATACTATGTGATGCCGACGACATCAGGGGCAGCTTCGGGCGCCGGTTGCGTAGCAACCGGGCGGCTGTCAATGGAGAAGGCCGATGGCACGCACGCAGCAGGACTATGACGACATCCCGGGAACGTTCGTGTTCGACGCCGAGCGCTCGCGCGAGGGGTTCGGCATCAACATGTTCTGCATGTCCCTGATGAAGGACGAGAACCGCAAGGCCTTCAAGGCGAACGAGGCGGAATACCTGAAGAAGTTCCGGCTGACACCGGAGCAGACCGAAGCCGTGCTCAAGCGCGACTACAACCGCATGCTCGAGCTCGGCGGCAACATCTATTTCACCGCCAAGCTCGGCGCCACCGACGGCCACTCGTTCCAGCATCTCGCCGCCGTCATGACCGGCGCGTCGCAGCAGGACTATGCCGCCATGATGCTGGGCGGCGGCCGCTCGGTCGAAGGCAATCGCAGCCGCTCGGGCAAGCCGGTCAAGGCCAAATCCACGTCCACTTCGAAGCGCAAGCCGAAATCGAAGTCCCAATCCAAATCAAAGTCCAAGCCTAAATCCAAATCCAAATCCAAGTCCAAATCCAAATCCAAGTCTTCAGCAAAGCGGAAGTGAGCCGTGGCAAAGATCATCGCAGGTATAGGCTCGTCGCATGTTCCCGCCATCGGGGCGGCGCTCGATAACGGCAAGACCGAGGAGCCCTATTGGAAGCGGGTGTTCTCGGGCTTCGAGAAATCCAAGGAATGGATGGCGAAGACCAAGCCTGACGTCGCGATCGTGGTCTACAACGACCACGCCTCCGCCTTCTCGGTGGAGATGATCCCGACCTTCGCGCTCGGCTGCGCGGCGGAGTTTCCGCCTGCCGACGAGGGCTGGGGCCCTCGCCCGGTGCCGGTGGTCAAGGGCCATCCCGCGCTCGCCGCCCACATCGCGCAATCCGTCATTCTCGACGAGTTCGACCTCACCATCGTCAACAAGATGGAGGTCGATCACGGACTGACCGTGCCGATGAATCTGCTGTTCGGGCAGCCGAAGGATGCGTGGCCGTGCCCGGTGATCCCGCTTGCCGTCAACGTCGTCATGTATCCGCCGCCGACCGGGCATCGCTGCTACATGCTGGGCAAGGCGCTCCGCCGGGCGGTCGAGTCCTATCCCGAGGATCTGAAGGTGGTGATCTTCGGCACCGGCGGGCTGTCGCATCAGATCAGCGGACCGCGGGCCGGCCTGATCAACAGCAAGTGGGACAAGAGCTTTCTCGATAACCTGTCCAAGGATCCGAAGAAGCTCACGCGCATCCCGCACCTCGAATATATGCGCGAGGCCGGCGCCGAGGGCATCGAGATGGTGATGTGGCTGATCATGCGCGGCGCGCTCGACGACAAGGTCGACGAGGTCTACCGCTTCTACACCGTGCCGGCGTCGAACACCGCGGTCGGGCACATCATTCTCGAGAACGCGCGCAAGAGCGCCGGCACGCGCAAGGCCGCGGGCAAGAGCAAGCGCGCATCCGCCGGCAAGAGCAGGCAGGCGGCGGCCCGCCAACCGACATATCGAATCGCGAGCAAGGGAACACGATGAAGATTTGCGTAGCCGGCCAAGGCGCCTTTGGCCAAAAGCATCTCGACGCGCTCAAGCGCATTCCGGGCGTCGAAGTGACGTCGCTGGTGGGCGGCAATCAGGACGCCACCGCCGAGGTCGCGAAGAAATACGGCGTTCCCCATCACACCGGCGACCTGTCCGAGGGCATCAAGCGTGCCGACGCGGTGATCCTCACCACGCCGACCAAGATGCATTTCCGCCAGGGCGAGCAGGTCATGCGCGCCGGCAAGCATGTGCTGGTCGAGATCCCGGTCACCGACAGCGTCGAAGACGCCGAAAAGCTGGTGAAGATCGCCAAGGAGACCGGCGTCGTGGCGATGGGCGGGCACGTGCGCCGCTTCAACCCCAGCCATCAGTGGATTCACAAGCGCATCGAGAAGGGTGAGCTCAAGATCCAGCAGATGGACGTGCAGACCTATTTCTTCCGCCGCAAGAACATCAACGCGGCGGGCAACGCGCGCAGCTGGACCGACCACCTCCTGTGGCATCACGCCGCGCACACCATCGACCTGTTCCAGTACCAGGCCGGCGAGACGATTTCCGATTGCTATGCGGTGCAGGGGCCGATCCATCCGCAGCTTGGAATTGCCATGGACATGGGCATCGTGGCGAAGGTGCCGTCCGGCGCGATCCTCACGCTCTCGCTGTCGTTCAACAACGACGGGCCGCTCGGCTCGTTCTTCCGCTACATCTGCGACAACGGCACCTACAAGGCGTTCTACGACGATCTCAGCGACGGCAAGGACAACAAGATCGACGTGTCCAAGGTCGATGTGTCCATGGACGGCATCGAGCTCGAGGACCGCGAATTCATCGCCGCGATCAAGGAAAAGCGTGCACCGAACGCGAGCCTCGAGCAGGTGCTTCCCTGCATGCACGTCCTCGGCAAGCTCGAGCAGATCATCGACCCGCAGCGCAAGGCGCACGCTTAGAACGCAGGCATCACGACTGCGACCGATCGGGCGGCGACGTATCCGCACCGCGCTGCGAGCTCGGTGGTGCGCGCACTTGTCGCACAGTCCGCAAAGCCCGTTTTTTGTGCCATGACCCGCGGCCCGTTCCGATATAGATTGCCCCCAAAGAACCATCCAGGAGAGGAAACCTCATGCTGCGTAAGATCGGAATTGTGTTGGCGGCGGGCGCGCTGGCGTCCACCGGCGCCGTTGCCCAGGACACGGCGAAAGTCGGCCTGGTGCTGCCCCTCACCGGCGGCCTCGCGCCCGTCGGCAAGCAGGTGCAGGCCGGGGCCAAGCTCTACATGGACAAGAACGGTGACACCGTCGCCGGCAAGAAGATCGAGCTCATCGTCAAGGACGATGCCGGCGTTCCCGACAACTCCAAGCGGCTGGCACAGGAGCTGATCGTCAACGACAAGGTCGCGATCGTCGGCTCGGCGCTCACCCCGAGCGCGATGGCCATCGGGCCGCTCTCCACCCAGGGCAAGACCGCCAACGTCGTGATGGTGTCGGGCACGTCGGGCGTGATCAATCCCAACAACCCCTACATGGTGCGCACCAGTTTCACGTTGGGGCAGCAGTCCGGCATCATCGCGGAATGGGCGGCGAAGAACGGCAGCAAGAAAGTCGTGATCGTGCAATCCGACTGGGCCCCTGGCGCCGAAGCCGCGGCCGTGTTCACCGACAGCTTCACCAAGGCCGGCGGCCAGGTCGTGGAAACCATCAAGGTGCCGCTCGCCAATCCCGATTTTGCGCCGTTCCTGCAGCGCGCGCGCGATCTCAATCCCGACACCCTGTTCGTGTTCGTGCCTGCGGGCCAGGCCGGGACCTTCGCCAAGCAGTTCGCCGAGCGCGGCCTCGACAAGGCCGGGATCAAGCTGATCGGTCCCGGCGACATCGTCGACGACAATGACCTTCCCGGGATGGGCGATGCCATGCTGGGGGTCGTGACTGCCGGCATCTATTCCGTGCTGCACAATTCGCCGACCAACAAGGAATACGTCGCCGCCTTCAAGAAGGCGAACAACTACCGCCCGAACTTCATCTCGCTCGGCGGCTACGACGGCATGCACCTGATCTACGAGGCGCTCAAGAAGACCCAGGGCAAGACCGACGGCGAAGCCTTGATCAATGCGATGAAGGGCATGAAATGGGAAAGCCCGCGCGGCCCGATCTCGATCGATCCGGAGACCCGCGACATCGTCCAGAACATCTACATCGGCAAGGTCGAGAAGGTGCAGGGCGAGCTCTACAACGTCGAGTTCGCGACCTTCGACGCGGTCAAGGATCCGTTGAAGATGAAGAAGTAGCGGACGGCCGGGACCTCAGGCCGGGACAAGATAACGGCGGCCGGGAGCGGCCTTGCGTCGCTCCCCGTGCCGCCGTGAGTATATGGTAAGGACCGTCGACGGGGGGACGACGCGCAGCCATGCTGACCATTCTGTTCGACGGGATTGCCTATGGCATGCTGCTGTTCGTGCTGGCATGCGGGCTGTCGGTCACGCTCGGGCTGATGAATTTCGTCAATCTCGCCCATGGCTCGTTCGCCATGGCGGGCGGCTACATCACGCTGGTGCTGGTCAACCGCGCCGGCCTGCCGTTCTTCGCCGGTCTTCCCATCGCCTTCGTCGTCACCGCGCTGATCGGCGCGCTGTTCGAGCGCACGCTCTATGTGCACGTCTACAACAAGAGCCACCTCGACCAGGTGCTGTTCACCATCGGTCTGGTGTTCATGTCGGTCGCCGCGGTCGACTACGTGATGGGCTCGCAGCAGGTGTTCATCGAGATTCCGAGCGTGCTGCAGGGGCGCTTCGAGATCTTCGGCATCGGCGTCGGGACGCTATCGGCTGCTGATCATCGTGGTCTGCGGGCTGCTCACGGTCGGCCTGCAGCTCATCCTCTCGAGCACCCGCTTCGGCAGCCGGCTGCGCGCGTCGGTCGACGACGCGCGGGTCGCGCGCGGCCTCGGCATCAACGTCAACGCGGTCTTCACCTTGACCTTCGCGTTCGGGTCGGGCCTTGCCGGCCTTGGCGGGGCGCTCGGGGCCGAGATTCTCGGCCTCGATCCGACCTTTCCGCTCAAATACATGGTCTATTTTCTGATCGTGGTGACGGTCGGCGGCACCTCCAGCATCACCGGTCCGTTCGTTGCCTCGCTGCTCATCGGCGTCGCCGACGTGGCGGGCAAGTACTACGTCCCCAAATTCGGGGCGTTCGTGATCTACACCATCATGATCATCGTCCTCCTTCTGCGTCCGCAGGGTCTGTTCGCCCGCGCGAGCGGCAAGTAGCGCCGAGGGCCGCGATGTCGTCGTCTCTCCAGGACCAGGTCGCCCACCATCTCGCCGCGCGTGCGCGCTGGCGCCCGCTCGAATACGCCTTCTGGCTGGCGGCGGTGGCGAGCGTGTTCCTGCTGCCGGGGCGCCACCTGATCCTCACCGAGATCGCCTGGCTTGCCCTGTTTGCGCTCTCGCTCGATCTCATTCTCGGCTATGCCGGCATCATCTCGCTCGGCCATGCCGCCTTCTTCGGCCTGGGCTCCTATGCCGGCGCGCTCCTGGCCAAGTACGGCGTCGTGACCGAGCCGGTGCTTGCGCTGCTGGTGTCCGGCCTGTGCGCCGCCGTGCTCGGATTCGCCACCAGCTTTCTGGTCCTGCGCGGCTCCGATCTCACGCGCCTGATGGTGACGCTCGGCGTCGCGCTGATCATGCGCGAGATCGCCAACCAGATTCCGCAGCTCACCGGCGGCGCCGACGGCCTCCAGGGCGTCACCGTGGCACCCATCCTCGGCATGTTCGACTTCGACATCTTCGGCCATGTCGCGTACGTCTACTGCCTGGTCGTCCTGTTCGTGTTGTTCGTGCTGGCGCGGCGCATCGTCTATTCCCCGTTCGGCCTGTCGTTGCGTGCGATCAAGGGCAATTCGCTGCGTGCGTCCTCGATCGGCATTTCGGTCAATGCCCGGCTGGTCGCCGTCTACACGCTCGCCGCCTTCTATGCGGGCGTCGCCGGAGCCCTGCTGGCGCAGACCACCGCCTTCGCGTCGCTCGACGTGTTTTCCTTCGAGCGTTCCGCCGACCTGCTGCTGGTGCTGATCATCGGCGGCACCGGCTATCTCTACGGCGGCTTGATCGGCGCCGTGATCTTCAAGCTGATGCAGGACTGGATCGCGAACCTGACCCCGCAATACTGGCAGTTCTGGATCGGTCTCGTGCTGGTGCTGATCGTTCTGGTCGGCCGCGACCGCGTGGGGTCGTGGACGGGGGGCGTGCGTGCTCTCGCCGCGCGCATGCTGCGTCGGTTCTCCGGCGGCAGCGCTCCGGTCCCGGTTCCGCCGGGCGAAGGGCGCTGACCATGGCCGCCGTGCTCGAAACCGTGGGCTTGGAGAAGCACTTCGGCGGCCTTACCGCGGTCGCGGGTCTGTCGCTCAAGATCGAGAAGGGCGCCCGCCACGCGCTGATCGGCCCCAACGGGGCCGGCAAGACCACGGTCATCAACCTGCTCACGGGCGTGCTGCGGCCTTCCGCCGGGCGCATCCTGCTCGAAGGCGAGGACATCACGTCGCTCGAATCCTATCGGCGGGTCCGCCGCGGCCTGGCGCGGACCTTTCAGATCAACCAGTTGTTCCCCGACCTCACGCCCCTGGAAACGATCGGGCTCGCAATCGCGGAGCGCATGGGGGTGGGCGCGCAATGGTGGCGGGTGGTCGGCAGCAGCCCCGCGGTGGTGGCGGAGATGGTCGAGCTGCTCGATCGCTTTCATCTCACCGACGCGATGTATGAGCGCACCGGCAATCTGCCCTATGGCAAGCAGCGGCTGCTCGAGATCGCGCTCGCCATCGCCTGTCGCCCGCGCGTGCTCCTGCTCGACGAGCCGGCGGCCGGCGTCCCCGATGACGAGCGTCATGAGATCCTGGCGACCGTCGCGGCGCTGCCGGCCGACGTCACCGTGCTGCTGATCGAGCACGACATGGACATCGTGTTCTCGTTCGCCGATCGCATCTCCGTGCTGGTCAACGGCGCCCTGTTCGTCGACGGTCCGCCGGAGGAGGTCGCGCGCGATCCGCGCGTCAAAGCCGTCTATCTGGGCGAGTCGCTCGATGCCTGACCTCCTGACGATCGAGCGGCTGAGCGCGGGCTACGGCGAGGCGGTCGTGCTCAACGAGGTCTCGCTCGCGCTGGCGGAAGGACAATCGCTGGCCCTGCTCGGCCGCAACGGCATGGGCAAGACCACGCTGATCAATTCCATCGTGGGCGTCACCCGCTTCATCGGCGGGACAATCGCGCTCGACGGCCGCGATATCACGCCGCTGCGCCCCGACCAGCGCGCGCACGCCGGCATCGGCTGGGTGCCGCAGGAGCGCAACATCTTCAAGTCGCTCACGGTCGAGGAGAATCTCACCGCCGTGGCGCGTCCGGGGCCCTGGACGGAGGGGCGCATCTACGAGCTGTTCCCGCGCCTGAACGAACGCCGCCGCAATCTCGGCAACCAGCTCTCGGGCGGCGAGCAGCAGATGCTCGCGGTCGGTCGCGCCTTGATCCTCAATCCGCGCGTCATGCTGCTCGACGAGCCGCTGGAGGGGCTGGCTCCGATCCTGGTCGAAGAGCTGCTGCGGGCGCTGCGGCGCATTATCCGCGACGAGGGCATGTCCGCGATCCTGGTGGAGCAGAACGCGCAGAAGGTGCTCGGCGTCACCGACCGGGCGGCCATCCTCGAGCGCGGCACGGTGGTCTATGAGGGCGCGAGCGCGGACCTCGCCGCCGATCGCGCGGTGCTGGAAAGCTATCTCGGCGTCACCGCCGTCGGGCCCCGCCGCGGCAAGGCCAAGCATTGACCGCCGCGCCGCCCCATCGGCGTTGGGATTTGTCCCACACGCGCGCTTTCGGGTTGAGTGGGCACCGGCCAGCCGCAGGAAAACGCCCTCGCACCATTCGGAGCGCGTTCAAGCCTGCTAACCAATTTTCACGGGCGCGCCAGGACCGGGACAATTCGCCGTCGTTTTGTGGTTGACGACGCCTTGGCTGCCGTGCCTTTGCTCGCGCTGAATTGCCCCAAGGAGCTGTCTCAATGCAAAGAACCAAACCGCCGTTCCGCGCCGATCATGTCGGCAGCTTCTTGCGTCCCGCCGCGCTGAAGGAGGCGCGCGCCAAGCGCGAAAAGGGTGCGATCACGCCGGCCGAGCTCAAGGCCGTCGAGAACCGTGAGATCGAAAAGATCATCAAGAAGCAGGAGGAACTCGGTCTCAAGCTCGCGACCGACGGCGAGTTCCGCCGCTCCTGGTGGCACTTCGATTTCCTCGGCATGCTCGACGGCGTCGAGGTTTACGACACCGACCAGGGCATTCAGTTCCGCGGCGTGCAGACCAAGGCGCAGAGCCTGCGCATCGTGGGCAAGGTCGGCTTCTCCAACCATCCGATGCTGGAGCACTTCAAGTTTCTCAAGGCTCATACCAGCGTCACGCCGAAGATGACCATTCCGGCGCCGCCGGTGCTGCATTTCCGTCTGGCCAAGGACGGCGTCAAGAAGAGCATCTATCCCGATCTCGACGGCTTTTTTCACGATCTCGGGCAGGCCTACAAGCAGGCGGTGAAGGGGTTCTACGACGCCGGCTGCCGGTATCTGCAGTTCGACGACACGGTCTGGGCCTACCTTTGCTCGCAGGAGGAGCTGCGCAAGGCGCGCGAGCGGATGTCGAACGTCGATCAGCTCCAGGACATCTACGCGCGCGTCATCAACGCGGCGCTCGAAGGCAAGCCCGCCGACATGACCATCACCACCCATGTCTGCCGCGGCAATTTCCGCTCCACCTGGATTTCCGAAGGCGGCTACGAGCCGGTGGCGGAGACGCTGCTCGGGAAGGTGAACTACGACGGCTATTTCCTCGAATACGACAGCGACCGCGCCGGCGGCTTCGAGCCGCTGCGCTTCCTGCCGAAAGGCAACAAGTCCGTGGTGCTCGGCCTCGTCACCTCCAAGAGCGGCACGCTGGAGAAGAAGGACGACGTCAAGCGCCGGATCGATGAGGCGGCCAAGTTCGCGCCGCTGGAGCAGTTCTGCCTCTCGCCGCAATGCGGCTTCGCGTCCACGGAGGAGGGCAACGTCCTTGCCGAGGAGGAGCAATGGGCGAAGCTTCGCATGATCAAGGAGCTCGCCGATGAGGTCTGGAAATAGCGAGTAGCGAGTGGAGTAGGGCGGGCTGGCCTATTCGCGCCACTCGCATACTGGGAAAACCCGATGCAACGAACCAAAGCGCCATTCCGCGCCGATCATGTCGGCAGCCTGTTGCGACCGGCGCCGCTCAAGCAGGCGCGCGCGCAGCGCGAGAAGGGCGAGATCACCGCCGGACAACTCCGGCAGGTCGAGGACCGCGAGATCGAGAAGATCATCAAGAAGCAGGAAGAGGTCGGGCTGAAGCTCGCGACCGACGGCGAGCTGCGGCGCTCATGGTGGCAGTTCGATTTCTACAAGGGGCTCGACGGCGTTGAACTCTACGCCACCGGCAAGGGCATCACCTTTGCCGGCGTCGAGACCAAGGCCGAGAGCGTGCGCGTGGTCGGCAAGGTCGATTTCTCCACCCACCCGCACCTCGAGCACTTCCGCTTCCTCAAGGAGCACACCAAGGTGGCGCCGAAGATGACGATCCCGGCGCCCTCGACCTTGCATTTCCGCCAGGGCCGGCAATCCATCGATAAGCAGGTCTATCCCGACATCGAAGGCTATTTCCACGACGTCGGGCTGGCTTATCAAAAGGCGATCCGCGCGTTCTACGACGCCGGCTGCCGCTACCTGCAGCTCGACGACACCGCCTGGTCGATGATCTGCGATCCAAAGGAGCGGGAATTCTCCCGGCAGCGCGGCGACGATCCCGACCGCCTGCCCGCGCAATATGCCCGCATGACCAACCAGGCGCTCGCCGGCCGTCCCGCCGACATGGTGGTCACCATGCATTCCTGCCGCGGCAATTTCCGCTCCACCTTCATCGCCCAGGGCGGTTACGAATATGTCGCCGATCGCCTGCTCGGGGAGGTGGACATCGACGGCTATTTCCTGGAATACGACACCGATCGCGCCGGCGGCTTCGAGCCGCTGCGCTTCGTGCCCAAGGGCAAGAAGCAGATCGTGCTCGGGCTTGTGACCTCGAAGAGCGGCACGCTGGAGAAAAAGGACGACATCAAGCGGCGCATCGAGGAGGCGACGAAATATGTCGACATCGATCAGTTGTGCCTTTCTCCGCAATGCGGCTTCGCCTCGACCGAGGAAGGCAATGTGCTCGCCGAGGACGAACAATGGGCGAAGCTTCGCATGATCGTCGAGCTCGCCGACGACGTGTGGGGACGATAGGTGCGAATGATGAATAGCGAATAGCGAACAGGCGCAACCGGCTGGTCGCCACGCGCTACTCGCCTATACTGTGCAAGGGAGCGCCAAGAAATCCCGGTCAAGCCAACCAAACAACCACCTGGAGGAAATCATGTCTGCAAGACTGAAATGGCGGGGCGCCGTGGCCTCGTTCTTCGCGACCACTGCCCTCGCCGCGTTCCTGGTCCCGGCCAGCGCACAGGCGCCGTCCGGCCAGCCGATCACCATCGGTTTTGGAATGGCGTTGACCGGACCGCTCGCCGCCAACGGCAAGCAGGCGCTGCTCGGCGCCAAGATCTGGGAGGAGACCATCAACAAGAAGGGCGGCCTGCTCGGTCGCCCGGTGAAACTCATCTATTACGACGACCAGTCGAACCCGTCGACCGTGCCGGGCATCTACACCAAGCTGCTCGACGTCGACAAAGTCGATCTCGTGACCGGCCCCTATGCCACCGCCATGATCGCGCCCGCGATGCCGGTGGTGATGCAGAAGGGCAAGGTGTTCATCGGATTGTTCGGGCTCGCCGTGAACAGCGAATTCAACTATCCGAAATATTTCGCCATGATCCCGTCCGGCCCGGAGACCAAGCCGTCGTTCACGAAAGGGTTCTTCGACGTCGCCGCGCAGCAGAACCCCAAGCCGCAGACGGTCGCGCTGGTCGCGGCCGATCAGGAATTCTCGCGCAACGCCTGTGAGGGCGCACGCGAGAATGCCAAGGCGGCCGGCCTGCGGGTGGTCTACGACAAGACTTATCCGCCCACCACCACCGACTTCTCGCCGATCGTGCGCGCGATCCAGGCCACCAATCCGGATATCGTCTCCGTCTGTTCGTACCCGCTCGACTCCGTCGGCATGGTGAAAGCGGTGAACGAAATCGGCTTCAAGCCGAAGATGATCGGCGGGGCCATGGTCGGTCTGCAGGCGACCGTGTTCAAGACGCAGCTCGGCCCCTTGCTCAACGGCTGGACCAATTACGAGACCTGGGTGCCGTCGGACAAGATGCTCACCCCCGAGGTCAAGGAATTCCTCAACGTCTACCAGTCGCGCGCCGCCGCCGAAGGCGTCGATCCGCTCGGCTATTACCTCGGCACCTGGGGCTATGCGTATATGGAACTGCTCGGCAATGCGATCGCCGGCGCGAAGAGCATCAACGACGATCAGGTCGCCAACTATCTGCGCAGCAACCCGGTCAAGACCATCATGGGCGACATCAAGTTCGGCAAGGGTGGCGAGTGGGCGGAGTCGCGCATGCTGCAGGTCCAGTATCACGACATCAAGGGCAACACCGTCGACCAGTTCAAGGGCATGGACACGCAGACCGTGCTGACGCCGGCCGACCTGAAGACCGGCAACATCATCTATCCCTACGAGAAGGCGAAGTAGTCCGTCGGGAATATCGAGTGTGCAACGGTCCCGGATGCGGCGGCGCATCCGGGACGGCTAACGTCGGGTTGTGCGGGTCCCCCTGAGCCCCAGTCGCACTTTCCGCCTTGCAACAATGGCCTTCCGCGACGATCATGCCCAGATGTGATCGAGCTCGGGTAACAACAACAACAAAGAACCCACTCCAGGAGATGACCATGCCTTATGTGACGGAAGACAATCTCACCGATGTCGCGATGGAGCGCTGGAAGGATATTCCGGATCCGCGCCTGCGGCAGATCATGCAATCGCTGATCAAGCATCTCCACGGCTTCGTGCGCGATATCGAGCCGACGCAGGCGGAATGGGCCGTTGCGATCGATTGGCTCACCCGCACCGGCAAGCTGTGTTCGCAGAAGCGGCAGGAATTCATCCTCACCTCCGACGTGCTCGGCGTCAGCATGCTGGTCGATGCGATCAACCATCGCCGGCCGGGTGCCGCCACGCCCAGCACGGTCGAGGGACCGTTCCACGTGCCGAATGCGCCGTCGATCACGAACGGCGGCAACATGGCGGAGGGCGCGCCCGGCATCCCCTGCTTCGTCACCGGCACCGTGCGCGGGTTGGGCGGCGAGCCGGTCGCGGGGGCGATGCTCGACCTCTGGCAGACCGACGGCGAGGGGCTCTACGAGGACCAGCGCGAGGTCGATGGGCCGTGGATGCGTGGCCTCTACCGCAGCCAGCCGGACGGTTCCTACGTCATCCGCACCGTGGCGCCGATCGCCTATACCATTCCGATGGACGGGACCGTGGGCGAGCTGATGGAGCGGACCAACATCAGCCACATGCGCCCCGCGCACATCCACTTTGCCATCATCGCGCCCGGCTATGACACCTGCGTCACCCATCTGTTTCAGAAGGGCGACGAATTCATCGAGACCGACGTCGTCTACGGCGTGAAGGAGCCCTTGATCGTCGAATTCGTGAAGAAGCCGCCCGGCAAGGCCCCGACCGGCGAAACGCTCTCCACGCCGTTCTACGAGGTGAGGTATGACTTCGTGCTGCAGCAGAAGGCGGAGGCGCTCGCCGCCGCGGAGTGAGGGGCCATCAGCACGGCCGTTCGACGTGCGAAGCTGTCATGCCCCGCGCAGGCGGGGCATCCAGTAACCTGCGGCGGTTGTGATTGATTTCAACGAGCGGTGATGACTGGATCGCCCGCCTGCGCGGGCGATGACGTCCCTGCTCAAGATACAAGAACCGCCATGCCACGCACCAAGCCGCCGTTTCGCGCCGATCATGTCGGAAGCCTCCTGCGTCCGGCCGCCCTCAAGGAGGCGCGCGGCAAGCGCGAGCGCGGCGAGATCACCGCCGAAGAGCTCAAGACGATCGAGGACCGCGAGATCGAGACGGTCATCCGCAAGCAGGAGGCGGCGGGCCTTCGCTCCGTGACCGACGGCGAGTTTCGCCGTGCTTTCTGGAACTACGATTTCCTCGGCGAGATCGACGGCGTCGAAGCCTATCTCGGCGAGCGCAAGATCAAGTTCCAGGGTCCGCAGCCCAAGCCCATGATGCTGCGTGTGATCGGCAAGCTCGGCGGCTACCGCGCGCATCCGATGATCGATCACTTCAAATTCGTCGCCGCCCATGCCAAGGCGATGCCCAAGATGACCATTCCCTCGCCCTCGTCGCTGCATTTCCGTTATGGGCGCGACGCGGTGCCGGTCGACATCTATCCCGATATGGACGATTTCTATCGCGACCTCGGTGAGGCCTACCGCAAGGCGGTGCGGGCCTTCAGCGACGCCGGCTGCCGCTATCTCCAGCTCGACGAGGTCAATTTCACCTATCTCTGCGATCCCAAGCTGCGCGCGTTTGTCGCCAACCGCGGCGAGGATCCGGAGACCCTTCCGCATGTCTATGCCCGCATGATCAACGCCGCGCTTTCCGATGTCGCCCCCGACATGACCAGGGCGATGCATCTGTGCCGCGGCAATTTCCAGTCGACGTTCGTTGCCTCCGGCGGCTACGAGCCGGTCGCCGAGATCCTGTTCAACGAGATCAACATCGACGCTTATTTCATGGAATACGACAGCGACCGCGCCGGCGGCTTCGCGCCGCTGCGCTTCGTGCCCAAGGGCAAGATGGTGGTGCTCGGGCTCGTCACGTCGAAGAGCGGGGCGCTCGAATCCAAGGACGAGCTCAAGCGTCGCATCGACCAGGCGGCGAGGTTCATCGACCTCGACCAGCTCTGCCTCTCGCCGCAATGCGGCTTCGCCTCCACCGAGGAGGGCAATATCCTGGCCGAGGACGAGCAATGGGCGAAGCTGCGGCGGATCGCCGAGGTTGCAGAAGAGGTGTGGGGATGACGGCATTGGTCATGCTCGGTGTCGTCCCGCGAAAGCGGGGACCCATGGTGCCTGACATCACGGCTTCTGGACTATGGATGCCCGCTTCGCGGGCGTGACGGCGAGCGAGTGGGAGTAAGCCGATGAAACGAACCAAGCCCCCCTTCCGTGCCGACCACGTCGGCAGCCTGCTGCGTCCCGCCTCCTTGAAGCAGGCGCGGGAGCGGCGTGCCAAGGGCGAGATCAGCGCCGCCGACCTCAAGGCGGTCGAGGATCGGGAGATCGAACGGGTCATCAAGAAGCAGGAAGACGTCGGCCTGCAAGCCGTCACCGACGGCGAGTTCCGCCGCTCCTGGTGGCACCTCGACTTTCTCTGGGGCCTCGACGGCGCCGAGCGCTACCACATGGATACCGGGATCGCATTTGCCGCCGTCACGACGCGCAATGAGGGCGTGCGGGTGACCGGCAAGCTCGGATTTTCCGGCCATCCGATGATCGAGCATTTCAAATACGTCGCGGCGCATACCAGGCGCATGCCCAAGATGACCATCCCGGCGCCGTCGGCGATCTACGGCCGTCCGGTGATGACGCCGATCGACAAGACCGCCTATCCCGACCGCGAGCAATTCTTCGACGATCTCGGCCAGGCCTATCGCAAGGCGGTGCGTGCCTTCGCCGACGCCGGCTGTCGCTATCTCCAGCTCGACGAGGTGTTCATCGCCATGCTGTGCGATACGAAATATCGCCAGCAGATGACCGACCGGGGTGACAACCCCGAACGCCTGGGCGAGCTTTACGGCGAGCTCATCAATACCGCGATGTCGGACATTCCCTCCGACATGACGATTACGATGCATCTGTGCCGCGGCAACTACAAATCGACCTTCATGGGCGCGGGCGGCTACGAGGCGGTGCAGGAAATCCTGTTCAACAAGATCAACGTGCACGGCTACTTCATGGAGTATGACGATCAACGCTCGGGCGGCTTCGAGCCCCTGCGCATGCTGCCCAAGGGCAAGTCCGTGGTGCTCGGCATCGCCACCACCAAGAGCGGCAGGCTCGAAAGCAAGGACGAGCTCAAACGCCGCATCGACGAAGCGGCGAAATATGCGCCCCTTGACCAGCTGTGCATCTCCGGTCAATGCGGCTTTGCCTCGACCGAGGAGGGCAACACCCTGACCGAGGACGAGCAGTGGGCGAAACTGCGCCGGATGGCCGAAGTCGCCGAGGACGTTTGGGGCTGACTGTGCGGTCCGAAATCTTCGCTTGTCATGCCCCGCGTAGGCGGGGCATCCAGTATACCCGGTGTTGAATGGGGCGCGCGTGCGCCGCCGGGAGGATCGCCGGTTACCGGGTCGCCCGCCGTCGCGGGCGATGACGGGCTGTGTTTGTTGAGCGAGGATCGACCCAGATGGCTTCAGGTATGGTCGCCGGCAAAGTCGCAATCGTCACCGGCGCGGCCCGCGGCATCGGCCGCGGCATTGCGCTGTTGCTGGCGCAGGAAGGCGCCCGCGTCGTGGTCTGCGACATCGGCGCGAGCCTCGAAGGCGCCGGCGCGGATGCCGGCCCGGCGCATGACGTGGTCAAGGAGATCAAGGACGGCGGCGGCGAGGCGATCGCGTCGACGCTCTCCATCGCGGAGCCCAGGAACGCCGACGAGATCGTCAAGGCGGCACTGACGGCTTTCGGCCGGGTCGACATCCTGGTCAACAATGCCGGCATTCTGCGCGACCGCATCTTCCATCGCATGAGCTGGTCGGACTGGTCGGACGTGCTGGCGGTTCATCTCAACGGCTCCTTCAACATGAGCCGGGCCTGCGCGGTGCAGTTCCGCGAGCAGAATTCCGGCGCCTTCGTGCACATGACCTCGACCTCGGCGCTGGTCGGCAATTTCGGGCAGGCCAATTACATGGCGGCGAAGTTCGGCATCGTCGGGCTTTCGCGCGGCATCGCCCTCGACATGCAACGCTTCAAGGTGCGCTCGAACTGCATCGCGCCGTTTGCCTGGACGCGGATGATCAACTCGATCCCGGCGGAGACCCCGGAGGAAAAGGCGCGGGTCGAGCGCTTCCAGCAGATGACGCCCGAGAAGATCGCCCCGCTCACGGTCTATCTCGCGTCCGACCGCGCCGAGGGCATTTCCGGCCAGATTTTCGGCGTCCGCAACAATGAGATTTTCCTGTTCAGCCAGCCGCGCCCGGTTCGCACCCTCCATCGCTCCGAGGGCTGGACGCCGCAGGCGATCGACCAGCAGCTCAAAGGCGCGCTCGGACCGTCATTGACGCCGCTCGAGCGCTCGACCGATGTGTTCTCCTGGGATCCGGTGTGAACCGCATGCGCTCAACAACGGCCGGGCGGAAGTGTTAGACTAGGCACGTGCCCGATCATCCCGATGAAAATCAATCTTCCGACGAGCTCGCGCAAATCCGCGAGGCCGTTCGGTCGCTCTGCGGCAAGTTCCCCGGCGAGTATTGGCGCGGCCTCGACCGCGATCGCGCCTATCCGAGCGAATTCGTCGCGGCGCTCACCGACGCGGGGTTCCTGGCCGCGCTGATCCCGGAAGCATACGGCGGCAGCGGGCTGACCATGACGGCGGCGGCCGCCATCATGGAGGAAATCCAGGCGTCCGGCTGCAACGGCGCGGCCTGTCATGCCCAGATGTACACCATGGGCACCTTGTTGCGGCACGGCAGCGCGGAGCAGAAGTCGCGCTGGCTGCCGCAGATCGCCGCCGGCAAGCTGCGGCTGCAGGCCTTCGGCGTCACCGAGCCGACCTCGGGCTCGGACACGCTCAATCTGCGCACGACGGCGGTGCGCGAAGGCGACCACTACATCATCAACGGCCAGAAGATCTGGACCTCGCGCGCCGAGCATTCCGATCTCCTGTTGCTGATCGCCCGGACCACGCCACGCGAACAGGCGAAGACGCGCACCGGCGGCCTCTCGGTCTTTCTGGTCGACATGCGGCTCGCGCAAGGCAGCACCGGCATCAGCATCAATCCGATCCGGACCATGATGAACCACGCGACGACGGAGCTGTTCTTCGACGACCTGCGCGTGCCGGCGGAGAATCTGATCGGGGAGGAAGGCCAGGGCTTTCGCTACATCCTCAGCGGCATGAATGCCGAGCGCATCCTGATCGCGGCGGAATGCATCGGCGATGCCAAGTGGTTCATCGCCAAGGCGGCCGGCTATGCCAAGGAGCGGACCGTGTTCGGCCGCCCGATCGGGCAGAACCAGGGCGTCCAGTTCCCGATCGCGCGGGCCTATGCCCAGATGCGCGCGGCCGAGCTGATGGTGCGGGAAGCGGCGGCGCGCTATGAGGCCTCCCGCGAGTGCGGCGCGGAAGCCAATATGGCGAAGCTGCTCGCCGCCGACGCCTCCTGGGCGGCCGCGGATATGTGCCTGCAGACCCACGGCGGCTTCGGCTTTGCCGAGGAGTTCGACATCGAGCGCAAGTTCCGCGAAACCAGGCTCTATCAGACCGCGCCGATCTCGACCAACCTGATCCTGTCGTATCTTGCCGAGCACGTCCTCGGCCTGCCGCGGTCGTATTGAACCGCCGCGCACGGTGCGGCGCAGCAAACGCGGACTTGGACCCGCTCCAACAATGAAAATCCCGATTCCGGCTTGCCGATACGGCAACCGGTTCGCTACGAGATGGTTATCGATCGGGTGACATGATGAGCCTGACCCTCCTCGCCGACATCGGTGGCAGCAAGAGTCGCTTTGCGCTCGCCAATTCCGTCGGCCGTCCCGAGCGAATTTTGATCATGGACAACGATACCGTCGCCGACCTCGATGGCGCGGTCTCGCGCTACCTTGACGAAACCGGCGCGCGGCCGCGCGCGGCGACGCTGGCCATCGCCGGCCCCATCGACGGCGAGGAGGTCGCGCTCACCAACCGGGCGTGGCGTTTTCGACGCGCCGAATTGGCGCAGCGGTTCGGATGGTCGCAGCTCCGCATCGTGAACGACTTCGAGGCCATCGCCTGGGCGTTGCGCAATCTTGCGCCCAACGAGACGCGCCCGCTGGGCAAGCCGCTGCCGCCGCGCGACGGGGTCAGGGCGGTGCTCGGCCCCGGCACCGGGCTTGGCGTCGCCGCGCTGCTCCCGGCCGGCGGCCACTGGCACGTGGTCGCGAGCGAGGGCGGGCACGCCTCGTTCGGTCCGCAAGCGGCGGACGAGGTCGAGGTGTTCGCGCGCCTGTGGACGGACTGCGGGCATGTCAGTGCCGAGTCCGTGCTGTCCGGCCCCGGCCTGGTGCGGCTCGCGCGCGCGCTCGATCCGCAGGCGACCTGGCGCGCGGCCGAAACCATCGTCGCCGGCGCGCTCGCACGCGAGCCGTCGGCGCTGGCCGCGACGCGCCTGTTCGTGCGCCTGCTCGGGCGCTTCGCCGGCGGGCTTGCGCTCACGTTCAAGGCGCTGGGCGGCGTCTACATCGCCGGCGGTGTGGCCGGCGGGCTCGGCCCGCTGCTCGATGAGCCCCAGTTCCGCGCCGCCTTCGAGGCGCACCCTCCGTACCGAACGCTGCTCGAAACGATCCCGACCCTGCTGATGACCTGCGAAGAACCCGGCCTGATCGGATGCGCGGTGCTGGCGACGGAGCAGGCCGTGACCGCTTGATCGCTCGGGCCGAGGGCGAAGCGCACAAGTTCCCGCATGGCGGGATCGGTTTGAATTAAAAATACAGCCGCGGATGGGTGGGTTTTGAATTTGGATTGGCATATCACGGTGCCATCTCAACCCTTGCAGAGGGACGTAGCTGATGAAATCTCGCAACATCGCTTATGCGCTTCTGACGTCGATATTGGCCGTGGGGTGGGGCGCGCAAATCGGCAATGCCCAGGACGCTCCCAAGGACAACAAGGGCTACACTGCCAGCAAGACCACGGTGGTCGATCTGGGCCCCGAGTTCGAGGCAATGGCAGGTCGGCAGCTGCGGCTGCGCGTGCTCACGATTGAGCCGGGCGGTCACATCGGCATGCACAGCCACAAGGACCGGCCGGCCGTGGTTTATTTCATGCAAGGGACCGACACGGTCACCCGGGACGACGGCAGCTCGCAGACGTTTCATCCTGGTGACACGATCGGAGAAACCGGCAAAACCGTTCATTGGCATCGCAACGACGGCAAGGACGCCATCATCTTGATTACCGCTGATATCTTTAAACCCGCCAACTAGTGTC
>CAWIGD010000054.1:0-109097 GCA_963835165.1 uncultured Alphaproteobacteria bacterium
GCGCCGGGCAAATGCGCGTGAAGCGACTGCGCGCGCCACAGCGCCGCCGCCGCTGACGGCCCCAGTGGTCACCGAGCAGCAACGTGCCGAAGACCCGACCCGGACGATGCACACCCGCATCACCGACGCGCTCGAATGGCTCAACGTCAATGTCGGTGTTTGCGTCGCCTACTGGTGCCTGATCTCGGTCTTTGCCTACTACTACGAGGTCGTTGCGCGGTTCGTGTTCAATTCGCCGACGAATTGGGTGCACGAGAGCATGTTTCTCATGTTCGGCATGATGTACATGCTGTCGGGAGCCTACGCCTATCGCGAGGATCAGCACGTCAGGGTGGACGTGCTCTATTCGCATTTTTCGGTGCGCGGCAAAGCGATTGCCGACATCATCACCTCGGTCTTCTTCTTCATCTTCATGCTGACGATGTTGTGGACCGGGTACAGGTTCGCGGCTGACGCAGTCAGCCTCGGCGAGGTCTCGTTCACGGAGTGGGCCGTCCAATATTGGCCCGTGAAACTCACGATCCCGATCGGCGCGGCCCTGATGGTGCTGCAAGGCATTTCCAAACTGATCAAGGACATCATGATCCTCACAAGCAGGAGGACGTGAGCTGTGGGCATCGAGATCGATATCGCATGGCTGACCGTTCTCCTGTTCGGATCCCTGGCGGTGCTGTTGGCGCTCGGTCTGCCCATGGCGTTCTGCACCGGCAGCTTGGCCACGATCTTTCTGTTCGTGTTCGGGAATTCCGCCATCCTCAATATGATGCCGTCGCGCATCTTCCCGTTCATGACGGATTACCAGCTCTCCGCCGTGCCGCTGTTCATCTTCATGGCGGCCGTGCTCGAGCGTGCGGGCATCATCGAGGAACTCTTCGACGCCATCTATAAATGGCTTGGCTCACTCAAGGGCGGCCTGGCCTCGGCAACAGTGCTGGCCTGCACCGCGCTCGCGGCCATGGTCGGCGTTGTCGGCGCGACCGAGGTGACCATGGGCATGATCGCGCTGCCGGCAATGCTACGGCGTGGCTATGACCAGAAGCTCGCTTGCGGCTCGCTGCTCGCCGGCGGCACGCTCGGCATTCTGATCCCGCCCTCGGTGATGGCGATCGTCTATGCGGTCGTGGCGCAGCAATCCCTGGGCGAGCTTCTCGTTGGCTCGATATTCCCGGGGCTCATGCTGTCCGGATTTTACATCGCGTACATCACGATCCGCTGCTACATCAACCCCAAGCTCGGACCGGCCTTGCCGCCCGAAGAACGGGTGGACGGACGTGAGAAGCTGAGGCTGCTCAAGAACACCATCGAGCCGATCTTGCTGATTCTGCTCGTGCTGGGCGTGATCTTTCTCGGCATTGCCACGCCGGTCGAGGCCGCGGGGATCGGTACCTTCGGCGCGCTCGTCATCGCCGCGCTGCACCGGCGGTTGAACTGGATCAATATCCACGACGCGGCGATCGCAACGCTGAAGGCCACGGCCATGGTCATGTGGATTTTCTTCGGCGCGACCATGTTCGTCGGATTCTTCATCGTGAAGGGGGGACAGACGTTCGTCGCCGAGTCGATCCTGGGCACGGGCCTTCCACCCTATGGCATCCTCCTGCTGATGATGGTCATCCTGTTCGTCCTCGGTATGTTCCTCGACTGGGTCGGCATCCTGTTGCTCACCGTGCCGATCTTCCTGCCAATCATGAAGGGATTGGAATGGTCGGGACTTCTCGGCTTTGCCGGGGTCGAGAGTGCGGACGTGCCGCTGTGGTACGGGGTGATTTTTATGGTCAACATGCAGATGGCGTTCCTGTCGCCGCCATTCGGGTATTCGCTGTTCTATCTGAAGAGCGTCGCGCCGCCCGAGATCAGCATGGCCACGATTTTCCGCTCTGCGGTGAACTTTATGGCTCTGCAGTGGCTTGGGGTCGGGCTTTGTATACTCTTTCCGCAGATCATTCTGTGGCTGCCAAGCCTGCTGTATGCGCATTGAGGCTGAGGGGGCGGCCGGCGGGGGCGAGACAATTCGGCCGCTTGTGTGGAGCGATATCAGCCCCTACAACCTACGCCCATACCGGAATAGTCACGCTTTCGGATGGTTTAAATCGCAGAAGATGACGAAGAACGTCATCCCTGAGCAATGGAGGGAATGCATGTCGAAGAAGTCCGTGTCTTCACCAACGACGCGTCGCAAGTTTCTGGGCGGAGCTGCCCTGGCGACGGCGGCCGTGGCCGCGCCCAGCGTCGTCTCGGCGCAGGGTCCCATCAGCATGCGCTGGCAGAGCACCTGGCCGTCGAAGGACATCTTTCACGAATTCGCGGTCGATTACGCCAAGAAAGTCAACGACATGACCGGCGGCGACCTCAAGATCGAGGTGCTGCCCGCGGGTGCGGTGGTGCCTGCGTTCGGCTTGCTCGACGCGGTCTCGAAAGGAACGCTCGACGGCGGCCACGGCGTGCTCGTCTACCACTACGGCAAGCAGACCGCGCTCGCGCTGTGGGGATCGGGACCGGGCTATGCGATGGATGCCAACATGCTGCTGGCCTGGCACAAATACGGCGGCGGCAAGGAGCTTCTCGCCAAACTCTATGCGTCGATCGGCGCGAACGTCGTCTCGTTCCCTTACGGACCGATGCCGACCCAGCCGCTCGGCTGGTTCAAGCGACCGGTGACCAAGGTCGACGACTTCAAGGGCCTGAAATTCCGCACCGTCGGCATCTCCATTGACGTGTTCCAAGGCATGGGCGCGGCGGTGAATGCGTTGCCGGGCGGCGAGATCGTGTCGGCTATGGACCGCGGCCTGATCGAGGCGGCCGAGTTCAACAATGCCTCGTCGGACCGGGCGCTCGGCTTCGCCGATGTCTCTAAGATCTGCATGCTGCAGAGCTTTCACCAAAACGCGGAGCAGTTCGAGATCACGTTCAACAAGACGAAATACGATGGACTGCCGGAAAAGATGAAGGCGATCATCGCGAATGCGGTTGAGGCGGCCTCGCAGGACATGCAGTGGAAAGCGATCGACCGCTACTCGCAGGACTACATCGAGCTGCAGACCAAGGACAACGTCAAGTTCTACAAGACGCCGGAGCCAATCCTCAAAAGGCAGCTCGAAATTTACGACGAGGTCGTGAAGAAGAAAGCGGCGGAAAATCCGATGTTCAAGGAAATCGTGGAATTGCAACTCGCGTTCGCCAAGCGGGCAACGCAATGGGAGCAGGACACCGTTGTGAACCGCCGCATGGCGTTCGAACACTACTTCGGGCCAAACGCGAAGAAGCCGATCTGACGGCGCGGAACCGGCAAAGCACCATTCGGGGACCTGACCGGATGGTGCTTTGCACTACCAGGACTACGAGGATCGGCTCAGCGCCGAACGGCCGCACCGCATGAGCGTCCAGGGGTTTCTGCACACGATCGACGGCATCAGCACCTGGGTCGGCAAGGCCGCGGCCTGGCTGATCATCGCGCTGATGACCGTGGTGTGCGTCGAAGTGTTCAAGCGCTACATCATGAACGCGCCGACCGCCTGGATCTTCGACCTCGACAACATGCTCTACGGCTCGCTGTTCATGCTCGCCGGTGCCTATACGCTGGCACAGAACGCCCACGTTCGCGGCGACTTCCTCTACAGCTCGATGCGGCCGCGCACGCAAGCCGCGCTCGATCTCGTGCTGTATCTGGTCTTTTTCGTCCCCGGCATCGCCGCGCTCATCTACGCCGGCTACGACTATGCCGCCGATTTATGGCGCATCGCCGAGCACTCGAATGTGACGGCGGAGGGCCCGCCAGTCTATCACTTCAAGACCGTCATTCCGATTGCCGGCGCGCTGGTAATGCTGCAGGGCATTGCCGAAATCGTGCGCTGCGTCGTCTGCCTCAAGACCGGGGTATGGCCGAGCCGGCTGAAGGACGTCGCCGAGACCGACGTCATCGAGGAGCAGCTCGCACACAGCGAGTACGTGGACGATGAGGCGCGCAAGATCGCGATCGAGCGCGCGCATCGCATCGACGAGACCGCGCGCCAGCGCGGGATGGGGGGAGAGCTGAACACATGAGCGATCCGGCCCTCGGGCTCCTGATGCTGGGGCTCATCGTCGTCGTGATCATGATGGGCTTCCCGACAGCCTTCACGCTGATGGGGTTGGGAATATTCTTCGGCTTCATCGCGTTCTATGTCCCCGGCGAGTCCTGGGTGCACAATCGCGTCTTCGATCTGATGGTCCAGCGCACTTACGGCGCGATGACCAACGACGTCCTGATCTCCATCCCGCTGTTCGTGCTCATGGGCTACGTGATGGAGCGCGGCGCGCTGGTGGACAAGATGTTCTACAGCATCCAGCTCGCGTTCCGGCGCGTGCCTGCGTCGCTGGCCGTTGCCACGCTGATCGTATGCACGTTCTGGGGCATTGCCAGCGGCCTCGTGGGCGCGGTCGTGGTGCTGATGGGCGTCATCGCGTTCAACCCGATGCTGCGCGCGGGCTATGACGTGAAGCTCGCTTCCGGCGTGATCACGGCCGGCGGCACGCTCGGGATCCTGATCCCGCCCTCGGTGATGATCATCGTCTACGCCGCGGTCGCCGGCCAGTCGGTGGTCAAGCTCTACGCGGCGGCGATGTTCCCCGGCTTCTTCCTGGCGTTTCTTTATCTCGTCTACATCGTCGGCTGGGCGATGATCAATCCGAAGATCGCCCCGCGCCTGCCGGAAGAGCAGACGCGCGTGCCGGTGCCGGCCTGGGTCCGACAATTCCAGGCGGCATATTCGCGCAACATGCCGGTGGCGCTGGTCTCGGCCTTGTTCTCGCCGAAGCGGGCGATGGCGATCAAGGGCGAGGACGGCAAGCCGATCGGCTACTGGACACTGCTCAAGAATCTGTGCCTCGCGCTGGTGCCGTTCGCGCTGATCGCGCTCACGCTGTGGGCGGTCTGGTGGTACGTCGTCATCCACCAGCAGGTCACGGTCGAGGCAGCGCCGGAAGCCTTGCAGCAGCTGGGCAGCCCCGGATTGACCCCCGCCCCGGCCGCGCCCAGCGAAGCGGGGCCGCCGTCGGCCTTCTACGTCTGGTTCTGGGCGATCGCCGCCCTCGCGGGGCTGGTGATCGGGCGTTACTACTCCCGGATGGACGGCGACCGCCTGGAGGTCGTGAAGCTCCTGACCTCGTCGGTGATGCCGCTGGGCATCCTCACCGTGGTGGTCCTCGCCGTCATCCTGTTCGGCATCACCACCGCGACCGAGTCCGCCGGCGTCGGCGCCGCCGGCGCTTTCCTGCTGGCCTTCCACGCCCGCACGCTCGACTGGAAGCGCACCAAGGAAGCGGTGTTTCTCACCGCCAAGACCACCGCCATGGTGTGCTGGCTGTTCGTCGGCTCGGCGCTGTTCTCCGGAGTGTTCGCCATCCTGGGCGGGCAGGCGCTGGTCGAGCACTGGGTGCTGTCGCTCAATCTGTCGCCCGTGCAGTTCATGATCCTGTCGCAGGCCATCATCTTCCTGCTGGGATGGCCGCTCGAATGGACCGAGATCATCATCATCTTCGTCCCGATCTTCCTGCCGCTGCTCAAGCACTTCAACATCGACCCGGTGTTGTGGGGAACGCTGGTGTTCGTGAACCTGCAGGCGGCGTTCCTGTCGCCGCCGGTGGCGATGTCGGCGTTCTACCTCAAGGGTGTCGCGCCCTCGCACGTCACGCTCAACCAGATCTTCTCCGGCATGATGCCTTACATGCTGATCGTCATCCTGTGCATGGTCATCATGTATCTCTGGCCCGGAATGACGCTCTGGCTGCCGAACTACCTTTACGGCGGTTGAGCCGCGTCAGCAGGCGGGGCGTAAGCTTGCCACCGAGATCTTTGCCCACCGCGAGGTTGGATTCGCGCGCGCGGCAACCACGTGACCGTTCCCGGCCACGCGGTCTCGGAAAACCAGTAGAGTGTGCAGGAGAGGAGCCATGGCCGACGACGGGCTTGTGACGCTGACCGCGAGCGAGGCTGCCGCGGAAATTGCGCGCGGCGCGGTTTCGGCCGAGACCTATGCCCGCGCCTGTCTCGCTCGCATCGAAGCGCTCGACGGCGAGGTCAGAGCGTTCGCCCATCTCGATGGCGAGCATGTGCTCGCGCAGGCGCGGATGCTCGACGAGCGCCGTATGCTGGGCCACCCGCTCGGCCCGCTGCACGGCATTCCGGTCGCGATCAAGGACATCATCGACACCGCGGACTATCCGACCGAACTCGGCTCCCCGCTCGCCGCCGGACGCCGGCCACGGCATGACGCCACCGTCGTCGCCAGGCTGCGCGCCGCCGGCGCCGTCATCATCGGCAAGACCGTGACCACCGAGTTCGCCTACTTTCATCCCGGGCCGACGCGCAACCCGCACGATCACACCCGCACGCCCGGCGGTTCGTCCTCGGGATCGGCGGCGGCGGTCGCCGCCCATATGGTGCCGCTCGCGCTCGGCAGCCAGACCAACGGGTCGGTGATCCGTCCGGCCGCGTTCTGCGGCGTGTTTGCGGTCAAGCCGACCCACGGGCTGGTGTCGCGGGCGGGCGTGCTGCAGCTCTCGCGCAAGCTCGACCATGTCGGCGCCTTCGCGCGCTCGCTTCCCGATCTCGCGCTCATCCTCGACGTCCTCGCCGGCTACGACCCCGCCGACCCGGACACGCGGCCTTTCGCCAGCGCCGATTTCCGCGCCGTGCAAAGCGAAAGTCCGCCGGCATCCCCCCATTTCGCTTTCGTGCGTACGCCGGTCTGGGACAAGGCGGAGGCAGAAACCCAGGCGGCATTCGAGGAGCTGGTGACGGCGCTCGGTTCCGCGGTCGCGCTGGTCGACCTTCCCGCCCCGTTCGCCGCAGCCTGGAACATCCAGCGCACCATCATGGCGACCGAGATGGCGCACAACCTTGCGCCCTTCGTCGCGCGCGGCGAGCCGAGCGAGGTGATGGCAAGGCTGCTGGCCGAGGGCAGGCGGACGAGCGCGGTCGGGTATCTCGATGCGCTCGACACCGCGTCGCGTTACGCCGCAAGCCTTGCGGAAATTTTCGACCAGTACGACGCCATCATCACGCCCGCGGCGCCCGGCGTCGCCCCGCCGGGGCTGAGCGCCACCGGGGATCCCGCCTTCTGCACCTTGTGGACGCTGACCGGGCTGCCGGCCTTGTCGCTGCCGCTGCTTGCGGGCGAGAGCGGGCTTCCCATCGGGGTGCAGCTCGTCGGCGGACCCGGCCGCGACGCGCGGTTGTTGCGCACCGCGACCGCGCTCATCCAGATGCTGGCGCCGCCCAAGAAGCGCGTCCGCCGTCCGCGCGCTGGCGCATGAGCTGGCCGGGGCGCCGGATATCGGCACCTCCTCCCACGGCGCACGGGCCGCTCAAACAGGTTCGAGCGAGCGATCCCGCACTCCAACTAGCTCGCCTTCGGCGGTGCGCCCAAATTCTCGGCGAAGAACGCGAGCGTGCGGGTCCAGGCCAGCTCGGCCGCCGCCTTGTTGTAGCGGGCGGCGCCGGTGTCGTTGTTGAAGGCGTGCTGCGTGCCGGGATAAATGTAGATGGCGTATTTCTTGTTGTTGGCGGCCAGCGCCGTCTCGTAGGCGACGATGCCCTTGTTGATGTTCTCGTCGTTCTCCGCATATTGCAGCAGCAGCGGCGCCTTGATGGCCGGCACCATCTCGACCGGGATCTGCACGCCGTAATAGGGCACGGCCGCGCCGAGATCGGGGCTTCCGGCGGCCATGCGATTGACCACGCCGCCACCGAAGCAGAAGCCGACCGCGCCCACCTTGCCGGTCGATTCCGCGTGCTTCTGCATGAACGGAATGGCGGCGAGGGCCGCCGCGATCATGTCCTCGCGTTCGGTTTTCTGGTGAAGCTCGCGCGCCCTGTCTTCCTCGGGCGGCGTGCCGCCGTTCACGGACAAGAGGTCGGGCGCGAACGCGAGATAGCCCTCGACCGCCAATCGGCGCGCGATGTCCTCGATATGCGGGTTGAGCCCGCGGTTCTCGTGGATGACGATCACCGCCGGCCGCTTGCCCAAATCTTTCGCGTCTGCGGCCTTGGCGCGCACGAGATAGCCGTTGATCTTGCCCTTGGGGGACTCGTAGGACACGCGCTCGCTGACCAGCCTGCCGTCGTCCGGCGCCACGATCGCGGCCTGCGCGTAATTGTTCTGCAGCAGCGGCAGGAGCGCGACCGCCGCGGCCGACGAGCCCGCCAGTTCGGCCAGGCGATCGAGAAATTCGCGGCGGTTCATGCCGCCATGGGTGAAGCGGTCGTACAGACTGATGATCTTCTGGTCCACGGTGTTGTCCTCTCCCTGGTCCTGAACGCCAGTATAGCACGGCGCTAGCGCCGGCCATGCTCCGCGCGCTCGATCAGACGCGTGCCGTGAATTCAGGAGACGACCGCCGCCGGACCGGGGGCAGGGCGACGAAACCAGGCGCCGGAGCCGATGGCCGCCAACAGGGTGACGCCATGCAGGAAGAGCCCGAGCGCGAGGGCGGCGAACAGCCAGAGCAGCGAGCCGGTTGCCCGCAACACAAGCCAGCCGCCGCCGATCGCCACCAGCATGCGCAGGAAGCCGGCGGACAGCGGCCAGAACAGGCGGCCGGCGCCTTGCGAAGCAAAATAGAGCGCAAGGGCGAGACCGAAAAATCCGTAGGTCGGCCCCACGATGCGCAGATAGCTGGCCCCGGTTGCCAGCACGCGCGGGTCGGCGCTGAACAGCGAAATCCATGCCTGCGGCCAAATTGCCGCGGCAACACCCACCGCCTCGGTGATCGCGAACGCGACCGCCCCGCCCGCCATCGCGATGCGAAGCGCGCGTTCGCGCTGGCCGGCGCCGATATTGGTGCCGACCATTGCCACCAGCGGCGCGCCGAGCCCGAACACGAGCGGGACCAGCAGATATTCCAGCCGCGCCGCCGTGCCATAGCCGGCCGCGGCTGCGGCGCCGCCGGTGGCGGCAACCAAGGCGGTCGCGAGCGCGATGATCACGTTGGTCTGCACCGAGGTGACGGCCGCGACCGCGCCCACGCCCAGGATGTCGCGAAACAATGGCCAGCGCAGCCGCGAAGGTCGCAGGCGCGCGACGTTGCGTCCGGACAGGATGTACCATGTGAGCACGGCGGTGCCCCCGGCATAGAACAACAGCAGCGCCGCCCCGCCGCCGGCGATGCCGAGCGCTGGAAACGGGCCGAGACCGAAGATGAGCACCGGCGACAACGGTATCAGCACCACCACGCCGGCGCAGATCACCAATGCCGGCACCAGCATGTTGCCGGTGCCGCGGATCACGCTGGCGAAGCCGTTGAGCACCCACAGCAGGACGTTGCCGGCAAACACGACGTTCGAATAGGCCAGCGCCGCCTCGAGCTCGGCGCCCTCGCCGCCCAGCGCGCGATAGATCGGGCGACCGAATGCCAGCATGATGATGGAGAACGTGACGCCGAGCGCGATGTTGATGATCAGCGCATGCATCACCAGCGCGTCGGCCTGGTCGCGTCGGCCGGCGCCCAGCGCGCGTGCGATCGCGGACGAGATGCCGCCGCCCATGGCGCCCGCCGAGATCATTTGCATCAGCATGACGCCGGGAAACACCAGCGCCATGCCGGCGAGCGCGTCGGTGCCGAGCTTGGCCACGAACCAGGTCTCGATCAGGCCCGTCGCCGCCTGCGCCACCATCACCAGCACGTTGGGCCACGCCATCCACAGCAGCGTCGGCACGATCGACCCGTGCAGCAGCGCGCGGGTGCGCGGGCTCATGGCGGCGGCCGGATGACCGGCCGGGGAGCCGACGGCAGCGGGGAGGCCCCCGTCCAGAGTCGCGACGCTCATGGGACACTCCGCTTGCGCGTGGCGGTCCGGCTTTGGCCGGGACGCGTGGCTGCTCGGCTGGCACCTTCTCCCGCGCGATCGATGCGTATCTGCGCCGCGTGCGCTCGGGCGCGGCGGGCCCGGGAGCAAACGCGTATTCCGGCGCCTTGATCGGGCGTCCCGTCGCCCCATCGACCATGATCGGGTCCACCGCCGCCCCGGTCGCGGTATCGATCAGTTGCACGCTCGCGCCTTCCGGCGCGAAGTGTTTGTTGCCCCAGGCGAGCAGGGCGATCAGCACGGGACGGAAATCGCGCCCGCGCATGGTCGGCACATATTCGTAGCGCGGCGGCCGCTCGCTGTAGCGGCGGCGTTCCAGCAGCCCGGCGTCGACCAGGGCATTGAGCCGGCGCGTCAGCATGTTGGGCGCGATGCCGAGGCTCTGCTGGAATTCATCGAAGCGCCGCAGGCCATGCAGGGCGTCCCGCAGGATGAGGATGCTCCACCATTCGCCGACCCGCTCCAGGCTGCGGGCGATCGGGCACGGCATGCTGTCGAGGTGCTTGCGCTGCATTGACGCAATATAGAATAGTGACTATCATAATGCAAGTCACTAGATCGGGCGACGGAGGCGGTCCATGGCGGAACCAGGCAAGCTGCAAGACCAAGGTCCGCGGCTTTATCTCGAAGACCTGCATGCCGGCCGGCGCTTCACCAGCGCCACGCACCTCGTCGACGAAGCGCAGATCAAGGCGTTTGCCGCTCAGTTCGATCCGCAGCCGTTCCACCTCGATGCCGCCGCGGCGAAGGCCACGCTGTTCGGCGGGCTGGCGGCCAGTGTGGCGGATTTGACGTTCCTACCAGTATTGCCGCGAGTTCTTCGTAGGAACGTCAAATCCGAAGCCACACTGGAATCACATAGTTGCTAGTGTCCCTTTGGTTCCGACGTTCGTACGCGCGCGTGCTGCAAAGGGATACGAACGTCGGAACCGGGACACTAGCGGCTGGCATACGGCGGCGATCACCATGCGCCTGCTGGTGGAGTCGGGATTGCCGCTTATGGGCGGGATCGTCGGCGCCGGCGGCGAGATCAGTTGGCCGAAGCCGACGCGGCCGGGCGATATCCTCCAGGTCGTAAGCGAAGTCGAGGAGGCCGTGCCGTCCCGCTCGCGGCCCGATCGCGGGATGGCGAGAGTGCGCAGCGAAACCCGCAACCAGCGCGGCGAGACCGTCCAGATCTTGCTGGCGAAGCTGATCGTGCCGCGTCGGGCAGCGACCAGCCCGCAGCCGCAAGGAGAGCTTGCGGAGCACTAGCAACTCTATGATTCTAGTGCCCCTTTTGAATCCGAAGTTCGCGATTGAACTTGCCGCGCGATGTGCGCGAACTTCGGGTTCGGGGCATTAGCACGCGGCGGCTTGCGGGCCGCGCCGGATTGTTGGCAGAATCCGGGCGCATGCCCTCGATTTCGCGACGCGACTTCCTCAACGGCGCAGCGCTCACCATCGCCGCCGGTCTCACGCCCGCGGCCCAGATCGCGGCGCAGCCCGTGCGCTACCCGCCCGCGCTCACGGGACTGCGTGGCCAGCACGCCGGCTCGTTCGAGGCCGCGCACGCGCAGGCGTACGACCGCACGCGCTTTCCGCTCGACGGCGCGGCGGTCGAGGAACGCTACGATCTCGTCGTTGTCGGCGCCGGCATCAGCGGGCTCGCAGCCGCCTGGTTCTATCGCCGCGCCGCCGGGCCCTCCGCCCGCATCCTCGTCCTCGACAACCACGATGATTTCGGCGGCCATGCCCGGCGCAACGAGTTCACCCTCGACGGCCGTCTCGTGCTCGGCTACGGCGGCAGCGAGTCGATCGATTCACCCGGCACGAATTACAGCGACGTGGCAAAGGCACTTCTGCGCGAGCTCGGGGTCGACACCGCGCGGTTCGACAGCGCCTTCGATCGAACGTTCTATTCGTCGCTCGGGCTCGCCCGCGGCGTGTTCTTTTCGCGCGAAGCCTTCGGGCGCGATCTGCTGGTGCCGGGCGAGCCTGCGTCGGGAGGCGCCGACGAGCTCACGCGTGGTCTGGCCAATGCCAGGCCGCTCGGCGAGTTCATCGCCGCGTTCCCGATCGCGCCGGAGAGCCAGGCGCAGTTGCGTGCGCTCTATGACGCTGCGCGCGATCCGCTCGCGGGCAGGAGCATCGAGCAGAAGCGCGAGATCCTCAAGTCCACCAGCTACCGCGACTATCTCATCAGGTTCTGCGGCTGCAGCGAAGAAGCGGCGAACTGCTTTCAGGGCCGCACGCTGGGCTTCTTCGGGCTCGGATGCGACGCGGTGCCGGCCGCGGACGCGCGCGATCTCGGCTATCCCGGGTTCGAGGGCCTCGGGCTGCCGGTGCGGTCGGGGCCGCGGGAGCCCTACATCTATCACTTCCCCGACGGCAACGCCTCGCTCGCCCGGTTGCTGGTGCGCTCGCTGCTGCCGGATGTCGCGCCCGGCCACACCATGGAGGACGTAGTGCTGGCGCCGTTCGACTACGGCAGGCTTGATCGCGACGGGCAGAATGTGCGCATCCGGCTCGACGCGACCTGCATCGACGTCCGCAACGCCGGCGACACCGTGCTCGTCGCCTATGTGCGCGCCGGGCTCACGCGACGCGTCGCGGCCAGGCATGCGGTGCTCGCGTGCTTTCACATGATGATCCCGCACATCATGCCGGAACTGCCGGCGTCGCAGCGCGACGCGCTCGCGCGCAACGTCAAGACGCCGCTCGTCTACACCAACGTGCTGACCCGCAACTGGCAGCCATGGGCGCGACTGGGCGTGCACGACATTTCCGCGCCGATGTCGTTTCACACCCGGGTGAAGCTCGATTTTCCCGTCAGTCTCGGCGGCTATCGCCATCCCGGCGACCCCGCCGAACCCATGTGCCTGCATCTCGTCCACGTTCCGGGCGCGCCCAACCAGGGGCTCGATGCCCGGACGCAGTTTCGCATCGGCCAGAGGAAGCTCTTCGAAACGACGTTTGCGGATTTCGAGGCGCGGATCCGCGACGAGCTCGACCGCATGCTCGGGCCGGGCGGGTTTGCGAGCGCGCGCGACATCGCAGCGATCACCGTCAACCGCTGGCCGCACGGCTACGGCTACGTCGCAAATTCCTTGTTCGATGGCGACGATTACGGGAACGTTCTGGAACAGGCGCGGCAAAGAGTGGGCGGCGTTGCCATCGCCAATTCCGACGCCGGCGGCGACGCCTATGCCCATCTCGCCATCGACCAGGCGGCGCGCGCGGTCCGCGAGCTCACGGGGTGAACGGTCGCGGTTGGTCGGCCGCCGCCGAGCGTGTAGAGTCTGTTCGTCTGGTCAGGCCGCGGAGGTTGCAATGAAGCGTATTGGTGTTGTTGTGACTGCGATTGCTCTGACCATGGCACCGGCATTGGCCGCCGATAAGACGATCCCGCTGGCGACCATGACATGCAAGCAGTTCGTCGACAGCCCCAAGGATACCATCGGCGTGATCCTGACCTGGATGATGGGCTATCTGCACGACGAAGATGAACCCGCGGAGCTCGATTTCAGCAAGATGGAGGATCTCGGGAAGAAGCTCGGCTCCTATTGCGGACAGAATCCGACCCACGGAGTGATGCGGGCGCTGGACAAGGTGAGCGACGCCGACGACGATGCCGACGTGCTGAAATCCGTCGTCGGCCTGTGGACCTACGGCGACAAGCAGGTCTGGATCGCGGTCCGGCCCGACGGTTCAGCCACGCAATGTCGCATCGCCCCCGACGGATCAGTGTATTTTTCGAAGGGAGCGTTCCGCGCCCCGAACATCCTTGCCTGGGAAAAGATCTGGGGCGACGACCAGGTCGTGCGGGAGAAGGATGCGATCAAGCTGACGGGCAAATTCGGGTCTTTCTCCTACAAGCGTGACGACAGCGACCGTCCCCCGGCGCGCTGTGCGGCAACCTGAAGGTCGCCACGCGCCCCGTTGGATACGTCGCCTCTGGGCATGCGCATCGAAGAGGACTTCGTGAGGACAATATCGATCTGTCTCGGTGTCGTGACTGCAATGGTCACGTCCGCATGCCTCGCGGAGCTGCAGGACGAGAATATTCTGGCCGGCTTGCCCGCCGGGTTCAAAATAGATTTCCAGCAAAGAAACAAGACCATGCTCATCAGCGAGATGGTGCCGGTGAAGCAGAGCGTGAAGAACTGGACCGAAATGGTCACGGTGCAGGTTTTTTATGGGCTGAAGGTCACGCCGGACCAGTTCAAGGCCGGAATCGAAAAGGAGCTGGCGACTGCATGTCCGCGAGCTGAGTCGCATCCCGTCGCTCAAGGACCGGAGAACGGCTATCCCTCGATGGTATGGCTGCAGAATTGTCCGATCAATAAAGCCACCGGCAAGCCCGAAATCACCTGGTTCAAGGCGATCCAGGGCAACGACAGCTTCTATATCGTTCAGGTGGCGTTCAAGGCCTGGCCATCAAAGCAGCAGATCACCCAGTGGATGGGCTACCTCAAGGACGTCACCGTGTGCGATACGCGCCTGCCGGACAGAGCCTGCGCGGTCCCCGGGGCCGCACAGCCGCAGCCGCAGTAAGGCAACGCGCACGGCGCGCGATCGCAACGGAGCGTGTCGCTGTGAGCCGCGCCGCGATGGAGTGGTCAGTCTTGGGGGGACCCGATCCGCCCGCGACGAGCTCGTAGAGCGCCGGCGGACATGCGATTGCGTTCAGTGCGCTGATCGTCGCAACACCGATACACCGTCGTCCGGTCCAGCTATGCTTCCCAGTGGTCCAATGCTGCTGGAGGTACATCGTGATGATCACACGCCGTTGCTTCAATGCGCTGGCTGCCGCGTCTGCGCTTGCGCCGGGCATCGTGGCCAAGCGGGCAAACGCCCTTGCTTGGCCTACCCATCCTGTTCGTATCGTCGTGCCGTTCGCGGCTGGAGGGCCGACCGACGTGATCGCCCGCATCGTCGCCGAGCGGCTCTCGAAAAGCTGGGACCAGCAAGTCCTAATCGAGAACCGCCCGGGCGGTGGCACCAACATTGCGAACGAGTTGGTCGCACGTTCGGAGCCCGACGGTCATACGGTGTTGATGGGTGGCTCGTCGCAGGCCGCTACCCGCGGCCTTTATCCCTCGCTCAGCTATGACCCGATTGGCGATTTCGCGCCGGTCGCCTTCATCTGCAGCTACTCGTTCTTCATGTTCGTACCGAACTCCTTACCCGTGAAGTCGGTCAGCGAATTCATCGCCTACGGCAAGGCGAACAAGGGCAAGCTCACGCTCGCGTCCCCGGGCACGGGGTCTTCGCCCCATCTTTGTGGCGAGCTGTTCAAGCACATGGCCGGACTGGACATGATCCACGTGCCTTATCGCGGGGCGGCTCCCGCGATGAATGACCTCATCCCCGGCCGGGTCCATCTTCTGTTCTCCGGCGGCGCCACGCTCGATAACGCCAGATCGGGCCAGGTCCAGGTGCTCGGCTATACGGGTGCCAAACGTTCCGCGATCGCGTCCAATGTGCCGACGATCGCCGAAAGTGGCGTTCCAGGTTTCGATGTCGTGTCATGGTACGGCTTCTTTGTGCCGGTCAGGACCCCGACCCAGATCATCACGAAAATGAACGCCGACACCATTGCCGCGCTCGCCGATCCGAGCGTTCATGGACGCCTTGCGCCGCTCGGTTACGAGAGTCGGCCCGACGCTCCCGAGACTGTCGGCGCATTTCTCAGGGCGGAAGTCGAAATCTGGAGTCGCGTCATCAAGCAAGCCGGCATCGGTCCGGAGAAATGATCGCGCTGTCTGAATCTCGCTTGCCCGCGGCGTAGCGGCTTGCTCTGCCTTGATGTTGCCCGCCCGGATCACCTCGGAGCTGTCATGGCAGCTCGGAGATTAGTCGTTGAAATTCGGGCTCAGACCAAGCTCTGGCGGTGCGAGTACGTACGTTTCCCAGCGAGCCAGTGGCGAGTGCAAATTTGGCGACGTTGTCCCCGCTAGGCGCATCCACGATAATTAGAAGATCATTTTCCCCAGAAGTCAGATAAATCTGCTTGACCTCAACTCCCAATTTCTTGGCGAGCTCTCGGGCGGCTTGGCTGCGCTTGGGAGCATCCTTGACTGCACGGATTCCTTGGTCAGTCCAGTTCAGAGATAGTATGAACGTCGGCATGTGGTCCTCCGTGTGGTTGCGTGTAAGAGTTAGCCGCCTGCTGCGGAAGCGGCGCGGGAACCTACGACATGTGACTATCGGCAGCGCTAAAAACGCGCTGAATTGAGAATGCAATGCCTGCCGATGGCACCAAAGCTGCCCATCTTGCACATGGAAACCTCGGCATGTCCCGCTTGGAGCAGCTGCTCGAGACGATACAGCATGTGCTCGTGTGTAAGGAAGGGGATGGCCTGCCATTTTCGGAAATGGCACAAATGCGACCTCTCACGATGTCCGCTCTGCCGCCGCTCTCGGAGTATAAGCGGACGTAACTTGGACACCGCGGAATCGACCCGAATGACCCGAAGCCGACTCTCGGCACCGCTCATACGATCACCTCGGCGTATGCCGATTGGCAATCAAAGGGACGCGATCGCAAAGACTTGCCGCTCGAAACGCGCATACAGTTTTCTCATCTGCACGCGAGCGCTCTCAAATTCCGTGCTTCGGGTTGTCCTCTATCGTGAGCACGCATCGTGCTTGAGTCGCTGTCACCCGGCTAGCCAAGATTCTAGTCATGGTCGCCCCCAGTGGGCCGCTTCCAACCAGACACATGGCGTTACGTAACAAGTCGGTGGAGCAGATGGCTGATACCATTCCGTTCAATGACGCGATTACTGATTCATGCTCTTCGCCTGTGCCACCACTGCTGCGCGGTCGAAGTCGTTGCAGGCCGCCAGGAACTGTTCCGTGTAGGAGTTGGTCGCGGCCTCGCTGCCTTTCAGAGTGCCCAGCTTGACAAAGGCGGCGTGCGTGTTTTGCCAATTCGGCTTGATGAATTCGCCAAGACGCGCGCCCTCGGGCTGATCTTGAAGCGCCTTTTCAAGGAAGCGACGCATGATGTGCACGCTATTCTTGAGCGCGGTGGCATCGTCCAAGTTTGCAGGTTTCGTGGTCGGGAACTCCTCCCAGAAGATGCGGATGGCGGCGGCCGAATTGGTCATCGTAAAGACGAGGCCCTTGGTCATGGCGCGGCAATAGCCCGCAACTTCTTTTGGATTCGAGTTGGCGAACGCCTTCCTTGTCGCGAGCGTTGTCCCGACCATGCGATCCTCAAGCGGAATATTGACCGGGCGCACCGCCAGTCCTGTGTTCTCGGTTGCGCCGAGCATTGCATCCCACATCACCAGGGCATCGATCTGGCCGCTGCGCAGGGCCGCGATCGCCGAAGGCCCGGCGCCGGTCGCAATGCCGGTGTACTGATCGGGCGTGATGCCGATTTCGTTCAAGTTCTGCTTCAAGGCTAATCCACCGCCGGCGCCAAACGAGGGCGCGCCAACGGTCTTGCCTTTGAGGTCTTCGAGCTTCTGGATGGGCGAGTCCTTCAGGACGACCAGGAAGGTCCCGGCGTTGCGCTTGAGATTGAAGAACGAAACCAAGTCGCCATTCTGCTCGCGCACCGTCATGATCGCCGCGGCTGCGGTGGTGCCGACCTGCGCGTTGTTTGACTGCAAAACTTGCGCCGAGATCATGCCGGTCTGGGAGTTTTGGATGTCGACATCGAGCCCTTCTGCCGCGAAGTAGCCAAGGCGCTTGGGTACGGCGTAGAGAAACACCTCTTCGCCGATGCCCATGTTTGGGTGCATCTGCACCAGTGTCATCTTCTTGAGCGATTGCGCGGGGACGGCTCCGACCAGGCAGCAAGACATGCCGGCGGCCAGCGTCAGCGCGAGCGTGGCACGACAGAGTTGGTTGAGCATGGCATGGCCTCTGCGGTTTACGTTGATCTCAGTCATGGTCGCGCCGTTGCGTTCGACCGCTGCGCCCAGAAGCAATAACGGCGCTCGATCAGGGTCACGGCGTAATTCATCAGAAAACCAATCACGGCCAACAGCAAGATGACCGCAAACATCGGCGAGATCTCCATCGCCTGGTTGTACTGCATCAAGAGCATTCCGAGGCCGGCACTGGCGCCGACGAACTCGCCAACCACGGCACCGAGGATCGATAGCACAGAAGCGACGCCGAGCCCGGCGAACAGGAATGGCAGGCAGCTCGGGATGACGATTTTTGTGAGGAGGTGCAGCTCACTGGCGTTACAGGAACGCGCCAGCTCGATACGCTCCGGCTCGACCGCCTGGTAGCCTGCCATCATGTTCACCAGCACTGGGAAGAACGTGATGATCGCTGTGATGAACACCTTGCCCTCGAGGCCGAAGCCGAACCACACCACCATCAGCGGCGCGAGCGCGACTTTCGGCAGCGATTGGAAGCCGACAATGTAGGGATACCAGCTCTTGCCGAGGAGCGGCCAATGCGAGAGCACGAGACCGAGGAGAGCGCCGAGCGCCGAGCCGATGGCGAAGCCGAGCAAGGCTTCCCAGACCGTGATGCCGGCGTGGTACCAGTAGCCCGCCTTGTCCCAGGGCGCGCGGCTCAATCCGCCGATCAGGGCGTGCAGCACCTGTTCTGGCGGTGGCATGACATAGGCGGGCACGCCGGCTACGTCGGTCGCGAGCCACCAAGCGGCGATCAACGCCACCAAGATCGCCGGCGAAATGGTGAATTGCGGATAGCGCCGCAATACGCCTGGTCGTTCAAGATTTGGCCGCGCCTCGCGTGGCATCGCGGGCGAGGGCGTGTCCACGGCCTGCACTGCCATCAGAACATCCCTCCCTGTGCGTCGAGCAGTGAGCGGAGCTTCGCGGCGTAGCGGCCGAAGCGATCGGTGTTAATCACGGAAAGCTCGCGCGGCCGCGGCAGGTTGATGGTGATGACGTCGGCAATTGTGCCGGGGCGGGCAGTCATTGCGATCACCCGGTCGGAGAGGAAGATCGCCTCGGCGATCGAGTGGGTGATGAAGATCACCGTCTTGCCGCTCTTGCTCCAGATCCGCATCAATTCGAGATTCATCTGCTCGCGCGTCATGGCGTCAAGCGCGCCGAAAGGTTCGTCCATCAGCAGGAGACGCGGGTCTTGAACGAGCGCGCGAACGATCGCGGTGCGCTGCTGCATGCCGCCCGAGAGCTCGAACGGATAGCGCTGCGCGAACTCGCTCAAGCCGACCATTGCGAGAAGATCGGCGGCGCTCTGCCGGTAGCTCGCCATCGGCCACTTGCGGAATTCGATCGGCAGCAGCACGTTGTCGAGCACGGTGCGCCACGGTAGCAGCACCGGCGATTGAAACACCACCGCGGCTTGTGGCGTTGGCCCGCGCAGCGGCTTGCCGTTCAGCTCGACCGATCCGGCGGTATAGGGCAGGAGCCCGGCCAGCACCTTGAGCAAGGTTGACTTTCCGCAGCCGCTTTGACCGACGACCGAAACGAATTCGCCGTCGTAAATCTCGAAGTCGAGGCTCTTAAGCGCTGCCACCTCGCCCGAGCCGGTGACATAGGTCTTTGACAGCCCACGCGCCTGGATCAGCGCCGGCGCGCGGTCCGCGCTGGTACCGAGCGAAGCGGCGGCGCGCATGGGCTTCATCGGGTCCTGCGGCATGGCCTGGGCGACTGACAATTCCGCTTCGAACATAACGTTCGAACATCATGCAAGGGAAACATCATGCAAGGGATATGCCAGGAATTCAATGTGGCCGCGAGTCGCGCGCGCCGGCCGCGCTTGACCGCGTTGGATTTGCGCCTCACATGATCAAGGACAAATGCGCCGCGATTATCAATGACGACCAATGCGGTTATACCCGCGAGCAGGGAATGACGTCGCGGCCCATGACGGTCGACGAGATGTTAGCGCCGGGCGGTATGTAACGCCTAGTGCGGTGAATTTGAAGTTCCTATCAGTTGCTGCTGCACCATCATCATAGGAACTTCAAATTTAAAACCGCACTAGAATCATAAAGTTGCTAGTGGTCCTTTGATTCCGAAGTTCGTATTTGAGCGTGCCGCGAACGCTGACGAACTTCGGAATCGGACCACTAGTGCGCCGCGGCCGGCACCAGCTTGAAAGACGCGATCTGCGGTGCGGTCTTGAAATAGACCGTTTGCAGCTCGGTGGAGTCCTTGAACTTGGTCTGCGGGAGCCGGCGGAAGATCACGTTGGTTGTCAGCGACGGTTGATCGAACGGGTAGGGATCGAGCGCGATCGTGTTGGCTTCGACTGGCGTCAGCGTCATGCCGACGCCCGCCGCGCCCGAATAGGACATTGGCACGGGCTCGATCTTGTCCGGCTTGAGCACCTCGGTGCTGCAAATGTAGAGAGACATCATGTCCCAGACCTGGAGCAGGTTGTAGTTGATCGCGAACTCCTTGGCGTCGAACTTCTCGGCCACGACCTTCTGCTTGGCCTCGCTCCTGGCGATGAACTCTTGGATCGCTTGTGGCAGCGTGCCGCGCTGGATCGCGGGCGGATACGTGATGACGCCGTAGCGCCCCTGCCAGAGGCCGCTCCTGTGCTTGGTGATCATCAGCCCGGCGTAGGGGTCGGTAGCGCTCAGCCAGTCGCCTGCCCACTCGAACGCTTCGAGCTGCGTCTTGTCGTTGGGCACTTCGCGGTAGTTCGGCGTTTTGCCGGTTTCGAGGTTGAGCTGCGGGCTGATTTCGTAGCGGATCCAGCCCCGGTCATGAAACATCGCGGCGCGCACCAGCGATGGGTAGGGTCGCGGCTTCTCAAATTTCTCGTTGCCCCAGTGCGCGGCGAACAACCCCGAGAGCTGGGCGTGATCGTTCTGTGTGATCATGACGATCGAGCCATCGGACTCGTATCTGACAATCATGGCCATCTCCCAGTTGTGAGCCTTGCAGCGTAGGGCACAGGTGCCACGCGTTGGCCCAATTCTGCGCGATCCGAGGGTCGCGGGCGAGCTTTAGTTGGTTCGCTGCGAGGTGTCGATTGTCTGCTGCTTATGGCGCAAAGTGGGCTCGGGCCGGGAGCAGCTAGGCCGTCTGTTTCAACCGAAAAACGGTCCATAATGGACGTTACACGGCGGGGCCAACTCGGGGTCGATCCTTCGACCGCGCAGCGCATCAGCCGACCGCCAGCGATGACAGTCTGATAAAGCCTGTCCCTATAAGGGTGGTGTGCCCGTCGGCAGAGCAAGGCTATCGCCGCCACCACCGCCAACTACGCTAGACGTTGCGGCGTACTGGGCGCCCTCCACGAAGTTTGCGGTGCTTCTGGCCTTGGCCCATGTCATTGCCGCGAGCAAGATCACCACGACCGCCAAAGATTTCACCGCCGGGGATTTCATGTGCGCGTTCTCATTTCTGTGTCTGCGCAAGATGCCGGTGGTCTGCCTGGGAGGCTGTGATGTGGGTCACAGAAACCACGTTTCAGCCGAAACGAATCGCTGGCGACAATAAAAGTCCGAAGTTCGGCAAACAGTCCGTTCGACTGCACGGGGCTGCGAAGCCGAACCAGTTAGTTGTCTGTACAGAAAATCAGATTCTGCAATAGTGGTGATGAAGTCCGAAGTCGAGGGCGAGCAGCCCGAAGTCGGCTAGAACGAGGCCGCCAGACAGTGGAGAGGAAACGATGAAAACGCATTACACCGTCGCATTGTCTATCTTGGCAGGAGTTGCGGTCGGCGCTGCTGCCGTTCAAGCACTCCATGCCCAGGCCAAACCGCCGGCATATGTTGTCGCCGAGATCGATGTGACGAATGCAGAGCCATATGACAAGGAGTACGTGCCGCCTGCCGCGAAAGCCATTACGGACGCAGGTGGCAAATATGTCGTTCGCGGCGGCGGGACCGTTGCGATTTTCGGTGAACCACCCAAACCGCGCATCGCTGTGATGGTGTTCGAGAGCATGGAAAAGGCAAAAGCCGCATTTGATTCTTCTGCCTATAAAGAAGCCAAGAAGGTGGGAGACAAATACGCGAAATTCCGCGTTTATGCCGTGGAAGGCTTGTCACAATAGCTGGTCGTCCCGGTTGTTAAGGCCGCTGCGCAGCGAGTGACCGAGGCGAAGGCAGTACGGAGGGCGAAATGATGGTCCGTGTCATTATGTTCTCGGCGATTTTTTTGGCAGCGGCGAGCGTGCCAGCGGCAGCGGAAACAGGGGACGATGGTGGGCGATTAGTCATTGGACAAGGTGCCAATTCATGCTGGGCATGGACACGGAGCCATGCAGCGAAAGCAGCGACCCAAGGTCTGTACACGCAATGGGTTGCGGGCTTCGTGTCAGGCGTGAGTTGGGAAGCGGATGAGCCGGATATTCTGACGAGGATGGACTTCGACGGCTTGATGGCTTGGATGCACGACTACTGCAAGGCCAATCCGCTCGCAAAAGTCACCACAGGCGCGGCCATGCTGGTGCAGGAGTTGCGTGCTCGGCGGCATGGGCCATGAGACGGCGGATTTGGTGGACCGGGTTGGCGTTGAGCAAGTCCATAATTTCTGGGCCGCGCACTCTGCGGTTCGCTTCAGGCACCCCCGTGCGCGGCAACTGCCTGCGTCCAACCTAACGGGCTAGGCCCGAGCCGCCATGCGTCGCAGCGTTCGCGGCCTCGTCAGGCGTGCTGCGCCAGCACCGTGTGAATCTGCGCCACCACGGCGGCGCCTTCTCCGACCGCCGCCGCCACCCGCTTGGTCGAGCCGGCGCGAACGTCGCCGATGGCGAACACGCCCGGCAGCGTGGTTTCGAGTGGCAGCGCGGCGCGGCGGTTCGGCCCGACGTCGTGGGAGAAGCCGTTGCCGGTGATGACGAAGCCCTTTTGATCCGTCGCAACGCAGTTCTGCAGCCACCCGGTGTTCGGGTCGGCGCCGATGAACAGGAAGAGATGGCGCAGCGCGCAAGCGTGGATGGCCCCGCTGGGCCGATGGCGCAGAACCGCGGCGGTAAGGCCGTTGGCCTGGTCCCCCTCCAGCGCGATAATCTCCTTGCCGACGTGCAAGTCCACATTCGGGAGCGCACCGATGCGGTCGACCAGGTAGCGCGACATCGTCGCCTCGAGCCCGGTGCCCCGCACGATCAGGTGCAGGCGCTTGACCCTGGGCGCGAGGAACACGACCGCCTGGCCCGCCGAGTTGCCGCCGCCGATCAGCGCCACTTCTTCTCCCTCGCACAGCTTGGCTTCGATCGGGGAGGCCCAGTACGAGATCCCGGCGCCCTCGAAGGTCGACAGGTTCGAGATGTCCGGCCGGCGGTAGCGCGCGCCGGAGGCGATCACCACGGTTCGCGCCCGCACGGTGCGCCCGTCAACGAGTTCCAGGCGCGGCGGGTTGCCGGCAGCCAGCTCGCCGCCGCTGCAATCGAGCCGTGCCACCTCGAGCGGAATGGCGATTTCGGCGCCGAATTTCTGCGCCTGATTGAACGCGCGCCCGGCCAGCGCCAGTCCGGAGATGCCGGTCGGAAAGCCGAGATAGTTCTCGATCCGGGCGGAGGCGCCCGCCTGGCCGCCGAAGGCGCGCTGGTCGAGCACGATGACCGAGAGGCCCTCGGACGCCGCGTAGACCGCGGTCGCGAGGCCGGCGGGGCCGGCACCGACGACCGCGACGTCGTACAAGGTCTGCGGATCGAGCTCGGGTGTGATGCCGAGGCACGCTCCCGCCTCGGCATCAGTGGGGCGCTTCAGCACCGTTCCGTCGGGACACACCATCAGCGGCAGTTCCTCCGGCAGGACGCCGAAGCGCTCCGCGACGGCGCGGCCCTCTTCGTCAGCCAGCGCGTCAAGCACCGTGCAGGGATAGCCGTTGCGGGCAAGGAAGCCCTGCAGGCGCACGAGGTCAGGCGAGCCCGGCCGGCCGACCAGCACGGAGCCCGCACTGCCTTCCTGAATCAGCCCGACCCGGCGCAGGATGAAGGCCCGCATGACAATCTCGCCGACCTCGGCGGCGCCGATCACCAGCGCGCGCACATGCGCGGCGTCGAACGGCAGCACCGTGCAGCCCTCGGGACCGGCCCGGCCCGCCGTGAGGGTGCCGCGCCCGGCCAGCGCGCTCACCTCGCCGCTGAACTGGCCAACGCCGAGCGTGGTGATCGCCGCTTCATGATGGAGGCCGTCGCGACTCACGACGTCGATCGCACCTTCGAGCACCAGCCAGCTCGGCGTATAGCGCGCGCCCACATCGTAGAGGAGCTCGCCGGGAGCGAACTTGCGTGCCGAGCCGCTCGCGAAGCGTTTCGCGGTCTCGGTCTGCGCCGCGTCGAGCACGGGAAACAGCTGGTGACGGCGGGTGTCGAGGAGCGTCATGGTGCGTCTCTTGCTGGGGCGGCCGCCGCGGCCAGCCCCGTCACGAGGTCGCGTCAGGTGACAGGGTCAGCCTGCCGGCCGTTGCTCGGGGCGGCAACAGCGACTTCCGGAAAATGCCTGCCCGCCATTGATGGCGTCATCATGGAGCTGGTTCAAGCGCCGGGAGACGGGAACCGCTCCGGCCGGGACCGGAACCTGGCGTCGTGAACGTGCCGGAGCGGCTCGCTTCAGGTCACGCGGCGTTCCATCGCCAATTCTTCCTTGAGGCTGTCGACGTCGCGGTAGATCGAGGCGACGGCGAGCAGCTTGCCGTCGCGGCGATAGCGCACCACGCAATCGCGCGCCTTGATATCGCCCTCGATCTCGAGCTTGTCCCACTTCTCGGCATGACCGACATAGTTGATCGGCAGGTCGTAATGCTGGCTCCAGAAGAACGGGACATCGGCAAAGCGCTCGCGCCGTCCCAGTATGTTGCGCGCGACGGTCTGCCCCTGGCGCTCGGCAACGACCCAGTGTTCGATCCGGAGCTTCTCCCCGCTGTGGGGATCGGGCCACCGCGCGATATCGCCGGCGGCGTAGATTCCCGGTGCGCTGGTCTCCAGGTATTCGTTCACGACCACGCCGCGGTCGATCGCGAGGCCGGCTTGCTCGGCGAGTCCGGTCCGCGGCCGCACGCCGATGCCGACGACCACCAGATCGGCCGATAGCGTCGTTCCGCCTTTCAGCTTGACCTTGTGCCCGTCGATCGCGGTTGCCGTCTCTTCGAGATGGAAGACGACGCCGTGCTCTTCGTGCAGTTCGCGGATGAAGTCGCCGAATTCACGGCCGAGGATGCGCTCCATCGGCCGCCGCTCGGGGGCCACGACATGGACCTCCAGCTCGCGGGCGCGCAGGGACGCGGCGACCTCGAGCCCGATGAAGCTCGCGCCCACCACGACGGCGTGCCGCGCCTCCTTTGCGTTCGCGATGATCGCGCGTGCGTCGCCGAGCGAGCGCAGCACGTGGACGTGCGGCTCGCTCGCGCCGGGAATGTCGAGGCGAATCGGCTCGGCGCCGGTCGCGAGCACGAGCTTGTCGAAGGCCACGTTTCGCCCGCCCGCGACAGCCACCTGTCGCGCCTTCACGTCGATGCCGGTGACATTGGTGCCGAGCGCGACGTCGATCGCATGCTCGCGGTAGAATTCGGCCGGCTTGAGCGGGATCCAGTCTTCCGGCGCGTTGCCGGCGAGATAGTCCTTCGAGCAGTTCGGCCGGTCGTAGGGAGCGGCGTCGTCGGAGGACAGCAGCGTGACGCTGCCGGCGAAGCCCTCGCGCCGAAGCATCTCGGCGGTCGCGAATGCGGCGGCGCCGCCGCCCACGATCACCACGCGCTCGGCGTTTTCGCTCGCGCTTCGCGCCTGGACCGCCCTGCGCCGCGCGGACGGCTCGATCTTGTCGCGCACGCACGCCTTTCCGTCGCGCTTGTCCACGCGCCAGCACGCCACCGGATTGAACGCCGGCGCTCCGATCGCCTCGCCGGTGCGCAGGCTGAAGCGGGCATGGTGCCAAGGGCAGCGCACGGTGTCGTCGACCGCCAATCCCTCGGCGAGCGGCCCGCCGTAGTGCGAGCAGGCCGAACCGATGGCGAAGAATTCATCGCCGCGGCGCGCAAGCAGGACCGGTTCCTCCCCGACATGTCCGCCGATCATGCCGCCGTCGGCGAGGTCGTCGAGCGGGATGCCCTGCGCGAGATCGGGACCGGTCGGCTTCGATGGCTCGCTCATGGCCGTCTCCTGACATCATGGCAACCCAAGCCAATCAGGAAATGCAGGCAGCAGGAAGAGAAAAACACGAAGGGCGCGGCTGACGCCGCGCCCTCCGGTATTCCGCCACTCGAAGTCGGGCAACCCCGGCCTCGAGCACTCAAAAGGCTGGGCGAATGGACTTGCTTAGAAGTCCATTCCGCCCATGCCGCCGCCGCCGGGCATGGCCGGGGCCGGAGACTGCTTCTTCGGCGCTTCGGCGACCATGGCCTCGGTGGTCACCAGCAGGCTTGCGACCGAGGCCGCATCCTGCAGCGCTGCGCGCACCACCTTGGCGGGGTCGATGATGCCCTTGTCGAGCATGTCGACGTACTCCTCGGTCTGGGCGTCGAAGCCGTAGGTCTCGGACTTGTTCTCCATGATCTTGCCGACCACGATCGAGCCCTCGACACCGGAGTTCTCGGCGATCTGGCGCAGAGGCGCTTCCAGGGCCTTGAGCACGATGTTGATGCCGGCCTGCACGTCGGAATTGCTGTCGGTGATCTTGCCGACCGCCTTCTTGGCGCGCAGGAGGGCGACGCCGCCGCCCGGCACGATGCCTTCCTCGACCGCGGCGCGGGTCGCATTGAGCGCGTCCTCGACCCGGTCCTTCTTCTCCTTCACCTCGATCTCGGTGGCGCCACCGACGCGGATCACCGCCACGCCGCCCGCGAGCTTGGCCAGCCGCTCCTGCAGCTTCTCGCGGTCGTAGTCCGACGTGGTCTCTTCGATCTGCGCCTTGATCTGGTTGATGCGGGCTTCGATCTCCTTCTTCTTGCCGGCGCCGTCGACGATCGTGGTCTTTTCCTTCTCGATGATGATCTTCTTGGCGCGCCCGAGCATGGCGGTCGTCACGTTCTCGAGCTTGATGCCGAGATCCTCGGAGATCAGCTGGCCGCCCGTGAGGATCGCGATGTCCTCGAGCATGGCCTTGCGACGATCGCCGAAGCCGGGAGCCTTGACGGCCGCGACCTTGAGGCCGCCGCGAAGCTTGTTGACCACGAGGGTCGCGAGCGCCTCGCCTTCCACGTCCTCAGCCACGATGAGCAGCGGCTTGCCGGACTGGACGATCGCCTCGAGCACCGGCAGCATCGCCTGCAGGCCCGACAGCTTCTTCTCGTGCAGGAGGATGAAGGCATCCTCGAGATCGGCCACCATCTTCTCGGCGTTGGTGATGAAATAAGGCGAGAGATAGCCGCGGTCGAACTGCATGCCCTCGACGATCTCGACCTCGGTGTCGAGCGCCTTGGCCTCCTCGACCGTGATCACGCCTTCATTGCCGACCTTCTGCATCGCCTCGGCGATCATCTTGCCGATCTTGGTGTCGCCGTTCGAGGAGATGGTGCCGACCTGGGCCACTTCCGCCGACGAGCCGACCTTCTTCGCGCGCTTCTCGATGTCCTTCACCACGGCCGAGACCGCGATGTCGATGCCGCGCTTGAGATCCATCGGGTTCATGCCGGCGGCGACCGACTTGGCGCCTTCCTTCACGATCGCCTGGGCGAGCACGGTGGCGGTGGTGGTGCCGTCGCCGGCCGTGTCGTTGGTCTTCTGGGCGACCTCGCGCACCATCTGGGCGCCCATGTTCTCGAACTTGTCCTCGAGCTCGATCTCCTTCGCCACCGTCACCCCGTCCTTGGTGATGCGCGGCGCGCCGAAGCTCTTGTCGAGCACGACGTTGCGGCCCTTGGGGCCGAGCGTCACCTTCACGGCGTTGGCAAGGATGTCGACGCCGCGCAGCATCTTGTCGCGCGCCTCGCCGCCAAATCGTACGTCTTTCGCAGCCATTTCAAATCACTCCAGTTGATCTTGGTCTGAAAGCCCGGCTCCCACCTGCCGTCATTGCCGGGCTTGACCCGGCAATCCATCGCCTTGCGAAAATGATGGATGCGCGGGTCAGGCCCGCGAATGACGACGGAACGAACGATCGGGCCGAATTCGCATTTGTTGTCGTCAGGCGATGACGCCCATGATGTCGGACTCCTTCATGATCAGGAGATCCTCGCCGTCGAGCACGACCTCGGTGCCCGACCACTTGCCGAACAGAACCTTGTCGCCGGCCTTCACGTCAGGGGTGATGACCTTGCCGGACTCGTCGCGGCCGCCGGGGCCGACGGCGACGACCTGGCCCTGCGACGGCTTCTCCTTGGCGGTGTCGGGGATGATGATGCCGCCCTTCGACTTCTCCTCGGCATCGATACGCTTGACGACCACCCGGTCGTGCAGGGGACGGAACTTGGTCTTGGCCATATTGGATGTCCTTACAGACGCTGGTTAATGCGGCTAAGTGGTTGACCGATAAGCTCGATCTGGCAGGCTGCTAGCACTCTATGCTGGCGAGTGCCAGGAGCCTGCGGGGAGATAGGCGCTGGCGCGAAAACTGTCAAGGATTCCGCGCCGCGGGCGGCCGTCGGCCGGCCGGATCCGCCGCCCGGGAGCAAACCAATCCAGTAGGCGCCCGCGGCAGTGCGGGAATCGAGCGTACTGGGTGGAGAAGACGAACCGGCCGCAACGTCGTCACTGAAGTCGGCATAGCGGCGTCAGGTCGGCAGAAAAGATGCACGGGGACATTCAAGCGCTGATGGCTCGCACCATGAGCGTCGTTCCCGTGCCGATCAGCAAGACGTAGACGAGGCGCAGGAACTGCTCGCGCGAGAGCCGCAGCGTGAACCATTGCCCGGCATAGATGCCGGCCCCCATCGCAGGAATGGAGACCAGGGCCAGCAGCAACAAATTGAAATCGGAGTAGATCCCGACCGCGAGGAACAGCAGCACCCGCGTCAGGGTGCTCATGCCGATCAGGGTGCTCTGGGTGGCGCGGATGGCATCTTTATCGTCGAGGCGGCGCGTCAGATAGATCGCGTACACAAAGCCGCCGCTCCCGAACATCGCGCTGAAGATCCCGCCGACCGGACCGAAAATGCCGACCCATCCTTTCCCGATCCTGTGTTGTATGGGCGCGGCGAACAGGCTGTGGATGCCGTAGCCGGCGGCAAACACACCGAGCAGAAACATCATCAGCGTCGCCGGCAGCGAGATCAGAAGCGTCACGCCGATGATGCTGCCTGCAATCATCAGCGGCGCCAGCCAGAAAAGTTCATCTTTCGCGATCTTGTCGCTCAGCTGGAAGCCGTTGACGGCCGCCGCGGCGAAATCGAGCAGCGCCAAAAGCGGTACGACGCTGGCGATCGGCATCACATGGGCGAGGACGGGCGCCGCCACCAGCGCGGTACCGAACCCCGCGATTCCGAAGATGATGTAGGCGACGACCAGCGTGGGAAGCACGATCGCTATCGTCGTCCAGTCGAACATATCCGGCTCGCGTCGAAGACAGATTTCAGCATAGCCTATCGACGACGGGTTCGCCGCGTCGGAACCAGCGTGGCGGTTCGGAACTATCAGCCCAAGAGCGACCCGCTATGCTCACTGTGAATTTTGGGTTGTCATGACTACCAGGGAAAAATTGGAATTACTTTTCCTGCATGCGCTTCCGCTTGATGGCTCGATGTGGGCCGGACAGAAGCAACTTCTGCCGGGTTCAACCTATACGCCGACGCTTTACCCTTTTGGTGACAGCATCGAAGCATGGGCAGCCGCAGCGCTGAAGGTGGCGAAAGGTGACCGCCTGGTTGTCGTCGGCTGCTCGGTTGGAGGGTCTTGCGCGCTCGAACTGGCAGTTGCCGCGCCGGAGCGGGTTGCCGCCCTCGTTCTCATCGGAACTAAGGCCGGGCATCGGCCCGACCCTGCGCTGCATGCCTCAGCGCTGGAAACGCTTCAGGAAAAGGGACTGGAGGAAGCCTGGAAAGTCTTCTGGGCTCCATTGTTTTCACGTTCTGCCAAAAGCCGAGTGATCAGCGATGCGAAGCGAATAATGCTTCGCCAGTCACCGCTGGATGTCGCACGCGGTGTAACCGCCTTCCACAGCAGACAGAGCCGTGACCAATTCCTTTCGGCATTTCCCCGTCCGGTCATCGTCGTAACGGGCGCGGATGATGTCACTCCAGGCCCGAAAGCGAGCACAGCACAGGCCAATTCAGCGCAGCACGGACGGCTTCATATCGTCCCGGATTGTGGACACTACGTGCCGCTAGAGCGGCCCGAATGTCTAAATTCAATCCTGCGAGAAGTGATTGACGCGCTGCGATAAAGAATAGCGATATCGCCGTTTGCGGATGAACTGGCGGCGGCGGGATTGTTCAATTACGGCCGCTTACCGAGTGACCAAGGAAGCACCGCCTTTGGCCCAACTCGGCCTCCCGGCATTTTCGTCAGCGGCCCACCCGAGGAAGCGCCCGCTCATAATAGCCGAGGTCGATATAGCGCTCGGGCGCGGCGGGCTTGCCGCCTTCGATCTCGGCGCGCAACGCCAGCGCATTGTTGAAGCCTTCGAGGTCGAACCTGGCGTCCGGCGTGAAGCCGAACGCGGGATCCATCAGGAGTTCGTAGGTGCGCTCCGCCTCCTTGCTGGAAATCTTCAGCTTCTCCATCAGCAGCGCGATATTTTCGGCGCGGTTGGCGGGATCGCGGGTCCAGCGCAGCGCCTCGACGTAGGCCGCGATGTAGCGCTCCAGCACCGCCGCATGATCGCGCGCCCAGCCGCGCATGACGAACACGCCGCCGGCCTGATAGGGTCCGAGCAGGTCGATGGTGCGGCCGAGGCTCTTCATGCCGAGCTGCTCGGCCTGCACGGTGAAGGGCAGGTTGAGGATGGCGGCGGCATTGTCCTTGCTCTCGACCATCGCCTTGAAGCGATAGACGCCGGCGCCGACCGGCTTGACCGTGTAATCGGTGCCGTCCTTGAGACCGTTCTGCGCCAGGATCTTCTTCGCCTGCAGCGCATAGGCGGTGTCGGGCGCATCGACCACGAGCGTGCGGCCGCGCATGTCGGCGAACGACTTGACCTCGCCCTGGACGAAGAACTCGTTCATCCCGCTGTCGCCACCGGTGACGATCACCACGTCGTGCTTGCCGATCTCGACCATCGCCAGCGCGTTGTCGACGGCGGAATGCACCACATCGGACGTCCCGGCGGCGAGGCCGTCGCGCTGGCTGCGCGAATTCTCGGTGAGCTGCAGCTCGATCTTGAACCCGCGCCGCTCGAAAATCCCCTTGGCGATGCCGGCATGCAGCGGAAGCGTCTTGGCCTGGGGAAAGGCATTGACCCGCAGCCGCGTCGGCTCATCCGCGCGCGCGGCCGCCGCGCCGAGGGTGAGCGCGCATGCCAGCACGAGGCATCCCGGCAGGGCGCGGCCGCGGACGGACCCGGACCGCTGGGCGAGATAGGGCATGATTTCCTCCTTGCGCGATCTGCGAATGACGCCGTGCTTCGGTGATGGTAGCAGCAAGGCGGACGCGGCGTCCGCTCCCTCGTGCGGGGGCGTGCGCGCGAAGGTGCGCCGGCGCGAGCGGCGGCGGTGGTCGTCGATGTCGAGCCGGTCGCGCCGGCGTCCGGTTTGGCTCGAGGCCGCAATGATTGGGAGACATGCATGCGCGCGATTTCACTGGCCGAGGCCAACAAGATCATCGAGGGCACCTTCGCCTCCGCCGGGAAACGCGAGGCCTATGCCTTGGCCGCCATCGTGCTCGACGCCGGCGGCCGGGTAAAGGCGTTCCAGAAGCAGGACGGCGCCTCGCTGATGCGGTTCGAGATCGCCTACGGCAAGGCGTTCGGGGCGCTCGCGCTCAATCGCTCCTCGCGGCAGGTGCTGCAGAAGGCGAAGGAGAAGCCGGCGTTCATGCAGTCGCTCTCCGAACTGTCCGACGGACCGCTGTTCCTGGAGGCAGGCGGCCAGCTCATCCGCGATGCGTCGGGAGAGGTCGTCGGCGCGCTCGGCGTTACCGGCGACGTGAACGAGGTCGACGACCTCTGCGCCATCGACGGCATCCACGCCGGCGGCTTCCGCGCCGACGCCGACTTCGACGCCGAGGCGGCGAAGCGACTGAATATCAAGGTCGATCCGCCGCTGCGGGACCCGCGCCAGCGCTAGGGGTGGACTCATTAACGCGCAGATCGGAGCTCCGCTTTCATTCGAAGACCTCGTCGGCGCGGGCAAGAAGGTGCCGGCGACCGAGTAATAAACGCCGCCGCCTACGCCGTCTCTGAAATCCCGCGGCTGAGGGCGGCGCCGATAATGCCGGCAAGCGCAATCATCGTCAGCACGCCGACGAAACCCCCCAATGCGAAGGCGGTGGCGCCGCCTGCAACGCCGGCGCTGCCGCCAAGAAAGGTACAGGCGTTGATAATGCCCGAACCCTGTCCCGCTTGCGCCGGCGAAAGAGCCGACAGCGCCAGCCGCGGTGCCAAGGCATAAGGCACGGCCAGACCGGTGCCCATCACGAAAAATCCGATCGCCAGGAGGACCATCCCGCCCCCGGCGATGGCCGCGCCGATGACGGCACTGGCGATCGCGATCAGCGCCATGCCACCCGTCATGGCGTTGCGCAGCCCGACCCGTTCCGCCACGGCGGACGCCGACAAGGCGAGCGCAAGGAGTGCCGCGCTCAGCGGCAGCAGCGCGGCACCCGCCTCCAGCGCCGTGAGGCCGAGTCCTTCCCGGCTCTGCGCATAGAGGTTGAAATAGAGCAGCAGGCTCATGATGCTGAACATCGACAGCGAGCCGATGGCCACACCCATAACGAACCCACGCCGCGCGAAGAAGCTCAGGTCGACCAGCGGCGCTTCGGAACGCGACTCCACGGTCAGCAGCAGGACGAACGCGGTCGCCGCCAGTGCGAACGGGCCGACAACGGGGAGCGGTGCCGCCCCCGCATGCGGCAATGCATGCAGCCCGAAGACCAGCGACACCATCAACGTCGCCAGCAAAACAAAGCCGATCCAATCCGCGCGCCGACTTTGCGTACCGTAAGCACGCGCGGTCGCCGAGCCTGCGGAGGCCAGACCGATAACAGCGGATAACATGAGCGGGACGTTGAGCCAGAAGATCACACGCCAGCCGGTGACGTGAGTGAGCGCGCCGCCGAGCAGCGGGCCGATGCTGAAGCCAAGCATCAGGAACCCGGTCCAAGCGCCGATCGCTGCTGCCCTGCGCTCCGGCGCCGCGCTGGTGTCAACCGCAGCCAGAGTGCTGGGCACCGCGAACGCTGCCGCGAGGCCCTGCAAGGCCCGTCCGGCCAACAGCGCGGCTTGTGTGCCGGCGGTGGCAATGATGCAGGACGCGACGGCGAACAGCGCCAATCCGACCATCGATGCCAGCCGTGGGCCAAACCGATCCGCCGCCTGGCCGCCGAGCACGATGAAGGCCGCGGAGACGACCAGATAGGCATTGACCGCCCATTGCACGCCGGCTGAGCTGAGGAGAAGCTCGGTCCGCATGGTCGGCAGGGCGGCCATGATCGCCGTGCTGTTGGCGCCGACCGCGAGCATCGCCAGACACGACGACCACAGGACCAACGTGAACCCTGTCCGCTGGTTCAACGTCGCTGCGTCCTCAGCCCAGCATCGAGCGGATGAAACGCGCCCACGGCCGCCGCGTGCATTACGTTTTTTCCAATTACTATTGCATCCTACTCGAAGCGACGTATCGCGGTCAGGGGGTCTGTAACGCTCAGTTGCGAATTTCGGAATCGAAGGACATTAGCAACCCGTTGATCTCGTGTGGCTTTGGTTCAGAATTCCGCGTTGCAGACTGGCCGCGAAAATGCTGCGGATTTCTGAACCGCCGCGCTAGTGCGGTGGATTTGAAGCGCACGACTGCCTCACATCCGCCTTGCCCTCGCCCTATCCGGACACCAAAGTTGCCAGGATCGGGCGGCCGGATCGGGGCCTGGACGGCCGGGTTGGCGTCTCGTTAACCATGCGACTGTACATGTGGATCGGTCTGTCCGCAGGCTTGGCGTCTTTGGCTCCCGACGCTGCGGGCGGAAGTTAAGGTGAGGTGCCCGATGGGGAATCGCAATTTGAATTGGCCCGCAAGTGTAGCTGTGCTGGCGGCGCTGGCGCTGGGGGCCTGCTCGACCGGGCCAGGCCCGGAGACGCGGGCTGCGCCGCCGCCGCAGCCCGAAATGCCGGCCAAGGTCCGTCCCTCGGAGATCATCGGCCGGTGGGGCTACGCCGCCTATCACAAGCCGGAAGATCGCGCGCGCACCGAGGCCAATGCCCGCGGCCAGTGCAAGCAGCCGTTCGTGATCGGCCAGGGTCCCAACGGCGGCGTCATGATGTATCTCGCCGATTCCAATCAGCTCCAGGAGCTTCGCCTCAAGGGCACGCCGGCCGGACGCGATTATATCGGCCCGGCGGGAGAGACGCCGGGCGTCCAGGATCGTGAGATCATGTCGTTCGACGGCCGCGTGCTGGTGATGAAATACGTGGATCCCGAGGTCGACGGCCGCTACGGCACCGGCGTGTTCGTACGTTGCGCACCGCGGGCCTGACCGGAACGAGCGCTCACCGCCGTCCGTCGGCGGGGGCGAAGGAGTCGCCGTCATGAGGCGCCGCCTGCTCGCCCTGCCGCTGGCCGCGTGGGAGCGCGACGGGCTCAAGGCCGCGCTGGTCAAGGCAGGACTGCCGGCCGACCACGTCGACGATCCGCGCCTGTTGTTCTGGCGCTTCGAGACCCACGAAGATGTCCCGGTAGGTTTCGGCGGCCTCGAGCTTCACGGCACCGACGCGCGTCTGCATTCGGTGGTGACGCTGCCGCCGCTGCGCGAGCTGGGCATGGGGGCAGCCATCGTGGCGGCGCTCGAGGACGAGGCGCGCGCGCATCGATGTCGCGCGATCTACCTCCTGACCGAGTCGCAGCGGGATTTCTTCGCGCGGCTCGGCTACGCGAGCTGCGCGCCGGGCGACGTGCCCGATGCGGCGCGTGGAAGCGGAGAATTCGAGCCGCTCTGCGCGTCAGCAGTCGTGATGGTCAAGCACCTAGGTTAGGTCGACGCCGGCACGAGCCGTGATAGGGTCGAATCCCTTCACACGCCGCGTTCCGTCATGCCTGCTCTCCGCGCTATCTTCGCCGGTCCCTGGCGCGCCGTCCTGGTGCTCGGCGTCACCCAGATCCTTGCCTGGGGCGCGATTTTCTATCCGCCGGTGCTGACCGTGCCGCTGATCGCGGCCGAGCGCGGCTGGTCGATGACCTTCGCCATGGGCGGCTTTTCGCTCGCGCTGCTCACCGCCGGACTCGCTTCGCCGCGGGTGGGGCTGTTGATCGATCGGCACGGCGGGCACCGGGTGATGTCGGTCGGCTCGCTCCTGGGCGCGCTGGGTCTGCTCTTGATCGTGTATGCCGATCATCCCGTGGCTTATCTCGCGGTCTGGATGCTGCTCGGCGTTGCCATCGCCGCGTCGCTCTATGATCCCGCCTTCGCCACGCTCGGGCGCATCTTCGGCGCGGCGGCGCGGCGTCCGATCACGGCGCTGACGCTGGCCGGCGGCTTGGCCTCGACGGTGAGCTGGCCGGCCACTCACGTTCTGCTCGAGGCGTTCGGATGGCGCGGCACCTATCTGGTCTATGCCGGGCTGCTTGCTTGCGTCGCTGCGCCGCTGCACGCCTTCGCGCTGCCGCGCACGCGCGCCGATCCGACCGCGCCGGCCGACGGACCGGCGCCGGTGCCGAGCGTCGTGCTGCCGCCGAAGGGATGGCCATTCGTGCTGGTGGCGGCGGCCTTCGCGGCCTATGCCTTCGTGCCGTCGGGCATGTCAGCGCATCTGCTGGCGATCTTCGGTCGCGCCGGCATCGATGCCGCGACCGTCGTGGCGATCGGCGCGTTGTTCGGACCGGCGCAGGTGGCGGCCCGCATTTGCGAGCTGGTATTTGCGCGCCGCACCCATCCGCTCAATGTCGCGCGCTTTGCGGTCGGAATGCTGCTGCTGGCGTTCGCCCTGCTGGCGCTGTTCGGGCTCACGGTTGCGAGCGCCGCGAGCTTCGCGATCATGTTCGGAATGGCGAATGGCCTGCTCACCATCTCGCGCGGCGCCGTGCCGCTCACGCTGTTCGGGCCGGCCGGCTATGGACACCTCATGGGCCGCATCGGGGGACCGTACCTGGCGATGCAGGCGATCGCCCCGCTGGCGCTCGCCTTCGTCGCGGAACGGGCCTCGGATCCGGCGGTGCTGGCCGTGGTCGCGGCCTTCGCTACCGTCGCGTTCGTCGCCTTTGCAGCGATACGCCCGCCCAGAGCAACGCGTTAGAGCGCGTTCAGCAAAAGTGGAATCCGGTTTTGCGTCCGAACGCGCTAAGTGAGCGCGCGTTCCGGGCGGCTAACCGGTGTCCACTTAGCCTGAAAGCGCGCGAGCCGGACAGAAACCGCGCGCCATGCTTACGGGACGCTTCGGCGCGACGCGCGGTTACAGGTCCTCGCCGGAGTCGGAATCGAAACCGCTGTCGTCGAAGTCGTCCGTGTCCTGATCGTCGTTCACATCGTCGCCGCTGCTGTCGTCGAGCGCGCCATAGCTGCGGCCGCTCGCGCTGTCGCCGGAGGAGGACGCCCGCCCGATGTCGTCGAGACCGGCCTGACGCGAGAGGTCGCCGCCGCTGCTGCTGCCACTGCCGCTCCAAGGGGACGAGCCGGTTGAGCCGGCAGCGGGATCGAATGCCGCCTGCGCGCCGTGCGAGCCTCCCATCATGGAGCGAATGCCCCCAAGCAGGAGAGAGCCGCCGACGACGCCGGCCGCAGCCGCGGCCGCGGTGCCCAGAAACGAACCGCCGCCCCCGCCCATCGGTCCGCCAGCCATCGGGCCGCCTGCCGCACCGGGGCCCATGGGCATCCCGGCTCCTTGTCCCGCCGGCATCGCCGGCGTGCCGGTGCGCCAGGCGGACGACATGCCCGGCGTGGCCTCGGGCCGCGGCACCGACGGAACGGAGCCACGCCCCTCGCGTCGGCCGAAAAGACTTTCGCGCACGCCGCCGAGAAAGCTGGTGTCACGCGGCGCATCGCCGGCCGGCTCGCCTTCGAGCTCCCGGATACGGGCGTCGGCGCGCTTGAGCGCTTCGTCCTGCACCAGCACGGTCTGCACCAGTGCGTAAGGCGCGTTGGGCGCTTGCCGCAGGCCGTCCCTGATCAGGCGTTCGGCGCCCGGATCGCGCTGAGCGTCCTCGAGCGTGGCCAGGCGGTCGAACAGTTCGATGACGAGATTGCGTTCCTCTGGAGTCATTGGCCGTCTCCTTGGTCCCGTGACGACGATGATTCATGTAGGCAACGGCCGTGGCAGCGGAATGACCCGCGCCAACAAAAAAATTCTGGTTCGCTTTCTTTTGTGCGGTCAGCGGGATAGCGGCGGGCCCGGGTCTGCCAGCGCGACGCCTTGGCTTGCGAGCGCCGCCGGGAAGGCAGCCCCGGCGAAGTAGGCATATTCCTTCTCTCGCAACGTCGTGAGCGGATCGAGCCGCTGCAATTCGGCGTCGACGAAGCCCGGATGACACATCACCACGCTGCCATCGGGCAGGCGATCGAGGAACTGCGGGAACAAAGCAGGGAAGTTCGCCGTATCCTCGAAGCTATACGTGCCGGCGAACCCCGGATTGGTGCGCAGGCCGAGGGCGGCCGCGCGGCGCCGAAACCGAAAGCTCATGACATCGAGGAGTAGCCCCTTGCGGTCGGCAAATCTCGCCGCAAGCGGGATCACGCGGCCGCATTGTCGCACCCATGCGTCCGGCACGGTCTGCTTGATGACGGTGAGCAACGCGTTGCCGATTTGCGGGAGCAGATGCACATGCTGGTGCCCGTCGACGAAGTCGGGGGCGCGGCCGAAGGTGTCGAGAAAGCTCTGCATCTGGCAGGTAATCTCAGCCACCAGCGTGTCGTGGTCGAAGCGGCGCATGGCCGCATGTCGCGCCGTTGCAGTAAGCGGCAGGAAGGCGCCCTCGCGCACGGGCTCGAAGCTCTTGCTCAGCGGACGAAACGGCGCCGTCAGCCCGAGATGCAACCCGATCGCCACCCGCGGCGCGACGGAATTGAGCGTATTGAGCGAGATCGCCTCCGAGCGGGAGAAGCTCGGCGCCACCACCAGCACCGAGGTCGCATTCAGACGTCCGCGCACCACCAGGTCGCGAATGGCAATGTTGACTGAATTCGAAATGCCGAAGTCGTCGGCGCACAGCCAGATGCGACGGCGCTCGGCTGTGCCTGCCGCGGTCGCGTGCGTTGCCGTCATTCCGCCGCCGACCGCGCCTGTGGATCGCCGGCGCCTGCGCTCTCGGCCGTCTTGAACGTATGCTCGGCCACGAAATAGACCGGCCGCGCTTTGAGCTCGGACAGGATCTTGCCGATATATTCCCCCATGATCCCGATCATGATCAGTTGCACGCCGCCGAGCACCATCAAGCCGACGATCACCGAAGGATAGCCCGGCACCTTCTCTCCGAAGATGACGGTCTCGACCAGGATCTGCACGCCGAAAATGAAAGCGCCGGCGGCGAGCAGGAGTCCGAGCAGGCTCGCGACCCGCAGCGGCGCGACCGAGAACGAGGTCAGTCCTTCGATCGAAAGCCCGATCAACGAATACAGATTCCAGGTGGTAGTGCCATGGATGCGCTCTGCCGGCTCGTAGTCGACGCGGATCTGACGAAATCCGATCCAGCTCGCGAGTCCCTTGAAGAACCGGTTGCGTTCGGGAAGCTGTTTGAGCGCCGCCGCCGCGCGCGGCGAGAGCAAGCGAAAATCGCCAGCGTCCGCGGGGATTTTTTGCCGCGCGCCCCAGTTGATCAAGCTGTAGAACGCCTTGACCCCGAAGCGGCGGAGCCACGGTTCGCTTTCGCGATGCGCCTTGGCGGTGTAGACCACGTCGTAACCCTGATCGAGCCAATGGCTCACGAGCTTCTCGACCAGCGTGGGCGGATGCTGTCCATCGCCGTCCATGAACAGTACGGCGCCCAAGCGGGCGTGATCGAGGCCGGCGAGCAGCGCCGCCTCCTTGCCGAAATTGCGGGACAGCGAGATCACCTGCACGTCGAGATTTTCGGCTGGAAGTTCGCGCGCAGCGGCGAGCGTGCCATCGCGGCTGCCGTCGTCGACATAGACGACCTCCGTCGTCAGGCCGCGTGTCGCCTTGAGGGCGCCGGCAACCTCGATGATGCGGGCGTGCAGGGCGGAGAGGTTGGCAGCCTCGTTGAACAGGGGAACCACGATCGAAAGGCCGGCCTCTGCCATTCCCCGCGGCCGCGCCGGGGCGCCAGTGCCGCCCGCTCGGGTCATCGCATCGGATGCCATCAGCCGCGCCTCTTGAGCCGTTGCCCGCCGCAGGGGGTTATAGCCCAGGCGCGGACGGCTGTCGCGCGGGGCGCCAGGACCGGGGCGGGCTCGGCGGGACCGGACAGACGTGCTAAGCGGGGCCTGCCATGAGGCCGCCCCCGCCGCTCGATCGCCTTCAACGCCGCCTCACGCAGGCTTGGCAGACGCGTGGCGTCACGCTCAAGGCGGCAAGCTTCGCCATGGTGGGCGTGGTCAATACCTTCATCGACCTGGGCATCTTCCTTGCCGCCTACAATGTGCTCAAGCTGCCGCTGATTCCGGCCAACGTGCTCGCCTGGCTGCTCGCCGTTTCCGGCTCCTATGTGATGAATTCCTTCATCACCTTCGCGGCCGAATCCGGTCGCCGGCTGCATTGGCGCGCCTACGGCGCGTTTGTCGCGTCGGGCGTCGCCGGCGTGATCACCAATACGACCATCCTGGTCGTCGCCTCTTATTGGCTGCCGGTCCTGGCGGCGAAACTGTTGGCCATCGCCGCCAGCTTCGTGGTCAATTTTTCATTGTCCCATTTCGTCGTGTTCAGGACTCGCGAACGGCCGGCGGAACGCTCAGTCGAATGATGAGGGGAGAAGGGCTTTTGCTGACACGCAACGCCAAGATCGAACAACACGCGCGTGACGACGAAAACCTGACGGTGGAGCGCCCGACATTCGTCACGCATCTGGAATGTTCCATGACCGGCGAGCGCCATCCGGCGGATGAACTGCATAATCTGTCGCGTGCCGGCAAGCCGTTGCTCGTGCGCTACGATCTGGCGGGGGTCAAGAAATCCTTGAGCCGGGAGGCTCTGGCGCGGCGGCCGCAGGATCTCTGGCGCTATCGCGAGCTGTTGCCGGTGCGACGCACCGAAGACATTGTCAGTCTCGGCGAGGCCGTCACCCCGATCGTCGCGATGCCCAAGCTCGCCAAGATGCTGGCGACGACGGAGATCCTGGTGAAGGACGAGAGCCGGCTGCCCACCGGCTCGTTCAAGGCGCGCGGGCTCGCGATGGCGGTGTCGATGGCAAAGGCGCTCGGCGTCGCCCACATGGCCATGCCGACGAACGGCAATGCGGGCGCGGCGCTTGCCGCCTATGCCAGCCGTGCCGGCATCAAGACCACGGTGTTCTGCCCGCAGGACACGCCGGAAGTGAACGTGCGCGAAATCGCGCTGCAGGGCGCGACCGTCTATCGGGTGAATGGCCTGATCGACGATTGCGGCAAGATCGTCATGCAGGGCCAGGCGAAGGTCGGCTGGTTCGATACCTCGACGCTGAAGGAGCCGTATCGAATTGAGGGCAAGAAGACCATGGGGCTCGAACTCGCCGAGCAGCTTGGATGGGAATTGCCCGACGTCGTGCTCTATCCGACCGGGGGTGGAACCGGGCTCATCGGCATGTGGAAGGCATTCGCGGAGCTCGAAGCCATCGGTTTCATCGGCAAGAAGCGCCCGCGCATGGTGGCGGTGCAGGCGGCGGGCTGCGCGCCCATCGTGCGCGCCTACGACGCGGGCGCGGAGCATGCGCCGCGCTGGGAGGACGCGCAGACCATCGCCGCCGGCATCCGGGTGCCGCAGGCGATCGGTGATTTTCTGGTGCTGCGCGCGGTGCGCGAGAGCGCCGGGTTCGCCATCGCGGTGGCGGACGAGGCCATCAGCGCGGCGATCGACGAGGTCGCGCGTGCGGAAGGATTATTGCTGTGCCCGGAGGGCGCTGCAACCTACGCGGCGCTCAAACAAGGCATCGCCGACGGGCGCATTCGCCGTGACGAACGCGCGCTGCTGTTCAATTGTGCGACCGGCCTCAAGTATCCGATGCCCCCGGTCGACCGGACGCTCGACCGCTTGCAGCCGATCGATTTCGCCGCGCTGTGATAGGGTCACCGAATCCACATCGAGAAGGAGAGCCATGACGAAGCTCATCATGGCGGCCGCCATTGCAGCGCTGGTCGCGACCATCGGCGGCGCCGAGGCGCAGACCTATCCGTCGCGCCCCATTACCATGATCGCGCCGTTTCCGGCCGGCGGCCCTTCGGACGCGCTCGCACGCATCCTTTCCGAGCCGCTCCGCGCCGCGCTCGGCCAGCCGATCGTGATCGAGAACGTCGCGGGCGCGGGCGGCAATATCGGCGTCGGCCGGCTCGCGCGCGCCGCGCCCGACGGCTACACGATCGGCATCGGCCAGTGGAGCACCCACGTCGTCAATGCCGTCACCTATGCGCTGCCCTATGACGTGCTGCACGATTTCGAGCCCATCGCGCTGCTTGCCATCACGCCGCAGCTGATCATCGCGCGAAAGAATTTCCCCGCGAACAGCGTCAAGGAGCTGATCGAGTGGCTCAGGGCCAACCCCGACAAGGCGAGCGCAGCCACGGTGGGCGCCGCCGGCGGCGCGCAGGTCACCGCCGTCTATTTCCAGCAGGCGACCGGGACGCGCTTTGCCTTCGTGCCCTACCGCGGCGGCGCGCCGGCGATGCAGGATCTGATCGCCGGCCAGGTCGATATCATGTTCGACCAGGCCGCGAACGCCATCGGCCAGGTGCGCAACGGCACGATCAAGTCCTATGCCGTCCTCACCAAGGACCGATGGTCGGCGCTGCCCGACGTCCCCTCGATCGACGAGGCCGGTGTGCCGTCACTGTACGTCTCGTACTGGCACGGCCTGTGGGCGCCGAAGGGGACGCCGAAGGACATCGTGGGCAAGCTCAATGCCGCGGTCGTCAGCGCCTTGGCCGATGCGACCGTACGGCAGCGGTTTGCCGATATCGGCCAGGAGGTTTGGCCGCGCGACCAGCAGACGCCGGAGGCGCTGGCGGCGCACCACAGGGCCGAAACCGAGAAATGGTGGCCGATCATCCGGGCATCGAACCTGAAGGCCGAATGATCGCGGCGTGACCAGTCGACGCAGCATGCACGCGTGCGGCTGGGCGCGATGAATCTGCGAGGCGGCCTACGACATAGAACAAGCGGGAGGCGGGTATGAGAAAACTGTTTCCAGCCATCATCGGGCTCGCCACCGCGCTCGGCATCGCGAGCGCGTGCGCGCAGACCTATCCGTCGCGCCCGATCACGCTGCTCGTGCCGTTCGCCGCCGGCGGGCCGGCGGATGCGCTCGCGCGTGCGCTCGGCGAACGCATGCGCGCCTCGCTCGGCCAGACCGTCATCATCGAGAACGCGACCGGTGCATCAGGCACGATCGGTGTCGGCCGTGTCGTGCGGGCGACGCCCGACGGCTACACGCTCGGCATCGGCCACGTCGGCACGCATGTGGTGAACGGCGCGATCTTCGCGCTGCCGTACGACCTGTTGAACGATCTCGAACCGGTCGCGCTGCTGCCGAGCAACTCGCTCCTCATCATCTCGAAGAAGGCGTTTCCGGCGAACGATCTCAAGGAACTGATTGCCTGGCTCAAGGCCAATCCGGACAAGGCGTCGGCGGGAACCTCGGGGGCCGGCGGCGGCTCGCACGTCAACGGCGTCTATTTCCAGAACCTCACCGGCACCCGGTTTCAGTTCGTGCCCTATCGCGGCACCGGCCCGGCGCTGACCGATCTGATCGCGGGGCAGATCGACCTGATGTTCGACCAGGCCTCCAATTCCCTCGGGCAGGTGCGCGCCGGCACGATCAAAGCCTACGCGGTCACCGCCAAGGCGCGGCTGCCTTCCGCACCCGAGATTCCGACGGTCGACGAGGCCGGCTTGCCCGGGTTCTATACCTCGACGTGGTACGGGCTGTGGGCGCCGCGGGGCACGCCCAGACCGGTGATCGCCAAGCTCAATGCCGCGGTCGTGGAGGCGCTGGCCGATCCGGTTGTGCAGAAGCGGCTGGGCGACCAGGGCCTCGAGTTTCCGCCGCCCGAGCAGCAGACCCCGGAGGCGCTCGGCGCTCACCACAAGGCGGAGATCGAGAAGTGGTGGCCGATCGTCAAGGCGGCGAGCATCAAGGCTGAATGAACGTGCTCGCCGCGCAGCCCACCCAGCGAGGTAACTCATGAGAATACTGCGGATCGCGGCCGCCTGCGGCGTCCTTTGGGGAGGCTGCGCAGTTGCGTCGGCGCAGGTCTATCCATCGCGGCCGATCACGATGGTGGTGCCGTTCGCCGCCGGCGGCCCGGTCGACACGGTGGCGCGCATCCTGTCCGAGCCGATGCGCGCCTCGCTCGGCCAGAGCATCATCGTCGAGAACGTGACCGGAGCGGCGGGCTCGATCGGAGTCGGTCGCGTCGCGCGCGCGGCGCCCGACGGATATACGCTCAGCATCGGCCACTGGAGCACGCATGTGGTCAACGGCGCGATTTACCCGCTGCCCTACGATCTGTTGCGCGATCTCGAGCCGATCGTGCTGTTGCCCAGCAATCCGATGATCGTGGTCAGCAAGAACGGCGTGCCGGCGAAGGACCTCAACGAGTTCGTCGGCTGGATCAAAGCGAACGAGGGCAAGGTCTCGGCCGGAACGGCGGGCGCAGGTTCCGCGACCCATGTCGCCGGCGTCTATTTTCAAAACGTCACCGGCACCCGCTTCCAATTCGTCCCATATCGCGGCACCGGCCCGGCACTGCAGGATCTGGTGGCCGGTCAGATCGATTTCATCGTCGACCAGGCATCGAATTCGCTCCAGCACGTGCGCGACGGCAAGATCCGCGCCTACGCCGTCACGGCCAATGCACGCCTGCCGTCGGCGCCCGAGATTCCGACCGTGGCCGAAGCCGGCCTGCCGTCGCTCGACATCAGCGTCTGGTATGGCCTGTGGGCGCCCAGGGGCACGCCCAAGGAGATCATCGGCAAGCTCAACGCCGCCGCCGTGCAGGCCCTGGGCGATCCCGTGGTGCGGCAACGGTTCGGCGAGCTCGGCCTCGACATCCCGCCGCGCGACCAGCTGACGCCGGAAGCGCTCGCCGCCTATCAAAAAGCCGAGATCGAGAAGTGGTGGCCGGTGATCAAGGGCGCCAACATCAAGACGGAATAGCAGGGCCTGCTAAGTCAGTCCCGCCTCGAGCTTGGCATAAAGCGGATTGGCGCGCGCAAACACGTAACCGATATCGGCAACCACGACGTTCTCGGCGCCCTTCTCACGCAAGCGGGTTGCCAGTGCATGGACGTGCTGCGGCGGGCAGTGCAGCGTCAGCATGCCCGAAGAGGTCGGCCCCCCGAACGGGGTCTCGACCCCGAAGCGGTCCTTCGCTTCTGCCAGCAACGCTGCGTCGCAGCCCGCAAAGCGCGTGCGCACTTCGCGAAATGCGCGCGCGCGCGTCTGCGAGGCGATGCGGTCGAGCACGATGCGCGCCATTTCCCGCTCGGCGGCGCCCCAGTTGGCCGCGCGTGCCGCGACGAGATTGGCTTGTGAGCGCAGGATGACACCGTCCTCGATCACCCTCAGCCCGTTGGCGGCGAGCGTGGCGCCTGTCGTCGTGATGTCGACGATGAGTTCGGCGGTGCCTGCCGCCGGCGCGCCCTCGGTCGCGCCCGCGCTTTCCACGATCCGATAGTCGGTGATGCCATGCGCAGAAAAGAAATTGCGCGTGAGATTCACGTATTTCGTGGCGAGGCGCATCTTGCGCTCGTGCTTGAGGCGAAACGCGGTCGCGACATCGTCGAGATCGGCCATGCTGTGCACGTCGATCCACGCCTGCGGCACCGCCACCACCACGTTGGCGTGGCCGAAGCCGAGCCCGTCGATCAGAATGACATGCTTGTCCGCGTCCGCGATCTTCTCGCGCACGAGGTCCTCGCCGGTCACGCCGAAATGCACCGCGCCCTGCGCCAGCAGGTCGACGATCTCGGCGGCCGAGAGATACGCCACCTCGACATCGGGAAGATCGGTGATCGCGCCGCGATAGTCGCGCATTCCGCGCGGCTTGACGAGCTCGAGCCCGGTGCGCGCGAAGAAGGCCTCGGCGTTTTGCTGCAGCCGGCCCTTGGCCGGCACGGCGATGACGAACGGCGCGGTCATGGCGCGCCCCGCAATTGCGCGAGCCGTTCGATCCAGACCGCGAAGCCGACCGCGGAGATCGCGCTCGCGCTGCCGAGCCGGGTGAGCAGACCGTCATAGCGTCCGCCTGCCACCAGCTGGCCTGCGGCGGGCGCGCTCGGGTCGTAAAGCTCGAACACGAACCCGGTGTAGTAGTCGAGGCCGCGGCCGAAGGCGGTGGAGAAGCGGATGCGACCGACGTCGACGCCGCGCGCGGCAAGAAAGCCGGTGCGGCTCTCGAACAGGTCGAGCGGGGCGTCGAGCGCGATCCTGGCCTCGCGCGCGAAGGCGCGCAGGTCCGCCGCGGCCTCATCCGGATCGCCGCCGATGGCGAGGAATTTTTCGATCAATGCGCGGGTTTCCCGCGGCAGCGAGGTCTGCGCGCCGAGCGCCGACTGCTCGAGAAAGCGGTCGGCGATCTCGCCCACCGAGCGTCCGCCCACGGCGGTGATGCCCGCAATCGAGAGCAGGTCGGTGACGAGCGCATGGGCGGCTTTGGGATCGGAGCCGGCCAGCGCGGCAAGCACGCCCTGGTATTCCGGCCGCGCATGCGAGGCGCTGATGGCGAGCCGATCGAGGTCCTGCAGCAGCGAGGTCTTGTGATTGAAATCTTTGATCAGGCGGCGCTTCCAGGCGGGCGCGAGGTCGAGCGCGGCAATCAATGCGGAGAACAGCGCGACGTCGCCCACACGGATGTCGGGCGCATCCAGGCCGTAGTGCGCCGTGGCCTCGAGCCCGAGCGCGAGCATTTCGGCATCCGCCGCCGCCTTGTCCGGACGGCCGAAGGATTCGATGCCGGCCTGCAGGAATTCGCCGGCGCCCTCGGCACGATGGCGGAACACCGGACCGAGATAGCAGAAGGCCTGCGGCGCGCCGGCGGCGGGCGAGGCAAGATAGTCGCGCGAGACCGGGATGGTGAGGTCCGGGCGCAGGCACAGTTCGCGCCCGTGCGGATCGGTCGTCAGATACATGCGCTTGCGGATGTCCTCGCCCGAGAGGTCGAGAAACGGCTCCGCCGGCTGCAGGATGGCGGGCATGACCCTGGCATAGCCCGCACGCTCGAACGACGTGAGCAGCGCGTCAGCGCGCCCGTCCGGTGCGGCGCTCGTCAAATTCATTCCTGTGCTCATGGCGGTTGCAAGCGGTCGATTAGGCTTGTGGCGGCGGCGTTTAACACGCTCGCGGCGCGAATTCGACGTCAAACCGATGAAGCGCTTAACGCCGGCCTCGGGGCATCCCCAAACGCACGGGCCTTAGCGCCAATCCCCCAGCACCGCCCCGACCAGGGCAAGCGCTGCAACCGCGGCGGTATCAGCCCGCAGAATGCGCGGTCCGAGCGCAAGCCGCACCGTGTTCGGCGATTTGAGCAGCGCGGCGCGCTCGTCCGGGGCAAAGCCCCCTTCCGGGCCGATCAGGACGGCAAGCGGGACGGCCTTGCCTTGGCCTGCGCGCCCCGCCTCCGCCAGCGCGGCAATCGGGTCCCTCACGTCCGCCTCCTCGTCGCAGAACACCAGGAGACGGGTGGGGTCACGCTCGTGGATCATGCGCTCCAGGGTCAGGGGCGCGCCGATGTCCGGCAGGGTCAGGATGCCACACTGTTCTGCCGCCTCGATGGCATTCGCCCGCAGGCGCTCGAGATTGACGCGCGCGACCTGGGCGTGCCGGGTCAGGACCGGCTGCAGGCGGGACGCGCCCATTTCGACCGCTTTCTGCGCCATGTAGTCGAGGCGGGCGTGTTTGAGGGGAGCGAACCAGTAATGCAGGTCGAGGGCGCCGGCCTGGGGCCGGGTGCGGGCGCCGATGGCGAGGGCGAGGCTGCGTTTTCCAGCGCTCGCGAGCATTCCCTGCCATTCGCCGTCACGGCCGTTGAAAGCCAGCACGGAATCGCCGGTTTTCAGCCGCAGCACGTTGCCGAGGTAGTTTGCCTGCGCGGGGTCGAGCGCGACGGTCGCCCCCTCGTGGAGCGCGGCGTCGACATAGAGACGAGGGGTGCGGAAATCGTAGCGGGGCATGACATTCAGGGGTCGGCAGCCATCTCGGCGATGAAGGTCAAGAACCAGAAAGCGTGTGGCTAAACCAGCCGTTTCCCGTGATTTGGCGGGTAAAGCTCTCAAGATCGGTCCGCGACGTTTGGTCCCCCCGATTCTGGTTCCAGATCGCCCATATCGGAGCCTAGACGCTCGTTCTGCCGTGTTATCGCCGAATTCAAAAGGCTGTTAATATCTAGGCGGCAGGATCGGCCCGTGGTCGAATCGGGCGGTCGGGGTATGCCGGGGGAAATCACATCATGACGCTCAGCCGGACTGTTCCATTGGTGCTGATGCTCGCCGTGTTGCCGGTTTGGCCGGCCGCGGCGCAGTTTGGAGGCATGCCGGGCATGCCAGGGTCGGGGGGAATGATGTCCCCAGGCGGAGGACCGGGTGGGCAGTTCGGGGCAACTCCCCAGCCGCAGCAGCCGCCGCCTGCCTGCCAGCAGCTCGTGGCCCTTCGGGATGAGACCCAGAAGCACGGCCAGGCGCTGCAGGCGGCTGGTCAGAAGAAGGCGCCGCCGGAGGAATTGTGCAAACTGTTCAAGGCGTTCCTCGCGGCCGAGACCAAGATGGTCAAGGGGCTGGAAGAGCAGAGCGCGACCTGCGGCGTGCCCGCTGAAGTGCTGCAGCAGGTCCGGGCCGGACACAGCAGGGCCGCGCAGACGAGCAAGCAGATTTGCGAAGTTGCGGCGCAAGGACCGCGGCCGAGCGGCCCGAGCCTCAGCGACGCCCTCGGCACCACGCCGGTGGTGCCCGACACGACGTCGACCAAGAAGGGCCAGGGCACTTTCGACACGCTGTCCGGCAGTCCGCTGGCGCGATGACCGGCGGCGCGGGTCGCGTCGCCGATTCGACTGGAAACTGGGTCGACGGCTTCGCCCCCGCCTGGACGCGCCCCTACCTGCGGCTGGCCCGCCTCGACCGGCCGATCGGGTCCTGGCTCCTGCTGATGCCGTGCTGGTGGTCCGTTGGACTCGCGGCGATCCACGCCCACAGCCAAGTCAATCTCTGGCATCTCGTCTTGTTCTTCGTCGGTGCTTTTGCCATGCGGGGCGCGGGCTGCACCTGGAACGACATCGTCGACCGCGACCTCGATACCCGGGTCGAGCGCACGCGCTCGCGACCCATTCCCGCGGGACAGGTGACGGTCGCGGCGGCCGCCGGCTTTCTGCTGTTGCAGGCCTTGGTCGGGCTCGTGGTCCTGCTGCAGTTCAACCGGTTCACGGTCTATGTCGGCTTCCTGTCGCTCGCCGTGGTCGCGGTCTACCCCTTCATGAAGCGGATCACCTACTGGCCTCAGATCGTGCTCGGCCTCGCCTTCTCATGGGGCGCGCTGATGGGATGGCCGGCGACGTTCGGGCGGCTCGATCTTCCCGCGTTCCTGCTCTATGCCGGCGCGATTTCGTGGGTGATCGGCTATGACACGATCTACGCCCATCAGGATCGCGAGGACGACGCGCTGATCGGCATCAAGTCGACGGCGCTGCTGTTCGGGGAGCGCACCAAAACCATGCTCGCCTTGTTCTACGCGCTCGCGGTCGCGCTGATCGCGCTGGCTGGATGGAGGGCGGGCGGCGGGGTTGTGTTCGCGCTCGGGCTCGGCGCGTTTGCGGCGCACCTCGCCTGGCAGATCATGCGGCTCGACATCCATGATCCCGTGCTGTGTCTTGTCGTGTTCAAGTCGAACCGGGATGCCGGGCTGATCCTGTTCGCCGGGTTGGTTCTGGACGCGGCCGCGCGCCACGCGTTTTGACGAGACTTTGTCGTCGTTGTGGCTTTCAGCCCCTGCCAATCTCTGTCGGGAGGACACCGAGATGTTGCACGGCGGATGCTTTTGCAGCCGGATTCGTTACGAGGTGACCGGCATTCCGTTCCATGAAACGAATTGCCACTGCTCCATGTGCCGACGCACGACGGGAGCGCCGTTCGTCGCGTGGTTCAGTGTCAGGCCGTCCGACTTTCGATTGGCGTGCGGCAATCCTTCACGCTTCCGGTCGAGCGCCAAGGCAACCCGCAGCTTCTGTGGCCATTGCGGCACCCAGCTGACGTTTCAAAGCGACGACTATCCCGACGAGATCGACATCACAACCTGCAGCCTCGATCATCCCGAGGCGGTGCCTCCACGCGATCATACACACACGAGCAGGAAGTTGCCCTGGGTTGAGCTGTCCGATGGCCTGGCCCAACATCCGCAGGCGCGGTCAACCGGCTAGCTCGCCGGCAGGCTGGGAGATCCCGCTCGGGGGGTGCATTCGGACACCGCTCTCTAGCTATCGACCCGGTGGGCGAAGAACTCGGCCTGGCGGTGCCAATTCGCACCGCCATCGGGCGAGCGCTCGCCCAGCCAGCGGAACGAGTTGGGCGTGATCTCGGTGAAGCTCCAGCGGACCGCGGAACCGGTATCGTCCTTGCCGTCCTGCACGATGTCGCTGCCGCGGGCGCGACCGATCTGCCGTCGGTACAGCTGCTTCAGCGGATCGCTCCAGAGAATGTGCCAAGCGTCGATGCCGGGATCGTAGATCCGCAGTGTCGTGCCGTAAAAAAATCCCGGCAGTATCCACACGTCCTGAATGGCGCGGCCTTCGAGCGCCCATCCGGCGTGGATTTCACCGCGACCGGTGTGCTTCATGCCATCGTCGCCGTACACGGCAGCATCCGTTTCCCAGCGTCCGATCAGCCATGCGTAAAGGCTCATTTTGTGAGCGCGGTCGGCTGCCGGGCGATCGGCATGAAGCGCAGCGATGAGGGACGAGGAGGCGGATGCAGTCATGGTCCAAGCCTTTCGTATGTCAGGGATGCCTCTCCGTAGGCCGCCGCACTCCTCCGCCGCTTGGGAAAAATTGCTATTGTTACGGTATGGCATTGAACTCACGCGTTCTGGCATCGGGTCCGGGTTGGAGCGTCAGCGACGTGGCATGCGACGCCGGCCCGCGCGACCGGCCGTTCGCAGAGCAGCACCATGCTGCGTGCATCGCTGCGGTAACGCAGGGCACGTTCCAATACCGATCGACGCAGGGTTCAGCCGTACTCGCCCCAGGCGCCGTGCTTCTCGGCAACGAAGGCGCGTGCTTCGAATGCGGCCATGAACACGGGACCGGCGACCGCTGCCTCGCTTTCCACTTCGAGGCCACGCATTTGGAAGCGATCGCGGCCGCGATGCCGGGGGCGCGGCAGACGGAGTTCGTCGTTCCACGGCTGCCACCGTTGCCGCTGCTCATGCCGCTGATCGCCGCAGCCGAGGCGGCATGCGACGACGGCGCGGAGCTCGAAGAGCTGGCGCTGCGCCTCGCTGGCGCGGTGGGGATGGCGCTTGGCGATGTGCACCGAGCTGGGCATCCGCCAACCCGACGCGACGAGCGGCGCGTGACCGACGCGTTGCGCCGGATTGCGGATGAGGCGCATGAACAGGTGACGCTGACTGACCTCGCGCGCGAGGCGGCGATGAGCCCATATCATTTCTTGCGTACATTTCGCGAAGTGGTGGGCGTTACGCCGTATCAATACGTGCTTCGCACCCGCCTCCATCGCGCGGCCGTGCTTCTGCGCCGCTCGAGCGCGCCCATCTCCACCATCGCTTTCGATGCCGGCTTCAATGACCTGTCGACGTTCAACCGGCGCTTTCGGCGGTTGATGGGCTCAAGTCCTCGCGCTTATCGTGCGCGCGGCGGAAGGCCGGGTCGGCGAGATTGACTAGGTGAAACGATGAGGGCCGCCGGAGCGAGCGAGCTAATCGTTGGGTGCTAATTCCGCGCGATGATCTCGCGACCGCCGCGATGCACGAGCGGTGTTGCGGACAGCGTGCCGGTCCGTCGTTGCAACGGCAGCGCGGGGCGGCGCCGCCTCAGCGCCGAGCGTCGTCGTCGGCGCGAGATCGGAGGTCCGACGCGAACACCGCCGATCCGGTCGAACGGCTCGCGCAGCCGCCCGTCGGCCTCGGCAACCAGGAGCGGTACGCCGAGCGTGCGACCCCACGCCCGCCATTCGGCGACAATGTCGGTGCCGTCGGCGGCGCGGTAAAGGGTAAGCGACAGGCCAGGATCGGGATGCTCGAGCACGAGAGCGACAGCCCCGGCCGCCGTATCCGCCGGTGGCTCCATCCGGATCGCCACGCCAAGATAAGCGGCAACCGGCAGTTTCAGCGCCGTCTTGATGCCGCGCGAGACCCGGCGCAGCACCACGCGCTCGCGGCGCAATTCGACCAGACGCATGCGTTCGTCGCCGGCGCGGTCGGTAAGCTCGAAGTGGAGGGGGAGGCCGAAGGGGTCGAGCCGCTCGTCACGGCTCGACCCCGCAGGTGCGACCCTGCTGGTTGTTGTTTGACGCCTCAAAGCTTATCTCCTCCCCCACCGGGCACTTCGGCTTGTCTTCGCCCGTCGAGCTTTCCACCCGATCGTTGCCGTAAACATGCCCCAAACAGGTCGGAATCCGCTTAATGTTCCTGGTTAACCGGAGGTATCACAGCGTCGAAAGCAACTCATGCTTGACGAGACGTTGCCAAGTTTCACTCCCGGGACCCTGCCGCGGTTATTTCCCTGCTTGCGATCGGTCCTTTTTCATCCTCAACCACACCCGAAGAAGCATGAATCGTTCCGATGTCCTCACTCCTTGATCAGTCCGCGCTGACCGACCTTGCCGACCGGCTCGTCGCGGCAGCTCGCCGTGCCGGTGCCGACGCGGCCGACGCGCTCGCCGTGCGCTCCGTATCCCTCGCGGTCGAGGTGCGTGAGGGCGCCGTTGAGGAATCCGAGCGCTCCGAGGGCGATGACGTGGGGCTGCGCGTGTTCCTGGGGTCACGCCAGGCCGTGGTGTCGACCAACGACATCAAGACCGACGTCGCCCTGCTCGCCGAGCGGGCGGTCGCCATGGCGCGGGCGGCTCCCGAAGACCCGTTCGCGGGCCTTGCGGATCCGGCGCTGCTTGCGCACGACGTGCCCGACCTCGATCTGCTCGATCCCAATCTTCCGACCGTCGCGCAGCTGGAGGAGCGCGCCCAACGCGCGGAGAGCGCCGGCCTTGCGGTCAAAGGCGTGACCAAGTCGGGCGGCGCCTCGGCCTCGGCCGGCATCGGCGGCATGGTCCTGGTGACCAGCAGCGGCTTCCGCGGCGCCTATCTCAATTCAGGCCAGAGCGTTTCGATGACGGCGATCGTGGGCGAAGGCACCGCGATGGAGCGCGACTACGACTATTCCTCGGCCATCCATGGCGCCGATCTCGAGCCGCCCGAGAAGGTGGGACGCACGGCCGGCGAGCGTACGGTCGAGCGACTCAATCCGCGCAAGGTCGAGACCAAGCGCGTTCCGGTCGTGTTCGACCGGCGGATCGCGGGCTCGCTCGTCGGTCATCTCGCCAGCGCGATCAACGCGGCCGCTGTCGCGCGCAAGACCAGCTTCCTCAAGGACAAGCTCGGGGAACGGCTGTTCAAGCCGGGCATCCATGTGATCGACGATCCGCGGCGCTTGCGCGGCTTGCGCTCGCGACCCTTCGATGCCGAGGGTGTTGCGACCAAGCGCCTCGCGGTCGTGGAGGACGGCGTGCTGACCTCGTGGTTCCTCGACTCCACAACCGCGCGCGAGCTCGGGCTCGCGACCACGGGCCATGCCCAGCGCGGCGTGTCGTCGACCCCTTCACCGGGACCGAGCAATCTTCATCTTTCCGCCGGCGCCGTTACGCCCGATGCATTGATGGCGGACATTGCCGATGGCTTCTACGTCACCGACCTCATCGGCATGGGCGTCAACCAGGTGACCGGCGACTACAGCCGCGGCGCGTCCGGCTTCTGGATCGAGAACGGCAAGCGCAGCTATCCCGTCAGCGAGGTGACGATTGCCGGAAATCTGATCGACATGTTCAAGGCGCTCTCACCCGCGAACGATCTCGAGTTCCGTTTCGGTACCAACGCGCCGACCGTGCGCGTGGAAGGACTCACCGTTGGCGGTCTATGACGCCGGCATAGATCGCGCGGAGGTGCGCGATCGTCTTGCCGCCGCGGTGCGGGAGGCCGGTGCGCTGGCGCTGCAGACCTTTCGCGGTGAGCTCAAGAGCTGGATCAAGGGCAAGTCGTCGCCGGTCAGTGAAGCCGATCTCGCGGTCGATGCGCTGTTACGGGAACGGCTGCTGCTGATTCACGATGCCGGCTGGCTGTCGGAGGAAACGGAGGACGATCCAGCGCGATTGCAGCGAGCCGACGTGTGGGTGGTGGATCCGATCGATGGGACGCGGGCCTATCTGGCGGGCCTTCCCGACTGGGCTGTTTCCGTGGCTCTGGTGCATGCGGGCCGCCCCGTGGTTGCCGCGCTTTACGCGCCGGTCACCGACGAATTGTTCCTGTCCATTGCCGGCACCGGCGCGACGCTCAATGGGGTGCCGATCAAGGCGAGCATGGGTGATCGGATTGCGGACGCGAAGTTTTCCGGTCCCAAGCGCCGGCTCGAGAGTCTGGCCATGATCGAGCCTGGCATTCAGAGCATGCCGAGAGTGCCATCGCTTGCATTGCGCCTCGCGCGCGTCGCCACTGGCGCGCTTGACGGGGCTTTCGCCGGGCCTGACAGCCATGATTGGGATCTTGCGGCAGCCGACCTTTTGGTGCACGAAGCCGGCGGGCTGATATCGACTGTAACGGGACAATCGTTGATCTACAATCGGCCCAATCCGGTCCATGACGCGCTGCTGGCCGCCGGGCGCGCGCGGCATGCGATGTTGCTCAGCCTCATTAGCGATCGGCTTGCCGAATTCGCGTGACCGGGCAAGTCTGGATCGAGGGGATGAAGTCATGGCGGAACAGGCTCACGGCCGACAGTTGCTGCATCTCGTGTTTGGCGGCGAACTCACCGATTTAGATCACGTGCAGTTTCGAAATCTCGACCAGCTGGATATTGTCGGCGTTTATCCCAACTACGCCACCGCTTATGCCGCTTGGAAGTCGAAGGCCCAGCAGACCGTCGATAACGCCCATATGCGCTACTTCATCGTGCATCTGCACCGTCTGCTCGATCCTGAATCGGAGCAGCGCGCCAAGCGCTGACACCCTCGTGGCCGCCTTCCAATGTCCTGGGTGAAGCGTCTTGTAGCCTTGCGCCCGTTCCAGATGACGGCTGGGATCGTGGCGGCCGAATACCTTCGTCTGGTATGGAAGACCACCCGGTTCGTGGTCGAGCCGGAGGGCATTTACGAGCAGTTCGAGCGCGACGCGCCGGTGATCATCGCCATGTGGCACGGCCAGCATTTTCTCATCCCGTTCATCAGGCGCGCGGAGGATCGCGCCAAGGTGCTGGTCTCGCGTCATCGCGACGGCGAGATCAATGCGCTTGCCGCGGAGCGGCTCGGGGTCGGTGCCATTCGGGGCTCTGGTCATCACGGCGGCGGGTTCATCGGCAAGGGCGGCGTGAGCGCCTTCAAGGAGATGCTGGGCGCGCTGCACGAGGGCTACAACGTCGCGCTCACCGCGGATATTCCCAAGGTCGCGCGCACCGCCGGGCTTGGCATCGTCAAGCTGGCAAGCGCGTCCGGCCGGCCGATCTATCCGATCGCGATCGCGACCAGACGGCGGGTGGAGCTCACGAACTGGGACCGCACGGCGATCAATCTTCCGTTCGGCCGTGGCGCCGGCGTCGCCGGCGAACCGGTGCGCGTGCCTGCGGAGGCGGACGGCGCCGCGCTCGAAGCCGCGCGGCACGCGGTCGAGGTGTCGCTCGACGCGGCCACCGCCCGCGCCTATGCCATCGTCGATCGGCAGCGAAAGGGTGGAAGTCGTGGCTGAGCGCTTGCCGCTCACGCTGCACGCCTATCGGCTGCTGACGGCGGCAGCCACCCCGCTGGCGCCGGTGCTCGTTTCGTATCGTCTCAAACACGGCAAGGAGCTGCCGGAGCGTCTCACCGAACGTTACGGTGAGAGCACCGTCGCGCGTCCACCCGGCCCGCTGGTGTGGGTCCATGGCGCAAGCGTGGGCGAGCTGCTTGCGGTAATCCCGCTCATCGAGCGGATCTGTGAAAAGGACTTCGCGGTGCTGTGCACGTCCGGCACGGTCACCTCGGCCAATCTTGCCGAGCAACGCTTGCCCAAGGGCGCCATCCACCAGTTCGTGATTCTGGACACGCCGCGCTTCGTCGACCGTTTTTTCGACCATTGGCAGCCCGATCTTGCCATCTTCGTCGAGTCCGATCTCTGGCCCAATCTGATCGTGACGAGCGCCGGGCGCGGCATCCCCTTGATCCTGGTCAATGGCCGTCTCTCCGAGCGCTCGTTCAATCGGTGGCGCCGCGTGCCCGGCACGATCGCGGCGCTGCTGGGCTGTTTCGACCTCTGCCTCGCGCAATCCGATGCGCATGCCGGCCGCTACCGCGATCTCGGCGCACCCCATATCGTGACCACCGGCAACCTCAAGCTCGATGTGCCGGAGCCGCCGGCGCAGGCCGACGGCCTGGCTGCGCTGAAAGCCGCCGTCGGGGAGCGCACCATCATCGCCGGGGCTTCGACCCATGCCGGCGAGGAGACGATGCTGGTCGAGGCGCACCGGCGCCTGCGCGGCGCGTTCCCACGGCTGCTCACGATCATCGCGCCGCGCCATCCCGATCGCGGCCCCGGGATCCTCGAAATCGCGCACGCCGCCGGTCTCGATGCGACGTTGCGCTCGCGCGGGGAATTGCCCGGCCCCGAAACCGAGATCTATATCGCCGATACGCTGGGGGAGCTCGGTCTGATTTACCGGCTCGCCCCGATCGTGTTCGTCGGCGGCTCGCTCGCGAGCCACGGCGGCCAAAATCCGATCGAGCCGATCAAGCTGGGCGCGGCCATTCTGCACGGCCCTAACGTCTGGAATTTCGCTGAAATCTATGCCGCGCTGGGCAACTCGCATGGCGCCCAAGAGGTCACCGACGCAGGGACGTTCGCGGAGCGCGTCGGCGCCTGGCTCAAGGACGCGAACGAGCGCAGGACGGTGGCCAAGGCCGCGCGGGAGACGGTGGCCGCACTCGGGGGCGGGCTCGAGCGCACGCTGGCCGCACTTGAGCCCTATCTCATGCAGATTCGGCTGGAACGCCGCGCGAGCAATGCGTGAGCCTTCATTCTGGTGGCGCGAAGCGGGCCTCGCTTCTTCCGTGCTGGCACCGGTGGCGATGGTCTATGGCGCGGTTGCCGGACTGCGTCTCGCAGGGCGTGGCCGGCGCCCCGGCGTGCCGGTGGTCTGCGCGGGAAATTTGACGGTTGGCGGCGGCGGCAAGACGCCAACCGCATTGGCAGTGGCGCGGATGCTCGCGCATGCGGGCGAACGGCCGATATTCTTGAGCCGCGGGTATGGCGGGCGGCTTTCGGGTCCGGTGCGGGTCGATCCAGAGCGGCATCGCGCTCTCGACGTCGGCGACGAGCCGCTTTTGCTCGCACGCGTGGCGCCGACGATCGTCGCGCGGGATCGCGTCGAGGGAGCGCGGATGGCGGTCGCCGGTGCGGCGAGCGTCATCGTCATGGACGACGGCTTTCAGAATCCTTCCCTTGCCAAGGACCTTTCGCTGCTCGTCGTCGATGCCCGACGCGGTATCGGTAATGGCCGGACCATCCCTGCGGGCCCCCTGCGGGCGCCGCTGCGGGCCCAGCTTGCGCACGCGCATGCGTTGGTGGTGGTCGGAATGTCCGCCGGCGCCGCAGGCGTGATCGCGGACGCGCGCGCTTGCGACATGCCGGTCCTGCGCGCCCGCCTGCGTCCGGATGCCGGGTTGAGCGCGACGCTCGCGGGCCAGCGCGTGCTGGCCTTTGCCGGCATCGCGGATCCGCAGAAATTCTTTGCCACCCTTGCCGAGGCGGGGATCGCGGTTGGCGTAACACGAAGCTTTCCCGACCATCACCGCTATACGCCGGACGAGGCGCGTACGCTATGCGACGAGGCCGACCGCAAGGGTCTTGCCCTGGTGACGACGGAAAAAGATCTCGTTCGACTGACCGGCGATGACCAATTGGCGCGACTCGCAACGCGGGCCCACGCGCTGGCGGTGACGCTCGCCTTCGAGAACGAGCAGGAGTTCAAATCGCTGGTGCTGGAGCGGATCGCTGCAGCGCGGGCCAGGAACGGCGAGAGCTAAGAGGGCACGCAGCGGAGGAGAATGCTTCCAGGCGAATCGCCACGGATTGAATCGCGGCTTCGCCCTACGTCTTTCTGGCGTCTGGGAAATGCCGCTGCAGGACAGCTTCCGGATTGGCGTAGGGCTCCTGCAGGTCCACGCTCCAATATTTCAGCTCCTCGAGCGGGATCGGCACGCCGGTCACCGCGCAACGCACGAATGCTCCGGGCCGTACGACGCGGAAGTCGCCGTCAAGATATTTGACCTCGGCCTCGCCCGCCATGGGGGAAGCGCGATCGGATCGGTTCAGCACGTCCTGTCTCCACACAGCCGGTCCGCGCGGACTGCGTCCATCGCTTGACCACGACGGCACACAACATAGTGGCTCCGCCCGGCGCATGTAACCCACCGGATTGTGATTGTTGGGCGTGACTGCTAGATCGGGCCCATGGACACCCATCCTCCGTTCCGCGCCGAGCATATAGGCAGCCTGCTGCGTCCGGCCGGACTCTTGGCGCTGCGCCAAAAATTCAACCGGGGCGAGATCGATCAGCACGAGCTCGCCGCGGCCGAGAACCGCGCGATCGAAGAGGCCGTCGCGTTGCAGGAGCGTCTCGGGTTCAAGCTCGCAACCGACGGCGAGTTCAGACGGCGCTCCTATCACAGCTATTTCTACGCCCAGCTTGGCGACGTGGCGCCGGACGCAGTGATGAGCGATGTCGGCGACGGGTCCGGCGGCAGGGTGTCCCAGCCCGGCGCAGTCATCAGGAGCAAGCTGCGATGGACGCACCCGATCCACGTCGATGATTTCAAGCTGCTCAAATCGCTGACCAGAGCGGTGCCCAAGATCACCATTCCCGGTCCCTGCGCGCTGCATTTTCGCGGCGGCGACAAGGCCGTGACCGCGCATGCCTACCGCGATGTCGATGAATTCTGGAACGACACGGTCGAGGCCTATCACGATGAGCTTGCTGCGCTTGCCGCCGCCGGCTGCACCTATGTGCAGATCGATGAGACCGCGTTCGCAAAGTTCGGCGATCCAGCAGTGCAGGCGACGCTTACCGCGCGCGGCGATGACTGGCGTGCGCTGATCGACAGCTATATCGACGTCACCAATCGCGTTCTGCGCGGCGCCAATGGTATCCGCGTCGGCATGCACCTCTGTCGCGGCAATCGCGGCGGGCATTGGCATGCCGAGGGCAGCTACGACTTGATTGCGGACAAGCTGTTCAACGCCCTCGATATCGATTTCTTTTTTCTGGAATACGATTCGCCGCGAGCCGGCGATTTTTCGCCGCTGCGCCTCCTGCCCAAGGGAAAAACAATCGCGCTCGGTCTGGTGTCGACCAAGGCGGCGGCGGTGGAGGACAAGGCGGCGCTCAAGCGGCGCATCGAGGAGGCCAGCCGCCATGTCGATCTCGATCGGCTGGCACTGAGCCCGCAATGTGGATTTGCCAGCTCGGAGGAGGGCAACCCGATCCCGCCGGCGGCGCAGGAGGCGAAACTTCAGCTGGTGGTCGAGGTCGCGCGCGAGGTCTGGGGCGAAAGCTGAGCGCCGCTACGGGGTAGGGGGCACATTCACGCTACGCGTCGAAGAGGCTGCCCTGACCCGAATCACCGCTGCCGCGCCGACCGCGCGGCTTGGTTGCCGGCAGGGGTTCCGATTTGCCCGCGGGGGCGGCGGTTGATCCTTCCGCCAATACGCGCACATGGCCGTCGGAAAATTCGACGTCGAGCCGCATGCCAGCGTTCACCTGGGCCGCTTGCCGCAGCGGACGGCCTTCGAGATCACGCACCAGCGCAAAGCCGCGCGCAAGCACGCCGCGATGGGAGAGCGCGGTCAGCAATTGCCCGCAGCGCTCAAGCGACGTGACGCGGTGTCGAAGCAAGAGCCGCGCCGCACGCTCGCTGCGCTCGGCCAGCGCGGCGACGCGTTCGCGCTGCCGGTCGATGCGATTGCGATGGACGTCGGCATTAGCCCGTAAGCCCGCGGTCAGGCGGACGGTCGCGGTCGCCAGCCGTTCGCGCCGACGCAGCCGCGCGACGCCTTCCGCGCGCTGCGCCCGCTCCACCAGCGCCGTGACCAGTTCGCAGCAACGGCTCATGCGCGCGGTCAGGATCTGCGGGCCAAGCCGGACGGCCACCCGGGAGAATTGCCGGTGATGTAGTTGCGCATTGGCGATGAGAGCACGCGGCAGACGCGAACTGGCCTGATCGAGCCGTTGGCGCGGCAGCGCGAGCAGCGCCTCGGCCGTGGGCAGGGCGCGGATCGCCGCGCGCAGCTCCGTGCGCCGGGCCTCCTGGCAACGATACCAGCGGGCGAGCGACCGCTGCCCCAGGCCGTCGACGCGCACCAGCAACTCCGCGCGCACCGGCACCGCCCGTTCGGCGGCCGCGGTCGGCGTCGGCGCGCGCATGTCGGCGGCGAAGTCGATCAGCGTTACGTCGGTCTCGTGGCCGACCGCGGCGATCAGCGGGATCATGCTCGCGGCTGCCGCCCGCACGACGATCTCATCGTTGAACGACCACAAATCCTCGAGCGAGCCGCCGCCGCGCGCGACGATGAGCAAGTCGGGTCTGCGGATCGGCCCGTCCACCAGAAGCGCGTTGAAGCCCACGATGGCGGCGGCGACCTCCTCGGCGGAGCCTTCGCCCTGCACGCGCACCGGCCACACCAGCACGTGGCGGGGGAACCGGTCGGCAAGCCGATGCAAAATGTCGCGGATAACGGCACCAGTCGGCGAGGTAATGACGCCGATCAGTTCCGGCAGGAACGGCAACGGCTGCTTTCGCGCTGCGTCGAACAGGCCTTCGGCGGCGAGCTTTTTCTTGCGCTCTTCGACCAGCGCCATCAACGCGCCGAGCCCCGCCGGTTCCAGCGTCTCGATCACGATCTGGTATTTCGACTGACCGGGATAGGTCGTCAGGCGTCCGGTGACGAAGACTTCGAGCCCTTCCTCCGGCTTGAGGCGCAGGCGGCCGAACGCAGTCTTCCAGATCACCGCCTCGATCTTGGCGCCCGAATCTTTCAGCGCGAAATAGCAGTGGCCGGAGGAGTGCGGTCCGCGGTATCCGGAGATTTCGCCGCGCACGCGCACATAGCCGAAGGCGTCCTCGACGGTCTTCTTGAGCGCCGCCGAGAGCTCGGAGACGGTCCATTCGGGAACGTTAAGGCGCGCTTGCTCGTTCATTGCAATCCGGTGAATCACCATCCATGCGCGGCGTCAACCCAAGGGCCGGGTATGCGGGCGCATAAGCGCGGATGCTTGCGAAAAGCTAGCCTCCGATCTTGGCGTTGTATTGCTCGTCCGTGACGTGTTCCAGCCACGTGACATGCGTGCCGTCGAGACTCTCCTGCAGGGCAATGTGCACCATGTTGGTGTCGGGACCGGCGCCATGCCAATGCTTTTCCCCGGGCGCGATCCAGACCGTGTCGCCGGCGCGGATTTCGCGCACCGGGCCACCCCAGAGCTGAACCCGGCCAACGCCCGAGGTGACGTGCAGGGTCTGGCCGAGCGGATGAGTGTGCCATGCGGTGCGTGCTTTCGGCTCGAATCGTACCCACGCGCCCCTGATCCGCGCCGGCGCCGGTGCCTCGATGATGGGCTCCTGCCACACCGTGCCGGTGAATGAGTTGGCGCCCATGCGGCGCGAAGGCGTGGCGCCCAGCGGTTTGATGTCCATGTCCGCGTTGTCCTCCTGCTGCGTCGCGGCACTCCTAGCATGGATCGAGGGCAGCCCGAAGCGCGCTGCCGGGTGCGCGGGTGCTGCGCGGGACCGGGTTGAACCGTTGTTGGCGCTTCGTGGGCAAACGGCCGACGCCGCCGAATCCCGATACCGCGCGCCTGTTAGTCGAGCTTGATGCCGATGTCCTTGATCAGCTTGCCGTACTTTTCGTAGTCGCTGCGAATGAGTTGTGCGAACTCCGCTGGCGGCAGGATCAGGGGCTCAAGACTGCCCGACACGTTGAGCTTCTCGGCAAAGTCCGCGCGGGCCAGGATCTTCTGGATCTCGGTGCGCAGCGTGGTCATGACCGGTTCCGGCGTGCCCGCCGGAGCGAACAAGCCGAGCCAGATGTCGATGGCATATCCGGGATAGAATTCGCCGATGGTCGGCAGGTCGGGGAAGCGCTTGGAGCGGCTCTTCCCGCTGGTCGCGAGCGCGCGCAGTTGCCCGCCTTGGATCAGCGAGGCACTCGCCGACCCCGAGAACAGCACCTTCGTGTCCCCTGCGACCGTGGCCGTGGTTGCCGGTGCGGCGCCTCTGAAAGGGACATGCAGGAGGTCGATGCCCGCCTGCCGCTTGAGCAGCTCCATGCAGAGCTGATGCTGGCTGCCGTTCCCGCCGGAGGCATAGGGTAGCGGCGGTTTGCTGTTGCGCGCGTATTCGATGAATTCCTGGAACGTCTTGACCGGGAGCTCCGGGTTGATCGACAGCATGAACTGATTGGTTGCGACGCTCGTGACCGGCAAGAGGTCATTGAGGGGATCGAAGGTCAGCTTGGAATAGACATGCGGGTTGATCGTGATCCCGCTGTCGGCATGCAGAAGAAGCGTATATCCGTCGGGGGCGGACTTCGCGACGGCGTCGGAGGCAATGTTGCCGTTCGCCCCGGGGCGGTTCTCGATCACCACCGACCACCCCAGCGTCTCCTGCATGTAATGGGCGAGCAGCCGCGCGGATATGTCGGGGGCGCCGCCCGGCGGAATCGTGACCAGGATCCTGATCGGCCGCGACGGAAAGGGCGCTTGCGCCTGCGCCACGGCGCCGAACAGCGCCGCGAACAGCAGGACTGCGATGCGTATCAGATTGGCCGTCACCGCTTCCTCCGCGTCACGCGCTGGCGCGTGGTTCCGTCAGGTACCTGCTCCCTTGCAGGAGCTTGCCGCCATGCTACACCACCCGTCGCCAGTCTTGCCTGCGGTCCGGTAGCGCATCCATGAACATTCTCCTCCTCGGCTCGGGCGGGCGCGAGCATGCGCTGGCCTGGAAAATGACGTCGAGTCCGCTCGTGCGGCGACTTGTCTGCGCGCCGGGCAATGCCGGTATCGCGCGCGAGTGCGAGGTGGCGGCGCTCGATGCCGCCGACCACGGCGCGGTGATCGCGTTCTGCCAAGCGCAAAAAATCGACCTTGTCGTGGTCGGACCCGAGGCGCCGCTCTGCGCCGGTATCGTGGACGATCTTGCCGCGGCCGGGATCAAGGCATTCGGGCCGAGCCGGGCGGCGGCGCAACTGGAAGGCTCCAAGGGTTTCACCAAGGATCTTTGCAAGGCGAACAGCATTCCGACCGCGGCCTATGAACGCTTCACCGCAGCCGAGCCGGCCAAGAGCTATGTGCGCGCGCGAGGTGCGCCGATCGTGGTGAAGGCTGACGGGCTTGCCGCCGGCAAGGGCGTGGTGGTCGCAACCAGCCTCGCGGAGGCGGAAGCCGCGATCGACATGATGTTTGGCGGCGCCTTGGGCGAGGCCGGCGCCGACGTAGTCGTGGAAGAATTCCTGCAGGGCGAGGAAGCCTCCTTCTTCGCGCTCTGCGACGGCGAGACCGCAATTCCGTTCGCCTCGGCCCAGGATCATAAGCGCGCGTTCGACGGCGATGACGGCCCGAATACAGGCGGCATGGGCGCTTATTCACCGGCACCGGTGATGACGCCCGAGATGTCGCGGCGCGCGATGGACGAGATCGTGCTTCCCACGGTGCGCGCCATGAAGGCGATGGGCGCGCCCTACAAGGGCGTGCTCTTTGCCGGCCTGATGATCACCGCCGATGGGCCGAAGCTGATCGAATACAACGTGCGTTTCGGCGATCCGGAATGTCAGGTGCTGATGCTGCGCCTGATGTCGGACCTGGTGCCGGCGCTGCTCGCCTGTTGCGACGGCATGCTGAAGAATTTCGATCTGCGCTGGTACCCCGACGCCGCGTTGACCGTGGTGATGGCGGCCAAAGGGTATCCCGGCCCCACGACCAAAGGTTCCGTCATCGAGGGGCTCGAGGCCGCTGCCGAGGTCGAGGGTGTGGAAATCTTTCATGCCGGCACCAAAGCCGACGGCGGCCGCCTCCTCGCGAACGGCGGGCGCGTGCTCAACGTTTCCGCGCTCGGCAAGACGGTGGCGCAGGCGCAGGCGCGGGCGTATCAGGCGATCGATCGCATCCGGTGGGCGGACGGTTTCTGCCGTCGCGATATCGGGTTCCGGGCAGTGGAGCGGGAGCGTAAGGTCTAGTGTGGCGCATTTGACGTTCCTATCAGTATTGGCCGCGAGTCCTTCATAGGAACGTCAAATGCAAAGCCACACTAGAGTCATGACTTGCTAGTGTCCCTTTGTTTCCGACGTTCGTAAAAGCGGATGCTGCGAGATGATACGAACGTCGGAAACGGGACACTAGGCCATGCCGGATCTTGCCGACCTCTTTCCCGGCTTCGCCTCCAAGTGGATCGACACCACCGCCGGCCGCGTCTTTGCGCGCACCGGCGGGGAGGGCCCCCCGCTTCTCCTGCTCCACGGCTATCCGCAAACAAACGTCATGTGGCACCGGGTTGCTCCGGCCCTGGCGCAACATTTCAGCCTGATCATGCCGGACTTGCCCGGCTACGGCTGGTCCGGCGCGCCCGCATCCGACGCGACGCACGCGCCCTACACCAAGCGCGCCATGGCGAACGCGATGATCGAGCTGATGGAGGCGCTCGGCCACGTGCACTTTCGTCTCGCCGGGCACGATCGCGGCGGGCGCGTTGCCTATCGGCTCGCGCTCGATCATCCCGGACGACTCGCCAAGCTTGCCACGCTCGACATCGTGCCGACCTGGGCGATGTGGCACCACATGGACGCCCGTCTTGCAAACCGTGCCTGGCATTGGATGTTCCTCGCGCTGCCAGCTCCGTTCCCCGAGACCATGATCGGCAAGGATCCCCTGTTCTTTTTCGATTCGCGCGCGGCGGCCGGAACCAAGATCAAGAGCCTGTCGGCGTTCGACCCGCGCGCGCTCGCGCACTATCATGCGTTCTTCAGCGACCCCGTCCGCATCCACGCCACCTGCGAGGACTATCGCGCCGGCCGCACCACCGATCTCACTCACGACGAGGAGTCGCGTGCCGCAGCCAAGAAGATCACCTGCCCGATGCTGGCGATCTGGGGCGGCGCCGGGGGCATCCCGGCGGAGACCGACGATCCGCTTGCGACTTGGCGCGAATGGGCCGCGGACGTGCAGGGCTTTGCGATCGACAGCGGGCATTATCTCGCCGAAGAGGCGCCGCAGGCGACGGCCGAGGCGCTGATCGCGTTTTTCACGCGGCCCTGAGGCAGGGCACGCGCAACATTCCCGGTTGTCATCGTCCGCGAAAGCGGGGACCCGGTACCTTTCTATTCGGCGTGTGACATAGTAGCGCCTCACACCCAACGCAGTGAATACTGGTCCCCGCCTGCGCGGAGAGGACAGCGGTGAATGGATGTGTGCGATGCCTGCGATCGACCGCCAGACCACGTTTTCGGGAACCAAGGAAGTTGCCGGCGTGCTGGCTATCGACGCCGCCCGGCTCGAAACATTTCTGGTTTCACGACTGCCGGATTTCAAAGGGCCCCTGCGCGTGCAGCAGTTCAAGGGCGGGCAATCGAATCCCACCTATCTGCTGGAGACGCCCGCGCGCCGCTTCGTGTTGCGGCGCAAGCCGCCGGGCAAGCTGTTGCCGTCCGCGCATGCGGTCGACCGCGAGTTCCGGGTCATCAGCGCGCTCCATGCGCAAGGCTTTCCGGTCGCCGTGCCGGTGCTCTATTGCGATGACGCCGGCATCGCCGGGACGCCGTTCTATGTGATGAATCATGTCGACGGTCGCGTGATCTGGGAGCCGCACATGCCCGATGCGGACGCCGCCGAGCGCACGGCGGTCTATGACGCGATGAATGCTACGCTCGCGCGCCTCCATTCGTTCGATCCGGCCGCGCTCGGTCTTGCGGACTTCGGCCGCGGCGAGAACTATGTCGGCCGTCAGGTCGAGCGCTGGTCGAAGCAGTACCGTGCCTCCGAGACCGAAAAGATCGACGAGATGGAAGGGCTGATCGCCTGGCTTCCGGCGCATCTGCCGCCGCCGGCGCCGGTGCGGCTCGTTCATGGCGACTACCGCCTCGACAACATCATCCTGTCATCGCGTGGGCCGAACATCCTCGCCGTGCTCGACTGGGAGCTGTCCACGCTGGGCGATCCGCTCGCCGACCTCGCCTATCACCTGATGCAGTGGCACATGCCGCCGTCTGAAACCGGCGCCGGCGTCGGCACGCTGCTAGGGCACGATCTCGGCCGCCTCGGGATTCCCACGCGGGCAGACTATGTCGACGCCTATGTCGCGCGGACCGGCCTCGACCCCCGTCCCCATCTGGCGGTCTATCTCGCCTACAATTTCTTCCGCCTGGCGGCGATTCTGCAGGGTATCGTCGGCCGCGTGCGCGACGGCACCGCCACCAGTGAGACCGCCGCCGCCATGGCGCCGCTGGTGCGCCCGCTTGCCGCCACCGCCTGGGATTTTGCAAGCGAGGCGGGCGCGCGATGACAAAGAGCTTCGCGCTCGCGCTTGGCGGCGGCGGAGCGCGCGGGCTCGCGCATATCGCGGTGCTCGAAGCGCTCGACGAAATGGGCAGGAAGCCCGTCGCCATCGCCGGCACGTCGATCGGCTCGCTGATCGGCGCCGCCTATGCCGCCGGGATGTCGGGCAAGCAGATCCGACGCTTCGTGATCAGGCTCGCCCATAACCGCGCGGACGTGTTCCGCCGGCTCATCGCCACGCGTGCCGGCACGTTTGCAAACCTGTTCAGCCTGGGCTTCGGCAGTGCCACCTTGGTCGATGCGGAAAAATTCTGCCGACAGTTCCTGCCCGACCGCGTGCCGGAGGATTTCGACGAGCTGGAAATTCCGTTGACCATCGTCGCCACCGATCTCTATCGGAGGCAACAAGCGGTGTTCTCGTCGGGCGCGCTTCGGCCGGCACTGGCCGCCTCGATCGCGCTGCCGACGGTGATGCGGCCGGTCATCGTGAACGGCCGGATTCTGATCGACGGCGGCGCGACCAATCCGCTCCCGTTCGACCATTTGGGTGCGCTCGCCGACATCGTCGTCGCGGTGGACATTTCCGGCGAGCCAGCCGAGCGGCGCGATATCCCCAATCCGTGGGAATGCCTGCTCACGACCGTGCTCGTGATGGGCAATGCCATCACCGCGGAGAAAGTTAAACATGGCGCACCCGACCTGATCGTGCGGCCCAAGGTCGGGTCATTCCGCGCGCTCGATTTCCTGCAGGCGAGCGCAATCTTGCGGACAGCAGAGCCGGTCAAGGCGGAAGTAAAGGAGAAATTGACTGCGCTGTTGGATGGTTAGCAATTACCTCGTCGCCGTCGGTCGGCCGGGGAACACGAAGTCCCGCGTTGCAGGGGAAGACCAGATGGTCAGCGAACGTCGCAGCGCTTGGAATCCTCCAGCGAGGCGGGGGTGAGATTGATCCAATTTGCGGCCGCGAAATAGCACACCGCCACCGACTTTTCCTTCTGCAACGTCACCACGAAGATTTCCCGGTTGTCGGTCGCTTCCCCACGCGCGAAGGTCACGCTCTTGATCTCGTAGCCCTTTCCGACGATGGCCTTGAAGGCCTGCTGCTCCTGTGCGAGCCCGTCCCGGGCTTGGGCAATGGCGATGCAAGCAACTGCGAGCGCGCACAGTTTCTTCACGAGTTCCTCCTCGATTCGGCGTTCGGCGGATACTAGAGCATGATCGCGGAAAGTTGCAGAATTTCAGGACAAGGTCATGCGACGGAAACGGATACTTAGGACGAACCGAGAATTCAATTCGCGGGTGACGTGCGCGCGCAACGTCACCAGATGAGCCGACGTGCGCCAGGGAGCGCACCGGCGCACCCCAAGCGATTCCGGTGCCTCGATACCAAGCTTGCCGTCGTTCAGCGACGCGCGGCGAAAAACGTCCGCAGCAAGGCCGCGGCCTCGGTCTCGCCGATGCCGCCATAGACCTCCGGCCGGTGCAGGCAGGTGGGAGCGGAGAAATAGCGCACGCCGCTTTCGACCGCGCCGCCTTTGGGATCGGCGGCACCGTAATAGAGCCGCCGGATGCGGGCGAACGAGATCGCCGCTGCGCACATTGTGCAGGGCTCGAGCGTAACGTAAAGGTCGCAGTCGACCAGCCGCTCGCTCCCGAGCGCCTCCGCCGCCCGCCGGATCGCGACCATCTCCGCATGCGCGGTGGGATCGCGCTCCGCGAGCGTGCGGTTGCCGGCCTGGGCGATCAAGTCGCCGTCGCACACGATCACGCAGCCGATCGGCACCTCGCCGGCGTCGGCCGCCGCGTGCGCCTCGTCGAGTGCAAGTTCCATGAACGTATGCGTCGGCATGACCGCTGTCAGGTTGTGTGTCCACCGCGGACGGCGGTGGCGCACCGCTTTCGGGACACGCGTCCATAACTTTGCTATCACGCGACGTCTTGAGCAGCGAGCCTAACGATAGGGCACATGAACGGGCAAAACGAGCATTCGCCGGCCGGGGAGCGCATTGCCAAGGTGATCGCGCGGGCGGGCCTTGCCTCGCGCCGCGAGGCCGAGGCCTGGATCGCGGCCGGGCGCGTTGCGGTCAATGGCAAGCTGGTCGCGTCACCCGCGCTCAACGTCGAGGCCCGCGACCGCATCGAAGTCGATGGCCAGCCGCTGCCCATGCGCGAGCGAACGCGGCTCTTCCTCTATCACAAGCAACGCGGCCTGTTGACGACGCACGCCGACCCCGGCGGTCGCCCGACCATTTTCAGCGTGCTGCCGAAGGATCTGCCGCGTCTCATCAGCGTGGGACGCCTCGATCTCAATACCGAGGGGCTGTTGTTGCTCACGAACGATGGCGGCCTCGCCCGTGCGCTCGAACTGCCGGCGACCGGATGGCTGCGGCGCTATCGCGTGCGCGCACATGGCAGCGTGGCGCAGGCGCAGCTCGATTCGTTGCGACGCGGCATCACCATCGACGGCGTGCGCTATGGTGAAATCGAGGCCACCGTCGATCGCCCGCAGGGCAGCAACGTCTGGCTCACATTCGCGATCCGCGAGGGCAAGAACCGCGAGGTCAAGAACGTGCTCGGCCATCTCGGGCTGGCGGTGAACCGTCTGATCCGGGTTTCGTTCGGTCCGTTCCGGCTCGGCGATCTGCCTGAAGGCGCGATCGAAGAGGTGAAAACGCGGACCTTGCGTGATCAGCTCGGCGACCGGATCGCGGCTTTGGCCAGTGCGGATTTCTCCGGGCCCAGGATCGAGCGCAAGGCCGCGGTGGTCTCCGCCCCGCACCGTAACCCCGCGGTGGCGCGCGCAGGGCGATCCCCGAAGGCGGACGGGACGTTCCGCGCCGGCCTCCCCCGACGCTCGGGTTCGCCCGCCGCCTCAGGATCAAGCAGAGCGCAAGCGTCCGCCCCGCACGCGCAAGAATCGCCGGCGCGATGCCGAGCGCTTCGGTCAGCCGGAACTCGCGCGGCGGGAAAAAAAGGCGCGCGGCCGCCGGTCCCCGCCGGGCAAGAGGCGCTGATGCGCATCGTCGGCGGGCGTTTGCGCGGCCGCCCGCTCGCGGTCCCGACGTCGCAGGCGATCAGGCCGACCGCCGACCGGCTGCGCGAATCGCTGTTCAACATTCTCGTCCATGCCTATGGCGATCCGATCGCCGACGCGCGTGTGCTCGATCTGTTTGCGGGCACCGGCGCGCTCGGGCTCGAGGCGCTGTCCCGCGGCGCCGCCTTTGCGCTGTTCATCGACGAGGGAGCGGAGGCACGCGCGCTGCTGCGCGAGAACGTGGCGACGCTGGGATTAGGCGGCACCACCCGTATCTTTCGGCGCGATGCCACCAAGCTCGGGGCGGCGCATCCGATCGAGGCGTTCTCGCTGGCCTTCCTTGATCCGCCATACGGCCGCGGCCTTGCCGAGCAGGCGCTCGCCTCGGCACGCGCGGGTGGATGGCTCGCGCCTGGCGCGCTGGTGGTGGTGGAGGAGGCCGCGACGCCTGGCTTCGCTACCCCCGAGGGATTCGATGAACTCGAGCGGCGCAATTACGACGAGAGCGCGCTCACCGTGCTGCGGCACCGCGCCTGACAGGCGTCGCTTAATCCGCGCTGAAGCCGCTCGCCTTGATCGGGGGCGCCCATTTCTCGATCTCCATGCGCACCAACTCGCCGAGGTGCTCCGGGGTGCGCCGTTCGACCGGTGGCACGGTCAGCCCCAACTCTTCCATGCGAACGGAGAGCGCCGGGTTGTTCAGCGCCCTGCTGGTGGCGGCATTGAGCCGCCGGATGATCGGCTCGGGCGTCCCCTTCGGGAAGAAGAAGGCGTTCCAGCCGTCGGCGTCGACGTCGGCGAGACCCTGCTCGAGTGCGGTGGGCAACTGCGGCAGCACCGAAGCGCGGCGCGTGGAGAGGAGGGCGACGGGTTTCACCAGCTTGCCCTGGATCGGCGGCAACCCGGTCGAGATCACCTCGCACATGAAATCGATCCGGCCCGCGATCAAGTCCTGCAGCGCCGGCCCGGCGCCGCGGTAGGGAACATGGGTGACGCTCGTGCCCATGCGGTAATTGAGCAACAGGCAAGCGATATGCGTGGCGGAGCCGGCGCCCGCCGAGCCGTATTGCAGCTTGGCCTGGTTCGCCTGCACGTAGGCGACAAACTCCGGCAGGGAATTGGCGGGAAAGTCATTGCGTACGATGAGCACTTTGGTGTTTTCCACCACGACGCCGACCGGCGCGAAGTCGCTCTCGGAATTGTAGAGCGGTTTCTTGTAGAGCGACTGGTTGTAGGCATGGGTGCCGCCATTGCCGAGCACGAGCAGATAGCCATCGGGGGAGGCCTTGGCCACCCGATTGGAGCCGGTCATGCCACCGGCACCGCCCATGTTTTCCACCACGATCTGCTGGCCAAGGCTTTCGCTCACGCGCGGCGCTATGAGCCGGGCCGCGACATCGACCGGACCGCCGGCGGTAAACGGAACCACCATGGTCACCGGCCGCGTCGGCCATTCCTGCGCGGCGGCGGTTGCGGTGAGCGTCATCGCCGTCGCGAACGCCCATGCCGTCACCTGTGCCATTGTCGCTTTGCCCCTGATCGAAGGCGCTAGCCGGCGGTCGAGCGCGTGCGTGGATGCCAGCATCAATCGGTGCCCGCGGCTCCGCTTGCCCTGACCGCCTCCGCCCACTTCACGAGTTCGCTCGGGACGAGCTTGGCGAGATATTCCGGGGTGCGGCGTTCAGGCGGGGTGACATTCAAGCCCAGGCCCTCGAGGCGCTCGCGCACCCAGGGAAGGTCGAGCGCGTCGCTTGTCGCCTTGGCGAGGCGGCGCACGATCGGCTCGGGCGTACCGCGGGGCAGGAAGAACGCGTTCCAGCCATCGGCGTCGAAACCCAAGAGACCCTGCTCCTGCGCGGTTGCGAGATCCGGCAGGACGCTGCTGCGTTGTGGCGAGAGTAGCGCAATCGCCTTCACCGCCTTGCTGCGTATGAGCGGGAGCGCGGTCGAGATCACGTCACAGATATAGTCGATGCGCCCACCCATGAGATCCTGCATCGCCGGTCCGGTGCCGCGATACGGGACATGGGTGACATCGACGCCGATCGCGACATTGAGCAAGACGCAGCTCACATGCGTGGCCGAGCCCCCGCCGGCCGAGCCGTATTGCATTCGTGCTTGGTTGGCTTTGGCGTATGCGGTGAACTCGGACAGCGTGTCGGCCGGCAAATCCTTGCGCGTCACCAGCACCTTCGAGTTCTCGACGAACACCGCGACCGGGGCGAAGTCGTTGACGGCGTCGTATGGCGGCTTCTTGGTGAGCAGCTGGCTGTAGGCATGGGTGCCGCTGTTGCCGTACAGGAAAACGTAGCCGTCGGGCGCTGCCTTGGCGACGCGGCTCGAGCCGGTCGAGCCGCCGGCACCTCCGATATTCTCGATGATGATCTGCTGGCCGAGCAGGTCGCCCAGGGGCTGCGCCAAAATCCTCGCAACCACATCGAGCGGGCCGCCGGCCGGGAAGGGCACGACCATGGTGATGGTACGGGCGGGCCAGTCCTGGGCATTGAGCGGATAAAGCGGTGCCAGCACAACGACGGCGAGCGCGGCGGCGATGAGCCTTGTCAGCATTGCCTCACTTCCCGGGTTCGAACGCTTGGAGCGCGTCTTGTGGCTTGGGCGGCCGCTCCGCAGTGCACTTCGCGATATGGCACCCTTGTCCCACCGCCGGCACAGGACGGCGAAACGCCTGCCGTCAATCTGCACTGGCTCCGCTGGCCTTGATCGGGCCGGCCCATCGCTCGATCTCGCTGGGAACGAACTTGGCCAGATATTCCGGGGTCCTGCGCTCCGCCGCCGGGATGGTCACGCCGATGCTCTTGAACCGTTCGCGGACAGCCGGCGTTTCCACCGCTTCGTTGGAAGCCTGGGCGAGGCGCCGCACGATCTCATCCGGCGTGCCTTTGGGAAAAGACAGCGATCCCCAGCTGCCGCAGTCGAGACCCGGAAGTCCCATTTCCTGCGCGGTCGGCAGGTTCTCGATGCCGGGCGCGCGGTCGAGCCCGAGCGTTGCAATCGCCTTCACCGCGTTGCCCTGAATCTGCGGGAGCGCCGTTGAAATCTGTTCGGCAATGAAGTCGATGCGGCCACCGATCAAATCCTGCATCGCCGGACCGGCGCCGCGATAGGGCACATGGGTGATCTTGGTGCCCATGGCGACGTCGAGCAGGATGGAACAGACATGGACGCCCGAGCCGGCGCCGGCCGAGCCGTATTGCATCTTTTCCTGATTGGCTCTGGCATAGGCGACGAATTCAGGCAGTGTATTCGCCGGAAGATCCTTGCGGGTAATCAGCACCCGCGCGGAATCCGAAAACAGGACGACGTGCTCGAAGTCGGTCGCGGCGTTGTAGAGCGGCTTCTTGTAGAGCGTCTGGTTGATGGCGAGAACGGCGCTGCCGGAGAGCAGGACGGTGTAGCCGTCGGGCGCCGCTTTGGCGACGCGACTGGCGCCCGTCATCCCACCCGCGCCGCCGGCGTTTTCGATCACGACCTGCTGACCGAGGATTTCGCTCAAGCGCGCGGCGAGGATCCGTCCGATGGTGTCGACCGGGCCGCCGGCCGCGTAGGGCACCACCATGGTTACGGCCCGCGTCGGCCAGTCCTCGGCCTTCGCCAGCCCGGCAGACGTCAAAAAAAAGGCGATAGCTGCCGCGACGATTGTCCTCACCAAGTCTTCCTCCCGCGGGTTGGGACGCTTTGTGCGTCTCTTAACGGATGCCGATTGTCGTTCCCCTGTCGTTCGGGCGCAAGCGGCACCCCATGTCCCGCCGACGTTGCGGCATCTTTCCGGCGCGACGTTGTCGCGATGCGCCGGAGTGGATGAGCAGGGTTCGTCAGTCCGCGCTGATGCCGCCCGCCTGAATCGGCTTTGCCCAGCGCTCGATCTCCTGCGGCAGATATTTGGCGAGATATTCCGGCGAGCGGTGCTCGGCCGGCACGATTTCGAGGCCGAGCTCTTCCAGCCGCTTGCGGATGGTGGGGTCGTCGATGGTGTCGCTCATGGCCTTGTTGAGCTTGCGCACGATCGGATCGGGCGTGCCCTTCGGTAAAAAGAAAGCGTTCCAGACGCTCGCTTCGATGCCCGGGATGCCCTGCTCGCCTGTGGTGGCGAGATCCGGGATGATCGGCACACGCTTCTCCGACATCACCGCGATGCCTTTGACGGCGCCCTCCTTGGCCTGCGCCGCGCCGCTCTGGACGGTGGCGCACATGTAATCGATGCGGCCGCCGATCAGATCCTGCATCACCGGGCCTTCGCCGCGATAGGGCACGTGCGTGACGTTGGCTCCGATGGCCAGGTTGAACAGGACGCAGGGCAGATGCGTGCCGGAGCCGACGCCGGCCGAGCCGAACTGCATCTTGCTTTCGTTCGCCTTGATATAGGCAACGAACTCCTTGAGATTGTTCACCGGCAGGTCCTTGCGGGCAATCAGGACGCGTGGCGATTCCGATACCAGTCCGACCGGCTGGAAATCGGTCGCGGCATTGTAGAGTGGCTTCTTGTAGAGGCTTTGGTTGAAGGCGTGGGTGCCGGTGTTGCCGATCAGGAAGGTGTAGCCGTCGGGCGCCGCCTTGGCCACGCGCTGGCCTCCGGCCATGCCGGCCGCCGCGCCGACGTTCTCCACGATGATCGTCTGACCGAGAAGCTCGCCCATGCGCTGCGCCTGGATGCGGGCGCTCACGTCGACGCCACCGCCGGCCGAAAATGGGACCACCAGGGTCATCGGCCGGGTAGGCCAGTCCTGCGCGGCGGCGTGCGTCGCGAGCGCAAGCAATATCGTCGAAGTGGCGATCATCGTCCGGTGCATGTCGTTCTCCTTGTTCGCCGGACACTCGCGCTCATCATGGGCGGGATCAAGGCCTTCTTTGTCGCGGCGTCCGCCGATCCTGTCCCGAACGCAATTACGCGCGAGGGAGCAGTTACACGCGCGTATCCATTGCGACATGCGGTTGGCGGTGCGACGGCATGTCCTAGACGGCGGCGACCAATGCTCCAGCTGCCGCGCTCAGGATGACCACGAGCCAAGGTGGCGTCTGCCACATGAACAGCAGCAGAAATGCCGCGATTGCGAGGGCAAAATCCGCGGCACTGGTGATGCCCACGGTCCATACCGGCTGATAGAGCGCGGCCAGCAGCAAACCGACCACGGCGGCGTTGACGCCGCGCAAAGCGGCTTGGGCCAGCGGTCGTCGGCGCAGCTGTTCCCAGAACGGCAGCGCGCCGATGACCAGGAGAAATGAGGGCAGGAAGATCGCGCTCAGACAGATCAGCCCTCCCACCCACCCATTCGGCTGCGGCCCCATCACGGTGCCGAGATAAGCGGCGAAGGTGAACAGCGGCCCCGGCACCGCTTGCGCGGCGCCGTAGCCGGCAAGAAACGCCTCGTTGCCGACCCAGCCGGGCGGAACCACGGACGCCTGCAACAACGGCAGCACCACGTGGCCGCCGCCGAAGACCAGGGAACCCGCGCGATAGAACGCATCGAATTCCGCGAGCGCGTGCGAGGGCATCGCCGATGCCAGCAGCGGCAATCCGATCAGGAGAACGAAGAACAGCGCCAGCAACGCCGTTCCGACCGGCCGGCCCACGTGCACCGGCAAGGCGTCCGGCGCGATCTCGGCGCCGCCGCGAAACAGCGTGATGCCTGCCACGCCGCCGAGCACGATGGCGCCGATCTGGCCCCAAACCGACGGCAGCGCCAGTGCGACGATTGCCGCCACGACCGCGAGCGTGGCGCGTGGACGATCCGGCGCGAGCGTACGGGCCATGCCCAGCACCGCTTGCGCGACGACCGCAACCGCAGCGACCTTGAGGCCATGCAGCCAGCCCGAGCCTGCGGTGTCGCCGAGCGCGTCGACGCCGTAACCGAACAGGATCATGGCGATCGCCGATGGCAGCGTGAACCCTATCCAGGCTGCCAAGGCGCCGGCGTAACGCGCGCGCAACAACCCGATGGCGATTCCGACTTGGCTCGAAGCCGGCCCCGGCAAGAACTGGCAAAGGGCGACGAGATCGGCGTAGCCGCGGTCGTCGAGCCAACGCCGCCGGATGACGAATTCGTCGCGAAAATAGCCGAGATGCGCGACCGGCCCGCCGAAGGAGGTGAGGCCCAGCCGAAGGAATACCGCGAGGACTTCAAGCCCGTGCCCTGGAACGGCAGCTACCGCAGGGGGCCTGTCGCGCGGCGTCGTCGCCATGTTCACGCTCTCTCGATTGTCTGTCCGCGATCGGGATCGACTCAGGGGCAGGGGCGTTCCCATCGGGCGCACCGCGCCAAGTGAGGAGCTGTCGCGGCGACGTTGCGGCTTCTTGCGGCTTGGTCACCGCCGTCCGAACAGCCGTTCGATGTCGGCGAGCTTCAGTTCGACATAAGTCGGGCGGCCGTGATTGCATTGTCCGGAATTGGGGGTTGCCTCCATTTCGCGCAGCAGCGCGTTCATTTCATCGGGCTTGAGGCGACGGCCCGCGCGCACCGAGCCGTGGCAGGCCATGGTGGCGGCGACATGCATCAGGCGCCGCTCAAGCGGAAGCGCCTCGTCCCATTCCGCCATGTGCTCGGACAGATTGCGCACCAGCGCCCGCGCGTCGATCTCGCCCAGCAGCGAAGGAGTTTCGCGCACGGCAACGGCGCCGGGCCCGAACGGCTCGAGGGCGAGGCCGTAGCGCGCAAGTTCGTCGGTGCGTGCAACCAAACGCTCGACGTCGGCCTCGTCGAGTTCGACGATCTCGGGGATCAACAGGATCTGGCGCGCGACCCCGGCGCGTGCCAGCGCCGCCTTCAGCCGTTCGTAGACGATGCGTTCGTGCGCGGCGTGCTGGTCGACAATGACGATGCCATCTCGGGTCTGCGCGACGATATAGGTCTCGTGCACCTGCGCGCGGGCGGCGCCGAGCGGTCGATCGAGCAGCTCGGGCGCGGGCTCGCCGACCTCGACGCGCGCGTCGGCGGACGGCTGGCCGACATCGAATGCCGCCTGGGCCGCCTCCGCTAGGCCGAACGCGGCACCCCCGCGCGCCTGCACGGCGAAACCCTGCGAATCAGCCGGACGGGACGGCGAGCGCCGCCAATCCCACGCGCCGCCGGTGCCGCCCGACGTGCCGCGCGACGGCATCGCGGCGGGGCGGAACGCGGCGACGGTCGCGCTGCCGCCGGTGGTCGCCGCGCGTTGGCCGTAACGCGCGAGCGCCTCCTGCAGCGCGCGGATGAGCAGGCTGCGCACCAGGCCGGGATCGCGGAAACGCACCTCGGCCTTGGCGGGATGCACGTTAACGTCGACCTCGTGCGGATCGACCGTGACGAACAACGCCACGATGGGATGGCGGTCGCGCGGCAGATAGTCGGCATAGGCGGCGCGCACCACGCCGATCAGCAGCTTGTCGCGCACCGGCCGGCCATTGACGAACAGGTATTGACCGAGCGAGTTGGCGCGGGTGAGCGTCGGCAGAGCGGCAAAGCCCTCGATCGCGAGCCCTTCGCGTCCGCCCCGCACCTCCACCGCGTTGGCGCGGAACTCGGCGCCGAGAATATCGGAGAGCCGGGCGAGATGCCCCGGCGCACCGGGAAGCGCCGCTGCCCAGCTCACAGGCGCGCGCTCCTCGCCCGCGAGGGTGAAGGCAACGTCGGGCCGGCTCATGGCCAGACGGCGAACCACGTCGCGAATCGCTTCGCCCTCGCTGCGATCGCTCTTGAGGAACTTGAGCCGCGCCGGCGTTGCATAGAACAGGTCGCGCACCTCGACGCGGGTGCCGTCGCCGAGCGCACCGGGCCTGACTTGCGCCTTCTCGCCGGCGTCGACCGTGATCGCCCAGGCATGCGGCTCGCTGGCGTGCCGCGTGGTGATGGTGAGACGCGCGACCGCACCGATCGATGGCAAGGCTTCGCCGCGGAAGCCGAGCGTGCGGATGTCGAGCAAGTCGTCGTCGGGCAGCTTCGAGGTGGCGTGGCGCTCGACGGCGAGCGCGAGATCGGCGCGGGTCATGCCGGCGCCGTCGTCACTGACGCGGATCAGCCGGCGGCCGCCGCCGTCTGTCAGAATCTCGATGCGCGTTGCGCCGGCGTCGAGAGCGTTCTCTACGAGTTCCTTCACAACGCTCGCCGGCCGCTCGACCACCTCGCCCGCGGCGATGCGGTTGACGATGCCTTCGGAAAGCTGGCGGACGGGCATCGACGGTACCTTGAGGCGAATCGGCGCGTTGCGGCGGTTCAGTGTACCCGCCCCCTCATGCCTCGCGAAGCCGGCTGATGGACCTGCGAAGCCCGGCGAACGCTACTCCGCCACGGCCTTGGCGCGGGCGATCACCTCCGGCGGCGACGCATAGATGCGCTCCACCAGTTGCTGGATCTGCTCGCCGCCGACATGCTGCACCTCGACGCCCATCTTGTCGGCGTCGGCGAGGAACTGCGGGTCCTTCAAGGTCTGCGCAAAGGCTTCCCGCAGGGCGCGCACGCGCTCGACCGGTACGCCGGGCGGCGCGAAGAACGGCCGGCCCATCTCCTGGGGCGCGAACAGGAATTCGAACACCTTGCGGTCGTCGGATGTCTTGGCGTGGTCGATGATGGCCGGAATGTCGGGCAGGTCCGGGTGCTTCTCGAGCGACATCTGGTAAAGGATGTTGATCTTCTTGTCCTTGAGCCAGTCACCCTTGCGCAGCTTGAGGAAGGTCCAGCCGATCCCGCAGAAGCCTTCCACCTCGCCGCGCTCCATCGCCAGCAGGATTTCGGTGGAGCCGGGATACCCCAGCACGACCTTGAACTTCGTCCCGACGAGCTTGTTTGCCGCCTTCGGAAACACGACCTCGGTGGCATCTGCGCCGGAGCCGCCGACGATGGCTTCGCTGCTCAGCGCGTCCTGCAGCGTCTTCACCCTTGCGGTGTGCCACAGGGCGCAGGTCGTGTATTCGACATTGGCGGTGCCGATCCAGTTGAATTGGCGGGCATCGAATTTGGCGTTCTTGTTGCCGAGGAGCGGCTCGATCGCCACGGTGCGACCGGTGATCGCGAACGTGGTGCCGTCGCGCGGCGCGGTGTTGTAGACATTGTTGGCGGCCACCAGTCCGCCCGCGCCCGGCACGTGCTGCACGATCAAGTTCGGGCTGCCCGGAAGGTAGCGTCCCATGTGGCGCGTGAGCGCCTGGGCATAGAGGCTCGAGCTTCCACCGGGCGTGAAGCCCACCAAGATGGCGATTTGCTTGCCCTTGTAGAAGTCCGCCACGTCCTGGGCCGCGCACGGAAGCGACGGCTGGCCAAACGCGGCGGCGATGAAGACCGTGAACGTCAACCGCATTCATCCTACTCCGGAGCCGGTTTGCCTTGCCGCAAGCCTTTGATGGAGGAACGGTGCTTCTTCGATTGCAGCCGGCGTTCGCGCGAGCCCGCGGTCGGCCTGGTGGCGCGGCGCGGAATCGGTGCGATGGCCGCGCGCCGGATCAATTCGATGAGACGTTCGCGCGCGTCCTGGCGGTTTCGCTCCTGGGTGCGATGGCGCTGCGCGCTGATGATCAGCACGCCCTCGCGGGTGAGCCGGCGGCCGGCGAGGCGCTCGAGCCGAGCGCGTACGTCGCCGGGAAGGTTGGGCGAATGGCGGACGTCAAAGCGCAGCTGCACGGCGCTCGACAGCTTGTTGACGTTCTGTCCGCCCGGACCCGAGGCGCGGACGAACTGTTCATCCAACTCGTCGTCGTCGATGGAAATGGTGTGAGTGACGCGGATCATCGCACCAGCATAGCATCATCCGCAGTCCGTCGTAGCGCAGGCGGGTTCAACAGCGCTTTTCGCGCTCCAAGGCGCGCATGAAGCCTGGAGGCGGCGTCAGCGAATCCGGGACAATTGTCGGGGCATGGCGCTCCGCTGCGGATGCGCGCAAACGCGCCGGCGCCGTTCCGGCTTATTCCCGGCTCGCGGGCGCTTGTCCCGGCTTGGCGGCAGGGTTGGGCGATGCCGCGACGCCGCCCTGTGTCGAGCTGACGCCCTCGGGGCGGCCGACCACGGTGACGAGGAGACCTGGGTCGAGCAAGCGCTTGGCCACCCGTTTGGCGTCGTCCAGGGTCACCGCATCGATCAGGGCCGGACGGCGCTCGATATAGTCAATGCCGAGATCGTCGAGCTGCATCTGCACCAGTTGGCTCGCGATCCGGTTCGAGGTATCGAGGCCGAGGGCGAACGAACCTTTCAGATAGGTCTTCGCCTTGACGAACTCCTCGTCGGTCGGTCCTTCCTCGGCCAGCTTGCGAATCTCCTGCTCGATGATGTCGATGGTCTGACCGGTGGCATCGGCGCGGGTCGCGGTGCTGCCGAGCAGCAGCGAGGCGTGATTGAGCCAGATCAGGCTGTCGGAGATGCCATAAGCGAGGCCGCGCTTCTCGCGCACCTCGCGATAGAGCCGCGACGAGAACGAGCCGCCGCCGAGAATGTGGTTGATGATGTAGGCGGCCATGAAGTCGGGATCATTGCGGGTAATCCCGGGGCCGCCGAAATTCACCACCGACTGCGGCACGTCGAGCTGGGTGACGATGCGGCGCCCCAGCCCCTGCGGAACGGCATAGGGGACCGGCTGGAGCTTGCCCTTGGCCGGCAGCGCGCCGAAGGTGCGATCGAGCAGCGTGCCCACGCTCTCGGCGTCGATGTCGCCGACCACCGCGATCTTGAGGCCGTCCCGCGCCAGCACGCGACGGGTGTAGGACTTCAGATCATCGACGGTGATTTTCGGAACGGACTCGACCGTGCCGTTGACCGGCTGGCCATAGGGATGACCGGGGAACGCCGTTGCCCACCAGACGCGGCTCGCGATGTCGTTCGGGCTCACGGCCTCGCGCTGCAGCCGCGACATGGTTTGCGCGCGGGTGCGCTCGACCGCTGCGTCATCGAAGCGCGGCTCGGTCAGCGCGAGCCGCAGATAGTCGAAGGCCTCGTCGCGGTTGTCCTTGAGGGTGCGCAATGTCCCGCGCAAATAGTCGCGCCCGGAACGGAAGCTGAGCTCGATCGCCTTGCGTTCGAGCCGATTCTGGAAGGCAGCGGCGTCGAAGGGGCCCGCGCCCTCGTCGAGCAGGCTGGCCGCCATGTTGGCGACACCGGGTTTGCCCGGCGGGTCCTGGTCGGCGCTGCCGAGGACGGCAAATTCCACCGCGATCAGCGGCAGGGCGGAGTCGCGCACCAGCCACGCTTCGATGCCGCCCGGGCTCACCACCCGTTCGATGGTCATCGCCTGCGCCGCCGGGGTTGCGACCCACAGCCCGATGCCGGCGACCAGCACCGTCAGCGCGCGCGCGCGGGTGCCGCGCAAAGAAGCGGAGGCGTTCACGAGCGTTTCTCCTCGGGCCGGGTGTCCTTGACGAGATAGCCGGTGACCGAGCGCTGCTTGTCGAGCCAGCGCCGCGCGGCATCCCGCACGGCCTCCGCGGTGACGAGGCGGATGCGGTCGGGCCAGGTGCGGATATCGTCCACGGTCGCCCCCGTTGCCAAAGATGCACCGTACCACTGCGCCATCATGCGCTGATTGTCGTTGGCATAGATGGCGTCGGCGATCATGCGGCCCTTTGATCGCTCGAGCTCCTCGGGGGTCACGCCGTTCTCGATCACCTCGGTGAGGACGCCGTCGATCGCCTGCTCGAGCTGCGGCAGGCTCGTTCCGGGCTTCGGGGTCCCGTAGACGCCGAAGCGGGTGTTGTCGACTGCGGTGCCGTCGTAGCTTGCGCCCGCGTTCACGGCGATATTCTTGTCCACCACCAGCTTCTGGTAGAGCCGGCTGTTCGAGCCGCGGCCCAGGATATGCGCCAGCACGTCGAGCGCTTCGCTCTCGCCCGGCCGCGCCTTTCCGCTCGAGGGAACGAGATAGTAGCGGCTCACGCTCGGCTGCGTGACGCGCGGGTCGGCCAGGGTCACGGTACGCGCCGCCTGCTGCACCGGTTCTTGCGGGCGAAGCCGCGGCTTGATCTCGGCAAAGCGCGGCACCTTGCCGTAGGTCTCTTCGGCCAGGGTGCGAACCTCGTCGGCGGTCACGTCGCCGGCCACCACCAGGATCGCATTGTTTGGCGCGTAGAAGCGGCGATAGAACTCGAGCGCACCTTCGCGGTCGAGCTGTTCGATTTCATGCCGCCAGCCGATCACCGGCCTGCCATAGGGGTGGTTCAGGTAGAGCGCGGCATCCATCTGTTCGCCCAGCCGCGCCGCGGGATTGTTGGCGACCCGCATGTTCTGCTCTTCCAGCACGACGTTGAGCTCGGGCCGCACCACGTCGTCGGTGAGCGCCAGCCCGGTCATCCGGTCGGCCTCGAATTCCATCATGGCCTTGAGCTTGTCGCGCGGCACGCGCTGGAAATAACCGGTGTAGTCGGCCGAGGTGAATGCGTTCTCCTGGCCGCCGATGGTGGCAACGACCTGGGAGAAGCGCCCGGACGGGTTCTTGTCCGTGCCCTTGAACATCAGATGTTCGAGGAAATGGGCGAGCCCCGATTTGCCCGGCGTCTCGTCGGCGGAGCCGACCTTGTACCAGAGCATATGGGTCACGACCGGCGCGCGGTGATCGGGAATGACCACCACCTCGAGACCGTTGGACAGGGTGAAATGGCTGATCTGGGGGGCACCGGCTAGGGCGGTCGCCACAGCGCCGGCAAGCCCGCTTGCGACAACTGCAAGCGCGGCCAAGGTGGTCAGGGATTTGAGCAAGATGGTGTCCTACAAACGAGCGCACAGCCCGCATCCTCGCGGGCGAACGCACCACGGCCGCTGCCGTGGGCGAAGGGGTGGAGCGCGAGCAGGAACACTATGTGGCGGCGTAGTTCGCCGCCCTTAGCGAGTTCCCTCGGCGCGGTCTTCGACCGTCGCTGCCTTGCCCTTTGCATTTTTTGGAGCGAGTCCATAGGGCTGGGCCGGCGAAGGCGTCTGATAACCGGCCGGCGGCGCGGTCAGGCTCTCCCGAGCCGGCTCGCCGTTGAAGGTCCCGGTTTCCCCCTTATCGCTAAAAGACGAAAAGATGTCACTGAAAAAGCTTTTGGAGCCCAGCTCAGATGGTCGCATCGCACGCGCGCTCTCATCCGGATTTTGCGGGCTGCCCGCGCTGGCGCTGGTTCCGGCGGCCACTTTGCCGCGGTCGAGTTCGGCGCGGGACAGCGGCCGTCCTTCGGCTTCCATGGTTTCGGCCGCGGTCCGGCTGGGCAGCTTTTTCTTCGCGGCTTCGACCTTGCGCTGCTGCGCATCGGGATCCTTGGGCCAAGCCGGGTTGGCAGTGACGGAGGCCTCGCTTTGCGGCGGCGGCAGATTGCGGGTCGGCGGCACCACGAGCGGCGCGCGCTCGCGATAATCGATGCCCTCTCCGTCCCGGCGGAGGCCCAAATCCTTGAGGAACTGCCGCATGAGCTTGGTGTCGAGCGGCACGTCCTCGTCCTCGCTAGCGCTCTGCGCGAAAACGCTGGTCCCGCCCGCCATCGTCGCCAGCGCCACGGCCAGCGCGACTGCTGCCGCGGCAGCGCTGCGCCGCTGCCTGTTCGGATTTCGGTGCCGCATGGCTATCCCCTTCAACTGACGGCGGAAATTGTGCGCCGTATACCCCACGGTTACTCTGGGCAGGGATCAGGGCGCTTTTGCGGCATCAGCGCCCACCAGGGTTTCATACAGGAGCCCGATCACTCCGGCCACGATGGCCACGTCGGCAAGGTTGAAAACGTACCATTTGAAGCTGAAACTTGCCGTGGTCAGGTGAAACAGCACGAAATCGGCGACTGCCCCGTAGGCGAGGCGGTCGATGGCGTTGCCGACGGCTCCGCCAATGATGAGGCCAAGGCTGAGCGCGGTGAGCCTGGAAGACGTGCGGGCCAGCCAAATCCACAGCAAAATGACCGCAATCGCTTTGAGCGCCAGCAGCGCCCATTGCCCCAGCGGGCCCTCCTGCCGGAACAGGCCGTAGCTGATGCCGGTATTCCAGGTGAGCACCAGATCGAGGAACGGCGTGAGCGTCACGATGCCGCGCGCGCCCAGGTCGAAGACGAACAGGAGCCAGAGTTTGGCCGCCTGATCGACGGCCGCGGCCACCAGGGCGACCCCCAGCGCGAAGCGGGTGAGAGGCCCCCAAAGCAAAGGTGCCCGAGCCGACCTTGTGCGCGTGGGGGTGTGTTCGGTCACCAGCGGTCACTCCGCCGCCTTGCGCATCGCGTCCCACTCCCGCAGCGCCTGAGCATCGCGCGGTGACACGTCGGGATAGACCGGATCGGAGCCGACGCTCGCAAGGATCTTCCAGGAGCGGGCGCATTTCGTCCCTTCCGCCAGCCGCACCTCGACCGCCACCGCCTTGACGTCGTCGAGGCGGAACGCGGTCGGCGGACCGTCGCCTTGCACCAAGGTCGCGGCCGAGGTGATCGCGACCTCGGCCAGATCGATATCGGTCAACACCGCGAACAGGTCGGGGTCGGACACGTAGACGATGGGTGCGGCCTCGAGCGAGGAGCCGATGCGCTTTTGCGCACGCTCGATCTCGATCGCACCGGTGACCACGCGGCGGACGTTGCGCACCTTGCGCCATTTCTCGGCGAGGGTGTCGTCGCGCCAGGACGAGGGCAGCTCCGGGAACAGTTCGAGATGCACGGAGCCGTCCTCGGAGGGATAGCGCGCGAGCCATGCCTCCTCGGCGGTGAACGGCAGCATGGGTGCGAGCCAGATGACGGTGGCGCGAAACAGCAGGTCGAGCACGGTCAGGCAGGCCTTGCGCGTCGTCGAAGAGATCGGATCGCAGTAGAGCGCGTCCTTGCGGATATCGAAGTAGAACGCCGAGAGATCGCTCGTCATAAAGACGTTGAGCGCGGCGAAGATGCGCTTGTAGTCGAAATCGGCATAGGCCTGGCGCACCTGCCGGTCGAGCTCGGTGAGCCGGTGCAGCATCAGCCGTTCGAGCTCCGGCATCTGCGCGGGCGCGATACGGTCTTCCTCGCGGAAATGCGCGAGCGAGCCCAGCATCCAGCGAATCGTGTTGCGCAGCTTCCGGTAGGTTTCCACCGTGGTCTTGAGGATTTCCGGACCGATGCGCTGATCGTCGGCATAGTCCGAGGCGCACACCCACATCCGCAGGATGTCGGCGCCCGATTGCTTGATCACGTCCTGCGGCGCCGTCACGTTTCCCAATGACTTCGACATCCTGTGCCCGTCCTCGTCGAGCACGAAGCCGTGCGTGAGCACGACATCGAAGGGCGCCCGCCCGCGCGTGCCGCAGGATTCGAGCAAGGAGGACTGGAACCAGCCGCGGTGCTGGTCCGATCCTTCGAGATACATCACGGTGTCGGCGCCGCCGTCCCGCTTGCGCTTGATCCCGGCGAACGAAGGGAAATGCACGGGGTCTTCCAGCACGAACGCGTGCGTGGAGCCCGAGTCGAACCAGACGTCGAGGATGTCGTCGACTTTGTGCCACTCGTTGGAATCGTAATCGGGCTTGAGGAAACGCGCGCCGGCACCGGTCGCATACCAGGCGTCGGCGCCTTCCTGCTCGAAGGCGTCGGCGATGCGTTTGTTGACGCGCGCGTCGTTGAGGATCTCGACCGAGCCGTCGTCCTTCTCGCGGACGAAGACCGTGATCGGCACGCCCCAGGCGCGTTGCCGCGAGATCACCCAGTCGGGCTTGCTCTCGACCATGCCGGTGATGCGGTTCTTCCCTTGCTCCGGCACCCAGCGAGTGACCTCGATGGCGTCGAGCGCGCGGGCCCGCAGCGTGTCGCCGGCCTGCGCGCGGCCCTCGGCGTCGGCGATCGGCTTGTCCATCGCAATGAACCATTGCGGCGTGTTGCGGAAGATCACCGGCTTTTTCGAGCGCCAGGAATGCGGATACTGGTGCTTGAGCCGGCTGCGCGCGAGCAGCATGCCGGCGTCGATCAGCGCCTTGATGACGGCATCGTTGGCATCGCCCTTTTCGCCCTTGTCGGTGAGCACACGCTTGCCGTGAAGCCTGGAGCGTGATCGGTGAATGTGCCGTTTTCGTCGACGGTATAGGGGATCGTGGGGTTGATGCCGCGGGCGGCGAGCTTGGCGGCATTTGATGTCCAGACGTCGAAATCCTCGCGGCCGTGGCCGGGCGCGGTGTGCACGAAGCCGGTGCCGGCGTCGTCGGTGACATGGTCGCCCGCGAGCAATGGCACCTGAAAGTCGTAGTCACCCGCAAAGCCCTTGAGGGGATGCTCGCAGGATATGACTGCGAGGTCGTCCACGGAAACCGAGTCCAGTTTCTTGAACGCGGTGACGCGCGCCTGCTGGAAGACGTCTACAGCGAGCTTGTCGGCGAGCACGAACCGATCTCCGGGTTTCGCCCAGTTCCCGCTCGGAGCATCGAGAACCTCGTAAAGGCCGTATTCAATCTTCCGCGAAAAGCTGATCGCCCGGTTGCCCGGGATCGTCCACGGCGTGGTTGTCCAGATCAGGATCGCGGCTGACGCAAGTTTGCAATTCGTTTCGGACGTGTCGGCGGCCGACATGCGCACCGGAAACTTCACCCACACCTGGTCGGAGACATAGTCCTCGTACTCGACCTCGGCCTCAGCCAGGGCGGTCTTCTCCACCACCGACCACATCACCGGCTTCGAGCCGCGATAGAGCGTGCCGTTCTGGGCGAACTTCATGAGCTCGCGCGCGATCTGCGCCTCGGCGGCGAAGTCCATGGTGGTGTAGGGGTGGGCCCAGTCGCCCTCCACCCCGAGCCGCTTGAATTCCTCCCGCTGCACCTCGACCCAGTGCGCGGCGAAGGCGCGGCACTCCTGGCGGAATTCCACCACCGGCACGGCATCCTTGTTCTTGCCCTTGGCGCGGTATTCCTCCTCGATCTTCCATTCGATCGGAAGTCCGTGGCAGTCCCAGCCCGGCACGTAGTTCGAATCCTGGCCCAGCATCTGCTGCGAGCGCGTCACCACGTCCTTGAGGATCTTGTTGAGCGCGTGGCCGATATGGATGTTGCCATTGGCATAGGGCGGGCCGTCGTGGAGGATGAATTTCGGCCGGCCCTTCGCGGCGGCGCGCAGCCGTTCGTAGAGACCGAGCTGCTGCCAGCGCGCGAGCAGCTGGGGCTCCTTTTGCGGCAGCCCCGCGCGCATGGGGAAGTCGGTCTTGGGCAGGAATAGAGTCTCGCTGTAATCGCGGGCGGTCATGATCTTGCTAAAGGTTTGGCGGTCTACTTGGAATTCGATGGCGAGAGTGGCTCGGCAGCACGTTCCCGGCCCCGCCGACCAAGGGTCAAGCGCGGGCCGGGCAGCTAATTGGCCGGGCGACCGACTCGAAAACGACAGCGAATGACCCGCGTGCACTCATGCTGCGCTTCCTAGCAGATGGGCCGGCGTCCGGAAAGGCCCGCGCTGGCGAGAGTGGACCGTCGTAGCGCGGAACCGGGCGTGATAACGTCGCGTTGAGCTCCGTAGGACGGACCATGTGCCGTTCGCCTCCTGGAGGTGACAGTGGAGTTTCTTCGCGCCCATCGCGAGAAGGGCAACGCGCCGAGCCCCAAAGATCGGGAACCTCTCGGATTTATCGAGGATATATGGACGCCGGCGGCGCAGATGGCGACCGTCGGCATTTTTATTTTGCTGTTGGGAGCCTTTCTTTATTTTTCCCGCCCGGTCCTGTTGCCGGTGGTGGCGGCGGTTCTCATCGGCACCACGCTTGCGCCGATCGTCAAGGCCGGTGCGCGCCGTCGGATCTCGCCGTGGGCGACCGCCATGGTTCTCGGGCTCCTGCTGGTGGCCGCCGCCGGCACCGCCGTCACGTTGCTCGCCAATCCGGTCAGCGAATGGATCGCCAAGGCCCCGGAGATCGGCGTCGCGATCAAGCAGAAGCTTTACGTGCTCGATCGTCCATTGAGCGCGTTACAGGAGCTGCAAGAGGTGTTGATGCCGTCAGGGGGGAAGACCGTCGCCGTCGAACAGTCGCAATTGGCCTTGGTCACACCGGTGATTTCGGTCGTCACCCCGGCGGTGGTCGAGATCACCCTGTTCTTCGTGACGCTCATTTTCTTTCTGGCAACGCAGATGGATTTTCGCAGCTACATGGTGTCGTTCTTTACAAGCCGCGACGCCAAGCTTCGCTTCCTGCGCATTGCCAGCGACATCGAGGATCACCTCGCGTCCTATGTCGCGATCGTAACGGTCATCAATTTCGGCCTGGGCGTGGTGGTCGCACTCGGCGCATGGCTGTTCGGTTTTCCGAACCCGATCATCTTCGGCATCCTGGCCATGGCGCTCAACTACATTCCTTATATCGGCGCCGCCTGCCTGACCTTGATCATCCTCGGCGTGGGGCTGGTGACGTTCCCTTCGCTGAGCTTTGCGCTGATTCCACCGGCGGCGTTCGTTGCGGCGGCAACGATCGAAGGCCAGTTCGTCACGCCGGCCGTGCTCGGCGCGCGGCTGACACTCAATCCGCTCATGGTGTTGCTAGCGCTTGCCTTTTGGGCTTGGCTCTGGGGTCCGCTCGGAGCTTTCCTCGCCGTCCCGCTCACGATGGTGGGTCTGGTGACGCTTCATCACCTGTTTCCTCCGGATGAGAGCAAACTCCCAGACTGATAAGCGCCGAAATGGAACTTTTTTGCTTGCGTCCGGTTAGCGCCACGGCGAATATTTCCCCGTCAGAGTGGAGCACGCACATGCCCGACACCTCCAACACGATCAGAGATACGGTTCGGGATGCCGTGCGGGACGCTCAGGACGCGGCACGGGAAAGCGGCAAGGCCGCCTCCGCCGCGAGTTATGATATCAAGGCTGACGTGGAATCTCTGCGAAGAGATGTTGCCCGCCTCGGCAACCAGATCTCGGACATTCTCTCGTCCAGGGGCACCGCAGCCTGGAGCCGCGCGAAATCGAACGTGGAAGGTGTGGTTTCGGATGTCAGCGCCAAGGGACAGGATGCCGTCGATGCCGTGCGCGAGGTCGGCGACAACATGGTCGATGCCATCGATCAGTCGCTCAAGCACCGCCCTTACACCACGCTCGCCCTGGCGGTGGGCATCGGATTCCTGTTCGGCGCGACTTGGCGGCGTTGACCTCGACCAGCTCAAATCTGTCAACCTGACCGCCGCTGGCGTCACCCCTGCAGGGTGGGATAAGTTGCGCCTATGAGCGGCTGGCTCCGTTATCTCACGCTGAAGGCACAAGTCAGCGCCGGCTTGAACGCGCAGATCGTGATCTGGGCGATCATCGCGGTCATCGCTGCGGTGGTGACGTTGGCGTTTCTTCTGGTGGCCGCCTTCGTCTGGCTTTCGGATCTTTACGACGGAGTGATCGCCGGCTTGGTGCTCGCTGCCGTATTCGCGGTGATTGCCGCGGTCGCGGCGGTGGTGTGTGTCATGGTCCGGCGTCACACCATTGAGAGCGCCCGCCTCGAACTCGCGGAACGCAGCACCGCCGCTCCCTTGCTCGATCCGAAGCTCCTGGGGATGGGGTATCAGATCGGACAGACCATCGGCTGGCGCAAGCTCATTTCGCTTGCGGCGGTCGGGTTGCTTGCGGCGGGCTTGGCGCGGGAGTGGGTGGGGCGCGACAGATCGCAGGCCGACGACGAGCACGATCCCCAGGGCTAGTGTCCCGATTCCGAAGTTCGGATCATTGTGCGGCACCCTCGTTTGCGAACTTCGGAATCGAAGGACACTAGCAACTTATTGATCTAGTGTGGCTTTGGTTCAGAAGTCCGCATTTCGGACTCGCCGCAAGAATGATGCGGACTTCTGAACCGCCACACTAGCCGGGTACCTGTCCCAGTCGCGGAAATGCGCCTGGCGCAGCCGCCAGCATGGCGCGCGCGAGGCGCGAATCTTCGTCCATCCGGCGGATGAGGCCTTCGACGCTGTCGAATTTGAGCTCCGGTCGGATCCAATCGACGAAGGCGACGTCGATGATCTCGCCATAGAGATCGCCGGTGAAGTCGAACAGGAAGACTTCGAGCAGCACCGTGCCCTGGTCGAACATCGGCCGCCGTCCAAAGCTGGCGACGCCGTCATAACGACGTGCGCCCACGTCCACGCGCACCGCATAGATGCCGTGCTTGAGGCCGCAACCGGGATCGAGGCGCAGATTCGCGGTGGGATAGCCGAGCTCCCGCCCGCGCTTGTCGCCATGGACCACCTCGGCGCTGACGAACCAGGGATAGCCGAGAAGCTCGTTTGCCTCGCCCATGTGACCGGCGGCCAGCGCCGCCCGGATCGGGCCCGAGCGAACCGCTCGTCCCTGATCGTCGAACCGCGGCACGATATCGACCGAAAAGCCGAGCTTTGCGCCCTGCGCCGCGAGATATTCGGGCGACCCCCCGCGGTTGAGGCCGAAATGAAAATCGAAGCCGATGACGACGCCGGCGACGGCGAACCGTCCGACCAGAATGCGCGCGATGAACTCGGCGGCGGACAGACCCGCCAGCGCCGCATCGAAGCGGCAGCACGATCGCGCCGTCGAGCCCGGTGGTGGCCAGCAGCCGCAGCTTCGCGCGCTCGTCGGTCAGACGAAACAACGGCTCGTTCGGCCGGAAGAAGCCGCGGGGATGCGGCTCGAAGGTGAGCGCCGCCGCCGGCCGGCCGAGCGCCTTCGCGCGCGTCAGCGCCGCGGCGATGACCGCGCGATGGCCGCGGTGAACCCCGTCGAAGTTGCCGATGGCGAGCACCGCGCCGTCGAGCGCGTGGTCGGGCGACGCTTCGCCACGGACCACGACGAACGGCTTGATCGGTTGCGGTTGGTCGGTCATGGCGGGGCGAACGGAACGCGCTCTCGGATCAGGGATGATGACCAAGCTTGATCACGGTCCGGCCTGTCATCGCAAGACCGTCGGCTTTGTTCAAGCAAACGCCACCGGCTACCAATTCAGCCGGCGCATGACCGCCTTCGGAGCGACGCCGGCGGCCGCGAAAATGTCCGACAGGGCGGACGTGTCGGGATTATTGCGGGCGCCGAGCTCCTCGGCGTGGATGCCCGCGGTGACGAACAGGGAATCGATCCCGAATGCCTCGGCGCCCTTGATGTCGGTGCGCACGGAATCGCCGATCGCCAGCACCCGGTGGTGCTCCACCGGCCGGCCGCGCGCGGCCCCGGCAATGGCGAGCGCCTGCTCATAGATCGGCCGATACGGCTTGCCCGCATAGGTCACGTCGCCGCCGGCGGCGGCATAGAGATCGGCGATCGCGCCCGCGCAATAGACCAGCTTGTCGCCGCGCTCCACCACCACGTCGGGATTGGCGCAGATCATCGGAAGGGCGCGTGCGCGCATCCGCTCGATGAGGTCGTGGTAATCGTGCGGCGTCTCCACCGTGTCGTCGGTGAGCCCCGAGCAGACCGCATAGTCGGCGTGCTCCAAAGCCGTGGTGGGCGCATCGAGCCCGTCATAGATCGGCAGGTCCCGCTCGGGACCGATATGGAATACCCGTTGTCCCTTGCGCGCGGCAATCAGCGCGTGGGTCACATCGCCCGAACTCACGATGCCGTCATAGGTGTTGCGCGACACACCGAACGGATCGAGCGTGAGGCGCGCCACCGTGTCGCCCGGCCGCGGCGCGTTGGTGATCAGCACCACGGTCCCGCCCCCCTCACGAAAACGTGCAAGCGCATCGCAGGCCTCGGCGAAGGCGACGGCGCCGTTGTGCACGACACCCCAGACGTCGCTGAGCACGACGTCGTAGCCGGTGGCGAGCGGGGCGAAATGAGCGGTGAGCGGGGGCGAAGCAATGGGCATCGGGATCAAAGGACGGCGGCGAGACGGCGGAGGATATGGAGGGAGGTCGGGTGCATTCTGCGCTCCCTCTTCCGTGCTCCCTGATCCGATGTCAACCGCGGCCGTTGCCTGGCCCTATCCGAGTGCTGCCGCGGCCCGCTATAACGCTGCCGCACGACCCCGGATGACAAAAGGCTCCTGCGCATCGATGTCGGGACTGATCGCTACCATCGAGCGCCGTCCGCAGGCGGCCTTTGCCGTGTTTCTCGCGCTGCATTTCCTGGTGTGGACGGCGTTGCCGGCGCTGCTCTATCCCAACCTGCCGCTCGACCTCATCGAAGCGCTTACCTATGGGCGCGAATGGCAGCTTGGTTATGACAAGCTGCCGCCATTGCCATGGTGGCTGATCGAGCTGGTTCACCAGCTGGTGGGCGTGGACGCCGCATATTACGCGCTGGCGCAGATCGCGGTGGTCGGGGCCTTCGCGGTGGTGTGGTTGACCGCGCGTCCGCTCGTCGGCCCCGTTGGCGCACTGGTTTCCGTCCTCATTCTCGATGGCCTGCATTACTTCCACTACACCGCCGCCAAGTTCAATCACGACGTGATCCAGCTGCCGCTCTGGGCGCTCGCCGGCTACGCCTTCCATGCCGCCTTGCGCCGCGGCCGCGTGCTGCACTGGATGCTGCTCGGGCTCGCGCTCGGCTTGGCGCTGTGGGCGAAGTATTTCGTGGTCGTGCTGGCGGCGCCGTTCGCGTTGTTCCTGCTGTTCGACCGCGATGCGCGCAAAACGCTAGCCACTCCTGGCCCATGGATCGCGCTCGCGGTCGCGCTCCTGGTGATGGCGCCGCACCTGCTCTGGCTGGTGCGCAACGATTTTCTTCCCTTCGCCTATGCGAGCGCGCGCGCTGCGCCCTCGCGCGGCTTGCTCGATCACGTGCTGCATCCGGTGGTCTTCGCGGCCGGCCAACTGGGTTTTCTGTTGCCGGCGCTGCTGATCGCCGCGGCGCTCGCGTGGCCGCGGCCCAAGGCCGACGAAGCGGCGGCGGACGTCGCCGCCAAAGCCGATGCCTTCGATCGGCGGATCGTGACGCTTCTCGCGTTTGGACCAGCGGCAATCACCATCGCGCTGTCGGCGTTGACCGGGCGCGGCGCGATTGCAATGTGGGGCTATCCGCTGTGGCTGTTTCTCGGTGTGTGGATCGTGCTCTATGCCCCTGCGGCGATCACGCCCGCGCGACTCGCGCGCGTGGTGACGTTATGGGCCGTGGTATTCGCGCTGTTTGCGCTCGTCTTCGCCGCCAGCTATTCGGTGCTGGCGACGCTCGACCAGCGCTATCGCGCGGTGTTCTATCCGGGCGATCGGCTGGCGGACGAACTCGCGCGGCGCTTTCGTGCCGCCACCGGCCGGCCGCTCGTCTACGTGATCGGGGACATGTGGGACGGCGGCAACGTCGCCCATTACGCGCGCGAGCAGCCGCGGGTGTTGATCGACGGGGATCCCCGCCGTGCTCCCTGGATCGATCTCGGCGACCTGCGTACAAAGGGCGCCGTGGTGGTGTGGACCGGCGGCGACCCGGCCATCATGCCGGTGGCATTGCGCGGTATCGCCGGCGACGCCCAGGTGCAGCCGCCGTTCACGCTGCCGTTCCGGCGCGGCGATCACGTCCTCACCGTCGGCTGGGCGATCCTGCGTCCGCTGCCCGCATTCGCGCGGGCTGGTGACGTGAGACTCCGGTAGGGTAGGCGAGATCGTCGGCACCCGTCGCGGCGTGGGCACGACGCGCGCGCGATTTTGCCCACGCGTAAATCCGAACAGCGCGCCTTTGCCCACCCTATCTCTGTCGCAAATATCTCGTTTCATTCACCGCAGGCGCCGCGAGCTCGGTGCGCTCCCTCCCCCGCTTGCGGGGGAGGGGACGCTGGCGCCGATGGCGTAGCATCCCCGGAGATAGCGTCCGCTACGCTACCGCTCTGATCACGCGCGCGACCTTGGCGAAAATATCCTCGATCTCGCGCTCGCTCACGATCAGCGGCGGCGTGAGCGCGATGGTCTCGCCGGTGACGCGAATGACCAGGCTCTCCGCGTTGAACGCTGTCTCCATGGCGTCGTAGGCGCGCTTGCCGACGTCGCCGGGGCGCGAGGCGAGGTCGATGCCGGCGGTCAGGCCGACGCAGCGGATGTCGAGCACGTTGGGCAGGCCCTTGAGGCTCATCGCCGCGTCGGCCCAGAGCGGCTCGAGCCTCTTGGCGCGCTCGAACAGTTGCTCGTCCCGATAGAGGTCGAGCGTCGCGAGGCCGGCGGCGCAGGCGAGCGGGTGTGCGGAGTAGGTGTAGCCGTGAAAGAGCTCGACCACGTGCGCCGGGCCGCGCATGAAGGCGTCGTAGATGCCCTTGCGCACGATCACGCCGCCCATCGGCACCGTGGCCGACGTGATGCCCTTGGCGAAGGTGATCATGTCCGGCGTCACGCCGTAGCGCTCGGCCGCGAAGGCGTGACCGAGCCGCCCGAAGCCGGTGATGACCTCGTCGAAGATCAAGAGAATGCCGTGCTTGTCGCAGATGGCACGCAGCCGTTGCAGATAGCCCTTGGGCGCGGGGAGCACGCCGGTCGAGCCGGCCATCGGCTCGACGATGACGGCAGCGATGGTCGAGGCGTCGTGCAGCGTGACGATGCGCTCGAGCTCGTCCGCGAGATGCGCGCCCCAGTCGGGCTCGCCCTTGCTGAAGGCCTGGTGCTCGCGGTTGTAGGTCGACGGCAGGTGATCGACGCCGGCCAGCAGCGAGCCGAAGAATTTGCGGTTGTTGACGATGCCGCCGACCGAGATGCCGCCGAAGCCGACACCGTGGTAGCCGCGCTCGCGCCCGATCAGGCGGGTGCGCCCGCCTTCGCCGCGCACGTGGTGGTAGGCGAGCGCGATCTTGAGCGCGGTGTCGACCGCCTCCGAGCCCGAATTGCAGAAGAACACGTGATCGAGATCGGCGGGCGCAAGCGCGGCGACGCGGCTCGCGAGCTCGAACGCCTTGGGATGGGAGAACTGGAAGGCCGGCGCATAGTCGAGCTCGGCCGCCTGGGCGCGGATCGCCGCCACGATCGGCTCGCGATTGTGCCCGGCATTGGTGCACCACAGCCCGGCGGTGCCGTCGAGCAGCGCGCGGCCGTCCGGGGTGTAGTAGTGCATGTCCTTGGCGCGGGCGATCAGGCGCGGGGAGGCCTTGAACGCGCGGTTCGCGGTGAACGGCAGCCAATAGGCTTCGAGATCGTTGGGAACGGCGGCCGCTCTGGGCGCTTGTGCCGATGGCATGGATGTTTTCCCTGCTGCTGTGCGCTGCGGCGCTGCGATGCTCGCCTTGCCGCTCCCGGGCGCGGCTGCTACCAACCGCGAACCACGAGGTTGAGCGATAATGGCCGACAAGCCCGATAAATCCAACAAGCTCAAGGCGCGCCTGCCGCGCGGCTTGGGCGATCGCGGGCCGGCCGAGATCGCGGCCACGCGGCGCATGTTGGAAACCATCCGTGCGGTCTACGAGCGCTACGGCTTCGAGCCGGTGGAGACGCCGGCGATCGAATACACCGACGCGCTCGGGAAATTCCTGCCCGACCAGGACCGCCCGAACGAAGGCGTGTTCTCGTTCCAGGACGACGACGAGCAGTGGCTCTCGCTGCGCTACGATCTCACCGCGCCGCTCGCGCGCTACGTGGCGGAGAATTTCGACGCGCTGCCCAAGCCCTATCGCAGCTATCGCGAGGGCTTCGTGTTCCGCAACGAGAAGCCGGGCCCCGGGCGCTTCCGCCAGTTCATGCAGTTCGACGCCGACACCGTGGGCTCTGCGTCTCCGGCTGCCGACGCCGAGATCTGCATGATGGCGGCGGACACGATGGAGGCATTGGGCATTCCGCGCGGCAGCTATGTGGTGAAGGTGAACAATCGCAAGGTGCTCGATGGCGTTCTGGAAGCGATCGGGCTCGGGGGCGAGGCGAACGCAGGGAAACGTCTTATCGTGCTACGGGCGGTCGACAAATTGGATCGCCTCGGCATTGAAGGCGTGAAGGCGCTGCTGGGTCCGGGACGAAAAGATGAGAGCGGGGATTTCACCAAGGGGGCGGGACTGGAAGGTTCCGCGATTGATCGAGTTCTTGATGCGATCTCGGCTCAGGCGGGTGATTCCGATGTCGTTTTGGCGAAACTCAATCTCAAGTCGTCCAATCTCAGCGAGGAGGGAGTTTCTGAATTGCGCAGCATTGCCGAGCTGGTTCGCGCGGCAGGGTATGACGACGATCGCATCAAGATAGATGCCTCCGTCGTACGTGGGCTCGAGTATTACACCGGCCCGGTCTACGAGGTTGAGCTGACATTCCCGATCGAAGGCGAGGACGGAAAGCCCGTTCGCTTCGGCTCGGTCGCGGGCGGCGGCCGTTACGACGGCCTTGTGGCCCGCTTTCGCGGCGAGCCAGTGCCGGCGACGGGGTTCTCCATCGGGGTGTCGCGCCTGACCGCAGCGCTGCAACATCTCGGCAAGATCGACACCAAGCCCGAGCCCGGGCCGGTGGTCGTGACCGTGTTTCCAGACGTGCCGATCGCGGAATATCAGCACTTGGTCGCGCAGTTGCGCGACGCGGAGTATGCGCCGGGAAAGAAGATCCGTGCCGAGCTTTATCTCGGCTCCGGTAAGTTCGGGGCGCAGATGAAATATGCCGACAAGCGTGGATCGCCCTGCGTCGTGATCCAGGGCGGCAATGAAAAAGAAAAGGGCGAAGTGCAGATCAAGGATCTCATCCTCGGCGCCGAGATCGCGGGATTGAGCAAGGATCGCGACGATTACCTGAAGAAACAGGCCGAGGCGCAGTTCGCGGTCAAGGAAAGCGAACTCGTCGAAGCGGTGTGCAAGGTGCTCGCGCGCAACAACGTGACGTGGGGCTGACTCCCGTTCCCCAGTTCTCACCCGCCACCCTGATGACGTGCGAATCCACTCAGGTCAGCCGCGAAGGGTGACGGCTGGTCTCCGCTACTTCTTCTGCGCGGGCGAGGCCGGGCTTGCGGGCCGGCCCGGTATCCCCGGCATGTTCTGCAGATCGCGGACATTGAGCTTGCGGCCCGCCATGATCATGTCGCCGGGCTTCTGGTCCGCCTTGCAGGCGCCGATCCACTTCGCGTCGATTGTCATTGTCCGCTCCGCGGGCATCCCCGGGATCGCCGGCCCTTCCTGCTTCGACACGACCTTGACCGTATAGGCGCTGTTGAAGTCGCCGTTGATGACGGCTTGTGAACTGCTGGCGTACGGCCCGATCTTGCACGTGGAATCGACGACGAAGGTATCGCCGGTTTTTTTCACGTCCGGCTTCGAGCACATGTCCTGGACCATGCTGCCGCCGGTCGCGCTCATCAGCTTGTCGGTTTCGGCGTCGATGCAATGTTCCGCGGTCTGCGGCGGCATGTTGCCGCCTTCGAACGTCATCTTGAGTTCCCAGAGTCCCGCCTTGCGCTCGGGCAGATCGAGCGCGGCGGCGGGCGCGGCGCAGATGAGAACGAACGCGAGGGATGGCAGCCATCGGTGCATCGTAACCCCCTTCAGCGCGTGAGCGATGAATTCGCCGGCAGGTTCTGCTCGGCACTGTGGGCAAATCAAAGGCGGCTGCTATCCGACGGGTGGTATGACCGTGTGGGTGTGCGCGTGACGGGCTCGTGTTCCGATTCCGAAGTTCGCATCATTGTGGGGCACACTCGCTTGCGAACTTCGGAATCGAAGGACACCAGCAACTCGTTAATCTAGTGTGGCTTTGGTTCAGACGTCCGCATTTCGGCCGCGCCGCGCAATGATGCGGACGTCTGGCCGCCAGCACTAGACCCAAATCAGTTGAGCGCCCGCACCACCGGTCCCAGGCGCGGATAGGCACAGGTCGACCTGGTCGCCACCGCCGGCAGCGCATAGGGGTTGACGTGGGGCGACCACAGGCAATTGAAGGCGATGAAGTCACCATACTGCCGGTGCACGCTGGTGATGCGGTGGTACTTGTCCCAGCGGGCGCAGTACGCGCCGGCGATCTCCTGGGCCATGGCCTCGTTCTCGCACGACCATGGAATGATCCCGCCGGTGTCGTTGGCGCGATAGATCTGCGCCTGGGCGGAAGTCCCCAGCAGAAGGACGCCGATCACGGAAAGCAACGCCGCGCGCTTCATCCACGCCTCCCCCTCTACCCCGGAGGAAGCTTAGACCGCGCTCTGGTCCCTTGCAAAGCCGGGCGGGCAACGAAAGCCGAAGCGTGGCCGCAACGCCACAGTCGACCGCTTTCTTGTTCGCGTGGAGCCTCGACATCTTGATTCCGCCGGGGTCGGCGGTCACCGTCACCACGGATTGTCGCAGAAGGAGCCTGAGCATGACCGGCCGCGCCCCGTTGCTCGCCAGCGTGTTCGTCGCGGCGCTCGCCGCGCTGCCGGCCGGGAAGGCCGGCGCCGCCAGCTTGCTGGAGAAGAACTTCTATCTGTCCGGGCCGCAATACGAGGGCAAGCTGCCGCCGTGCGATTACCGCGATGCGCTGACCATGATCGCCTCGCGCTTCAACCAGAAGGAAAACATGTACTGGGCTACCGATCTCCGGATCGTCAATTTCGAGCGAATCCGCGAGACGGCATTCCGGCCCTGGGCTGCCAACGCGATTCCACGTCGCTTCTGCAGCGGGGTGGTCGAGGTCACCGACGGCCGCAAGCACGCCATCCACTATTCGATCTCCGAGGACACCGGGATGATCGGCGCCAGCTGGGGGATCGAGTGGTGCGTGGTCGGGCTTGATCGCAATTGGTCGTACAATCCGGCCTGCAAGATGGCGCAGCCGTAGGTCGTGCCGGGGCGCTGCCCTCCGGAGCGCGCGGACGCGGTCCCGAGGGCCTGCTTTTATTTCCGTTTTGTTCTTGAAATGTTCTCTCTTCCTGTGATATCGTCTCCCGTCCTTCTCCGGTATGGGGGCGTTCATGGTTAGAGTCGCTGGAATTCGCGCTGCCGGCCGCCATGCATGGGCGGTTTTCGTATTGTGGCTGGCTGTAGGTGCTGCCGCTTACGCCGCCGGAGCGGACCGGCGCCAGAACGAGCCCGGTCAATTCGACTTCTATGTCCTGTCGCTATCCTGGTCGCCTTCGTTCTGCGAAGCGTCCGGCGAGCGTGGCACGCCTCCGCAGCAGCAATGCGGGGCGCGGCCCTATTCCTTCGTGGTCCACGGGCTGTGGCCGCAGTACGAGAACGGCTTTCCGGAATTCTGCCAGCGGCCGGCGCCGCGGCTGAATCGTAACATCGTCTCCTCCATGCTCGATCTGATGCCCGCGCCGCGCCTGATCTTCAACGAATGGGACAAGCACGGCACCTGCTCGGGACTGAGCCCGAATGCCTATTTCGAAACCATTCGCAAGGCCCGCGCCGCCGTGAAGATTCCAGGGGCCTATATCGACCCCGGTGAGCCATTGACGGTGTCGCCCGACGAGGTCGAGGAGGCGTTCGTGAAGGCCAATCCCGGCCTCACGCGTGACGGCATCGCCGTGACCTGCGACAGCCGGCGATTGGGCGAGGTGCGTATCTGCATGGGCAAGGACTTTGGCTTCCGTCCGTGTCCCGAGATCGATACGCGTGTCTGCCGCCGCGACAAGGTCGTCATGCCGCCGGTGCGTGGTGGCAGTGCCACGCTCACGCGCTAGAGCACGGCCTTCCGAAACCAGTACCCTGTTCTCGGAAGCAGATCAGGCGTGTCGTTGTCGGCACTCGGCAGTCGCTTTGACAGCGGTGAATTTGCGTCCATGAATTGCGCCCATGAATTATCGCCACGCCTTTCACGCCGGCAACTTTGCCGATGTGGTCAAGCATGCGGTCCTGGTTCGCATTCTGGTGCACCTGCGCGCCAAGCCGGCGGCGTTCCGCGTCATCGACACCCATGCCGGCGCCGGCCGCTACGATCTCAACGGTCCGGAGGCGGCGCGCAGCCTCGAATGGCGCGAGGGCATTGAGCGGCTCGTCACCGCCTCGATCGGAGAGCAGGCGCGTGGGCTGCTTGCGCCCTATCTCGACGCGATTGCCGCCTTCAACGGCCCCGGCGATCTCACCAGCTATCCCGGCTCGCCCGCGCTCGTGCGCGCGTTTCTGCGCCCGCAGGATCGCCTGCTCGCCTGCGAGCTCGAGCCGAACGCGGCGGTCGCGCTGGCGCGTTATCTGGCCGGCGACCGGCGCAGCAAGGCGCTGGCGATCGACGGCTGGACCGCGCTTCACGCCTATGTGCCGCCCAAGGAGCGTCGCGGCCTCGTGCTCATCGATCCGTCCTTCGAGGACGCCGGCGATTTCGCGCGCCTTGGCCAGGCGCTCGAAGCTGCGCAACGCAAATGGGCGAGCGGCACCTATCTGTTGTGGTATCCGATCAAGGAGCGGGTGGGGCCGGACGCGCTCGCGCGCCGCCTGCGGCGGAGCGGCATCGGAAAGGTTTTGCGCGCCGAACTCAGCCTGGGCGGGACGCGCGCCGACAATCGGCTCGGGGCTTGCGGGCTCGTCGTCGTCAATCCGCCGTGGACGCTCGCCGGCGAGCTTGCGATCCTGCTGCCGGAGCTTGCGGCGATCCTCTCGGGAGCTGGCGGCGGCGCCCACCGCGTCGATTGGGTGGCAAGCGAAAAGTAGTTTCGCCACTTTTCCACAGCCCTGGATTAGCATATTTTCATGCCTGCTGGCTTTGACGTTCCGCCTCCTGTGGGGGCCGGCGGAGTGACGGAGGCCGTGAGGCCGCTGCTTTCCCCGTTCGCGAATGTCCGGCCGAGCCGCCGTGCCGTGGGGGTCGGCGGCCGAGCAACCACGGGGAAAGGGAGTTTCCCGATGGCCATGGCAGGTACCGTCAAATTCTTCAACGCCGAGCGCGGCTACGGCTTCATCAAGCCGGATGACGGGGGCCGCGACGTGTTCGTACATGTCACTGCCGTAGAGCGTGCCGGGCTCAAGTCGCTGGCCGAAGGACAGCGCATCTCCTTCGACGTCGAGCCCGACAAGAAGGGCAAGGGTCCGAAGGCCGTCAACCTCGTCATCACAGGTTGATATCCCCGCGGGCAGTCTCCCCGGCGGCCGCGCGATCTGTCATGGTGTCGCCCGCCGCCACGGCTTCACGGCGGTCGCATCATCGGTCCGTACCATTCAATGTTGACGCTCCGTCATTCCCCATCGTCACCCTTCGTTCGCAAGATCAGGATCGGCGCCAGCGTGCTCGGTCTCGACCATGAGATCCGGATCGAGCCTGCCGACACCATGAACCCCGGCGATAGCGTGCGGCAGCAGAATCCGCTCGGCAAGATTCCGGCATTGGTGCTCGAAGACGGCACGGTGCTGTTCGATTCTCGCGTGATCCTGGAATATCTCGATCATCGCGCCGGCGGCGGCCGCATCATTCCGACCGCGGCGAGCGCACGTTTCGCCGCCCTGCGCCTGCAGGCGCTCGCCGACGGCATCATGGATGCGTCGGTCCTGCTGGTCTACGAGGGACGCTGGCGGCCGCCCGAGCGGCACGAACCGAAATGGGTCGATCTCCAGGCCGGCAAGGTCGCACGCGCGCTCTCGGCGCTCGAAGCCGCGCCGCCCGCGCTCACTGCGACGCCCGATGTGGGCCAGATCGCGCTCGCGTGTGCGCTGGGCTATCGCGACTTTCGCTTCCCCGGCACCTGGCGCACGGATCATCCGCGCTTGGTCGCGTGGCTCGACGAGTTCGCCCGCCGCGTGCCGGCCTTTGCCGCGACCAAGCCGCCGGGGTGAGCGAACGCGGGCAAATGCAGCGAGCCGACTGGCAACAAAAAAGCCCCGGATCGGAATCCGGGGCTTGATCGTGCGCCGTCGCAGCGTGATCAGAACCGAACGTTGAGACCGCCGCGAAAGACGTTGGCGTCGTGAGATACATTGCCGTTGGCCGCGAGACCGCAATTGAAACCGCAATTGAAGTCGCCGAGGTCCACGTAAAGGTACTCCGCTTTGATGCTCACATTGCTCGCGATGCCGACCTCGAGACCGGCGCCGACGGTCCAGCCCGCATTGGTGGCGCTGCCGCCCGGGAACCCGGGCCTGGTCGCGTTGATGTCTCCGGCCGCAAGACCAGCGGTGATGTAAGGCAGGAACCGGTCGAAGGCGTAGCCGAGACGGCCGCGCACGGTGGCGAGCCACTTGTTGCGCGTCTCGCAACCGGCCGCGCACAGCACGTTCGTGGTGCCTTTGACGCCCGACCAGTCGATGTCGCCTTCGGCGCCGACCACGATCTGGCCAACCTGCCAGTTGTAACCGATGGTGCCGCCGATCAGGCCCCCGGAGACATCGAACTTGGTGATCCCATCCCACTGGGAATTACCCCAGCCGCCGCCGCCATTGATGCCGATATAGAAGCCGGTCCAGTTGTAGATCGGATTGTAAGCCGGCCCGACCGGCTGATAGCGCGGCAGATCGGCAGCGCTGGCTGACGCACCCGCAAGCGCCATCAGGCCGAGCCACGCAACAAAGATACGCTTCATTACCTTATCCTCCAATTCGTCCGTTGGCGCGAACAGTATTCCCAATTTCTGAGTAGTCTAGTGCAAGAAAGACACACTCAATATTGAAATATTTCTTCAAATTTAAACTTTAAAGATGCCATCGAATTGCCTGAGATAAGGTAAATATAACCTTAAATACGCTTTTACACGGTAAACAATTACTTAAGATGTGGGTGAATAGCAGCGGGCGTCGGCCCGAGCAGGATTCCCCGCGCCGAGGGTTCGATCTGCCGGGCAGCGGCAAGCGCGGCGCTCCGCCTCCGCACCGCGCACTGCAATGGAGCGTAGCGTCGGCGGACGCGGTGGAGACGGGTGGCTCAGACTGTCTCGAGCCCTTACCTTCGCGACATGAACGGCACGAAAAACAACGACGTCGACCCGGCCACCGAACTTGTCGAGGAGGACGAGGACCAGGCACTACCCGAACAGGAACCTGCCATCGACCTCGCGGCCGGTGCGGGACCCCTTGCCGTTGGTCGTGCGGTCATCGCGCGTCACGCCAAGCTGGCGCCGTCCTCGCCCGGCGTCTATCGCATGATCGATGCCAAGGGCGACGTGCTCTATGTCGGCAAGGCGAAGAACATCCGCAAACGGATCATCGCCTATACCCGTCCCACCGGTTACGATTCTCGCATCGAGCGCATGATCGCCGCGACCGCCGCGCTCGAATTCGTCTCGACGGCGACCGAGACCGAAGCCCTCCTGCTGGAAGCCAATCTGATCAAACGGCTGCGGCCTCGCTTCAACGTGCTGCTGCGCGACGACAAATCATTTCCCTATATCCTCATCACCGCCGATCATTGGGCGCCGCAGATTCTCAAGCACCGCGGCGCGCGCACCCGTGACGGCAATTACTACGGTCCGTTCGCCTCGGTCTGGGCGGTCAACCGCACCATCACCGCGCTGCAGCGCGCGTTCCTGCTGCGCTCCTGCTCCGATGGATTTTTCGAGAGCCGCACCCGGCCGTGCCTGCTTTACCAGATCAAGAGGTGCTCCGGCCCCTGCACGCGCGAGATCGATTTCGCGGAATACGGCGAGCTCGTGCGCGAAGCCAACGCGTTCCTGTCGGGCAAGAGCCAGACGGTGAAAGCGCTGCTGGCGACCGAAATGGAGAAAGCGTCCACCGCCCTCGACTTCGAGCGCGCCGCGATCTACCGCGACCGCCTCGCCGCTCTCTCCGCGGTGCAGTCGCATCAGGACATCAATCCGCGCGGGGTCGAGGAGGCGGACGTGTTCGCCGTCCATCAGGCCGGCGGCTTCAATTGCGTGCAGGTCTTTTTCTTCCGCACCGGTCAGAACTGGGGCAATCGCGCATATTTCCCCAGGGCCGACCGTTCGCTTGCGGCCGGTGAGGTGCTTGGGGCCTTTCTCGCCCAATTCTACGACGACAAGCCGTGCCCGCGCTGCATCTTTGTCTCGCACGAGATCGAGGAGCGCGTGCTGCTCGCCGAAGCCTTGAGCACCAAGAGCGGTTACAAGGTCGAAGTGAGCGTGCCCCAGCGCGGCGAAAAAAAGGACCTCGTCGATCACGCGCTCGCCAATGCGCGTGACGCGCTGGCGAGGAAGCTCGCCGAGACCTCATCCCAGCGCAAGCTCTTGGAGTTGCTCGCCGAGACCTTCAGCCTGCCGCGTGCGCCGCGGCGCATCGAGGTCTATGACAACAGTCACATCCAGGGAACCAACGCGGTCGGCGCCATGATCGTTGCCGGGCCGGAGGGTTTCCAGAAAAACCAATATCGCAAGTTCAACATCCGCGCCGTCGATCTCACGCCCGGCGACGATTTCGGCATGATGCGCGAGGTCTTGAGCCGGCGGTTCAAGCGGCTGATGAACGATGCCCCGCGGGACGTGCCTGTTGCGCCGTCTGCGCTTGCGGTGGCGGGCCAGATGCGCCCCGGCGCAGGACCTCGCGCCGGGGGACGCCGATGAGGGCGTGGACGCCGCGGAAGAGTCACCCTGGCCCGATCTCGTCGTCATCGATGGCGGACGGGGACAGCTCACGGCCGCGCAGGAGACGCTCGGTGCGCTCGGCATCACCGACATACCTCTGCTGGCGGTTGCCAAGGGGCCCGACCGTGATGCCGGGCTGGAGACCTTCTTCGTGCCGGGGCGAGCGCCATTCAAGCTCAAGCCCCGCGATCCGGTGCTCTATTTCGTGCAGCGGCTGCGCGACGAAGCGCATCGCTTCGCCGTAGGCTCGCACCGCGTCCGGCGCCGGCGCGATATCCGCGAGGCCGGGCTGCAGGAAATCCCCGGCATCGGCCCCACGCGCAAACGCGCGCTGCTGCACCACTTCGGGACGCTCAAGGCGATCGAGCGCGCGGCGCTTTCCGATCTCGCCAAAGTTCCCGGGATCAGCGCGGAGACGGCGCGCAAGATCTACGATTTCTTCCACGAGCGCGCGGGATGAACGCGGGCAGGACCGCAGCGAAAGGACGGAACAGGCATGCGGCTCGCAAAAGCAGGATCACGTCATATTTATGTATGGAATGAGTGTTGTATGTCACGGTCATGCCTGCGCGCCAGACATGACCGGCTCAGGCCGATGGGGACGGCGTGCGCATCCCGTTTGACGCGGACGGGGGAAGGGTATTCCTTCAATCCATGAATATAGTTACGTCGAGACAACTTCCGGCGCGGCCCCTCGCGGTGCCGAACCTGCTCACCTATGCGCGCATCCTCGCGGTGCCGGTGGTGGTCGCCTGCCTCTATTGGCAGGACATTTTGCAGGGAGGGCTCTGGCTGCGCTGGGTGGCCTTGGTCATTTTCATCGGCGCGGGAGTGACCGACGTCCTCGACGGCTATTTCGCGCGCAAATGGGGCGAGCAGTCGGCCTTCGGCCGCATGCTCGATCCGATCGCGGACAAGCTCCTGGTCGCGTCCTGTCTGCTGATGCTGGCTGCCGACAGCACCATCCGCGGCTGGTCGCTGTGGGCGGCGATCGTCATTCTCTGTCGCGAAATCCTGGTCTCGGGCCTGCGCGAATATCTCGCCGAGCTGCGCGTGAGCGTCCCGGTGACACAGCTGGCTAAATGGAAGACCACGCTGCAACTCGTTGCCATCGGGTTCCTCATTGCGGGCAAGGCCGGCGACGCGGTCGTGCCGGTGGTGACGCCGATCGGGCTGACCCTGCTCTGGCTCTCGGCGTTACTGACGCTGTACACTGGCTGGGACTATTTTCGCGCCGGGGTGCGGCACCTGATCGAGGACTGAGCCGTGAAGCTTCGCTATTTCGCCTGGGTGCGCGAGCGCATCGGCAAGCCGGAGGAGGAGATCGAGCCGCCCCCGGGGATTGCGACTGTCGCCGATCTCATGACCTGGCTCAGCCACCGCGGTGAGGAATACGCCTACGCGTTCGAAAACCCAAAGGTGATCCGCGCTGCGATCGACCGTGCTCATGTCCGGGCCGACACCACGATCTTGGGCGCACGCGAGGTCGCCTTCTTCCCGCCGATGACGGGAGGCTAGTGCGGTGGCCGCCACCGTCCGTCTGCAGCGCGAGCGCTTCGATGCCGCGGTCGAGGCGGCAATACTCACGCGCGGCCGCGCGGATGTCGGCGCGGTCGTCACCTTCACCGGCATCTGCCGTGGCGATGAAGCGGGTGCGCCGCTCGTCGCCATGACGCTCGAGCACTATCCCGGAATGGCCGAGGCCGAAATCGCGCGCCACGCCGAAGCAGCCGAGCAGCGCTGGCCGCTGCTCGGAGTCACCATCGTGCACCGGTACGGGCGACTCGAGCCGGGCGAGGACATCGTCCTCGTCGTCACCGCTGCGGCACACCGGCAGGAGGCCTTTGCCGCCGCCGAGTTCCTGATGGATTTTCTCAAGACCCGCGCGCCGTTCTGGAAGGAAGTCGAATATGCCGGTGGGAAAGACTGGGTCGACGCCAAGCAGTCCGATGACGCGCTCGCCGATCGTTGGACGGGTCCGGGCGGCGGCCGCGAGGCGGCGGAGTGAACCGGCAATCGGACTAGCGCCCCTCGGGCCGTTCTGACCTCCGGCGTGAGGCGCGGCTGACGGACGGCCGGGCCAAAATGGAGACGGACTCATGATCCGCATGCTCGCTTTCGCAGCGCTGGCGCTGGCGTTGGGGCTCCCGCCAGCGGTGCGCGCGGCGGAGATGACGTTCTATCAGCTTCCGGCCGGCGCTTACCCCCACGACGTTGCCCCGGCACCGGATGGTACCGTCTGGATCAGCGGCCAGCGGCAGGGATTTGCCGGCCGCTTCGATCCGAAGACCGGTCATCTCGAAAAGATCGCACTCGGGCCGGGCGCGGCACCCCATGGCGTTATCGTCGGGCCGGACGGCAATGCTTGGCTGACGGAGGGCGGGCAGAACGCCATCGCGCGGGTCGATGCCAAGACCAAAGAGGTCAGGCTGTTCCCGCTGCCCAAGGAGTTTCCCAACGCCAATCTCAATACGCTCGTGTTCGATAACAAAGGCACGGTCTGGTACACCGGTCAGAACGGCGTTTACGGCCGGGTCGACCCCAAGACTGGAAAGGTGGACGCGTGGGCGTCGCCGAAGGGCCGCGGCACCTACGGCATCACCTCAACCCCGACAGGTGACATCTGGTACGCCTCGCTCGCGGGCGATCACATTGCCCGCGTCGATACCGCTTCGGGCGAGGCCACCGTCGTCGATCCCCCGCGCAAGGGCGTTGGCCCGCGTCGCATCTGGTCGGATTCCAAAGGCCTGTTGTGGGTGAGTTTCTGGCATGGCGGCGCGATCGGCCGCTACGATCCCGCGGCGAAGACCTGGACCACGTATCCCATGCCGCAAAGCAAGTCCGGCACCTACTCGATCTATGTCGACGACAAGGATCGGGTCTGGGCGACCGATTGGATGGCCAATGCCATCCAGCGCTTCGATCCCAGGACCGAGGCCTACGAGACCTTCCCGAGCGACAAGAAGAGCGCGAACGTGCGCCAGATGCTCGGCCGGCCGGGCGAGGCGTGGGGCGGAGAGTCGGGTACGGACCGGCTGGTGGTGATCCGGGATTGAATGCGATCCGGGCGGCCGCGCCCGTATCTCGCCAACCTCGGCGGCCGTCGGCTCGAGCGACATCGCTCTGCGTCAATCGGGGGGTCGCCGCATCAGACAAGCATTGCCTGGCGCATGATCTTTTTCGAAAAGTCTGCAACTTTTCGGAATCCTGCGCCTCACGGCGCAAATGCGATTTCGATCCGCGTGCCGCGATGGAGTGAATCGTACGAGATGCGGGCGCCCAATTTATCGGCCATGGCCTTGACGATGCGCTGACCGAGGCCGGTCGAGCCGATGGGCGCCGAGCCGGCGAACCCCACGCCGTCATCCTCGACGCTGATCACGGCGTTGCCGGCTGCGTCCCGCGCCCGCAAGCCGACCCGGATAGGGCCTTTGCCCATGGGGTAGGCATACTTGAGCGCGTTGATCACCAGCTCGTTCACGATCACGCCGATCGCGACGGCGCGGTCCGGATCGGTCTCGACCGGATCCGCCGCGAGCGAGAGTTGTGCGAACGCGTCGCCCTCGGTGGAGCTTCGCAGATCCTCGATCAGCGCATCGAGATACTGATCGATCGCCACCGTCTTGACGTCCTCGGATGTATAGAGGCGCCGATGCACCTGGGCGACGGCCATGACGCGCGTGGCAGCATCGAGCAGCGCTGTCTTCACCTCCTGCCCGGGATTGGCCTGGCTTTGCATCTGCAGCATGGCGGCGATCAGTTGCAGCGAGTTGCCGACACGGTGGTTGACCTCTTGCAGCAGGACCGCGCGCTCCTCCGCGAGCGTCTCGAAGCGGTCGCGCGCTCGACGTACTTCGGCTTCCGCCGTCTCTTTTGCCCGGCGCAGCCGCATCGCCTCCACTGCGCTTTGGAACGTCGCTTTCAGCAGCGGGATGAATTCGCCTTGCGCATCCTTGACCACATAGTCGAACGCGCCCGCCTTGAGGGCGGTCACGACCAGCTTGCTGTCCTGGGCGCCGGTCACGAAGATCACGGGAGGATGGTTCGCGATCGCATGAATGCGCGCCAAGGTGCTTAGCCCGTCGAGCCCTGGCATGTTCTGGTCGAGCGCTATGACGTCGAACTCCTCCGCGGCGAGCGCTCGCAGACCGCTCTCGCCGTCGGACGCGCAGACGACGCGAATTCCCTCTCGCTCCAGCCCGCGCGAAACCAGGCGGCGCAGGCCCTCATCGTCGTCGATATAGAGGACATTGCGGGGCATCGTCAGATGGCGGCAGGAACTTGGATGACGGTGAAGAACAGCCCGAGTTGGCGGATCGCGTGGGCGAAGTTCTCGTAGTTCACGGGCTTGGTGATGTAGACATTGCATCCGAGGTCATAGCAGCGCTTGATTTCCACCGCGTCGTCGGTGGTGGTGAGAACCACCACCGGGCTGCGCTTGAGGTGTTCGTTCTCTTTCAGCCGTCTGAGGATGTCCACTCCGCTCATGTCCGGCAGGTTCAGATCGAGCAGGATCAGCAACGCGTTGCCTTTGTTTACTGCGCCGGTCCCGTCCGCCCCGAACAGGAATTTGACCGCGTCCGACCCGTTGGCAAACGGCTGGATGGGGTTGTTCACGCCGGCGCGGCGGATGTTCTTTTCGATCAGGCGGGCGTGCCCTTCGTCATCCTCCACCATGATGATTGTGACGGGCTGTTCGGCCATCCGGGCGTTCATGCAACACTCCTGTTTTCCCCAACCCAACGGCGCGGCAGCGTGACGGTGAAGACGCTGCCTTTTCCAAGTTCCGACGTGAGGCCCATCGTGCCGCCGAGCCGGCGCACCAGTGCGCGCACATGGGCCAGCCCTATGCCTTCGCCCGGCTGGTCCTGCGGACCCGAACGACGAAAGAGCTCGAATACACGCTGATGATCGTGCGGGTCGATGCCCCGACCATTGTCGCAGACCTCGTATATCACCTGCGTGCGCGTTGCACGGCCCTTGATTTCAATCCTGCCGGGTTCCTCGTGACGACCGTATTTGAGCGCATTGTCGAGCAGGTTCGAAAAGATCTGCTCCACGGCCAGCTGGTCGCTCACGACCGGGGGAAGATCGGAAACGACGACGGTCGCCCCTTGTTCCGACGCCCGATGCGCGACGGTCTGCGCGATCGACGCAAGCAGTGCGTTCATGTCGATCTCTTCGGGCTTGAAGTCGCGGCGGCCCTCGCGCGAGAGCTTCAAGACCGCGTTGATGAGACGGTCCATCTTGGTGATGGAGGTCTTGATGAAGGTGATCGCCTCATCGAAACCCGTGCCCAGCGGATCAGCGGAGGTGCCGGTACTCTCGCGCGGATCGGCGTGGGCAGCAGCCACGCCGGCCTGCTCGCGCAGCTTCGCGATCTCTTCGAAGATGTCGCTGCGCAATGCTTCCAACTCTGTGGTGAAGCCCATGATGTTCACGAGCGGCGAGCGCAGATCGTGGCTGACGATATAGGCGAAGCGCTGAATTTCCTCGTTGGCTTCGGTCAGATCGGCTGTGCGGTGCGCGACGATGCGCTCGAGATTGGCATTCGTGGCCGCGAGTTCATTGCGCGCGGATTCGCGTTGGCGGGACGTGCGCTGGACGAGAAAGACGGACAGCGCGCCGATCAGCACGACAAGCGCCATGCCGGTGAGCGAGACCGCGAGCAAGCGAGCATCGTTGCGCCGGGACGCGGCCGAGCGGGCGAGCAGCAGCCGCTCTTCATCCGCTGACGTCCGCTCCACCAACAGCCGCAATGCGTTCATGGTCTTGAAGCCGTCATCCGATTGCACCAGCGCGATCGCCGCGTCGTGATGCCCGGAGTCCTTTAATTCAACCGTCTTTGCGAGCTCGTCCATCTTCGCCCGCGCCAGCGCGTCCATCTGGTCGAGAACGGGACCGCGTTCCGGGTTGTCGATCGTCAGAGTTCGCAACTCGGCCAGGTTGGTCTCGATGGCGGGCGCGGCGTCGCGATAGTCCGCGAGGTATTGTTGCCGTCCCGTGAGCAAATAGCCGCGCTGGCCGCTCTCGGCGCGTCGCACGTTCAGCAGCAGATTGGACAGCTTCTCCTGCACGTTGACGGTATGGACCACGCGCCGCGCGTCTTCTGCCGATTGCTCCGCCAGCCATACCGTGGCCGTGCCGATCGCAATCAGCAGCGCAAATCCCACGCCCAACAGGATTGGCTGGATCGAAAGCGGGGAACCGCGGTGAATGTCATCTACCGTACAAAACGATTGGAGGGATTTTGGTTGCAGGAGGTATGGCTTAGGTCACAAGCAAAGAAAAACGGAATCCTCCCCGTAAGGTTCCAAGGGAACTCGGTCCCC
>CAWIGD010000055.1:0-128979 GCA_963835165.1 uncultured Alphaproteobacteria bacterium
ACCCGGCTAGTTCGACTGCTTGATGAGCTCGTCAATCCTCGCCTTGAACACCTCGCCGAGCTTCTCGTCGAAGGTATCGCCGAGGGTGCTGCCGGCGCGGGCGAAACTGGGCGCCTGCGCGGCGGCGTTCGCGCTGGGGTCGCTGGGCTGGGCCGGCGGCGCGGCGGAGGGCGTACTGCCTCCGCCCGCGGGGCTTTCCCGGCGCACCGAGGCGTTGGCGCGGCCGCTGCTCTTGCTCGGAGGCGGCTCCTGATGAACGCTGCGGGTGCGCGAAGCCTGCGACGAGCTGGCCTCGGATTTCGCCTGCGACTTTCCGCTCTTGCCCGAGGAGGTGGACTTCTCCTCGTCGCGCTTCGCGCGTGTCCCGGTGGACGGCTTGACCGGCTCGGCGGCCTCGTCCCTCGCCCTGTCGCCACGCCTCGAGCGATTATTGTCGCTCGGGGTTCTGGACTCGAACGAGGGCTGGGACTGCTGGAAGATCGGGAGGAAGAAGAACGCCTCCGCGGGGCCGGGACTGCCCACCGTCGCGGCGAGGGTGGCCGCGAAGACGACCGCAGCACCGTAGGTCGGGCGCATACGCATGTAGAAGCTCCTCTCCTTGGCCGCCGGCGCCGTCGCTTCCAGTCGCAGCCTGAAAATTTTCGCTAACATTCGTGCCTCCCTTGGTGAGAGACTGATTTTGGGCTCAATGTTTCCCGTGCCGATGTGATGGCCATCACAAAATGTCGTGCGGTCGAGAATACCCACCTGTGCGCGCGAGATAGAGGGACGGCGCCTCGATCAGCTCGGGTGACTGACTTTCCAGGCTAGATTTTTTCAATAACTTGCCATTCAGCAACATAGTCCAGCAGGAATTGCTCGGCAGTTGCCGGGGGGCCAATGCGTAGTCATGCAGCCGGACCGCTCTGAATTTTCGGAGGCCCTAAAAGCCCCGGCAATGACTTGGGTAGTAAAATATTGCCATTTTGGCCCCTATCACATTGCAATTGCAGCATTCCCGTCGCTGCAATGGGAGGGTTTTTACAGTCCCTAGAAGGCGGGCGAATCGGGGATTCACCCCGCGACGGATTATTATCCTATGCTTAAAACTCTTATATGGTGGTTTACACTCTTTCAACCGTAGGGGAGGCCATCATTTCACCGTCGAAAACCTGTCGTTTCGTCGCCTATTACCGAGTGTCAACCGAGCGCCAAGGATCGAGCGGTCTCGGGCTTGAAGCGCAGCAAAAGGCCGTGCGCGATTATCTGAATGGCGGGGCCTGGGAACTAGTGGCCGAGCATGTCGAGATTGAAAGCGGCAAGCGAGCCGATCGGCCCGAGCTGGCCAAGGCGCTAGAGGCTTGCAAGCGCCACAAGGCCCGGCTTGTCATCGCGAAGCTGGACCGGCTTTCGCGCAACCTGGCATTCATCGCAACGCTGATGGAGGCGGGCGTTGAATTTCTCGCCGTCGATAATCCGCACGCCAACAAGTTGACGGTTCATATTCTCGCGGCCGTTGCGCAGCATGAGCGGGAAATGATTTCGGAGCGCACCACCGCGGCGCTACAGGCCGCCAAGGCTCGCGGCGTGCGCCTCGGCAATCCCAATCTGTCAGAGGCCGCGGCGATCGGCCGGGCGAGGGCGCAAGAGGCGGCACAGCAACGCGCCGACAATGTGCTGCCGGTGATCCGCGAGCTGCAAGCGGCCGGCGCGACAAGCCACAACGCCATTGCCAAGAAATTGAACGCCCGCAACGTCCCCACCGCTCGGGGCCGCAAGTGGTCACATGTGCAAGTGGCTGCGGTCCTCGCGCGATGTGACTAGGCGGCCGAGCCCCACGGCGAGGTCGAGAAGCCAGAGAGCTTCAATCGCCCAATTCGCTATCCGAAGTTGGGCCTGGCGTAGCCTGGTGCTCTGACGGATGCGCTCCGCCAGCTCAGGGACGAAAAAAAGCCCCACCGAAGCGGGGCTCAAGCTCTAACAGGGAACCGACACGCGGGGTCCAATCCGCGAGTCTCCATTACCTTCCAAACAAAGATTGTTTAAATTGGGACGTAGGCTACCGGGGGACGGGGATCACAATAGTTGAGGACAATAATCCGTCTTGAACAGCGCGGCGCGGTCGCGTTCACACTCATGGGCGTGGCGGTCGTGGTCATCCTTCTGATCACGATATGGGGACATCTGTTCTAGAGGACGACGCGCCGAAGGCTCCTGCGCGGTTACCTAACTTCGGGCGCGGCTGCAGAACTGGGTCCCGCTTCGGCTCGCGTAGAATTCATGCCAGCATTTGTTTGTTCAGCTTTGTCCGACTTTGGCTGCGATAGTACTCCAGCACGAACAGCCGAAGTGCTGAGGATAGAGTACCGCTCTGCCGGTTTGTGCCGATTTCGTGAATGAGTTCGTTTACCCGGAGGTGGCGCCCCGCGGCGATCTCGCTAAGCCCATGGTAGAACTCTTCCTCGAGGCTCACGCTCGTGCGGTGGCCTGCCAGAAAGACTGAGCGCTTTACAACCCGCGACTTCATGGTAGGCCGCCCCCTCCGACCCGAGACATGTCGGCGGTTGAAAGAGATTGCTTAAAAAAGTTGGCGCCCGACGTTGTTGGAGGGCTGAGCGCCAAGGCCAAGGAGACGCGTCCGACGCGATTACGGGCTTTCCGGCACCGCCTGCGGAGCGGGGTCCGGGACGGCTCGCGTAGAATCTCTTCGATCATGCCCTTCTTGATTGCCGTGGTCACAACTTCCATCAGAAGTTCAGAACTTTGTTGCCCGACGGCCTACTTGGGAGGCCGCTTCCTGAAGCGACATATTACGACCCTCATTTGCTTCCGTGACGGAACATTTTTTGTTTTGGCGTAACAGGTAATTCAGTGCAGACTGAAAAGTCCATTCATACAAAAGGCGAAACCATCTGCGTTATTTAATTAATTGACGCGATGTTGGTGAAGGGCCGGGCGCGAAGGCAAAGGAGGCTGCCATTGATATGGAGCCTCGGAAGTTTGCCTGACAAACCCTGATTTACCTCATTCTCTGATTTGATCCCCGGGATGCTCAAAAGATGATGGCCGCCGGGATGCTGTCACATCTGAGCAGGCCCTGATTTGGGGAAGACTCGAACTCACGGCCTAGGCCATCTAAATAGGTTGCATGTCGCTGCCGCGTGCGTACCTCTCCCAGAAACTGACCCAGCCCCTCCCGATCAAGGACGGGGCCGTCCTGCGCACGATTGGCGATGCAGCAACTACGTGCTGGCCCTCCCGCCTGAGCGGGCCGAGTACTGCAATCGCTGGTGCCATGCCGCGAGGCTCCTCCTCGACCAGGCCGACGTTGCTGACGTGAGCCGGCAAGTGCACTTGGCGCTTTTCTACGATGCGCAGCTCGATATCGGAGCTATGAAGGCATGAGCAGCCCCGACATTCCGCGCGGAACATACAAGGGCGAGCGCGTCGGGAAGCCACTCACGGACGAGGCCGAGCATTTCATCCGGTGTCCGGCCTGCGATGGCTGGATTGATTGCCGAGACTTGGCGTGCGTCTTCGAGCACGAAGGGCCGCTACCGCATCCGCTGCAGGATCAACCGCAATGACGGTCGTACGCACGCTTAGGCACTTGCGCGTGGTATTGTTGCCATGAGGGACGGGCATAGCGGTTCTGTTGGGCTCGCACGACGAGCCTTTGACGATTGCGTGGCGCGGCCGTTGGTTGGGTCAAACAAGAGGACTTTGCGTAATGCCTCGTTTTGCGCGCATCTTCTTCATCTCACTAGTATCGGCCGCAGGAAGTTGTTCCGGTGAGCAGCTCGCGCAAAAGCAGGTGGAACGGAAAGACATCCGTCAGCAACTGGCCACGGCCTACAAGTCTTGTGTACGCACCTCATTCGCGTCGCAGCTTCCAACAATGGTCGATCGCAATATGGCAATAGATCAGGCTTTTACGGTCTGCCAAACCGAGGAAAAGAAACTTCAAGATGTCAGCGATGGGGCCATCTCGGCCTACCGCAACACGCTGAAGGAAGAACTTTTGAGACGATAGTTTCTGGGACACCTTAAGCAATTTTCAAGTTGAGACACTATTTCTCAACTCTGCGCCGCTCCTCCCTAGATTAGCGGCTATGTTGATCTTGCGTATGCGTAGGCGCCCGGCCGCCGACCGGGCGAGCTTCATTGAACCCTGCCTCCCGTCCTCCGCCGATCGTCCGCCCTCCGGGCCCAACTGGATTCACGAGATCAAGCACGATGGCTACCGGCTCATGGTCCGGCGCGATCCCGAACGGAGGGCTCTGGCCTCGTTCCGAAGGTCGGGTTGTGACGGCTCATGCGGATCACCGGCTCCTATCGTGGCGATGAACGTTTCTCTCATTGCCGCGTCCATCCACACCTGTGCCTGATCGAGCAACTTGTCGCGAGTCGCTGGATTGTCCGCGTGTTGTGCCGATCGCAGGCAATCGCGTGCAATTTCGTAGTATCTCTTCGTGTTCGAAGTCCGGGACATTCACTTAGTTCCGATCGCCGGATCACACTGAACGGTGTCTCAATCCCATTCGCCTGGTCAGGAGCCGGGCCGAAGCAACAAGGCTTGCCTCGACCCGTGGTGAGTTGGGCGGGTCCCGGCCTTGGGGGCGACTTGGGCCGAGACCCTGCGGTCCCGGAACGCGACGGTTCCGCAAACCATGACCGAAGGATGCACCGAACCGGGAGCCGTTTCCATTAATCTCGGACACCCAGTCTGGTTAACGGCGAAGCCTTAATTAAGGTGGTGGGGACCTCGGTAAGCCGTTGCCTATGAGCTATCATTTCCAGCGCGCCGCTCAGAGAGCGGAACGTGTTGTCGCGTGCTGAACGCCAGAACGAAGCCGATCCGTGCAAACGTACCGACTAAAGTACCTCCTGCTGGCACAGTTTAATTAATACGCAAAGCTTCGGCTTGGCGAAATGTAATTGTGGTCCTGTGAACACTATGACAACGTTCGGAGACAAAGGGCGTTTGCGGTGAAGAAGTCGGCCTTCATTCGCGCAGAGAAAGAGCCCATACTGTGCCAACCTCAAGGCAAGTGTGCGAACATCAAGCAGAGGACTACACCCGCGCTGCAGCACAGACTGACGATGCCGTGTTTCGTAAAATGCTGCTCATGCTTGCGTTACAGTGGAGACTAGCCGCGCAGGAAGATCAACCAACAGGAAACGAGGTCACGGCGAGGTCAAGCGCGCGTGACGCAGCCTAGACACGCCGGCGATCTGGCTGATGAACGGCCTATCGGCGCCCATGGCGCCATCTTTTTTTCCTCGCCGTCTCTGCCGCCCGACGTGCCGCGCACACCGGGCATAAGGCAGACGGAAACACTGCCGGCGGTGTCCCGTCACCCGGCCGCCGGAATGCCGGGATTGTCCCGTGGACATCTGTCCCGTGGACATATTCGCATAACGTCAAGACGTCTGGATCGCGCGTCCTACGCTTAAGGCGATCGACCAGGAGCAAAGCCTCGCGACGGTCCATCATGCTATTGAAGGTTCTCCGGCGGCTCGATTGCCTTCTGACCGTATTTCCGCTGCCATTCATCCCGGCTCAGTACAGGTGGAAGTTCGACCACATAGCGATACGGTTGCTCTGACCTGATCTCGGTGGCCGCAAGGTCGGGGATGGTCTTGCGCAGGAGGATTTCAATGGCGCGCAATTGGGTGATGGTGAGGCTAATCTCACCAAAGGCGCACTTGTGCAGTCGATTGATAAGCTGACTGGCTCGGATTTTTTCCCGGACGTAATCGGGGTGAAAGAGCATCTTTCGCTTGGCCATTTTACCTTCTCCGCATGTCCAGCGTATCAGCTCGCTCGTGCGTAGCTGGGCGAATTTTTGACAGGAAGCAGCGGATATTCGCAATGGGGTTGGAGCAGTTGATTGCGTTGTTGTTGATGGGGTTTCTGCTGTCCGGAATCCTGGTCATGCTTGGCGTCATCGCCGACCGCATCAACTAACAGGACTGGGGCAGGGCAGGGCCTATTGCGCATGAGAAGCTTCAAAGAAATGAGAATGGCACTTCTAGCGATCGCCATGTCTCCGCTGTTGCTTCTTACCACCCCAGCGATTGCCGAACCGTCGGCGGCCGAACTGCTCAAAAGCCCCGCCGGAGGGGAGCCGGCGGGGCTTAAATTAGCTTGGCGGGGTACGGGGGGACGTGTCCTACCAAGTCATGCCTTCAATCCGGCGACGAGGTATTTGGTTCCGCTGCCTTATGCCGCCTGGACCAGCTCGGCCAACTTTTTGCGGGCATAAAACATGCGGGTCTTCACAGTAGCGGAAGGAATGCTGAGAATCTGTGCCGCGTCGTCAACCGACTTCTCGTGGTAGTAGACCAGATCGATGATCTCCCGATGATCGGGCGAGAGCTTGGTCAAGGCTCCGCGCAGCATCTCGCCCTCGTGCTTCTTCTCCAGGGCAACCTCTGCATTGTCTGCAGAGTCGGCAACAGTGGCCTCGATCACCTCGTTCAACTCGGCATGAGTCCGACGACGGCGCGCCGAGAGCGCCTTGAAGCGCGCGATCGAGAGCAGCCAGGTGGTGACGGCGGAACGGCCTTCAAATCGGCCAGCCTGCTGCCACACGTCGAAGAACACATCGCTCAGAAGATCTTCAGCGACGGTCTCGTTGCCGACGAACCGGAGAAGCCAGCGATAGACAGGGGTGCGATGCCGGGCGAAGAGCACCTGCATGGCGAGCTTGTCGCCCGCCGCGATGCGCTCAACCAGGATTTCATCGGAGGAGTCACGCGCAAACACCGCGGCGTTGGCAGACCCCGAGTGGGTTAATGCGATAGACATGGAAAAATCCCCCGTATTCACGTCCCGCTAAACCAAGCCGGGGAGGGCAAAAAGGTTCAGGGCTTTATTTTCATCCGATCGAGGAACCAAGCGTCTCTCGAGGGATTGTGGGCTCTTTTTGGGTTCCGGATTATGCGAACAGCGGCTGGCCGCGAAGGGGCGAGCCTCCCCGGCCAGCCTGACCCTCAGCCAGGCCCTGGCTTGGGTGTGTGCTCCTGGCGAAGGGCCGGCGCAGCATAACGAAAAAGCCCCGCCGAAGCGGGGCCCACAATCAATCGCCTTGCGCTGCCGGGTCACGCTCCCTTTTGCTGAGCTTCGCCAGATGCTCCTGGTAGACGCGATCGATCATGCAAACAAGAGATGATCCCTTTTATACAGCCAAGGGAGCACCCTGTGCCGTATCCTCCAGAGAGTTCGCAGGAGGGTCCGATGGATAATTACACCCGGTCCAGGAGTGGCCACATGCGAGGTCGGCGCTCTTCGGCAGGAAGCAGCGGATATTGTGAGGGGGGGTAGCCATTTACGGGACTGACTGGTGGGCGGTTCTTAGCCCTGATTTGGGCGTTTAAACGCTGGCGCGGGCGCGGCCTTGCGCTCGGGGATGGTCTCGTGGGCGCCCTCGAAGGCCTGCAGGATCTCGGTTTCGCGGACAGCGCGGCGGAAAACGCCATCCCGCGCTTCGGCGACCTTGCGCACGAACGCGGCCTCATCCATGGCCCCGAGCAGGCGCGCTTGATGGGCGAGGTTCTTGTCGAGGCCCTGGCTGGCGAGCGTCGGAATTGGGTTTTCCCGTAACCCGTTTTTCTTGCGGCCCGGCTTCGCCAGTCCAATTGTTTGCTTCTGCGCCATCCGCATCTGATCCATCCGCCGGGTGGCCCGCATCCTAATTTCGATCGCGTCGGCCTCGAGGTCGCGGTTCTTCGCCAGGCGCGCATAGGCGGCCATGGCCACGGCCTGGTCGTGAATATCCTTCACCTCATCGACGGTGCGCGCCTCGGCCAGGGCCTGACAGGCGGTCTCGTAACTCGCTAATGCACGCCCACTCGTAACCATGTTTCGCCGTAGCTCCGCGGAAGGGTCGTTATCCCAAGTAGCGCCATCACGCATGCGTCCAACCAACGCTTCGCCAACGATTGGCCACAACCGATCGTGAACATCCGTTGGTTGGCGTGACGAAAACGCCAGATTTTATCGATGTCTCCGATAAAGTAACCCCGCTCATAACGGTCTGGTTGGAGGTTCGAGTCCTCCGGGCCCACCAGTATTCATCGGCGTTTCTTCGCTTGGGCGCGGTCGTCAACCAACGGAACAACCAACGCTTGGTTCCGGTTTGGTTTACGGCCAATCGCCTCAGCGGCGTCGAAGAAGTAGTCGGGATGGTGGTGGCCGTAGACCCGATCGAGCGTCTCAACGCTCATCCCGAGGAAGCCTGCCACACGCCACATGCTCACGCCGTTCTGCATCAGCCAGGTCGCGGCAGTGTGGCGCAGGGTATGCGGAGTGACTTTGCCGGGAAGCTTCGTCAGCTCCACCGCCGTCTTGAGCGCGGTCTTGACCGATGCGACCGGCGCTCCGTTCCACTCGACGAAGTGCTCCTTCACGATGCCCTTGGCGTGCCATCGGCGCATGTGAGCGAGGAGTCGCGCCGGGATCGGCGCCGGCGGCTGGCGCTTCTTGGTGGGGCGCACACCCTCGGCGAGGCGGTAGAAGATGCCGCGCTCGAGATCTACGAATGACCGGCCCTCGCCACGCTCCGGTGAAGCACTGGAGATCGCGCCGGCGCGCGTCCCGGTGTAGAGCCCGATCAGGATGAAGCGGGCAGCCGGCAGTGACGGCCGCGCAGAAGGTGGTGCTCTACGAGGAGGACCCAGGCGATCCCAACGGCAAACGCTTCGTCGGCTCGGCGATCTGGCGAACCGCGATGGTGACGGTGGTTCCGGGTCAGCCGCCGGAGCTTGTGATCCGCGCCGACATCGAGGTGCCGGAGCGCAAGCTCGCCGTGACTTGGTCGCTCCGCCGCAACACCGACAAGGGGCTGCCCGCCACCCACACGGTCGAGATCATGTTCAAGCTGCCGGCGGATTTTCCCTTCGGCGGCGTCTCCAACGTTCCCGGCATGCTGATGAAGCAGACGGAGTTTACGCGCGGCGTGCCGCTCGCCGGACTCGCGGTCAAGGTCACGCCCGCCTTTTATCTGATCGGCCTGTCAAATATGGAAGCGGACAAGGACCGCAATATTCAATTGCTGAACGAGCGGGCTTGGTTCGACATCCCAGTGGTCTACAGCAATAACCGCCGCGCCATCCTCGCCATGGAAAAGGGTCCGCCCGGAGATCGCGCCTTCGCCGATGCGTTCGAGGCCTGGAAGCAGTTAACCGCCCTTCCCTCGAAAGGCCATAACACACCCTGAAATAAAATTGCGCCCAGGAGGTAGCCAAAAACAAAGCTACGTCGCCTAAAGGTTGGCCCCCATGGAGGCGCCGCATCGCGGCTGGCAGAGCGAGCGGGGCGCCAGCGCGTATGCCCGGCATGGGTCGTGCTGGGTGTCAAGGCAGCAGAGGCGCGCGGCGTCCGCGCCGTGCCGCCCGGACCCTTTCATCATATGCGAAGCGGCCAAGGGCACGCCACAATCACGGTTGCCCGGCGTTGCCGTCGCGCTGGAATCGCAACCGCGCAAACGATGTCTTAACCATACAGGTGCAACCTCGCTGCTAGCCTCTCAGCAACAGCGAGTAGCAACCGCCGTGTACAATCTGGCAACCGCAGCCGCCGCCGCCGGCATCAACAAGAGCACCGTGCTGCGGCACATCAAAGCGGGCAAGGTTTCCGCCACGCGCGACCACAACGGCGGATGGCAGATTGATCCTGCCGAGTTTCACCGGACCTTTCCGCCTCTGGTCACGGCTGGCAGCGAGCAACCGCCGAAGCAACAAGACACTACCGCCGATGCCATGGTTGCACTCTTGCGCGAACAGCTTGCCGACATGCGGCAGCAACGTGACCACTGGCAGACCGAGGCTGCGGACTGGAAGCGCCAGGCGCAGAACCTATTGCCGCCCCCGCAACCGGCTTCGCAACAAGCGGCAACCTCGGAAACCGTGCCCGCAACCGAACCTGCAACGACAGGCAACCGGCTACTGCGCACCTGGCGCTGGCTGCGCACCACGGGGTGAGGGCTACCATGGACGAGATAGGCGAATACGCATGGATCATATCCATCGTCGGAGATTTCCTCACCCTGTTCGGTGCTTACTGGACAGCCCGTGCAGTATTGCTCGCCCCAGAGCAAGCGGCCGAGATTGCTGTAGGAAAATGGGATCACAACGAGCCATTGAAAAACGCGCTTTTAAAACAGAGCAATGATGCCAGGGCCGGACTGGTGTGTGTAGCGGTCGGAGCGGGCTTCCAGATTGTCAGCAAGCTCATCGATGAATTCTTTTCGTGAGCAAGCTTCCGAGCCGTGAAGCAAAGCTGCTCGGCACGACCAGAATTAGGGCGCGCTAATCCCGCCAGCTTCGCTCAATGACCCGCGCCCGGTTGCGCAGTGTGATTTTGGCGTTAGGCCAGCGTTGCACCGCCGCGCGGTCGGTCGCCAGCGCGACATGCCTAGAGGCCCCAAGGGAGGGAAACCCCTGGCTTAGCGCCTTCGGCTGGGGGCTCGCCTATCCGGGATGGGGCCTGTCACACTGTCGCCCATGGCGGCGGCTAAGCTCTCTATTAGCGGTCAGTCCCCGGCTGCAAGCCAGAGCTGGGGGCTCTCCTATCAGCCCGTACCTAAGGCCGTAGCTAGCCCTTGCCTGATTTGGCCGCGTGTCATCGAATGCGACGCCCAGTGCTCCGCCAAGAGCTGCGGCAGAGAGTAGATAAAACCAGTGCCGTATGAAAGCGCCGTCGGAGAAGAGCTCGCGGAGCGATAGCTCACCACTCGCATCGAGCGCGGGCCAGCCTACAGCTATCTGGTACCTATAGACGTAGATCACCCACAGGCAGCTCGCGGCAATGATGAACAAGCGGCTGATGAGGCGATGATGCCGCCATGCCATACCGGCGAAGAAGCATATGGTAAGAAGGATGATGTACTGCTCGTAGTTCAGAAAGAAGGTACAGATCGTTTCCATTGCCAGCCCATACCTTTCCTCCGTAACGGAGAGAGGAAAGAGGCCCCAGTCCGGTGTGGCTGGACGGCCAGAGCCTCTAACTCAGCCCTTAGTCGCTCAGGGCGGGTCCTGGGACTTGTTAGGTCACGCCAGAGATTTGTTCGTTGCGGCCAATGGAGCGACCCTCGGTACTAGGCCCTCACCTTTCTGTGTCGCCGCGCTAACGCGAGAAGACCGCCGCTCGCCAAGATTAAACCCGGTATAGCAGCGGAGGGGATGACAAGCTTGAAGGCCCCCTTGGGATTTTTTGCAGATTTCCTGAAGAGGGTGCGCAATCCCAAACTACGAAGGGCCCCCAAAAGCGGCGAGGCGGAGAACGAGAGAGCAGGACGAGCTTGATACTCTGGTTCTATGAAGTTGCGATGACGAGCGGGTTGCCTGCGAGCGACCGCACCAACGACATCAGCAACTACCGGCTGGACGTTCTATTCGGCGTGAAGACGCTGGACGGCCGTCTCGCGACGCTCAGCGCACGTTTTGCAAACGCGCGCGAAACTTATCGGGCAGCGCGAGGCTCGGTCTCTCCCAGAAAGATGGCCTGCCGTGCCCGCTCGCGGGGAGGACGTTTAGAACGGTCCAAGGCCATCGAACTCGCGCCACGGCGTAGCTCGGTTGCTGCCCCTCAACTTTCTACGCTTGCGCCGCGCTCCCAAAGAAAAAGCCCCGCCGCCCGCGCGCCCGAGCTTGCCGCTGAGCCCCTCCGCCGCCGAAGGTTCCGATGAGATGTCGAGATGTAAGGTGATGGGGCATAATAATATTTGATTTCCACCATAGATGCAGATAAACTGGCAGTTGCAGTCTTCCAGAGATGGTTGACTCCCTAACTGCTAAAACCCCCGCTTTTGCGGGGGTTTTTTTAACCTTAATTTAAGCATCCTTAAATTGACAACCCTAGGTTCAGATGATTTCGTTGTGTTCCATAAAAATAGCCCCGAGCAATCGGTCGCGCTTTCCACTTTCTGAGGTTTGCGATGCGACTGACATGGATTGCAGCGGCCGCCGCCGCTGCAACGGGTATGGCTGTGCCCGCTGTTACGGGCGGGGAGTGGCCAGATAGCCCCAACAAGCTTTGGTTTGAGAATTTACAGCGACCCGATAACCACAAGCGTCCTTACCAGGACAAGCACACGAAGTCATGCTGTGGTCCAGGCGACGTGGTGAAAACCAAATTCCGCGTCGTCCCCGCTGACAGTTCATATCCGCAAGACGCTTGGTTCGCTTGGCTCAGGGAGGAGTGGGTTCGCATCCCCGATGACAAGATCGTCCCCGACCATGCGCCGGACGGCAATGCCTACCTTTTCGTCATGTACGTCGGCAGCAAGCATGATTTGTCCTCACCCGGCTTCGACGAAATAATCTGCTTCGTCCGGCCCAAGGGTGGGCTGTGACGCGCGCGCTCATCATCGCGGCGATCCTGTTCGTGCCTACGTCCGTGTGCGCGTTGGACATCGGCGCGCGCTTGCCGATCAAGTACGGCGAAATATTTATGGTCCGCAACGATGGCGGCATCCGCAATTGGAGCAGCTATTTTCCCTACGGCGCGACCTGTCCTGTGAAATGGCGATTGCCGATGTGGCTGGTCGTGACGCGTGTTGTCGCTGATCGCGTGCTGCTGACGGTTGATCTCAACAATCAGGTAGCAGAGCTTAGTTGCCCGCACGGCACCGAAACCAGCATGCCGTATGCGCAGGCGCGCAAGCGTTACGAAGACTATGTGCGTGCCCTTGATGACAAGTTCTTTTCTGATCTCAACGTTGGGAACTAATGATGCGCGCGCTGGTCGTCGCAGCATCGCTGCTCGTGCCCGTGCCCGCATGTGCATTGGAGATCGGTGCGCGCTTGCCGACGCGATACGGTGAGGTGATCGTGGTCAAGAACGATGGGGGTGTCAAAAATTTGACCACCTATTTTCCGTATGGCTCGATCTGCCACACCGATCTTGATCTAAAGACGTGGCTGATCGTGAAGCGCATCGTCGGCGAGCAGACGCTCTTGGTGGTCGATTTCGGCGTCGAGATCACGCGGCTTAGTTGCCCGCACGAAACAGAGACGAACATGCCGTATGCCCAGGCGCGCAAGCGATACGAAGACTATGTGCGCGCTCTCGATGACAAGTTCTTTTCCGATCTCAACGGAGGGAATTGATGCGTGCCGGGCTTGCGCTCGCTGCAACGACGCTGGTCGCCTCGCCCGCATTCGCAGCCAACGAGGAATGGTCGGATGGCCCGAAAAACGAATTCTTTCGCGCGTTGGGGAGAGGATAGACGCACGAGCACTTGTGAGCACGACTCCGGTCTGACGGTGTTCCAACTTTGCCGACAAAACGAGCGGACTGCACAAAACACTTTATTGCGCCCGCGCCCCGAGCGGCCACGCCGCCGCCGCGCTGCCGAGCAGCGTGATGAACCTGGGCGGGAGGCGGAAGAGGATTGGGGTCGATGACCGATCTGCTGCTCCGGCGGGTTTCAAAGGGCCGCGCTGGCGCTGACGGACCTGAGGATTACGACGTCATGGGTCCCGCTGGACTGGTCGTGGGGCGCATTTTTAAGGCCAACACGTCGCCCGTCGGAACACCCTGGATGTGGACGGTGAGCTACGGCGACCACGAGGACCGCACCCCGACGCACGGCTACGAGGCCACACGCGAGGCTGCCATGGCGGCGTTCGCGAAGAGTTGGCGGCGGGAGACGTGAGACCGATCGGGGATTGGAAGCAAGTCTATGACCGCGTTCACTGTCACGCGGTTGGATTGTCATCGCGCTCGGCGGACAGGTCGGCGGTGAAGGGGGAGGGCGGAAGAGGATTGGGGGGGCTGAGTGCGGCCTCACACAAAACATTAAGATTGCGCTCGCCGTTTTTCGCAAGCTTGATGATCGTTTCGGCGATCATTTCGTCGGTGAGGTCGGGTCGTGGTGCAGGCCGAACAGCCGCACGAACAATTTCAAATGCGATGGCCATTAGACTCGTGGTCTCGGGATCACCCTCTAAGTATGGCCGGATCGGCATCGCGCGCTCCCTTGCCCCGATGATCGGTATCGCATAGGGGATGAGAGCCGAAATCATGTTGATCTGGATCAATGTCTGCGCACGCTATGGCGCTCGCGCCGCGATAGCGGCGTTCGCGAAGAGTTGGCGGCGAGAATAACGGGGGTACCAGCGCGCGAATCTGGTAGAGAGCATACCGTTAGACCTCTAAACCCCTCTACTAGGCCCCGCCTTTCCCGGCGGGGCTTTTCTTTTGGATGAAGGGCTGACTTTTGTAAAGTCAAAGTGCGGAAAGCAGGAGCCCCGGTGCTTGTTGGAGGGACGCCGGGGCTCCCGGCGACGATTGAGCTGCAAGGCCCAAAACGCCAGCGGCAACCAAGCTAGCAGGAGCCTATTCGCGCGCCAGTATAAAGTTTGTAATTTTACAACCGCGTTAATTAAGGTTCTTTGCGGCTTGTGTGAGGTACTTCACATAGTCGCGTCAATTCGCCTTCATATGCTCCTTGGGTTCCAATGTTGGAGGGACCTATGGAAAGCAAGATACAAGTCGCCGCTTACACCGCCACGCTGACGCGGGAGCTTTACCGGATGTGTCGCAAGGCCGGACTGAATGACCTTGCTTATCTCCTGGAGGTTGCTTCCGCGGAGGCCTCCAAAGATCGGGTGGTAAGACCGGTAACAAACGGCGTTACGAACGGTGCCGTTCACCAGCTGAGCGCGTATACGGCTTAGTCGTGCTGTCCCGAAAAAATTGAGCACGAGGACAAGACGGAGTCCTGCCCCGCTTCGGCGGGGCTTTTTCTTGTGTGGACAAGCCCCCGGGCGGATGCGTACCAAAAACCCCCTCAGAACCGTATCGCCGATTACGGCGCAAATCGCATTGAAATCGTCCTTGAGCGCTAGGGCTCTGGTGGGTCACCCCCTAGGTCCTTCCTCGGCCTAAATCTCAGGCCTGGACGCCCTCTGGCGGCTTCCGGTGAGGTTGCGTGTGGGACAGCTTCGGATGAGAGTGGGATACGGTCGATCCAGCCCGTTTCATGCCTATTGCAGCGCAGAGGCCCCCGATGGGACTACGAGGTATTGGATCGCATCCGCTATCGCGCCGTGGCTCGCCTATTGACCGGACGCCCCCGCAACGGCCGAATTGGATTCCGCACGAGGCGGAAATGTCAATGCGCTATGGCGAGCTTGCCGAACGCCCCGCCTTTGCCGGCGAGGAGGAGCGGCGCGCGGCGCGGTTTCACCACCGCGACCGGCTGTTGCAGCATTGCAGCCACGGCCGGCGCCCCGCCGGTTGGTGGGATTTCGAAAGCCCGGTTCCGTATCCGCGTGATGGCGATTATGCGGCGGCGGCGTTGTTTGAAGCCGGGCTATTGACCGAGGGCGAGATTGCCGAGCTCATGGCCAGATGGCGCGAGGATTTCGAGCGCGCGCAGGCGCCCGGTTTCACGTATTGCGCCGGCTTTGCGAGGCCGAGCGACACGACCGCGACGTGGCTTGAAGGCGAGCCCGCAAAAAGGGCGCACCTGAAATGGGCCGGCGTTCCGCGCTCGCTGATTCGGAAATGGACGGCCGAGCGCCGGCGCCGACACCGGACGGTGGTCCGCGTCGTCCGATGAAATCATCCGCAAACAGGGGAAGTGCGGTGAGCACCGAAGCTCAAATCCGAGAGCTTGCCCGCTACATCTACGAGCAAACCGTAATCGTCGCACAGGCACATGCGAATATCCGCGACGCAGAGCGCAAGATGGGTGAACTGATCGAGCAACAGGAAAAGCAAACCGGGCTGAAATTCTAGGGGGTGCACCATGACCATCGCGATTGTGCTCGGCATAGCAAGCGCCCTAACTCTCCCGCCGCCAGCTTTTCGCGAACGCTGCCATCGCCTGCTCGCGCGTCGGCGCTTGGGGCCTGCCGCGAGCTCGGCCCCGGCAGCGTGCATCGCGCGATTGTCGAGGCGCAGCGCCAGCACTTTGACCCACCGGATTTCAGTCATGCGGGCGGCGTGTCGAAGTATCGCTAATCCGGCCACGCGCTCCGTATCTATCCAAGCCGGAACGTGCAATCATGTCGATATGTTCAACGCCCTTTGGCAGAAATGGCTGTCGCGAATCTCCGGCTCCCCGAAAAATATTGCGCTTGGCCAACTCATCCTAGTGGTCTTTGCCTGACAGAAGAGTCCTGATTGGGATTCCCCTGTTTCGGTTGCCGTGCGAGTCTGGTGCATGCGCACCGGAATTTCCATCACGATCACGCGGTCCGTCCGCGGCCGACTTGAAGCGATCACCAGGGACCGTAACGCCTCGCAGAAACACGCTTGGCGGGCGGCGATCATCCTCTCGAGCGCCGACGGTGTTGGCACCAACGAGATCATGCGCCGGACCGGCAAGTCGAAGACCTGCGTCTGGCGCTGGCAGGAACGGTTCATGAAGGAAGGCATCGCCGGCCTCCTGCACGACAAGACGCGGCCCTCGCGCATCCCTCCGCTCGGTCCGGAGGTGGCCGCGCGCGTGGTGGCGCTGACGCTTGCCGATCCGCCGGTCGAGACCACCCATTGGACCGCCGATCTGATGGCACGGGCGAGCGGCATCAGCGCCAGCGCGGTCCGGCGCATCTGGAAGGCGCACGGGCTTCAGCCGCACCGTTATCGGCAATTCAAGCTCTCGAACGATCCGAACTTCGTCGACAAGCTGCGCGACGTGGTCGGGCTCTATGTCGATCCGCCGGCCCACGCCATCGTGCTTTCGCTCGACGAGAAGAGCCAAATCCAGGCTCTCGATCGCACCCAGCCGGGCCTGCCGCTGAAGAAGGGCCGGCTCGGCACCATGACGCACGACTACAAGCGCCATGGCACCACGACCCTGTTCGCTGCGCTCAACGTCCTCGACGGGACCGTCATCGGCCGCAACATGCAGCGCCACCGCCATCAGGAGTTCATGCGCTTCCTGAACGCGATCGAGGCCGAGGTGCCGGCCGGCAAGATGGTCCACGTCATCCTCGACAACTACGCCGCCCACAAGCATCCCAAGGTCCGCGCCTGGCTCGACCGGCACGAGCGCTTCGTCTTCCACTTCACGCCAACCTCATGCTCCTGGCTCAATGCGGTCGAGGGCTTCTTCGCCAGGCTGTCCAGGCGCCGCTTGAAACGCGGCGTCTTCCGCTCCGTCGTCGACCTCCAGGCCGCCATCAACCGCTTCCTCGCCGAGACCAACGCCGAACCGAAGCCCTTCACATGGACCGCAGACCCCGACAAAATCATCGCCGCCGTCAGACGAGGGCACCAAGCGTTGAGATTCCATCCACTAGCCATCCTCCTATCCTTTGTCAGCGGTATGTTTTTGATACAAGGAATGGGCGTGTTTCGCGGTGACATGTTCTCTTGGATACAGCTGATCGCCTCTCCCGCAATGCTCGGGATTGCAATCGTGCACGCCAGATTGGTATGGCAGGCGATTGAGTGAACTTCGACAACTCACTTGGCGCTAGCCGCGATCGTCCGGGAACGAGCGGACGGCGTTCTCTTCATCGCGGACCCGATCTTTTTCATCCAGCTTAAGCGCATGGTGGACCTTGTCGCTAGGTTGCCGCCCGTAGTGGCCATGTTGCGCAGTTGCTGCGACGCGCCCGACGTCGCCATGGCCGAGACCGCGCTCAGCCAGATTAATGAGGCCTTTGAAACTCTGCGCGATGGCGGCAATGCTCCAAGTGCGGAGTATTACGAACGACAAACTTTCCGATGACAATTTCACAAAGCCATGACGCTCCAGGAAGCCAAATCGATCGCGCGCCATCTCGGGCTCACTCTTCTGCGCCAGATAGTTGATGGCGAAAGATTCCCTTTTCCCTCGATAAAATTCCCTGCTCGAGTCACAAGATTCCCTGCTCTGTCGCGCAGGAATTTGCCTATAAGCTACAGATGTTGATCCGTTTAGACGCCCGAATCGCCCTCGGAGGCCCTTTTTCGAAAAATTCCCGGCTAGCAGGGAATTTGAGGTGGAAATTGGTTCGACAAAGACCGGGTCCGTCGCCACGCAATCCCACTGTCCACCAGTTTCCTGGAGACGGGCGAATAGTGCCGAATTGGCGGGTCACATCGTCTCCGTCGGCGAGGGTGGGCCCGGTATCGACGATGTTGCCTTAGCTAGGAAGAGAAGGATGACCCGCCTCGCAACTGCTCTCCTGTTCGCGGCCCTCGTTACGTCCGTGCAGGCGCAGGATGCGACCTATGACCCGCCAAACGTGCCGTTGGATATCATTGCGCCCGAGCGGCCACGCGGTACGCCGCGTCAGCGCAGGGTGATAATGCCCGACACTACTCCCCCAATTGCCGTGCTGCCGCTTGATCCATTGCCAGAATCGGAGACAGCACCACAAGCGCCCACATCTACGCCGGTTGAGATCAAACCGAACCCTCTAACCGAATGGTGCGCACGAGCTGCAAACAGCCAGACGCCGCTGTGCCGCAACTTTGGATCGCCGCGGGTGCAGCGATGATGGCGATCATCACCGTCGGCCTTCTGCTTGCGAGCCCCCCGCGGTGATGCAATCCGGACAGAACTTGTGTAGTGACGATGGCCCCAGATCGTTGGACAACTCGTCGCCGCGGCGCGTCCAGCGGCGCCGCGAAATAACGCCGAAGCTTGGCCTACCGATCAGGAGCCAACAGCTTTAGCTCTCTGACGCGATCAGCTGTCGCGTTTAGAAGGCATTCATCGGCGGCAACTCGTGCGCTGGAACCACCTTCCGGATCATAATAAAAGCGACAGTTTGCATCGCGGAATTTGATCCAAGCACGCTGCGCCTCAAGCAGCGCCTTTTTTCGATTTGCTGAAAGTTTTGAACCCAGCTTGTTGTAGCTCTCATTGAGACGAACGTCTTGGCGCTTTGTTTCGGCACTAATGCAAGTGATCATCTCAACAGTGACGCCGCTGGCCTTGTCCAGGCACGTCAAGTATTCTTTCGTCATTTCTCGGTCCGCCGCGGAAGTCAGCCCCGTGCTCACGAAGTACGCCACTCCGATCGCTATAAGCCTGCCTACCCGCCCTTGCCGTAATCGCAGTCTTGCGAAGCCCGTTTGTCTCGTTGCGGACATGTTGGCTAACCTCGGTTTTCAGGATCATGGACAATGATAATCGACATCTTTGGTAGACGCGAGGGCGAGGAGATGGGTGCGAAATGAAGGCAGCTTTTATCGAGCGGTTCGGTGGACCGGAAGTCCTCCAATACGGCGATTTACCAGATCCGCTAGCCGGTCCTGGCGAAGTTGTCATCGACGTCGCTGCCACGAGTGTCAACGCGGCGGATTGGAAGGTCCGCCTCGGCGAATACAAGCACACGAAATTTCCCTTGGTCCCGGGACGTGATTTTTCGGGGACGGTCAGCGCCGTAGGCGAAGGCGTCAAGGACATCGCGCTGGGTGATACGGTGTTCGGTGTTTGCGAAGCCGGCCAGGAGGGCACCTACGCGGAAAAGGTTGCCGTCAAGGCTGGAATCGTCGCCAAGAAGCCGAGCGGACTGTCCCATGTCAACGCCGCCGCTTTGGCGCTCACTGGCCTCACGGCTATGAGCGCGATTGAGGATACGCTGAAGCTACAGCGCGGCGAGACGATCCTGATCCAAGGTGGAGCGGGCGGCGTCGCCGGTTTTGCCATCCAGCTTGCCAAGCATATCGGAGCTCGTGTGATCACGACCGCGAGTGCGGCGAACCATGCATATGTGAAAGGCCTCGGCGCCGATGAAATCGTCGACTACAACGCCCAGGATTTCACCCAAGCTGTCGCCAATTGCGACGCTGTTTTCGACACGGTCGGGGGCGACGTTGCGCAGAGGTCCTTCGCGGTGCTCAAACCAGGCGGCCGTGCGGCTTTCATCGCTTCGGGGGCGCAGGCACCAAAACCACAGCGTTCTGATGTGACGGCGTTGCGACCACCCGTTGGACGCGCTCGCCGGCATCTCGAACGTATTGTCGAACTGTATCAGGCAGGCGTGGTGCGCCCTCCTGATATCAAGCTCTTTCGCCTGTCCGAGGCTGCCGATGCCCACCGGCTAAGCGAGTCGCGCCATTTCAGGGGAAAGCTCGTCTTCCAGGTCCGCTGAAACGCTTGACGCTATGGGGCGCTGAAAACCGACTCCAAAGGCTAGTCACGTACCATCATGCCGCAAACCATCGGAAGGCCGATTGTCCGCAAGGAAGATGTGCGACTTGTCGCCGGACGGGGGCGCTACAGCGACGACGTGAGCCTCCTTGGCCAAGCCTATGCAGTGTTCGTGCGTTCGCCGCATGCGCACGCGCACGTCCGGTCCATAGATACGGCCGCCGCGCGCGCTATGCCTGGAGTCCTGGCGGTGCTGACTGGAACCGACGCCGCGGCCGACAGATTGAATTCGATACCGCATAATCCGTCGAAGCTGACCGTCGACATCTTGCTCAAAAATCGGGATGGTTCAGAGCACGGTTACGCCCCACATTCTGTCCTGTCCACCGACCGTGTGCGCCACGTAGGCGAGGGCGTGGTGATGGTGGTGGCCGAAACTCTCGCCATCGCCAAGGATGCGGCTGAACACGTGGTCGTCGGATACGAACCGCTCCAGGCGATTGTCGACACCGTGGCGGCTGCCCGGCCGGACGCGCCGCAGCTTTATGACGGTGTCTCCAATGTGTGCATCGATGCCGACGTCGGCGACATGGATGCGACAGCGGCGGCGTTTGCCCGTGCGACCTATGTCGCCAAATTGGAAACCGCTGTGCAGCGCGTGACCGGCGTGCCGCTCGAACCGCGCGCCGCGATCGGCATTTACGATTCGAACACCAAGCGTTACACGCTGCATGCCGGCAGCGGCGGCGTCGTACGCCAGAAACATGAGCTGGCGGCCGTCCTCGGTGTGCCGCCTGCTGACGTGCGCGTCGAGTGCGGCGATGTTGGTGGCAACTTCGGCACGCGAAACGCGTTCTATCCGGAGTTCGCGCTGGTGGCTTGGGCGGCGAAGCGTGTAGGCCGCCCCGTCAAGTGGACTTGCGAACGATCGGAAGCTTTCGCCTGCGACTATCAAGGGCGTGACCAGGTCATTCAGGCGGAACTTGCCATGGACGCGAGCGGCCGCTTTCTCGCGCTTAGGGCCTCGGTTATCTGCAATGTGGGCGCTCACAGCGTGAACTATGTGCCGCTGGTCAAATGTACGGAATTGCTGACCTCGGTTTACTCTATTCCCACAGCGCACGTGCGCGCGCGGGCGGTCTTGAGCAATACGCCGCCGACCAACCCTTACCGCAGTGCGGGCAGGCCGGAGGCCATGTTCGTCATGGAGCGGCTTATCGATCTCGCCGCGCGCCAGTTCGGTTACGACCGCATCAATCTGCGCTGCCGCAACCTCGTCCCGAGCTCGGCGCAGCCATACGCGAATCCGCTTGGCATGACCTACGACAGCGGCGATTACCGGAAGATTATGGATCGTGCACTCGATCTTGCCGACTGGAAAGGCTTTTCGAAGCGCCGACGCGAAGCCAAGCGCGACGGAAAATTGCGGGGCATTGGCTTTGCCGGCTACATCGAGGCAACGAGCGGAGCGCCACGCGAATACGCCAAGATCGATGTGCAGCCGGACGGCCATGTTGACGTCACTGTCGGCACCTTGTCGAGCGGTCAGGGACACGAGACCAGTTTTGCGCAATGCGTTGGCGAATGGCTGGGCGTCGCGCTGGAGCGTGTGCGACTGATCCAGGGTGATACTGACATCGTTCCGGTCGGCGGCGGCTCGCATTCCGGGCGGTCTATGCGTATGGCCGGCGTGGTGATGGGCAAGGCATCCGAATTGGTCATCGCGAAGGCAAAACGGATTGCAGCCCACATGCTGGAGACCGACGTCGCCGATATGAGGTTCGCCGAGGGCGTCTTTACCGTCGCAGGAACCGATCGGTCGATTGGACTGTTCGAACTGGCACGCGCCGCCCGCGAACGCAACAGTCTGCCGGAGGATCTGCGCGGGCCGCTGACGGCGGATTGTGATGACATGATCCGCGTTCCCGGTTTTCCATTTGGCGCACATGTTTGCGAGGTCGAGATTGACCCGGACACTGGCAAGACCGACATTGTCCGCTACGCGGCCGTTGACGACGTCGGCCGCGCGATCAATCCGCTAATTTTGCACGGCCAGACCCACGGCGGCATTGTGCAGGGCGTTGGCCAGGCGCTGTGGGAACACGCGTATTATGATCCAATAATCGGGCAACTCTTGGCAGGCTCTTTGCAAGACTACGCTGTGCCTCGGGCAGAACTTCTGCCGTCCTTCACTACGGAATTGAGCGAGACGTTGGCGCCGGGCAATCCGCTCGGTGTGCGCGCCGGCGGAGAAGGCGGCACAACCCCGACCCTTGCCGTCGTCGTGAATGCCGTGGTCGATGCGCTGGCGGACTACGGCGTAACGCATATTGAAATGCCAGTCACTCCCGAGCGCGTTTGGCGAGCTATACACGTTGGCGGGGCACCCTCACAGTGACACGCGCGGGTTCGCCGCCTATGGGCTTAACAGCGATGTCAGGATAAGATATCTGTAGTCTAATCGGTGCCGAGGGAATGCGATGATGACGAGTACCAAAGCCACGTCCAATATCGACATGGAAAAGTATCGGCTCCGTCGGTTTGTCGAGCGGCTGGTCGACATGGATGAGGTCGAAATCCACGACGAGCCGGTGCCGCTGACGGGGCTTGGCTCGATCATCGAGAAGAGCGAGAAGGCGGTGCTGTTCAAAAGCGTGGGCCCGGAAAAAGTGGAAATGGTGGCGAAGACCGCGGCCAGCCGAAAGCGCCTGATCGCCGCATTCGAAACCACTGAAGAAAAAATCTACGACGAGTATTTCAAGCGCCTGGCCAATCCGAAGCCGGTGGTGGAAATCCCTTCCGGAGACGCTCCCGTTCACACCATTCAGATCACCGGCAAGGACGTCGATCTCACCAGGTTGCCGTTCTACCCGCACCACGCCTACGACGGCAGTTGCTATCTAAGCTCGGCCACCGACTACACGATCGATCCGGCAACCGGACGACGGAATGTCGGGTGCCGCCGGCTGAGCCTGCGCAACCGCTACGAGACCGGCACTAACGTGACAGCTCCGTCCGATCTCAAACGTATCTACACCGCCAGCGTGGCGCGCGGCGAAAAGTTACCGATCACATTTACTGTCGGCACCCATCCGCTCGATTTCGTCGCCGCGACCATGCGCCATCCCGGCGACGAGTTGTCGCTGGTCGCCACCATGCGCGGGGAACCTGTGGCCGTCGTCAAGAGCCTCACCAACGACATCCTGGTGCCGGCCGACGCCGAGATGACCCTCGAGGGCTATCTCGACGAGCGCGGCTATGTGGAGCCGGAAGGGCCATTCGGCGAATACATGGGCTATTACGGAGCGATCCACATGGACCCGGTGTTTCATTGCACCGCAATCACCATGCGCCGCGACGTGCTCCATCACACGCTGCAGCACGGCTCCGCGTTCGTGCTCGACCAGACCGACAGCCAGAACATCAGCGCCATCCGGGTCGAGGCCGAGGCCATGAAAATCCTCAAGGCCTCGGGACGCGACGCGGTCGCGGCCTATATGCGGCACACCTCGGGCGGCTCGAACACGCTACGTGTCTCGATCCGGCAGCGCAGTTTCGGCGAAGCGCGGTTGGCCATCGCGGCGCTGTTCGGCGGCATCGCGCGGCTCAAGCACATCTTCGTATTCGACGAGGACATCGACATCCGCAACGACAAGCAGGTCGAATGGGCGCTCGGAACGCGTTTCCAGGCCGATCAGGACCTCATGATCCTTGAGGGGATTCCGGGAATGTCCATGGACCCCTCGCTCCAGGGACGACGGACCGGAGCCAAGTCGGGCTTCGACTGCACCAAGCCGTTCGGCCGCGACGGCGAGATTCCGCTGACCCGGAGCGCGGCCAAGGTCTTCAAAGGGCCCGCGCGCTTTCAGAACATCGAGCAGGCGCTCGCCACAGCGCCGATGTTCTACGCCGACCTTGTCGAGTCGATCGGCAGCGACGACGGCCGCGAAATCGCCTGCGGGCTGGACGAGCTGCGGCAGAGCGGACGCCTGGGTCGCGATCGCGACGGCCGCTATCATCTTGCTCCATCCAAGCCGGGCGTGACCGCCATCGTCGGCGAGCTCTACCACGATCCCAATTCAGGCCTGTGAGCCTCGGCCGTTGAGACGATAAGGGAGTTGTCGCTCATGAATGCCGTTCGGGCCATGGTGGGCTGTAGCTTGATGATGTTCTCGATGACGTCTGGGCCGGCAGTCCAGATGGCCCAGGCCGCGGACAAGGTCATTGCCGGCTCGCTTGGCGGGCAGGCCCCGCTCTGGGCCATCTACGTTGCCGTGCACAAGAGCTTCTTCGCCCGCGAGGGTATCGATCTTGAGCTCAACTTTGCGCAAAGCGGCGCCGCCGTCACGCAGCAGCTCACCGCCGCCTCGCTCGACGTCGCGCTGAGCGTCGGCATCACCGATCCGATCCGTGCGATCGACAAGGGCGCTTCGCTTGCGCTGATCCGCGTTATTGGCAATGCCGCGCCTTATGTACTGATTGGTAAGCCCGGCCTCAAATCGATTGCGGACCTCAAGGGCAAGATCATCTCCGTCGGCGCGGACAACGACATCACCACTGTCTATTTCGAACGGATGATGTCGGCGAACGGGCTAAAGAAAAGCGACTACGACGTTATTCCGGCGGGTGTCGCGGCCGCGCGTTTTGCCGCGCTGAAGGCCGGCGTCGTCGATGCCGCGATCGTGCTTCCGCCGCTCAACTTCCAGGCCACAGCCTCGGGCTTCGTCACGCTCGGCCTCGCCGCAGACTACGTGACGGACATTCCCTTCACCGGCATGGCGGTCCATCGGCGCTGGGCGGCCGCGAATCTGCCGGTCGCCAAACGGATCCTCACGGCCACGGACAAAAGCATCGCCTGGCTCGCGGACCCGTCACATCGCGACGAAGCGATCGAGCTTCTGGTCAAGGTCGCCCGTTCGAGCAAAGAAGACGCCGAGGCCAGTTACGACTATCTTCGCCGGATCGAATTTTTCGAGCCCAGCAGCAAGGTCTCGCGCACGAAATTGCGCAACCTGGTCGCGATGGAGCAGCGCGCCGGGACCGTCAATCCTGCGTTCGCCATAGATCGTCTCGTCATGCCAGGCCTGACTGAACTCACGGATTGATAGGAAACCAAATGATTCCGGATTGTTTTCTCGGCGGTCGGCGGGTATTTGGGTGGCGATAGATCGCATCGCCGCGCAGCTTGTGCCTCTGAAAAAAAGTGTTTCTCCTGACCCGTGCCAGTAGCGGGTGCCGGCAGGAAGTGCTTATCTATACGAGCATGAGCATGCCGTTATCCAGAATGGTGACCCTCGCCTTCGCCGTTCTTGTCCTTGGGATGGCTGCAACCGCGTCGGCTCGCCCCAAGAAACAAAGCGTCGAGCGTACAACGACGTCGACCACGACGTGTGATGGAACACCGATCATCATGCAGGGCATGGATTGCCCGAGACGCTCCGCTCGCGGCGAAGAGCAGCAGCAGACGCAGCCGACCCAGCGCGCGGGACGTTCCCGCGTCACCGCGCGAGGCAGCGGCGGTCCCTACATAGCGGCACCTCTACGCCCACCATCGCTGACGCTGACCCAGCCGTCGGCTGGTCCTTACATTCCGCCGCCCATCAACAACCCCAGCGAGCGGATCAACCAATTAAATCAGTCGTTTCCACTTAACGGGGGCTTGGGGAATAATCCCACAAATCGCGACGACTACATCCGCTACAATCTCACCAGATAGCGGCAGCCTGCCGTTCCTACATGGCCGCGTAGCAGGCCCAAATCACCTCGCCCGAAAAAGGTCTTCCCCTCGCTCCTATGCTCTCGGCTCATCGGACGCTATCATTTCCTGATAGCGACATCGGGAGCGCCCGGCGATGGCATCCATCGACAAGTTCAACGAGCACTGCTGGAAGGACGTCATCCCCGAGGCCGATTTGGAGCTCTATGCCGGCTGGCGGCGCGAGACTTTCGTCGGCGCGCGGCCTGCGCTGCTCGCCATCGATCTCTACGACCTGGTGTATCGAGGCGGACCGCATTCGCCCAACGAGCTCAACGCGCGCTATCCCAATTCCTGCGGCGTCTTCGCCCATCGCGCGATCGCTCCAACCAAGCGGCTCCTCGCCGCCGCGCGCCGGGCCGGCATCCCCATCTTCTACTGTACGCAGGAGACCCGCCCGCAGAACCGGCCGAAGGGAGCGGTCTCCACCCGGCAGCGGATCGCCGTTCCCGCCGACGGTTACGCCATCTATCACGAATTCACGCCGCAGCCGGAAGACGTCATCATCACGAAACAGCGTGCCAGCATCTTCCAGGGTACACCGCTGTCCTCGCATCTCTCGCTGCTCGGTATTCAAAGTCTCATCGTCTGCGGCGAAAGTACCTCCGGCTGTGTACGCGCGAGTGCGGTGGACGGCTACTCCTCTGGATTCCATGTCTCGCTGGTCGAGGAATGCACCTTCGACCGCGCCGAACTCACCCATAAGGTCAATCTTTTCGATCTCCATCACAAATATGTCGACGTCATGCATCTCGACGAGGTCGTTGCGCATCTCGACGCCATGCACATGGCCCGCGCGGCCGAGTGATGATGCACGTCAAAACTTGGCTAGGATGGCCGCAAGCGGCGCGACTCCATGATTGTGCGTGGAAAAAGAATTCCTGGTTGCGCTCTTGCCTGCGGAAGGGGCGTGATTTGATGGTGCGTGCGCCTGTGCTGTTGATTTCGTTATTCTTGATATTCACGACCGCCGCACACTGCCAAACCACCATGGACCCGGCCTCGTTCGCCGGAAAACAGATCAAGCTGCTCATCGGCTATTCCCCGACCGGGTACGGCTACGACACCTATGGCCGCTTGCTCGCCCGCCATCTCGGCAAATATCTTCCTGGCAATCCCCTCGTCATCCCGCAGAATCGGCCGGGCGCGGGCTCGCTCAATCTCGCGAACTATCTCTACAACGCAGCCCCCAAGGACGGCAGCGAGATCGCAATCGTCGGGCGTGGCGTCGCCATGGAACCGCTGATTGGCGGCAGCGCCGCGCAGGGCAAGTTTGACTCGACGAAATTCGTCTGGCTCGGCAGCATGAACAACGAAGTGTCGGGGATGTTTATCCGGCGAGGAGCCCCGGCCTCAAACCTCCAGGAGATTCTTGCGGGCGCGCGCCTGCAGATGGGATCAACCGGCGCTGGCGGCGACCAGCACGCCTTCACCATCGCGCTCAATTCGCTCCTTGGCACCCAGCTCAAGCCGATCGCCGGCTATCCGGGCACGCAGGAAATCATGCTCGCGATCGAACGCGGCGAGCTCGACGGGATCGTCGGCTATTCCTGGGGCGTAGCACGCGTCGGCAACAGGGATGATCTTGCGTCGGGTCGACTCAAGATCGTCATGCAGCTTGGCCTGCAGAAGCACAAAGAGCTGCCCGACGTGCCGATGCTCGACGAGTTCGTGACTAAGCCGCAGGATCGCTTGGTGCTGGACATGATTTTTTCGCGGCAAGCGATGGGGCGTCCCCTGGTAGCGCCGCCTGGCCTCGATCCACGCCTGGGAACCGCGTTACGAGAGGCCTTTGCCGAGGCGATGCGCGATCCGCAGCTTATCGCCGAGGGTGCCAAGATGGACCTTGAGCTCGGATTCGTGTCTGGCGTCGACGTACAGGCGCTGGTCGAACGGCTCTACAAGTCTCCACCCGAAGTCATCGCGCGCGCCCAGGCGATTGTGGCGACCAATTAACGGGGCCATGCCCCTCTTGTCCTGAGGTTGCCTCGCCGAACGACGTCATGGTGCGGCGCTCGGGCCGCCGCGCGGCTGAATGTGTGACGCTCGAACGATGATAGGCGAGGGCATAGAGGTTCTTGCAGGCGAAGTCCTCGGCATACCTACCCAACGCCGGCATCAGAACAAGCGCGTGGAGGCTATCCTCGCTCCGTCTCTGAGGCTGCGCAGCTTGGCCCAGACCACATCTGGCGCAACGCGGCCCCAGCCCGCCGACGTGTCGAAGCCGCAATCGGTCGCGGCCAGCACGGCGGAGGGATCTCCGATCGTCGCCGCCACCCGCTCGATCCGGTCCGATACGACCTCGGGATGTTCGATGATGTTGGTCAACGGGTCGATCACGCCTGCCACCAGGATTTGGCCGCTCTTCAACGGTAAATTCTCGAAGCAGCGAAATTCGTGCGCGTGCCGCGGGCCGGCGAAGGGGAGATACAACGCCCCGACGTTCGCTTGTTGCACGGTCGGCAGAATATTCTTGAGCGGGACGTCGCTGTCGTGAGGCGATTCCGAATTGCCCCAGCAGACGTGGAGGCGCACCCGGTCGGGTGGGATGTTTTTGAGCGCGGCGTTGATCACTGCGACGACATTTTCGACGAATTCGATAAACACCGACAGCGGCTTGTCCTTAAATGAAATGTGCCGCTCCAGCGCGAGGTCGGGCGCGTCGATCTGCAGCACGAAGCCGGCGCGAACGATGGTCTCATATTCGATCCGCAACGCTTCTCCGAGCGCTTGCAGATATTTCAACTCAGTATCGTAATGCTGGTTCTTGATCGCCGCGGCCACGATCCCGGGTGAGGGGGCGTTCATGAAGGATTCGACGAAGATATCCGGATTGTCCTTGAGGACTTCCGCGAAGTCGCTGCACTCGGCCTCGATCGCCGCCGTATCGACATAGCGCACGTCGCCGATCGCCATCGGCAATCCCTCGTTCGGCGACACGCGGGCCTTGCTCGACGTCTGCTCTATCCATCGCTTCTTGAATTCGGGATAGCGGTCGACGTCGGCGCGCGACGGCCGCTGCCAGGTCCCACCCAGCCCGGTCAAACGGTCTTTGAGATAAAGAAAAAATGAATCGCGCTGCTGTTCGCCATTGTTGCCGACGTCGATGCCGGTCTCGGCCTGCATTGGTACGATCGCGCGCAACGCGGCCCTGCCGGCTGCGACAATTTCATCCGAGGCGGTGCGTTCTCCGTGTGAGCGCCGAACGAAAAGGCTGGTCAGATTCTCCGGTCGGGGCAGGCTTCCGGCATGCGTGGTCAGAATTCGTTCCGAACTGCGCCGCATGGAATGGCCTTATTCCTTATCCGGGTTCTCAAGCCCAAATCTCGGGCGGCGCGGGTGCCCCGCGCCGCGCCTTTTGTTTGGGAGGAGCAGGCTCCGAGCCCGGCTACTTCAGGCGGCCGGTCTTCTGATAAAAGTCGCGCTCGGCCTCGGCATAGGCCTTGAGATTGGCCTCCATGCGCGACGGATCGGTGAGCTTCGGGTCGAAATAGACGCCTGCCTTGAGATACTCGGCGACCAGTTCCGGGTCCCTCATCGCGGTCTGGATGGCAGCCGCGAGATAGGCCTTGCGATCCGCCGGCGTACCCTTCGGAACGACCGCAAACCGGATGATGATCCATTGGTATTCCTTGCCGTCCAGCGCCTCGTTCATGGTCGGCGTGTCTTTCAAGAAGCTCAATCGCTCCGGGGCCGCGACGCCAAGGGGGGCCACCTTGCCGGCGTCCGCCAATCCGCGGAACTCAGAGAAGAACCCCTGCGCGATGTCGACGTTACCGCCCGCCAACGCGTTGATGCCCGCACCGCCGCCCTGGAACGGCACGCGCAGGAACTTTGCACCGGAATTGGCCTCAACCTGATCAAGGATGTAGTCCCACATGCTGCCGGGGACGGTCGCGGCGCGGACCGTGTTGGGCTTGTCCTTGGCGATCTGAACGATCTGCTTAACCGACATGCCCTTGTAAGGCCCGTCGGTCGGCCCAACCCAGATCAACGGATCGGAATTCAAGTAGCCGATCGGCTCAAGATCGGTGTAGGCCCAGCGGCCCTGCGCGCGCAGCATCGCGTCGCCCCACATCAGGTTTGCAAGGACGCCGACCGTGTATCCGTCGGGCTTCGCCTGCGTGGCGAGATAGGCGTGACCGACCATTCCGGCGCCGCCAGTGCGATTGTTGACGACGATCTTGTCGCCACTCCACTTCTCGACGTACTTGGCGAGCAATCGTCCAGTGACGTCCATGCCGCCCCCGGCGGGATAGACCACTGTGTACTCGATCGGGCCGGTCGGAAAATCCTTCGGCTTGAGCTTGGCGAGATCTGCCTTGGCGTCGCCGCCTTGGGCCGCGGCTGGCGTTGCAAAGAGGGCGGCAAGAAGTGCGAAAGCAATTGCGCTTTTCATAGGCTCCCTCGCTTAAGATTGTTTTGCGCGACGAAACATCAAAGCGACGAGAACCGCGCCAGCCATTAGCATCAGCACGGTCCCCGGACGTTGGAGGAAGATCATAGCGCCGTCCGGCGACATCGCCAACGATTGACGCAGGGATTGCTCGAGCAGCGGCGCAAGCACCAGAGCGATGACGAATGGCGCAAGGTCGTACGCCAGCTTGTGGAGCAAATAGCCCACGAGCCCAAACCCGAGCATGACCCACAGGTCGAAGACGTTCTTGTTCGCCGAATAGGTGCCCACCACGGAGAGCAGGAGCACGATTGGAAACAGCACGCGATAGGGAATACGCAAGAGCTGGGCCCACAGCCCGACCAACGGAAGATTCAGCAGCAGCAGGAACACGTTGCCTACGTACATGCTGGCCACGATCCCCCAAAACAGGTCGGGACGTTGGGTGATAAACAGTGGGCCGGGCTGGATGCCCTGGATCACCAGGGCGCCGAGCAGCAGCGCGGTCACCGGATTGCCCGGGATGCCGAGTGACAGGACCGGGATGATGCTGCCAGCGACGGCGGCGTTGTTGGCCGATTCCGGGCCGGCAACGCCTTCGATGGCGCCTTTTCCAAATCGCTCGGGATGAGCGGATATGCGCTTCTCCAAGGCGTAGGACATGAACGACGCGGTGACCGGCCCGCCGCCGGGGACCAGGCCTAGGACGAATCCAAGCCCGCTGCCGCGAAGCATTGGCCGCCACGATGCGCGCCAGTCCGCGAGTGTCGGCCATAGGCCGTGGATGCGGTCTGTCACGACGGTGTTTTTGACAATCCTCTCGACGTTGCTCAGAACTTCGGTCACGCCGAACAGTCCGATGACGACAGCCAACAACTCGATGCCTGCGGAGAGGTCGACCGAGCCGAAGGTGAAGCGCTCCCGCCCGTTGACCACATCGATGCCGATCGCCGCGGTGAGAAATCCGAGCGCCACCATCAGCACGCCCTTCACTGACGAGCCGGCGATCATATAGAGCGTGCAGATAACGCCCAGCACCATCAGGGCAAAGTTCTCTGGGGGTCCGAAGCGAATGGCCACCGCCGCGATCGCTGGCGCGAAGAACGTCATCACGATAACGCCGAGCGTGCCCGCGACGAAGGAGCCGATCGCCGCGATGCCTAGCGCCGGGCCGGCGCGTCCCTGCTTCGCCATCTGGTGCCCGTCGAGGCAAGTCACGACGGACGCGGCCTCGCCCGGAATGTTGAGCAGGATCGAGGTCGTCGAGCCGCCATACATCGCGCCGTAGAAGATCGAGGCGAGCATCACCATCCCCCCGACCGGGGTCAGTGTGAACGTGATCGGCAACAGCAAGGCTAGCGCCGCGAGCGGACCGACGCCCGGAAGCACGCCGACCAGTGTCCCGATCAGGCTGCCCAGAAAGCAGAGATAGAGATTTTCGAGCGTCAGAATGACGCCGAATCCGGTGAGGAGTCCGCCGAAGGCGTCCATATCTCACCAGCCCCACGGACCTCGGGGCAAGGTCATGCCCAGGACCCGGCCGAACAGCCAGACGACAACGACGACGGAGATGAAGGCCAGAGAGATTGAGAACACCCAGCCGGATTTCTCGACGGCGCGAAGCAGAATGATCATGGTTATGAAGCCGGCAACCGCAAATCCCAGATAGGGGATGCTCATCGCCATGAATGCGAGACCGGCGGCGACGCCGAGCACCCGCCCCAGCGCCGCGCCGCGCGGAAAGTCAGGTGCAACAGGCTCGCCCGGAGACCGCAACAGCAGCACAACGCCCGCGCCCATAACGATCAGCGCCGAGATAAAGGGGAATAATCCGCTGTCGGGCCCGGACGAGCCAACAAGGCCGAGCGTCCACGCATAGGCGGCCGCGGCGCCCCCCAGCAAAATCCAGAATATGTTGAGCGCACGTTCAAACATGACGATCGGCTTCAATCTCTGGTGGAACCTGTCAGAGCGCTAAGGCGGCAGCCTCTCCTTCGTGAATGGCGCAAAGAAGATTGCGCGGCGCCATGCAGTCTCCGATCAGCCGGGTGTCGATGCCCATGTCATGAAGCTGCTTCGCGATGGCATCGTCAGCAACGCGCGGCGTCGACCAGACGAACACCCCGACGTCGTCGAGGTCCTGGGTGCGCCCGGTGAAGACGTTGCGCCAGGTTAGCCGGCCACCGCGAAATGAAACCGGCTCCGCCGACAGAACGATTTCAGCATTCGCTTCATAGAGCCTGCGATGGATGCCGATCGCGCTGCAATAGTTGACGTTGCGCGCGATCTGCTGACGCGGCGTGAGCAAGACGAGCCGGCGATAGTCTCTCGCGAGCGCGTCCGCCACTGCATAGGTTGCGGCACTGTGATCCATGTCGAATAGCACCGCCGTCGCATCCACGCGGCCGCTGTTCGAGCTTGCTTTCCAGTCGCGCGCACTGACGCCGTCGCCGATAAAATCGTCCGGGCGGCGCTGATGGGCGCCCGTCGCCACAACCACGCTGTCCGGCTTGATGGCGAGAATGTCACCCACGGTGGCGGCGCGCCCAAGCTCGGTCTTCACGCCCGCGCCTCTGGCCCGCCGCTCCATCCAGGCAATCACCGGGAAATGCTCCGCCCTGCCGGGAAGCCCGGCCTCCCATCGCAGCTTCCCGCCAACTTGGGATGACACGCCGAACAGCGTCACGTCATGGCCTCGCTCCCCCACGACGCGGGCCGCCTGCAGCCCTGCGGGGCCCGCGCCCACGACAGCAATGCGGCGGCGTGTGGATGCACCACTCGGCCGCCATGCGGATTCGCCCTTGCGGCCGAGTTGGGGGTTGTGCGGTTCCGCCAGCGGCTTGCCGACATGAATCTCGCCCCAGGCAAAATTGTCGAAGCTCGAAGGCCTGATGTCCTCGACGTCGCCGTCGCGCGCCTTCGCCGGCCAGTCGGCGTCTGCGATCAGCGCCCGTGTCATGCCGACCAGATCGCCGACGCCATCCGCGATGGCGGCTTCGGCCTCCGCGGGCGTCGCGATGCGGCCGATCGCCATCACTGGCACGCCGGCCGACGCGAGTCGCATCTTCTTATGGATATCGAGGAAATGCCCGCGCCGGAAATGCATATCCGGCGCATGATTTTCCAGGCTCAACGTGAAATTGCCTTGGCTGTAAGCAAAGTAGTCGAGCAGGCCCGGCCGCGCGAGCGCCGCGGTGATCCGCGCCGCCTCATCGGGATCAATGCCGCCCGTGACCCCCTCGTCACCTGGCATCTTGAGGCCGATCACGAAATCGTCGCCGCAAGTCTGGCGAATGGCCTCGGCGACTTCACGCACGAACCGGATGCGGTTTTCGAGCGAGCCGCCGTAGTCGTCTGTGCGCCGGTTCGACCAGGGTGAAAGAATTTGTGTGATGAGGTAACCGTGCGCGCCGTGCAACTCTACTCCGCCAAAGCCGCATCGCCTGAACCGTTTGGCGACCGCCACGTATTCGTTGGCAACTTGCCGCAGTTCTGCGGTCGACATGACATGAGGAACCGTCCAGCTGTAGGCATCCGGCTGATCGGAAATCCCCTTGGGGGAGGCCACCGGACTCCAGAGTTGCTGACGGCCGGGATGCCAGAGTTGCGCGATGAGGCACGCGCCTCTGCCTTCGACTGCCTCCGCGGTTCGCTTGAAGCCGTCCTCGTTTTCGGCCTCGTAGCCAGTCACGGTCGAGGCTTGGCAGAGCGCCGCCGGATCGACTGCTATGATTTCAGTGATGACCGCTCCGGCGCCGCCTTTGGCACGCTCCGCCAGGAAATTGATCCAGCGATCGGTGACGCGGTTCCGCTCGCCGTAGTTCGTGGTCGTGGCCGACAGCGCAATCCGATTGCGCAGCGTACGCCGCCCGACCCGCAGCGGGCTGAACAGGCGCGGGAAATAAGCATTTTCGCTCAAGTCGAGAGGTCCCATCCCAAGACTGGATCAGGAGCGTAGGATACACGTGGATGCAGCGGAAATTCCCTGATCGGCCCCTGAAAGTTCCTGCTCTTTCCCGGAAAGTCCCTGCTCCTATGCATGGGGCACTTGCTTGATCCAGAAACCGTCAGCTCAGTGCACCTGCACGCCGGCGGCTCTGACGATCTGGCCGTATCTTTCGAAGTCCCGATGAATGCGAGCTTTGAATTCATCGAGCGACGTGATGTAGGGCTCGCCTGAACCGGTCTTGGTCAGCTTGTCCGCGAAGTCTCTGCTCTCGAGGATCGCACTCACTTCTTTACGCACCTTGTCGATGACATCCCGCGACGTGCCGGCGGGAGCGAACAGCCCCTGCCAAATGGTGGCCTCGTAGTTCGGGTAGAACTCTGAGATGCTGGGCAGCTCGCGCAGTTCGGTCGACCTTTTGCGGCTGGATACGGCGAGACCGCGCAGTTGGCCGGACGTGATCATCGGGAACAGCGATCCACCGCCGAACATTCCGGCCACGTCGCCCGCCAGCACCGCGACGCCAGCCGGTCCACCACCGCGGTACGGAACATGCGTGAGTTTGATGCCCGCCTCCTGCTTCAGCATCTCCATGGCGATGTGATGCATGCTGCCGTTGCCGATCGAAGCGTAGAATAACGGCGGATCGCTGCGGTGGGCGAGCGCGATGAATTCCTTGAAGTCGTTCGCGGGCACCTTCGTGTTGATCGCCAGCACCAGCGCGTTCGACTGGACGGTCGCGACCGGGACGATGTCCTTCAGGGGATCGAACGACATCTTGTTGAAGAGATGCGGATTGATGGTGAACAGGTTGTCGGGGCCGATCAGCAGGCTGTAGCCGTCAGGCGCCGCATGCGCGATCAGTTCGCCGGCGATATTGCCGCCGGAGCCGGGCTTGTTTTCGACCACGACCGGCTGGCCAAGCCGGGCGGACAGCGGCTGCGCCACGAGGCGTGCGACGATGTCGGCGGCGCCGCCGGGCGGGAATGCCACATAGAGCCGGATCGGCCGCGTGGGGTAGTTCTCGGCAGCTGCCGGCGCCACCGAGAGCGCGGCTGCGACAACGACGAACATCCGCGTGAGATGACGCATTCCAGAATACTCCTTGCTTGCCGGCAGCGTTTCGCCCGGACGGCCGACGATCGCAACTGACATGCTAAGACCCCAGTACTGCAACTTTTGCTCCGGTCGTTCCCCCGACCGAAACATCGGGACATACGCTGAGCGCCGCCAACAAATCCATCTCGGCGCGCAAGGTCACGTGCGCGCCCGGCGGCTTGGGTCGGATCGGCGAGTGTTCGAGCACGCCGGTCTTTTCGCGGATGATCATATCCTGAAAAATGTTGAATGGACTGGGAACATCCTCCAACGCGATGCCGTAGGGCGCCAGAACGCCGCTGAGATTTTCAGTGCAGCCATGTGTCGGCATTTCCGACAAGGGACGGCCGTAGGTTGCTTCCCATACGCCCCGCTTCGCGGCCAATTCGTGCCGCTTGCGGCTGCACATGCCTTCCTGCAGGTCGTGGTGCCCTTCCTTGAAGGTGTCCTCGACGATGGTCATCATCGTGTTGTTGAGCTTCGACACGAGGCTGTCGCCGGTGGTCAGGAAGACCTTTCTCTGATTCGCCTTGGTCCTGGCCTGATCGAACCGCTCGCGCAAGTTTTCCCGGTTAAAGCAGACGAAATCGATGATGGTCAGAGAGGTAATACGAACGGATTGCCCCTTCATTAGATCGAACGCGAAGCCGGTGTTTCGGGGGAGTTGACGCTCCCATAACACGACATCGGTCATGCGAGACTCCCGCGACGGCTCATTTGGGATGCAGCGGCGTGTCGAACACCGGCCGTCCGCCGGTGCGTTCGAGATAGCGGCCGAAGCGGAACTTGACCTCCGGTCCGTCGAGCGGAGGCGAGGGCAGGTGGCGGCCGAGCGGATCGACGTGCAGTACCGCGAAGGCGTGCCCGGGAACCTTGATCATGTCGTCGAGGCCCTGGCCGAGGCCTTCCAGCGTGGCGAAATCGTAAACGCGTTCGACGCCGGACGCCTTCGCCATCCCGGCGTAGTCCATGAACTCGCCGAACGGATGGCTGAGGTCGTTGGTGGAGCCGTAGACCCGGTTCGAGATCACGAAATGCTTGAGATTGGGCAGCGCCAGTTGGCGCTCCACCAGCAGCATCCCGGGATTCATGCAAAACGCGCCGTCGCCGTTGAATGCGACCACCGTGCGTTCGGTGCCGAGCGCGATGCCGGCGGCAAACACCGAGGCGAGGCTCATCGACGCTTCGAGGTAAAACACCCGCTCGGTCTCATGCGTGATCTCCCACCACAATTCCGAGCTGTTGCCCGCCGAGGTGACGATGATCTCTTCCTTCAGCCGTGCGGCAAGGAGCCGGAAGCAGGCTTCGAAATTCATCTCAAGCCTCTCCTCTCAAGACTTCGCGCGTGAGGCCGATGACCACGGGACGCGACATGGTGCGGCTGTGGTCGAAGGCCGTACCGATGCGCGTAATATCGTCGGCGTTTTCGATCGGCACGAAAGGAATGTCGATCGCCCGGATCACCAATTCCAGATAGAGCCCATTGGACTGATGGAACTTGGCGCGATCGCCCGGCCGGCCGCGCAGCGTGATGCCGATCAGGAGCGGGATCTGATAGGTGTAGTTGATCTTGGTGATGGCGTAGATGCAGGTCAGGAAGCCCGACGCGCCCATCAGTGCGAATGTCCCGAGCCCGCTGAAGAACGCGCCGGAACACAGACCGATTGCCAATTCCTCCCTGTTGACGGCGATATGCCGGAAGCGTGCATCCTGGTTGTAATGTGTGATGAGACTGGTGATCCAGCCGTCCGGCAGGCTGGCGACCAGCGATATGCCGCAATCCGCGGTGACATCGACGATGCGTCGTGAGACCGCATCGGCTGCATTGGCGCTCATTCGGCAACCCGCCCGATCTGCTTCAGCGCTTCTTCTTGGAACCGGAAGTCGGACCACGAATCAATCGGAATCGATTTGGCGCCGTTCTCGGTGGCGAACCTGGTGACGATCTCGAGGCCCTTGCGCGTCATTCCCCCATTGACGCCGAAGCCGTGAATCGCCAGCAGCGCGTCATAGCCGGCATTGACCAGATTTCGGTCGGTCTCGCCCGAGGCCTTCATGTAGATGTCGATCGTGCGCTCGCGGTTCGCCACCATGAAGCGGCATGCTTCGATGATCGATCGGGTCACGGCGGTGACCACGTCGGGTCGTTTTTCAATCAGCTCCTTGCGCACCACCAGCATCTGATGCGGATAGTCGGGGTTGTCGCGCGCCACGCGATCGAGCTCGACGACGTTGCTGTCGCGCTTGGCCGCCAGCGCGTAGTCGAGATGCAGAAGCGCGCCCTTGACCCGGTTGTTGACCAGGGCGAGTCGCCGTTGACTTGGGCCGCCGATCGGAATCCAGGTCACGGCGTTGCGCGCCACCCCGGCCCGATCCAGCAGCGGAAACAGCAGATATTGGGACTGCGCGCCCGGCCGGGAGATCGCGAACGGCTGACCAGCGAGATCCTTTACGGTTTTGATGTCCGGCTGGACCACCACGACATAGGACAAATGCTGCGACGGTGCCGCCACCGCCGCGAGGCCAAATCCCGAGGCGACGGCGTTGAGTACGCCCTCGGCGTCGGTGTCGCCGACATCGACATGGCCCGACGCCAGGGCTTGCGTCATCAGCGGACCGGAGGTGAGGGAAATGATGTCGTCGACATCAAGTCCGTTGCGCTTGTAGATGCCCTCTTCCTGCGCGACGTGCATGTACAGCGTGTGCATGGAGGGTGGCGAATTGACCGATGCGATCCGAAGCTTGAACCGCGCCTGGGAGGCGGCAGGCGTCATCAGGCTGATGAGAAGGCACAGCGCGGCGGGGACAAATGGCGTGTTTCGACATCAATTTTGCTCCGATCCCTTCAATTCGGCGAAGCCATCCCGGTGAAGCGGATCATCCCTTGAGAGTTTTTCTGATGCTATGGCGTCGTGTCCGCCCGATCTATCCCTGTGCCACCCGCCAGGGCGCGATCCAACGTTCCATTCGGTAGATGAGGTTTGTGATCGCGATGCTGAGGATTGCGAGCACCACCATGGGTACGAACAATTCAGCCGTTCGGAAAGTGTTTCCATAAAACACGATCATGGAGCCGAGCCCGGTCAGAGCGGTGAACATTTCGGCCACGACCACGCCGACGAGCGCGCGGCCCAGCCCCAATCGGATCCCGGCGATGAAGAACGGAACCGCGGCCTGCAGGATGACGCGCCGGAACAGTTGCCATCGATCGCAGCCGAACGCTCGGGCGGTTTCAATAAAGGCCGGTGGTACGTTCATGACGCCGATCTGCGCATTGATGATGACGGGGAAGACCGAAACCAGCCAGGTGAGAAACACCTTGGCTTCGAACCCGAGCCCCAGCCAGATGATGACCAGCGGAACCATCGCCACCGTGGGCATGGCGTAAAACGCGTTGACGTACGGGTCGAGGATGCGGCGGAGCGTCTGGAACATGCCCATGGCGATGCCGATGGCCATGCCGGTGACGATCGCCAGGCCGAACCCGAGCAACAGCACGCTCGTCGTTTGCCAGAGCTGACGCGGTAGCTCGCCCGAGCGGATGGTGGTCACAAAGGCACGCGCAATCATGCTCGGCGGCGGCAGGAACTGAGGCGGGATGACAAAGCGCGACAGCAGCTCCCACGCGATCAGCACGCCGGCGTTGGCGACGGCTTGGATGAGAAGAGCCTTTCGTCGGCTCCCGGCCGGAATCATGCGGCTTTGTCTCCTTGCGAGAGCAGTGACCACAGATGTTCGCGCATGGTTGCAAACTCGCGGCTCGCGCGCACTGCGTCGGCCTCGCGCGGGCGGGGAAGATCGACGCGGACTTCCTCCAGAATGCGTCCCGGCCGCGTGCCCATCACGAGAATGCGGTCGGAGAAGAAAATCGCCTCGTCCATGTTGTGTGTGATGAACACGACGGTCTTGGGCGATTGCGCCAGGATAACGGCAATCTCGCGTTGAAGCTGCTCGCGCGTGATGGCATCGAGCGCCCCAAACGGCTCATCCAACAGCAGCACATCGGGGTCTAGCGCGAGTGCGCGCGCGAGCCCAACGCGCTGCTGCATACCGCCGGACAGCTCATGAGGATAGTGCTCCGAGAATCCCTGGAGCCCAACGAGACGCACGAAGCGATCCGTCCGCTCCTTCCGCTGCGTGGCCGCGAGTTTTGCCACTTCGAGGCCGAAGGCGACGTTGCGCGCGACGGTCAGCCACGGAAACAGGTTGAATTGCTGAAACACCATCGCGCTGGACGGCGAGGGTGCTTCCACGCGCTTTCCCGATACCGAAACGACTCCGCTCGTTGTTGGTTCGAGCCCGTGCAGGATGCGCAACAGCGTGGTCTTGCCGCAACCGCTGGGACCGATGATTGAAATGAATTCGCCCGCGGCGACGTTGAAGCGGATATCGCGCAGAACTTCGAGCGCGCCGCGCCCGCCGTCAAAGGTCTTACAGACGTCTTGAACCTGCAGCATCTGGTGTCCGGACCGCACAATACCGCCTTTGATCGATGACGATTCAGTGTGACGCGAATGCGCTATCAGAGCAAAGACCTCGGCATGGGCTCGCGCAAATCGATGATAATGTCGTTGGCTTGACGTCCGCCGCTCCATTCAAGCGGCGTTGCGGCTGCGCTCCAGGCCTGCGAGATGCTCGATCACCTCGTCGAGATGCATCACGTCGGCATATTTATGATGAAGATCGAAGAGATTGACCTTGTGGCTCAGCATCGACCGGTCATAGGTGCATTCTTCGACCACGACGGTGTGGAAGCCGTAGGAATAGGCATCGACCGTGCTGGCGCGCACGCAGCCCGACGTGCTCTCGCCGAGGATGATCAGACTGTCCGCGCCGATCTTGCGCAGATGCGCGATCAGCGGGGTTCCGAAGAAGCCCGATGCGCGCTCCTTGTAGATCACGAGCTCACCGGGCAAGGGCGTGAGCTCCTCCTTGATGTGATATAGCTCCTCCGCCTCCTTGCCCATACGACGATGGGTCGAGCGCACGCCGTCGGTGTCGGCGTGGCGGGTGGTGTAGATCACCGGCAGGCCCGCCTTGCGCGCGGCGGCCAACAGCGCCCGCGTCGGCTCGATCGCCTTCCAGGCGTTCTCGCCGCAGGAACCTGGGTAGCGTCGATTGACCTCGCGGAGCGGGCGACTTCCGCCCTGATAGGCCTTGTTGTAGAGGTCGATCGCCAGCACCGCGGGATTGCGCCCGACGTGGACCTCGCGGCGATAGGGCTCGTAAATCTCGAGGATTTCGTCGTCGACGATGTCCTTCCAGCAATGGTCCTCGAAATCGCGTGCCATCAGCATCTCCTATTCGTGCCGCACGTTGCGGGCAAAATCGTAATCGGCGGCAATGTCGGCCGTATAGTGTTGCATGCGCGTTGACCGGTCGTAGCCGGGCGCAAGCACCTGTTGCAGGAAGGCGCGCTGGGTGGCCCACGCCGCCTCCGCCTGGGCGGGACGGTAGCGCCCGGGCATGGTGTCGTTGAGCCAGCCATGCGGGGCGTCGCGGTAGACATGCACGTTGTAGGATTTTCCGTGGCGCTCCAGGCAATCGCGAAAGCGCCGGATGTCCTCAATCGAAATCAGATGGTCGGTCTCGCCGAACATGCCGAGCACCGGACAGTTGACGGCGGCAATGATCTCATCGAGCGGGCGGGGGTACTTGCTGTTGACCACCCATTCGCGCGGCTGGGCTGCGCCGTACCAGACGAGCGCTGCGGAGATTGGGTGTGATGCCGCGACCACGAGCGGAAGCCGGCCAGTCTGGCAAATGCCCATGATTGCGAGTCGAGACCGATCCACCTGCGGGATCGCGTTCAATGCGCCGATGGCGGATCTGAGCGCAATCAAAGCATCAGGGTCGCTGACATCGCAGCCGGCGTCGCCGCGATGGAGCGCGTGCTGGTCCGGGTGCTTGAAATAAAGATCGGGCGCGATGGCGACGAAGCCATCGCGTGCGAAACGCTCCGCCAGGTCGCATGTGTGGCGCACAAGGCCGTAGCGCTCGTGCACGACGATCACGGCGGGAGCCTTTGCCGCATCATCCGGCACGGCAAGGAAGGCCGGCATGCCGCCGCCGCAGTCAAGGGTCCGCGTCCGCACGCCCGTCATTGCTTCGATGCTTCTGCGAGGAAGCTCGCGTCGATGAATCCATCGAGCGGGGGAGGTGCGGCGAGGTCGCCCAAGGCGACGAGCGCGTCGAAATTAGCCTTGATGCCGTCCTCAAACAGCGCGGCATTGCGGGCAATCACCTGCTGCTTGATATAGAGTTCGTAAGTGGCCGCAGCGATATTTGGTGCAGTCTTCGTGTGCTTGGCGAGGATGGCGATGACGTCATCGCGGTTGGCAGGGTCATAGATAAATTTTGTCGCCTTGATGTGAGCGCGGAGGAAAGCCAGAACGGCGCCGCGGTGCTGCTGCGCCCAGCGGGTGTCGACGAGGATGTTGTTCTGTGCCCAGTTCGGCAGGTATTGCGGCACGCTGCCGAGATCGACGAAGCCCTGCTCGATCGCGGAGAAGTCGACCGGGTTGGTCAGGATGGCGGCGGCCACCGCTCCCGATGCGAGTTGCGCAAAGCGGTTCGGCGTGCCGCCGCCGTAGAGCAGATCGTAGTCCTGGTCGGCAAGACCGTTCTTACGCGCCATTACCCGCAGAAAATACAGCGTCACGTCGGTGAGCCCGCCGACGCTGATGGTCTTGCCTTTGAGATCGCTCCAGCTCTTGACGGTCTTGGCGGCGACGAGGCGGAACGGCGCGTTGGAGGCTGCACCGGCAACAATCCGGATCGGGGCGCCTCGCAGGATGGCGCGCAACGCCTGGTCGGTGGCGGCCTGCGCGAGGTTGAGTGAGCCGCCCATGAGTTGCTGCAGCACCTGGACCGCGGCACCGGCCACGAAGGTGTCGACCTTCAGATTCTCGGCCTCATAGAGCTTCTTTTCGATGGCGACGTAGTGCGCCAGGCTGAACGCGGTCTGGCTGGTGATGCCGAAGGCGATTTCGGTCGCAGCCCGTGCGGGGTGCCACCACGCGCCGGCCAGGATCAACAGGGCGGAGGCGATGATTGCACGCCGTCTCATGATTTCCCCAGAATCTGGTCCCCACCGGAATCGTCTCAATTCAGCCCGTTGCAGCACGACTTGGCAACAATTTTAACCGGGGTGGAGAGCATTGACGGCCCAGGGGGTGTAACCGTCGAACAACACACGTTATCATGAGAAAAGGCGTCGGCGTCTCGTTCGTGGAGGGAATTGTCCATGCAAGATGTTGTCGACATCCAGGTCACGCCGTTGTCGTCCGCGTGCGGCGCGGAAATAGAAGGAGTTGATCTTACAAAGCCTTTATCCGAAAGTACGGTCGAGGCAATCAAGGACGCGTGGGGAAAGCATCTCGTCCTGGTGTTCAGGGGCCAGAACGTTTCTCAAGATGATCAGCTTCGGTTCGCTACCTATTTCGGCGACCTGGGCAGCCGCAAGAAAGCGCCGGAAAAGCTGCGCAGTCGCGCCGAGGGAGTCCAGCAGGACCACGAAAAGGTTCTCCTGGTGACTAATATCAAGGTCGACGGACAACCCATCGGCGCCTTCGGCGATGGCGAATTTTGGTTCCACATCGATTCCGGCTATTCGCCGCGACCTTACAAATACACGTTCCTCTATGCGCTTGAATTGCCGTCGACCGGCGGCAACACGATGTTCTCAAACATGTACAAGGCGTACGAGGCGGTGCCGCCCGCGCTCAAGGCGAAGCTCAAGGGCAAACGGGCGCTCCACATCCACGAGTACAACCGCGCCAAGCAGGCGAACCATACCGGCGACATCAGCGGCATCCCGCACCACTACCACCCGATCTTCGTCACCCATCCCGACACCGGTCGCAAGACACTGTTCGTGGACCGGCTGATGACGACGCAGATCGAGGGCATGAGCGACGAGGAGAGCGCGGCGACGCTGCAACAACTCTACGACATCGGCGAGCGTCGGGAATTCATCTTCGAACATGTCTGGAAGCTCGGCGACTTCCTGATGTGGGACAACCGCTGCACGATCCACGCCCGCACCGATTTTCCGAAGGAAGAGCGTCGGCTGCTACGCCGCTGCACCGTCGAAGGCGAGCCACTTAACGAATAGAACATCCTGGGGAACCATCATGGCCACTCCGCGACTGCCGGTACTCGACAAGTTCATCGTCGACCTGCGCACCATCTGGGCGGAGGATTCCGAAAACGAGCGCCGCATGGGGAAGGCCAAGCCGCTGCTCGAGCAACTTTTGAAGGATGCGACGCTGAAGGCGCATTCCGCCGGTTGGCCGTCCACCGAGGGCCGCAAGAATCTGCTGCTCTACGTCGATCCGGACCACCATTTCGTGATCAACGCCGTTGTGCGCATGCCGGGACGAACCGGCAGCGTGCATGACCATGCCGACGCCTGGGTGCTCTACGGCGTGCTCGACGGATCCGAGAGCCTCGAACGCTTCGAGCGAGTCGATGATGGCAGCAGGTCGGGCTATGCCGAGGTGAGACTGTCCTCGGTCACCACTGGAACGCAGGGCAAGGTCGATCTGGTTCCGCCCCACTCTATCCACGCGGAACAGGGCGGTCCCACCCGCTCGGTGGCGATCATCGTGCGTAGCCAGCGGCTCGGCGAGGGCACGATTCTGCAACGTCGCTACGACGCCATGGCGAACACCGTGGTCGAGCAATACGGGCCGACACAAATTCCCTTCGAAGTCGTCGCCTGACGGCTTGCACCGATGTTGCGCGGCGCGCGCGTGTGTACACTTGCCGTCGTCACGACGCTCACTTTGATGCCCGCGGCCGCGACGGCGCAGACCGGCTCCGAGTTCAGGACTATCAGCATCGTGGTCGGCTCCTCCGCGGGCGGCGGCTACGACACCTACGCCCGCATTCTCGCCCGGCACATCGGCCGGTACATCCCGGGCCAGCCGAACATCATCGTGCAGAACATGCCGGGCGCCTCGAGCCTTAAGGCGGTGCAATACCTCGACAGCAGCGCGCCGAAGGACGGCAGCGTAATGGCCGCGTTCAACCCCGGGCTGCTCAACGAATCGCTGCTCAATGCCGACAAGATCCGGTTCAAGTTCACCGACGCCGCTTGGGTCGGCAGTATTACCCGCGACCTTCGCACCTGCTACGCCTGGGCCGCGACCGGCATCAAGACTTTTGACGACCTGCGGAGATACAAACAATTCAACATCGGTGCGATGGCGCAGGGCACGTCCTCGTACGTCAATGCGGCGGTGCTCAAGAACATGTTCGGCATCGCGGTCCGTCATGTGACGGGATACGCCGGCAGCGCGGAGCAGAGACTCGCGATCGAACGCGGTGAGCTCGATGGCGATTGCGGCGCGTGGAGCAGCGTTCCGCCGGACTGGATCAGCAATCGCAGGGTCAATCCGGTTATCAGCTTCGCGCCGGTCCAGATCCCGGGGCTGCCACCGGGCGTTCCGTTTGCTGGCGATCTCGCGCCCAGCCAAGAGGCCAAGGAGGTCCTTGATATCCTGATGAACGCGGACGCGCTCGGCCGGCCTTTCGTGGTCTCGAAGCAGGTGCCGGCCGAACGCCTCGCCATTCTGCGTACGGCCTTTGACGCCACGACAAGGGATGCTCAATTCCTGGCGGAGACCGATAAACTGGACCTTCCGGTTGTGGGTCCGATTTCAGGTCCGGAGGCCGAACAGCTTGTGGCGTCGATCTACGCCGCGTCGCCGCGGTTGATTGCTCGCGCTCAAGCCATCGTCGGCAAATAGGCGCTCACGATGGCCGATGAGGACCCTATGCCGGAGAGTCCCGCTCCGAAGTCTCCGACCGGGGACTTGTCGCGTGCGGGCTTCTTGCGGCTTGCTGCCGGCATGGGCGCCGCGCTGGTCAGCCAAAGATCGGCGGCGGCGCAAGCCGGTACTGCAGGAGAAACGATGCAAACGCGTCCCATCCCATCGAGCGGCGAAGCATTGCCGGTCATCGGCTGCGGAACCTATGTGGGGTTCGATGTCGGTGCGAATGGTAACAAGCTAAAAGCGCTGGCTGATGTCATCCGTGCCCTCCGCGACGCCGGCGGCAAGGTGTTCGACAGCTCGCCGATGTATGGTCGCGCCGAAGCCGTGCTGGGCGACCTGCTGGCGGACGCGCCGGACCCCGGTCACACCTTCATCGCCACCAAGGTTTGGACGCGCGGACGTCAGGCCGGCATCACCCAGATGGAGCGCTCCTTTGCGCTGCTCAAGGCCAAGCGTATCGACCTCATGCAGGTGCACAATCTCCTCGATTGGGAAACGCATCTCGGAACGCTGCGGCGCTGGAAGCAGGATGGGCGCATCCGCTACCTGGGTGTGACGCATTACACCGCGAGCGCCTATGACGAGTTGGAAGCCGTGATGCGCAAGGAGACGCTCGATTTCGTCCAGCTCAACTATTCGCTCGATGATCGTGCCGCGGAGCGCAAGCTGCTGCCTCTGGCGGCGGACCGCGGCATTGCGATCCTGGTCAATGTGCCATTCGGTGGCGGCGGCCTTTTGCGGCGCCTCGGCAACCGGCCGCTGCCGGACTGGGCGGGCGAGATCGGCTGCACCAGTTGGGCGCAAATCCTGTTGAAATTCGTCCTTGCCCAGCCGGCCGTTACATGCGTGATTCCCGGCACGGGCAATCCAGCGCATATGGCGGACAACTGCCGAGCCGGAACCGGAACGCTGCCGGACCCCGCCTTGCGCAAACGCATCATTGCCGATTGGGAAGCCGGCAGCATGTAGCTCGCGTCAGAATGACGACCACCACGTCCAGATTAACTTGCCGGCGGCGAAGACCACGACACACGCAATCAGGACCAGGAATATCGAGACTGCCAAGTTGGCCTGCTTCTTGAATTCCTTGACGCCTTCGTTGACCCGCGTCGTTCGCCGGAAAAAGACCGAGCGTACGAAGAGGAAAATCGGAATCGCGGCAGCGAGGAAGGCGATGATTTTGAAGATCATTGCTCACTATCAGTCTGCTGGCCGAGGGACAAGGAATTCTAACACACAGCGGCTTCATAAGAGGCACGCACTCCGCCGCGATTCTCTCGGGCCTGATCCGACGGGATCATGCGCCGAGTCGCTGCGGTTCGAAATCTTCTTTTCAGCTCCTCCGCAGGAACAGGGGGCAGTCGGCGTCGTCCGGCGCGTCATGCTGCGCTCGCCTTCACGCGACGCGAGCGAGGCGAGAGCGGCCGCGGGCGCGCAATGCGATGCGCGCTCACGGGCATCGGGCGCGACGTCGAGGATGCGATCGAACGAGAGGTAGTTGCGTCCGAGCCGGCGCGCGACCTCCCGCACGACCGCATCTCCGATGCCGGCTCCGAGAACCGGGGCGTCGGCGGGCATGTTCCCGCACGAGAGAACCAGCATCGCACCGTCCATGATCGTGCGAATTTGCCGCTCGGCAAACCATTGCGCCAATGTCGACCACGCGTCTTCATTGGCATCATTCACATCGCATCCGACCATGCGCGCCAGCCGCGCACGGGATGCCTCCAGCGTCTTGGCGCGTCCATCGGCTGTTGCCATCTGGTCCGCATCATCGGGGAGGCGTCCGAGAATGCGATGCACGTCGGCCATGTTGGCGAAATATTCATTGATCAGGACCGACCAATTGCCCGCGAACGGGGCGCGGTCGGCGACCGCCATCACGAAACTTCGCACCAGGCCGGTATAGACCAGCTCTCCCGCGGCCAGCCGCTCGGCATCGGTGTATCCGCGGGCGGCGATCGCGCCGTCCACGAGCGGCACCAGGTCGGTTGTCGTCGAACCCATGTCAATGAACAGGGCCGTGTGTGCGACGCGGGCGGCGAGCGAGGCGCTGGCAAACCAGTTGGCCGATGCGATGTCGTCGGCATGTTGCCGCGCGGCCTGCGGCGCAATGAAGCCGGCCCGGCCGGCATAGAGCGATACGCGGGCCGGTGCGAGCTCGCGCACCGCCAGCGCCGACAGCTGTTCGACGCCCTCGATGCGGGACGAGAACGTATCAGCGAGCTCCCCGGTCATGGTGACGGCGTGAAGGTCGGCCGTCCCGATCCTCGCTTTCGCTTCGACGAAGGACTGGGCCAGCCGTTCGAGGCCGAGCCGGAGCGGCGACGCCACTTGGACGGCGTCGACGATGCGGCCGTTCTCGGCGCGGGCCGCTTTGAGGTGGGCGCCCCCCACATCCCATCCGACGACAATGCTCATATTCCGTTCCGCACGCTGCCGACCATGGCTTCCTATAGACTATGCCATCGTTTCGGGAGATGGACAGCGCATGGAGATCATTCCCGTCATCGATGTCATGGGCGGCGTCGTGGTCCGTGCCCGGATGGGGCAGCGCGATCGGTATCGACCGATCGCGACGCCACTGTCGGCGACCAGCGATCCCGTGGACGTCGCGCGCGGGCTTGCTCGCGATCCACGCGTTCAAGACGCTTTATGTCGCCGACCTCGACGCCATCGCGGGCAGTGAAGACAATCGGGCGGCGCTGATGCGGCTGAAAGCCGAATTTCCGCAGCTGACGCTCTGGGTCGACAATGGCATCTGCGAGCGCGGCCGCGCTCAGCGCTGGCTCGCGGCGGGCTGGGGCAAGCTCGTGCTCGGCAGCGAAACCCAAGTCGACGCCGCGCTTGTCCGTCACTTCGCCGGCGATAGCCGCGTCGCGCTGTCGCTCGACTTCCGGGGGCCGTCATTTCAAGGGCCGCCTGCGCTGCTGGATGAAACCGATTGGCTGGCCGCAAACGGTGATCGCCATGACCCTGGCGCGGGTGGGGAGCGGTGCCGGACCGGACCTCGACACGCTCGCCAGCATCCGCGATGCCGCGCCGGACCGACAGGTTTATGCGGCGGGCGGCGTGCGCGATAACGCCGATCTAGTCACGTTGAAGCGTGCCGGAATCGCAGGAGCGCTGGTTGCATCATGTCTTCATGATGGCAGATTGAGCGGCAGCGATATTGCCACGCTGTGAACGGGGAGCGGGTCCGAATGCGGACGAGATGACCGCGACGGCAGCTATGTCAGTTGCCTCCTTCGCACGTGCACCCTTGCGCAAGTCGGGCGTGCCCGACCTGCGCGGGAGAAGAGCAACCTAGGGTCCGCAAAGATCGGTGCGGTGTCCAGAGCGAAATCGCTTCAGGTCGAATCGCGATTTCGCTCTAACTTATTAGGCCGCATCGTCTTATCGAAAAGTCTGCAACTTTTCGGGGATCACGCTCTACGCGGCGAACGGGTGCTTGACCTGGTCCCGCTTGGCGATGACCTCGGATACCTTCGGCTCGCCGTTGACGGCTCGCGAGATCGCTTCCTTGGTGGCGCGATAATTGTAGTCCTGGATCTTCTTGTCGTCGGCGGCTTCCCAATGGATGAACACGCCGACGCAAATGAAGAGGTTGTCGGCTTCGTCTTGCGGAATGACACCTTCCGCGAGGCTGTCGGCCACGGCTTTGGCCACCGCGTGCTGAGCCGGGCCGAACATTTGCACGGCCTGCTTCGCACCCTTGATCGTGACCTTGTTGAACAGGATCGTAGGCGGCTTGCAGAGCAAATTCGGCGCTATGACAGCAAGGAGCGAGGTGAAGCCGTCCTTGTTGTTCGTCAAAGCGTGGGTGAATGCCGCTTCGACCGCGCTTCCACGCGGGCCCATGATGAGGTCGATGTGGGCCACTTCGTTACCCTCACCGACGAGCGATTCACCCACGCAGGTTCCGTTGATCTTTGCCATCGCCATCTCCTCCCAGGGAAAGAAAAACCTCCGTCCGAATGCCGAAATCTTCGGCATCCGGCTGAACGGCTACCCTTGTTGTCAGCGTCCGGCTCGAATGGGCCGGACCGGTTAGCCAGATAGCGGCGGACTTTGTCCGCGTTTCAAAGTCAATCATTGTTGCGAGCCGACGGCAAGATGGTCCGCAACCGGTGGGCAAATAAGGTCGCGACCGTGAGGTCCGCGCTTGTTCCGGGATTGATGCCTCGCTCTTTGAGCAGTGCATCCCAGGCCAGGAGATCGGTGAGGAGAGCGGCGGGATTCTCGGCCGATCGCATTCGCTGATGATATCGCGACGCGGTGCGGCATATGTCCTCTGCAGTCGCGATGCCGTGCTTGCGGGCGATATGGCTGTCGGGAAAGGCCGAGAGAAATTCGAGGTAGACCGCAAGCGTGGCCCATTTGGGCTCGGCCGCGCGCGCCAGGGCTGCTTCGAGCACAGGCTCGCCCCGCTCGAAAACATCTTCGAAGTCGCTGACATATTGGTGGGCGATGCGATCGCGGCCGATGCCTCGACCATGGCGGCTTTGAGCGTGACAGTCGCGGTCTCGGCGACATCGTGTCGGCTCCACCCGGCCGAGCCCGGCCGGCGCCGCGCGCGCGATCGCCCGGAAGGCGAGTTCGGCGTCTTGAATATCGAGCGATTCCAGCACCTGTGCGAGCGCGGCCCGAAGGTCCGCGGACCTCCCTTCGGCAGCCACGGCCAGCGGCGCACAGAGCAGGATGATGCCGAGATTGGTATTGGTTCCCACCGACCATCAATGTCGCTTCAACGGCGCCGAGAATGCGGGTGCCGACCCGCGCTCCGGGCATCGCGAGCGGCGCCGCGGCCGCTTCGGCGCTGCGGACGAACTCCGCGGCGGTCATGCGGTGGCCCGAGGCGAAGACATGGACGTTACCAGGCTTCGGCGCATCGAGCTCATCAAGACAAGCAGCCTTGAAGGCGGCGGCAACTCTCTCCGCAAGCGCGGTCACGCCGTCGCCCCGCGCTCCGTCCGCGCCGCGAGCGCGGCGACAAGATCGCCCGCGAGCACCCGCGCGATGCTGGCGCGCGTGACCTTCTGCAGGCCCGACCAGGCCGGCATGCTGTTGACCTCGAGCACGGTGGGGCGCCCATCGGGGCCGTGCAGTATGTCGACGCCGGCAAACTCTGCCCCCACCACGTCAGTGGCGCGAACGGCAAGTTCCTTCATCTCTTTGTCGGGAACGATGGCTAGCGGCCGTCCGCCTTGCTTCACGTTCGTGATCCAGCCGGCAGCGTGCCGCGTCATGGCGGCGATGACGCGTCCGCGCGAGACGAGCAGGCGGAAGTCGCGAAAGCCGTCGCCGCCCTCGACGCCGACATAACGCTGCAGGTAGTAGACGCCCGCGACCTCGTCGGGCGGGGGCAGTTTGTCCGCCGTCCGGACCAACTTAAGGCCGCGCCCCTGCGAGCCGAAGAGCGGCTTCAGCACCAACGGCCCCTGTGGGCACTCGCGCCGCACGATCGCCTGCGCAGCTGCTTGCGTTTCGACCGCCCAGGTGGCGGGAGTCGGAATACCGGCGCGCGCCAGCAGAAAGCTCGTCATTGATTTGTCGACACAGCGTTCGATCGCGCGCGCATCGTTCCAGACCAGCACGCCGTTCTCGCGCAATGCGTGGAGAATGCCGAGCCGGAGCGTCACCGCCTGGAAGGTGCCGCCGGACATCGAGCGCACCAGCACGGCGTCGGGAAGACGGTCGCCCATCCCGGCGATGTTGAGCCCGGATGCGCCTTGCGTCGTGATCCCGCAAGCTTGCAGGCTTGTCAGAATCGTCCGCACGCCTTGTGCGGCGAACGCCTTTGTCAGCGTGCGCGCATGCCAGTCGGTGCCGTCGACGACGAGCGCAACAACCGGGACCGCTGATGCGGGCACGGGGGCAGAGGTGTTACATGAACGAGGCATCGAGCAGCTTCAGGTCGACGTGGCCCTTGTGGAAGCTTTCGCCGCTGTCGACGGCCGTGACGATCACCTCCGCCGGGCTGAACAGCATGGGATCGATGGCGTAGAAGTCGCCCTTGAAGCGCTTGAAGATCTCCGCGAACGGTTGGCCGTAGTCGCGGGAGGCTTCGCTCGGAAGCGATTGCGCCAAATCACGCGCGTCGCCTGCCGGCCCCGTCACGAACAGGTGCACCCGGCCGGCGTAGATGATGGCGTCATTGGTGCGGCCCATCGCGGTGACGAGATCCGGGTGCGGGGGCGAGAGCGGCGCCGCGCCGAGACCTTCGACCACGCGTTCCAGCGGAAACTTGAGCTCATGCGCCTTGTGCAGCGCGACCTCGAGAACACGGGCGACGACCTGCACGGCGCCGGCAAGGCTCTGGGTGGGAGCGTAGATTAGCGTCAACCGGTCGGGCGTAAGCCGGCAGTCATGGGCGACCTTGGCGACCAGCGCGGATGGGGGTGGACGGCTGCTCTCCAGGACGAGGGTGGCGGTCGGGGCGCTGTCTCGGTAAGCGAGCTCTTCGAACAGCGCTTCGACCCGCGCGAGTGCGCGCGCCGGACCGGAGCCGAGCGCGAAGAAGGCGTCCTTGCCGTTGCCCTCGGAAAGGCGCCAGCCCGCATATTGGCAGGCGAGGCAGGCGATGACGGGATTGGAAGAGCGTACCGCCAACGTCCAGGGCCAGCGTGGCGTCATCGCGCTTGGAACGAGCGTCACGGTTCCCAGCCCGCCCATGCAGATTTCAGCGAGGCGCAAACCGGCGGCGATGCCGCCGCGGGAACGGCTTCCCGCATCGATCAGCGTTTCACCGAGTTCGCCGCGCGCGACCGCGACCTTGAGCTCGGCCGCAGCGGCCTTGACCCGCTCGACGAGCTCCGCCGCGCGTTCGTTCACGCTGAATGTTTGCGAGCTGCTCATGGTAGCCTCCCGCTCGTGCTGGCGAGAATCGCCGCGCCGCGTTGCGCTGCGAGTTGCCGCGCGGCGGTCGCGGTGGCCGCGCAGGCAATCACCGTGCACAAAGGATCGCCGTTGTCGACAGAGGTGCCGGCGACCGGCCGATCGGCCGCCCAGTCGGGCCAATCGAACGCAGGAAACGCCGCAATATCGCGGCCGGCATAGACGATGACCGCCGCCCGCGCTTGCTGGTAGCTCGGCCGCGTCGCCGGCAGCGCGCCTTGGCAGGCCGAGATGTGCATCGCGAACAGCGATTCATCGTTTGGCTCGAAAATGTCGAGCGTCGCTCCCGGCCTCGGATTGATCTCCAACAGATCGAAGTCGCGGCCGCGGACGAGAAAATCGGCGCTGTTCAAGCCACGCAGCGGCATCATCGGGGTGAGCCGCTCCACGGCTTCAGTCATCGCGTCGGCGGTCTCGGCGTCGACCACAGCGGGCTGCGCGGCGCCGCCGTACCGGAATGGCCGGCTTGGCGTCGGCGCCGGCCATTGGGTGCTGAAACCAAGGACCATGGCGCGACGGCCGTCGGCGAGGAACAGGGCGGAGATGGGGACGCCTTCGACGCGGCGCTGGAAGTAAAAGGTCCCCTCGGCGCCGTCGTCATCGGCCGCGTTGCGGATGTGACGGCCGCCCGCGCCGCCTTGGCGCTTCGCGAGCCAGTTTGCCGGATCCGGAGGAGGGACGAGGGAAGTATCGGGATGCGCGACGCCGCAGTCCTGGCAGAGCTTTGCAAAGGCGAGGGGGTCTTTCGTACGCGCCACCACGGCGGGTGCGTTGCCAAAGAGCGTCCAGCGCTGCGCGATGTCGGCGAGCAGGTCCGGCCGATCTTCGAATCCCGTGCCGCAGACGATCCCGGCCGGCTCTCGCGGGGCTGCAAGGCTTTCGAGCGCCGCGATGACGACGCCAGAGCTCATGCCGCAGGCAAGACCATGGTCCAGACGGATATGCGCCTCGGCTGCCGCGGCCGTGTCTTCATCACCGAAGAAATCGGCGACCAGCGGCGCGTATCCGCCGCGCCGCGCGGACGCGGCGAGAGCGCGGCCCGAAGCGGCTGCGATCAGCACTGCCGTGGCCCTACCCATTTAGCTCGCGCGCAAGCTGGAATGCATCGCGAAAGTCGAAGGTCACCGGTTTCGTCGCGGCGATCATGCGTTGGAACAGACCGGATTCGGTCTTGTACTTGATATTGCCGATCGCAAGCGGACCAATGCCGAGCGTACCGTGCGCAGTGAGTTCTGCGCCGTTCGCCATCATGTCCAGGCCCTCCACGCCGGAAGGGGGAACGGCGTTGACGTCGGCCACGATCAGAAGACGTTTCGCTTGGGCGAGCTGCGTGCTCGACAGGATGCGAACGCCCGCGCGCCCGGCACAGAGAGCAGCCTCGGCTTGCGCCAGGATATCCGTCTTCTTCGTGTCGTCGCTGCCATCGGCGGCGCGGACGTCGACTTGGAAACGGGTCTTGATCTCGCGTGCCGCGTCGCTCACCCGTTTGACGCCGTCATAGCCGACGAGGGTGACGTCGGCGCCTTCAAGTGCGGCAATGACCGCGGAGGAGAAGCCGACCACGCCGGTCGCACCGAAGACCGCGGTCTTCAGGGCTTTCAGATTTCGTTTCTTCTTGTCGATCAAGGTCTTCTCGACGCACGCCACCATGGCCGCCGCGGTGGTGAAAGATCCCGCAGGATCCGCGAAGAACGAGATACCGAACGGCGGTACCAGCGCTTTCTTGGCGGCAGAAAGCATATCGAGAGCAAGGATGGCGTTCTTGCCGCCGATGAACATCCCCGTCCTGACGCCGGTCTTGGGCGGGCGCGAGAAGATCGCGTCCTGCACCAGCCCGCCCACTTCCTCAAGCGTCACGTTGGTGTATGCGATCGCCGCCTCGTAGCCGGCGTCCAGCGCCATGTTCACGTCGAACGGGCTCATGTGCTTGAGCGGTGTCAGCATGTGAAGGATGTGCTTGTCGGTCATGGCATCACCTCCCCGACGCGTTGGTTCTTATCCTTGGTGGCGCTCAGACTCGTCCGCCTCCACGCGGCTTACGATTTGTGCGCCGCGATTGAGACCGCTGACGGCACGGATGTCCAGATCCCGGCCACGCGGATGCCGGCGGATGCTCTCGAGCAGACGGTTTGCCTCCGCCACAGACGGCGCGAAGGCAAAGCCGGTCGGACCCCAGGAACTCTGGCCAATGCCATGCGCACCTTCATCCTCGAGAACGGCCAGCGCTGCCGCAACATCGGGGCTGGAAAAGCGGCTTCCGCCCTGAATCGCAGCGAAATAGTCGCCGATGAGCATCTGCATTTCTTTGATCGCCGAACCGAAGCCGGCAATGTCGCATTCTGCGAGCGCGGGCAGCGCCTTCATCAGGACGAGCCGGCAAAGGTGGGCCGCTTCTGCATCCGAAAACGGCGCAAGCTTGCTGAACACGTCGCGCTCATCCGCTCCATGCACCCCTTGTCGGTGCGGATCAAGCACAACCAGGATGCGCCATTGGTCCGGGAAAGGCATTCGGCTGACCACCGGCGCGGCCGTCGTCAGTGGTCCGCGTCCACCGTCGACGACGAGACCTCCGCGGTCGAACAGGCCGATGCCGACTCCCGAGCGTGCGCCGCGACCGAGCCGGACGGCATCGCCTCGCACATCCAGGGGCAATCCGTGGAACCGGCGCACGCCCGCTGCGACGGCCAGTGCTAGCTGGGTGCCCGAACCGAGACCGGCGTGAGCGGGAACGACCTCGTTGATCGTCACATGACAGGCGCTGTCGCTGTCGAGAGCGCGCTGCATCGTCTGCAGATAGCCATGGACCCGCTTATTTTCGGGGCCGGTCACCCGCATATGCGAAGCGGCGCCGATCGTGATGCTGGTCCTGAGCCCGTCTATCGCCAAACCGATGCTGCCGAAGCGACGGCCGAGGCCGCCATTGAGATCCAGAAAGCCGAGATGCAGCCTTGCCGGGACTGTGACGGTAACGTTCGCGGAGGGAGGCGAGCGGCTCAACCTTTCTCTCCCGAGATTTTTCCAGGACCGGGCTTTCCGAACCGGAATACCGGAATAGACTGCGGCACTTCGCGTTCGCTGGCAATCTCAGACGATCCGAGTTGTAGAACGCGTTCTATCGAGAGGTGGCACGCCATGAACGAACGCAGCAAGGAACGCACCTACTCCGATGAAGAGGTCAAAGAGCGCCTCCGGCAGGAATTGCCGCACTGGTATCTGGAAGGCGGCTGGATTCGCCGCAAATACCGTACGCACGGTTGGAAGGGAACGCTGATGGTGATCAACGCGGTCGGTCATCTCGCCGAGGCCGCCTGGCACCATCCCGACATTACGGCCTCATATGCATGGGTAGAGGTGCGCCTGCAAAACCATGCCGCCAAGGGCATCACCGACAAGGACTTCGAACTCGCCAAGAAGATCGAGGACGTGGTCCATTGGCAGCCCGGGAAGGAAGCAAAAGCGCTCGAGGGCACGCCGGCCACGGATCAGCGCTTCGCCTACATCAAGTACGACACCTGAGTGCCGCGCTCGCGACGCCGTCCACTGCAGGGAAGCGGAAATGAGCCACGCCTGGATCGATGGCCGACCGGTGCCGCTTCACGCCGCAACTGCCGAGGCGGCGACCTTGCTTGCGGCCAGTCGCGTGCCGGTGGTGGCGGGCATGGGCGCCGATATCGCAGGCGCACGCGCGGCCATCGCATTGGCCGAACGGATCGGAGCGGCGGTCGATCACATGAATTCCGACGTCGTTCTCCGCGACGTTGAGGTCATGCGCACCGGCGGAATGATGCTCACGACGCCGAACGAGGCGCGGCTGCGGGCCGACCTGCTGCTGCTGATCGGCGCCGGACTCGTGGACGCGTGGCCGGAACTCCCCGATCGCCTGCTCTTGCGGCCGCCCGTCGCGCCGACCGACGCAAAAGCCACACGGCGGATCATCTGGCTCTGTCCGGGCGGCGACCCGACCAAGCTTTCGGGCCCCGCGAAAGTGCAGGTGGTCGGCCGCAACCGCCAGGACTTGCCGGTTCTGCTGGCGGCGTTGCGTGCGCGCATCGCCGGACGGCCCGTCGGCAAGACCGCGCTGTCGGCAAAAGCGCTCGACGCGCTCGCTGCCGATCTGCGTGCCGCCCGCTTCGGGGTCGCGGTCTGGTCGGCGGCGGAGCTCGACACGTTGCCGATCGAAATGCTGTGTGGCCTGGTTGCGGACCTGAATGCGACCACCCGCTTCAGCGGTCTCGCGCTGGCGGCGCCCGACAATGCGCTCGGCGTGCTGCAAGCCTGCGGTTGGATGACCGGCTTTCCCATGCGCACGAGTTTCGGACGTGGCTTTCCCGAACATGACACGTGGCGTTTCGATGCCGCGCGCCTCGTCGAAAGCGGCGAGGCCGACTGTGTGCTTTGGATCTCCGCCTACCGCGCGGTGGCGCCCGCGTGGGAGCGGCAGGTGCCGCTGATCGCGCTTACGGGACAGGGCGCGAGATTTCGACAGCCGCCGCGCGTTCAGATCGATGTTGGCCGGCCCGGGGCCGATCACGACGCGGTCGAGCACGACCCGGCAACCGGAACGCTCGTCCCGGTGGCGGCGAAGAGCCCGAGCGAGGCCATTTCCGTCGCTGCTTTGCTCGCGCAGATCGCCGCGGCGCTGCCGTCCGCTGGAGCGTGGCCGTGCTGACCCGGATCAAGGGTGGCCGCGTCGTCGATCCTGCCAACGGCCGGGATGGCGTCGCCGACATCTGGATCCGCGATGGGCGGATCATCGAGGCGCCCGGCGACACCCGCGCCGATGAGACCTATGACGCCGCCGGCAAGTTCGTCATGGCGGGCGCCATCGACATCCATTCCCACATTGCCGGCACCAATGTGAACACGGCGCGTCTCCTGCTGCCCGAACTTCATCATGGGGCAGGGCGGCGACGGCCGCAGACACCGCTGTCCAACGCCGAATGGGGCACCTTCCAGACCGGCTGCCTCTACGCTGCGATGGGCTTTACCACGGTCGTTGAGCCGGCGGTGGCGCCGACCGACGCGCTGCACGCGCATCTCGAGCTCGCCGACATTCCCATCATCGACAAGGCGACGCTGTCGGTTCTCGGCAACGATGACTATCTGCTGGGTTTGCTGCGGGCAGATGCAAGCGCATCACACGTTCGCGACTACGTGGCCTGGACGCTTGCGACGTCGCGAGCGCTCGGAATCAAGGTCATCAATGCCGGCGGCGCTGCCGCGTTCAAATGCAACGTACGTGAGTTCTCGTTCGATGACGTGGTGCCGTTTTACGGCGTTTCGTCACGCACCATCGTGAAGACCTTGCAGCGCGCGGTGCATGAGCTCGGCGTTCCCCATCCCTTGCACGTCCATTGCAACAATCTGGGCATGGCGGGGAGCGCGGAAACCGCGCTGGCGACGATCGCGGCGGCGGAGGGTCTGCCACTCCACCTCGCCCACCTGCAGTTCTACGGTTACGGCAAGGAAGGTGAACGCGGGTTTTCCTCGGCCGCGGCACGGTTGGCGGAGGCGGTGAACGGCACCAAGAGCGTGACCGTGGATGTCGGCCAGGTCATGTTCGGACAGACCGTCACGATCTCGTCCGACGTGCTGCGTCAGTTCAACGCCCGCAATCAGGCGAGCCCGAAGAAATGGGTGATTTTCGACGGCGATGCGAACGGTGGCGGTATCGTGCCGTACAACTACCGTGCGACCGATTTCTACAATGCCGTCCAATGGTGTGTCGGCCTCGAACTGTTTCTGCTGATCGATGACCCCGCGCGCGTCTTTTTCACGACCGATCACCCCAACGGCGCCCCGTTTACGACCTACCCGGACATCTTCGCGCTGCTCATGGATCGCGATCTGCGTGCGCAATGGATTGCGACGTTGCCCCCGGCCGCTGTGGCGATGACCACGCTTGCCACGATCACGCGCGAATATTCGCTCAATGAGATCGCCACCATGACGCGCGCCGCACCGGCGCGTTTGCTCGGCCTGCGCGATCGTGGGCATCTTGGTGCCGGCGCCGTCGCCGACATCGCCGTCTACGCGGACGATGCCGACAGGGCGAAGATGTTCCGGGCAGCGTCGCTCGTGTTCAAGGACGGCGAACTCGTCGTTCGTGACGGCGAGGTGACGCATTATCGCTGGGGCCGCGCGCTTGCCGTGGCGCCCGGCCACGATCGGGCGATCGAACGTCGAATGCAGGAGTATTACTCCGATCGCTATGGCTTGCCGGCGGACATCATGGCAGTGCCGGCAACGGCGATCGGCCGACCGGAGCCGTTCGAGGCGGTGCCATGCGCGAGATGATCGTCAAGGGCATACGGATCGACGACACCTTCGCGGAAGCCTTCAACATGCGTGCGACGGCGGTGGTCATCACCGCCGACAGCGCGCGCTGGGCTCGCCAGGCGGCGGTCACGATGACCGGGTTCGGTACGTCGGTCATCGGCTGCGGGTGCGAGGCGGGGATCGACAGCGAACTGAGCCCGCGGGACACGCCGGACCGCCGGCCAGGCGTTCGCGTGCTTCTGTTCGCCGTCTCCACCAGCGAATTGCAGAAGCAACTGCAGAATCGGGTCGGCCAATGCGTGCTGACCACTCCGGGGTCCGCCTGCTACGCCGGATTGCAGGGTGAAGAGACGCTCAAGCTCGGCAGTGCATTGCGCTTCTTCGGCGATGGCTGGCAGATCTCCAAACGTTTCGCCGGCAAGCACTACTGGCGCGTGCCGGTCATGGATGGCGAATTCGTTTGCGAAGCAGTTACCGGACTGACCAAGAACGCGGTTGGCGGCGGCAATCTGCTGATCATGGGTGGGAGCCCAAGGACGACGCTGGCCGCGGCAGAGGCCGCGGTGCATGCGATCAATGCGGTTCCGGACGTGATCATGCCGTTTCCCGGCGGGATCGTACGGTCGGGATCGAAAGTGGGATCCAAGTACAAGGCCAGCGCCTCCACCAACGAAGCCTATTGCCCCACGCTGCGGGGGGCGGTGAAGAGCGCGCTTGGGCCCGAGATCGGGTCGGTGCTGGAGATCGTCATCGACGGATTGACGTCGGCGGCGGTGGCCGCGGCGATGCGCGCCGGCCTCGCGGCCATGATCAAGCTCGGTCCTAAGCGGGGCGCCGTGCGCATCGCGGCAGGCAACTACGGCGGCAAGCTGGGCCCGCATCATTTTCATCTGAAGGACCTCGTGCGATGAAGCCGTTGGTCCTGACGCTGCGCACCAACCCCGACGAGCGGCTCGACCTGTCGGCCCTGGTCCCACATCGCCTATCGGGGCGGACGGCCGGGGAGATTGCCCGGCTCGAACTGCAGACCGGGCGGCAGCGGATCACGGTCGGCGACATCTTTCGGGTGCGCGGCGGTGACCCGCGGTACGTTCGCATCGAGGGCGGCACGGATCGCCTCGATCAGGTCGGGCAGGACATGACGGACGGCGAGATCGTGGTCGATGGCGAGGTCGGCAGCCAAGCCGGACGGTCGATGGCTGGCGGTCGCCTGGTCATCAATGGCGACGCAGGGCAGTGGGCCGCGTCCGGCATGCGGGGCGGGCACATCGAAATCACCGGCTCGGCCGGCGACCGGCTCGGCGGCCCGCTGGCCGGCGAAGTCACCGGAATGCGTGGCGGAGTCGTGGTGGTCAGGGGCGACGTCGGAGACCGCGCCGGGGATCGTTTGCGCCGCGGCACCATCATCGTGGAAGGTCGGGCCGGCGCTCACGCCGGCAGTTGCATGATCGCAGGAACTTTGATCGTGCGGCGCGCGGCAGGACCGCTGCCCGGCTATCTCTTGCGTCGCGGCACCGTCGTGCTGGCAGGCGGGTGCGTCGAGCTTTCGCCGACATTCCTCGATTGCGGCGTGCACGATTTCATCGTCATGCGGCTGATGGCAGCCTTCGTCAAGGACTACAGCGCTGTCGCTGCTGCTGCCCTGCGCTCGCCGCTGCGACGGCTGGCGGGCGACATGGCTGTCCTGGGCAAGGGCGAGATATTCTGTGCCGGCGCGTGATGATCGGCAGCAATCGTTACGTACCGTAAGAGGCGGCTGAACGACCAGCGGAGGCGGCGATGGGCTTGATCGAACTGGTGCTGACGGTTTGCGCATTGGCGCTCCCCGCGCAATGCGAAGAGCAGCATCTTCACTTCACGGCAGACATGTCGCTCAATCAGTGCGTCATGAGGGCACAGCCGTACATCGCACAATGGATCAGCGAGCACCCGAAATGGGTCGCCGTGCGCTGGCGGTGCGAGTACGGCGGCACCAAGGAGAAGACCTGATGCGCGCCGAAGCGCGCGCCAAGCGTGACGCCTTTCTCAACAAATTGAAATCCCGTCCGGCCGTGATGGGAATTCTGAATTTGACCCCGGACTCTTTCTCCGACGGCGGCCGATTTCAGAATCCCGATGCCGCCATCGCTCATGCCAAGAGCATGGTCGTTGCCGGATGCGACATTGTCGATATTGGAGGAGAATCGACGCGACCGTCCGCGTCGCCGGTCTCCGAGGCGGAAGAACTCGCGCGCGTCGAGCAGGTCTTGACGGCGTTGACGGGCCTTCTCGACGTGCCGGTCTCCATCGATACCAGCAAGGCCGCGGTTGCGGTGAGAGCGGTCGAGATCGGCGCGGCCGTGGTCAATGACGTTTGGGGCCTGCAAAAGGACCCGAGCATGCCGGACGCGGTTGCCCAGGCGGAGGCGGCGGTCATCATCATGCACAATCGGACGGAGAAGGACGAGCGAGCCGATATTCTTGCGGACATGCGGCGCTTCTTCGATCGTTCGCTTGCGCTCGCCGCGAAAGCCGGCATTCCCAAGGACGTTATCATCCTTGATCCCGGGATCGGCTTCGGCAAGACGTCGCGCCAGAACGTCGAAGCCGTGGCGCGCATACCCGATCTCAAGGATTACGGGCTCCCGATCCTCGTCGGCGCGTCGCGCAAGGCCTTTCTCGGGTCACTGACCGGCGACGGCATCGAAGCGACGCTGATAGGAACGGTGGCGGCGAACCTTGTGGCCGCCGCCGCCGGCGCGTCGATCTTCCGGGTGCATGATGTCGCCGAGCACGTCGCGGCTCTCAGGATCTTTCACAGCATGCACGGCAATATCACCCGCTGACGCGTGCATCAGTTGCGGCAGTCCGTGAGTTGTTTTTCCTCGATCGCAAATACCGCCCCGGCCTTCACCTCGACATCCCTGACGATGCAGGCGCGGCCGATCCTGTCGGCGAGCTTGACGTCGTAGCGGCCGGGTTCGATGCCGGTAATCCTCAGGCGCTCGTCGTGGTCAACGGTCCCGTCGCGATCGTTCTGGCATTGGTCGGGGCCCCAGGTGTTTTGTCCCGCCGGCGACATTTGGAAACTGGTGATCGTGTACAGGGTCAGGTTCCAGAACCGGATGCCGCGGCGATCCTGCGCCGCGGCCGCAGAGCCGACCAGTCCCAGTACTGTCACAGCGAGCAATAGGCGGCGCATTCGCGAAACCTCTCAAGATCGTCCGTGGGAATGTCTCCAACACCTGCGCCGCGGTCTCATTCACGCAGCAGCCGCTCGACATTCTGTGCCTTGTCGAAGTTTCTTGCAGCGTCGAGCCCGATCGGCGCAACCAGTCTCGCCGATGCGAGGTCGGCCCCGGTGAAATCGGCGCCGGCAAGGCGGGCGCCGGTGAGATTGGCGCCGCCCAACGCTGCGCCCCGGAGCGAAGCGTTGGTCAGGTCCGCGTTCCGGAGCGACGCGAATTCGAGATCGACGCGCGAGAGATCGGCATCGCGCAGGACGGCTTGATCGAGATTGGCGGATTTGAGCACGGCGCGCATGAGGCCCATGGACTGGTTCTTCATGTCGGCACTTAGATTGGCGCCCACCAGCACGGCACCGACGAGGCTCGCGCCGGTAAGGTCGGCGGCGATGCGTGCGCCGGAGAGATCGGCCCCGTCAAGCTTTGCACGCTGCATCTGCGCGGCGAAGATATTCGCGCCTCTGAGACTTGCCCGGCTCAAATCAGCCTCCAGCAGCCAGGCCTGATCGAGTATGGCTCGGTCGAGCTTCGCGTCGGTCAGCTTGGTCCGGTTGAGCCTTGCGGCCCGCAATACGGCGCCGGAGAGATCGAGTCCGGACAAGTCGAGGCCCGAAAGCTTCTTGCCGGTGAAATCGGCAGGCTGGGTGGAGGTGGCGCCCGCGATCGCGGTTTCGACCTCCGCTCGCGTCAGCTCCGCCGCCGTCATCTCGGGTGAAGTCAAATCGACATGCCGCATCATGTCCTGGGCCGCGGCCGGAGCGACCAGGACGAGCCCGAACATCCCGAACGCGGCGGTGCAAAGCGATGCGCGTCTCATGGTTCGGATGCCTCTGTTGGCCGGCGTTGGTTGCTTACGCGGGTGGTCGCTCCACTCGGGTCGAGGCTGGCGCGACGCTTACCATATCACCGCCCAGCCCCATCCGATGCAATCGGCGGGTCGAGCGCCGCCGCTACCTGCGCCCGACGACTTGCTCCACCGCCGCCGGGAGATTGGCCATTGAGTGGATGACCGGTTCGGCCCCCGCGGCAGCGAGACGTTCGGCCAGGCCCTGGTTTGCGTGGCTGGCGCCCGCGAATCCGATAGCGGCCATGCCGGCGGCCCCGGCGGCTTCGACGCCGAGGACGGAGTCTTCGATTACGATGCAGCTTGACGGATCCTCGCCGAGGCGCCGCGCCGCCAGAAGAAACAGGTCGGGCGCGGGCTTGCCGTTGGCGACCTCGACCGCGCTGAAGACGTTGTTCCCGAACAGGGCGGACAGGCCGGTCACGTCAAGCGAGAGCGTGAGGCGGCCGGGATCCGATGACGAGGCGACGCAGCGTCGATAGGGCAGGGCGGCGATGGCTTCCTTCACGCCGGCAACCGCCTGCAGCTCGCGGCGAAAGCGCGCCATGAGCTGGACGGCGGCCTGCTCACCCAGGTCTTCCGGAATCGGTCGCGACAGAAGGCGCTCGGCTCGCGCCAGGACGTCCTTGAGGCTGCGTCCGGCAAACGCGAGCATGGCCTCATCGGCGGTCATGGAATGGCCGAGCGTAGTCATGACCTCCGCCAGGGACGCGCAAGCGAGGTGCTCGGAATCCACCAGCACGCCGTCGCAGTCGAAGATGAGGAGGGTCATGGGCGTATGGTATTGCGCAAGACGATGGCGTAAACCTTGATGTGTCTCGACTGACAGCCATGACACGCATCGCAAGCCTACGATACCCCTGCTTGATGTTGGCGGCCGTAACCGCGATGGGCACCGCGCTGTGCGCGGCCGAACTCAACGATTACCCCACCGCGGCGCGGGCCGACTACATCTTTGCCTGCATGAAGACCAACGGCGAGACCCGGCAGGCCCTGGAGCAATGTTCCTGCTCCATCGATATCATCGCTTCGATCCTGCCTTATGATCGATATGTCGCCGCGGAAACGGTCTTGAGCCTGTCCCAGGTCCCCGGGCGGTTCGGCGCCATGTTCCGCACACCCGAGCAGGCGCGAACAGCCACCAACGAGCTCAAGCGCGCCCAGGCCGAAGCCGAGGTTCGCTGCTTCTGACCGTCGCATCGGGATCGTTACATCTCCGACGCCTGGAACGGCCACTCGCCTTTGAACGCACGGTTGTCGGTGTCGACGACCTCGACGCGGAACCCTTGCGTGCCGTTCGGCACGTAGGTGAAGCGGATGTTGGGATCCTCCGAGATTCCGATGCTGCCCTCCATCGCCAGCACCAATTCGTCACCTTGCCAGATCCTCACGTGGTGAACGAAATAGGCCGGCGTGTAGAGGCGCGTAATCTGATCCATCTGCAGTCCGGAATTGTTCGGATGACGGATCATGAGCTGGGCTTCGCGCAGGTTGCTCGCACGGGTATCGGTGGCTCGCGTGAATTGCCGCAGCCGCAACTGGCCGAGACCCGCCTTGGCCTCGTCCGCACTCTTGCTGGCGGGGGCTGAACAGCCGCCCGAGGCCTTCACATAGGTCTTGACCTCGTAAAGCTTGCCGTCGCTGAGCTCGGCGACGGCATGCACGTTGGTGTAGGAGTTGACGCGCACGCGGGTGGAGATCGACGAAACGACCGAGTTCGGCCCGATGGTGAAGGTCGCCGTGACCGGCGCGGGGTTCTCGTCGATGACGATCGTGAATGCCTTGACGCGGCGCCCATCACCGGGCGGCAGGGTGGCGCGCACGGTCAGCGGCACGATCGCGGCGTCCTCGGCGCGGCCGGGCATCTCGATCGCGAGCAGGTCCGTGCCGTCCGCGAGCGGACGGCCGTTGAACACCTGGACTGCAAGCTCAGGCCACGGATCCTGCTGGGCTGCGGCGTCGCCGATCCAGCCGCATGCGGCCAAACCGAGTGCGGCGACATAGGCGATCCGAGCAAGCGTCGTCATGATGCCTCTCCGCGAACGAGACGGAACTCAGGGTGCGACAGTGACATCGCGCCTCACTCCCATTCGAGCTCGGCGAAGGCCGCCGTGGCGTTGCGGGCATTATACTCCTCGAACAGCTGCCAGCGATCCTTTTCCGCCTGTCCGGCGCGCTGGGCAGCCGCGGCGAGGGGCACACCGCCCTTGATCAGTCCGCGGACGTCGCCTGTCAGACGCTCCAGATAGCGCCGCTGGTCTTGCAGCGCGCCGGGCCAGTCGCTGATCGCAGCCCCGTGGCCCGGAATGACGCGCTGCGCCGGGATGCGCGCCAATTCGTCCATCGCCGCCAGCCATCCCAGAATGCTTCCGTCGAGCACGGGCACATGCTGCGTGACCACAAGGTCACCCGCGAACAGGGTGCCGGATGTCTCGTCCAGAACGGTCAGATCATTGTCGGTGTGGGCCGCAGGCCAGGCCCTTACCGTCAGCGTGCGTCCTCCCAAATCGAGCTTCGCCTCGTCCGCCACCAGTTGGTCCGGCGGGACAATCCTCGTGTCCGCCATGAGTTCCTCCCCCATCGAGCGGCGGAAGGCGTCGAGGTAGAACTGTCCGCGCGCCGCCAGCGCGCGCGGCAGATTGCGGTGACCAACGAACACTGCCCCCTCGCGCTGGAATGCTGCATTGCCGAAAACATGGTCGGGATGCACATGCGTATTGATCACATAGCGGATCGGCTTGGCGGTCCGTGCACGGATCGCGGCCAGCAGGCGGCGGCCCTCGCGGGCACTGCCGCCGGTATCGATCACCGCGACTGCGTCGTTGCCGATCACAAATGCGACGTTGGCGATGGCGCCTTCGTTGTCGCGACTCATGAGCGCCAGGGCCCCGGCGTGAACGAAGACCCCCGGCGCGGCTTCAGACATGGCAAGCGGTTCCGGATTTCCTTGCCGTTGGGCAATCGGAATCTCTTGCGCGTGGGCAGGGAGCGACAGTTGTGCGTGGGCAACGAATTGCATCACGCCTGCGGCGAGCAAGAATGTCGCAGCAACGCCCGCCAACCGGCTACCCATGCACGTGCCTTTCGTGGGGGATTGATACCGTGGGAACTCCATCAGCAGATAAGCATGGTTCATAAAACTCGAGAGTACCTTGCGATGGTGCGATGGCCACCGTCGTGATGCGGCAAGTTGGGCATTCCAGCGTCCGATTGTCCCGAATCTTTTTGTTGCGGTCAGTCCGAGGCGAGCATAGACTTTCCCTACGGTTTCCGGCTTCAAGAACGTCAGGTCAAAGGGAATCCTGACGTTTCTTCGTAAGCTAGGCGGGGCGCGCGCGCATGTGCCCCTTGTGCCTCGCAACGCTGTGACACGCTGCCGGAAGCTCTTCCCACAAACGGGTGCCCGACGCGCGGCACTGGGTGCCAGTGTGTCGGTCAACCCTCGACGACGGTCGCAGGGAGGACTCTGATGCGCAATCTGCTGCTCACAACCTGTTTAGGCGCCGTTGCAGCGCTCGCTGCCGGCGCTGCGCAAGCGAACGACGAACTCATCAAAATGTCGCAGAACCCGAAAGACTGGGTGATGCCGACCGGCAATTACGCCAACCAGCGCTACTCCGCAGCTCAAGCAGATCACGGCCGACAACGTCGGCAAGCTGCAGGTGGCGTGGACGTTCTCGACCGGCGTTCTGCGCGGCCACGAAGGCGGGCCGCTGATCATCGGCGACGTCATGTACGTCCATGGGCCGTTCCCGAACCCGGTATACGCCCTCGACCTGAAGAACGAAGCCAAGATCCTCTGGAAATACGAGCCCAAGCAGGATCCCAACGTCATCCCCGTGATGTGCTGCGATACCGTCAATCGCGGGCTTTCCTATGCCGACGGCAAGATCTTCCTGCATCAGGCCGATACCACGCTGGTCGCGCTCAATGCCAAGGACGGCAAGGTCGTGTGGCAGCAAAAGAACGGCGATCCGACGAAAGGCGAGACCGGTACGTCCGCACCCATGGTGATCAAGGACAAGGTGCTGGTCGGCATTTCGGGCGGCGAGTTCGGCGTGCAATGCCACGTGACCGCTTACGACCTGAAGACCGGCCAGCGGGCATGGCGCGCCTTCTCCGGGGGCCCGGACGACCAGATTCTGTTCGACCCGGCCAAGACCACCGAGCTCGGCAAGCCGGTCGGCAAGGACTCGAGCCTGAAGACCTGGCAAGGCGATCAGTGGAAGATCGGCGGCGGCTGCACCTGGGGCTGGATTTCCTACGATCCTCAGTTGAACCTGTTCTATTACGGCTCGGGCAATCCTTCGACCTGGAATCCGAGCCAGCGGCCCGGCGACAACAAGTGGTCGATGACGATCTTCGCGCGTAACCCGGACAACGGGCAGGCCAAGTGGGTCTATCAGATGACGCCCCACGACGAGTGGGACTACGACGGCGTCAATGAGATGATCCTCGCCGATCAGCAGATCGGCGGCCAGGCGCGCAAGCTGCTGGTGCATTTCGATCGCAACGGCTTGGGCTATACGCTCGACCGCGACACCGGCGAGCTGCTCGTCGCCGAGAAGTACGATCCGACGGTCAACTGGACCAGCGGCGTCGACATGAACAAGATCGTCGCCGACCTACGGCCGGCCGAAGGTCGTGCCGCAGTACTCGACCGAGAAGGCAGGACGTGAACGTCAAGGGCATCTGCCCGGCGGCGCTCGGCACCAAGGACGAGCAGCCGGCGGCGTTCTCACCTGACACCGGCCTGTTCTACGTGCCGACCAACCACGTCTGCATGGACTACGAGCCGTTCCGGGTGAGCTACACGGCGGGCCAGCCTTATGTCGGGGCGACGCTGTCGATGTATCCGCCGCAGGGCGAAACCCACATGGGCAACTTCATTGCCTGGGACGCCACGCACCGGCAAGATCGTCTGGTCGGTCAAGGAGCAGTTCTCGGTGTGGTCGGGTGCCCTCGCGACAGCCGGCGGCGTGGTGTTCTACGGCACGCTCGAAGGCTATCTGAAGGCCGTCGACGCCAAGACCGGCAAGGAGCTCTACAAGTTCAAGACTCCGTCCGGCATCATCGGCAACGTCACGACCTATGAGAATAACGGCAAGCAGTACATTGCGATCCTGTCGGGCGTCGGCGGCTGGGCCGGTATCGGCCTCGCTGCGGGCCTGACGGATCCGACCGCGGGCTTGGGCGCCGTCGGTGGCTACGCCGCCCTGCGCAATTACACCTCGCTCGGCGGCCAGCTCACGGTGTTTGCGCTGCCCGGAAACTGATCCGGACGATCGCAGGCCAACCCCAAAGGATCCCCCGGCGCGCGACTGCGATGCGCGCGCCGGGTGGTTTGTCTGGGCGGGCTTCGACAGGCAAGCCAGCGCAAGAGGAATGCTCGTGAGAAATCTTATCGCGGCTATCGTGCTAGCCGGCGCATCGCTTGTCGTCGGCGCCGGTCTGGCGTTCGCGGACGGGTCCGGCGATCCCACGGCGGTCAAGAGCGAGGACGGAAAGTATTACGACAAGGAAGGCAATCCGACTTACAAGGTTCAGAGCGACGGCACGGTGGATTGGTCCACCTATTCCGGCTTTCGCCGCTATCACTCGGATTGCCATGTGTGTCACGGCCCGGACGGCGAAGGCTCGACCTACGCCCCGGCGCTCAGCAATTCGTTGAAGACGATGAGCCTTCCCGACTTCTCCAACGTCGTGGTCAACGGGCGCAAGAACGTGAACACGGCGCAGGAGAGCGTCATGCCGGCGTTCGGCACCAATCCCAATGTCATGTGTTATCTCGACGATATTTTCGTCTATCTGCGGGCCCGTGCCAATGACGCCGTTCCTCGCGGACGGCCGCAAAAGCATGAAGACAAGCCCGAGTCGGTCACCAAGTCGGAAAACAGCTGCCTCGGACAGCGAAGCTGAGCGCTCGCGTGCGAGTGGCATGAGCTCAGTCACGGTTCCCCGGGACGATCAAGAGTCGATCGACGTTCGTGCGACATTCGCCGTCGGCGCGTGGTGCGGCGGCGCTCGCCGTATTCGCCGGCCGCCGTTGACCGCATCCTTGGCTCCGGGAACATCGTTCGCGCAGGCGTTGGAGCGTCCGCAGTCGTCGCTCGAATTGATCGACCCCAAGGTGCTGAGCGTCTGTGCCGACCCGCACAACATGCCGTTCTCGACCGAGAAGGGCGAGGGCTTCGAGAACAAGGTCGCCGAGCTGTCTCGCCGACAAGCTCGGAAGAGACCTGAGCTACACCTGGTATCCGCAGGCCCCCGGCTTCGTGCGCAATACGCTCGCTGCGCACAGGTGCGACGTCATCATGGGCGTCCCGCAAGGCGATGACATGGTTCAGGTCACCAATCCCTACTACCGCACGGCCTACGCGCTCGTGTTCAAGCAGGGGCAGGGCCTCGAAGGCGTGGATACGCTGGGAGATCCGCGCCTCAAGGGCAAACGCATCGGCATCGTGGCCGGCACTCCGCCCGGCAACAACATGGCGACCAATGGCCTGATGGCCAACGCCAAGCCCTATCCGCTGGTCGTCGATACGCGCGTCAATTCCTCGGCCGCCGCCATGATGCGGGATCTCGAGGCCGGGGACATCGATGTGGGCGTCCTCTGGGGGCCGATGGCCGGATACTACGCGCAGCAGGCGCGTTCCCCGATGACCGTCGTGCCGCTGGTCAAGGAGACGACCGGTCCGCGCCTTGCTTATCGCATCGCGATGGGCGTGCGTTTCGCCGATCAGGACTGGAAGCGTCTGCTCAACCGCATGATTGCGGACAACCAGCCCGCCATCAACAAGCTGCTGCTGAGTTATGGCGTGCCGCTGCTCGACGACAATGATCGGCCCATTACCGAGGGCGCGGTCGCAAAGTAGACCATGATCCCCCGAGCCGGTGGTGTCATCATATCGGCGGTCTTGGCGCTGGTCGGTCGTCGCTTCGCGTTGCGACGCGCAAGCGGTGGCGGAGCCCGAGCACTACCGCACCGAGGATTATCGTGCACCGACGCCCGCCGCCCTGCGCGGCGCGCAAGTGATCACGACCGCGCAGGCCGAAGCGATCTGGCGAGCGAAAAGCGGAGTTTTCGTCGATGTCATGCCGCACGTTGCGCGCCCGGCCAATCTTCCCGCCGGCACGCTTTGGCGCGGGAAGCAGCGGTTGAATATTCCCGGCAGCACCTGGCTGGCCGACACGGGTTACGGCGAGCTTTCGGCCGCCGTGGAGGGCTACCTGCGGCAGGGTCTGGAGCGGATCACCGGCGGCGATCGCGCCAAGCTCCTGGTGATCTACTGCCTCAGGGACTGCTGGATGTCATGGAACGTCGCCAAGCGGGCGATTTCGTGGGGTTACTCCAACGTCGCCTGGTATCCCGACGGCACCGACGGCTGGCAGGACGCCGGACTTCCGCTCAGCGAGGCTGCTCCGGCGCCGCAGCCCGGCCAGTGACTCTATTCGAGCGCTTGCTGGATCGCGCGGGCGAGCGCAAACAGGCGTTGCTCGATCAGAACCGGCACTTCGCAGACATAGCCGATGGTCTTGCTCCGCTCGTCGAAAATGCGCGTATCCCATTCGACGCGGCTGACCAGTTCGTCGACTTTGGTCTGGTCGCGACCGGGCGTGTTCTGCAACTCCCGAAGCTGAAGGATCGTCGATCGGACCTGGTCGGCAAATTCCTTTTGCTTGCGTGAGAACCGCTCGATCCCGTTCATGACCTCGCTGCGCTCTTGATTGAGCGCCTTGAACAGCCCCGCGAAAATCACCTTGGCCTTCCGCTGTCGCTCTGCTGCGTCGCCGGTGATGGTATCCGAAATCATTTTTTGCGCATCTTCGAGCGGGGTGCGCCGCGCGGCGAGTTGCGCGACGAGATTTCTGATCGCCGGGTCCTGCTCCCGGGCGCTTTCGACGTCATCGATGGGCGGACCCGCCCACACCGCGGCCACCGACATTTCCGGCACCTTGATCTGGTTGCAGGGCCAATCGGGATAGCGGGGATCGGCGGCAAGCGCGAGGCCTCGCGATGCGAGCGCGACCGCCATGACCACAAGCCAAACTCTCATGGGGCGCCTCCAGGCTCGCCGCGCCGCGCAAGCAATCCTCGCGATGGATCGTAGGCAAGGATCGCCCCGACCATGAACACGATCGTGCATCCACTCACCACCGCGAGCGAAATCCAATTGATTTCGCCGTAGAGCGCAAATCGTACCAACTCGACCGCATGGGTGAAAGGGTTGAACTGGCATATGTAGTAAAGCAGCAGGCTTCCTTCTCTCACCCGCCATAGCGGATAGAGTGCGGATGAGGCGAAGAACATCGGGAAGATCACAAAGTTCATCGCGCCGGCAAAGTTCTCGAGCTGCTTGCTGACCGATGACATCAGCATCCCCAGTGCGCCCAGCATGAGGCCCGACAGCACCAAGGCCGGCAACACGGCGATGTAGCCGATGGCGGGCGGCTCGATTTCCCAGAACCAGGCAATTGCGAGAAAGGTGTAAACCTGCGGCAGCGACACGATCATGCCGGCGACGAGCTTCGATGACAGCAGGTACCACCGCGGCAGCGGGCTCACGAGCAGCGTACGCATGTTGCCCATCTCGCGATCGTAGACCATCGAAAGCGAGGACTGCATGCCGTTGAACAGCTGGATCAGCAGCATCAGTCCCGGCGTGATGTAAACTTCATACAGCACGTATGTTTCGTAGGGTGGAATGATGGACACGCCGAGCACTTGTCGAAAGCCGGTGGCGAAAATGAACAGCCAGACCAGGGGGCGGACCAGCGCGGCCACGAACCGTTCGCGCTGATGTAGAAAGCGCAGCCCCTCGCGCCAGACGATCCCCTTGAGACAGATCGCGTATTGGAGCGGCGAGAAGCCTGTCGGCGGGGCGTGCGTGGCCGCCTGGACGGTCATGACGCCTCGCTTTCGGCCTGCAACGGGAGCTCCTGCGTCAGCCGCGTGAACGCGGCGCGCATATCCTGCACGCCCAGGGTTCGCACCACGCTCGTGACCGCGCCATGCGCGAGAATCCGGCCTTGATGCAGCACGATGACATCGTCGTCGTCGGCGACTTCATCGATGAGATGCGTCGCCCACAGGACCGAAACTCCCTCCGCGGCGACGAGGTGGCGCACATGACCGATGATGTCGCCCCGTGATTTGATGTCGAGCCCCACTGTGGGCTCGTCGAGCACGAGCAGGCGCGGGCGGTGCAGCAAGGCGCGAGCGATCTCCAGGCGCCGCATCTGGCCGCCGGACAGGCTGCGCACCTTGTCTTTGGCCCGCTCGGCTAGCGCGATGCGCTCCAGCACGTCATTGGCGCGCTTTCGACCTTCGCGGTTGCCGATGCCATGCAGCGCCGCATGATAGGTCAGGTTCTGGACGACCGAGAGATCGAGGTCGAGGGTGCGCGGCTGGAATACGACACCGACCATGCGCAAGGCTTCGCTCGCCGCCGTTTCGACATCATGGCCGAAAATGCGGATATGACCGCGCTGGACCGCGTAGAGGCGCGTCATCAGCGAAAACAAAGTGCTCTTTCCAGCCCCGTTGAGGCCCAGCAGAACTGCGAAAGTCGAGGGCGCGATCGAGACGTTCACGTCATCGAGGGCCTGACGCGCGCCGTAGGAATGGCTCACGCCCTCGATCGCGACGGCAGGCGGTTCGATGGTGTTCATTCCGTGCATTATGGTCCGGGCCGGGCGTGAGGCCAACAAGCGCGCTCTTACTGCTGCGAGACCGCGATCCCCCAAGGCAGCTCGCCGACCTGGATCGTCTTGATCACCTTGAGGCTCGCGACGTCGATGACGGATACATCGTTGGAGACGCCGTTGGTGGTCAGGAGATATTTCTCGTCCGGGGTGAACGCCAGGTGCCAGACGCGCTGGCCGACGAGCAGATACTTCTGAACCTCATGCGTTGCGCCGTTGACCACGGCAACACGGTTGGCGGGCCCGAGCGCCACGAACCCGGTCTTGCCGTCCTTGGTGATGTTGATTCCAACCGGCTGGATTGCCTCCTTGCGCAGACCGGGTATGTCGAAGGCGATCTTCTTGCTCACCTCGCGCTTGACGGGGTCGATGATGCTCACCGTTCCACCGACCTCGGACGATACCCAGAGTTCCGAGCCGTCGGGCTTGAACTCCGCAAAGCGAGGCCGCGAATCCACGAGCACATTCGCTACGATCTCGCGCGTCTGGGTATCGATGAAATGCGCCATATTGGTCGTTTCCGACGTATTGACGAGAATCTTGCCGTCGGGACTGATGCCCATGCCTTCGGGCTCGACGCCGACTTGCACCTCGCCGAGCGGCACCCGCTTCTCCAGATCGATGATCGTGACGGTGTTGGCATCCTCGTTCGCCACGTACAGAATCTTGCCGGTCGGATCCTGCGTGAACAGCTCGGGGTCGGGCCCGGACGGCAAGGTCGCGACGATCTCGTGCGTGGCGACATCGATCATCTGAATCGTATCGTCGTCGCCCACCGCAACCAGGATGAACTTTCCGTCCTTGGTCAGCTCGATGCCGCGGGGTCTCTGGCCGACCTTGATCGTCTTCACGACCTGGAATTTGTCGGTATCGATCACGCTGATCGTGTTGCTCTTTTCATTGGACACATAGGCCGTGAAGCCGCTGGCCTGGGTGCCAAGCAGGACCAGGAGGCCTGCGCCGAGCAGGCTGCGGCGCCACAATCCTGCGCTCCGGATCATCGGGTCTACTTGAGCTTGCATTTGCTTTCGGGCCGATCCAATCCGAGCGTGTCCAGTTCGGAAAACTGGTGCTGAAATCCCTCCTGGGGAGATACCGACACGACGGTTCGGCCGTCGGTCAGAAGGATCGGTTGACGAAGCTGCAGGTTCCAGTCCCGCAGCGTCAACCGCTGGCCTTTGAACGCGGCCAGAGCGAAATCGGGGCTCTTGAGAAAATCGAACATGGCCTTGGGATCGTTCGAGCGCGTTCGCGACGCGCTTTCGCCAATCATGCGCGCCGCCGACCACGCCTGCATGTCGCGTGCGGTCATTCGTCGCGAGAACAGCTTCATGAACCGCTCCTGCATCTGTACCGCTCCCCATTGATCGTGAGAAGCATCCCAGCTGGTCGGGATGAGGCCGGCGGATCCGGCGACCGGCCGGGCATCCCAGGTCCGGTACGGCAGATAGGCGGCAAAAACGTCGCTCTCGTCCGCGGCGATCAGGACATCGTAGGCCGGCGCGCCTTGCGTGAACACCGGCAGTTGGCGCTGGATCTGCACGACGCCGCTGTCCGTCCGGCGCGCGCCGCCGGTGTCCTCGAAAATCTTCTCTTGAACGATGCGTGCCCCGAACCGCTTGGCGGCGCGGCGTATCGCATCGGCAAAAAGCTTGTCCTCGGCGTGGGAGCCGGAAACCAGGAACCATCTGCGCCATTGCTTCCAGACGAGGTACTGGGCCAGGGCATCGGCGAGCATCGATCGCGTCGGCGCGGTATGAATGACATTGGCGCGGCAGTCCTCTTCGCGTAGCCGGTCGTCGAGCGCGCCTACATTGAAGAACAGGAGACCGCGTGAACCGGCCGCGTCGGCAGCCTTGAGCAGGGCGGCCGCCGGCAGATCGGCGATGATGAGCGAAACGCCGCGCGCCGCCAGTGCCGAGGTCGCGGCCGCGACATCGTCCTTGTCATTGAGCTGCACATCCTCGAGCGAGAACCGTTGGTTGAGGAATTTTCCGGTGGTGTTGTTGTCGTTGATCGCGAGCTGCGCGCCGGCGATCCCGTTGTTCTCGGGCGGTATGTCGATGAGCGAAATGCTTGTCTTCGGCTGCGGACCGCGCAGGTAGCCGATCTTGATCTCGACGGGGTCGGCCGAGGCCGAGGTCCACGCGAACAGGATGGTCCCGGCCAGCAAAAGGCGGATCACGGCAGCGCTCCGAGCGATTGTCGTGTGCGGGTCGATGAGACGGTCATTGTTTGTTTAAATCATGATAACTTACGCCTATGTTATTGGGGTTATTGCGAGTGCAGGATGCGGCGGATGGACCGGCCGGCGTGTCGCCGGCGCTCATTCGTCATCACCATTCGCACCCAAGATGCTTGGATTCGCCGGCGTCCATAAAGTATCATAATACCGTCAGGTTCCGTGGCGGAGGCCACCGATGACTTTGCTTCTGGCGAGCGTAATGGGACCGGACGAGGCCGCGGTCGTGCTCGCGCATGGCGCCGACATCATCGACTTGAAGGACGCTTCGAACGGCGCGTTGGGTGCGCTCGCCCCCGATGTCGTGCGCGCAACTGTCGCGGCCATCCAAGGCCGCCGGCCCGTGAGCGCCGTCGCCGGCGATCTGCCGATGGACCCGGACGTGATCGTCGCGGCGGTCGAGACCATGGCGCGGACCAAGGTCCAATACGTCAAGGTCGGATTGTTTCCGGGCCCGGGACGACAGGACTGCGTGCGCGCGCTGGCGTCCCTGGCGCGCACGACCAAGATCATTGGCGTCATGTTTGCGGATCGCGGGGCTGACAATGCTCTCGTGAAGGTGATGGCCGACTGCGGTTTCGCGGGTGCGATGCTCGACACCTCCGACAAGCGCGCCGGCGGGCTGCTCGATTGCATGGATGTGGCACGCTTGCGGGAGTTCGTCGGCACCTGTCGGGACCATGGTCTGATGACCGGCCTCGCAGGATCGCTGGAGGCCCCCGATGTGCCGCGGCTCCTCTTGCTGGCGCCCGATTATCTCGGCTTCCGCGGCGCGCTTTGCGCGGGCCGCGACCGAAGCGCCAGCCTGGATACCGCATCGATCGGCATCATTCGCGAACTCATTCCTCTCGATCCCCACAGCGCCGCCTACCAAGACTCTGCCGTGGCGAAGGTCGACTACCGGCTGCTGGCAGCGAGGGGGTATTCCGTCGATCCCAATGGTGACGCCGCCGCGACCGATCGCATCTTCGTCCGCGATTTCGTCGTCCCTGCGCGTATCGGCGCCTATGCGCGCGAGCGCGAAAGGCCGCAGAACGTCCGCTTCAACATCGACGTCAAGGTGCGGCGGGCCGGCCATTCGGTCGAGGATATGCGGGACGTATTCTCATACGATGTGATCACCGACGGCATCCGGATCATCGTGGCGCAGGAGCATATTGCGTTTCTCGAAACGCTCGCCGAACGCGTCGCCGACTTGGTGCTTCGACACCCGCGCGTCGTGAATGTAACGGTGCGGGTCGAAAAGCTGGACGTCGGACCGGGCGGCGTGGGCGTCGAGATCGTGCGCGAACGGCCGGCCGACGTGGCCGAGGTGCGTCAACTTTATCCTGCCGCAACTCGGCAGCCGAATGCTGCTGAGTGAATGCGCGGTCCGATCGGCCCGACGATCGTCAAGCTCGGTGGAAGCCACGCCTTCTCGCCCCATCTCAAGAATTGGCTTGATGCCATTGCGGGTTGTGCAGGCTGCGCCGTCGTGGTGCCGGGTGGTGGTCCCTTTGCCGACGCCGTGCGCATGACGCAGCCCAGGATGGGCTTCGACGATCGCGCTGCCCACGAGATGGCGGTGCTCGCCATGGAGCAGTACGGCTGTGCGCTCACGAATCTGGGAGCCCATTTGAGGCGCGTAGCATCGGCCACGGCGATCCGGAGCGTGTTGCGTGCCGGCGGCGTGCCGGTCTGGTCACCGGCGGACATGGTGCGCGGTGCAAAGGACATTCCGTGGTCCTGGGATGTGACAAGTGATAGTCTTGCGGCTTGGCTCGCCGGCAGGCTCGGCGCGAAACGCGTTCTGCTCGTCAAGCATGCCGACGTCCCGGCCGGTCCGCTGCGCGCGACGGATCTCGTTGCGGACGGGATTCTCGACCCGGCTTTTCCACGTTTCCTTCGCGCGAGCGGTGCTGAAGCCTCCATCGCTGGTCCCGCCGGGTATGCGACGGCGGCCGCCGCCATCCGCAACGGCGTTCTGGTGGGCGCCCGCGTTGACTTGCGTTAGCTGCATGCCACTGCGTTAGAATTTCTCACGATGGCCAAGGTCAAGACACCGCGCTGGGGCTGGGCGCTCACGGGATCCGGGCATTTCTTCAAGGAATGCCTGATCGCGGTCCGTGCACTCGAGGATGTGGATTTGTTCGTGAGCAGGGCCGCCGGGGAAGTGCTGCGCATGTACAAGCAGGATCTGAACCTGCCGAAGTCGACGCGCATCTTCCGCGATACGACGGCAAGCTCACCGCCGGTCGGATATTTCTACTATGGCGTCTATCACACGCTTGTGCTGGCGCCGGCGACGTCGAATACGGTGGCAAAATGCGTCTACGGGATTTCCGATAACCTGGCGACCAACGTATTCGCGCAGGCCGGCAAGTGCCGCGTTCCAGCCATCGTCTTTGCCTGCGACACGGCTCCCGAGCTGGAAACCGAGGCACCCAAAGGCACGGTCAAAGTCTATCCGCGCCGCATCGATCTCGAGAATACCGAGCGACTGAAGTCCTTCGACGGAACGGCGGTGGTGGAGACTCTTTCGGAGCTCGAACAGGCATTGGCCCGCCGCAAGCGCGAGCTCGCAGCGCATGGCTGAGCGCATCCTCTTTCTCACCGGTCATCTTGCCCGGCCGCGGCTCGAGAAGGTCTTGGCCCGCATCGACGACGCGGGGTTCGAATGGTCGATCTTCGATGTCGGCGTCAAGGTCGCGGCCCTCATGACCGAGGCGATCATCTCGCGCCGTGTGCCGCGTCCGGTGCAGGCCGATCGCATCCTGGTGCCCGGCCGCTGCCGCGCCGATCTCGACCGCCTGAGCGCGGAATTCGGCGTCCGGTTCGAGCGCGGGCCGGAGGAATTGAAGGACTTGCCGGCCTACTTCGGAAAGCAAGGACGCGGGCTCGATCTCTCGCGTCAGGACATGCGCATATTCGCCGAGATCGTCGATGCGTCGGCCCTGACCGTCGATGCCATTCTCGCGCGTGCCGCCGCCATGCGGGCGGCGGGCGCCGACGTGATCGATCTCGGGTGCCTGCCCGACACGCCGTTCCCCCATCTCGAAGACGCCGTTCGCGAACTCAAGGCTGCCGGCCTGGTCGTCAGCGTCGACTCGGCCGCGACCGAGGAATTGCGCCGCGCCGCCAAGGCGGGCGCCGCGTTCCTGCTGAGTCTTACCGAACACACGCTCGACATTGCGCGCGACAGCGGCGCAACGCCCGTGCTCATTCCGGCCCGCCACGGCGACCTGGCGTCGCTGTTGCGGGCGGCCGAGGCCGCCGACACGCGCGGGATTTCGTCCATCCTCGACCCGATCCTCGATCCGATCCATTTCGGGTTCACGGCCTCGCTGCAACGATACGCAGAGCTTCGACACAGGTTGCCTGAGGCGGACATTCTGATGGGAACCGGCAATCTGACCGAACTGACCGATGCTGATTCCGGGGGCGTCACCGCAACCCTTCTCGGCATCTGTTCGGAGCTGCACATCCGAAACGTGCTCGTCGTTCAGGTCAGCCCGCATACCCGTCGCACCATCCAGGAGCACGACGCGGCGCGGCGAATGATGTTTGCTGCCCGCGAAGACGACAGCCTTCCGCGCGATTACGGCGGGGCGTTGGTGCAACTGCACGACCGGACGCCCTTTCCAAATACGGCGCAGGAAATTGCAGATCTGGCGGCCCAGATCAAAGACGCCAACTTTCGCATCGAGACGGCCGAGGATGGAATTCACGTCTATAATCGAGACGGCCACTACGTCGCGCAGGATGCGTTCTCACTCTTTCCCAAGCTCGGCCTTGGAAAGGATGCGCCGCACGCCTTCTATCTCGGTGCCGAGTTGATGAAGGCGGAGATCGCATGGCGGCTGGGCAAGCGCTACGCCCAGGACGAGCCGCTCGATTGGGGTTGTGCCGTCGACCGTTTGGTAGAGGACCGCACGCGCCTGCGCGAAGCGGGGCATACGCTGCGCGCCTCGAACTCTGCGAGCTGACGCCGTGCCGATGATTCGCGAAACGATCTTGACCACCATGAACGCGGAGGGACGTCTGCATATCACGCCGATCGGCATCATCGCCGATGGTGACGGATGGATCATCGCCCCGTTTCGGCCGTCGACGACGCTCGACAATCTCCGAGCCATGCCGTTTGCGGTGGCCAACCATACCGACGACGTTCGCATCTTCGCCGGTTGTCTGACTGGACGGCATGACTGGCCGACGCGGGCATCGGACAATGTTCCGGTACCGCGGTTGACTGGCGCCTTGGCGCACACCGAGCTTGCCGTCGTCGGTGTCGCGGAAGACGAACAGCGCCCGCGTTTTCAGTGCACTGTCGTGAGTCGCGGCGTGCACGCGCCATTTGCGGGGTTTAACCGCGCGCAAGCCGCCGTGATCGAAGCCGCGATTCTGGTGAGCCGGCTGCACATGCTGCCGCGAGAGAAGATCGAGACCGAAATCGGCTACCTCGAGACCGCCATCGAAAAAACGGCCGGCGCGCAGGAGACCGAAGCGTGGACGTGGCTCATGGAGGCCATTCGCGCGCACTACGGCGGGCAAACCAGGAGCGCCACCTCGAACCGCCGACTCACCTGACCCGCGTGGTCATGGCTTGGCGTTTTGTGTCCGGGCCCCCGCCTGCGGATCGCCGGGGGCAGGGGAGCCGTCCGCAATTGGTCCGGTTCTTGCTTGAGAGTCGGTCACGGGTCTTTGCCCAGCCGCAAAGCCCGTAAGTCACGGAGGATCCGCCCATCAGTCAATGATGGGACCGATTAATGCTCACAGCCCTTATCTTGGTTTGCTCGCTCGCGACTGTTCCGAACCTTCGCGATTGCACACGAGACAACGCTCTCGACGTCGTCTACGTCCCTGCCACATTCGCCAATCCAGCCACCTGCTTCATGCACGGGCAGGCCTATTTGGCCGACAGCGAGATGGGACGCAATCTCGCGCGCGACGAAGCCGTGAAGGTGGTCTGCGTGCGCGGCCCCACCAACAGAATCGACAAAGCAGAGAGCAATCGCTGACGACCCGCTTGGGACGACGATTTCCCCGGCGACGCTGGTATCACTCGGTTGCCATCATGCCGCCGGGCTCAGCGCGCTGGGCTTGGTTCCGACCGCCACCGCGAACGCGGGGCGCGCGTCGATTGCCGCCTGCCAGCGGGTGAGCTCGGGATAGGCCGGGCGCTCGATCGGAAACTCCAGGCAACGCTTGACGATCGAGCCGAGCGCGATGTCGGCGATGGTGAAACGATCGAGCGCAAACCAATCACGTCCGGCGATGTGGCCATCCAATATCTTGAGCTGCGCGACAAGGTCGGCCGCTTGCGCGGCGAAATCGGGAGCCCGTTCCGCAGGCGCCTTCTTGACGTCCTTGAACACCGCGACATAAGGCGTGTTCAGGGCGCCGAGCAGCCAATCCATCCAGCGCTCGACCATGGTGCGCTCGGCCGGGGTCGCGCCGGTCAGCGTCGGCCCATGGACGGCCGCGAGATACCGAAGGATGGTGTGGGATTCCCAGATCACCAGATCGCCGTCGATCATGGTCGGGACCTTCGCGTTCGGATTAAGCTTGCGGTAGGCATCGGTCAGCGTGTTGCCGAACTGGCGGCCGTAATCCTCGCGGGTGTAGGGCAGACCAAGCTCCTCCAGGCAGAAGATTGCTTTCTGCACGTTTCCCGATGTCTGACGGCCCAGCAATCTGATCACGTCGCGTCCTCCTTTTGCCCGGCGGACGGCTGTCGACCGCCGCCAATTGATGATTATGCCTGTGCCTTGGATGTCATCAGCTCCTCGGCTTGTAGGCGATGGCGTCCATTTCGATCCTGGTGCTGATCACCGCGCGCGCCTCGACCGTGGTGCGGGCCAAGACGGCATCCTTGAACTGTTCGGCGAACACCCGGTTATAGCGCCCGAAATCGCGGGCATCCTCGAGATAGGTGGTGACGCGCACGACGTCGGAAAGCGTCGCGCCTTCTTCGGCGAGGATGCGGCGAATGGCTTCGATCGTGCCCCGGGTTTCCTCCTCGATCGTTCCCGCGATCATGTTTCCGTCGGCGTCCTTCGCGACCTGACCCGAGACGAAGATGAAGTCACCCGCGCGCACGGCGGGATGGAAAGGCAAGTTCGGATTCTTTTTTCCGATCGGATAGACGTCCTTGCGACCAGTGCCAGCGTCGCTCATGGGCTTCGACCCTCAACCAAATGCGTTGGTTTCGATGATATCGACGCCGCGAATGCGATCGACGAGGTAGATTAGTCCGCGATCGTCGATCGTGACGTCGTTCGAAGAGGGACGCTCCTCGCCCGCGGCCGGATCGGGCAGAAAATGGCCGATCTCGCGGGGGACGAACGGGTCCGCGATGTCGACGAGACGCAGCCCCTGAGCGAACCATGCAAACGGAATCACGGTGCCGTTGAAACGCTCCGAGGGCTGGTGGCAGCCGCTCATCGCCGCCTGCGGACTGCCGTCAACGTCGAGCCCGGGCACCTGGAACGTCGCAATCGGCAGCGGCATTTGCTCCACCGTGATGTCATAAATCCAGGTGAAGGAAGGTGCGGATGGTCGCAGCTTGGCGACATCCTCGTCCGCCACCACCATGATCCGACGCCCCTTGAGCGATTGCGGAATCGGCAGGCAGGTGTGAGTCGGGTGCGGGAACGCCGGGCTGGTATTGGTGTGCGCCACCACCTTGGGCCGCGACATGTCGGAAATGTCCAGAATGAAGAGCCCGTGGTGCCAGTAGCTGACATAGAGTCGGTCGCCCATGCGCAGCGGATGGTGGCAACGCGGCGAGACCCAGTTGTCCCATGGATAGGGCTCGCCTCCGGCCTTCCATTGACCCGGAATCCACCATCGTCCGACCTCGAGCGGCCGGGCCGGGTCGGCGAGGTCGAGGATCATCACGATGTTGCCGACATATCCTTCCGCCGTGGGTGACAGATAGGCGTAGCGGCCGTCGAAGTCGTAGCGGTGTACGCCGCGGCCGGCCGTGCGCCACTTGGTGATTAGCTTTGGGGCGCTCGGGCGAGAGACGTCATAGATGCCAATTCCGCCGCCGAACTCGGCCGATCCGGTCTGGCCGAGTTTCTCGTGGTTGACGATCATGATGCCATTCGCCGCCCGCACCTTGTGCGAATGCCAACCCTCCGGCAGGTCGATGGTCGCCAGCATGCGAGGGTGGCGTGGATCGGCCACGTCCACGACGCTCGTGCCGCTCGGCCAATGCATGTGGCCGATGAACAACGTCGTGCCGTCCACCCAAACCTGCCCGCCGCCCGGGCAGTCGAAGTGCGACAAGAGGGTGGTATTCGATTGGCTCGACACGAAACGCTCGAAAAAGGATCAGATCATCGCGCCGGAAGTGGCCGGTGCGTGCGCACTGCCGGTCGCCTGCGACTTCAGGTGAGTTTTACGGTGTCGCCGGCAGCGTCGCGACCCCACTTCTTGAACAAGTGGAAGCATTTCAACGCAGGCTCGTCGCTGGCGATGAACAGGATGGCTTCGTGTTTGGGATCGTCATTGACGTGCTCGAACCAGGAACCGCCCGGCACCGCCAAGTTGTCGAATGCCTCCCAGGCGAAACGTTTGCCGTCGATGAGCGAGTGTCCCTTGCCTTCGAATGGCGCGACCAGCAGGCTCGCGGTCTGCCGCACCGGCAGCGTCTTCTCGCCCGGACGCAGCACCTGAACGAAAAAGGTCATCGTCTTGAATACCGGACCCCCGGTCAGCGGGTCGACATATTCGATCGAGATCGCCTCGTACGGATCGCCGTCCCAGTCCTTGAAGCGCTCGATCAGCTCCTGCATCATCTCCCAGCGATACACATACATCGGCGAGGAGAAGCCGGCGCCGCGGTGATGCTGGAGGAACCGAGGCTTGAGCCCACCGTGGTCATACGCCCGGGCGGAGTAGTCGGGCGGCACGGTTGCGGTCTGCTGCTTCTTCTTGACCGGCTTGCCGTCGACCATCTCGTTATAGTCGTGCTCGAAATAGACCGCATTGAGCGTCTCGACCAAAGGCAGATCGAGCACGGAGAGGTTCACCGCCGGCTCGTTTCCGACGTTGCCGTGATTGTGCCAGGTATCGACCGGGGTGAGCACCATATCGCCCGGGCCGAACGTGATGTCCTCGCCGCCGACGCCGGTGAAATTGCCCTTTCCGGTCAAGCCGAACCGGATGGCATTGGGGGAATGCCGATGCGGCGGCATCACTTCGTTGGCGTCGTTGAGCCGATATGCCGTGTACATGGTGCTGACCGTCGCCCGCCGCGGCGACAATCCGGGATTGACCAGGATCAGCGAGCGGCGCTCCGAGTCGTCCATCGTCACCAATTCCGCCGCCCGGAACAGGATCGGTTCGATATCGCTCTTGTAGCTCCAGAGATGTGGCACGGCTTTCTGCGTGCCCATCAACTGCTTGATTTCGTCATGGGCGACATCGGTCGAAGTTGCCCAGAACGGGAACATGTTCTTTGCGGAAATGTCGTTGTAGAGGGAATCGAGTGCCGCTTCCCGGTTCGGAAGACGCCGCGCGGCGCTCGATGCGTTGCTCTTGACTGCCGACATGGCGGTCGCTCCTTTGCAAGGGCCGGAGTGAACCAGCGGGTTCAAGCTGTCACGGACGGGTTCGTCGTCGATTGTACTCGCAATCCGCGGCGTTGTCCCACGCATGCGGCCGTGCGCACGCTCGGCGTTACGATCCGGGCGCCGGGATCTGGAAGAAATCCGCGAGCTGAGCCTTGCTCAACGGCGCGTCGAGGAACTTCATCTCCACGGCGTCGGCCATGACCTGATCGATGTCGGAGAGCCGGTCCGGCGACAATGCCTCCTTCGGGTTGTATTGATCGCGCTGCATCACAACCAGGCTTTCCGGCAGCTTGATCGTCTCGGCGTAGTATTTGACCGCGAGCGGATTGGAATACATCCAGTCGATCGACTCGCGGTAGCCGCGCATGAACCGCACCATCACGTCCTTGCGGTCCTTGAGCGCGTTGGCATTGACGATCTGCACGCGGATGGTCTGGTTGCGCAACGTCGGCACGTCGGGGCCGCGGGCAATCACTCGTATCTTGCCGTCCTGCAGCTCGAGCAGGCCGAACGGGACCACCGCCCAGCCGATATCGATCTGCCCGGTCATCGTCATCGTATAGGTTGCGGGCGGCCCGCCGGTTGCGGTCGGCTTGGCCTTGACACCGAGTTGCTTGCCGAAGCCCAGCGCAATGACGTGCGACGTGGATCCGTTGGTCGAATAGCTCAAGGTGTGCTTTTCGGTCGCATCCGCAAGGCTCTTGAGCGGTGAATTGGCGGGCACGTACCAATATTGATCTCCGACCCCGACATAGGCAGCGGCGATCGCACGCACCGGTGCGCCGCGCGCGAACGCGCGCATGGCGCCTGCGGTTCCGATGCCGATCCCGATATCGGCCGATCCGGAAATCACCGCCTGCAGGGTCTCGCCAGCGCCCTGTGTCCCGAAGGTTTCCAGGACAATGCCATGCTTCTGGAAGATTCCGGCCTTCATGCCGAGAGTAGGGGCCTGATTGGCCCAGGCGTCGATCTGCCCGATCGCAACCTTCACCGTATCGGCCGCCCGAGCCGCCGTCGCCACTGGGACACTCAGGAGCACCAGCACCATCGCACGTAGAGCGATCCGAATCGACATTGTCACCTCCAGGCGGGCATCCCGACCACTCCGACCTGGCGCAAGGATAGCAACTGACGGTTCGCTTGTAAGCGGAAATGCGTGCTGTGCGTCGCTGCCAGCCGTTCCAGCCGTTTTGCAGACCGCCTATGCAGCGGCGTCACACGTCCGGTTCCGGTCGCAGTCGAATTCGGTTTACAAGAGCGGAATGGAAATCCTGCCATCCGCCGACGTCGGCCCGCTCCTGTTCGTCGGTCTTGCCGTGGCGTCGTTTGTCACGGCCTTCATCGGGGTTTTCACCGGCACGGCGGGCGGCGTGATCTTGCTCGCGATCATGGCGATGGTGATGCCTCCCGCCGCCGTGATCCCGGTCCACACCGTGGTGATGCTCGGTACCGGCATATCGCGCACCCTGATCATGTGGCGTTTTGTCATGCGTGGGACATTGCTGCCTTTCATCGCCGGCGCTGCGGTCGGCGCGGCAGCGGGTGCGAGGGTTTTCGTTGCCCTGCCCATGTCGTGGTTGCAGGCCATTCTCGGTGCCTTCATCCTGATGGTGACCTGGATGCCGCAGCTCGGACGCATCGGTGCACAGCGCGGCCGGTTTGCGGTTCTGGGATTCGGGACCGTTTTCCTCGGCGTGTTCGTGAGTGCGACCGGCACGCTGCTGGCGCCTTTTATCGCCAGCGCGACGCCCGATCGCCACAACCTCGCCGCCACGATGGGCGCGCTGATGACGATCGCCCATATCGCCAAGCTCATCGCCTTCGGATTCATCGGATTCGCGATCGGAAGCTTCGTGCCGCTGATGGCAGCGATGGTCGCGACCGGCGCACTCGGCAACTGGATCGGCGAGCTGGCGTTGCACCGCACGACCGAGCGCCGGTTTCGCATTGTTTTCCAGCTGGTCCTGACGTTGCTGGGTCTGCGTCTGCTCTGGAGCGCAGCTCCCGCGATGGGTTGGTCCTGAGCAACCGAGGGGGGCTCTTCCATCCGAGGGCTGACACGCTTAGGTCATCGTGCTGGCGTGCGACACCGTTATATCGACCGTACGCAAGCCGATTTGGCTGGATATCCGCAAAACCGATCGGATCCTCGGGCGAGCGTCTCGGGACGGCACATTGCGGGGCGGCCATTGATCGATATTGTTGCGGCCGTCGCGCCGCTAAAGCGGGAGTTCAAATGATCATTTTCGCGAATAGCGCCGCCTGTTCCGCGGCGGTTGCGCGCAACCGCGAACCGATCCTGGCCGTCCTGAAGCGGGTCCTGCCTGCTCGGGGCGTCGTGCTGGAGATCGCAAGCGGTACCGGCGAGCATGCTGTGCATTTCGCCGCCGGATTGCCCCATCTCACCTGGCAGCCCACGGACCGCGATCCCGGCGCACGTCAGAGCATCGCGGAATACCGCGCCGCGGCGCGATTGCCGAACCTGCTGGCTGCGCTCGAACTCGACGCCTCTGCGTCCTCCTGGCCCGTGGCTCGCGCCGACGCCGTGGTTGCGATCAATATGATCCACATTGCACCATGGACCGCGGCGGAGGGACTGATGGCGGGGGCCGGACGGACGCTCCCGTCCGGTGGCGTGCTTTATCTTTATGGGCCGTTCAAGGAGGACGGCCGCCACACCGCGCCAAGCAATGCCGACTTCGATGCCGAGCCTCACGGCGCGCGATCCGGCGTGGGGGGTGCGCGATATCGCAGACGTTTCCAATCTCGCCCGCGCGCATGGACTGGATCTCGTGGAGCGCATCTCCATGCCCGCCAACAACCTAAGCCTGGTCTTTCGATCCCGAACAAGCTGAGAGCTGCCACTCCCGAGCGCGCCCATCATGGACAGGACGATGCACACTGCCTTTTCAGCCGAGGCCTGGGACCGAAACGCCCACGTCTATGAGGTCATTCGCACCATGCCCTTCAACGCAGCGCTCGCGGCAGGCTCGTTGAGCGAGGCGCGGTTCAAGCACTACATCACGCAGGATGCTCACTACCTCATCGGTTTCGGGCGCGCGTTGACGCTGGCAGGCGCCAAGGCGCCGAATCCGGACCGGATCGTGCAATTCGCGAAGTCGGCCGAAGGCGCAATCGTCGTCGAGCGGGCGTTACACGGCTCGTTCTTCCAGCACTACGGCATCACGTCGGAGGTGTTTGCGCAAACGCCGCTCTCACCAGCATGTCACCACTATGTTTCATATCTCATCGCGACCGCCTACGCGGAACCTTACGAAGTGCTGCTCGGCGCGCTTCTGCCCTGCTTCTGGATCTATGCCGAGGTGGGGCGCGACATCCATTCCCGCGCCGCCGCGGCCAATCCGTACCAGGCCTGGATCGACACCTATGCCGGGGAAGAGTTCCACAACGCCGTCCGCGCCATGATTACCGCCACCGACGAAGCCGCCGAGGCCGCTTCGTCATCCCTGCGCGCGCGAATGCATGCCGCCTTCGCCAGGGCGACGCAGCTCGAGTGGATGTTCTGGGACTCGGCCTTTCGGCTCGAGAGTTGGCCGATATAGACTTCACTTTGGGGATGTGGACTGCGGTGCTTTTCTTCGCCGGGCTCGCGATCTGTCGTATGGAGCCGCCGGGATGGCAAGGACTAGCGCATCCGCTGCGCGTGCTGCGCGGCGCCGCCGGTCCTATGGACGGGGTGCCTGATCAACTGGTGCCGGGCTGCATGACCAGGCACCCCATCGCCGCTCCTGCCGGATCGCCTTCGACGTCCCGCCGATCTTTTTCAGCATCGCCTCAAGTTCATCGGGATCGACACCGTCAGCTTCCATAAGGGCCGTAACGATGGAATCGGACAAGATTTCCTTGAGGGTTGGTTCGTGCTGGCGCCAGATCATGGAAACTCTCCAATCCTTTTCGGCAGGTCATTGGGCTAGGAGGAAGTCAACCTTCAGTCGTTTCTATTCCGCGGCAATCCGGAGCGGGATGAGCCGCTCGAGATGCGCCAGGTGTTCGGGATCGGTGGAGATCGTGTCGGCCGTTTCATCGCTGCGCACCCTGAACCACAGCGAATACAGCGCCGGCACGACGAGCAGCGTCAGCACCGTGGCCACGAATAGGCCGCCCATGATGGTGATCGCCATGGGACCCCAGAAAATGCTGCGCGCGAGCGGGATCATCCCCAGGATCGCGGCGAGCGCGGTGAGAACCACGGGACGCGCGCGGCGCACCGTGGCGTCGATGATCGCACGATGGCGACCGTGGCCATCCGCGATATCGCGGTCGATCTGATCCACCAGGATCACGGTATTGCGCATGATCATGCCGGCGAGCGCGATCAATCCGAGCAAGGCGACAAAACCAAAGGGCCGGTTGGCAATGAGAAGCGCGCCGGTCGCCCCGATCAGCCCGAGCGGAGCGGTTACGAATACCAATGCGAGTCGCGAGAAGCTCTGCAACTGGATCATCAGGAATGCCAACATCACGATCGCCATGACCGGGAACACGGCAGCGAGCGCGCTATTGGCCTTGACGCTCTCCTCGATGGATCCGCCGGTCTCGATGCGATAGCCGTAGGGCAGGGCCTCCACGACGCCCTTGAGCTTCGTCTCCACCTCCTTGCTGACATCGGGCGCCTGCACGTGGTCGACGATGTCGCCGCGCGCCGTCAAAACCAGGTCGCGATTTCGGCGCCATAGGATCGGTTCCTCATATTCGTAGATGAGGCGCGCGATCTGCGACAGCGGGACCGCGACGCCGTCCCGCGTGGCGATGGTCAAGGCCGGCAGGCGGTTGAGCTCGAGGCGCTCGGCCGCAACGGCGCGCGCGATCACGTCGATGTGCTCGATACCTTCGCGGTATTGGGTCACGGTATAACCCGACACCAGCGTCTGCAGCGTTTGCGCCACGTCCTGGGGCGTCAGTCCCAATGTGCGGGCGCGGTCCTGGTCGACTTCGAGCCGGATCGATTTGACCTGCTCGCTCCAGTCCAGATGCGGATCGACGATCTTGGGGTTGGCTGCCATCACCTGGCGCACCTCCTCGGCGATCGCGCGCACCTTCATCGCATCCGGCCCGATAATGCGGAACTGCACCGGAAAACCCACCGGCGGCCCAAACACGAACCGGTCCACGCGAACGCGCGCCTGCGGGAGTGCGCCGCCAGCAATCGCCCGCTCGAGCCGGTCCTTAGCGCGCTCGCGCGCCGCGAGGTTTCCGGTGACGATGACGATCTGGGCGAAGTTGGGATTCGGCAACACCGGATTGAGGCCCAGCCAGAACCGCGGTGAGCCCTGTCCGACATAGGTCGTGTAGGTCACGATGTCCGGATCGCCGGCGAGCAGGCGCTCGGCCTGCTTGGCCGTTGCGTCGGTCACGCCGATGGCGGTGCCTTCCGGCAGCCGCATTTCGAAGAACAACTCGGAGCGGGTCGAGGTCGGGAAGAATTGCTGCTGGACGAGCCCAAAGCCCGCCAAAGCCGCGATGAACATTAGCAGGGTGGCGGCGACGACGGTCTTGCGCCAGCGCAGGCACAGCGCGATCACGCGGCGCAGCGATCGATAGATGGGTGTGTCGTAGATGGCGTCGGGATGCCGATGCGCCGCCGGCACATCGCGTTGTCCGCCTAATTGAGACCTGGCTGGCCACAGAAGACGTGTCAAACCCCGGGGGGCAGAAGTGGATGCCGGTTTGGCCGCCGCGGACTGTTTCTTTCCAGCAAGGTCGGGCAGCAGTTTCAAACCGAGATAGGGCGTGAACAACACGGCGACGATCCAGGAGGCGATCAGCGCAAGCCCGACGATCCAGAAAATGCCGCCGGCATATTCGCCGGCGCTCGATTTCGCGAAGCCCACCGGCAGGAAGCCAGCGGCCGTCACCAGCGTGCCGGTCAGCATCGGGAACGCCGTCGAGGTCCAGGCGTAGGTCGCGGCGCGTGCCCGGTCCCAACCCTGCTCCATCTTCACCACCATCATTTCGATGGCGATGATGGCGTCATCGACCAGCAGTCCGAGCGCGATGATGAGGGCACCCAGCGTGATACGGTGAAGGTCGATACCCGCGGCGTACATGACCAGCAGGACGATCGCCAAGACCAGCGGCACCGACAGCGCCACCACGATGCCGGTACGCCAGCCGAGCGACAGGAAGCTCACCACCAGCACGATGAGCAACGCTTCAGCAAAGGTCTTGACGAATTCTGAAACCAACTCCTCGACGATGTGAGGTTGGTCGGCGATCTGCGTGACCTCGAGCCCGACCGGAAGCTCCGCGACGATGGCCTTCATCGCGCGCTGGAGGTTCTCTCCGAGCGTGATGATGTTGACGCCGTCCTGCATGGAAACGCCGAGCCCGAGCGCGGGCTTGCCGCCCTGGCGGACCAGGAAGCTCGGCGGGTCCTCATAGCCGCGCTTGACGGTTGCGATGTCGCCGAGCCGAAAGATGCGGCCGTCCGCCTGGACCGGCACCGCCGCGATCGCGGCGACACCCGCGAATGCGCCGGTCACGCGCAGATTGATGCGGTCGGCCGAGGTTTCGACCGAGCCACCGGAAACGACGGCGTTCTGCTTGGCGACGCTGTCGAAAATCTGCTGGGGGGTGACACCGAGCGTGGCCAGCTTGGCGTGGCTGAATTCGATGAAGATTTTTTCCGGTCGCTCGCCGATGATGTCGACCTTGTTGACGTCAGCAACCCGCAACAGGCGCTGGCGGATATCCTCGGCGCGCGCCTTGAGCTCGGCGAGTGTTAACCCGTCCGCCGTGAGCATATAGAGAGCCGAATACACGTCCCCGTATTCGTCATTGAAATTCGGGCCGGTGATGCCCGACGGAAGATCGCCTCTGATGTCGCCCACCTTCTTGCGCACCTGATACCAAAGCTCCTTCACCTGGGAAGGCGGCGTCTTGTCGATCAGCGTGACGCGGATGAAGGCCACGCCCGGCTGCGAATAGCTCTCGATGCGGTCGAGATAGGGCAGTTGCTGGAGTTTCTTCTCGATCTTGTCGGCGACCTGGGTCTGGATGTCCGAGGCGGTCGCCCCCGGCCAGCCGACCTGCACGACCATGGTCTTGATAGTGAAAGAAGGATCCTCGGCGCGGCCGAGATTGAGGTACGAATAGATGCCGGCCGCGCCAAGCAGCAGGATCATGAACAGCACGAGCGCGCGGTGGGTGATCGCCCATTCCGACAAATTGAAGCGCTTCATCTCGCCACCCCACGATCGACTTAGCGGATTTCGACGGTGCGAACCTTGAGCCCCGCTTCGAGCTTCTGGACGCCGAGCGTTACGACCTTGTCGCCTTCATTGACGCCTGATGTGATGGTCGCCGCATCCTCACCGAATGACGCGACCGTCACCGGTCTTACGGCGAGTGCTCCGGTCGGGTCGACGACGTAGACCGAAGGTCCGGCGCCGCGGTTGAGAATGGCGGAGAGCGGCACTCTCGCGACCTTGCTTTCGGCCGCGCGCGAGAGCGTCACGGTTGCGGTCATGCCGAACGCGACGGTGTCGTCCGCCTGCGCGATGGTGAAGCGCGCCGCGTAGGTGCGCGTCGCGTCGTTGGCCTGCGGCGAGAGTTCGCGCAACTGCGCAGCGAAGGCGCGATCGCGATCGGACCACAAGCGCACGACCGCGCTCGACTTGCGGGCCTCGGCAAGCCAAGTCTCGGGCAAAGCGACCACGGCTTCCTTCTCGCCCTGATGGGCAAGCCGCGCCACGGCCTGGCCGACGGCCACGACCTGACCGGGTTCGGCCAGCGTCGCGGTTATGACGCCGTCGGCATCCGCCTTGAGATCGGCATAACCGTGTTGATTGCGCGCCAGGTCGAGGGAGCGACGGGCACGCTCGAGCCGCCCTTCGGCTTCGTCGTTGGCGGCCTTCTTGCGCTCGAAGTCCGCGACCGACGCATAGCCGCGCCCGCGCAGCGTGGTGTAACGCTCGAGATCCGCAGCCGCTTGCGTTAGATTCGAGGTCGCCGCCGCAAGCTCGGCCTCGGCGCTTTCGACCTGCAGCTTCAGGTCCTGCGGATCGAGTCGCGCCACCAAATCGCCGGCGTGCACACGATCGCCGACGTTGACGACGCGGGTGACGATCTTGCCCCCGACGCGAAAGCCGAGGTCGTTCTCATAGCGCGCCCTCACCACACCCACGAAGTCGCGTGCAGTGTCCTGGTTCTCGAACGTAATGCGCTGCACCCCGACCGGACGCTCGGTCTTGGCGGCGGGCGCGGTATTGGCCTCGCAGCCGGCGAGCAGGAGCAGCGCGGCAAGAGCGAGGAGAGGTTGTGAACGCGGCCACGAGGGGGACATGGCTCAATCCTTCGATCGCGCGAATGTGATAAGTGACGAAATCGATAAATCGTCACAATTTGGGCAGGGCGATACGCCGGCAGCGCGGGTGGAAAACATGGATCAGCCTCTGGGCGTCACAGCGCGGAGGAGGAAGCGGACCGCGGCGCGGGCATCCGCTTCGGGGTCCTCCCGGTCTTGCAGCGACTGGGCGACAAGGACCGGATGACAGAAGTGCACCAGCGATATCATCATCAGCCGGGAGGTCTCACGCGGATCGACCGGCTCGAACTCGCCGGTTGCGACCCCCTCGCGGAGGATCGATTCGAAGATCATCCGCATGTGTTCCTTGTGGGCGCGGATCGCTCCCCAGCTGAGGTCGATCGCGGCCAGGACCATGTCATTAACCCGCTGATCGGTCAGATGATTTTCTTTGTGATACGCTAGGGTTTCAAGCACCAGCCGCTCGATGCGGTCAGCCGCGGAACCACGCGCACGCGCCGCCGCCCAAGCCTTTTCCTCAAGTTCCCGCAGGCAGCGCTGGCAGATGGCCTCGACGATGGCATTCTTGGACGGAAAGAACCGATAGACGTTGGCCGGCGACATCCGAAGGTCCGCAGCGATGTCGGCGACCGCCGTCTTGCCGAAGCCCAGGCGCCGAAACAACGCTTCGGCTGCGTCCATGATGCGGACGCGGGTGTCGTCGGGTTTGCTCTTGACCTGTGCGCTCACGAATCCAGCCTTACGGATGATATCTGACGAAAATCATAATTCATCAGTCCTCAATGTCAAGGGGCTTCTCGCCCCCGCCGGAGCCCGGCGTCGCCGCCTGCATTGCCCGACGTCGCGGTCAGGTCCGTCGCGCCCAGAATTGGTACATCCCGACGAACGTCAGCGGATTGTCCGACTCCAAGTCGTGCCAGCGATCAAGATCGGTCATCGTCTTGTCCGGGGGGATCGGCTCGCATATTGCCGCCGCGCCTAGGAATCGATTTCGAATCCGATCAACCGGAGATCATGGTCGGCCAGATCGGCTTTGATCGCTGGCCTCGTCCATCTCTATCTTGGCTACCAGATCAACCCGGATGCGCTGGCGTCGTTCGCGTTGGAAAACCTGTTCAATAAGCAGTATTCGCGTTACCTGGTGGCCACGGGCTGAATTCGACGCCGCTTCCGTTCTTGAGCGCCCGCCAACTTGCATCGTCGTTGGTTTGTGCCAAGCTCGTCTCTCGCGGGAAGCGGCAGGAATGACGGCGGCGTTCAACCGTCAACCAGGAGCACAATGATGTTCATCGCCATGAATCGTTTTCGCGTGAAGAAGGGATCCGAGGAGGCTTTCGAGCAGGTGTGGCTCAACCGCGATTCGCAACTGACCAAGGTTCCGGGCTTCATCGAGTTCCACCTGCTCAAAGGACCCGAGCACGACGACTTCACGCTCTATGCCTCGCACACGATCTGGGCGAGCCACGCGACGTTTGAAGCCTGGACCAAGTCGGAGGCCTTCCGCGCCGTCCACAAGGATGCAGGCCAGAACAAGCCGCTCTACCTCGACCATCCGCAATTCGAAGGCTTCGAGGTGCGCCAGACCGTGGAGCGGGCCAAGGCCGCGGTGGCCTAGGCCCAATCGAGCGCGCGACCTCCACGCCGCGCGCGTTTTCGTCTTCTCCACGTCCGCGTGGATTTCGATCGTCATTCCTTGTTGGCGCACCCGCGACCGGTCCTCGCCGCGCTCGGCGCGCGGCGCAGTTGCCGTGTCGCATTGCGTTTCGTCCGGTTTTTTCGGAAACTGCCGGCGCAGAACAGAATTTCGGCCGCTGATGCGGGCGTCATGGGGAGCGGATGCTTGCCGCGCCATGCGGCCAGCGCACGTCACCGGGCAGGGCGGAAAGAATGCTTTCACCAGATGCAGCCACCGAGCCCGCCATTGTTGCGGAGGGGGTGAGTAAACTTTTTCTCGATGGAACCGTTGTCGCGTTCCATCAGCTCTCGCTCGCGGTCAAGCGCGACGAAATCATGTGCGTGGTGGGCCCCTCGGGCTGCGGCAAGACCACGCTGTTGCGCACGATCGCGGGGCTGACCGATATCAGCAGTGGCAAGCTTCTGGTCCACGGCAAACCGGTGAGCGGACGGCCGCCCGACGGGGTGGCCATGGTGTTCCAGCATTTCGGGCTGCTCCCGTGGAAGACCGTCTACGACAACGCGGCCTTCGGCCTGGCGATGGCGGGCGCGTCGCACGCGCAGATCCGTGAACGGGTCACGCACTATCTCGAGCTGGTCGGGCTCACGGGCTTCGAGGGCCATTATCCCTACCAGCTCTCCGGCGGGATGCAGCAGCGCGTGGGCCTGGTGCGCGCGCTTGCCATGAACCCCTCGATCCTGTTGATGGACGAACCGTTCGCGGCGCTCGATGCCCAGACGCGCGAGATTCTGCAGGAGGAACTCCTTGCGCTCATGGAGCGGCCCGACGAGCGCAAGACCATGGTTTTCATCACCCATTCGATCGACGAGGCGATCCTGCTCGGCGACCGGATCGCGGTGATGAGCGCGCGCCCGGGCCGGATCAAGGAGTTGCTCGACATGCCGTTCGGATGGCCGCGCGTCGCCGATGCGGTACGCTCCGATCCGCGTTTCACCGAGTTTCGCCTTCACATCTGGCATCAGCTTCATACCGCCAAGGCGCGAAGCCTGCGGGCACCGAGAGAGGTCGCGTGACCGCCATCGAACAAGCCCGCGGCGGCCTGGCCGACAGCGGCGAGCCGGTCGATCTGTCCGGCGATCAGGCGCGTGCCGAGCAGGCGGCGGCTGCCCGCAGGCATCGCCGCCAATGGGTCAATCTCGCGATCCGCATCGTGTCGCTCGCCATCGCGCTCACGCTGTGGGAGGTGGCGGCCTGGAATGTCGACCCCGTGCTCTTTACCTCGCCGACGAAGGTCGCGGCCGCGGCGTACAAAATGGTGCTGAGCGGGGAGCTGTGGACCTATCTGTGGCCGAGCCTGGTCGTCCTCGGCATCGGTTTTGCGCTCGCGGTGGTGTTCGGTATCGCCATCGGGCTGCTGCTGGCACGCTTCTGGGTGCTCGATGTGGCGCTCACCGTCTACATCACCTTCCTCTACTCCATTCCCTCGGTCGCGCTGGTTCCGCTGATCGTGCTGTGGGCCGGATTCGACACCACGGCCAAGGTCATCATCCTGTTCCTGTTTGCGTTCTTCCCGATGGTGATCAACACCTATCAGGGCGTGAAAAGCGTCGACCCCAAGCTGCTCGAGGTCGGCCGCGCCTTCCGCTGCTCGGAAGGGCAGTTGTGGAGAAACATCATCCTGCCGGCCGCGCTGCCGTTCATCGTGACCGGTCTGCGCTTGGCGCTCGGGCGCGCCCTGATCGGGATGGTGCTCGCCGATCTCTACACCGCGATCTCCGGCATCGGCTACCTGATCGTGCGCACGGCGAGCACGTACCAGGTCGATAAGATGTTCGTGCCGATCGTGACGCTCGGCCTGCTCGGCGTGACGTTCACGGCGCTGCTGCGCCTGGCCGAGAAATACGTGGCGCCCTGGACCTCGGCATCGTCGGACGACTGAACCGAAGGACGCAATCATTCTTCCGACGGATGCGCGGGCCGGACCGGCGCATGACGATGCAACAGCGGCGACCGGTGCTATAACGCGGTCCGCGAACGAATGAAAAAAGGGAAACGTGCCATGTCGAAGGCCTGTCGATCGATCTATCTCCTGCCGTTGGTGCTCGGCGCCCTCGCGATGGCGGATGATGCCGCGGCGCAGAACTGCCCGACCATGCGCAAGATCAATATCGGCGTTTCGGTTGCGCCTCCCAACGTGGTGCACACCTCGCCCTATGTGGCGAAGGACCTGGGCTTCTTCGCCAAGCGCTGCATCGAGCCCAACATCATCCAGTTCGAAGGCGGGCAGTCGGCGACCTCGGCGGCGGCGGCCGCGCAGGGGTCCGCCATCGTGAGCGTCGGCGACGTGGCCATCGGCCGCGGCCTCAAGGTCCAGCAGTTCTGGGGCCTGGCGCCCCGGATGCCGCAGGCCTACATGGTGTCGCCGGACATCAAGACCGCGGCCGATCTCAAGGGCCGGAAGCTCAGCGCGACCGGCGGCGGCGTCGGCGGCTTCAATTGGCGCATGGGCCGCGAGGTCCTCAAGACCGCCGGGCTCACGGTCGACGACGCGCAATTCATCTCCTCCGCCACCGCGGGCCGGCTGCCGGGCCTGGTCTCCGGCCAGATCGACGGCGTGGCGCTGCACCCCGAGGACGTCTATCTCGCCAAGAAGCAGAAGCCGGCGCTCAATCTCCTGGTGCAGCTGGTCGAGCTGATGCCGGACTACATGTTCAACGCCTACGGCGCCTCGCTCGAGTGGATCGGGCGCGACCGCGCATTGTTGCGCGATGCCGCCGCCGCGATGATCGAGGCCAATCGCATGATGTACAATGACAAGGCCAAGGTCGTTCCGAGTATCGAGAAGGCGACCGACAAGCCGAAGGAAGCGGTCGAATACGCCATCGACGTCCTGACCAAGAACTGCGTGTGGTCGGTCAACGGCGGACTGGACCCAAAGCGCACGGCATGGACGGTCGACAACAGCGCCGAGAACGGCGACATCGACAAGGACAAGAAGCCCTCGGCGGAGCAGGTCGCCAATTTCGCGCTCGCCAAGGAGGCGGTCGATGCCGCCGGGGGTCCCGTCAGCATCGGCAATTGCAAGGATTAGGGCACGTTCCGGAACAAGGCCGCCCTGGATGTGATCCGGGGCGTGAGCCTGCTTTCCGACTGAAACCTGCGCAAGATCGAGGACACCGCCATGAACATCCAGACGCCGCGTCTCTCCGGACACCAGAGCTGGGACGAGGTGCGCACGCGCCTCGACCAGAATGCGCCGTTCTCGAACATGTACGAGACGCCGTACTATCGCGACGCGGTCTATGATCATTTCTCCAAGCAGGAATACGCCCGCCGCTACCAGTCGCTGCGCGACAAGATGCGCGAGCACAAGCTCGACTGCGTGATCGTGCCCGGCGGACCGAGCCACTGGAGCTTCGGCGGCGGCATGCAATGGCTCACCGGCCACTGGGAATGGCATGCGATCTCCTCCTATGTGCTGGTGCCGCTCGACGGCGAGCCGACCCTGGTGTTCTCCATGGGCGGCACCCACGCCGAAGCCTGCCGGCGCGAATGCGCCAACGCCCTGACCGACGTGCGGCACAGCCGCAGCGGAAAATATGCCGAGGTCATGGTCGAGCGGCTCAAGGAGCTCAAGCTCGAGCGTGGACGCATCGGCCTGGTCGAGATCGACGCGCGGCATAACGACTACCTTCCCGTCAACCAGTACAACGTGCTGCGCAACTCGCTGCCGGACGCTGAGCTCGTCTTCACCAAGGGCTTCCTGCACGAGCTGGTCGTGGTCCACAGCGAGGAGGAGCTTCGCTGCGTGCGCAAGGCCGGCGTGCTGTGCGAGCGCGCGATGGAAGCGATGATCGCGCGCGCCAAGCCCGGCGTGCCGGAATACGAGCTGCGCGCCGCCGCCGGCGCCGCCATCCTCGACGGCGGCGGTGACATCGACTTCCTCATCATCGGCACCACGCCGATGGCCAACCCGGCCATGGTGTTCGGCAATCCGCGGCCGTCGCACCGCAAGCTGCAGAAGGGCGACATCGTCAACATGGAGCTGGCCGCCGGCTACAACGGCCTCTCCGCGCAGATCGGTTCGCCGATCACGCTTGGTCCTCCGACCGACATGGTGCGCAAGTTCTGGGACGAGATCACCTTGCCCGGCTACCAGAAGATCATCGCCGAGATCAGGCCCGGCAACGCCACCGACAACATGCGGCTCGCCAGCCGCTTCTTCCGCGAGCACGGCGTGCAGTCGCGCCCGACGCAGGTGCACGGCATCGACATCGTGACCGACAAGCCGCACGTCTTTGCCGAGCGCACCGAGGCCGACGAGATCGACAAGGTGCTCAAGCCCGGCATGATCATCATGGCCGAGCCCAATCCGATCACCGCGGACGGGATGTTCGGCATCTTCCTCGGGCACACCTTCATCGTGACCAAGGACGGCTACGAGTGCGTCGACAACTTCCCGCTCGAGATCGCGGTGGCCCCATGCTGATCGGCGCTGCGCAAACTCCTGCGGTGGGCCGGCTCCCAAGTTCGGGCCGCGCCTGATCCCGCAACGCCGGCTGCTCTGTAAACAACAGGCAAATAACAGGAGGCGGTTGCTCGCGCGCTCGTTTTTGTCCTTGGTGTTGGGCGACGCCCCACGTAACGACGAAGCCGCGACAGCGGCAAACGACAATGCGTTTCCATGCGCGTACGGCGGCCCGCGACGGCATGGTGGCGTAGCTACAATTTCGGATGATGCATGTTGTCTACGAGATTCGTGTAACAGTGTCGACCAAAATCTCGGCTGGCCATAGCCGCGAGGCGCGCGGCCGGTGTTTCGACATGGTGATGGCGCGGGGCTGGCTTGGGCTGCTGTTTCATGCTGAAAAGCCAAGAGCCAAAGGCCGACGCCGCCCGGTAAACGCCATCAGTCGCGAGAAGTGCCCGACGTGCTGACCAAGACCGAAGACAGCCGGCGCGTATCCGCCGCCACCCTGCGAACCTTCCTCACCGACGCCTTGCGCGCATGCGGGCTCCCCGAGGCCGATGCGGCGACGGTGGCCGGGGCGATGCTGGAAGCCGACCTCACCGGCTCCGACGCCCATGGCGTGTTTCGCCTTCCCGGCTATGTGCGCCAGCTCAAGCGCGGCGTCATGAATCCGAAGGCGAACATCACGGTGGTCGAGCGTTCGCCCGCGACCGCGCTGATCGACGGCGACCACGGCATGGGCCACGTGGTGATGACCGCCGCCGCCAATCTCGCCGTCGAGCTTGCGCGCGCCTGCGGCGTGGGCTGGGTCGGCGCGCGCCGTTCCAATCACGCCGGCGCCGGCGCGATCTACGCGGCCATCCCGCTCGCGCACGGCATGGTCGGGATCTACGGCGCGGCGTCGAGCGTCAACCACATGGCGCCGTGGGGCGGCACCGAGCCCTTGCTCGGCACCAACCCGATCGCGGTGGCGATCCCGGCCGGGGACGAGGCGCCCGTCATCCTCGACATCGCCACGTCGCTCGCCTCGAACGGCGCCATCAGGACCCACGAGCTGGAAGGCCGGCCGATGCCGGAAGGCTGGGTGCAGAACCGTACGGATGGCGCGCCGATCACCGACCCGGCTGCGATCAACCACGGCACCTACCTCCCCATGGGCGGCTACAAGGGCAGCGGCCTCTCGATCATCATCGGATTGCTCGCGGGACCGCTCAACGGCGCGGCCTTCGGCCGCGATATCAAGGATTTTGCCGCACCGCCCAGCGGCGAGCTCAATGTCGGGCAATTCGTCGTCGCGCTCGATGTCGCGCGCTTCGTACCGCCCGATCTGTTCAAGGCAGAGGTGGACCGCCACATTCGCGACCTCGCCTCGTCCCGGCAGTTGCCGGGGGTCGAGGACATTCGCGTGCCCGGGCAGGGACGCGTGGCGCGACGGATCGAGCGGGAGAAGAACGGCGTTCCGCTCACGGCAGCGGTCGTGGCGCAGGTCGACGAGGTGGCCAAGTCGCTCGGCATCACGCCGCTCAGCGCGCGGGCATGAGCGTGGCCGACGCACCATCCGCGCAGGGATCGCCGTTCTGGCGGTTCTCGCTGCGTTTCTATCGTCAGCCGAGGGTTGCCGATGCCTGCATCGCGCTGCAGGAGGAGCGGGGTGTCGACGTCAACCTGCTGCTGTTTCTGCTCTGGCAGGCGACGCGCAAGCGCGCCTTCGCGGCTGCCGATGTCGAGGAGCTCGAGCGCCGCATCGGCGGCTGGCGTGACATGACCGTGATTCCGCTGCGTACGCTGCGGCGCGCGCTGAAGTCGCCGCCGCCGCTGATCGCCGGCGCAACCGCGGAGCTGTTTCGCACCAAGGTCAAGGCGGTGGAGCTCGAGGCCGAACGCCTGCAGCAGGAAGCGATGTACCAGCTCGCCGATGCGTCGCCGCCGGGCCGTGAGGTGTCGTCGCCGGAGGAAGCGGCGCGCGCCAATGTCGCGGCCTATGAAGCCATCTGTAGTGGGACATTTCCGAAGCCCGCAATCGAAACCCTGCTCGCCGCGCTGGCTGCGCTCGGGCGCACAACGGAGGAATGACAATGGACAAGGAAGTGCATGACCGCGGTCTCGCCATGCGCCGCAAGGTGCTCGGCGAAGAATATGTCGATCGCGCGCTCAAGAGCGCCGACGACTTCAACCGCGATTTTCAGCGCATCGTGACGCAGTATTGCTGGGGCGAAGCGTGGGGCGACGATACGCTCAGCCCGCGCGAGCGCTCGATCCTCAATCTCGGCATGATCGCCTCGCTCGGGAAGATGGAGGAATTCCAGACCCACGTCCGCGGCGCGCTGCGCAATGGGCTCACGCCGGACGAGATCCGCGCGGTGCTCACGCAGATCGCGGTCTATTGCGGTATCCCGGTCGGTGTGGACTGTTTCCGCCTGGCCAAGGCGGTGCTGAGCGAAGGCAAGAAGCCCTGACCGCCGGGGGCCGGGCGGGTTCCATTTCGTTAACGGTAACCCGGCGTAAGCCCTTGAATTGCGATAAGTTCCGTCGACGGGCGTTAGCAATGGGTTGGTGACTTTTCCCGCCTATGGTCTTGAATGCGCCTTGTTCATGGGCGAATCCGTTCATCGATCCATCGTTCGCGTCAGGGGGAGGGGGAATGGTTTTCCGCACGGCTGGTGCCATCGCGGCGCTGTTGATCGGTTTGGGGACTGTCGGCGACCAGGCTCTGGCGCAATACTATCCGCCTCCCCAGGCCTATCCACCGCCTCAGGCGTATCCTCCACCGCAGGGTTATCGTCCGCTGCCGCCGGTCGCGGATGTGGACGACGGCCCGATCTACGATCAGCAGGGCCGTCCGCTGCCCCCGGCTGCCGTGGGGCCGCAGGCCGAACAGCCGCTTCCGCCCGCGGCGCGCTATGGTCGCGGCGGTCCGGTTTATTCCGAACCGCTTGCGCCTGCGCCGAGCTCACCGTACCAGCCCGACTCGACCTACCGCGAGGTGCCGCAGCAAGGCCCGCAGGGTTACGAACCGGCCGCGGCCGGTACGCGCCCCTATTACGGCCCGCCCGGGGGCGCGCCCCCGCCCGGCCCGTACGAGCAGGATGCAACGCGGCCGCCGCTGCCGATCAACCCCGGCCAGTTCGGTGCCGGCCAGCCGGATCCTCGCGCCACCGGAGCGGTGCAAGGCGATCCGCGCTACACGGCGCTGCCGCCCGAGGTGCGTCCCGAGACCGGGCCGAAGAAATCACTGCCGCCGCAGTTCCGTCGTACGCTGGTCGACTACTACACCAAGGAGCCGGCCGGCACGCTCATCATCGATACGCCGAACACCTATCTCTATCTCGTGCTCGGCCAAGGCAAGGCGCTGCGCTACGGCATCGGCGTGGGCCGCGAGGGCTTCACCTGGGCCGGCGCGGAGCGGGTGTCCAAGATGGCGGAGTGGCCGGACTGGCATCCGCCGGAAGAAATGATCGACCGTCAGCCTTATCTGCCGCGCTTCATGGCAGGCGGTGACGGCAACCCGCTCGGTGCGCGCGCGCTTTACCTCGGTAAGACGCTCTACCGCATCCACGGCACCAACCAGCCCTCGACCATCGGCACCTTCGTGTCCTCGGGCTGCATCCGGCTCACCAACGACGACATCACCGACCTCTACACTCGCGTCAAGGTTGGTTCGCGCGTGGTGGTGCTGCCGGGCAAGCCGCCGGTAACGGCCTCGGCCGCGCCGAGCGCTCCGCCCGCGGCGCCGCCTCCGGCCGGCCAGTCGTTCGTCACGTCGCCGCTTGCGCCGCCGCCGCCGTCGGCGATGGCGCGCTGAGGCGCTCGCAACTTTCACCCGTTTGATGTGACAGCCTTCGGGGCTCGCCTTTGGCGGGCCCCGAAGCACGTTCGGGCCATGAGTGATTGCGGGCCTGCCGGACCTGCTTTCGCTGACCTACGAAATTCCTCCCGCAGCCAAGCGGCGAGATATCAGTCCAGCACGCGCACCGGCTTGCCGTCGAGGAACGCGCGAATATCGTCGACCACGCCGCCGAAATAGGCGCGGTAGTTCTGGGTCGCGACATAGCCGAGATGCGGCGTGAGCACGACATTGTCCATCTTGCGCAGCGGATGATCGGTCGGCAGCGGCTCGACGTCGAACACGTCGAGGCCGGCGCCCGCGATCTTGTTGTCCCGCAACGCCGACAGCAATGCGGCCTCGTCGATAATGGGGCCGCGCGAGGTATTGATGATGTAAGCCGAAGGCTTCATCAGCGCGAGTTCCTTCGCGCCGACGAGGCCGCGGGTGCGCTGGGACAGGATGACATGAATGGTGATGAAATCGGCCTGCCGGAACAGGTCCTCCTTGCTCACATAGTCGACCCCGACCTCCTTGCACTTCTCCGGCGTCAGGTTCTGGCTCCAGGCGATCACTTTCATTCCGAACGCCTGGGCGATCTTGGCGGTGCGGGTGCCGAGCTTGCCGAGGCCGAGGACGCCCAGCGTCAGGCCATCGAGATCCATGCCGATGGTGGTCTGCCACGGCACGCCGGCTTTCATCCGCGCGTTCTCGTAGCCGATACGCCGGGTCAGTTCGAGCATCAGGCCGATGGCGATCCCGGAGGTCGGATTTCCCGTCGACGGCGTGCCGCAGACCACGACGCCGCGCTCCTTGGCGGCGGCGACATCGATCGAGGCATTGCGCAGCCCGGTCGTGATGAGGAGCTTGAGGTCCGGCAACTTCTCGATGACGGCGCGCGGGAAGGCGGTGCGCTCGCGCATGGCGCACACGATGTCGAAGCCTTGCAGCGCCTTGATCACGTTGTCCTGGCTGCCCAGGTGCTGGTTGAAGACCTTGATGTCGAGATCGCCCGATACCTTCGACCAGTCGGTGACCGTGAGTACAACATTCTGATAGTCGTCGAGGATCGCGCAGCGGTGGCGAGGCATGGCGAATGTCCGTGGTTGGCCCGTGGAAGTGGGGGAGAAATAGGACGGAGAACCCCCCTATAGCATACGGGAATCCACGGCCAGCGTGCTTTCAGGTGAGCGCGGAAGGGCGGGCGCGAGGTGGAGACCAGGGGTTGGGCGACGTCGCCCGCAGCCGGCGTGCGCCGGCGCCGTTTCGAGCGGTGGCTGCCGCGGGGTCCGAGGATCAGCGCTTAATGCGCACCGGAACAAGAGCCGGTATCGCCCGATAGCCCAGGGGCGCCCGGTCGTGCTTGGCATGCCATTTGGGCCCGGGCCCGCGCATGTAATGCTGCTCGGGCCGGTACGGGTCGAACAGGCTCCTGGCCAGATTCTGCACGAATTCGGCGAGATCGGCCGACAAGCCCGACGCCTTGTGAACTGACTTTCCCATGACCCCCTCCGGACGACTGATGTCTTTGCCGGTTCCGCTTCGCTCCGTCGCACTCGTGCGGGGAGCGCCCCATGGAGGCCATTGTCCGGGCAAATTTGTTAAAAACCAGTACCAATTTGTTAGTGATTTCAGTTTCCTGACTGCCAGTTGCAGAAAAGATACGGTTAGGGTTAAGGATCGATGCATTCAGGTCACAGTCGAGCGAAGATCGTACGCGCGGGGCCGCCCGCCGTGGCTCCGCCGACCCGGCTCGGACCGAACACAGCGACCCTGGGGCGGCCCGGAAGCAGCCCGGAAGGAGGGGGACGGAAGGCCGACTCAGAGCGGCGACCGATGCTTGGCGCGCCACTTGGGGCCGGGGCCGCGCATGTAATGCAGTTCCGGCCGGTAGTGATCGCCCAGCCCGCCCGCGAGGGTGCGGAACAGGCCGGCGAGGCCGGCCAGCGCGCTCCAGGCCCGGCACCGATGGCTGAACGTTCGACTGGTGGTGGTCATGACCTTATCCGCGCGGCTCTATGCCCGCGCTCCTTTCTTGTTGGTGACGGCACCGACAGCAACGTTCAACGCGCTTGCCTTAAACATTGGTAAGACTTCGCCGCGCTCGGCGGCCGCGATGATCGAGATACGTCCGCCGCCGGGCGGCGGATGTGTCTGCCGCAGCCTCTCCTCCGTCATTGCGGGTCAAGCCCGCGGGTGACGCCAGAGAATGGGTCAGCGCTGAGTCAATGCGAACCGGAACCGCTTTGGCATCACGCCTTTTCGCTTGGTCCGATCGCGGAGATTGATGCGCGGCGGTCTTGCCCTCGCGCGCGGGTCTCGCTACATCAGCGTCGACTTCCCGACATCCGGCGCCGACAGGTGCCCAACGATGCGAGCAGGGCGCCGATGGCCCGTCAGTTCATCTATCACATGGAAGGCCTCTCCAAGACCTATCCAGGCAACCGCAAGGTCTTGGAGAACATCCATCTGTCGTTCTATCCCGACGCCAAGATCGGCGTGCTGGGCGTCAATGGCTCCGGCAAATCGACGCTGCTTCGCATCATGGCCGGCATCGACAAGGAGTTCACCGGCGAGGGCTGGGTGTCCGAGGGCGCACGCGTAGGCTACCTGCAACAGGAGCCGCAGCTCGATGCGACCAAGACCGTGCGCGAGAACGTGATGGAGGGTGTCGCGCCGCAGAAGGCCATCCTCGATCGCTACAACGAACTCGCCGTGAACTACTCGGACGAGAACGCGGACGAGATGACCAAGCTGCAGGACGAGATCGAGTCCAAGGGGCTGTGGGATCTCGACTCCAAGGTCGACCAGGCGATGGACGCCTTGCGCTGCCCGCCGGATGACGCCGACGTGGCAAAGCTCTCCGGCGGCGAGCGCCGCCGGGTCGCGCTCTGCCGGCTGCTGCTCGAGCAGCCCGAGCTGCTGCTGCTCGACGAGCCCACGAACCACCTCGACGCCGAGTCCGTCAATTGGCTCGAAGGCCATTTGCGCAACTATCCCGGCGCCATTCTGATCGTCACCCACGACCGCTATTTCCTCGACAACGTCACCGGCTGGATCCTCGAGCTCGATCGCGGTCGCGGCATTCCCTATGAGGGCAACTACTCGGCCTGGCTCTCGCAGAAGCAGAAGCGGCTGGCGCAGGAAGGTCGCGAGGAAGAGGCGCGCCAACGCACGCTCGCGCGCGAGCAGGAATGGATCGCGGCGTCCCCGCGCGCGCGGCAGGCGAAGTCCAAGGCCCGCTATCAGCGCTACGAGGAACTGGTGAAGCAGGCCGCGGAGAAGACCACCCAGACCGCGCAGATCATCATTCCGGTGACGGAGCGGCTCGGTCAAAACGTCGTCGACTTCGAGGGTCTCACCAAGGGGTTCGGCGACAATCTGCTGATCGACGATCTGACCTTCAAGCTGCCGCCGGGCGGCATCGTCGGCGTGATCGGCCCGAACGGGGCCGGCAAGACGACGCTGTTTCGCATGATCGTCGGGCAGGAAAAGGCGGACAAGGGGACGATCAAAGTCGGCGAGTCCGTGCATCTCGGCTATGTCGATCAATCCCGCGACGCGCTCGACGGCAAGAACAACGTGTGGGAGGAGATTTCCGGCGGCCAGGACATCATCATGCTGGGCAAGCGCGAGGTGAATTCGCGCGCCTATTGCTCCAACTTCAACTTCAAGGGCGCCGACCAGCAGAAGAAGGTAGGCTCGCTCTCGGGCGGCGAGCGCAACCGCGTGCATCTCGCCAAGATGCTCAAATCGGGCGCCAACCTGCTCCTGCTCGACGAGCCCACCAACGATCTCGACGTCGACACGCTGCGCGCGCTGGAAGAGGCGCTCGAGGATTTTGCCGGCTGCGCGGTCATCATCAGCCACGATCGCTGGTTCCTTGACCGCATCGCCACGCACATCCTGGCCTTCGAGGGCGACAGTCACGTCGAATGGTTCGAGGGCAATTTCCAGGATTACGAGCAGGACAAGATGCGCCGCCTTGGAACCGACTCCACCATTCCCCATCGCATCAAGTACAAGAAGTTCTCGCGCTGACCGCGCTTCGGCGCGTGTTTTGCGGCGAACCGCGTAACGCCCCGGACCAGGTCCGGGGCAATCTGTTGCGGGAGAATGGGCTGATGGCGGACGACTGGAATGCGCGTCAATATCTCAAGTTCGAAGACGAGCGCACGCGCCCGCCGCGTGACCTGCTCGCCCAGGTGCCGCTGCAGTCACCCCGACGCGTGATCGATCTCGGCTGCGGGCCCGGCAATTCCACCGAGCTTCTGATCGCACGCTATCCGCAGGCCGAAGTCATCGGATTGGATTCCTCGTCCGACATGCTGCGCCAGGCGCGCGAACGACTGCCGTACTGCACCTTCGCCGAGGCCGATCTCGCCACCTGGAATCCGCAAGAGGGGACGGATCTGTTGTTCGCCAACGCCGTGTTTCAATGGGTTCCCGATCACACCGCGGTGCTGCGGCGTCTGCTCGAGCGGTTACCGGAGGGCGGCGTCCTGGCGCTGCAGATGCCCGACAATACCGACGAGCCGGCGCTCGCCCTCATGCGCGAGGTGGCCAAGACCGGGCCGTGGGCAGCGGAGGTCGGGTTGGCGGCAGCGTCGCGCGACGATCTGCCGGAACCCGCGGCCTATTACGATTTGCTCAAGCCGCTCTGTGCCCATCTCGACATCTGGCACACGGTCTACAACCATGTGATGGCCGGACCCGACGCCATCGTCGAATGGTTCAGGGGTTCGGCCTTGCGCCCGTTTCTGTCCGTGCTCAACGCCGACATGCGCCGCGGTTTTGTCGCCGAATATCGCGCGCGCATCGCCCGCGCATACCCCGCGCGCTTCGACGAGCGTGTCCTGCTGCGGTTCCCCCGGTTGTTCATCGTCGCGACGCGTTAGCGAGGGATGTCGGGGCGCATGCAGCCGCAGCCATGACGGCGGATGGTTGCCTGGTCTATTCGGCAGCCAGGCTTCTTGCCTTCACCCGCACCTTGGTCGCGATCGGGCCGGTGTCGCCCACGTCCTCGTTGTAATAGACGTCGTCGCCGCGCTTGAGATCGTCGATGTCGCCACTGAGCAGCGAGTTGCGGTGGAAGTAGAGCAGGCCGCCCTCCTTGGTCAGCAGGAATCCGAAGTCCTGCTCCGGCGTGACCTCGGCGACCTGGCCGAGGGACTGGTTCTCGGTGTCGTGGTCGCCGACCTTGGTCCGGCCGTCGCGCTTCGCCTTGAGTTCGAGCAGTTGCCGCTCGGCGATGCGGAACGCCTCATGGATGGCCTTGCGCAAGTCGGGGTGCTGATATTTCCGCAGCAGGTGTTCGGGCTCGTGGCTGACCACAAGGTCGGGGCGGCCGGGAATGCCGAGTTCGATGTGCACGACCGGCGGGATGGTGCCGGTCAGGTCCTTGTTGCGCTGGTCGATGCGGACCCGGCAGGAGACCAGCCGGTCGTACAGCTTTTCGAGCTCGGCCACCCGGGCGCGAACCTCCTGCTCGGCCCATTCCGAGCTTTCGATATTGTGAAAGGCGATTTCCAGCGGCACCTGCAGCATCGGAAACTCCATATCTTGGGCGCTTTTTGACGCTTATGTTAACGCCCGGTCAGGTCGAATCGTTGCAGAAAATGGGGCAACGAAACTGTGACGCGACCGGTCGAAAGGGTGAGCAGCGTCGAAAGGGTGAGCAGCATGGGTCGATTTGGCGGATATGCAGCAGCTTTTCTGGGCGCGTGTCTTGCGGCATTTGCAGCCACATCGGCCCCCGCCGCCGACGCCGCGTTCCAAAAATGGCTTGCCGACCTCTGGCCGCAGGCCGAGGCGCTCGGCGTCTCGCGCAAGACCTTCGACGCGGCGACGCGCGGGGTCGAGCCCGATCTGACGTTGCCCGATCTCGACCTGCCGGGCCGCGAGGGCGCGCCACCGCGCGGACAGGCCGAGTTCGTGCAGACGCCGGCGGACTACATCAAGGAGGCGAACATCGCGCGCATGGCGGGGCAGGCAAAGAAACTCGCCGCCGACCACGCGCGCACGCTTGCCGCGATCGAGCAGCAATCCGGCGTGCCGGGCAACGTGCTGCTCGCGATCTGGGGCCGCGAGACCGACTTCGGCACCTACAAGCTGCCGAAGAACGGCATCACCGTGCTCGCCACCCAGGGCTATTACGGGCGGCGCAAGGACATGTTCCGGCAGGAGCTCCTCTACGCGCTCAAGATGCTGGAGGAGGGACACGTCAAGCTCGCGGACTTGCGCAGCTCCTGGGGCGGCGCCATGGGCCTGACCCAGTTCCTGCCCTCCGAGTTCTACAAATACGCGGTCGACTTCGATGGCGACGGCAAGAAGGACATCTGGACGTCGATTCCCGATGCGCTCGCCTCCGCCGCGCAGCAACTGGCCGGCAAGGGCTGGCAGCGCGGCACGCACTGGGCCTATGAGGTGCGCGTGCCGCCGAGCGTGGACTGCACCATCGGCGTCCCGGAGGTCACGCGTCCGCTCGGCGAATGGCTCAAGCAGGGATATGTGCTCGCCTACGGCCGCAAGCCCGCTCCAGCCGAGCTCAACGAGCCGGCGTCGCTACTGCTTCCCGAAGGCACCTACGGACCGGCGTTCCTCACGCTCAAGAACTATTACGTCATCAAGGAATACAATTTCTCCGATCTCTACGTGCTGTTCGTGGGGCATTTGAGCGACCGCATCCGCGATCCGCGTCCGTTCGAAACGGCGTGGAGCAAGAACACGCAGCTGCGCACCGCCCAGGTCGAGACGATGCAGCGAACGCTGACCAAGCTCGGCCTCTACAAGGACAAGATCGACGGCAAGGCCGGCATGCTCACGCGCTCGGCGCTCGGCGCCTATCAGAAGGCCAACCAGCTCAAGGTCGATTGCTGGCCCACCTCCGCCGTGCTCGACGACATGCAGAGGCGTGCGGCGAAAAACTAAGCGCTCGCGCTGGCACTCGGCCCGTCATTACGCGACCAAGCGGCAGCGGGGTCCGGGCGCGAAATGAGAATGGCCGGCTCGCGCGAGCCGGCCATGATTTCAAGTTCAGGCGAGGTATGCGCGGCTCGGACTGACGAAGAGCGCCGGTCCGATCCGCAAAAACGTGGACGCGGTTCGTCGCGCTCAGCAGGCGACGCGCACCGGCCGCATCACATAGGCCTGGTAACGCGGCGACCAAACCTGCTGCTCGACGAGACAGGTGCGCACCGGCACCGCATAGACCGGCGCGGGCTCGACATAGACCGGCGCCGGACGCGCGTTCGCAACGGCACCGCCGATGATGGCGCCTGCGACCAGTCCACCGACCACACCGGCTCCGATCGCGCAACCGTCGCAGCGGGCGTCCGCTGCTGTCGGCATGGCGGCGATTGCACTCGCCATGGTCGCAGCCGCAACGAAAGCAGTAAGAGTCTTCTTCATCAGATTCTCCTTGAGCGCCGGCAGGCGCCGGGCGCGGGAACGGGTTGCGATGTCGAATAAGCCCCAGCTGAGCCATATCCCCGATTCAGCTGTTCCACATAAGCCCGGGTAATTTGTCGGAATTTTGGTCGGTGCTGGGCCGCCCGGGAGCAGGATGGGGGTAAAAAAAGCCGGCGGTCCCGAAGGAGCCACCGGCGTCAGGGCCGCGGTCTGCGGGAGGAACGTCGTCGCTCAGCACACGCGGTAGCGATAGCCATTTCGCCAGCGCCAGCAGTCGTAGTAGGGCCCGGGCGCGTAATAGCCGGAATAGGCGGGCCCATAGCCATAATAGGCGGGAGCCGGCTGGTAATAGCCGTATCCGTAATACGGCCTTGCGTAGGCGCTTCCGATGATGGCTCCGGCAGCCAGGCCGCCGATGATGGCCGGGGCCCACCATCCGTTGCGGGCATCCGCCGTGGTCGGCGTGGCGATGGCCGCGACGGCGATGGTCGCGGCCGCAGCGACCGCGGTCAGGGTTGTCCTCATGGTGTTACCTCGTTGTACAATGGGGCGTAACGTTGCAGTTACGCGGTTGACCCCAAGTCTTCCACGCCGACACTGAACGGAGGCTGAACGCTTTGCCGCGCCGCCCGAATGTTGCCACGATTGATTCGGTCTTCGCCTCGTTCGCATCGTAGGTTCCGCGAGCGGTTCCCGCCTCAACGCTGATCGCACAGGAGAGCGCCGGTGCTGACCCGACGTGAAATCATAGCGGCCGCGGGCCTCGCGCTGATCGCCGAGCGGGCGCGCGCGCAAGGCGGCTATTCCGATCGGCCGATCCGCATTCTCGTCGGCTATCCCGCCGGCGGCGGCGTCGACATCGTTGCACGACTGTTCGCCGAACCGATGAAAGCGACGCTCGGGCAATCCGTCATCGTCGAGAACCGCGCCGGCGCGAGCGCGATGATCGCCGCCGGTGCCGTTGCGAAGTCACCGCCGGACGGCCTCACGCTGCTGATGGCGGCCTCCGGCGAAGTCGCGATCAACCAGCACCTCTACAAGGATAAGATGAGCTACGACCCGCTGCGCGAGCTGGCGCCGGTCGCGCTCGTGGGCATCGTGCCGTGCGTGGTGGTGGTTGCGGCGCAGACGCCGGTGCGCACCGCCGCCGAGCTGATCGCCTACGCGCGGGCCAACCGCGGCAAGCTGTCGTTTTCCTCGTCGGGCATCGGCAACCCGCAGCAACTCGCCGGTGAACTCATGAACAGCATGGCCGGCACCGATGTGCTGCACGTGCCGTATCGCGGATCGGCGCCGGCGGTCACCGACGTCGCGACCGGCGCCGTCACCATGAGTTTTTCCAGCCTCGCCGCCGCATTGCCGCTCATGCAGGACGGCAGGCTGCGCGCCGTCGCGGTGACGTCGCGCGAGCGCATGCCGCAACTGCCCGATGTCGCGCCGCTCGCCGAGGCCGCGCCCGAACTCAAGACCTACGAGCTCCTCAACTGGTTCGGACTGTTCGCGACCGCGGCCACGCCGGACCCCATTGTCGCGCGCCTCAACGACATCGTCGCGACGGGGCTGCGCGACAAGGCAATCGCCGAGAAGCTCGAAGTGCAGGGCATCGTGCCGCGGATCATGAGCCCCGCGCAGTACCGCGAGTTCGTGGTGTCGGAGGCCGAGAAATTCGGCAAGATCGTCGCGCAGGCCAACATCAAGGCGGAGAATTGATCTTGGTCGCGATGTCCAATGGGCGCGTCTTCTGGGATGGTGACGTCAGCCCAGGCGACAGCGCCACTTCGTGCGGCGACGGCGCTGCGACTGTGCGGTGACGGCAGGGGTGACGGCGGCGGCGGCGTGAACCAGGTCCGTGCATCCATGCGCATACCTCCTCATCTGGCAAGATTAGAAGGTGTTGCGTCGATCGGTTGAGATCACCAAACCCATAGCGGACATTGAGGGCATTGAAATCTCGCAATGCACAGGTTCCGGGTCTATGCCGGGGGCTAAGACGCGAATGACCCATCCGCGACATTGGCGGCACGAGCTGGCCGCCCGGTCGCACTTGCGCCGTGATGATTGCAGTGCCGCGCAGTAAAGCCGCGCACGCCTTTTTTGCAGATTTTGGCCTTTGATTGACCTTATCATTGGATCACGACCTTCACCGGGGGTTTTAGGGGACCATGACTCACAAATACTTCGGCACGGAAGGGATCCGCGGCCGCGCCAATGTGGCAATCACGCCGGAATTGGCGCTGCGCGTCGGCCAGGCGGCCGGCCTGATCTTTCGCCGCGGCGGTTATCGCAATCGGGTGCTCATCGGCAAGGACACGCGGCGCTCCGGCTACATGATCGAAACCGCGCTGGTCGCGGGCTTCACCTCGATGGGCATGGACGTGTTGCTTACCGGGCCGATCCCCACGCCGGCGGTTGGGATGCTCACCCGCTCCATGCGCGCCGATCTCGGGGTCATGATCGCGGCCTCGCACAACCCGTTCGACGACAACGGCATCAAACTATTCGGGCCGGACGGGTTCAAGCTCTCGGACGAGGTCGAGCAGCAGATCGAAACGCTTATGGACTCCAACCTTACCAAACAATTGGCCAAGAGTGGCGATCTCGGCCGCGCCAAGCGCATGGACGGCGTGCAGGATCGCTACATCGAGTTTGCCAAGCGCACCTTGCCAAGGAACCTTTCGCTCGAGGGGCTGCGGGTGGTTATCGACTGCGCCAATGGCGCCGGCTATCGGGTCGCGCCGGAGGCGCTGCGCGAACTCGATGCCGAGGTGATCGCGATCGGCATCGAGCCGAACGGGGTCAACATCAACCGCGAATGCGGCTCGACCGAACCGACCGCGCTCCGCCAGAAGGTAAAGGAAATGCGCGCCGACGTCGGCATCGCGCTAGACGGGGACGCCGATCGCGTCCTCATCGTCGACGAGCGCGGCGATATCGTCGACGGCGACCAGCTGCTCGCGGTTATCGCTGAGAGCTGGCAGGCGGACGGCCGCCTCGCCAAGCTCGGCATCGTCGCGACCGAAATGTCCAATCTTAGGCTGGAGCGCTATCTGGGCAATTTGGGCCTTGCACTTGTGCGCATGCCGGTCGGCTACGTGCTCGCGCACATGCGCAGCCACGGCTACAATCTGGGCGGCGAGCCCTCGGGCCACATCATTCTTTCCGATCACACCACCACAGGCGATGGCCTATTAGCTGCGCTGCAGGTGCTTGCCGTCGTGAAAAAGCAGCAGCAGCCGATATCGAAGGTCTGCCACCGGTTCGATCCGCTGCCGCAAGTGCTCAAGAACGTGCGCTGCAAGGATGGCAAGTCGCTTGAAAGCGCCAAAGTCCGCAACGCCATCAAGGACGGCGAAGCCCGTCTCGATGGCCACGGCCGCCTGGTCGTGCGTCCTTCGGGTACCGAACCGGTCATCCGCGTGATGGGTGAAGGCGACGACAAGGTGCTGGTAGAGGAAATCGTTGACGGCATCGTCAACGCCCTCACCGAAGCCGCCTGAACTTCCGCGCCGCCCACGCTGTTCGCGCCCGCCGACGAGGTGATCGAATAAGACGCTGTTTGCTGCAACGCGTTAAGTCGCGATTGGCACGAAGCCGACATCCAAGTCGGTGCGCCGCATGTCCGCTATCAGGGGTAAACCGGACGTGACGCAGACATACCTTGACGGCCGGGTTTGACCCATATGCGACATGCGCCGCCAATTATTCGATCACTTCGTCGCATGGCGAGCAGCATGCAGCCTTGCTCAGGTGCCGATCAGCCTGCCGTGCTGGATGCGGGAGCCTGCGAGATGGCTGCGTGCTTGCTGTTCCGGATGGCGTCGTCACGTTGCTTGCGCGCGAGTGCGGCTTCGCCGCCGGCGGTCGCGTGGTAGAGATCGAGCGCCTCGAATTCGTCGTCCCTTGGCGGCGCAATCGCGAGGTCGGTATAGGTCCAACGGTCCGGCGCCGCCAGCACTTCGTCGAGGATGGACTTGCATTGCCGATATACCGACCAGTAACGCCACATCTTTACGACGCTCTCCCCAAAATAGCGCGAATAGAATAGGAATGGGTTCTCGCGCGGCAGGCCATTCCGGCGGTCGCGGCGGAATTTTCGCCGAAATGCGCCGCCTTCGAGCGGATGAACGCCTTCGTATGCGCTCACGAGTTTGAACCACAGAAGCGTCGTCAGAGTCGTCTTCGGCCGGCCAAGGCGGCAGGCCGCGGCACGTTGCAGGATCGTGCGGATATGCTCAGGATCGTAGAAGGCTTCCCAGGCCGCGCGATAGGCATCCTCCCATTCCGCATCCGACATCTTGGGATGATGCGCCACGCGATGATTGAGGTCGTACTTGTTCATGTCGGGATCCATCCAGACCCCCTTCTGCCAAAGAACCTTGTGGTCCTCTGATCCGGGCAACGGAGTGAGAAAAAACAATTCGAGTATGTCGAGCGGCAGCTCACGCTTGATGATCTCGATGTCGCGCAGGATCGAGTCCTTGCTGTCGCCAGGAAATCCGATGATGTAGCCGGCACAGGTGATGGCACCGTGCTCGCGCCATTTCTGCAGCATCTGCCGGTAGTCAGTGATCTTGTTCTGGCGTTTCTTGGCCGCGATGAGATTGTCCGGGTTGATGTTCTCCAGTCCAATGAACACTCGGCGGACACCTGCCTGCGCGGCCTTCTCAATAAAATTCGGGATCTTGTGGCACAGCGTGTCGACCTGGATGGTGAAGCCAATCTTCGAGCAATCGCCAGCACGCAACTCGATCAGGCGGTCGAACAGCAGCTCCCAATCGCGGTTACGAGCGAAATTGTCGTCGGTGATGAAAAACCGCCTGATGTTCTGGGCATAGTTCTCGCGGATAATCTTCTCAAGATCGTCCGGTGAACGGAATCTACTCTTGCGGCCCTGCACGTTGATGATCGTGCAGAAGGAGCATTGGTAAGGACAGCCGCGTCCGAGATCCATGCTCGAGAGCGATCCGGAGGTTCGGCGCACGTGCTTTCGTGGCAGGATGGGCGGGGGCTGCCCTTGCAGGTTTGGGAGCTTGTCCATGTGATTATAGAGAGGCGCGAGTTTTCCCTCCCATGCATCGCGCAAGACCGCGTCGAACCGACCCTCTTCGGCCTCTCCGGCAAAAAACGAAATACCGAGCGCTTGAGCTTCGCGCATGTCTGGCGGCATTTCCGGCAACATCGCGATGCAGCCTGAAATATGGAAGCCGCCGATGCAGACCGGCAGTCCGGCAGCAAGGAACGGACGCGCGAGGTCGACGGCGCGTGGAAACTGGTTGGTCTGCACGCCGACAAGACCGATCAGCGCCTTGCCGCCCGCGTTGCGGATCTCTCGGATGATCCGCTCGGGCTGGACCCGCCGGTTGGTCTCGTCATAGGTATGCAGGCGGACTTCGACATCGGATCCAAGCACGTTCCGGCGGTGTGCGTCCTCCGCCAAGCCGTTCAGGCATGCCAACGTGTTGGAGGGAATGGCCGACCGGTACCATAGGATGGGATAGCCGTCGTCATCGTAGTGTGTCGGCTTGATCATCACGAAATGGAACAGCCGTCCTGCAAGACCCGGCGAGACAAGTACTGGTTCGCTCCTTGAACCCATAGTTGATCCTTACCGCACCCGCGGCTCGAGGGTTTTCAAACCGTTCGGGCCTTGCAATCCGAGGGCCTGAAAAATGATAGCACGCCAGGGGCTCGCAGTATGGCGGATAATCAGCGGCCGGCCGGCTTTGAGGTTCATCGTTCTGACGCGGAGTGATGTCCGTTTCTGATGCTGTGGACGGCCCTTCCACCGGCAGGTGAGCCACGGCTGCACCGACGCGCGCTTCCGCGGTCATTTCTGCGGAATTGGCACCTCGTGCACCTTCATCGCCAGCGCCACCGACGTGTAGTACCCGAGCAGGACGAGCACCTCGGCGATGCCTTCGCGGCCGAGGGCCTGTTCGATCTCCGCGAATTCGGCGTCCGACAGTTTCGCACCACTCACCAGCGCCGCGGCAAACCGATGGACGGCGCGTTCATGTGCATCGGCGAGTTTCGGATCCTTGCCGGCGAGGATCGCGTCGATGATCTCCTGCGACAGGCCGGCGGCCTTGCCTTCGCGGATATGCGCCTGCCGGACGTAGTCGCCCTGCCAGTGCTGCGCGATCACCAGAATGCCGATCTCCACCTCGCGCTTCGACAGCGACGAGAACTTGTTGAGGAAGGTCCCGATCCGCTCCATGCCGCTGGCGACGGTCGGACTGTGGATCCAGATCTTGTAAGGCCCGAGGATGCGCCCGCGTCCGGCGGTGAGCTGATCGAAGACCGTGCTCTGCTCGGGTGAAAGCTTTTCCGGCGGAATCTCGAGGATGCGGTTCATGGTGCGACGAGGTCCTTGGGTTCGTGGGGTGCGATCGCGAAAGGTCGCACAGCGTATCGCGCGATGGCGTCGGGTGGAATGCCGGCGGCGCGAGCTCTCGCGGTGCCGTCCGACGGAAGGTCAGGTGGGCTCAATTGAACTTGAGGTTCGCCGCCTTGACCAGCGCGATGTTGATTTCGATTTCTCTCTTGATGAGCGCATCGAACTCGGCCGACGTCATGGGCATCGGTTCGATCCCCTGCGGCTTGAACTTGTCCGTCACGCCCGGGGTGCGCAACGCCTTCTCCGTCTCCCGATACAGCTGATCGACGATCGCGCGCGGGGTGTTGGCGGGGACGAACAGTCCCATCCAATAGTTGTAGTCGGAATCGGCGAGGCCCGACTCCAGCGTCGTCGGGACGTCCGGCAGCGCCGACGAACGCTTGGCTGAGCTCACGGCGAGCGGGATGAGCTGGCCGTCGCGGATGAATCCAAGCGCCGCCGACATGCCCATGCAGGAGAAATCGACCCGGCCGGTGGTCACTTCGGTGAGCGCCTCCGGGCCGCCCCTGAACGGCACATGGACCGCCTGGAATCCGGCGCTCACGCGCAGACGCTCCGCGGCCCAATGAGTGGCGCTGCCCACGCCGGCGGAGGCGTAGGTGAGCGAGCGCGATTTGGCGGCGGCGACGAGCTCCCCGATCGTCTTGATGCCCTTGGCGGGGGAGATCACGGTCACGTTCGGAATCGTCCCGAAGGGAATGACGGCGGAAAAGTCGCGCGCCGGATCATAGGTCACATTCGGATAGGCGGCGGGCGCGGCCGAGTGGGCGGACGCGTTGATCAGGATCGTGTAGCCGTCGGGGTCCGCCTTGGCGACCATGGCGGAGCCGATCGTGCCGCCGGCGCCGCCGCGGTTCTCCACCACGATCGGCTGACCCAGCTGGCTCGAGAGCGGATCGAGCACGATGCGACCGACGATGTCGAGGGAACTGCCGGCCGAGAACGGAATCATCGCCCGGATGGGCTTGGCCGGCCAGCTCTGCGCCCACGCGCGTCCGGGCAGCGCCGGCATCGCGAGTGCGGGCCCGGCAAGGCGCAGGAATTGGCGGCGCGTCGTCATCTCATTCCTCCCTGGAGCATTATTCGTTGCGACCAAGCGTAGCCTGGATCCGGCGGCTGCTCCAACGGCGCCATGGGTGCGGCGCGCGGCAGCGGCGGTAGGCCGCACGCGCGATGCATCCGCGCAGCCTGGGGAAACTGGAATCCCGCGAGTTGATACGGTCAGAAGAACCGGTTCGCGGGCCGCGGCAGACCGAGATTCTCGCGCAGCGTCTTGCCTTCATACTCGCGCCGGAACAGACCGCGCCGCTGCAATTCCGGCACCACGCGGTCGACGAAATCGTCGAGCCCGCCGGGCAGGTAGGGGAACATCACGGTGAATCCGTCGGAGCCTTCGGTGACGAGCCATTCCTCCATTTCGTCGGCGATGGTCTTCGGCGTGCCGACCATCGCGAGGCCGGAATAGCCGCCGAGCCGCTGGGCGAGCTGGCGTACGGTCAGTTTCTCTTGCCGGGCGAGATCGATCGCGCGCTGCCGGCCGCTCTTGCTGGCGTTGCTTTCGGGGATTTCGGGTAGCGGCCCGTCGGGATCGAACTTGGAGGCGTCGTGCCCGAGCGCGATCGAGAGCGAGGCGATGGCGTTGGCGTAGTGGACGAGGCTGTCGAGCTTGGCGCGCTTGCCACGCGCCTCCTCCACGGTGTCGCCCACCACGACAAAGCAGGCCGGCAGAATCTTGAGGTGGTCGCGAGAACGCCCGGCCTTTTCCGCGCGGCCTTTCACGTCGGCGTAGAACGCGCGCCCGATGGCCAGGTTCGCCTGTGCGGTGAACACGGCTTCCGCGGTCTCGGCCGCGAGCTGGCGGCCGGCGTCGGAGGCGCCGGCCTGCACGATGACCGGCCAGCCCTGGATCGGCCGCGCGATGTTGAGCGGCCCGTGCACCGAGAGGTACTCGCCCTTGTGGTCGAGCACATGCAGCTTGTCGGGGTCGAAAAAGATGCCCTGCTCGACGTCGCGGATGAACGCGTCGTCGGCCCAGCTGTCCCACAGCCCCGTTACCACGTCGTAGAATTCGCGCGCACGGCGATACCGCTCGCCGTGCTCCATGTGATCCGTGAGCCCGAAATTCAGCGCCGCGTCGGGATTGGAGGTGGTGACGATGTTCCAGCCGGCGCGGCCGCCGCTGATGTGGTCGAGCGACGCGAACCGCCGCGCCACGTGATAAGGCGCATCGAATGTGGTCGAGCCGGTGGCGACGAGACCGATATGTTCGGTCGCTCCCGCCAGCGCCGAGAGCAGCGTGAACGGCTCGAACGACGTCGCCGTGTGGCTGCGCTTGAGGGCGTCGAGCGGCATGTTCAGCACGGCCAGGTGATCGGCCATGAAGAAGGCGTCGAACTTGCCGCGCTCCAGCGTCTGCGCGAAGCGTTTGATGTGCGCGAAGTTGAAATTCGCGTCCGGGAAGGCACCGGGGTAGCGCCAGGCACCGGTATGGATGGTCGCCGGCCGCATGAATGCGCCCAGGCGGAGTTGACGCGATGGCGCCATGAGAACCTCTTGTGCGGATCACGGGTATTCGAACGCGAGTTGGTATATAGGCGCGTCGCAACGCCGGCGAAACCGGCACCAGCGGGACGGCCCGATTCCGAAATTTTCTTTTCTTGCCGATCGCCGCGGCCATTGAAATCCGCTGCGGGACGGTCCCTCCGTGGAATGACGCCGCGACAATCGACGATGGGACCGTTGCCGGGTCGCAATGCGCGATCACAACCGGCTGACGCCGGTTTGGGCGTCACCCGAGCGACCGTAGCAACCGGCGACCTGCTTCGAGCGCAGGGTGGGTGGCCGCCGGCGCTTGACCGTCGGCCGCACCCGTATCGCGGGCCTAGAGCGGGATGACTTTTCTTCGAATCGTCATCCCGCTCTAGCCTTTTGTTGGAGCATGATCTTTTCCGAAAACCGGTATCCACTTTTCGGGATCATGCTCTAGATCGGCTTGACCTGCACCTTGCGGAATTTCACGACGCCCGCGCCGTATTGAAGGGCGATCCGTCCGCTGGGAAACTTGGTGTCCTCCACGCCATCGACGGTGCGAACGCCGTTGAGCGTGACGGTCATCTTCGGACCCTTGGCCGTGACCTCATAGGTGTTCCATTTCTCGCCGGCCTTGGGCATGGGCGAGACCTTGGCGATGTTCACGATGGCACCGGTGCCGTAGCTGGGGTCGGGGCGCGTGTCGAAGATGTTGACCTCGTAGGCGCTGTCAGTCCCCACCTTCTCGGGATTGGTGCAGCGGATGAAGATGCCGCTGTTGGCCGCGGTGTCGACCCAGAATTCCGCCCTGAGCTGGAAATCGGTGTAGGAATTCTTGGAGACCAGAAAGCCGTTGCCCTTGTCGGCCTGCACGACGCCATCCACGATCTTCCAGTTCGCGTCGCCGATCTGATTCCAGTCATTCAGGTTGGAGCCGTCGAAAAGCGTGACCCATCCCGCGTCGGCCTGACCCGACGCCGGATGCGAGTGCCAGAAGGCGGTGAGTCCGAGCAGCAGCAATGCCGCGACGATGGCGGAGTAGCGTTTCATGGTGGTCTCCTCCCGATGTTGACGTTTGGTTGTTATCGGGGGGCTGACGCCGTGGAGTTTTGCGCAGGATCCCCCGAGCGTTCCTCAGCGCTTCCGACGATAGCAAACGCCGCAATCGCCCTCCAGGCGTGGCTGCGGCACGCGGCGGACGCTGTTCGCTCCGGCACCGGGCTGTGGGGGAAGGGCGGCAATGCCCGCGTCGGCAGCACGCCGCGCACCAGACAAGCCGATGGTGAAGGGCTACCCCGCCTCGGGCGCAATGCCGGGCGGGCGGATTTGAAATGAGATCGAGCCGGGACGGCGTCGCGCAGCGCAATGATCGGCGGGGAGCAGTCCGAGGCGCTGCCAGGAAAGGTGCGTGCGCTGCACCATAGGCCGGAGGCGGGGACCGCCTTCAGGCCGTGGCAGGGCCTGCGTTAAAAGGCAAAGGCGTTGAGCACCAGCCCAAACGTGAACAGCCCGCCCAAGATCAGTCCGAATAACTGGGTAATCCGTCGCTCACTCATGTCACCCTCCAGCACCCAAATGATTAGTCGGTCGAACAACCCGCTTGGTTCAAAGGCCCGGCTGAAATGACCAATGTTCGATCCAAAAAGCCGGCCCCGTTCGCGGCTGTGACGCTGGGCCATATCCGCGGCCACGGGTGCCGGGATTTGCTGGTCTACTGCGCGTCCGGATGGTGTCATCACAGCGCGACCGTGAACGCGGACTGGCTGCCCGATGAGACACCGGTGCGGTCGTTGTGTCCGCGAATGGTCTGCACCAGGTGCGGAATGATCGGCGCGGACGTGCGGCCGGACTGGTCGCCACACACCCGGCCGGCGCCGCCGCCAGTGACGGCAAAGCCGTCGTAGCCGGGCGCGGGGGCGCCCAGATCTATAGCCACCGGCCATGATCATGGTTCGGGCTCGCGCCGACCCAAGTCGCGTCCCCCGGCATGCCAGGACCGATGCCGACCTCGGGTATACCCGAGATCGTTTGATGCTGATCTCGGGTATACCCGAGATCAGTGGCGCGTCCGGGAATGAGGGGAAAAAAGGGTCGGCAGAACGGGTCGTGTCAGCCGACTTCGACGTCCTTCCAGAACCCGAAACGGTCGGCGACCTGCTTCATCCTTGGAAGCGGCGCCTCATACGACCAAGCCGCGCGGGCGTGACGCGCACCGTCGATGACCACGTCGTAGAACTGGACGCCGTGCGGGCAGGCGCGGTCCGAATCCGTCTTATCCGCCTTCTGCAGCCATTCGGTGCGCACCGCCGAGGTCGGGAAATACTGATAGCCGTCGCATTCGACGATGTCGTCGCTCTCGGCGATCACGTTGCCTTCCAAGCTCGCCCTCATGTCAAATCCTCCACCGACGCGGAAAGCGCCGCCAGACCTGGATATATCGTCGAGGGTGCGTGCCCCCCAGTGGGTCTCACGGGCTTGTGCCTTTCGTCAAAGGGCGGAAGGGATCGCGCCCTGCCGCCCTGTCGTCTCGATCCACCCGTATGTCCGCGCTCAATAGCAGACATCAACCCAATTATAGCCGTCCCAGGCGAGGCAGGAATCGGAATAGGGCGCCCCGTAATAGGCGGAATAATAGGGGTAATTGTAGTACCCCCAGGTCCCCAGGCCTAAGCCCAGTCCGGCGGCGACCGGCCAACCCCAGCCGCCCCAGCCTCTGCGCCAGCCAGCACCGCGGAAGCCGGCCACGCGAACGCCGCTGCCGATAACCGGGCCACGGAAGCCAAGACCGCTCCTGCCGACCATGCCGCCACGGAAACCGCTGCTGATCGGGGCCCCGCGGAACCCGCCGCCGCCGATGGCCGCCCCCCGGAAGCCACCGCCGCCGATGGCAGCCCCCCGGAAGCCACCGCCGCCGATCGCACCCCCGCGGAATCCACCGCCGCCGCCGCCGATCGCACCCCCGCGCATGCCACCGCCGCCGATCGGAGCGCGCTGCGCGAAAGCATCGCCCGGCAGCAACGCCAACAACCCCAGCGTTGCAGCGCCAATAAGACAAAGTTGTTTCATCGATTTCATGGACGCCTCCTTGGTGCCGTCATCGCGGCATGCGTATTAGCCCGCAGGATATAGTCCGCAACTTGGCAAAGGTTCCAGCGCCGCCAGCTTGGACGCGCGATCGTGATCTTGCGGGCGGCCCGACCGGGCCTGGCCGGTCGACCGCCTACGGATCTACCGACGGAGCGTCTTGCGCCGCAGCGGCGCGGGCGCGTTGCGAAGATCCGAGTGCGACGCGGCGGACATGGAAGCGGGCAAATCGTTGCAGGGCGGCCGGTTCGGATTGCCAGTCGGCGGCGTCCGCGACCGGCGCGGTGATCTTGTAAAGCATGAACCTGTTGCCGGCGTAGACCGGCGCCAGCCGCGCCGGATCCGGATTGGGGTACGCGGTGCCCGTGAACAGGACATAGATGTAATCGTAATCCGAGGTCCAGTTTGCCCAGTAGGGCGGCTCGTCGTCATCGGTGGGGATCGAAGGCTGCAGCAGCTGCTTCACGGACGGCGGCGTTCCGTCCTCGGTATCCACGCGATCGCGATAATTCCGGCGCACATGCATCACCTGCTTGCCGAGCACGGTAAAGGCGGTCGTGACCAAGGCGGAGCGCTCGATAATGGCGAGACAGGCGGCATGCATCAGCCAGAGCTCGCGCGCGTTGTCGCCGTTGTCCGGGTCGGCATAGGCGACGAGAATTTTCGAGCCGCGGTCGATGTGTCGGACCGAGTCGCGAAACGACGCGGTCCCGCGCGAAACCTCGTGCCACACGCTCTGCACCTCGAACGCGCGCACGGCGAGCATCAGCACGAGCACCGTGGCGAAGCCACGGCGCACGAAATCCACGCGCAGGTCGAGGTGGGCGCAGGCGATGATCATGAAGGCCAGCGCGATCGGCAGGCGCTGATCCGCCATATAGGTGTCGAACATCACCCGCGGCATCACGAAATAGGTCACGCCGCCGACCACCAGCAGCACCCAGCCGAAGGGATGGAACTGCAAGGCGCGATGGCGGATGCTCCAGGCGGCCGCGGCTGCGACGATCGCCGCCAGGAAGACGGTCGCGAAGTGCGAATAGACCTCGATGACGAAGATGAGCCCGCTGAGCTTGCCGCTGAGCTCCCAGTTGAAGTCCCACCGCAACGTCCAGGTCGGGCTCATCAGCATGAGCGGGATCACCGGCAGGAACGGCAGCCCGCATGCGATGAAATCGATGATCGCCGGCGGCCGGCCGTCCGTCCGACGTTCGAACAGAAACGACAGCGGCCGGCGTCCACGCAATGCGCCCAGCCGCTGCAGTTCGAATGCGAACAGGCCGAGCGCGTAGACCCCGACCGAGAACAGATGACAGAAAAACAGCGCCAGCACGAACAGCGTCGATATCGCGAGACGCAGCGCCATTGCGCGCTCGCGCAACGCCGCCCACGCTGCCAGCGCCCACAGCGAAAGGCCGATGCCGAACAGATAGTTCATCGTGCCGACGAGAAAGACTGAATTGTAGAGCAGCGGAAAGGCGATCAGCGGCAGTACCGACCACCGGCCATAGAGCTGGCGGTTGAGCGCCATGGTGCCCGAAAGAATCACCACGAAGCACATGATGGTGTAGGTCTGGCCCGCGAGATAGACGTTCATCACCCGCTGCAGGACCGGGACGATCAAATCCATCATCAGGTTCGGAATGACCTGCCAATCGACCTGATAGAAACGCGCCAGATCCGGATCGCTGCGGACCGTGGCGATGACATGCATGCGCGCGAGGTGATTGATATAGTCGCCCAGCGGCGGCCACGGATAGAGCAGAACTGGAATCGACGCGATGGCGACCAGTATCGTGAACAACGCGGCGATCTGAGCGTTGCTGAAATGCCCGGCGCGCGCGGTCGACTGCGGTTCGTCGGCGAGGAGTGCGGGCCGCCCGCCGGCGGGCACGGATTGACCGGCTCGCTGTTGCCCGCGGAATCCACGGAAATGAGTGACATCAAGCATTCAGGGCTACACGCTGCGGAGCCGCTTCCAGACGACAAGTCGAACGAGTGCCGAGCGTGAGCCCGCTGGCGGTGTTAAGCAAGCCGACGTATCACGTCGTTTGGCGGTAGTCCACCATCACCGCACGAACGAATACCTCCGTCGTACCGGGGCCATTCAGGCTCTATTCATATTCGTTGTTGGCGTGAACGAACCGGCTCATCAACGGCACGCGCATTGCGTTCGGCAGAGCTCGTGCTGCTTCACCTGTTCTTTCAACACCGGTGGCGGGGCGGCGTTTCGACCCCCGTAAAAAATACAAGTTCCTGGAACCAGGACGTTTTCGCTCCTACCCGGCGCGTCCAACCGCAACGCGTCCCGCATGCCAGCACCGAATCATCGCGCGCGCCACATTCATGTTCATTTTCCATGCTGCGACTTGGTCGCTGCGGGTCACGCAGCGAACGGCGCGGTAGCGGTGATGATTTGCAGCGGCCAGACGATCCGGCCCGCGGCGACCACGCGGGTACGGTCGCGCAAGGGAGAGGTGGCATGATCAACAGGCGCGGGTTTGCAATGGGGGCGAGCGCGGCCCTGGTCGGGTACGGTCTGAGCGGCGGGCCGAATGGCGCGCGCGCGGCGCGCGGCTTGTCCTCGCAATTCGCCGGCGACCTGGACAAGATCGAAGTCGAGAGCGCCGGACGCCTCGGCGTCGCCGTCCTCGACACGCTCAGCGGCGAGCGGACCGGCCATCGCCTCGACGAGCGTTTTCCCATGTGCAGCACCTTCAAGCTGCTGGCGGCTGCCGCCATCCTCGCGCGCGTCGACGCGCAGCGCGAACGCCTCGACCGGCGCATCACCTTCGCGGCCAGCGAGGTGGTGGTGAATTCGCCGGTCACCAAGGATCGCCACGGCGGGACCGGCATGTCGCTCGCGGAGCTTTGCGAGGCGGCGATGACGGTCAGCGACAACACGGCGGGCAATCTGCTGCTCGCCAGCCTGGGCGGCCCGGCGGGTCTGACCGCCTTCGCCCGCTCGCTCGGCGACGCGGTGACCCGGCTCGACCGGATCGAGCCGGAACTCAACGAGGCGAACCCTGGCGACCCGCGCGATACCACGACGCCCGGCGCCATGCTCGCGAACCTGCACACGCTGGCGCTGGGACATGCCCTCTCCGCCAAGTCGCGGGAGCAACTCGTTGAGTGGCTGGTCGGCAACAAGACCGGGGACACGCGCCTGCGGGCCGGCGTCCCCGCCGGGTGGCGCGTGGGGGACAAGACCGGGGCCGGGGAGAATGGCACGACCAACGACGTCGGCCTGATCTGGCCGCCGGACCGTGCGCCGGTCATCGTGGCGGTCTATCTCACGGGAACGTCGGCAACGGGCGAACGACGCAATGCCACGCTCGCTGCGGTCGGCCGGGCCGTCACCTCGGCGTTGAGTTGACGGCGCATGAACGCATCGGCGGACGACGAGATGGCAAGCGACACGGATCTGCGCCGCATCGCGCTCTCGCTCACGGGCACGAGCGAAGCCCCGCATTTCGACCGCGCCGCCTTCAAGGTGGCCCGCATCTATGTGACGCTTGCAGCCGACGGCCGCACCGCCAATTTCAAATTCACTCCCGACGAGCAGGAATTCAAATGCATGATCGCGCCGGATGCTTTTGCGCCCGTCCCCGGCGGCTGGGGCGCGCAGGGGTGGACCACCGCCACGCTGTCGGCGATGAGCGCCCCGCAACTGCAGGACGCGCTTGAGACGGCGTGGCGTCACGCCGTACCAACGAAGAAGCCGCGACGGTGACATCGCAGGAGCTGGCGCCGCCGCGCCGAAAGTAAAGCCTCGATTGGAACGACGTACAGATCCGAGATACTGATACAGGCCGACCGCGCAGGAGGAACCGATGTGCCGGAATATCCGCACGCTTTTCAACTTCGAGCCGCCCGCGACCGACGAGGAAGTCCGCGCATCGGCGCTGCAGTTCGTTCGCAAGCTCAGCGGTTTCACTGAACCGTCGAAGGCCAACGAGCCGGCATTCAGGCGTGCGGTCGAGGAGGTTTCGGATGCCGCGCGCCGGCTGCTGGATGCGCTGGACACGGCGCGGCCGCCGCGCAACCGCGAAGAAGAAGCGATCAAGGCGCGCGCGCGGGCACGCGCGCGGTTCGCATAGCCCGGGCCGGATGAGTTGATCGCGGCGGTGCGCGGCGCCTGCTATGTGCTGCGCGCGTCCTGACCCACGGCCGCGCGATCGCGATCGATGAAGGCCACGAGCTCCTTGGCCGGCTCGGTGAAGAGCTGAAGCTTGCCGGTATCGAGCGGTTCGCTCAGCCACTGCAGCAGAAAGGTATCGGCGCCATCGGCAAAGGACGGTCCCAGGCCGCAGAAGAAAAAGCCGAGCGTGCGGGCGGCATCGGTGAGCGAGGGAAGGCCGGGGTCGGCGACCAGCGCCGAGAGCTGAACGGAACGGGCGCCGAGGGCGCGCACGTCGCGCAGCGCCTGGGCGAGTTCGATGGCGGCGTTGGGGCCGATCCGCTGGAACGAGATCAGACCGTAGCCGCGATCGTTGACCTTGATGCTGGTGCGTGAGTTCGCCGCCGCCGCGGCGGACTCGCCAGGCGCTACCGTCACGTCCAGGCTGGCGTAAAGTTTGAGCAGCGTCTCGCGATAGGGTGCGGGTGCGTAGACGATGCGCGGCGCCGGCGGCTGCACGAAGCGGAAGGTGCGCAGATAGCTCTGCCGCTGTCCCGCGGTGGGGGAGGGGACGCCCTTGGGCCGGACGTCCTCGGGGTTGGCGCCGAGCAGCACCGCGCAGACCGGCATGCCGGCGCGCGCGTCGTTTCGCTGCGAGAACGTATGGATCGTCAGCGGCTCGGCATAAATGCCGTGCAAATCGTGCTTGGGCGCTTCCTCCCGCAGGCGTGCGGTCATGCGTTCCAGCAGACCGTGACCGCGGTGCGCGGTACGGACGACGGCCTCGCCACGTTCCGCCACCTGCATGCCAGGTTCGCGCTCGAGCGCAATGTGGCCGATCACCTCGCCCTCGCCGTCCCGCGCCACCGCCGGAATGAGTTCGCCGCGCTCGACCTTGTCCCAGTAGCGGCGGGTCGAGAACACTTCGGCGTGGACGTAGTGGTGGCCGTAGACTTCGAGGAAGCAGCGGGCGATCGCCGCCGCATCGGTTTTCTGCGGCAGGTCGATGACATAGTCGCGCGCGGCCGCCGCCACAGCGGGCGCGGCCACCGGCGTCTCGGTCGCGGGCGCGTCGGCGGCGGGGGAGGGCTCGGCGTCTGCATTCAGGCTACGGTGGACGCTGACCTCCCATCCATCGATGCCGTGTTCATGGCAGGAGACGCCCGCATCACGGCGGATGCGGCCCGCAAGCGATGCCACCACGTGGGAAAATCGCGAATAACCCGGCAGCAGGATGCGGGTGCGGACCTCACGGCGCGAGCACAGGAGTTCGATGCGGGCGCGTTCGCGGCCCGCGTCCGGTGTGCACAGCGCCTGCCATGCTTCCACCGCGTCGTCCGCGACCAGGCTCGCCACCGACGCCGGCACGGCTTCGGCGAGCGCGGCCTCGCGCACGAAGGCGCGCACCAGCTCGCCGTGCTCGGGCTCAAGCACGAGCCGAAGCTCGGAAAACCGGGGGACGGGGGACGATGGCATGTATAGACCTGTCTGCGTTCGCTATGGCCGAGGCCGGGCCCGAGGGAATACTGTTAAACCCTGGTTGTTGTCAGCGGTCTTTGGATTTTAAAGGCGGGCTCGGCTGGTTCAGCCGGTCCGCATTTGGTGATAAGCTATAGCCACGCTTGCGAGTCGGCCGGCTCGATAAACAACAACGCGAAACCGGCTCCTGTCAGGAGCCAAGCCGGAGTTGCGTACTGGTCAGGAAGAGGAAAGTCCGTACTGCCAACGCCCACAGGAGGCGACATGGACAACACCACGCTTCTCATCATTCTGATCGTCGTGATTATTGTTCTCGGTGGCGGCTGGTACGGCCGGGGTCGCTGGTACTAGATCTCCCGCTCTCCGGGCGCCGCGGCTCGCTAAAGGCTGGCGGCGCGCGCCAATGCGTTCGCATCGGGTGGTGGAGCACGGTCCTGCTGACCGCTTGCTGCGGTACGGACCTGCGCGACGGTTTCATCAAGGGACTCGACGACGCCGGTGTTCGGGAAGCCCTGCAGGGCTTCGCGTGCCTCGATATTGGCGGCGGCGCCCAGCATCGTCACCAGGATGTATGCGTCGGGCGCTTTTCGGCGCAATCGCCGCAGGGCGTACCGGATCTGGGCTGACGTTGCATCTTCCACGTAACACAGGCAGACGAGCGCGACGTCCTTGGTGTCCAGGCTGAAGATGCGCGAGATCGACAAGGCGTCGGCCTGCTCCACCCGAGCGCCGATCCCCTCTCGTTCGATCAGCTGAGCGACCATCAGGGCGGCGGCTTCGTCGAGCAGACCAAGCCCTGGAATGCACAGCACCGGCTGCTTCGTTCGCCATTGCTCCGGCACGGTGGTCGCGTCTTTATTGACGACCTCCTCGGCCTTTTTGATCTGCGCCAGTGGCGTCTCGTCGGTCGCGGCCTCCTCCGCCGGCGGCGGCTCGGATTTGTCCTCGTGGGTGCTGAGATCGTCGATGATTTCCGCGACGGCATCGCGGATTCGCGCCGTGCGCTGGTCGTCGAGCAATCCACGCTCGGCGTCCGCCTGCGCAAGCCGCAGGCCGGGAACCAAAACCTCGTCGTAATATGCGAGCAGCGGCTTCTGCTTCAGGAAATTGCGTGCCTGCTCGGCAGCCTCCACCGGGTCTCGTGCCAGCATGCGCTGATAGACCAGCTCGGCCGGCGTCAGCGCCGGCTCGTCGCCGAACATCACATCGAGGAATTTCAGGCGATCGACATAGCGGCCGAGCACCACCAGGCAAATCGTCAGTGGCGTGGCCAGGATCAACCCGATCGGCCCCCACAGCCAGGTCCAGAACGTCGCCGATGCGATGACCGCGACCGGCGAAAGGCCGGTGCCGTGGGCATACAGCAGCGGCTCGAGCACGTGACCAAGCAGCGGCTCCACGACCAGAAACAGCGCGGCGGTCCACAACACCAAGGTCCAATCCGGTCCGACCGCTGCCGCGAGGATGAGGGGAAGGATCGCGGAGATCGCCGCGCCGATATAGGGGACGAAGCGCAAGATCATCGCCAGCATTCCCCACAGGGCAGCGCTGGGGACGCCGATCACCCATAGCCCCGCGCCGATCACCACGCCGAAGCCGGCGTTGAGTGCGAGCTGGGTGAGGAACAGGCGGCTGAGCCTCTGACCGGCATCGTCGATCGCGGCGGTCGTGCGCTGGAGATCCTGAGACCCCGCAAGCCGGACCAGGCGATTGCGCAGATCCTGCATCTGCATAAGGATGAAGATGACGAAGATCACCACAATTCCGGTGGTGGCAAGCGGATGGATGAGCGGCGTAATGAGCGCGACCAGGGTTTGCAGCGCGCCCGGATCGGGCTGCCTGACTTCGACCGGGATCGGCTTCGCGGGGACGGGGCCGGCGCCGGCGAGCGGAGGCGTGGCAGTGCGATTGGGTTTGTCGAGCTCGCTGCTCAAGTCCTGCAGGACCTCGGACGCGCGTTCGAGGGTGCTCGTTGCCGCCGTGGCGGCACGCAAGCTGTGAATTTTTTCGCGCAATGTCGACTGATAGCGAGGCAGATCACCGGCAAGCTGGTTGACTTGCGAGACCATCACGCTGCCCAGACTGAAGATGGCACCGAACGCGACGAGAACGACGATCGCTACCGCGACGAGACGCGGCAGGAACCAGCTTTGCAGCAGCCGGACCAGCGGCGCGAGCACGAAGCTCATGAGGACCGCAAGCGCGATCGGCACCAGAACCTCGCGCCCGAAATAAAGCGCGGACACCACGACCACCGCCATCAGCACGGTCGTGAGCGCCGACCCGGCGTCGGCGAAGCCGCTCTGGCGGCGTGCGGGCAGTTCCAGCATGGATGCTCTCCCTGATGATTGGAGAGCTGGGACGAACTGTTTGCCCCGGGGCGCAGATCGCCCGGGGGCAGTCCAGTCTCTTCTCACCTATGAAAAAGCCCCGCCTATGCGGGGCTTTGAAGTACGCGTTACTTGCCGCGAAGCGTGTCCTTCACACCGCCGACCGTATTCTGCACCTTGCCGGCGACCTTGTCCGATTTTCCTTCTGCCTCGAGCTTGGTGTCGCCCGTGACCTTGCCGGCGACTTCCTTGACGGCGCCCTTAACCTGCTTCGCCGAGCCTTCGATCCGATCCTTGTCCATGTCTATTCCTTTCGATGCGTGCGGGTCGGGTCAACTCCGGCCACGCCTCGAAGTTCAACCGGGCAGGGCTATTTGCCCGCGCGCCCAAGCACATCTTCGTGTCCGGGGCAGCCCCACTCAGGTCGCCCGATATCCGGGCGCTTTGCTTTGCGGACAATTCCGGCGTTCGACATGGTCAAGAAACTGGAGGGTTGCCCGGGTCATCTCGGCATTCACTCTATGCCAGTATGAGCACGCGCTGAGCCAAATCAACAACGGCATAAAGTCTCCTTCGGTTCATATCGTCTTCGCAAGCCTGGCCTCGAACATCGGTTCGGCCGACAGATCGAGCGTCCGCATGGGCCGGGATGCCTCG
>CAWIGD010000056.1:0-39452 GCA_963835165.1 uncultured Alphaproteobacteria bacterium
GTCGGTTCAACCCGACCGGCGTGGCGCCTCACGCGTCGAGACGGCCGCGCACGCGCCGCTCCCCAGCATGAAGCGGGCTCTCATCCGCCTATTTCGGGCAAGGAAACGCCTCGCCGAACGCGCGCTGCAGGGTGACGTATCTCGGCTGCGTCAGCGTGTCGGCGTGCTTGCCGGCCCAGGCCAGATAGGCGTCCGCCTCCTGGACCAACGTCGTTGTGGTCGGAATGCAAAACGGCCGCGGCCCAGCGACGATCGAAGCACCGGCGACAAATCCGTCGATATAGCTCAGGCACTGCAGGGCATCGGCGTTCTCATCGATCGTTCTTTTTCCCTGGCGCGGATACTTGCATTGGCGAACCAATTCGGTTGACCCGACGTCCGCCGCCTCCAGCGGAGCCGCCGAAGCCAGCGCCAACGCCAGTACGATGGGGACCCACTTCGGCATGCGGTGCTCCTTCGGCGCCATGACCACGCGAGTTCGGTCTCGAAAATGAGGCTGCGGGCAGATGCGCTGCGTTGTCAAGATTCGGACACAACAGTCGGTGTTGCCGGCGAGCGAGGCGAGTTCGCGCGGGGAAGTCAGCTCAAATCGCGGAATGTGCATCAACAAGGATCGGGTTGGCGAGCGGGAACCGATACTCCGCCATCCGGTTAACGGTCAGGGCTCCTGTTGCAACGGGAGAGGATGGCATGCGCATTGGTTCCGGAACTGCCGCTGTGATCGCGATAACGCTGATCGCAGCAGGGAGTGTCCATGGCGACAGTCTCGGCCCCGGCCAGACGGGCCTATCGGCGTGGCTCCGGCAGTTCGCACAACAGGCGGAGCCGTTGACGCCGCCGGAGCGGCCCGCGGCACCAGCGGAGCCACCCGCGCAGGAAAACCGGCCATCCGCCGCTCCCTCGACACCGGCCGCTACCCCGCCGGGCACCTCCCCTACCGGGACGCCGGCAGTGGTGCTGGACGATCAAGAGGTCTCCGGGATTGTCGGCAAAAGCGTCCGCAGCAACGCCGACGAGGACATGGGGCGCATCGTGGACATCATCGTCAACCAGGACGGGCACGTCCGCGCCGCCATCATCGACTTCGGCGGATTCCTCGGCATCGGCACGCGAAAGATCGCCGTCGATTGGCGCGCGCTGAAATTCTCGCCTGCGGGCAAGCCGGGCGGGATCACGCTGGAGCTCACCCGCAACCAGGTGAGGGTGGCGCCGGAATACAAACGCGGTGAGCCGTTGGTGGTGCTGGGTCCGGCGGGCCCGGAGCGAACCACCACGCCGTCGACCGACGCTGCAACGCCGGAGAGGTAACCCTGGCCATCGGACCGGCACCGCGTGACCCCCGCGAACCCAACCGACGCAGGGTCGAAGGCGGCAGGCACGAACCCGACTATTCCCCGAGCCGCCCGGCGCGGACGGCACCTCCTGAGCCGCCGATCGGCGCGTCGCGCCGGAGTCAACGCGCGCTCGACTGGTTCACGTTCTTCGTCGCCGACGTGCAGACCGGGTTCGGCCCCTTCATCTCCGTCTATCTCACCGCGCATCAGTGGACGCAGGTCGACATCGGATTGGTACTGACCGCCGGAGGCCTTGCCGCGCTCGCGTTTCAAATGCCGGGCGGGCTCATCCTCGACGCCGTGCGGTCGGAGCGGCGCGTCGCGGCGTTCGCGATGATCGGGATCAGCGTGAGCGCGCTGGTGCTGGCGCTATGGCCGATCTTTCCGGCCGTGCTCGGCGCGCAGATTCTGCACGCCGCCGCCAGTTGCGTACTCAACCCGGCGATCGCCGCGATCAGCCTGGGACTCGTCGGTCATGCCGCCGTCGGCGAACGATTCGGCCGCAACGCGCGCTTCGCCTCGATCGGGAGCGGTCTCGCGGCGGCGGGCATGGGCGCGACCGGCTATTTCCTGTCGAACCAGGCGGTCTTCCTGGTCACCGCGCTATTGACCGTTCCCACGCTCATCGCCCTCGCGCATATCCCGGCCAACCAGATCGATCCGGTCCGGGCTCACGGCGGGCTGGCACGCGGGCGCACCGCCACCACGTCCGCTGCGCTGCGCACGCTCCTGACCAACCGCTCGCTGGCGACCTTTGCCGTGTGTGTCGGCATTTTCCAGCTCGCGAACGCCGCCATGCTTCCGCTGATGGCAAGCATCGTCACCATGCGTTCGAGCACCTGGGCGACGACATTGGTGGCAGCCTGCATCGTGGTGCCGCAGGTCGCCGTCGCAGCGATTTCGCCTACCGTCGGGCGCTGGGCGCAGCGATTTGGACGGCGGCCGATCCTGCTGCTCGGTTTCGGGGCAATGCCGGTCCGCGGCCTGCTGTTCATGGTGGTGACGGACCCGCAGCTGCTCGTGGCGGTGCAACTGCTCGACGGAATCTGCGCCGCGGTGTTCGGCGTGCTCGTTCCCCTGACCATCGCCGATATCACGCGCGACACCGGCCGCTTCAACCTGGCGCAAGGGATCGTCGGGACCGGAATCGGTATCGGCGCGTCGCTGAGTACGACGCTGGCCGGATTGATCAGCGATCGCCTCGGCAGCAGCGTGGCGTTCCTGGGCCTGGCCTGCATCGGCGCGGCCGGATTTCTGCTGTTCTGGCTGCTGATGCCGGAGACCGCGGAGCGGAAGGACGATCGAAAACTGCTCCCATCCGGGCGGAAGTGACGTGGGTTGCGAGCAATATCCCCCGGGTGCGAATCAAGACCGCTGGTATGAGTGGCAAGCGACACAATAAGGCGTCATGATCGGCACGAATCTGGGCTCCCAGCACCCAGATGCTCGAGCAACCGGTACGGACGCCATCGTGACACAGGTTTTCGGCTATAGATCGCCCCGGACGGCGCTGGCCTTTGGTGCGGCCCTGCTGGCCGGCGGCTGCGACCTGAGCAATGCCCCGGTCCTCGATCCGAAAGGACCCATTGCGCTGGCGGAGCGCGACCTCCTGTTCACCGCCGTCGTCCTGATGCTGATCGTGGTGATCCCGGTCTTCGTCATGACCTTCCTGTTTGCCTGGCGGTATCGGGCCTCCAACACCAAAGCCCGTTACACTCCGGACTGGACGTATTCCGTCGCGGTCGATGCCGTGGTCTGGCTGGTCCCGGCCGCGATCGTCATCGCGCTGGGCACTCTGCTATGGCGCAACACGCACAAGCTCGACCCCTACAGGCCGATCGATCCGTCGGTCCAACCGCTCCAGGTCGAGGTGGTCGCGCAGGACTGGAAGTGGCTGTTCATCTACCCCGCGCAGGGAATCGCGGTGGTCAACCAACTGGTATTTCCCAGCGGGACGCCGCTGAGCCTGCGGATCACCTCGGATACGGTGATGAACTCTTTCTACATCCCCGCCCTGGGAGGCCAGATCTACGCGATGGCCGGAATGCAAACGCGCCTGCATCTGCTGGCCGACGCGCCCGGACAATTCACGGGCAGAAATATCCAGTACAGCGGGTCCGGCTTTGCCGACCAGCACTTCGAGGCGATGGCGACGTCGCCGGATGAGTTCAACGCCTGGGTAGCGAAGGTCAAGCAATCGCCCGACAAGCTCGACGCAGCCGGCTATCGCGCACTCGCCGTGCGCAGCATGGGGCATCCGGTCACCTATTATTCGGCGGTCGCGCCCGGCCTGTTCGACACCATCATCGCAAAGTACAGCGGCGGCCAGGCGCACACCCATCAGCAGGCCGCGCAATAGGCCGTCCGGGAGATTTCGAGATGCTCGGTAGACTGACCATCGATGCGCTGCCGCTCTACAGCTGGATCGCCTTCGGCGGTGCGCTGGTCACGGTCGGCGGCGCGCTCGCGGTGGTGGCGGGCATCACCTGGTTCGGGCTATGGCGCTACCTCTGGAACGAATGGCTGACCAGCGTCGACCACAAGCGCATCGGCATCATGTATGTGACGCTGGCGATGATCATGCTGATGCGCGGCTTCGTCGACGCGATGATGATGCGAAGTCAGCAGGCGATCGCGCTCAACTCCGACGGCTACCTTCCGCCCGAACACTTCGACCAGATCTTCAGCTCCCATGGCACCATCATGATCTTCTTCATGGCGATGCCGTTTCTGACCGGGCTGATCAATATCGTGGTCCCGCAGCAGATCGGCGCGCGCGACGTCGCCTTCCCGTTCATGAACTCGGTGAGCCTTTGGCTCACCACGGCCGGCGCCGGGCTGGTCATGGTGTCGCTGGTGATCGGCAAGTTCTCGACCGCGGGGTGGACCGGATACCCGCCGTTCTCCGGCTCGGAATATAGCCCGGGCGTGGGGGTCGACTACTGGCTGTGGGCGATCCTGATCAGCGGCATCGGCTCGACGCTGACCGGCATCAATTTCATCGTGACCATTTTCAAGCAGCGCGCCCCCGGCATGACGTTCATGCGCATGCCGCTGTTCACCTGGACCGCCTTGTGCTCCAGCGTCCTGATGACCTTCGCCTTTCCCGCCCTGACCGTGGTGTGCGCGATGCTGGTGCTCGACCGCACGCTCGGCATGCACTTTTTCACCAACGGTAGCGGCGGCAACATGATGAACTACCCCAACCTGTTCTGGCTGTGGGGTCATCCGGAAGTCTACATCCTGATCCTGCCGGCCTTCGGGGTTTATTCGGAGGTGGTCGCGACATTCTCCGGCAAGCGCCTGTTCGGCTACACCTCGCTGGTCCTTGCCACGGCGTCGATCGCGATCCTGTCGTTCACGGTGTGGCTGCACCATTTCTTCACCATGGGCGCGAGCGCCAACGTCAACGCCTTCTTCGGCATGGCGACCATGATCATCGCGGTCCCGACCGGGGTGAAGGTCTTCGACTGGCTGCTCACGATGTTTCGCGGCCGCATCATCTTCCACTCGTCGATGCTGTGGACGCTCGGCTTCATCGTGACCTTCGTCATCGGAGGCATGACCGGCGTTCTGCTGGCGCTGCCGCCGGCCGACTACCTCATGCACAACACCACCTTCCTGGTCGCCCACTTTCACAACATGCTGATTCCCGGCGCCCTCTTCGGCTATTTCGCCGGCTACATGTACTGGTTCCCCAAGGCCTTCGGCTTTACCCTGAACGAGCGATGGGGCGTGCGCGCATTCTGGTTCTGGCTGATCGGCTTCTACCTGGCGTTCATGCCGCTCTACGCCCTGGGCTTCATGGGCATGCCGCGCCGCCTGGAGCACTACAACATCACGGCCTGGCAGCCGTATCTGGTCGTTGCCGCGCTGGGCGCGTTGCTGATCCTGGTGGGCATCGTCTTTCTGGTGGTCCAGTTCCTTGTCAGCGTCCGGGAACGGCAGCAGGCGCTCGATCTCAGCGGCGACCCCTGGAACGGGCGCACGCTGGAATGGCTCACCTCCTCGCCGCCGGCGCCCTATAATTTTGCGGTGCTGCCCGAGGTGCGGGATATCGACGCCTTCCACGCCATGAAGGCGGGAGGCGTCGCCTATCGCAGGCCCGACCGCTATCACGACATCTACATGCCCAGGAACACCAGCGCGGGCCTCATGCTGGGGGTCCTGGCCGGTCTGCTCGGTTTCGCCATGATCTGGTACATCTGGTGGATGGCGATCGCATCCGGGCTCTGCATGTGGGCCGTCATCATCGCGCGTGTCTACGATGACGACGCCGAGTACTGCCTGCCGGCCAGCGAGGTCGAGGAGATCGAAGCGCGGCGATATCAGGCGCTGGCAAGCGCCGCCCGCACGCAGACGGCGGGAGAGGCGACCTTCTCCAATCAACCGCTGCCGGAAAGCCTGACATGAGCGCTGACGCATTCGTCGCTGCCGCCGGCGAAAACGGCGATGAACCGGCGACGCCGGACGTGTACGAGCAACGAGCGTTCGGCTTCTGGCTCTATCTGATGAGCGACGCGATCCTGTTCTCGCTGCTGTTCGCGACCTATGCGGTGATGGCCCGCAACAATGCCGGCGGGCCCACCGGACATACCCTGTTCAGCTTGCCCAATGCCTTCGGCGAAACCATGCTGCTGCTGTTCAGCAGCATCACCTTCGGCCTGGCGACGCTGGCGATGAAATCCGGCGAGAAGGAAAGGATGCTGTCCTGGCTGCTCGTCACCTTCCTGCTCGGCCTGGGATTCGTCGGCCTGGAAATCCGCGAGTTTCACGGCATGGTGCGGGTCGGCGCCGGTCCGGACCGCAGCGGATTCCTGTCGGCCTTTTTCACGCTGGTCGGCACCCACGGCCTGCACGTGACCTTCGGCCTGATCTGGATCCTCATCATGACGAGCCAGGTCGTCATCAAGGGCCTGACCGTGCCGGTGACCTCCCGGATCCTGCGCCTGGGCCTGTTCTGGCATTTCCTCGACATCGTCTGGATCGGCATCTTCTCCGTCGTGTACCTTCCGGGAATCCTGTGATGGGCCCTTCACCCGAAGACACGGATCGCGGCCCGCGATCCCAGCTCACCGACATCGGTCGCAGTCTGCGATCCCATCTCGCCGACACCGGTCGCGGCCTCGCGATCCCATCTCAGCGACACCGGTCGCACGCTCGCATCCCACCTCGGGCGCATCGGTCGCGAGCTGCCAGGCCAGCTCCGGCACATCGGCCGCGGCCTGTTATCCCTCCTCACGCACATCGGTCGCGGCCTCACGCACGTCGGTCGCGGCCTGCGATCCTCCCTCGTCGGCGCCAACCGCAGCCTGCGATCCTATCTCGCCGGCATCGATCGCGACCTGCGACCCTACCTTGTCGGCTTTGCGCTGGCCTTGATCCTGACCGCAATTCCGTTCGCACTGGTGGCCTTCAAACCGCTGCCAAAGGCGACCACGCTGATCATCATCGGTGTGGCCGCCGCCATCCAGGTGCTCGTCCATTTGCGCTATTTCCTCCACCTGGATCTGACCTCCACGCCGCGGGAGAACCTGGTGGCGATCGTGTTCACCGCCATTCTCATTTTCCTCATGGTCGGCGGCAGCTTCTGGATCATGTTCGATCTGCACAGCCGAATGGCGATGTGATCTCGTTGCGGGCTCCATTCCGGCACCATGCCGCCGACGCCGTTAGGTCGCGCCTTTGCGACGCAAGCAATCCAGCGGCGCGTCACCCATGCAGCGCCCGCACGGCTCGCGCGCTCAGCGGTATTGACGCAGTAGCCGTTCGTGCGGCAAACAGCGGCACGCTGGGACGCAACAGGAGCCAGAGCATGGCAGATCAAGTTACCGCGGGGCGGCCGGCACGACCCATGATGGCCCGCTCATGAGGGACCGAGGTCGCGGACCAGCGCTCACCAAAGCCGAGCTTCGAGCCCAAGCCGATCAGGCGGTGACTGCGGCCACCAAGCCGATCGTGAAGCTGCCGACCAAGCTGTCGAGACAATGTGGACGTTGCGGGGAGTTCAACTCGGTGATGGTGGAGCCCGGCCAGGCGCCACCCGCATTCGTCTGCAAGAGCTGCGACAAGTAAGCCAGACGCGCTGTCGAGTCTTCAGGCCGCGGTCGACCTGATCCGGAGGCGCCGGGGCACGACATAGGACGGCGCGAATTGCTCGACATGCTTGCCAGGCGACGGCTGCACGGCCGTCACGCCCTCGGGCAGCGCGCTGTCGGCTTTCGCCTGCAGACGCTTCTCGTATCGCAGGATGAACACCGGCACCGTGAGCACGGTCGCGGCTGCCGCGAGGCCCAGGATCCCTGCCGCCGGCGAGGCCAGGTTTCCGAACGCCTCGCCAAAGGAATAGGCCGCAAGTCCGTAGCACATGATCCAAGCCGCGGCCGCCGTGGCGCTGGCGAAATAAAAGTTGGGCTGCGCCATGGAATTGGTCCCGGCAAGCACGGCCGCCATGTTGCGCAGAATGGGCAGGAAGCGAGCGATGAAAACGAACCGGCCGCCGTATCGCGCGAACAGCCACTGACCGATACGTATGCGTCCTGCCGTCAAGCCGACACGCGACCCGTGTCGCGCCAACAGCTGATGTCCATACCGCCTGCCGATCCAGAAGCCGACGATCTCGCCCACGATGGCGGCGACGATGCCGACGCCGATCAGGGTCCAGATATCGATGCCGTGGGTCCTGGCGGCGAAAAACCCGGCTGCGATCAAAGCCGCCTCGGCCGGCAGTGGAACGCCGACGCTTTCGAGTGCGATGAAGGCCGCCACCACCCAGATGCCGTAGTTCGCGACGAACTCAGCCATGTCCCCGTCCCCCCGACCGGCACGACGTGCCGGTTGCCGACGCCCCTGCCTCGGACCCGAATCCCCCGAAGCAGGGTTAACACCTTGATAACCTTCCATGACGGGTGTGAGGCGTACAACGCCTCAATTCACCATTATCGGCGAATGTTCCCCGGTGTGACCGCCAGGCCACAGATTGCCCCACGCCGATTGAGCAGCAGAATTCGCCTTTTCGATGATTGTGGAGGGCGGGCGGGTCGAGTTCTCGTTTTGAGCCATCAAATGCCGCGGACTCGCCCAGAATCGGCGCGTCCGTTTCAACTCAAGGCACGACAATCTCCGGCCGGATCAGGCCGGCGAGCCTTTTGCGCGAGCGCGGTTCCCGCGAGCTTAGCCCTCGCCGTCAGTTTTGCCTGCATCCGGCGGGGCTTCAGCTGCGTCCCGCTCGGCTTTGCGCTGGGCCAGCTTCTCCTCCTTCTTTTTCTGCTTTTCCTCGGTCCGTGCGCGTGCCGCCCTCTGTCGCTCGGCCCGGTCTCGCCCGTAATTTGGCTTGAATGCCATCGGATCCTCTTGTGCGCGGGTTGATTCCCTACCTGGCACCTATATATATGCCCGTGTTCGAGTTTTGCCTGCTCTTGCTATTTGCCCGCCAAGGGCTCTTCCCAAGACAACGTTGAAGTCGGACGTAATGCTGCGCGAGTCGCAGGTCGCAGACGCTGACCGGCGTTTTCAAAGGAGGCCAGATATGGCTCAAGGTACAGTCAAGTTTTTCAATTCACAAAAAGGCTTTGGTTTCATTCAGCCGACCGACGGCGGAGCGGACGTATTCGTCCATATTTCCGCGGTCGAGCGTGCCGGCATGAGCAATCTGAATGAGGGGCAGAAGCTCACCTACGACGTCGTGAGCGAGCGCGGCAAGTTGGCTGCTTCGAACCTTCAGAACGTTTGATCTCTTCGAGACTGAATACCGGCTCCGGTGCCCAGGCACCGGAGCGTTTTGCACTTGCCGGACAATGCTCGCGATGTCGGCCCGCCGCCGCCGTCGTGGTGAGGCGTTTCCGGCATTGAGCAACAACAACAGGAAACAAGAACATGGCACGCAAGCCCGCAACGCGAGTCGAATACACGCTTTTCGACGTGATCTACGAAGATGGTTCTCAGCGCTCCAATCGCAGAGTGCCGAGCGAGATCCTTGGCGGTCTCGATGGCGATGCTCCCGCGCGCGCCATCATCGAAGAGCAGGACAGGCTCATCGCGGAGCGGTCAGGCACGCCGCCCCTGGCCGTGAAAAGCATGCATCGATCCGGCGACAAGAAGGCCGACGAGGCCGTGCGATCGGCGCGATACGCGTAGTCTCGGATTGATGGTGCGCTATTTCCTGGTCAGACGCGATCTGACGTGGCCCATCGGCGCATCTCCCGCGCCGGGACAAGGAGGCGACATTGCCTGACCATTCGAAGGGACGCGACCAAGCTGACGCACAATCCAAGAAGGCGCAGAAAGCCGCTCACGATGCGAAGGAAGGCAGGGCGCACTACGAGTCGGAGGCGCGGGCCCTCCGGGAAAAGACTGCAAGACTGAGGGCGCTTCGGTTGGCCAAGGAGGCGACCGACCCACCGGCCCCCGCCAAGAAGCCCGCTCGTTCTAAAAAGACGCTCGCAAGCTAGCCGATGGCAACACGACAGCAGCGCATCGACGCCTTCACGCACGAAGGCGCACCACCAGCGGACCAGCCGCTCGAGGTCCTGTGCGAGGACCACGTCGGCACCTATCTCATTCCTTTTCCCTGTCGCTGGACCGATGGCGATTGGAGCAACGCCGCCTCGGGCGAGCGCATCGAAGCCACGGTCATAGGGTGGCGCGCGCGCGTCGACGGGGCGGGCGGATAGGCAATGCTGTCCGGTCGCATGCGGCGGCAAGCCGCCGCATGACGCTTGCGCGGATTTCAGCCGTTGAGGTCCGCCGCTCCAAACAACGTCACGCCCAAACCGGCATCATCGCAGACATTGCCGCAAGCACCCCATATTGCTATCTGAGCGGGGCCAAATCCAACCGGAGAAACGTCGGGTAACGCCGATGCTGTTCGTGATCCACGCCACCGACCGACCCGGCGGGATGGCGACGCGGGCGAAATTCTACCGCGCGCACCGCATCCACCTCGACCAGTCGGACAGCTACGATGTCGACGTGGTCACCGCCGGCACCCTGCTGGCCGACGACGGCGAGACGCCCGTCGGCAGCGTCTTCGTCATCGACGCCAAGGACCGTGCGGCCGCCGAGGCGTTCACCCGCAGCGACCCCTACCACGTCAACGGCGTGTGGGAGAGGGTTCAAATTCACGGCTACAACAAGAAGCGCGGCACGCCAATCCCGTCGCGACGGAATCCGTGATCGCGCGCGAGCATGGGCGAGACGACGGCCGTTGCTCACTGCGCCTGAATACCTGACCGGAGACAACGGACGGCATCGATGGTGGCACCGGACCCCGCGACCGGAACCGCGACGGTGTCCGTGCCAGCGTCATCAATCCCACAATCGCCAATGCCGCCGCGCGCGGCACTGCACTGTTTGCTCCGCCTGCTCGCAGGTGCCGCGGGCTGGGCGTAAAATCTATGGAAACGGACCTTGTCTCCGCTGATTGCAGTGTCTTCAATCGAACATGCAGAAGACCTGGGACGACTACGTGCGCCGACAGGCCCCGTGAGCCCGCCTGACGGTTGCGTCGCCAGCGCCCATCATCGCTGATCCATGGGAACCAGGAGTGCGAAGGGAAACTGCGCAAACACGCGCGCGGCGGCGAGCGTGGGCGAACCCTCCTGGTCCGCGGTGTCGACCACGGCGTCGGTCAGAACGTTGCGCCAGCGTTGCGCGGACGCGGGCGGCAGCCTGACGATGGTGTCGCCCCAGCCCGGTTCGGCATCGAGCGCGGCGACCAGGCGCGGCACGGCCACCACCACGCTCTTGCCGCCGCGGCGGCGCGCAAAGGCGCAGAGATGATTTTCGCGCGCGCCGACGACCTCCAACGCCTCGTAGGTGCCTTCGGCGAAGAGATCGGAATGGGTTCGGCGCAGCGCGAGGATCCGCGAAATCAGCGCGAGCTTCACCGCCCCGTCCTTCCACCGGTCGAGCAACCCGGCAAAGGCGGCAGGCGTCAATGTCTCCAGCTCGGCCATCAGCCGCCAGCGCTCGCCATAATCGATCGGCCGGCGATTGTCGGGATCCACCAGGCTGAGGTCCCACAGTTCGGTGCCTTGATAGAGATCGGGCACCCCGGGCACGCTCAGCTTGATCAGCGTTTGCGCAAGGCTGTTGAGCATTCCAAGCCGTGCGATCCGGGCCGCGAATGCCTGCAAGCTGTCCAGGAATGGATTGGACCGGCTGGCGTCGAGGCAATCGCGCAGAAACGACTTGAGCGGCTCCTCGTATGCTTCGTTCGGCGCCGCCCAGGTGGAATGGACCTTCGCCTCGCGCACGGACTTGATCAACGCCCCTTCCACACGGTGTGCAAAGGCGCCCAGCGCCTCCGCATCGAGCGCGCCGACCTCGATGAACTCCACCGGCCATGCGCCCACGAGAAGCTGATAAAGCAGATATTCGTCGTTGTGGTCGGGCGGGGCGGTGCTCTCGATGTCGCCGCGGCGGGCGCGGATGATCCGGCTCCACGCCTGAACCTGCCGCTCCCACTCCTCCGGAATTTCGGACAGCACGTTGAGCCGCGCGCGGGTGTCTTCCCCGCGCTTGGTATCGTGCGTGGAGGTGCCCAGCATGGCGTGCGGCCAGCGGCGGGCCCGCTCGGCATTGGCGCGGTGAAAGGCCGAAACAGCGACCCCGAAAAGGTCCGGATGTCCCCCCACTTCGTTGAGCGAGACCAGGCGGTTGTAGCGATAGAATGCCGTGTCCTCGAGGCCTTTCGCCATCACCGGTCCGCTGTATTGCTGCACCTTCATGGCGAAGCGAATGACAGCCTGCCGGCTGTAACCGCTCTTCGGCTTTTCCACCAGATCGGTGGTGAGCAGATCATGCAGGAAATCGAAGACGCTGGCGTCGGGCGCGTGCTCGGTGCGCCGCGCCTGCGCGATCGCCCAATCGATATCGCGCCTGTCGGCCTCGGAGGGTGTCGTCCCGTCGATATACGTACGGTAGACCGGAAAGCGGGCGACGATCTCCCGCAAGGCCAGGTGCAGGATGTTGTCGGTAAAGTCGCATGTGCGCCGATTCGAACGGGCGATGCGGCCGGCATCGCGGGCGAGCACGTTGAGCTCGCTGGCCATCTCAGTGTCCATGATCAGGATCTTGCACTCGCGGACGATGTCCTCGAACGCGCGTCGCTGCCCCGTGAACTCGCGATAGAAGCGGCTGAACGCCTCCTCTCCGGCCGGATCGACGAACAGTCCGCCGACAAGATTGGCGAACTCGTAGCCGGTCGTGCCCTCGATCGGCCAGTCCTCGCGCAGGTGCTCATGGCGCGCGAGAATCTTCTCGACCACCAGATAGAATGGCCGCGCGGCCTTCTCGCGCAAGCGGATGCAATAGCCCTTGGGATCGAGCAGACCGTCGATATGATCGATGCGGAGTCCGTCGAGCGTCCCGCCGCCGATCTTTTCGAGCACGAAGCGGTGGGTGAGGTCGAACAATTCCGGCTGCTCCATGCGCAGGCCGGCGAGCTCGTTGATGTTGAAAAAACGGCGATAGTTGATGTCATCGGCCGCAACCTGGAAATATGCGGGGCGCCAGTGCTGCCGCTGGATCAATGCGTGCAGACGGTCGGTGTCCGAGTTGAAAGAGCCCACGGCCTGCAGCACCGCATCGGCCACGTCCGTCCGCTCGGCCGCGAGCCCGGCCAGCTCGGCCTTGAGGTCGTTCGCTCGCCGCACCACGTTTGGCCGATGGCTGGGCAAGCCTGCGAATGCGTCCCCCAATCGCTCCAGTTCCGGATGCGCGTCACCGAGGATGCGGTCGTAGTCGAGCGGGCAGATCGGCAGCTTGTGCGTCCCGTAGGCCCACACCGCGAATGATCCGGCGTCGACGTCGAAGCGCAGCTCGAGCCCGCCCTCCTCCAGCACCAGGCCGTATTGTTTGCCGAGAAAGGGAGTGAGCAGCTTGCCCTGCAGATAGCGGGCACCGGGCTCCCAATCGATGTCGAAATAGCCGGCGCGCGCCGAATCCGGTCCCCACTCCAGGACGTCGAGCCACCATGCGTTATCGGCCCCGCCCACGCCCATATGGTTCGGCACGAAGTCGAGAATTTGGCCAAGACCGTTCGCCTTCAGCGCGTCGACCATCGCCCGGAAGTCGTCCTCGCTGCCGAGTTCGGGGTTGAGCGCGTTATGGTCCACGATGTCGTAGCCATGCGTGCTTCCCGGCCGCGCCTTCAGGTAGGGCGACGCGTAGAGATGACTGACCCCAAGTGCGGCGAGATACGGCACGAGCCGGGCGGCCTGCGCGAATCCGAAATCCTTCGTCAGCTGCAGACGATACGTGGCGCGCGGAACGGATGTTTCGGCATCAGCGGACATCGGGGGACTTGCGGCTGGAGCGAGGCGGACGAGCGCTGTTGAGGATATGCGCCAGCGCCCGCACGCGCGGATTCGTCGAAAGGTCCTCCAGGCTGAGGGACTGCTTGCGCCGCCAATTCGGATGCTGGTCGGTCGTGCCCGGCAGGTTCACTTGATCCCTCTCGTCGGTCACGCTCACGGCCGGACCGCTTCCTGCGCTTCCGAGGCGCCCGTGATCGACCATAGGACCGACCATGGACCCAAGACGTTTCGCTGCTGATCGGCGTGGCCTTCGCTCCAAATGATACGACCGGGGCTTGGGCCAAATCCATTCCAAGTCCCTGCGGAAAGATTGGCGGAAACGACGAGCCGGCTGCCGTCACCGAGGCGCCAACTCACCCGGAATGCACCGGGACCGGATGTCTCATACGTGCCCGCGTGACCTGCCATCTCGGGCAGCCGCGGCACGATCTCGGTTCGCCGGACCGCCAGGATCCGCCGGTACCAGTCGAGCCACTGCGAATGCGGCGCACGCGAGAGATCCCGCCAGTCGAGCTTGGCTGAGCGGAATGTCTGCTCGGACGTCGGATCCGGAATCCGTTCCCGCATGGCCTCGTCCTGGAATTCCGGAAATTTCGCAAACTCCGCACGCCGTCCTTTGCGAACGGCTTCCGCCAACTCGTCCTCGAAATCGCAGAAGAACGGAAAGGGCTGCGCCGCCGCCCATTCCTCTCCCATGAACAACATGGGGATCTGGGGGGCGAGCAGAAACGCGGCGGCAATGGCGCGCACGCGCTCGGTCGGGGTCGCGTGCGTCAGCCGATCGCCGAAGGCGCGGTTGCCCACCTGATCGTGATTTTGCATGAATGCGATGAAGGCCGTGGGCGGCAGGTGCGCGCTGGGTTCGCCCCGTGCCGAGCCGCGATACGTCATCATCTCGCCTTGGAACGCGAAACCTTCGGCCAGGGCACGCGCGAGCTTTTCGGTCGCCCCTCGATATTCCGCATAGTAGCCGGCCTCTTCGCCCGTCGCGGCGGTGTGCAGACCATGATGGACGTCGTCGTTCCACTGCGCGGTGTAACGCTCAACCTCGCCCTTGGGCCCTCGTGCCAGCAGATGCGCCTCGTTCTCCTCATTTTCCAGAACAAGATGGACTTGGCGCACCTTCCCGCACGTCCGGCGCACCCGTTGCGCCAGCTCGTCCAGGAGATGCATCGAGCTGTCGTCCATGATGGCGTGGACCGCATCGAAGCGCAGCCCGTCGAAATGAAACTCCTCCAGCCAGTAGAGCGCGTTGTGGATCACGAACTCCCGCATCGGCGTCGCATCAGCGCCATCGTAGTTGATCGCGCTCCCCCAGGGGGTCTTGTGACGGTCCGTGAGGATCTGCGGGGCGTAAACCGGGAGATAGTTCCCGTCGGGGCCGAAATGATTGTAGACGACGTCGAGAAAGACCATGAGGCCCTTGCGATGGGCGGCATCCACGAAGGCTTTCAGATCCTCCGGCCGGCCATAGCTCGCGTCCGGTGCAAATAGAAGAACGCCGTCGTAGCCCCAGTTGCGGGCGCCGGGGAAATCGGCCAGCGGCATCAGCTCGAGAGCCGTGACGCCAAGCTCGACGAGGTGATCCAGGCGCCCGATCGCGGCCTGGAACGTGCCCTCCGCCGTAAAGGCGCCGATATGCATCTCATACAGCACTGCTTCGTGCCACGGGCGACCTCGCCATGAGCCATCGCGCCATTGGTATGCGCCGGGATCGATTACCTCGCTCGGACCATGCACGTCCCGCGGCTGGTAGCGCGAAGCAGGATCCGGGACGCGCATACTGTTCGTGAGCTCGAAGCTGTACTGCGTTCCCGCGATCGCCTCCTTGGTTGCAAGCTCGTGCCAGCCGTCCGAGAGCGCGGTCATCGGCAGCGTCTCGCTCCGCCCTTCGAGCGCGAGCCGCACGCGCTGCTCCCCGGGTGCCCAGAGCCGGAACCGGACCGCGCCGTCGGGGCGCAACTCCGCGCCGAACGGCATTGCATGGATGGCGACTGCGCGGTCAGCCACGGTCGGCATCCCGACCGTGGTGCGGGTTGGGAGTGTCGGCCGAATGTGCGGAGAAGCCAAAAGCATCGGCGCCGTCGACGATCGCGAGCACGCCGGCGAGGGGGATGTCGGTCCAATCGGGTCGGTTGGCGAGCTCGTAGCCGATCTCGTAGAGCGCCTTCTCGATCACGAACAGGCGCAGAAGGCCGGTTGCCTGGGCAAGATCTGCGGGAAAGCTTGGACAACCCCGAATCGCCTGAGCATAAGCCTCCAAGAAATTGGTCGACATCCGTCCGGCGCAGGCTTGCAGCCTGGCCACCGACTTTTCATCCGCGCGAACGGCACGCGTGACGGACGCGGCAGCGTATTGGAATGAGCGAAGCATGCCGGAAACATCGCGCAACGGCAGATGCTTGTCCCGCCGCTCGGTCAGCGGCCGCATAGGCTCGCCCTCGAAGTCGATAATAAAGACGTCGTCGCTGGCAATGAGAACCTGACCCAGATGGTAGTCGCCATGGACGCGCGTTCGTTTGGCGTCGACTTTTGCCGGCATCAACTCGGCGATCTGCATCAGCAAATCTTCGCGGCGGCCAAGCAGGCGATCGGCTGCCTGCTGCGAAGCACCATCCAACCGCGGTCGAGCCTGGTTCAGAGCCTCGAAAATCGAGGCCGCGCTGGAGCGAATGGCCTGCGCCCAATCGCTGAGGTGATCCGACTGAACGGGCTCGGGCGCAAACGCGATATCGTCGGTGCCAAAAGCGAACGCGTGGTGCAGTTCGGCGGTACGCTGTCCGAGGCAGTGCGCAAGCGAGAACAGCTGTTGCTCGGTCCGGCCCCCGGCGGAATGTTCGTTCGGGATGCTTTTCAGGCGTTCGATGACATACGCCCAGCCGTCGCCCTGGTTGGGAATCAGCGCCTGCAACACGCAGAGCGCGGTCGGCACTTCTCCCCCTCGCCCGACGAGCTCGACCGACCCGAGAAGGGCGGGAGCGTTCCTGAAGCCCGCCACCTCGGTCAGGAAACGCCCGATTTCCAACTCGGGATGGACGCCGGGCTCAAGCCTCCGGAATCCCTTCAACATCGTGCCGCCGATTCTAATCGACGTGTTCGACTGCTCTCCCGCGCGGCGCTCGATGTCGGATGTCGCAGCCAGCTCGCGCTCGAGGCCGTCGAACAATGCCGACCGCCGAAAGATCAGGCCAGGGATTTCGCCTTGACCGGTGCCATCATCCGCGCCGATCCGGGCGAGCAGCCTGCGGATGAATCGATCGTCGGCGAAGGCATCGACCAAAACGCCGCGCGACGAACCGTATCGCACCTCAGCCAATATTGCCGAAGCTGGGGCCTCTGCATCCCACAGGATGCTGACAGGCAGCAGATATTTTCGCGGAGGCTGGCGCTCCGGCGTGACGTCCAGGATCAGGATGACAGCGTCATCATCGGCCACCAACGAAATGGAATTCGCGATCCCGACACGCGGAACACCCGAGTCTTTGGCAGCGTACCAGCGCCGCTCTATCAGGTAGCTGGGCAGAACGTCGGCCGCGAGCTTTCGGACGGTTTGGCCACGCAGGAGGTCGAGCGTTGCCCGGCCTTGCGCCTCGAAAACGGTCAGAGGACGCGATCTTCGAACATCGGCCTCGGCCGACGCGCTTAATTCGAGGGCGGGCATCACACCATCTCGGGTGCCACTGGGCGCTCCGCAAGATCGAGAAGCGCCCCAATTCCCTCACGTGTCTTGCGCGGTTGGCGATCCTCGAAACCCAGGACGAAGACGAGCAGCGAACGGCTGGTGACCTGATAGCGGTGGCCGAACTGGAAGGCGGGCGTTTCGGCCTTACTGGCGACGTTGCTATCGATCAGGCAGAACCAACACTTGCCGTCCGGTACCTCGGGAAGCGTGAACTCCACCACGTCGTGGTGGGCGTTGGCGACCAGCAGGAGAGTGGCATCATCGCCGCGCCTCTTGATGCCGGTCGGTTGCGCGCGGCCATCCAGAAGCATCCCGAAGCACTTTGCTTTGGTATCTTCCCATTGTCCCTGGTCCATTTCTTGCCCCGTAGGCGAGAGCCAGGTCACATCTTTGACGTCGAGCTCCTCGTTGTATCGGCCAACGACAAAGCGGCCGCGATGCAGAATCGGGTACGCCTTTCGAACCGCAATCAGCTTGCGCGTGAACTCCAGAAGACTGCGGCCTTCGGGAGTGATCCTCTCCCAGTCGAGCCACGTCATCGCGTTGTCTTGCGCGTAGGCGTTGTTATTGCCGTTCTGGGTATGGCTGAACTCGTCGCCGGCCAGGATCATCGGCGTACCCTGGGCGAGAAGCAGCGTCGCCAAGAGATTGCGCTGCTGGCGCGCGCGCAATTCCTTGATCGCCGGATCGTCGGTGGGTCCCTCCACGCCGTGGTTCCACGAATGATTGTTGGAGTGGCCGTCGCGATTTTCCTCGCCATTCGCTTCGTTGTGCTTGTCATTGTACGATACGAGATCATTCAGGTTGAACCCGTCATGCGCGGTAATGAAATTGACGCTGGCCCAAGGCCTGCGCCCGCGCTTGTTGAAGAGGTCGCCCGATCCCGAGATGCGCGCGGCAAAGTCCGGCAGTTTTCCTTCGTCCCCCTTCCAGAAGGAACGAACCGTATCGCGGAACTTGTCGTTCCACTCGGCCCATCCCGGCGGGAATTGTCCGACCTGATATCCGCCCGGCCCGATATCCCAGGGCTCGGCAATCAGCTTCACGCTGGAGAGGACCGGGTCCTGCCGGCAGGCGTCGAGAAATCCGCCCCCTTCGTCGAACCCATAGGGTTCGCGTGCCAGGATAGTGGCAAGATCGAAGCGGAAGCCATCAACCCGCATCTCCGTCGCCCAGTATCGCAGCGAGTCCGCCACCATCTGGAGCACGCGCGGGTGCGATAGGTTGACAGTATTCCCCGTTCCCGTGTCGTTGATGTAGTAGCGCTTCTCGTCCGGCATCAAGCGGTAATAGTTAGCGTTGTCGATGCCCTTGAGCGACAGCGTCGGCCCCAGCTCATTGCCTTCAGCCGTGTGGTTGTAGACCACGTCGAGAATCAACTCGATGCCGGCGGCGTGGAACTGGTTCACCATTTCCTTGAACTCGTTGGCGAACGGCGAATGGAGGTAGCGTGGCTCCGGCGCGAAGAAGGCGATCGAGTTGTAGCCCCAATAGTTCTTGAGGCCTTTCTCGATCAGATAACTGTCATCGACAAAGGCGTGAACCGGCAGCAGCTCCGCCGAGGTAACGCCGAGGGTTCGCAGATATTCCGCCACGCGAGAGTGCGCCAATCCGGCGAACGTGCCCCGAGTCGCGGCGGGAATATGCTGGTTCAGCTTGGTGAACCCCTTGACGTGCATCTCGTACACGATGGTCCGCTCCCACGGGACCGCTGGCTTGCGCTCCTGTCCCCAGGTGAATGCAGGATCGATCACCCGGCACTTCAGCATCAAAGGCGCGCTGTCACGCTCGTCGAAAGACAGATCCTTGTCGGGGGAGTCGAGCACATAGCCGAACAGCTCCGGCCCCCAGGTGAGCCCGCCGACGATCTGCTTCGCGTACGGATCGATCAGCAGCTTGTTGGGATTGAAGCGATGTCCCGCATCCGGCTCGTAGGGTCCATGCACGCGATATCCATACACCGTCCCGGGTCGCGCCTCCGGAAGGTACCCGTGCCAGACTTCATCGGTGTATTCCGGCAGCTCGAGCCGCTCCAGCTCCTGCTTGCCATCGATGTCGAAAAGGCAGAGTTCGACTTTCGTTGCATTCGCGGAGAACAGGGCGAAATTCACACCCAGGCCGTCCCAGGTCGCGCCGAGTGGAAAAGGCCGCCCCTCCCGAACGGGTGAACGCTGCAGAACCTGAGGCAAGCTGGGTGAAGATTTACGACGCGCGCGCTTCATGAGGGCCTTCCGAAGGGTGGCGACGAGCTCACTTGATCAGCGCGGAGCCACCCAGGTCGCGGCTCGCAGACACTCGTCTTTTCATGTCGAGGGAGGACGCCCCACACGGTGCGGACAGGTGTTTTCATGAACGAGGAGGAAAACGTCTTTTCGGCCTGCATGACGTGTGAGGCAAGAAACAAGCCGCTTGTCCCGTGACCGAAAAAACGTGCCGCTTTTCGCGCCTTCATAACGTCCGCGGTGCTGAAAGGTTTTGTCGTCCCGCTCGGTAACGGCTCAGATGCCAGCAAAACGGCGGCTTCTTTGCAAGCGCAATCGAGGCCCGCACACTGCCGGGAACGCCTGGACGTTCTGCCCGTTACTGTTCTGTATGCAAAGGTCCGGCTCCGTCGGATGCCGTTGCACAACAATTAGCCGCCAGGAGCTGCAAGTGGCAGCATTACGCGATGCCTTCATGAATGGGCGCGAGCGGGCGCGCGCGCGCTCGAAAACGGCCGACGGCCCGCAAGCGGAGCACCCCGCCTCGACGTTCGGAGATGGCGCAGAGTGGATCCGGCAAGTCCTCGTTCCCGCGATCGACCGGGGCAATGCCGAGCTTCAGCCCCTGCATATCGCCTTCCAGCTCGATCTCAATCTGGATCCACGGTCGACCAACCATGCGCACGCCGATTTCTGGCTGTCCGAGCTGGGCGAGGGCCAACGCGCCGTCGGTCCCAAATACTCGGTCAACGTCCTCGGGGGAAAAAATGTCTGGCTGTACAAGCCCGGTGCGCCGGGGCGGGATCTCGGCACGCTCGATCGCTGCGGGCCCGATGCGATCCAGACGCTGCTCCAGGACGCCGCCCAGGAGTTCGGCGGGATGGCGAGGTGATTTCCCCGTCATCCCCCGTCCCTCAGGGATGCAGGCCGGTCAGCAGAAGCATCGAAACAAAGACAAATGCTGCAAGCGCAAGCGAGAAATATACCGTCTTGGTCACGACGTCCGTAACAACCTGATCTCTGGTCACGATTGCCTCCTCAAATCCTCCTCGGCAATGACAGCACCCTGCGCATATGGGGAGCGAGGCGACCGAATGCGCGTAGGTCCAGGGATTATATTTTTTTCACGCCACATGGTGGTGATGGCGCAGACCAATGAGCAATTTTGTACAGACTTGGCTTCGACTCTGGACGTACACACGTCCACGCCGTGGGAGCCTCGAACGCGAAAGTTGTGAATATGAAAATTGCGCAGGTCGCGCCGCTCATGGAGAGCGTGCCGCCGCGGCTCTATGGTGGAACCGAACGTGTCGTTTCATACCTGACGGAAGAGTTGGTGCGGATGGGTCACGACGTGAGCCTGTTCGCCAGTGGCGATTCGATCACGAGCGCGCAACTCGTCCGCTGCGTTCCCACCGCGATCCGGCTCGATGCGAACATCCGCGACCCCATCCCCTACTACATGCTGATGTTGGACAGGGTCCAGGACGCCGCAAAGGACTTTGACATTCTGCATTTCCATATCGATCAGTTTCATTTTCCCCTCTTCAAATCGATGGCGAACCGGACAGTCACGACGCTGCACGGCCGGCAGGACATCCCGGACCTCAAGCCCTTGTATCTGGGCTTTTCCAATATGCCGCTGGTCTCGATCTCGGATGCGCAACGCCAGCCGGTGCCGAAAGCCAACTTCGTGGCGACGGTGCTGCATGGAATTCCCACCGACCTGTTCGCGCCGACATTCTCTCCCCGCGGCGGCTACATCGCCTTCCTCGGGCGCATTTCGCCGGAAAAGCGGCCAGACCGCGCCATCCGGATCGCGCGGGCCCTCGGCATTCCGCTCAAGATTGCCGCCAAGGTCGACCGCGCCGACGAAGCCTATTTCCGCGAACAAATCGAGCCGATGTTGCAGGCGCCCGGGGTCGAATTTATCGGGGAAATCAACGAGCGCGAAAAAGCGAAGTTTCTCGGCGAGGCTCGCGCGTTGCTGTTTCCGGTCGATTGGCCGGAGCCGTTCGGCATCGTCATGATCGAGGCCATGGCCTGCGGCACCCCGGTGCTGGCGTTTCGCTGCGGCTCGGTTCCGGAAATCGTCGAGAACGGGGTGACCGGCCAGATCGTCGACACCGAGGAGGAGGCGATCAGACAACTGCCTGGGGTGCTCGCGCTCGATCGCCGCGCCGTCCGCCGGCGCTTCGAGCAGCGCTTCTCAGTCACCCGCATGGCGAAGGACTATCTTCAAGTCTATCGCACGCTCATGAAACGGCCTTCCCTGCTGCCCGATGTCGATACTGAAATCGACGTGACGCGCCCGATCATGGAAGCAGGCTTGAACTGATGTGATGCCTGGACAGCCGCGCAGCCCTGAACGCAGGCGCACAGAAGGTCGTCGGCGCCAGCTTGAGCGGACATCCCGCAAGTAACGGCTCCGACTTTCTCGTCCGTCCGCGCGACGTGCCGAACGCTCCGGCGAGGCGCGGTGGGCCGTACGAGCGGCGTCGCCCGCGCATCGGAACCAAAGCGAATCTCGCGGGTTGGGCAGACACACGGACATTCTGTGCGGGATCTGATGTGTTCCGGCTTCCGGGCTGGGGCTTTCGTTCGGTCCCGAATCGTCAACGCCGAAACGCATCGGCAGTAAGAGTATTGGAGACCAGCATGGCCAAAGAAGCGAAGAAACTCGACGACCTATTCCACGACACGCTCAAGGACATCTACTTCGCGGAAAAGAAAATCCTGAGCACCCTGCCCAAGATGGCGAAGGCGGCTCAGAACGAAGAGCTCAAGGCCGCTTTCGAGAAGCATCACGGCGAGACCGAAGGCCAGATTGAACGCCTCGAAGAAGTGTTCGCGCTGATCGAGAAGAAGCCGCAGGGCAAGACCTGTGCAGCCATCGTCGGCATTACCGAGGAAGGCGCGGAGATCATGACCGAGTACAAGGGCACCCCTGCCCTGGACGCCGGTCTCCTGGCTGCCGCGCAGGCGGTCGAGCACTACGAAATCTCGCGCTACGGCACGCTGCGCACATGGGCCGAAGAACTTGGTCTGGATGAAGCGGCCACGTTGCTTCAGGAGACGCTGGACGAAGAGGAAGCAACCGACGAAGCCCTGACGGAGATCGCCAAGACGGTGGTCAATCAGGAAGCCGAACGGGTCTGAGCATAAAAGCAGACGCGCGCGTCCTCTCGCCGCCGAGAGTGGCGTGTTGCGCCAAAAGACATCGTCGAAAAAGCGAACCCCTTACGCGCTAAACGCCGCAGTCGGGGGTTCGTTTGCCCGGGCGTGAACCACGCGAGCCTTGCCGAGCGTTTAGAGCCTGCCGAGCAGGACCAGGATCAGCACGATAACCAACACGAGGCCGATGCCGCCACCGCCGTAATAGCCGGTGCCGTAGAACGGACCGCCACCAATGCCGCTAAAGCCGCCGAGCAGGATGATAATCAGGACGATAAGCAGAATTGTTCCGAGCGACATGGTGTTTCTCCCTGAAGCGTAAGGCGAGACAGCTTGCTCCGGGCCTGGCGGATCGGTCGCGACGCCGCGACAGTCCTGAAGAACCATGGTTAGGCATGCAGGCCCCCCTGCATCAGCCGGCCAAGCGCCCGCAGGCACAATGTTGAACCACTTTTACCATCCACGACAATAGCCCCGGGTCCTATTGGTTCCCGCCCCGTCTGTGGAGTCGCCCCGCGGCCGAGCGGCCCGGATCGCCGGCATCGGGGATTTTACCCGCCTGGCAAGGCCGGGCTCCGGCGCCCCGGTCTCGCGGTGTCGGAGCCAACAATGCTGTGCGTCCGATCTGCCGCCACCCGAATCCCTCCACCGCAAATCTTGCCTTCGCAATGAACCTTTGCAGCTTGCAAAAGTTGTAATTGCGATCGAAGGGACCTGGCACTATGCGACCGGTATCACTCCCCAGTTTGCTATGCTGCGCGGCGCTGATCGGCTCCGTTTCGAGTTCGGCGCAGACCCCTGCCCCCAACACCAGCTTGCAGTCACCCTCTGCTTTCGCCTCGATCGCCAATCCTGATGAGCGCTCACGGGCCATTTTCGCAGAAGCGGCCAAGGTGCTTACGCATCCTCGCTGCATGAATTGTCACCCCGCGAGCGACCGCCCCCTGCAGGGCAACGACAAGCATCCGCACGAGCCGCTGGTGACACGGGAAACCACGTGCATGACGTGCCACACCGAGCGCAACTTCACCCTGATGGAGCGCGCATCCTATCGCAGCATTCCCGGACATCCGCGCTGGATGGTGGCGCCGATCGAGATGGCTTGGGAGGGAAAGTCGATCGGTGATATCTGTCGCCAGATCAAGGACCCGAATCGAAACGGCGGCCGCGACCTCGCGCGCTTGCATGAACATCTGGCGCATGACGATCTCGTGGCGTGGGGCTGGCAGCCGGGTCCCGGGCGCGACCCCGCCCCCGGCTCGCAGGCCGTGCTGGGCGAATTGATTCAGGCGTGGATCGACACCGGGGCGCAATGCCCGTAGGCGTCAAAAAACGGCAGGTTTGCGCGTCCGCTCACAGCAGAATTTGCGTCGCACACATTCCGCCAATGATAACCAGCGCTGAATAGACGAGAAGCCAGTCCGAATGTCCGGTCATGGCGCGTATCCCTTTGCACTTCATCTGCCATCAGGGATAGGAGACGGCGCCGTTGCGATCTGTGACGCAGGTCACGTTTCAGCCGGGAATTTGCTCCCCAGGCCCGATTTCGCGGTCAACATGACGGCGATCGGCCCCGGCAGGGCTGCAAACGCACCGAATTCGCGGCTGTGAAGTAAGGGCAGCGCATCGCCCGTGTCGACGTCCCGCTTTGGGGTATCACGCGCTCTCGGCCAAAACGCGATCGACGTCGGCCAAGACCTTGTGCTTCTCGGGCGCCGTCATCAGCGATACATTGATCCCATTGCGCACGATCGCTGCAATGTCCGGGCGTTCGAGCCCCAACGCCTCCGAGACCGCGAGATAGTTCTGGTTGACGTAGCCGCCGAAATAGGCGGGATCGTCGGAATTGACCGTCACGATGACGCCCTTGTCCATCATCCGCCGGAGCGGATGGTGCCTGAGATCATCGACGACCCGCAGCCGCAGATTCGACAGCGGACACATGGTCAGCGGGACCTGGTCGCGGGCGAGCCGCCCCACCAGCATCTCATCCTCCAGGGAGCGATTGCCGTGATCGATGCGGGCGACGCCGAGCACGTCGAGGGCTTCCCAGACGTAGCTGGGGGGCCCTTCCTCGCCGGCATGGGCCGAGAGAAAGAAGCCCGCATCCCGCGCGCGGCTGAACACGTGCTTGAATTTGCTCGGCGGGTGTCCGGCCTCGGATGAATCGAGTCCCACCCCGACGATTCGGTCCTTGAATGCGAGCGCCGCATCCAGCGTCCTTTCGGCATCGGCCTCGTCGAGATGGCGCAGAAAGCACATGATCAGGCTGGCCTGCACGCCGAGCTTTCGCCCGGCATCGCCGATGGCGCGGTGGAGACCTCCGATCACCGTCGCGAAGGGAATGCCGCGGGACGTGTGCCCCTGCGGATCGAAGAACATCTCGACATGCCGGACATTGTCGGCGTGCGCACGTTCGAGATAGGCCCAGGCAAGGTCGTAGAAATCCTGCTCCGTGATCAGCACGGACATGCCTTGATAGTAGAGGTTGAGAAAATCCTGCAGGTTTCCGAACCGATAGGCCTGACGCAACGCCTCCACCGACGGATACTGCAAACGGATGCCGTTGCGGCGCGCCAACGCGAACATCAGCTCCGGCTCCAGGCTTCCCTCGATATGAATGTGCAGTTCGCATTTGGGGAGCCGTTTGATCAGGGTGTCCAGGTTGGGCATCGAGTCGCTTCTCTCTCAGGGGTGACGTGGAGCTATCCGCGGCCAGGTGAGCATCCGACGCAAGATCAACCAGTCGCGGAGGAAGATGGCGCTCCCTGGGCAAGACAGCCAGCAAGGCGCTCGCGGAAGCGGAGAAAATCGGTCACCGGACCAGCGAGGGACGCTTGCCGTCGGACGACCCCTGCGGAATGAGAAACTGCATGGCAACGGCGCTCATCGCGCGCGCCGAGGCCCAGCTCTCATAGCGCTAATGCGTCAGTTTCAATCTGGGTCATGTCGACGTCGACACCGGGGCCGGGTCGCTCACGCGCACACCTCGGTGACGACAGGCGCGCCGACCGCCGGACGTACAATTTCACTTTGCCCGAGCAGCCTATTTCTGTCCCCGGCCGAATCGCTCGCCTGATCGGAAAGTTGCACTATTCGGCGGTGATCTTCCCGGTCTCGATCACGGTTTTCCAGCGGGCAATCTCATCCGCGAGGAATTTGGCGAACTGCTCCCCATTGTTGGCGACCACGTCGAAGCCGACCGCCTCGAACTTCGCCTTGATATCGGGCGAAGTGGCGGATGCGACGAATTCAGCTTCGAGCCGCGCCTTGACCGCAGCGGGCAGCCCCTTGGGTGCGGCCGCGGCCTGCCATGAGTAGACCTCAAGGTCCTTCACGCCCAACTCCGCCATCGTGGGGACATCCGGCAGAATGGGGACCCGTTTGTCGCTGGTCACGGCGAGTGCCTTGAGCCTTCCAGCTTTCACCTGCTCGGCGATCGCGCCCAAATTCTGGAAGGATACATTTGCATGACCCGCGATCAGGTCATTGATGGCCGGGCCGCCGCCCCGGTACGGGACGTGGATACCAGTCGTTCCCGTCTTCTGCCAGAACAGCGCAGCGGTGAGATGATCCGACGATCCGGTACCGGAAGATGCGAAAGTGGTCTTGCCCGGATTCTTGTTGAGATACTCGACAAGCTCGCGAACATCGTTCGCGGGAAAACCGGGATTCGCGACCAACACGTTGGGCGTGCGCACCACGACGCTCAGCAGATCGAAATCTTTCTGCGGGTCGTACCGCAGATCCTTGTACAGCGCGGGATTGATGGCAAACACGCCGATCGAGCCCACCAGCAGTGTGTAGCCGTCCGCGGGCGCTTGCTTCATCGCCGTCGCGCCGAGCGATCCGTTGGCGCCCGCCCGATTGTCGACGATGACCGACTGTTTCACGCGCTCGGCCAGCTTCGGAGTGACGAGCCGCGCCGTCATGTCGGACGCGCCCCCGGCCGGGAAAGGCACGATCACGGTGATGTTGCGTTCGGGATAGTCGGCAGCCTGGACGGAGGCGGCCCACAACTGCGCAAGAACAAGAGCGAGCGTGGAGCCGGTGAGAACTTTCATCGACGCCTCCCTGCGGTGGGATCGTCGAGTTGGCGCTCGAACTTCGTACCTTGACTCCAAGGGTCCACCGATAAGCGTCACTAAAGCACTCGTGCATCCGCTGTCAATGTGGGCTGACTTTGCCAGCCACGCCATCATGTGCCCCTGTACCGGTTCGTCTCGCGCCTCGTGCACGACCGATATCGGCTGAGGATTTGATTGGCGAGGTGTTTCTCGACGTCTGGCGCAGACGGCGAATTTCAAGACGCGTGCGGGAGTATGCACCGGCTTCTGGCAAGCGAACCGTTCGAGGCGGCGGGGCTGCATCCGGGGTGGTCATCTAACAGCAGACGTCTCACCCACGAGCGGCTGCCACCCGGTGCTCCGGTAGTCATCTAAAATTTTCGCGAGAAGTGCACTGCACAAAAAAGTGTTGCACGCAGAGCACAGTGGTTGGCGATCATGTGCTGACGCAAGGTAAGGACACAATTACGACGGAACCAACCAAAACACTGGCCGTTGTCAGTTCGAAATGTTCGGGGGGGATTTTTTCCGAACATTGGATCGACGGGCAGCGATGCGGGCCGCTACAAGGCGCCATAGCGGAAAAGGCCGTGCCGTTCCCGAGCGTTGCCCGTCGATCTCAGTTCTTTCTCATTCAACCCGCTTCACGGGTGCGTTCGCGTCGGACATGCGCCCGCAGCCCGGTGATGGCCCGCGCCCAGCTTGCCGGACCGCATCATGCGACGCGCCTTGCTCGCCTTGCCGCACTCGGGTAGCGATGGGGCGCCCAGGACATTCCGCAACTCCGTTCGATCGGCGCAAGGCGAGTTTTCGCCAGTTCCGGTCAGGATGGCCTGCCTTCACGCGCTCAGCGTAGCCGGTGCAAAGCCAGATGATCCCCTACCCCAAATACACCACCACGGTGATCGGCGCGCACAGCGTGCCCGACTGGTATGAGGCGCTGGACCGCCTGCTCGCGGTCGGCCAGCTGGCGATGTCCTCGATGGCCGACGCTCAACACCGGGCGACCCAGGCCGCGGTGCTGGAGCAGGAGTTGGCCGGTATCGATGTCATCACCGGCGGCGAGATGCACCGGCGGACCCATAACCGCCACGCCCCACCCAACGCCATGCTGAATCATTTCTGGCAGAAGATTCCGGCGTTCCAGGGCGCCACAAAACCAAAGCCGATCACCCCGCACGACCCCGACGTGTTTCATCCCGCCGCGACCTGCAAGGCACGCATTACCGACAACATCGACCTTGGTCTGGTCAATGAATTCCAAACGGTCTCCGCGCTGACCGGCAAGCCGGTCAAGATCACCATGACCGGGCCCCACATGCTGGCGAAGGTGGCGTATGACGAATTCTACAACGACCTGCCGAAGATGATGGACGACCTGGGCAAGCTGCTGCGCAACAATTTCAGAAAACTTGCGGCCGCCGGTTGCCGGCACATCCAGATCGACGAGCCGCTGTTCACCATGTCGGATGACAACGAGATCGCGGCCGCCGTCGATACGATCAACCTCGCCATCGAAGGACTAGATCGCGAGGTGCACGTCTCGGTCCACATCTGCCAGGGCAACTACGCGGTGGGGAAGGAATACGACGCGCAGATCGGCCACCGCTATTTCGACGTGGGTCGCTACAAGGCCGATCTGGTCTGCAAGATCGAGGCTTCGTCCTATCTCGTCGAGTATGACATGGCGCACCACTACCAGGGCCATCTCGGCAACCGGCAGCTCGGCGTCGGCGCGGTCGACGTGCAGGATCCCAAGGTCGAGAGCGGCGAAACCGTGGCCGGACGAATCCGCAAAGAGGCGTGGCTCGCGCCCGAACAAACCATTGTCACCAGTTCCTGCGGCCTCAACCATTTGCCCCGGCAGGTCGCCTTCGGCAAGCTCAAGGCCATGACGGAAGCCAAGCGGGTCCTGGGCGGATAGAACCTTGGAGCAAGCCCGCGTGAAGCCGCGATCAACACCGCCACGGCCCGGCAGAAAAAGCTCCAGGCCTGATGAGGCTGCGTCGCGCCTGCAGGAAACCGAAGAGCTTTTGGCGCTGGCGCAGGAGGCCGGCCGCATCGGCATATTCGAGTGGCAGGTGCAGACCGGCGTGGTACGGCTGTCCCCCAGGTTCCTTTCGCTGTACGGCCTGACCGAGTTCGACGGGCGTTACGAATCGTGGCTCAAGTGCATCTTCCGTGAGGATGTGCCTCGAATCACCGACCTGTTCGATACCGCGTTTGCCGCGCGCGAGCGGGAGATGCACGGCGAATTTCGCATCGTGAGCCCGAGCGACGGCAAACTGAAATGGATGGAGGCGCGCAATAACCTGTTTTACGACGCCGACGGTCGCCCCGTACGCGTCGTCGGCGTCAGTGTCGACATAACGGAACGAAAGCGCGCCCTCGCACAGCTCAGAGCCTTTACCGAGACGCTCGAAGACGCCGTCAAAGAGCGCACCCGCGAACTCGAAATCCAGAACGAAGCGCGCCTCAAGGCCGAAGAACTGCTGCGTCAGGCCCAGAAGATGGAAGCGGTCGGGCAGCTCACCGGCGGCATTGCGCACGACTTCAACAACCTGCTCACCATCGTCATCGGCGGACTGGACATGGTCGGCCGGCAAATCCCGGCGCTTGGAGCGACGGCCGCGGCGGAGCGCATCGCACGGGCCAAAGACATGGCTCTCCAGGGCGTGCAGCGCGCCGTAACCCTGACCAACCGCCTGCTCGCGTTCTCGCGCCAGCAGCCGCTTGCGCCCAAACCCATCGATGCCAACAAGCTCGTCAGCGCCACCTGCGAATTCCTGCGCCGGACGCTGGGGGAAACCGTATCGCTGGAAACCGCACTGGCGGCGGGGTTGTGGCGCGCGCACGCCGACCCTCACCAGTTGGAGAACGCGCTGATCAATCTCACCCTCAACGCCCGCGACGCCATGCCCGAGGGCGGCAAGGTCACCATCGAGACCGCGAATTGCTATCTCGATGAGTCCTATGTCAGCGCCATTCCCGAACCGGTCGACGTGGGACAGTACGTCATGATCGCGGTCGCGGACACGGGCACGGGCATGGACCCGCTTACCGTGGAGCGCGCGTTCGAACCCTTCTTCACGACCAAGGAAGTCGGACGGGGCACCGGCCTCGGCCTCAGCCAGGTCTACGGCTTCGTGCGCCAGTCGGCGGGTCACGTAAGGGTCTACAGCGAGCTGGACGAAGGCACGACGGTGAAAATCTATCTTCCGTGCTATGTCGGCGCGGATGAGCAGGTCGAGGCCGCCGAGCCGACGCGCGCCGCGAACGGAGCGATCGGAACCGAGACCATCCTGGTCGTTGAAGACGACGAGGCGCTACGCTCATATACCGTCGAGACGCTCGCCGAGCTGGGTTACCGCGTGCTGTCGGCTACGAACGGCGCGGCAGCCATCGACATTCTCGACAGCGGCGCTGATATCGATCTGCTCTTTACCGACGTGGTGATGCCCGGCGGCCTCAACGGCCGCCAGCTCGCGAACGAAGCGGTGCGGCGACGGCCGGGTTTGAAAGTCCTGTTCACCACCGGCTACACCCGCAACGCCATCGTGCATCATGGTCGTCTGGATCCGGGCTTGGAGATGATCGGCAAGCCATTTTCAAGCGATGAACTGACCCGGAAGGTGCGCGCCATCCTTGATGGCAGCGCCTGAGTCCCACTGCGCCGAGAGGGGACGTCGGCCGGCGCGCGCATCACGCTACGGCAAAGCGCTAATCACCGAACCCGACGGACAGCGCGAAGCCGGCGGTCCGAGGACTGCCGGCACGCTGAGAACCTGATAACGCGCACTTCACCCGTGAAGGCCGCCAAACAGCCAGATCAACAGGATGATCGGGATCGGAATTCCGATCAGCCACAGCAAGAGACCTCGTCCCATCGTCGCCTCCTCTTCGATTTTGACTGCCACGAGAACGCCCGCACTGAATGAAAGTTCCACGCGCGACTTGGGCCGTGCGGACAGGGCCTCCGGTGCGAGTGCATACGCTCTTGTGATCGGAGCCATGGCGTCCTGAGCGGCCAGACGTCGCGCCCGGTCGTTGAACCTCGCGGCTCGCGCGTGAACCCGAAGCCGGCGATAGTCGACCAAACAGAACAGGAGCGGTCCGCCGCTCCGCCAGGAGCTAGGGCGAACCGACGCAGCGTAATGCCGCGACAGCATGGGGGGCGCCGCACGCTTTCCAACGAGGAGCAATCGCGCCGCGTTGTCTTGCCTGCACACGCGAGGCATCCCGGCCCATGCGGACGCTCGATCTGTCGGCCGAACCGATGTTCGAGGCCAGGCTTGCGAAGACGATATGAACCGAAGGAGACTCTTATGCCGTTGTTGATTTGGCTCAGCGCGTGCTCATACTGGCATAGAGTGAATGCCGAGATGACCCGGGCAACCCTCCAGTTTCTTGACCATGTCGAACGCCGGAATTGTCCGCAAAGCAAAGCGCCCGGATATCGGGCGACCTGAGTGGGGCTGCCCCGGACACGAAGATGTGCTTGGGCGCGCGGGCAAATAGCCCTGCCCGGTTGAACTTCGAGGCGTGGCCGGAGTTGACCCGACCCGCACGCATCGAAAGGAATAGACATGGACAAGGATCGGATCGAAGGCTCGGCGAAGCAGGTTAAGGGCGCCGTCAAGGAAGTCGCCGGCAAGGTCACGGGCGACACCAAGCTCGAGGCAGAAGGAAAATCGGACAAGGTCGCCGGCAAGGTGCAGAATACGGTCGGCGGTGTGAAGGACACGCTTCGCGGCAAGTAACGCGTACTTCAAAGCCCCGCATAGGCGGGGCTTTTTCATAGGTGAGAAGAGACTGGACTGCCCCCGGGCGATCTGCGCCCCGGGGCAAACAGTTCGTCCCAGCTCTCCAATCATCAGGGAGAGCATCCATGCTGGAACTGCCCGCACGCCGCCAGAGCGGCTTCGCCGACGCCGGGTCGGCGCTCACGACCGTGCTGATGGCGGTGGTCGTGGTGTCCGCGCTTTATTTCGGGCGCGAGGTTCTGGTGCCGATCGCGCTTGCGGTCCTCATGAGCTTCGTGCTCGCGCCGCTGGTCCGGCTGCTGCAAAGCTGGTTCCTGCCGCGTCTCGTCGCGGTAGCGATCGTCGTTCTCGTCGCGTTCGGTGCCATCTTCAGTCTGGGCAGCGTGATGGTCTCGCAAGTCAACCAGCTTGCCGGTGATCTGCCTCGCTATCAGTCGACATTGCGCGAAAAAATTCACAGCTTGCGTGCCGCCACGGCGGCAACGAGCACCCTCGAACGCGCGTCCGAGGTCCTGCAGGACTTGAGCAGCGAGCTCGACAAACCCAATCGCACTGCCACGCCTCCGCTCGCCGGCGCCGGCCCCGTCCCCGCGAAGCCGATCCCGGTCGAAGTCAGGCAGCCCGATCCGGGCGCGCTGCAAACCCTGGTCGCGCTCATTACGCCGCTCATCCATCCGCTTGCCACCACCGGAATTGTGGTGATCTTCGTCATCTTCATCCTTATGCAGATGCAGGATCTGCGCAATCGCCTGGTCCGGCTTGCGGGGTCTCAGGATCTCCAGCGCACGACCGCCGCGATCGACGATGCCGGTCAGAGGCTCAGCCGCCTGTTCCTCACCCAGCTCGCACTCAACGCCGGCTTCGGCGTGGTGATCGGCGCGGGGCTATGGGTGATCGGCGTCCCCAGCGCTGCCCTGTGGGGAATGCTGGCGATGATCTTGCGCTTCGTCCCCTATATCGGCGCGGCGATCTCCGCGATCCTTCCCCTCGTCCTCGCGGCAGCGGTCGGACCGGATTGGACCTTGGTGTTGTGGACCGCCGCGCTGTTTCTGGTCGTGGAGCCGCTGCTTGGTCACGTGCTCGAGCCGCTGCTGTATGCCCACGGCACCGGCCTTTCGCCGGTCGCGGTCATCGCATCGGCGACGTTCTGGACCTGGCTGTGGGGGCCGATCGGGTTGATCCTGGCCACGCCACTGACGATTTGCCTGGTGGTGCTCGGCCGCTATGTCGATCGCCTGAAATTCCTCGATGTGATGTTCGGCGACGAGCCGGCGCTGACGCCGGCCGAGCTGGTCTATCAGCGCATGCTGGCACGAGACCCGGTGGAGGCTGCCGAGCAGGCACGCAATTTCCTGAAGCAGAAGCCGCTGGTCGCATATTACGACGAGGTTTTGGTTCCCGGCCTGCGGCTTGCGCAGGCGGACGCCGAGCGTGGATTGCTCGACGAGGAGCGCACGGCGCGAATCCGCGATGCCGTCGCGGAAATCATCGACGATCTCAGCACCCACGAGGACAAATCCGAGCCGCCGCCGGCGGAGGAGGCCGCGACCGACGAGACGCCACTGGCGCAGATCAAAAAGGCCGAGGAGGTCCTCGATAAAGACGCGACCACCGTGCCGGAGCAATGGCGAACGAAGCAGCCGGTGCTGTGCATTCCAGGGCTTGGTCTGCTCGACGAAGCCGCCGCCCTGATGGTCGCTCAGCTGATCGAACGAGAGGGGATCGGCGCTCGGGTGGAGCAGGCCGACGCCTTGTCGATCTCGCGCATCTTCAGCCTGGACACCAAAGACGTCGCGCTCGTCTGCCTGTGTTACGTGGAAGATGCAACGTCAGCCCAGATCCGGTACGCCCTGCGGCGATTGCGCCGAAAAGCGCCCGACGCATACATCCTGGTGACGATGCTGGGCGCCGCCGCCAATATCGAGGCACGCGAAGCCCTGCAGGGCTTCCCGAACACCGGCGTCGTCGAGTCCCTTGATGAAACCGTCGCGCAGGTCCGTACCGCAGCAAGCGGTCAGCAGGACCGTGCTCCACCACCCGATGCGAACGCATTGGCGCGCGCCGCCAGCCTTTAGCGAGCCGCGGCGCCCGGAGAGCGGGAGATCTAGTACCAGCGACCCCGGCCGTACCAGCCGCCACCGAGAACAATAATCACGACGATCAGAATGATGAGAAGCGTGGTGTTGTCCATGTCGCCTCCTGTGGGCGTTGGCAGTACGGACTTTCCTCTTCCTGACCAGTACGCAACTCCGGCTTGGCTCCTGACAGGAGCCGGTTTCGCGTTGTTGTTTATCGAGCCGGCCAACTCGCAAGCGTGGCTATAGCTTATCACCAAATGCGGACCGGCTGAACCAGCCGAGCCCGCCTTTAAAATCCAAAGACCGCTGACAACAACCAGGGTTTAACAGTATTCCCTCGGGCCCGGCCTCGGCCATAGCGAACGCAGACAGGTCTATACATGCCATCGTCCCCCGTCCCCCGGTTTTCCGAGCTTCGGCTCGTGCTTGAGCCCGAGCACGGCGAGCTGGTGCGCGCCTTCGTGCGCGAGGCCGCGCTCGCCGAAGCCGTGCCGGCGTCGGTGGCGAGCCTGGTCGCGGACGACGCGGTGGAAGCATGGCAGGCGCTGTGCACACCGGACGCGGGCCGCGAACGCGCCCGCATCGAACTCCTGTGCTCGCGCCGTGAGGTCCGCACCCGCATCCTGCTGCCGGGTTATTCGCGATTTTCCCACGTGGTGGCATCGCTTGCGGGCCGCATCCGCCGTGATGCCGGCGTCTCCTGCCATGAACACGGCATCGATGGATGGGAGGTCAGCGTCCACCGCAGCCTGAATGCAGACGCCGAGCCCTCCCCCGCCGCCGACGCGCCCGCGACCGAGACGCCGGTGGCCGCGCCCGCTGTGGCGGCGGCCGCGCGCGACTATGTCATCGACCTGCCGCAGAAAACCGATGCGGCGGCGATCGCCCGCTGCTTCCTCGAAGTCTACGGCCACCACTACGTCCACGCCGAAGTGTTCTCGACCCGCCGCTACTGGGACAAGGTCGAGCGCGGCGAACTCATTCCGGCGGTGGCGCGGGACGGCGAGGGCGAGGTGATCGGCCACATTGCGCTCGAGCGCGAACCTGGCATGCAGGTGGCGGAACGTGGCGAGGCCGTCGTCCGTACCGCGCACCGCGGTCACGGTCTGCTGGAACGCATGACCGCACGCCTGCGGGAGGAAGCGCCCAAGCACGATTTGCACGGCATTTATGCCGAGCCGCTGACGATCCATACGTTCTCGCAGCGAAATGACGCGCGCGCCGGCATGCCGGTCTGCGCGGTGCTGCTCGGCGCCAACCCCGAGGACGTCCGGCCCAAGGGCGTCCCCTCCCCCACCGCGGGACAGCGGCAGAGCTATCTGCGCACCTTCCGCTTCGTGCAGCCGCCGGCGCCGCGCATCATCTACGCACCCGCACCCTATCGCGAGACGCTGCTCAAACTTTACGCCAGCCTGGACGTGGCGGTAGCGCCTGGCGCGTCCGCCGCGGCGGCGGCGGACTCACGCACCAGCATCAAGGTCAACGATCGCGGCTACGGTCTGATCTCGTTCCAGCGGATCGGCCCCAGCGCCGCCATCGAACTCGCCCAGGCGCTGCGCGACGTGCGCGCCCTCGGCGCCCGTTCCGTTCAGCTCTCGGCGCCGGTCGCCGACCCCGGCCTTCCCTCGCTCACCGATGCCGCCCGCACGCTCGGCTTTTTCTTCTGCGGCCTGGGACCGTCCTTTGCCGATGGCGCCGATACCTTTCTGCTGCAGTGGCTGAGCGAACCGCTCGATACCGGCAAGCTTCAGCTCTTCACCGAGCCGGCCAAGGAGCTCGTGGCCTTCATCGATCGCGATCGCGCGGCCGTGGGTCAGGACGCGCGCAGCACATAGCAGGCGCCGCGCACCGCCGCGATCAACTCATCCGGCCCGGCTATGCGAACCGCGCGCGTGCCCGCGCGCGCGCCTTGATCGCTTCTTCTTCGCGGTTGCGCGGCGGCCGCGCCGTGTCCAGCGCATCCAGCAGCCGGCGCGCGGCATCCGAAACCTCCTCGACCGCACGCCTGAATGCCGGCTCGTTGGCCTTCGACGGTTCAGTGAAACCGCTGAGCTTGCGAACGAACTGCAGCGCCGATGCGCGGACTTCCTCGTCGGTCGCGGGCGGCTCGAAGTTGAAAAGCGTGCGGATATTCCGGCACATCGGTTCCTCCTGCGCGGTCGGCCTGTATCAGTATCTCGGATCTGTACGTCGTTCCAATCGAGGCTTTACTTTCGGCGCGGCGGCGCCAGCTCCTGCGATGTCACCGTCGCGGCTTCTTCGTTGGTACGGCGTGACGCCACGCCGTCTCAAGCGCGTCCTGCAGTTGCGGGGCGCTCATCGCCGACAGCGTGGCGGTGGTCCACCCCTGCGCGCCCCAGCCGCCGGGGACGGGCGCAAAAGCATCCGGCGCCATCATGCATTTGAATTCCTGCTCGTCGGGAGTGAATTTGAAATTGGCGGTGCGGCCGTCGGCTGCAAGCGTCACATAGATGCGGGCCACCTTGAAGGCGGCGCGGTCGAAATGCGGGGCTTCGCTCGTGCCCGTGAGCGAGAGCGCGATGCGGCGCAGATCCGTGTCGCTTGCCATCTCGTCTTCCGCCGATGCGTTCATGCGCCGTCAACTCAACGCCGAGGTGACGGCCCGGCCGACCGCAGCGAGCGTGGCATTGCGTCGTTCGCCCGTTGCCGACGTTCCCGTGAGATAGACCGCCACGATGACCGGCGCACGGTCCGGCGGCCAGATCAGGCCGACGTCGTTGGTCGTGCCATTCTCCCCGGCCCCGGTCTTGTCCCCCACGCGCCACCCGGCGGGGACGCCGGCCCGCAGGCGCGTGTCCCCGGTCTTGTTGCCGACCAGCCACTCAACGAGTTGCTCCCGCGACTTGGCGGAGAGGGCATGTCCCAGCGCCAGCGTGTGCAGGTTCGCGAGCATGGCGCCGGGCGTCGTGGTATCGCGCGGGTCGCCAGGGATCGCCTCGTTGAGTTCCGGCTCGATCCGGTCGAGCCGGGTCACCGCGTCGCCGAGCGAGCGGGCGAAGGCGGTCAGACCCGCCGGGCCGCCCAGGCTGGCGAGCAGCAGATTGCCCGCCGTGTTGTCGCTGACCGTCATCGCCGCCTCGCAAAGCTCCGCGAGCGACATGCCGGTCCCGCCGTGGCGATCCTTGGTGACCGGCGAATTCACCACCACCTCGCTGGCCGCGAAGGTGATGCGCCGGTCGAGGCGTTCGCGCTGCGCGTCGACGCGCGCGAGGATGGCGGCAGCCGCCAGCAGCTTGAAGGTGCTGCACATGGGAAAACGCTCGTCGAGGCGATGGCCGGTCCGCTCGCCGCTGAGCGTGTCGAGGACGGCGACGCCGAGGCGTCCGGCGCTCTCGACTTCGATCTTGTCCAGGTCGCCGGCGAATTGCGAGGACAAGCCGCGCGCCGCGCGCGCGCCATTCGGCCCGCCGCTCAGACCGTACCCGACCAGGGCCGCGCTCGCCCCCATTGCAAACCCGCGCCTGTTGATCATGCCACCTCTCCCTTGCGCGACCGTACCCGCGTGGTCGCCGCGGGCCGGATCGTCTGGCCGCTGCAAATCATCACCGCTACCGCGCCGTTCGCTGCGTGACCCGCAGCGACCAAGTCGCAGCATGGAAAATGAACATGAATGTGGCGCGCGCGATGATTCGGTGCTGGCATGCGGGACGCGTTGCGGTTGGACGCGCCGGGTAGGAGCGAAAACGTCCTGGTTCCAGGAACTTGTATTTTTTACGGGGTCGAAACGCCGCCCCGCCACCGGTGTTGAAAGAACAGGTGAAGCAGCACGAGCTCTGCCGAACGCAATGCGCGTGCCGTTGATGAGCCGGTTCGTTCACGCCAACAACGAATATGAATAGAGCCTGAATGGCCCCGGTACGACGGAGGTATTCGTTCGTGCGGTGATGGTGGACTACCGCCAAACGACGTGATACGTCGGCTTGCTTAACACCGCCAGCGGGCTCACGCTCGGCACTCGTTCGACTTGTCGTCTGGAAGCGGCTCCGCAGCGTGTAGCCCTGAATGCTTGATGTCACTCATTTCCGTGGATTCCGCGGGCAACAGCGAGCCGGTCAATCCGTGCCCGCCGGCGGGCGGCCCGCACTCCTCGCCGACGAACCGCAGTCGACCGCGCGCGCCGGGCATTTCAGCAACGCTCAGATCGCCGCGTTGTTCACGATACTGGTCGCCATCGCGTCGATTCCAGTTCTGCTCTATCCGTGGCCGCCGCTGGGCGACTATATCAATCACCTCGCGCGCATGCATGTCATCGCCACGGTCCGCAGCGATCCGGATCTGGCGCGTTTCTATCAGGTCGATTGGCAGGTCATTCCGAACCTGATGATGGATTTGATCGTCCCGGTCCTGCAGCGGGTGATGAACGTCTATCTCGCGGGCCAGACCTACACCATCATGTGCTTCGTGGTGATTCTTTCGGGCACCATGGCGCTCAACCGCCAGCTCTATGGCCGGTGGTCGGTACTGCCGCTGATCGCCTTTCCGCTGCTCTACAATTCAGTCTTTCTCGTCGGCACGATGAACTATCTGTTCGGCATCGGCCTTTCGCTGTGGGCGCTGGCAGCGTGGGCGGCGTTGCGCGAGCGCGCAATGGCGCTGCGTCTCGCGATATCGACGCTGTTCGTGCTGGCGCTGTTTTTCTGTCATCTGTTCTCGGTCGGGGTCTACGCGCTCGGCCTGTTCGCATTCGAACTGCAGCGGCTGGGCGCATTGCGTGGACGCCGGCCGCTGTCGTTTCTGTTCGAACGTCGGACGGACGGACGGCCGCCGGCGATCATCGATTTCATCGCATGCGGGCTGCCGTTCCTGCCGGTGATCCCGCTCATGCTGATGAGCCCGACCTGGACGTTGCGGTGGGACTTCAACTGGGAGCTCAGCGGCAAGCTCAGCGGGCTCATCTTCGTCATCGAGGTCTATTCGCACTTCGCGACCGTCTTCCTGGCGGCGATCGTCGCAGCCGCGGCCGCCTGGAGCATCCGCCATCGCGCCTTGCAGTTCCATCCCTTCGGCTGGGTGCTGCTCGTGGTCGGCGGCGTGACCTATTTCGTGATGCCGCGCGTGATGTTCGACACCTATATGGCGGATCAGCGCCTGCCGATCGCGCTGGCCTTCATGATCATCGCCTGCGCCCACCTCGACCTGCGCGACGATTTCGTGCGCCGTGGCTTCGCCACGGTGCTCGTGCTGATGCTCGCCGTGCGCGCGTTCGAGGTGCAGAGCGTGTGGCACGAGGTTTCGCGCGGGACCGCGTCGTTTCGCGACTCGGTCCGACACATCGACCGCGGCTCGAAAATTCTCGTCGCCTATGCCGACCCGGACAACGGCGACAACGCGCGCGAGCTCTGGCTGATGCATGCCGCCTGTCTCGCCATTATCGAGCGCTCCGCCTTGGTCACGACCGCCTTTACCGTGCTCGGCAAGCAGGTGATGCATGTGCGCCGGAATTATCGCGATCGCGTGGATACCGAGGACGGAACGCCGCCGTCCGTGAAGCAGCTGCTGCAGCCTTCGATCCCCACCGATGACGACGAGCCGCCCTACTGGGCAAACTGGACCTCGGATTACGATTACATCTATGTCCTGTTCACGGGCACCGCGTACCCCAATCCGGATCCGGCGCGGCTGGCGCCGGTCTACGCCGGCAACAGGTTCATGCTTTACAAGATCACCGCGCCGGTCGCGGACGCCGACGACTGGCAATCCGAACCGGCCGTCCTGCAACGGTTTGCCCGCTTCCATGTCCGCCGCGTCGCACTCGGATCTTCGCAACGCGCCCGCGCCGCTGCGGCGCAAGACGCTCCGTCGGTAGATCCGT
>CAWIGD010000057.1:0-75284 GCA_963835165.1 uncultured Alphaproteobacteria bacterium
GGCCCTCGCGGTGTACGCCGCCGGGGCGGCCCGGATGCTGCACCGGCCCTGCACCCGCGTCGGCTGCCACCATCCTGCCCACCGGCGACACGCTTGACGGTCGGGAGCACACCCCGAGCGACTACCGCTCGCGGAGCACCTGGCGCGGGCCGACGAGTGGGCGGCCCGGCTCGCCGGGCTCGACGAGCGCTTCGCGGCCGGGATGTCGCGCCAGGAGGCCGACGAGGTCTTCCCCGCCCGGGTGGGCCCGCGCTGCGGCTGCGTGGATTTCCGCCCGGTGTGCGGTCCCGGCCGGTCCGTCCCGCCGCGTCAGCCCTGGGCCGGCGTGGTCGACGACGGCTGAGCCCGCGCGCGCCTGCGCCGGGCGTAGGACCGCAGCGCCCGCAGGAAGTCCGCCTCCCCGAACGCCGGCCACATCACCTGCGCGAGGTGCAGCTCGGCGTCGGCGCTCTGCCACGGGAAGAAGCCGGAGAGCCGGGTCTCCCCGCTGGTCCGGATCACCAGGTCGATGTCCTTGACCGGGCCGCCGGCCAGGCAGCCGCTGATGTCCTCGACCAGCACCGTGCGGGTGCTCGCGGGGAGCAGGTCCAGGTCGCCGGAGACGTGCAGCCGCCAGTGCCCGTCGCGGGAGAGCACCTGCTGCGGCACCACCGTCTCCAGCAGCGTCATCAGGTGGTCGAGCTCGTCACCACCGCGGCGTCGGACGTTGTCGGCCGACAGCACGTAGACCGTCAGGTGCGCGATCCCGGCGTCCTGGCACCAGCGCAGCAGGTCGCCGACGTGCTCGGCCCCGGCCCGGTGCCCGGCCCGCGCGTCCAGCCCGGCGGCCCTGGCCCAACGACGGTTCCCGTCCATCACCACGGCCAGGTGCGTGGGCAGGGGCCCCCTCCGCACGTCGCGCCGCAGCCGTTCCACCCGGGACAGCGGCAGCACTAGCGCCGGCCCAGGCCCTGGAACCGCGCCTGCAGGCCGGTCGGGGTGTACTTCGCGGCGGCGGCGAGCACCTTGTAGCGCCGGCTCGGCACGGAGATCGTCCGGCCGCGCCGCAGGTCCCGCAGCGCCTCGGCGACCAGCCGGTCGACGTCGAGCCACATCCAGGACGGCGCCGACTCGCGACTGACGTCCATCCGGGCGTGGAACTCGGTCTTGGTGAACCCCGGCAGCAGCGCCATCACCCGCACGCCCCGGTCCCGGTAGGTCAGGTCGGCCCACTCGCTCAGCGACGTGACGTAGGCCTTGGCCGCGCTGTAGGTGCCGCGGGGCAGGTAGCCGGCGACGCTGGAGACGTTCACGATCGAGCCGCTGCCGCGCTGCACCATCGGCCCCAGCGCGGCGTGGGTCAGCCGGAGCACCGCGGTGACCAGCACGTCGAGGAGGTACTGCTCGTCCTCCACGGAGTGTCGAGGAACTTCTCCTTCAGCCCGAAGCCGGCGTTGTTCACCAGCAGGTCCACCGGACGCGACGCATCGGCCAGCCGGGCCTCGACGACGGCCAGGTCGGCCCGGTCCCCGAGGTCGGCGACGATCACGTCGGCCTCGACGCCGTACGTCCCGCGCAGCTCGGTGGCGAGCCTCTCGAGCCGCTCGCGGGTGCGGGAGACCAGCACCAGGTCGTGCCCGGACGCGGCGAGCTGGTGGGCGAAGGACAGGCCGATGCCGGCGGTGGGGCCGGTGACCAGGGCGAGGGGTCGGGACATGTCGCCCAGCATTCATGGGCAGTGGTCGGCACCGCAACACGGCTCGGGCATGATGGTCTCGTGTCCGCCACGAAGACCCGGTTCTCGCGGTCGCCAACCAGAAGGGTGGCGTCGCCAGACCACCACCGTCGCCTCCCTCGGTGCCGCGCTGGCCGAGCTCGGCCACCGGGTGCTGCTGGTCGACCTCGATCCCCAGGCCTGCTTGACGTTCTCGCTCGGGATCGACCCCGAGGACCTCGAGCTGTCCGTGCACCACGTGCTCACCAAGGGCCTGGACGCCACCGAGGTGATCGTCGCGACCGACGACGGCGTCGACCTGCTGCCGGCCACCATCGAGCTGGCCCGGGCCGAGGCCGACCTGCTGACCCGGACCGGTCGCGAGCACGTCGTGAAGATGGCGCTCGAGGACCTGGAGTACGACTGGGTGCTGCTGGACTGCCCGCCGTCCCTGGGCGTGCTGACCGTCGCCGCCCTGACCGCCGCGCAGGGCGTGCTGATCCCGCTGCAGTGCGAGACGCTGTCGCACCGCGGGGTGGGGCAGCTGCTGGACACCGTGCACGACGTCCGACGCTTCACCAACCGCAAGCTCGAGGTGTGGGGCGTGCTGCCCACCCTGTACGACGGGCGCACCAACCACGCCCGCGCGGTGCTGGAGAACATCTCCGAGACCTACCAGCTCGACGTCATCGAGCCGCCCATCCCGAAGTCGATCCGGTTCGCCGAGGCGCCGGCCGCCGGGCGGTCGATCCTGGGCACCAGCAGGTCCCACCGGGGCGCAGACGCGTACCGCGCCGTCGCGGCGGGCCTGACCGAGCGCAGCCGCTAGCCGGTCTAGCATGACCGTCATGGGACGCCTCCGTGACGGTCACGGCGGGCCGTCGGCCCGCCCCCGCTACAAGCGCCTCGGCGCGGCCGGTGGCGCGCTCGCGGTGACGCTCGTCGCGGTCCTCGGCGGCATGGGGATCCTGCCCTCCGAGCAGGGCACCGCCGTCGCGGCGGCCGGGCTCCCCGGGCCGGCAGCAGGTCCAGCCGGACGACAAGCCGGCGGCGGCCGAGCCCGGCGACGCGGTCCCGAGCGCCGGTGCGCGCGGCGAGCAGGCCACCGACAAGGTGCCCACCCCGACCCTGCCGGCCAACAGCGGCTCCGGCCGGCGGATCGTCTTCGCGATGGGGGAGCAGCGGGTCTGGCTGGTCGGCGGGTCGGACGACGTACGTCGCACCTACCTCGTCTCCGGCAGCGTCACCGACAACCTGCACCCGGGCAGCTACTCGGTCTACTCCAAGTCGCTGCACGCGATCGGCATCGACGACTCCGGGACGATGCGGTACATGGTCCGCTTCACCCAGGGCGACAACGCGGCGATCGGCTTCCACGACATCCCGGTGCTCGACCACGCGCTCGTCCAGGGCCGCGACGACCTCGGCACCCCGCAGTCGCACGGCTGCATCCGGCAGTGGCGCCCGGACGCCAAGGCGCTCTGGAACTTCGCGCCCGTCGGCACGCCGGTCGTCGTCGTCGCCTGAGACACCCCCAGCCCCAAAGCAGCCGCAAACAGCCGGACACAGAGCTGCCGCCGGCCACGGTGACGTCACCCTGGCCGGCGGCAGCCGGTCGGGCCCCACCGGGGAGCTCACCGGGCACCGCCGTCACTCGGAGGTGCTGGTCGCGCCCTGCGAGGAGGAGCTGCTGCCGCTGCGGCGACGGCGACGGTTGCGGCTGCGGGCCGGCTGGTCGCCGCCCTCGGCGGCGGCGTCCGACCCGGAGGAGGCCGGGGCCGACGTCGGCCGGGGCGGTGCCCGCCGAGGAGTCGACGGTCTCGCCGCTGCGGGTCCGGCTGCGGCTGCGGTTGCGACGGGGACGGTCCTCGCGAGGAGCGCCCTCGGCAGCCGCGGACGAGCCGCCGCGGCCCCCGCCACCGCCACCCGACCGGCCGCCGGAGCGACCGCCCGAGGAGGTCTTCTGCGCGGCTCGGCCGGCTTCTCGGGCTTGAGCCGGCCCTTGGTGCCGGGCGCGATGCCCATGTCGTGGAAGAAGTGCTCGGAGGTGGAGTACGTCTCGGCCGGGTTCTCGAACGGCAGCGCGAGCGCCTTGTTGATCGTCTTCCAGCGGGTGACGTCGGCCCAGTCGACGAACGTGACCGCGACACCGGTGGCGCCGGCGCGGCCGGTGCGGCCGATCCGGTGGACGTAGGTCTTCTCGTCCTCGGGGCAGCTGTAGTTGATCACGTGCGTCACGTCGGCGACGTCGATGCCGCGGGCGGCCACGTCGGTGGCGACGAGCACCCGGAGCTTGCCCTCGCGGAAGCGGGCGAGCGCCTTCTCGCGGGCGACCTGCTGCATGTCGCCGTGCAGCGGGCTGGCGTCGAAGCCGCGGTCGTCGAGGTCCTCGGCCACCCCTGCGCCGCGCGCTTGGTGCGCGTGAACACGATGGTGAGCCCGGAGTTCTCGGCCTGCAGGATGCGGGCGATCAGCTCCGGCTTGTCGAGGTCGTGGACCTGGTAGATGAACTGCGCGGTCGCCGGCACGGTCTGCTGCGCGTCACCGGACTCGGCGCGGATGTTCATCGGGTGCCGCATGTGCGTGCGGGCCAGCGAGACGATGGCGCCCGGCATGGTCGCCGAGAACAGCATGTCGTCTGGCGGGTCTCGGGGGTCTTGGCGATCAGCCGCTCGACGTCGGGCAGGAAGCCGAGGTCCAGCATCTCGTCGGCCTCGTCGAGGACCAGCACCTTGATGTGCGAGAGGTCCAGGGCGCGGCGGTTCATCAGGTCGATCAGCCGGCCCGGGGTGCCGACGACGACGTCGACGCCGGCCTTGAGCGTGTCGAGCTGGTTGTCGTAGCCGACACCGCCGTACACGGTCAGGACCCGGGTGCCGCGGTCCGCGCTGGCCACCGACATGTCGTTGGAGACCTGGAGCGCGAGCTCACGGGTCGGCGCGACGATCAGCGCCTGGGGCTTGCCGGGGGCCGCGAGGTCGGAGTAGTCGACATCGTGCTCGGAGAGGGTCCGCTGCAGGACCGGGATGCCGAAGGCCAGCGTCTTGCCGGTGCCGGTGCGCGCCTGGCCGATGAGGTCGGTGCCCATGAGGGCGACCGACAGGGTCATCTCCTGGATCGGGAAGGGGGTCACGATGCCGACGCGCTCGAGGGCGTCTGCGATCTCGGGGAGCACCCCGAGCTCTCGAAAGGTAGTCAGGATCTTGCCTGTTCTGTTGGGCACAACGTTCAGCGCTGGGCGTCTGGAAACCCGCCAGAGAAGCTCCCGCTCCACGGCCCGGGTGGGCGCGGTGCGTCGTGCACTCGACGGCGGTACGCCGGTGAGTCTATCGGTAGGCTGGCCGTATGGCTACAATTGCCGCTGGAGACTCCCGGAGCCCCGCGGCCGACGCTGGCGGCGGGCGACCTGCCGGTCGCCTTCTCCGACCCCGTCTACCTCGCGGCGGTGGTCGACCTGCTCGGGGCGATCGCGTACGGCGAGATGTCGGCGTTCGACCGGCTCAGCGAGGACGCGCACGGCCCCGGAGCTCGCCGACAAGGTCGAGCTGGCCCGGATGGCCTGCACCGAGTTCGCGCACTTCGAGGGCCTGAGCCAGCGGCTCACCGAGAGCTCGGCGCCCGGCCGTTCGAGGCGATGGCGCCGTTCCAGGTGCCCTTCGACGCCTTCCACGCGCGTACGGCGCCCTCCGACTGGCTCGAGGGCCTGGTCAAGGCCTACGTCGGGGACGGCCTGGCCAGCGACTTCTACCGGGAGATCGCGACGTTCCTGGACTCCGACACCCGCACGATCATCGTGGAGAGCCTTTCGGACGCGGGCCAGTCCCGGTTCGTGGTCGACCGGGTCCGCGCGGCGATCGCCAGGGATCACCGGGTCGGCGGCCGGCTGGCGCTGTGGGGCCGGCGGCTGATGGGGGAGGCGCTGTCCCAGGCGCAGCGGGTCGCCGCCGAGCGGGACGCGCTGACCGCGCTGCTCGCCGGCGGCGTGGACCGGCCCGGCATGGACCTGGCCGCGATCGGGCGGCTGTTCACCCGGCTGACCGAGAACCACTCCCAGCGCATGGAGGCACTCGGCCTCGCCGCCTGAGGCGCCCCAAGGTCCCCTAGGTTCGCCGGGACGCCCCCGCGGTCAGGACCGGTAGCCGACCTGACCCGTCGTCGACGTGCCGATCTCGACGTACGCGAGCTTGTCGGCCGGGACGATCACCTTGCGGCCCTTGCTGTCGGAGAGGACCAGCACCTTGTTCTCACCGCTGAGCGAGGCCGCCACGGCCTTCTCGACCTCGTCGGCGGACTGCGAGGAGTCCACCACGAGCTCGCGGTTGGTGTTCTGCACGCCGATCTTGACCTCCACCGGAGGACCTCCTGTTGTGTCGCTGTGTCTCGGGACTGCGGGTCAGGGCTGCTCGGTCGGAGCGGGGGTATCCCCGGATGCCCCGCCAGGCCAGCCCTGCGACGAGCGTAGCGGCGTCCTCCTGAGAGATGTCGTGGCCGGTGTCCAGCCAGAACCGCGCGCTGACCTGGGCCATCCCCACCAGGGACACCGCCAGCAGGCGGGACTGCTCGCCCGGCAGGCCGGTGTCCTCGTGGATCACCTCGGCGATCGCCTCGGCGCACTCCCGGGTGACCCGGTCGACGCGCTCGCGCACCGGGCTCTCGTTGGTCAGGTCGGACTCGAAGACCAGCCGGAAGGCGCCCTGCGCGGAGGACACGTAGTCGTAGACACGTGCATCGTCGCGGTCACGCGCATCTTGTTGTCGTCGGTCGAGGCCAGCGCCTCGTTGCAGGCGTGGATGATCGTGTCGCAGGACTGGTCCAGGAGCGCGAGGTAGAGGTCGAGCTTGCCCGGGAAGTGCTGGTAGAGGACCGGCTTGGAGACACCGGCCTTCTCGGCGATGTCGTCCATCGCGGCGGCGTGGTAGCCCTGCGCGACGAAGACCTCCAGCGCCGACTCGAGGAACTGGGCGCGCCGGGCCGTCCGGGGCATCCGGCCGCCGCGGGGCTTCTGGTCGTGCGTCGTGGTCACGCGCAGCAGCCTACTCTGCGGTAACGCCGGGCCCGGGCAGGCCGATCGGTCGGCCGTTCGGCCACCCCGTCGCCTCCGCCGTTCGGCCAGCCGGGTGCAGCCGTTCGCGGCGCGAAATGGTCCGCGCCGGTCTCGCGGGCGCCGTACCCGTTCGCGGACAGTGGAAGCAGTCACCGCGGGTCTCCCGCCGGTCACGCGACCTGGGGGCGTGTGACCGGCGGGCCGCGGTCGACACCCCCTTCCGCCCCTCCCGGCGTCTGCATGCCGGGACGCGCACGAGTGGTCGGCGCACCTCGGGGAACATGGCGAGGGTCCGGCGCGTTACGCCCGGAGTCACACCCCAGATGCGCCGAGGAGAGTTCGTGTCCCTGCCACCCCTCGTCGAGCCCGCTGACGAGCTCACCATCGACGAGGTCCGCCGCTACAGCCGCCACCTGATCATCCCGGACGTCGGGATGACCGGGCAGAAGCGGCTCAAGAACGCCAAGGTGCTGGTGATCGGCGCCGGTGGTCTCGGCAGCCCCGCCCTGCTCTACCTCGCCGCGGCCGGCGTCGGCACCCTCGGCATCGCCGAGTTCGACGAGGTCGACGAGTCCAACCTGCAGCGCCAGGTCATCCACGGCCAGAGCGACATCGGCAAGGCCAAGGCGATCTCCGCGCAGGAGTCGCTCGCCGAGACCAACCCGCTGGTGAACGTCGTGGTGCACAACGAGCGCCTCGACAACGACAACGTGCTGCAGGTCTTCGAGGGCTACGACCTCATCGTCGACGGCACCGACAACTTCGCGACCCGCTACATGGTCAACGACGCGGCGTACTTCTTGAAGATCCCCTACGTGTGGGGCTCGATCTACCGGTTCGACGGCCAGGCGTCGGTGTTCTGGCCGACCTCGAGGGCCCCGACGGCGTGAGCGAGGCGCCCTGCTACCGGTGCCTCTACCCGGAGCCGCCGCCGCCGGGCATGGTGCCCTCGTGCGCCGAGGGTGGCGTGCTGGGCGTGCTGTGCGCGTCGATCGGGTCGATCCAGGTCAACGAGGCGATCAAGCTGCTCACCGGCATCGGCGACCCGATCGTCGGCAAGCTGGTGATCTACGACGCCCTCGAGATGGAGTACCGCAAGCTCAAGGTCCGCAAGGACCCGGGCTGCGCGCTGTGCGGGGAGAACCCCACCGTCACCGAGCTGATCGACTACGACGCGTTCTGCGGGGCGATCTCCGACGAGGCCGCCGACGCCGCCGCCGGCTCGACGATCTCGGTGACCCAGCTCGAGCAGATGCTCAAGGAGCGCGACAACGGCGAGCGCGACTTCGTGCTGGTCGACGTCCGCGAGCAGAACGAGTACGAGATCAACCGGATCCCCGGCTCGGTGCTGATCCCCAAGGGCGACTTCCTCAACGGGTCCGCCTTCGACGCTGTCCCGGCTGACCAGCGGCCACCAGCAGCTGGTGCTGCACTGCAAGTCGGGCGTCCGCTCGGCCGAGGCGCTGGCCGTGGCCAAGGGCGCCGGCTACGCCGACGCCGTGCACGTCGGCGGCGGCGTGGTGGCGTGGGTCAACCAGATCGACCCGTCGCAGCCGTCGTACTGACGCAGGTTCCCCCCGCCCCGGCCAGCCCGCCGGAGCGTCGCGAAGGCCCCCGTGGACACCGGTCCGCGGGGGCCTTCCGCGTCCGCGGGCGCCGACGCGACGTGACCTCCGCCTCGTCGTGTCGTTGGACCGGGTGACACGGACACCCTCGGGAAGGAACCCCCCATGCAGAAGTCTCGGACCCGCACCCTCGCCGCCACCGGCGCCGGCCTCCTGGTCGCCGCGGCAGGGATCGCCGCGACCAGCGCTCCCGTCGAGGCCGCCGCGGGCTACGCGCCCGCCGCCACCGCGGAGATCCACCCCGGCACGATGATGTACACCGACGGCGCCCAGTGCACCGCGAACTTCGTCTACACCGACGGGGCCGGCAACACCTACGTGGGCTACGCCGCGCACTGCGCCGGCACCGGTGCCGCCACGGACACCGACGGCTGCCACACCCAGTCCCTGCCGCTGGGCACCAAGGTGACCTTCAACGAGGGCGGCAATCTGGTCGACGAGGGCACCCAGGTCGGCACCGGCACGCTCGCCTACAGCAGCTGGCTGACCATGAAGCAGAAGGGCGAGACCGACCCGAGACCTGCGCCTACAACGACCTCGCGCTGGTGCGGGTCGACGCCGCGGACGTCTCCAAGGTGAACCCCTCGGTGCCGTTCTGGGGCGGCCCGACCGGCATCGACACCGACGGTACGGCGGCCGGCGACCGGGTCTACACCTACGGCAACTCCAGCCTCCGCGCCGGGATCGAGCAGCTCAAGCCGCACACCGGCGCGAGCCTCGGCGACGACGCGGCCGACGGCGGCTGGTCGCACCCGGTGTACACCGTCACGCCGGGCATCCCCGGTGACTCGGGCAGCGGGTTCATGAGCGCCGACGGCCAGGCCCTCGGCGTGCTCTCGACCGTGGCGCTCGCGCCGCTGGCCGGGTCGAACGGCGTCGGCGACCTGGGCAAGGAGCTGGCCTACGCGCAGGCGAGCTCCGGCATCTCCGGGCTGGACCTGGTCGACGGCACGGAGCCGTTCAACCCGGTCCTCTGACCCACCACCCGCGCTGGTCGCGGGCTAGGCTCCCGGGCGTGACGGGGACGCGACGAGCACGGGTGGCGCCGGCGGCGGTGCTGCCGGCAGCTGTCGTGCTCGGGCTGCTCGTCCTGGTCTGGGCGGCCGCCACCGGCCCGGTCCGGATGCTGCACGACTCCGGCCGGCGCTACGTGTTCGCGCCGCCGCCCACCCCGAGCGAGACGACGGACGTCACGCCCGGCGCCTCGGCGCGCGAGATCACCCGGAACGTCCAGCAGCAGATCGACCTGTCCTGGCTGGGGAACGTCATCGCGACGGCGCTGCTGCTCGGGGTGTGCGTGCTGGTGTTCCTTGTCCTGCGCTGGGCTGGCTGCACCGGTGGAGAGCGCCCGAGCGGCCGCAGGAGGTGGACTTCGACGTGCTCCCGGACCGGCTGGTCGAGGCGATGCGCGCCGACGCCCCGGCGGCCGCCTGGAACAGCTCGAGCCCGAGATGGGAGATGGCGCCGAGCCCGGTGATGCCGATGGTGATGGCGCCCGGCCGTTCCTTCGCCAGGGCGGCGAGCTCGCGCGCGGAATTGACCTGCATCGATGCGTTCACCACCAGCATGGTTGAGTTGAACACGGCCATGCCGACCGGCGCGAAATCCTTGATCGGGTCGTAGCCGAGGTTGCCGCGCAATGCCGGGTTGATCGCGACCGCGCCCACCGTGGTGAAGAACAAGGTGTAGCCGTCGGGGTCCGACTTGGCGACGTATTCGGCCGCGATCGCGCCGTTCGCGCCCGGCCGGTTCTCGACGATGACGGGCTGTCCGAGCAGAGTTCTGAGCCGCTCGGCCAGCAGGCGCGCGACGAAATCGGTGGTGCCGCCGGCGGTGAAGGCGACCACGAGCTTGATCGGCCGGTTGGGATAATCCTGCGCCTGCGCGCCGCCTGTTGCCGTCAAGGCGAGCGCGGCGGCGATCAGGGCGACAACGGTACGGCGGAGGACGGCCATGCGGCGAACAATAATGACCGGCCGCGCGATCGTCACGGCGCCGCGGCCGCATGCGACCTGCGGCCGCGTTCTTGACCCTCCGGATCGCGGCCGATAGGTCTAGTGCCCCGAACCCGAGGTTCGCGCACATCGCGCGGCAAGTTCAAGCGCGAACGTCGGGATATCGGCGCTCCACACCTGCAAATCGCCGATCGCCCGGCTTGCATGTGCACCGGCCATCGGCTTCTTCCGGAATCCCATGAGCAACGATCTTCCCGCCCACATGCGCCCGGAGCGCTCGTTTCAGGGCCTGATCCTGGCGCTGCAGCGCTATTGGGCGGATTACGGCTGCGTGATCCTGCAGCCCTACGACATGGAGGTCGGCGCCGGGACCTTTCATCCCGCGACCACGTTGCGCGCGCTCGGGCCGCGGCCGTGGAACGCGGCCTATGTGCAGCCCTCGCGCCGGCCCAAGGACGGCCGCTACGGCGAGAACCCCAACCGCCTGCAGCACTACTATCAGTTCCAGGTGATCCTGAAGCCGTCGCCCGACGACATCCAGGAGCTTTATCTCAAGTCGCTGGTCGCGATCGGCATCGATCCCAAGCTCCACGACATCCGCTTCGTCGAGGACGACTGGGAATCGCCCACGCTCGGCGCCTGGGGGCTCGGCTGGGAATGCTGGTGCGATGGCATGGAGGTCTCGCAGTTCACCTATTTTCAGCAGGTCGCGGGCTTCGAGTGCGCACCGGTGTCGGGCGAGCTGACCTATGGTCTCGAACGGCTGGCGATGTACGTGCAGGGCGTCGACCGCGTCTTCGACCTCAACTTCAACGGCCGCGAGGGCGACAGGAAGGTCACCTACGGCGACGTCTTCCTGCAGGCCGAGAAGGAATATTCGCGCCACAATTTCGAATTCGCCGACACCGCGATGCTGTTCGAGCAGTTCAAGATGGCGGAGGCCGCCTGCCGCAAATACGTCGATGCCGGCTGGACCACGGTGGGCAATGCCAGGCGTCACCTGATGGCGTTGCCGGCTTACGACCAGTGCATCAAGGCGAGCCACGTCTTCAACCTGCTCGACGCTCGCGGCGTGATCTCCGTCACCGAGCGGCAGAGCTACATTCTGCGCGTGCGCGAGCTCGCCAAGGCCTGCGGCGAGGCGTGGCTGGCGACCGAGGCGGGCGGCGCCGACCGAGCATGATCCCGAAAAGTTGCAGACTTTTCGGACCAGATCATGCTCCGAACAGCATGATCCCGAAAAGTTGCAGACTTTCGGATCAGATCATGCGACCAGATAAACGCTTGCAGCGAAATCGGGATTCGATCTGAAGGATTTCGCTTACGGCTTGTTGGATCGTCCCGCCGCCTCCGGGCTTGCGGCCTCCTGCTGGCCCACGAACACCATGTCGCCCTTGATCAGATCCTGGACCTTCGGCGGTCCGGACTTTTGCGGCGCCAGATAGCTGACGTGCAGCAATGCGGCCACCTCCAGCCGGGGATTGCGCGGCGTGATCAGCAGCGCGGCATCCTCGACCTTCGCGTCCGGCGGCTGCGCCCACGCGCCGGGCGCGGAGCTCGCCGTCAGCAGCGCCTGGACCACTGACGTGGAGATCGACTTCACCAGGCGCGTGAACTCGGCGTCGCGCACGGCGAACGGCGCTTTCTTGTCCGGCTTGGCGTCGTATTTGAGCACCCGCCCAAATCCGAGCTTGGCCAGCGCGGGCTCGTACTTTTCACCGAAATCGATGGTGATGCGGGCGTTGGCGCTATCGATCACGTCCCAAAGCACGCGCATCGGCGTCGCGGGTGGGCCTTCGCTTCCCCTGACATACATCAGATAGGGCACGTCTTCGGCGCCGGCCGGGCCCGCCAGCAGCCACAATAGCGCGGCGGACAGGAGGTGCGCCCGCACGCCGAGGTGGACAGATTTCATCACGCGCTCCGATACCATCGTCGCAACCGGCGACGATTTTGCGGCACCCCGGCACGCCTCGCAAGCGTGCCCCTGGCAGGGGAATCCGGCTCAGGTCGCGCGTCCGGATGCGATCTCGTGCTTTTCGGCTTAACAGCGCCGCCTGCGCCTGCTACCTGCGGGCACCACCGCCGGTGATCCCATGCCCGACCTTCTGCTCGAATTGTTTTCCGAGGAAATCCCCGCACGCATGCAGGCGCGCGCGGCCGAGGACTTGCGCAAGCTGGTCACCGACCGGCTCGTCGATGCCGGGCTGGTCTATGAGGGCGCCAAGGCCTTCGTCACGCCGCGCCGGCTTGCGCTCGCGGTGCAGGGCGTGCCGGTCAGGCAGCCCGACGTGAAGGAGGAGAAGAAGGGACCGCGCGTCGGCGCGCCGGCGGGAGCCATCGAGGGTTTCGTGCGCGCCGCCGGGCTCAAGTCGATCGACGAGGCCACGGTCAAGCCCGACAAGAAGGGCGACTTCTACGTGGCCGTGATCGAGAAGCCGGGCCGGCCGGCGATCGAGGTCATCGGCCGGATCGTGCCCGAGGTGGTGAGAACTTTCCCCTGGCCCAAGTCGATGCGCTGGGGCGCGCGCTCGGCCGAACCGGGCGCGCTCGGCTGGGTGCGGCCGCTGCATTCCATTGTCGCCACCTTCGGGCCGGAGACCGAGGAGCCCGACATCGTCGCGTTCGCGGTCGACGGCATCACCGCCGGCGACGAGACGCGCGGCCATCGCTTCATGGCGCCGCAGCCGTTCAAGGTGCGCCGGCTCGAGGACTACGCCGCCAAGCTGGAAAAGGCCAAGGTCGTGCTCGACCCCGAGCGGCGCCGGCAGATCATCCTCGCCGATGCCAAGAACCTCGCCTTCGCCCAGGGCTACGAGCTGGTGGAGGATGAAGGCCTCTTGGCCGAGGTGGCCGGGCTGGTCGAATGGCCGGTCGTGCTGATGGGCTCGTTCGACGAAGCCTTCCTCGCCATCCCGAACGAGGTGATCCGCGCCACCATCCGCAACAACCAGAAATGCTTCGTGCTGCGCGATCCGAAAACCGCGAAGCTCGCGCCCAAATTCATCCTGGTCGCCAACATCGAGGCCGAGGACGGCGGCAGGGAGATCGTCGCCGGCAACGAGCGCGTCATCCGCGCGCGGCTGTCCGATGCCAAGTTCTTCTACGAAACCGATTTGAAGACCCGGCTGGAAGACCGGCTGGCGAAATTCGACGATATCGTCTTTCACGAGAAGCTCGGCACCCAGGCCGAGCGCATCGCGCGCATCGAGAGCCTTGCGGCCGCGCTGGCGCCCATCGTCGGCGCCGACGTGGAGAAGACAAGGCGCGCGGCGCGGCTGGCCAAGGCCGACCTGCTCACCGAAGTGGTCGGCGAATTCCCGGAGCTGCAGGGGCTGATGGGGAAGTACTACGCGCTGGCGCAGGGCGAGGATGCGTCGGTCGCGGCGGCGAGCGAGGAGCACTACAAGCCGCTCGGCCCCAACGATCGCGTGCCCACCGATCCGGTCCCGATCGCCGTCGCGCTCGCCGACAAGATCGACACGTTCGTTGGCTTCTGGGCGATCGACGAGAAGCCGACGGGATCGAAGGACCCGTATGCGCTGAGAAGGGCGGCGTTGGGTGTGATCCGCATCGCCCTGTCTGGCAAGCATGATCTTGTGCCGCGATCGCTGCTCGAGATGCATATCAAGCGGATCCGGCCGAGCCTGTCCGACGCTGAAATTTTGCGGATCGGCGACAGCTTTGAAGAATTTTTTTACGAGCGTCTGAAAGTGCAGCTGCGGGATGAAGGCGCGCGACACGATCTTGTGGACGCGGTTCTTCATCTTCGCGGCAGTGAGGCAGGCATTGTTTCGATCGTCCGTCGCGTCGAGGCGCTGGGAAAATTCCTCGACACCGAGGACGGAAAGAATCTGCTTGCCGGTTACAAGCGCGCGACCAACATCATCCGCATCGAGGAGAAGAAGGACGGACGCGAATATGTCGAGCGCCCGGACCCCTCGCTCTACCGCCAGGACGAAGAGCGCGCGCTCTCCCAGGCCATCAATATCGCCAGGGATGAGGCTTCCGCCGCTGTTGCGCGGGAGGACTTCGAAGCGGCCATGCGCGCCATGGCCAAGCTGCGCCCGCACGTCGATGCCTTCTTCGACAAGGTGACGGTCAATGTCGGCGACGGCGCCGACAAGGAGAAGCTGCGGGAGAACCGCCTCAAGCTGCTCAACGAGATCCGCGACGCCACCCGCACGGTCGCGGATTTCTCGCGCATCGAGGGATGAGGTGTCATGCCCGCGAAAGCGGGCATCCGGTAATCACCAAGGTGACGATATGATCCGTGGTCCAGCCGCCCGCTCGGCGGCTACCGGATCATCCGCCATCGCGGATGATGACACCGAATAATTGGTGAGATCGTGCAGCAGATGGCACCGCGTAAAGTGATACGCTGACCGCCGACCGGATTGGAACCACCGCTACCTCTTGTCGTTTACTCACCCGGAGCCAGGAGAGCCCCATGACGCTGACTGTCGCCCATATTACGCCGATCGTTGCCCTCATTGCCGGCATCTTGATCCTCATCATGCCGCGGCTGCTCAACTTCATCGTCGCGATCTACCTGATCGTGGTCGGTCTCGTGGGCCTCAACGGCATCTATCACTTCATGCGCTGAGGCCGGTGCTCCGCCCTGCCATCCACGCGCTTGCGCCCACCTCCGCCGCCGTGATCATTACGGGCCGGCCGCAGTTCAAATTGTGATCTCATGGCCAAATCGACGTCGCGCCGTACCGGACCGAAAAAGCGACCCGCTCGCCCTGCGCCCGCGCGCAAGCTCGCGTCGCGCCGCAAGGCTGGCGCGCCGGGCAAGCCACCAAAAGCCTCAACCAAAGCGTCGCGCAAAGCGTCGGGCAAAGCCAAATGGGTCTATCGCTTCGGCAGCGGCAAGGCCGAGGGCCGCGCCGGCATGCGCGACCTCCTCGGCGGCAAGGGCGCCGGGCTCGCCGAGATGGCCAATCTCGGCCTGCCGGTGCCGCCGGGCTTCACCATCACGACCGCGGTCTGCACGCAGTTCTACGCCAGCAACAAACGTTATCCCGCTGACCTTCGTTCGCAGGTCGACGCCGCGCTGATCGAGGTCGGCCGCATCACCGGCAAGGGATTCGGCGACGGCGGCAATCCGCTCCTGGTGTCGGTGCGCTCGGGCGGGCGCGCGTCCATGCCCGGCATGATGGACACGGTGCTCAATCTCGGCCTCAACGACAAGACGGTCGAGGCGCTGGCGCGCAAATCGGGCGACCCGCGCTTCGCCTACGATTCATATCGCCGCTTCATCACGATGTACTCGGACGTCGTGCTCGGCCTCGGGCATCACCACTTCGAGGAAATCCTCGACGACCACAAGGACAAGAACGGCTACACGCTCGACACCGATCTGTCGGCGGAAGACTGGATCGCGCTGGTTCAGCGCTACAAGGAGCGGCTCGAAGAGGAGCACGGCGCGCCGTTCCCGCAGGATCCGCACGAGCAGCTGTGGGGGGCGATCGGCGCCGTGTTCGGCTCCTGGATGAACCAGCGCGCGATCACGTATCGGCGTCTGCACAACATCCCGGAGAGCTGGGGCACCGCGGTCAATGTCCAGGCCATGGTGTTCGGCAATATGGGCGCGACCTCGGCGACCGGCGTCGCCTTCACGCGCAATCCTTCGACCGGCGACAAGCGGCTCTACGGCGAATTTCTGATCAATGCCCAGGGCGAGGACGTGGTCGCCGGCATCCGCACGCCGCAGGAGATCACCGAGGCCGCGCGCGAGGAGTCCGGCTCCGACAAGCCGTCGATGGAAACCGCGATGCCGCAGGCGTTCAAGGAGCTGATGCGCATCTCCGGCGCGCTCGAGCGCCATTACCGCGACATGCAGGACCTCGAATTCACGGTCGAGCAGGACAAGCTGTGGATGCTGCAGACCCGCTCGGGCAAGCGCACCGCCAAGGCGGCGCTCAAGGTCGCGGTCGAGCTTGCGGGCGAGAGGCTTATCACCCGCGAGGAGGCGGTCACCCGCATCGATCCCGCCGCGCTCGACCAGCTCCTGCATCCGACCATCGATCCCAATGCCGAGCGCAACATCATCGCGACCGGGCTTCCGGCCTCGCCCGGAGCCGCATCGGGTGAGATCGTGTTCTCGGCCGACGAGGCCGAGACGCTCAAGGCGCGGGACAGGAACGTCATCCTGGTGCGCATCGAGACGTCGCCGGAGGACATCCACGGCATGCACGCGGCCGAGGGCATTCTCACCACCCGCGGCGGCATGACCTCGCACGCCGCCGTGGTGGCGCGCGGCATGGGCAAGCCCTGCGTTTCCGGCGCCGGCACGCTGCGGGTCGATTACGCCGCGGGCACCATGAGCGTCGGCGGCGACACCTTCAAGGCGGGCGACGTCATCACCGTCGACGGCTCGACCGGGCAGGTCCTCAAGGGCCGCGTGCCGATGACCGAGCCCGCGCTCTCGGGCGAGTTCTCGACCCTCATGGGCTGGGCCGACAAGGTGCGCAAGCTCGGCGTGCGCGCCAATGCCGACACGCCGAACGATGCGCGCGTGGCGTTGAAGTTCGGCGCCGAGGGCATCGGGCTTTGCCGCACCGAGCACATGTTCTTCGACGAGAAGCGCATCCGCGCCATGCGCGAGATGATCCTCGCCGACGACGAGAAATCGCGCCGGGCCGCGCTCGCCAAGCTGCTCCCGATGCAGCGCGCGGATTTCGTCGAGCTGTTCGAGATCATGCAGGGGCTGCCGGTCACGATCAGGCTGCTCGACCCTCCGCTGCACGAGTTCCTGCCGCACAGCGACGAGGAGATCGCCGAGGTCGCCGCCGCCCTGAAGGCCGACCCGAAGAAGCTGGCGGAGCGCGCCCGCGGGCTGCACGAGTTCAATCCGATGCTCGGCTTCCGCGGCTGTCGCCTGGCGCTCGCCTATCCCGAGATCGCCGAGATGCAGGCGCGCGCGATCTTCGAGGCGGCGGTCGAAGCCGGCAAGCGCACCGGCAAGCCGGTCGTGCCGGAGGTGATGGTTCCGCTCATCGCCACCAAGACCGAGCTCGACATCGTCAAGGCGCGCATCGACGCCATGGCCGAGGCGGTCGCGCTCGAGACCGAGACCAGGGTCAAATACCAGGTCGGCACCATGATCGAGCTGCCGCGGGCGTCGCTGTGCGCCGGCGACATCGCCGAGAGCGCCGAGTTCTTTTCCTTCGGCACCAACGATCTGACCCAGACCACCTATGGCATCAGCCGCGACGACGCGGCGAGCTTTCTCGGCTTTTACGTGTCGCGCGGAGTTATCCCGCGCGATCCCTTCGTCTCCATCGACCGCGAGGGCGTGGGGGAACTGATGCGCATCGGGGTCGAACGCGGCCGCAAGACGCGCGCCAAGCTCAAGGTCGGCATTTGCGGCGAGCACGGCGGCGATCCCGCCTCGGTCGCCTTCTGCCACGAGCTCGGGCTCGACTATGTCTCATGCTCGCCGTTCCGCGTTCCTATCGCCCGCCTCGCGGCGGCCCAGGCCGCGCTCGGCAAGGACCCGGCAAGCCAGGCTTGAACCGGTTTAGCTTCCGTTCGCGCGGCCTGTCATTCCGGGGCACCGATCTCGGGTTTACCCGAGATCGGCATTTTGTGCCCAAGTCGGCTATAGCCGACTTGGGTGCGAAGCGAGCAGCCTGGAATCCATAACCCCAGCCTGTGACTATGGATTCCGGGCTCGCGCTTTCAGCGCGCTCCGGAATGACAGCGGATGAATCCTACGTGAGCGGAACGAGCTCGAGCATCGCGGAGCGCCGGGGCCGCCATGCACCGGCCGGCCCGCGCCTCATACTTTCGATCAATGCCTCGGCCGGCGCGCGCAAGGGCCAGCGAAAAGCTCTGGCTTTTCGCGCGGAGAGCGGGCCTTATCGCGTCGGCGTAAGCGCACCCATAAGCGCGGGCAGGGAGGGACATGTCCGAGGACGTGACCAAGGCTGAGCCAGCCGCCGAGGGCGTTTCGGAAGACCGGTTGCGCAAGGCCGAGGCCTATGTCGAGGCCGAGGACGGCGTGGTCAATCGCCTCGTCGGCTGGGCCGGCACGCTGGTCACGTCGATCGCGGTGACGATGTCGCTGTTTCACCTCTACGCCGCGATCGCGGGCGCCTGGCCGTTCACCGACTTTCCCATCATCACCACCCAGCCGCTGCGCTACGCCCACGTCGCCTTCGTGATGATGCTGTGCTTCCTGTTGTTTCCGATGTCGGCGCGATTTCGCAACCACATCCGCTGGTGGGACGTTGTCGCCGGTATCACCGGCGCGGCGATCCTGATCTACGCCATAGAAGGCGGCGAGGAATTCACCGACCGCGCCACCATGCCGACCCATCTCGACGTCGTGCTCGGCGTCGTGTTCATCGTGCTGCTGCTCGAGGCGACGCGGCGAACCACCGGCTGGATCGTCCCGTGCGTGGCGATCGCGTTCATGGCCTACGCTTATTACGGGCCATATCTGCCGCCGCCGTGGACGCACCGCGGCTATGACGTTTCCCAGCTCGTCGGCCATCTCTTCATCACGCTGGAGGGCATTTTCGGCATTCCGGTGGACGTGTCGTCCTCGCTCATCATCCTGTTCACGATCTATGGCGCGTTCCTGCAGCATTCCGGCGCCGGAAAATTCTTCATCGATTTTTCCATGGCGCTGATGGGCCACAAGGCCAACAGCGCCGGCCGCACGGTGGTGCTGTCCTCGTTTCTGCTCGGCGGTCCGTCCGGCTCCGGCGTCGCCACCACGGTGACGATCGGCGCCGTGGCCTATCCGCTGATGCAGCGGGCGGGATTCGAGAAGAACGCGGCCGGCGGTCTGCTCGCCGCCGGCGGGCTCGGCGCCATCATCTCGCCGCCGGTGCTGGGCGCCGCCGCCTTCCTGATCGCCGAGTTCCTCAAGATCAGCTACCTCGACGTGATCTGGATGGCGATCATCCCGACCTGCCTCTACTACCTGTCGCTGCTGTTCATGGTCGAGCTCGATGCCAAGCGGTTCCACGCGCAGAGCGTGAACTTCGAGCAGCAGCTCACGCTTGCGCAGATGACGCGGCGCTACGGCTTTCACTTCATCTCGCTGGTGTCGATCGTCATCTTCATGTTGTGGGGCTACTCTCCGACGCTGTCGGTGTTCTGGTCGACGGTGCTCACCTATGGGCTGAGCTTCCTCACCCGCGAGACCGCGATCACCCCGAAGAAGCTGGTGCGCGCATTGTCCGACGGCTCCACCAGCGTGCTCACCGCGGCAACCACTTGCGCGACCGCCGGCATCATCGTCGGCGTCGTCACCCTGACCGGGCTTGGACTGAAGTTCTCCTCGATCGTGATCGATTACGCCGGCGGCAACCTGCTGCTGACCGCGATCTACACCGCGCTGATCGTGTGGATCGTCGGCCTGGCGGTCCCGGTGACCGCCTCCTACATCATCTGCGCCGTGATCGCGGCGCCCGCCATGATCAAGCTCGGCGTGCCGGACTTCGCCGCGCACATGTTCATCTTCTACTATTCGGTGCTGTCGGAAGTGTCGCCGCCGACCGCGCTCTCGCCGTTCGCCGCCGCCGCGATCACCGGGGGCGATCCTTACCGGACCACGCTGCAGGCCTGGAAGTACACGCTGCCCGCGTTCCTGGTCCCGTTCGTGTTCGTGCTCGACCCGCAAGGCATCGGCCTGCTGCTCAAGCTGCCGAAGGACGGCTCGTGGATCGACATCGTTCTGATCACGGGCAAGACCGCGCTCGGCCTGGCGGCGCTGGCCGCGGCGGCGCAAGGCTGGGCGCTGCGCAGGACGACCATGACCGAACGCCTGCTGCTCGTGCTGGCCGGCCTGTTCCTGGTGTTTCCGAGCCTGCTCGAAGCGTTGATGGAACTCATGATCGGCCGCGACATCAGCTACACCGCGACATTTGGCTTGGCGATCGCCATCGCAGTCCTGCTAAAACAGCGCATGCAGCCGGAAAGCGCGCAGGTACGGGCAACCGGCCGAAACTAGTGCGGCTTTATGTTCCTGCGATCGTAGCCGCAGGCGTGCCCAGGAACTTCAAATTCAGAAACGGGAGAGACGCAATCATGAAACGCAAAGGACTTGTGATCTCCGCGCTCGCAGTGAGCGCGGCGGTGATCGCCGGCGCCGCCTTCGCCCAACAAGGCCTCAACATCGCCATCGCCACCGGCGGCACCGGTGGCGTCTATTATCCGCTCGGCGGCGGCATGGCGAACGTGCTGTCCAAGCACGTGCCGGGCATGCAGGCGACGGCCCGCGTCACCGGCGGCTCGGTGGACAATCTCAAATTGATCGGCTCGCAGCAGAGCGAGGTCGCGCTGGTGATGGTCGATGCCGCGCTCGATGCGCTCAAGGGCGAGGACAAGTTCAAGGGCAGCCCGGTCGACGTGCGCACCCTGATGGTGCTCTATCCCAACCGCATGCACGTGGTGAGCATCGATGGCACCGGCGTCGAGAAGATGTCCGATCTCAAGGGCAAGCGCGTCTCCACCGGCTCGCCCGGCAGCGCCACCGAGGTGATGGCGTTTCGCCTGATCGAGGCGGCCGGTCTCGACAAGGACAAGGACATGCGGCGCGAGCGGCTCGGTGTCGCCGAATCCGTCAACGCGCTCAAGGACCGCAAGATCGACGCCTTCTTCTGGGTCGGCGGGCTGCCGACCGCCGCCGTCACCGATCTCGGCGCCACCCCCAACGTGAAGATCAAGCTGATCGACCATGCCGATGCGGTCGACAAGATGAATGCCAAGTACAGCAACCTCTACACGACGGGCGTGATCCCGGCGAAGATGTATCCGGGCCAGGACAAGGACAATGCGATCGCGGTGGTCCAGAACATCCTGATCGCCAACGCCAAGATGGCCGACAAGGTCGCCTACGACATCGTCAAGACCTTCATCGAAAGACGGGACGAGCTCGTCGCCGTGCATGCCGAGGCCGAAAGCATCACCCTCGAGAATCAATCCCCGAAGAACTCACCGATCCCGTGGCATCCCGGCGCGGTGAAATATTTCTCGGAAAAGGGCCTCAAGATGTGACGCGGCGAGTCGGCGACGCCCGCCCGCGGCATGAGCCTGGGGCTCGGTGACTAAGGATGCTCTCTTGATGGCGTCGCCCTCGCGGAAGGATCCTTCCAGCGAGGGCGGTGATCGGGGACGGCTCGGGTGCCGCTCGGCCCGGCCGTGATGGGTCACGTGCGCGGTTGGGATCAAACCTTCGGTAGGTCATGACCATCAATCACCTTTTCCTCGCCTTCATGGGCGTCGTCGGCGCGGCGGTCGGGATCATCCTGGTCGTCAAGCCGGAGACCCGCGACTACCGGGTGTCACCATATTTCTGGGTGCTCCTCGCCATGGCGCTGTTCGAGCTGCTCGCGTTCGCGCGTGGACGCGGCGCTCCCGGAACGACGGTCAGCATGGACGTCAGGGTCAGCGGCTTCCTGATGGCGATCGTGTTGATGGTGGTGATACCGATCGTGGCGGGCTCGTCGGCGTTCTGATCAACGCCGCCGCTGGTCTCATCATCTCCATTTATCTGCCCGTGTTCGGCTTTGGTGCAAGCGAGCGTTCGCCGGCGGCGTGCGGCGACATTGTGGCAATGAGCTGGCGGATTAACAGCTTTGCAAGGTTAATCTCGCAATAAGGAAAATCCGACGCATTTGCGCCATCACGTTGCCTTTTGGCGACGGGAGGATTGCGACGCGTTTTGCAGGGGCGGGGGCAAGCCTACTGATGGTTGCATCGCGCAACAAGCCTGAGGGTGGTCTGCGGACCTCCCTCGGGCTCGGCGTAATGATGTTGTTGGCGCTGCCGAGCGAGGTCGGATACCAGGACCTCGCCACGCTGCTGACACGCCAGCCCGTCGTCAACCGCGCGCAGAAAACCGCGTTCGCCTCGGCGTTCGCCATCACCCACGAAGCTCCCTACAATCTTCCCGAGCCTGTTGGGGCGTCGATCCCGGTACCTCCGGGCTACATATTGGCGGGGCTCGATCCCGGCCGCGTCGACGCCACCGGCTCGCTGCGCCAACGTCAACTCGGCGGCGAGAGCGCTTTTTATGCCGATCCGTATGCCGGTCCGGTGATCGACCGCACCCGCAAGGGTGATTACGGCGTCGCTGCCAAGGACGATCGCCGCGTGGCGCTCAAGGGTGATCGGCTCAAGGCCCGGCCTCAGGGTGAGGTCGCGCCCGATGACGGGCCGCCGGCGCAAGGTCCCGCGCTCGCGCACCAGCAGAAATCCACGCCGCCGCGGCCGCATGAGCCGCAGGCGGACGTCGCCGCCACGGAGCCCGGCGCGCCGGCTCAGTTGGCTGAGCCGCAGCCCTCCCCGGATGCCGGCCGCTATTCGCTCGCAAGCGCGGGCGACTATCGCGCCACCGATCTCGCGTCGAAGCCGCCGGACGTGAAATCCGCCTATCCCATGCTCGCCCCGCCGCGGGAGGGCGACAAGGAAGCCGACCAGGCAGCGGACGCCGAAGGCGCGAGCCCGGCGACCGGCTTGGGCCTGACGGCGACGGACACCGATCCGTCGTTGCGTGCGGCGCGAATCTATTTCGGCGCCGATCCCATGGGACTAAAGGCTCGGAGCGATCGAGCCGTGGGCGCCCGGTGAGGAACCGAAATTCGAAACGAAAGAGGTGACCGCGACCAACGACGCCAACATGAAGATGGCGGCGCTCCCGCCCGAGTCTTGGTCGCCCGACGGGCAGTACGGCATCGTCGACCCGCCGGTCGAGCGCGCCAACCTGCCGCCATTGCCCTCCGATCCGGGCGTCGTGTTCAAGGACGGCGCGAACGGCGGCCAGACGGTCGCCCGCAAGGGCGAGGTCACCGGCGTAGACCAGCGGCCGATGAGCCCGGCCGAGCGGCTTGGCCTCGACGAAACGAGCCGTCCGAAGTCGGAGAAATGCCTCGCCGACGCGATCTATTTCGAGGCCCGCGGCGAACACGTGCGCGGACAGATGGCGGTGGCCCAGGTCGTGCTCAACCGCGCATTCTCCGGCAAGTATCCGAGCACGGTGTGCGGCGTCGTCTACCAGAACGCCCACCGCCATCTCGCCTGCCAGTTCACCTTCGCGTGCGACGGCATTCCCGACGTGGTGCGCGAGCCGGATATGTGGGAACGCGCCAAGACCATCGCGGCCGAAATGCTCGACGGCAAGCTGTGGCTGCCCGAGGTCGGCAAGGCCACCCATTACCATGCCTACTGGGTGCGGCCGGGCTGGGTGCGCGAGATGACCAAGATGCACAAGCTCGGCGTTCACACCTTCTACCGCCCGCGCAAGTGGGGCGACGGCGAGGATGCGCCGGAATGGGGCGACCCGGAAGCGACCCTGGAATCCGCCAAGAAGCTCGTGGAAGCCGCGAAGAAATTGTAACCGCTCTTTGGCTCCGCCCTCATCCTGAGCAGGAAGCGGAGTCGCGTAGGGTGGGCAAAGGCGCGGGACACCGCACACCGCCTGCTATTAAGACAAAATTCGTCGCGCGCCTCTGCCCACCCTGCAGTGGCGTCGCGCGTGTCCTCACATCTCGATGTCCAGCGCCACGTCGAGATTGGGGGCGGAGTGGGTGATCCAGCCCGATGAGGCGTAGTCGACGCCGGTCTTGGCGATCTCGGCGATCGTCTCCAGGTTGATGCCGCCCGAGGCCTCGAGCGGGAACTTGCCGGCCACCAGCGCGACCGCCTTGCGCAGGGTCGCCACATCCATGTTGTCGAGCAGCACCGCGTCGGCGAGCCCGACCGCGAGCACCTCGCGCAGCTGGTCGAGGGTATCGACCTCGATCTCGATCTTGACCAGATGTCCGGCGGCCGCCCTGGCGCGCTCCAGCACGGCGCGAATGCCGCCGGCGACCGCGATGTGGTTGTCCTTGATCAGAATCGCATCGTCGAGGCCGAAGCGGTGATTGAAACCGCCGCCGCAGCGCACCGCGTATTTCTCCAGGGCGCGCAGCCCCGGCGTGGTCTTGCGCGTGCAGCAGATGCGCGTGCGCGTGCCGGCGACGCGGCGGACGAATTCATGCGTCGCGGTTGCCACGCCCGAAAGACGGCCGAGCAGATTGAGCGCCACGCGCTCGGCCGCCAACACCGCGCGCGCCGGCCCCTGCACCGTCATCAGCGCGGTCTTGGTCGCGACGCTCGCGCCGTCACGGGCACTCGCCGCGATCGCGATCTCGGGAGCCAGCTTTTGAAACGCGGCGGCGACCAGCGGCAAGCCGGAGATCACGCCGGCCTCGCGCGCGACCACGATCGCACGTGCGGGCGTATCCTCGGGAATGGTCGCGATCGAGGTGACGTCGCCGGCACGGCCGAGATCCTCGGCCAATGCGCGCGTGACCACGGCATCGATCTCGAGCGGGGAAAGAAAGGCGTCGGGACAGAAAAGGGACGTGGTCATGACGAAGCGCCGCCCGTTGGATTGGATCGAAACGACACTCCCAAATTGCGATGGAGTGGGGCGACTGACTCGGTGAGGTCTTTCCCCGCTCGCGGGAGACGCAGCGGGGGAGGGGCGCGCACCCAATTCGCGGTCGCGCTACCGCTTCAGGTTCACCATCGCCTCGACCGAGCGCCGCGCCTTCGCGGCAATGGCGGGATCGATCACCACCTCTTCCTTGAGATAGACCAGGCTGTCGAGAATCTTCGGCAGCGTGATCCGCTTCATGTGCGGGCAGAGATTGCATGGACGCACGAACTCGACGTCGGGCAATTCGGCCTGCACGTTGTCGGCCATCGAGCATTCCGTGACCATGACCACCCGGCGCGGGCGGTTCTTGCGCACCCAGTCGATCATGCCGGCGGTCGAGCCGGTATAGTCCGCCTCCTCGATCACGTCGGGCGGGCATTCCGGATGCGCGATGATCTGCAGCGAGGGATCGCCCGCGCGATAGTGTCGAAGCTCCTCGGCGGTGAAGCGCTCGTGCACCTCGCAGGCGCCCTGCCAGGAAATGATCTTCACCTTGGTGTGCCCGGCGACGTATTTCGCCAGATACTGGTCGGGCAGGAAGATGACGGTATCGCTGCCGAGGCTCTCGACCACCTCGAGGGCATTCGAGGAGGTGCAGCAGATGTCGACCTCGGCCTTCACCTCGGCCGAGGTGTTGACATAGGCGACCACCGGCACATCCGGGAATTTCGCCCGCAACAGCCGCACGTCCTCGCCGGTGATCGAAGCCGCGAGCGAGCAACCGGCCTTGAGGTCGGGGATCAGCACGGTCTTGTCCGGGTTGAGGATCTTCGACGGTCTCGGCCATGAAATGCACGCCGCACTGGACGATGATGTCGGCATCGACCTTGGTCGCCTCGCGCGCAAGCTGGAGCGAGTCGCCGACGAAATCGGCGACGCAGTTGTAGATCTCCGGCGTCTGGTAATTGTGCGCCAGGATGACCGCGTTGCGCTCCCGCTTGAGCGCGTTGATCGCCTTGACGTAGGGCGCGAAGAACGGCCATTCGACCGGCGGAATCACCCTCCTTACCCGGTCGTAGAGCTGAGCAGTCTCGCCCTCGACCTGGGCATTCCATTCGAGCGAAGGCACCGGCAGCACGCCGTAGCGACGGGCCGCGGCGGAGGCGCCCGCAATGGGTGGAGGCACCGGCGCACGCCCGGCGGACGGACCGAAGGCTTGCAGGATCGGCATGGCAACCTCCCAGTCGCCAATTATACTCATATTGAGTATAATGAGAGGCGAAAAACATCCGGCTGAGCCGGCCTGAACTGCCCGAGGGGCATTATCCTCAAATCGAGCAAAACAGATATAGCAGTCGTAGGGGGAAATTTCCAGCCCCGCCCCGCCCGGCTGCCATGCGCCGGATGGATGCAGGCTTGAACAAGATTCATTTGGGAGCGGTGACGGGAGGCCGTACAAGCACGCCGAGGAAAGCAGTTCGGCGCGACAACAACAATCGGCACACGCAAATCGCAGCGCGGACCGGCGCCCGATTTGAGCTGTAAGTTTCGCGTCGATACCAATCCACCGCACGCGTGCGATCCCTGACTTGAGCTGCCGGGCTGGCTCCGGCTCACACAGGTTCTGCCATGGCGATTTCATTGCCTTCCGTTCCCCGCGCCGCCAGCATCGGCTGGCGCACGCCCGCCGTGATCGTGGCGTGCGGCTGCATGATTTCGTTGTTGAGCTTCGGTCCGCGCGCGTCGCTCGGCTTTTTTCTCACGCCGATGTCCCAGGCCAACGGCTGGGATCGCGACGTGTTCGGGTTGGCGCTGGCGATACAGAACATCCTGTGGGGGGTAGGTCAGCCTTTCGCCGGCGCGATTGCCGATCGCTACGGCACGATGCGCGTGCTGTGCGCCGGCGGCTTGTTCTATGCCATCGGCCTTGTCCTGATGGCCTATTCGACCACGCCCGGGATGCTCGACCTCGGCGCCGGCGTCTTCGTCGGCTTCGGCCTCGCCGGCTGTTCGTTCTCCGTTGTGCTCGGCGCTTTCGGCAAGCTCCTGCCGGCGCGCTGGCGTTCGCTGGCCTTCGGCGCCGGCACGGCGGCGGGCTCCTTCGGCCAGTTTCTCTATTCTCCGCTCGCGGTCTCGCTGATGGATGTGTTCGGCTGGCAGACCGCGCTGGTGGTGTTCGGTGTCGGCATGCTGATGGTGCTGCCGCTGTCGGTTGCGATCGCGACGGCGCCCGCCGGAGCCGGGGCAGTTCACGGGGTGCCGACCCAATCGCTGCGGCAGGCACTGTCGGAAGCGCTGCGTCACCGATCCTACATGCTGCTGGTGCTCGGCTTCTTCACCTGCGGTTTCCAGCTCGCATTCATCACCGTGCACATGCCGGCCTATCTGGTGGACAAAGGTCTTTCCGTCCAGGTCGGCGGCTGGACCATCGCCGTGATCGGGCTGTTCAACATCGTCGGCTCGCTCACCGCCGGCTGGCTCGGCGATCTCATGCCGAAGCGCTACATCCTTTCGTTCATCTATTTCGGACGCGCCGCCGCCGTGCTCGCGTTCATTTCGTTTCCGGTTACGCCGGTGTCCGCGATCCTGTTCGGCGCGGTGATGGGCCTGCTCTGGCTGTCCACGGTCGCCCCGACCAACGGAATCATCGCCCTGATGTTCGGCACGCGCTGGCTCGCCACGCTCGCCGGCCTGGCGTTCTTCAGCCATCAGGTCGGCGGCTTTCTCGGCGTTTGGCTCGGCGGCGTCGTGTTCGTGAACACCGGCTCCTACGATGCGGTGTGGTGGCTGTCGGTTCTGTTCGGCTTGCTCTCGGCGGTGATCAATCTGCCGATCGTGGAGAAGCCGGTGCAGCGCCTCGCTGCTGCTCCGGCTTGAACACCAGCACCGGGACGAAGGACGCGAGAGGACCGTGCAGGAACACAACGAGGCTGCGTCGTCCGTCGCGCGTCGGCCGGTGTCCTGGCGCACGCCCGCGGTCATCCTGGTCTGCGGTTGCCTGATCGGCGTGCTCGGCTTCGGGCCGCGCTCGGGGCTGGCATTTTTCCTCACCCCGATGTCGAGCGCGTACGGCTGGGGCCGCGACGTCTTCGCGCTCGCGCTCGCAATCCAGATGCTGCTGTGGGGCGCCGCCCAGCCCTTCGCCGGCGCGATGGCCGATCGTTTCGGGGCCGTACCGGTGCTGAGCGTGGGAGCCATCCTCTATGCCCTCGGCCTGGCGTCGATGGCCTATGCCGACACGCCGCCGATGCTCCATCTGACCGCCGGCCTGATCATCGGCTTCGGGCTCGCCGGCGCATCCTTCACCATCGTCATCGGTGCGTTCGGCAAGCTGATGCCGCCGGAGTGGCGGTCGATCGCTTTCGGGGCCGGAACCGCTGCCGGTTCGTTCGGGCAGTTTCTGTTCTCCCCGCTCGCCGTGGGCCTCATCGGTCGATTCGGCTGGCAGGACACGCTGCTCATTTTCGCCGCCGTCGTTCTTCTCATCCTGCCGCTCTCGTTCGCGCTCGCCGCGCCACGACAGGCCGGCGCGGCCGCGGCGCAAGCCGGCGCGCCGCGGCAATCGGTGGTGCAGGCGCTCACCGAAGCATTCGGCCACACCAGCTACGTGCTGCTGGTGCTCGGCTTCTTCACCTGCGGCTTCCAGATCTTCTTCATCGCGGTGCATCTGCCGGCCTATCTGGTCGACCGCGGGCTTCCCGCCGAAATCGGCGGCTGGGCGATTGCCACCATCGGGTTGTTCAACATCGTCGGCGCCCTCACCGCCGGCTGGATCTCCAACGTGATGCCCAAGCGTTATCTCCTGTCGTTGATCTATTTTGGGCGCTCGGTCGCGATCCTCGTCTACATCCTGCTGCCGCCGAGCGCGGTCACGACCCTGGTCTTCTCGGCGGTGCTGGGCTTGCTGTGGCTGTCGACGGTGCCGCCCACGTCCGGCCTCGTCGCCCTCATGTTCGGCACGCGCTGGCTCGCCATGCTGTTCGGCTTTGCCTTCTTCAGCCACCAGGTCGGCGGGTTCCTCGGGGTATGGCTCGGCGGCCTCCTGTTCGAGCGCACCGGCTCCTACGACGCGGTCTGGTGGCTCTCGATCCTGCTCGGCCTCTTGTCAGCGGCGATCAATCTCCCGATTGTGGAGAAGCCCGTTGCCCGCCCGCTGGCCGCGCCGGCCTGAACGCGGACGACGGGGGAGACGAGGGGCCACGGTGCAGCAAGAAAACAGACCCGCGACCGGGGGCATCCGTCCGCTGTCCTCCGCCGGCTGGCGTTTGGATTCCTGGCGCACGCCCGCGGTCGTCCTGATCTCCGGCTGCCTCATCTCCATGATCGGCTTCGGGCCGCGCTCGACCCTCGGCTTCTTCCTCACGCCGATGTCCCACGACCAGGGCTGGGGCCGCGAGGTGTTCGCGCTCTCGGTCGCGATCCAGACGCTGCTCTACGGCGCCGCCCAGCCGTTTTCGGGCGCCATCGCCGACCGCTTCGGCACCGTGCGCGTGATCATTGCCGGGACGCTGCTCTATGCCGCCGGCATCTTCATGATGGCGCACGCCTCGACGCCGGAAACGCTGTTCCTCTCGAGCGGCGTGCTGATCGGCTTCGGCCTGTCCGGCTGCTCGTTCAATCTGGTGATCTCGTCGTTCGGCAAGCTGCTGCCGGAAAGCTGGCGTTCGCTCGCCTTCGGCGCCGGCACCGCCTCGGGCTCGTTCGGCCAGTTCCTGTTCTCTCCGCTCGCCGTCGGCCTGATCGACACTCTGGGCTGGCGGACCACGCTCGAGGTCTTCGCCGGTCTCCTGCTGCTGATCGTCCCGCTCGCCTTCGCGATCGCCACCCCGCGCTCCGATGCAGCGCAGACAAGTGTACGCAGTCTGCGCCAGGATGAATCGCAGACAAGTGTACGCAGTCTGCGCCAGGATGAATCGCAGACAAGTGTACGCAGTCTGCGCCAGGATGACTCGCAGACAAGTGTACGCAGTCTGCGCCAGGATCAATCGCAGACAAGCGTAAGCAGTCCGCGCACGGCCGAAGCCGCGCCGAGCGCGACCCAGATCCAGAACTACAAGCAGGCACTGGCCGAGGCCCTCGGGCACCGCTCCTACATCCTGCTGGTGCTCGGCTTCTTCACCTGCGGCTTCCAGCTCGGCTTCGTCACCTTGCATTTGCCCTCGTACCTGATCGACCGCGGCCTTTCGGCGGAGGTCGGCGGCTGGACGCTGGGCGTGATCGGGCTGTTCAATATCGTGGGCGCGATGACGTCGGGCTGGCTCGGCGGCCGCATGCCCAAGCGCTACATCCTGGCCGTCATCTACTTCGCGCGCGCGCTGGCGGTGGTGTTCCTCATCACCCTGCCCGCGAGCCCGGCCGTGGCCTTGATCTACGGCGCCGCGACCGGCCTGCTCTGGCTGTCATCGGTGCCGCCGACCGCCGGCCTCGTCGCCGTGATGTTCGGCACGCGCTGGATGGCCATGCTGTTCGGCATCGCGTTCTTCAGCCACCAGGTCGGCGGCTTCCTCGGCGTCTATCTCGGCGGCCTGTTGTATGAGCACACCGGTTCGTACGACATCGTGTGGTGGCTCGGCGTGCTGTTCGGCGTGCTGTCCGCCGTCATCAATCTGCCGATCGTCGAGAAGCCGGTGGCGCGGCTCGCGATGGCGCCGGCCTAGTGTGGCGCATTTGACGTTCCTATCAGTATTGGCCGCGAGTCCAATGATGTTCGCCAAGGAGGCGCCTCACGATGACCGTCACCATTACCGCCTTTGAACGGTCACCTGATGGCGGCATGGGACTGGCGCGCGATACGCGCGTTCGCTGGGCGCTAGAGGAAGTGGGCCAACCCTACGAGGTTCGCCTTGTTTCGTTCCGCGCGATGAAGGAACCCGCGCATCGGGCGCTTCATCCTTTCGGCCAGATTCCGACCTATGAGGAAGGCGATCTTGCCCTGTTCGAGACAGGAGCGATCGTGTTCCATATCGCCGAGCACCATGCGGGCCTGCTGCCGGACGATGCCGATGCGCGGGCGCGCGCGATCACATGGATGTTTGCTTCGCTCAACACGGTGGAGCCGGCGATCCTTGAACTCGCGACCGCCAGGATTCTGGAGGGCGATAAGCCCTGGAGTCAGGAGCGCCTGCCTCTGGTCGAGGATCGCGTCCGCGACCGGTTGAAGCAACTTTCCGCTCGCCTCGGCGATGCCGACTGGCTCGATGGTGGGTTCAGCGCGGGCGACCTGATGATGGTGTCGGTGCTGCTGAGGCTGAAATCATCGGGCATTCTGGACGAATATCCGAACCTGGCCGCCTATGTCGCCCGCGGCGAAGCGCGGCCCGCCTACAAGCGCGCTTTCGACGCTCAATTGGCGGTTAACACCGGCAAGCCTCCGACCGGCTGATCGAGGTCCGTCGAACGGGACACTAATGTGGCGCATTCGACGTTCCTATCAGTATTGGCCGCGAGTTCCTTCGATCGGAACGTCAAATGCAAAGCCACACTAGCGCGGCGGATGTGAAGTTCCGATCACTAAGGCCGCGAGCTCGTTTAGGACACTTCAGATCCGAATGGCGCATTTGACGTTCCTATGCAGTATTGGTCCGCGAAGTTCGCATCGGAGGGGGCCGCGAGACGTGCGAACTGCGAAATGGGACACTAGGATCATGACTTGCTAGTGTCCCTTTGTTTCCGACGTTCGTAAAAGCGGGTGCTGCGAGACGATACGAACGTCGGAAACGGGACACTAGGACAACATCAAGCGAGGGCAAGACGTGGCGACGTTCAAGGCGATCAGTGATCGAGAAGACCGAGGCCGGGCCGAAAGCCGGCCTCGCCGATTTCGATGAGCGCGATCTGATGGAGGGTGACGTCACCGTCCGGGTCGAATGGTCGACGCTCAATTACAAGGATGGCCTGGCGATCACCGGCAAGGTTCCGGTGGTGCGCCGCTTTCCGATGATCCCGGGAATCGATTTCGCCGGCACGGTCGAGACCTCGACCCATTCCGAATGGAAGGCCGGAGACAAGGTGATCCTCAACGGCTGGGGATGCGGGGAGACCCACCTGGGCGGCTACGGCGAGAAGGCGCGGGTGAACGGAAATTGGCTGGTGCGGCTTCCGCCGAGCATGAGCGCGCGCGAGGCCATGGCGATCGGAACCGCGGGCTACACCGCCATGCTGGCGGTGATGGCGCTCGAGGGTCGCGGCCTCACGCCGATGAGCGGGCCGGTGCTCGTTACCGGGGCCGCCGGCGGCGTCGGCTCGGTTGCAATTGCAATTCTTTCCCAGCGTGGCTTTCAGGTCACAGCCTCGACCGGCCGCGCGGAGGAGGCCGACTACCTGAAAAAATTGGGCGCGAGCGAGATCATCGAACGCAAGGAACTCGCCGGACCCGCAAAACCATTGGGAAAAGAGCGCTGGGCCGGCGGTATTGATAGCGTCGGCTCGACCACGCTCGCCAATCTGCTGTCGATGACGCGCTATGGCGGAACCGTGGCGGCCTGTGGACTGGCGGGCGGCATGGATTTGCCGACTTCGGTTGCGCCATTTATCCTGCGTGGTGTTTCGCTGCTCGGCATTGATTCCGTCATGCGTCCGATGGCCGATCGGCGAACCGCGTGGGCGCGTCTGGAAAGCGAGCTCGATCGGGGAAAGCTTGCGGCCATGACGAGCGACATCGGGCTTGCCGAGACGATCGAGGCGGCCCGGAACATCGTCGCGGGTCAGGTGCGGGGACGGCTCGCGGTCAGGGTGGGGTAGGCGCGTTCAGAATTTGTTGACCATGATCCGGCAAGATCGCGCCAGATTCTTATGGTTAATGCTCGGTTATGACTGCCGCGGCGGCGGTAAGGGGAGGGGATCGAGATGATTGCGCGGTTCGCGATTGTGGTTGTGACGTTGCTCACGACCAGTTCGGCCTTCGCCGAAACACTCACCGCCGACGCGGCGCGCCGCTTCGTGTCGGGCAAGCTGTTCGCATTCAACTGTTTCGATGGCTCGCGCGGCGCCGGCCGGATCTACAGCGACGGCTCGGTCATCGGCAACATCCAGTTCCGCGGCGCGGGGCCGATGAAACAGGTATGGCTCCCGGCGGGAACGCTGAGGGTCCGGGGCGAGGCGGTGTGCGCGTCGCTCCAGGGCATCCCGTTCGAGCCGTGCTTCAATCTCGACAAGATGGACGACCGCAGCTTCCGCGGATCGGTGTCCGGCTTCGGCTTCGCCTATTGCGACTTCACCCGTCGCATGAGCGTTGCCGGCGTGAGCGGGCGCCGGCACTCGTCTCCACCGGCGCCGCACGACGCCACGGCTGACGCGGCGGGCGGGTCGAACTGAGCCTCCACTGACCGCGCCCGGCACGCGCGCGGAACGGGCGGCGCAGCCGAGGCCGGCCGCGAATTTTCAGCAGGCTTGCAGCGGCGCCTCGCCGCTAGATGATGACGTGCCAGTCCGACCCCGGGTTGAACGAGCCGGCGGCGTGGACCGACACGACATTGGTGCCGTCCATCAGCCAGATCGCAGGCGTGCCGTCCTGGCCCTGCCACAGAATGTCGGACTTGCCGTCGCCGTTGAAGTCGCCGGTGCCCTTGATCTCCCAGGTCGGTCCCGGATTGGAGCCGACGGCAGTGGCCGACACGACGGTGCTCCCATCCATCAGCCAGACCGCCGCGGTTCCATCCTTGCCCTGCCATACGAGGTCGGACTTGCCGTCGCCGTTGAAGTCGCCGGTGCCTTTGATCTCCCAGTTCGGTCCCGGATTGGAGCCGACGGCACCGACAAACGTGGCATTGGTGCCGTCCATCAGCCACATCGCGGCAGTGCCGTTGTCGCCCTGCCAGATGATGTCGTCCTTGCCGTCGCCGTTGAAGTCGCCGGTGCCTTCGATGTGCCAGCTCGGCCCCGGGTTGAACGGGCCGACGGCGCCGACAAACGTCGTATTGGTGCCGTCCATCAGCCAGATCGCCGGCGTGCCGTCCTGGCCCTGCCACAGGATGTCGTCCTTGCCGTCGGCGTTGAAGTCGCCGATGCCCTCGATGTGCCAGGCCGGCCCCGGGTTGAACGGGCCGACGGCGCCGACCGACACGGCGTTGGGCCCGTCCATCAGCCACATCGAGGCAGTGCCGTTGTCGCCCTGCCAGATGATGTCGGACTTGCCGTCGCCGTTGAAGTCGCCGATGCCCTCGATGTGCCAGGCCGGCCCCGGGTTGAACGGACCGACGGCGCCGACAAAGGTGCTGCTGGTGCCGTCCAAGAGCCACACGGCGGCGGTGCCGTTGCTGCTCTGCCACAGAATGTCGGACTTGCTGTCGCTGCTGAAGTCATGCGACGCCGCGGCGTCGCTGGTGCCGAGGATGTTGATGGTCACCGAGGAGGGCGTGCCGTCGGCGCTGGCGACCGGGAAGATGTCGGTGTAGGTCGTGCCGGCCACGAACTCGTTATGGGCGGAGCTTGCGGTGTAGGTCCAGGCGCCGGCGCTGTCGATGGCGAAGGTGCCGTAGCTGCCGGCGGTGCCGGCCTGCGCCACGAAGGTGGCCGGACTGTCGGCGTCGCTGATGGTGAGCGTGCCGGAGTCGGAGATGTCGGCCGCCGTATTGGTCTCGGTCAGGTTGCGGACGTCGGTGGAGAGCACCGCCGCGTCGTTGGTGCCGGCGATGTTGATGGTGACCGAGGTAGGCGTGCCGTCGGCGCTGGCGACCTGGAAGGTGTCGGTGTAGGTGGTGCCGGCCACGAACGCGTCGTGCGCGGAGCTTGCGGTGTAGGTCCAGGCGCCGGCGCTGGTGATGGCGAAGGTGCCGTAGAGGCCGACGGTGCCGGCCTGCGCCACGAAGGTGGCGGGGCTGTCGGCGTCGCTGATGGTGAGCATGCCGGAGGCGGAGATGTCGGCCGCCGCGTTGGTCTCGGTCAGGTTGCTGACGTCGGTGGAGAGCACCGCGGCGTCGTTGGTGCCGAGGATGTTGATGGTGACCGAGGTGGGCGTGCCGTCGGCGCTGGCGACCTGGAAGGTGTCGGTGTAGGTGGTGCCGGCGGCGAACTCGTTGTGCGCGGAGCTTGCGGTGTAGGTCCAGGCGCCGGCGCTGGTGATGGCGAAGGTGCCGTAGCTGCCGAGGGTGCCGGCCTGCGCCACGAAGGTGGCGGGACTGTCGGCGTCGCTGATGGTGAGCGTGCCGGAGTCGGAGATGTCGGCCGCCGCGTTGGTCTCGGTCAGGTTGCGGACGTCGGGGGAGAGCACCGCCGCGTGTGCAGGCTCGTTGGTGCCGAGGATGTTGATGGTGACCGAGGTGGGCGTGCCGTCGGCGCTGGCGACCGGGAAAGTGTCGGTGTAGGTGGAGCCGGCGGCGAACTCGTTGTGCGCGGAGCTTGCGGTGTAGGTCCAGGCGCCGGCGCTGTCGATGGCGAAGGTGCCGTAGCTGCCGACGGTGCCGGCCTGCGCCACGAAGGTGGCAGGACTGTCGGCGTCGCTGACGGTGAGCGTGCCGGAGCTGGCGAGGGCCGCGTTGGTCTCGGTCAGATCGCGGACGTCGGGGAGAGCACCGCGGCGTCGTTGGTGCCGAGGATGTTGATGGTGACCGAGGTAGGCGTGCCGTCGGCGCTGGCGACCGGGAAGGTGTCGGTGTAGGTGGTGCCGGCCACGAACTCGTTGTGCGCGGAGCTTGCGGTGTAGGTCCAGGCGCCGGCGCTGGCGATGGCGAAGGTGCCGTAGCTGCCGGCGGTGCCGGCCTGCGCCACGAAGGTGGCGGGACTGTCGGCGTCGCTGATGGTGAGCGTGCCGGAGCTGGAGATGTCGGCCGCCGCGTTGGTCTCGGTCAGGTTGCGGACGTCGGCGGAGAGCGCCGCGGCGTCGTTCTGCGCCGTCACGTTCACCACCAGCGCAAAGCCCGCGCCGGTGTTCTCGAAATAGCGCAGCGTGCCGTCGCTTTCCCCGACGACGGCGTCGAGGTCGCCGTCGCCGTCGAGGTCGGCGAAGCTGGGCGTGCTGAAGTACCCCACATCGACGCCGTCGAACGGATTGGCGGCGCCGGTGCGCGCGGTGAAGGCCGGCGCAATGGCCGTGCCGGTGTTCTCGAAATAGCGCAGGGTGCCGTCGATCATTCCCCGACGACGGCGTCGAGGTCGCCGTCGCCGTCGAGGTCGGCGAAGCTGGGCGTGCTGACGCTCCCCCACATCGACGCCGTTGAACGGATTGGCGGCGCCGGTGCGCTCGGCGAAGGCCGGCGCGGTGGCCGTGCCGGTGTTCTCGAAATAGTGCAGGGTGCCGTCGACTTCCCCGACGACGGCGTCGAGGTCGCCGTCGCCGTCGAGGTCGGCGAAGCTGGGCGCGCTGTAGCCCGCCACATCGACGCCGTTGAACGGATTGGCGGCGCCGGTGCGCGCGGTGAAGGCCGGCGCGATGGCCGAGCCGGTGTTCTCGAAATAGCGCAGGGTGCCGTAGCGCTGCCCCGACGACGGCGTCGAGGTCGCCGTCGCCGTCGAGGTCGGCGAAGCTCGGCGTGTCTGAAGTCCCCACATGACGCCGTTGAGCGGATTGGCGGCGCCGGTGCCGCGGTGAAGGCCGGCGCGATGGCCGAGCCGGTCCCACATCGAAGCTGCGCCATTGAACGGATTGGCGGCGCCGGTCTGCTCCGCGAACGCGAGCGGCGCGATGGCGGCGAAGCCGGCGGCGTCGGTGACCTTGAGCTCGAGGCCGCGGCTCGCGATCGGCGTGTCCGACGAATTGGCGTAGGTCAGGTTCTCGATCAGCGCCTCGATCGCTGCCGCCGTCGCCGCCGCGTTGAAGGTGACGGTCAGCGCGCTGCCGGCGCCGCCCGCGAAGCTGCCGATGACGCTGCCGCCGAAGCTGACGTTGCCGCCGGAGACGCCGATCTGCCCGGCGCCGGTGCCCTGGTTGCGGATCGCGACCGTGTCCTGCGCCAGCAGGCCCGCGACCGTCAGCGTGCCGCCGTCGAAGTTGTTGTCGAGGTCGGTGAAGGTGACGTCCGCATCGATGATCTGTGCGGCGGCATTGACCGTGTTCTCGAGAAACGTGACCGGCGTGGTGAGGCCGGTCAGCACCGCGGCATCGTTGCTGCCGAGGATGTTGATGGTCACCGAGGTAAGGGTGCCGTCGGCGCTCGCGACCGGGAAGGTGTCGGTGTAGGTGGTGCCGGCCGCGAACTCGTTGTGGGCGGAGCTTGCGGTGTAGGTCCAGGCGCCGGCGCTGGCGATGGCGAAGGTGCCGTAGCTGCCGATGGTGCCGGCCTGCGCCACGAAGCTGGCAGGACTGTCGGGGTCGCTGATGGTGAGCGTGCCGGAGCTGGAGATGGCGGCGGCCGCGTCGGTCTCGGTCAGATTGCGGACGTCGGCGGAGAGCGTGGCGGCGTCGTTCTGCGCCGTCACGTTGACCACCAGCGTGAAGCCCGCGCCGGTGTTGCGTGAAATAGTTCAGGGTGCCGTCGTTTGCCCCGACGACGGCGTCGAGGTCGCCGTCGCCGTCGAGGTCGGCGAAGCTGGGCGCGCTGGAGCCGCCCACATCGACGCCGTTGAACGGATTGGCGGCGCCGGTGCGCGCGGTGAAGGCCGGCGCGATGGCCGAGCCGGTGTTCTCGAAATAGCGCAGGGTGCCGTCGTATTGCCCCGACGACGGCGTCGAGGTCGCCGTCGCCGTCGAGGTCGGCGAAGCTCGGCGCGCTGCTGAACCCCACGTTGACGCCGTTGAACGGATTGGCGGCACCGGTCTGCTCGGTGAAGGCCGGCGCGATGGCCGAGCCGGTGTTCTCGAAATAGCGCAGGGTGCCGTAGTTTGACCCCGACGACGGCGTCGAGGTCGCCGTCGCCGTCGAGGTCGGCGAAGCTCGGCGCGCTGAGGTATCCCGCATCGACGCCGTTGAACGGATTGGCGGCGCCGGTGCGCTCGGTGAAGGCCGGCGCGATGGCCGAGCCGGTGTTCTCGAAATAGTGCAGGGTGCCCAAGTATTCCCCGACGACGGCGTCGAGGTCGCCGTCGCCGTCGAGGTCGGCGAAGCTGGGCGTGCCGTAGAACCCCACATCGACGCCGTCGAACGGATTGGCGGCGCCGGTGCGCTCGGTGAAGACCGGCGCGACTGGCGGTGCCGGTGTTCTCGAAATAGTTCAGGGTGCCGTCGTTTTCCCCGACGACGGCGTCGAGGTCGCCGTCGCCGTCGAGGTCGGCGAAGCTCGGCGCGCTGAAGGCCCCTACATCGACGGTGTTGAACGGATTGGCGGCGCCGGTCTGCTCGGCGAAATCCGGCGCCGGCGGCGTGGTGTTGAGGAAATAGTGCAGGGTGCCGTCGTTTGCCCCGACGACGGCGTCGAGCTCGCCGTCGCCGTCGAGGTCGGCGAAGCTGGGCGTGCTCGTCGAGTCCCCACATCGACGCCGTTGAACGGATTGGCGGCGCCGGTGCGCTCGGTGAAGGCCGGCGCAATGGCCGTGCCGGTGTTCTCGAAATAGTGCAGGGTGCCGTAGCGCTCCCCGACGACGGCGTCGAGGTCGCCGTCGCCGTCGAGGTCGGCGAAGCTCGGCGTGCTGTCGTCCCCCACATCGACGCCGTTGAACGGATTGGCGGCGCCGGTGCGCTCGGTGAAGGCCGGCGCGGTGGCCGAGCCGGTGTTCTCGAAATAGCGCAGGGTGCCGTCGATTGCCCCGACGACGGCGTCGAGGTCGCCGTCGCCGTCGAGATCGGCGAAGCTCGGCGCGCTGAAGATCCCCACAGTCGACGCCGTTGAACGGATTGGCGGCGCCGGTGCGCGCGGTGAAGGCCGGCGCGGTGGCCGAGCCGGTGTTCTCGAAATAGTGCAGGGTGCCGCGTCCCCGACGACGGCGTCGAGGTCGCCGTCGCCGTCGAGGTCGGCGAAGCTCGGCGCGCTGGCCCACATCGACGCCGTTGAACGGATGGCGGCGCCGGTGCGCGCGGTGAAGGCCGGCGCGATGGCCGAGCCGGTGTTCTCGAAATAGTTCAGGTGCCGTTGTTCCCGACGACGGCGTCGAGGTCGCCGTCGCCGTCGAGGTCGGCGAAGCTGGCGTGCTGGACCCCACATCGACGCCGTTGAACGGATTGGCGGCGCCGGTCTGCTCCGCGAGCGGCGCGAGTGGCGGCGAAGCCGGCGGCGTCGGTGACCTTGAGCTCGAGGCTGCGGCTCGCGGCCGGCGCGTCGGAGGAATTGGCGTAGGTCAGGTTCTCGATCAGCGCCTCGATCCCCGCCGCCGTCGCCGCCGCGTTGAAGGTGACGGTCAGCGTGCTGCCGGCGCCGCCCGCGAAGCTGCCGATGACGCTGCCGCCGAAGCTGACGTTGCCGCCGGAGACGCCGATCTCGCCCGGCGCCGGTGCCCTGGTTGCGGATCGCGACCGTGTCCTGCGCCAGCAGGCCCGCGACCGTCAGCGTGCCGCCGTCGAAGTTATTGTCGGGGTCGGTGAAGGTGACGTCCGCAGCGATGATCTGCGGGGCGGCGTTGACCGTGTTCTCGAGAAACGTGACCGGCGTGGTGAGGCCGGTCAGGGTGGGAACCGAGTTCGCCATCTGCTGGTTCTCCGCGTCGCGAGGGGGCAAAAGCCGTCGTGTGAGCTCCGCCCACCACCACCACGGAGCCCGCATCGGTCGTCACGGGGAATGCCGGTGTTTCCCCCTTCGCTTCGCAGGCAGATCGTTGGCGACCTGGGCGCTGGCATAGCCGAGCGCGGCATTGTTCGAGGCCGACGAGTTGCGGCACGGCCTAGATGTCGCTTGCAGAATGCTTCGATCGACGGCCGAGTTTGAGCACGAGACCAGAGCTGCGAGCCAATGCCGATTACCTATGGCGTTCATAGCGAGAGGGCATTGGAGCGCCCCGGGACCCAGAGGCCATTCTCCGGGGCGGGGGCGCCGGCCGAGAGTCGAACACATCCGGTGCAACGAACCGCTGCAATCTACATTCGAGCCCAGCGTATTGAATTGAATCGTCGTGTTTACTCGGCAATAGAGTGAGTATAGGTCGGGCCCGGGTTGTGGCGGTGACGTGCTTGGCGCACACCGCCGACCTGCGACCGGCCGCTGCAGAAAGGATCGTGCGATGACCGAAGTTCCACCGCGGAGGTGCGCGACAAGGGACCGCTGCTGCTGCTGTCGCAGCGTTTCGCGGCATGGCTCGCGGCAGCGGATGTCTGCCTCGCGCTCACCACCTACCAGGCGGGGCGGCTGTTCTTCATCGGCCGCAAGGACGACGGCGGCATTCGCGCGCACGAGCGCATCATCGAGCAGTGCCAGGGGCTATGGACCGACGGGCAGACGCTGTGGACCAGCGCGCTCTACATGCTGTGGCGGTTCGAGAACGTGCTCGCCGCCGGCGAGACCACGCCGCAGGGCGCGGAGCGCAAGTTCGTGCCGCGCGAGGGCCGCGTCACCGGCCGCACCGACATCCACGACATCGGCATGGGCGAGATCGACGGCGTGCGCGCGCCGGTGTTCGTCAACACGCTGTTCTCCTGTCTCGCCACGGTGAGCGATCAGGCGAGCTTCCGGCCGCTGTGGCGGCCCAAGTTCATCAGCGCGCTGGCGCCCGAGGACCGCTGCCATCTCAACGGCCTCGCCATGGACGGCGCGCGCCCCGCCTATGTCAGCGCGGTGAGCCGCTCCGACGTCGCCGACGGCTGGCGCGAGCGGCGCCAGGACGGCGGCGTCGTCATCGACGTGGCGAGCGGCGAGATCGTGGCGAGCGGCCTGTCGATGCCGCACTCGCCGCGGCTCTACGACGGGAGGCTGTGGCTGCTCAACTCCGGCACCGGCGAGTTCGGCACCGTCGATCGGGCGAGCGGCGCGTTCACGCCGGTCGCGTTCTGCCCCGGCTATGCGCGCGGGCTCGCCTTCGCCGGCCGCCACGCGGTGATCGGGCTGTCGCGGCCGCGCCGCAACCGCACCTTCGAGGGCCTCGCCCTCGACGAGCGGCTCTCCGCCAAGGACGCGGTCGCCCGCTGCGGGCTGCAGGTGGTCGACATCGATACCGGCAACGCCGTCGAGTGGCTGCGCTACGAGCACACCATCGAGGAGCTCTACGACGTGGCGGTCATCCCCGGCGTGCGGCAGGCGGAGGCGGTCGGCTTCCGCGCCGACGACATCCAGCGGGAGATCGTTCCCGGCTGACGCGCGCGAGCTGTAGCGCATCTCCCGGAAAAGTTGGACAGCCACAGAAGGGGTCGATCTGAGCATGACATCCACGGCCAGGAAAATACTCGTGATGGGGCTCCCAGGTGCCGGCAAGACCACGCTGGCCAAGGCACTCGCGCCACGGCTGAACGCGGTCCATTTCAACGCCGACGACGTACGCGCGAACATCAACAAGGACTTGGGTTTCGGCCACCCGGATCGCATCGAGCACGCGCGACGGATGGGATGGCTCTGCGACCGCGTGGTCGACAGCGGGACCTACGCCATCGCCGATTTCATTTGCCCCACGGATGAAACTCGTGCTGCCTTCGGCGACGCCTTCGTCGTTTGGCTCAATCGCATCGACACCAGTCGCTTCCCGGATACCGATGCCATGTTCCAGGCGCCATCGCGCTACGACATATGCGTCACGGCGGACGGCTCGCCCATCTATTGGGCCGAGAAGGTCTGCGACAAGCTCCTGGCCAAGTTCGACCCGAAGAAGCCGACGGCCCTGTTTCTCGGCCGCTACCAGCCGTTCCACGACGGCCATCGCAAGCTCATCGAGGAAGGATTGCGGCGGGTGGGGCAGGTCTGCATCGCCGTACGCGACACTCACGACATCGACGAGAAGAACCCGCTCGATTTCTACGCCGTCAAGGCTCAGATCGAGTCCGCGCTGTGGGAGCACCGCGGACGCATTCTCGTGGTTTCCGTGCCGAACATCACCAACGTGTTCTACGGCCGCGACGTGGGCTACGTGGTCGAACGGTTGACGTTGGACGAGGCCACGGAATCGATCTCGGCCACGAAGATTCGCCGGGAGTTGACCGGCAGGTAGGCGCACTTGCGGATCCCATGGACAAGGGTTCTTCTCGGCCTTGTCCCGACGCTTTTTTTTGAGCGTCCTGTTGTTTGGCAGGGAGAGAGGCGACCATGGATTCGAGCAGCAGACGTCGTTTTCTCGGCGCGGCCGCAGGTGCGGCGGCGCTGTCCGTCGTCGGACGTCGTCCGGGCTTCGCGCAGGAGTTTCCCGCCCGCGGGATCTTGGTGATCGTGCCCTATGCCGCAGGCGGCGGCAGCGACGTTTCGGCGCGACTTCTTGCCAGGGATCTCGAACCCATCCTCGGCAAGTCCGTGACCGTCGAGAATCGCGCCGGCGGCGGTGGCTGGATCGGTTGGGGCTCGCTCGCCGCGTCGAAGGCCGACGGCTACACCATCGGCTACATCAACGCGCCGAGCATGTTCGCCGGCTATCTCGATAAAGCGCAGGGTGGTGCGCGCAAGGAGAACCTGGAGAGCTTCACGCCACTGATCAATCACGTCGTCGATCCCAATCTCTGGGCGGTGCGGCCCGACAGCAAGTTCAAGACCGTGAAGGACGTCATCGACGAGGCCAAGCGCCGCCCAGATACGGTCACGCTCAACGGCGGCGGCCATGGCACCGACGATCACGTCGCGGCGCTGGGCATCGGCGCCAACAACGGAACCGGCTTCCAGATGGTGCATTTCCGCGGCACGCCGGAAGGCAAGACCCAGGTGCTGGCCGGCAACATCGAAGTGCTCGCCTGCAACGTCAGCGAGGTCGCCGAGGACATCAAGGCTGGTCAGTTCCGCATCCTCGGCGTGATGTCAGCCGAGCGGTCGCCGTTCATTCCCAACGGTCCGACCTTCCGCGAGCAGGGCTTCAACGAGGTGTGGGCGGTGTCGCGCGGTATCGCGGCGCCGGCCGGCTTGCCGAAGGACGTCGAGACCGCTCTGACCGGCTACCTGGAGAAGACCATCAACTCGAAGGAGCACAGGTCCAAGGCCGAGGCGCTGGCGCTCGACCCGCAGATCATCAAGGGCGAGGACTACCGCAAGTTCCTCAAGGACAACGAGCAAGCCACCAAGAAGCTGATGAACTGGTGATCGGCCAGAAGGCGTTTAGGTGCTCCTTACACACCATGCCCCGACCGGAGGTTAGCTCAGCACGAGTTTGGTGTCCTTCGATTCCGAAGTTCGCAAACGAGCGGCCGGATTTTCGCCGACGAATGTCGGTCGAGGAGTTGATTGCGGCGCTCGAAGCTGCGTCGAAGCGCGGCGCGGCACATAGCACCCGGCTATCGGATCGATAGCCAATCGATATTTTCGCAATTCCTCCGATCCCTGTTCAATGCCGGCGCATGCTGCGAGCGGCACGCGCCGCTCTTGAGGTCCCTTGGCGTTTTCCTCATTAGGACAAGGCAGGGTTACGGAGGTGTGATCCGCAATGCCCGGCCTTGCAGCCTCTCGAAGATAGGCCCTCGAGCAAGCTTATCGCCGACCGCCGGCACGCGGCCGTGCCATCGATTGCGACCTTTGGAAAGGTCACGAGCAACAATCGCGCCACCGAGGTGGCTACGGGCAGGAGATTGACATGGCGACCGATCTGTCTGTGACCAAAACGGTGAGCGACGCGACGCCCAACGTCGGCGACCAGATCACCTTCACCGTCACGCTGTCCAACCAGGGCCCTGACGCCGCCACGGGGGTGCAGGTGACCGATCTGTTGCCGGCCGGGGTGAGCTTCGTGTCGGCGACTCCCGGTCAGGGAACTTACGACAGCACCACCGGCCTCTGGGACGTTGGCGCGCTAGCCAACGGCGCCCAGACGGTGCTCACGATCGGGGCCACGGTGGTCAGCCCCGCCGCGCAGACCAACACCGGGACCATCAGCGGCGCCGACCAGGTCGACCCGAACACGGCCAACAACACCGCCAGCGCCACCGAGACACCCCAGCAGGCCGACCTGTCTGTGTCGAAAACGGTGAGCGACGCGACGCCCAACGTGGGCGACCAGATCACCTTCACCGTCACGCTGTCCAATCAGGGTGCCGACACCGCCACGGGGGTGCAGGTGACCGACCTGTTGCCGGCCGGCGTGAGCTTCGTGTCGGCCAACCCCAGCCAGGGTACCTACAGCAACGTCAGCGGGGTGTGGACGGTCGGTACGGTCAGCCCCGGCGTCCCGCAGACGCTGAGCATCACTGCCACGGTGGTCAGCCCCGCCGCGCAGACCAACACCGGGACCATCAGTGACGCCGACCAGTTCGACCCGAACATCGGCAACAACACCGCCAGCGCCACCGAGACGCCCCAGCAGGCCGACGTGTCTGTGTCGAAAACGGTGAGCAACCCGACGCCCAACGTCGGCGACCAGATCGTCTACACCATCACCGTGTTTGACGCCGGCCCCGACGCCGCCACTGGGGTGCAGGTGACGAACCTGCTGCCAGCCGGCGTGAGCTTCGTGTCGGCCAACCCCAGCCAGGGTACCTACAGCAACGTCAGCGGGGTGTGGACGGTCGGTACGGTCAGCCCCGGCGTCCCGCAGACGCTGAGCATCACTGCCACGGTGGTCAGCCCCGCCGCGCAGACCAACACCGGGACCATCAGTGACGCCGACCAGTTCGACCCGAACATCGGCAACAACACCGCCAGCGCCACCGAGACGCCCCAGCAGGCCGACGTGTCTGTGTCGAAAACGGTGAGCAACCCGACGCCCAACGTCGGCGACCAGATCGTCTACACCATCACCGTGTTTGACGCCGGCCCCGACGCCGCCACTGGGGTGCAGGTGACCGACCTGCTGCCAGCCGGCGTGAGCTTCGTGTCGGCCAACCCCAGCCAGGGTACCTACAACGACGTCAGCGGGGTGTGGACGGTCGGCACGGTCAGCCCCGGCGTCCCGCAGACGCTGAGCATCACTGCCACGGTGGTCAGCCCCGCCGCGCAGACCAACACCGGGACCATCAGTGACGCCGACCAGTTCGACCCGAACACCGGCAACAACACCGCCAGCGCCACCGAGACGCCCCAGCAGGCCGACCTGTCGCTCGTCAAGTTCGTCAACGGCCAGGACGCCGACAGTCCGACCGGGCCGCACGTGGCCGCCGGCAGCACGGTGACCTTCACCTACGTGGTGACCGACACCGGCAACGTTCCTCTTTCAGGTGTGGTGGTCCGCGACGACAATGGCACGCCCGCGAACCCGGCCGACGATTTCAATCCGACCTTCAGCGGTGGTGACACCAACGCCAACGGCCTGCTCGACCTGACCGAGACCTGGACCTACACGCGGACCGCCACCGCCCTTGCCGGCCAGCAGACCAACGTCGGCACCGTCACCGGCCAGGACGTCAACACCTTGACGACGGTCACCGACGACAACCCCGCCAACTACTTCGGCGACGCCCCGGCCGTCCCGCCGCCGACAAGCGATTTCGACGCCGACAACAAGTCCGACCTTCTGTGGCAGGGCGACAACGGCACTGCCGCGATGTGGCTGATGAACGGCACCAACACCACGTTTGTCGGCGCCGCCGGCCCGTTCAACCCAGGGCCGAGCTGGGAGATCAAGGGAACGGGCGATTTCAACGGCGATGGTAAGTCCGACATCATCTGGCAGGGCGAAAACGGCACTGCCGCGATGTGGCTGATGGACGGCCCCAACGCCACGTTTGCCGGCGCCGTCGGCCCGTTCAACCCAGGGCCGAGCTGGGAGATCAAGGGAACGGGCGATTTCAACGGCGATGGTAAGTCCGACATCATCTGGCAAGGCGACAACGGCACTGCCGCGATGTGGCTGATGGACGGCACCAACACCACGTTTGTCGGCACCGTCGGTCCGTTCAACCCAGGCACGAGCTGGGAGATCAAGGGAACGGGCGATTTCAACGGCGATGGTAAGTCCGACATCATCTGGCAAGGCGATGACGGCACTGCCGCCATGTGGCTGATGGACGGCACCAACACCACCTTTGTCGGCGCCGTCGGCCCGTTCAACCCAGGGCCGAGCTGGGAGATCAAGGGAACGGGCGATTTCAACGGCGATGGTAAGTCCGACATCATCTGGCAAGGCGAAAACGGCACTGCCGCGATGTGGCTGATGGACGGCCCCAACGCCACGTTTGTCGGTGCCGTCGGCCTAGTTGGATTCAACCCAGGGCCGAGCTGGGAGATCAAGGGAACGGGCGATTTCAACGGCGATGGTAAGTCCGACATCATCTGGCAAGGCGAAAACGGCACTGCCGCGATGTGGCTGATGGACGGCACCACCGCCACGTTTGTCGGTGCCGTCGGCCCGTTCAACCCGGGTGCCACCTGGGACATCATCGCGTAATCGAAGGCTCGTCACGGCCATGGGGGACGAGCGGCGCTGACACGCTGCTCAGCACGAGCGGCGCGAACACACTGGTCGGGATTGGCGGCGACGATCTGTTCTACGTCAACAGCATCGGCGACCGAGGTCGCGGCGCTCTACATGATCGGCGCCGGGTTGACCGGCCCAGGCTCGGGCAACGCCGATACGCTGCTCAGCAGCGGCGCGCGAGAAGAGAAAAGAATAATCTTTCTGAGGAACGACACAAGAAATTGGACGCAATTGGATTTGAGTGGGAGCCGCGCAGGTGGCCAAGGCAACACTGATCAGCTTGCTCTCACCTAGCGATGCACGAGTGCACGGCCTGATGCGAACTTCGGAATTCGGGACACTAAAGCGTGTCCCGCTGAAATGGATTCAAAGCGAGCCGCAAACTCGGTCTGCTCCCTCCCCCCTTGTGGGGGAGGGCTGGGGAGGGGGGTGGTGCAGTGATGCACGAGCGTTGCCTCATCGCGCTACCCCCCACCCCCAACCCCTCCCCACAAGGGGGAGGGGAGCGCACCGAGTGCGCGGCGCTGTTCTGCATCAACACCAGCGGGAACCGCTTTAGCGCGCGGCACCGCTGTCCCGCGATGCCGTTGAAAGATCATGACGCACGTGAGCATATAGCAGCTCGCGCCGAAGCCGGGCCACACGACGTATCATGACCGCCGCACCCGCCGAAGCACTTGCTGCCGCCTTCGTGAGGTCCCGCGACATGGATGGCGGGCTCGGCGAGCGGCTCGAAGCCTACTCGAACGCTGTGAGGGAGTTCATTCCGGCCTATGCGGAAGCGGTCGATCAATTGGTGTCGCGCCTCTCAAGCAGTGGCGCCGGACTGGAGGCGCCACGGCCGGGCGAGCCGATGCCTCCATTCGTCCTGCCCGACGAGAGAGGGCGCCTGACCAGTCTCGAGAGCCTGCTGCAGAACGGCCCGATCGCAATCACGTTTCACCGCGGACACTGGTGTCCCTGGTGCCGGATCAGCGCGAGCGTCATGGCACAAGCCCGGCGCGACATCGCCGCCGCTCGAGGTCAGATCGCGGCAATCATGCCCGAGCGGCAGAGGTTCGCGATGGAATTCAAATCCAACACCAAGTCGCCATTCCCCGTCTTTACCGACGTGGACAACGGCTACGCACTGTCGCTGAACTTGGCCATCTGGGTCGGGCCGGATCTCGAGCGGATGCTGTCGTCGTTCGGGCGCTCGTTGCCCGATTATCAGGGAAACGAGGCCTGGATGTTGCCGATTCCGGCGACCTTCGTGATCGCACGCGATGGTATCGTGACGGCACGCTTTATCGATCCGGATTTTCGCCGACGAATGTCGGTCGAGGAGTTGATTGCGGCGCTCGAAGCCGCGTCGAAGCGCGGACGAGGTCTGCGAGAAGATGAAGGAGCTGGGGTTGGTTGAAAAAAGCGATGATCCAGGCCGCTAAATCCGTGATGCCGCCAGCGCCAGCTCTCCCGCCTCTGTGATCCACATTCGTGTCACATCGACTGCCCCGTCCTCATCCTCAAGGCGCTCGTCCCTTGCGACCGCTAGGCCGCCGCGAACGAGATCGATCAGTATATCGGCCGGGATGTTCTCCGCTGCCAGGTCCCAGAGGTTGAACTTCTCTTGCAGCCACTTGGGAAACACATGCTCGCGCGAGTTCTGACCGCGTAGAAGTCTTCCGCAATAGAAACACCGGTTGCGGGTGTAGATACGGCCGTTCATCGGCCGGAAGGCTTTTTGGGATTCGGTCTTTGTGCACCACTTCACCCCCCGCGATCCATGTAGATCAGAAAGTACCCGATGAATGCGGGCCTGCCACGCTCTCTGGCCCAAGCGCCGGTGCCCGTGCCGCAAGCGGCCCGACCGACACCGCGCCGCCCAGCAGGGTGATGAACTCGCGGCGTCTCATCGGTTTCTCCTCCAGCTTTTCACCGCTGGAAGGCCGTCATCCTCCCGGACTGTCCGAGCATGGCCAGTCTATCGCGGGCGGCGAGCAGCTATGTTGGTGCTGCTCTCACTCTGTTCGTTTTGTATACCAATGTAATGACCCCGCCTACCAAACAGAGACCCAGCAGACCACTAACTTGAACTGGCCAACTGTTCCATAGAGAGGGACAGCTCTCGCGAATGTGGCGGGCAGAAACTTGCGCACTGACATATGAAGCCTGGCGAAACGTCTCCTCAACGCCACTTTGTCTAGCGAGATGGCGTCCGAACTCCACGAACTGCTCATGCTCCTGAAAAGTCTTGCTGAAATCTGCCCCCTTCTTCCCGCGCATTTCGTCCGCCACCACGCGTAGCAACTCGGCGTATAGGGATGATTGATCTATTCGCTGCTGGCTGCGGTCTTGGCATAAGCCAAGCTGCACGCATGTTCTCTCCTCAACCTCGGACGCCACCTTCTCGCGCAATTTTGCGTCAGTTGCGATCCTGTCGGCATACCCCTGAACACAGTAGGACAGCCGATGCTGCATGGCTGCTTCCGACGGTAAGTTCGAGAGTTGCCGAACGCGCTCGATCAGGTCAGTAGGTTGGAATCCCAAGTCTGAAAGTAGCTCATCAAGAAAATTATAGTCGGACGGAATAGCGGCTTCCTCTGCCCCCACAATAGACCATGATTGAATTAAAATGACGCTAGCTATAATCCGCACGGCCATGTTTCGGATTAAGCGGCCCTTATGCATGCAAAGTGCGAGCGGCCACGCCACCGCCGCGCCGCCGACCAGCGATATGAACTCGCGCCGTCTCATGCCGAACATGGGGCTCCCTCCCACGGGTGCCGCCGCCGATCATACCAGCTAGGGACCGCCGGGCGCAGGCGGTTTGACGCATCAGGAGCATGCCGGGGGAAGGGTCGGCCGGTCCTTGGGACGGACCTGAATCGTTCTGAAATCGATCACCAACGGCGGCGCGGATTGATCACCGGCATTTCCGGATTGCGCATCGAAGACGTCATGCCGGCCGAGATGCCGGCGCCTCCGACGTCCGCCCAAGCCGCGTATATGGCCGCGCCCGGGGCGAGGCCGGCGGAAAGCTCGCGGGCCGAGAAGAACCGGAATACGCCTAGAATGGGCCGCGTCCTGGAAAGGCCGGACGGAAACCGCTACCGTGCGCACGCAAGTCCCCTACAGCGGCAGGCAACGCGCCGGAGCGGTCGAATGACTCCCGATGTCGGCGGAGAGAGCCTTGACCAGGCTTTCAGACGTGCACGCGAGCTCGAAGTGTCGCTGGGCGAGCAGCTTCGGGCTTTTGCCGACGATGCCCGACGGCGGCGGCCTGAATTCGCCGCGGCCGTGGATCGACTGGTGGAGCATCTGCGCCAATACGGTGCGGGCGAATCGGCCCCCCAGCCGGGCGAGCCCATGCCGCCCTTCACGTTGCCCGGCGATGCCGGACACCTCGTCGGCCTCGACCAGCTTTTGGGTGATGGACCGGTCGCCGTGACCTTCCACCGCGGGCATTGGTGTCCCTACTGCCGGATCAATATCAATGCGCTGGCGCAGGCGCATAGCGAGATTGCTGCGGAAGGTGGGCAGATCGTCGCCATCATGCCCGACCGGCAGAAATTCGTGGCCGAGCTCCGATCGCAGTCGAACGTGCGGTTCCCGATCCTGACCGACGTGGACAATGGCTACGCGCTCTCGCTCAATCTCACCATCTGGGTGGGCGCGGAAATGCAGAAGATGATGGAGGGACACCGGGACCTGCCGACCTTTCAGGGCAACAGCTCCTGGATGCTGCCGATTCCGGCGACGTTCGTGGTCGGGCGGGACCGGCGGATCAAGGCGCGCTTCTTGGACCCCGACTACCGCAAGCCCATCGCGATCGCGGAAGCCGGCTGGCGCCCGCAGTGCTGCACGCGTTTGCGAACCGATCAAAGGGACATCTAGCAACTCCATGCGCGGCGAACTGGCATCGCGAACCGCACTAGTCATGTCCCGGAAAAGTGGGAATCGGTTTTCCGATAAGGACATGCGCAAAACCAAGGAATCTAGAGCGCATCCCGATGCGATCCAATGGGGATGCGCTCTAGTGCGGCGCCAAAGCGGCGTTCGCCTGCGGCGATCAATCCGTGTAGCGCGACCAGTCCGCCGCGCGCAGCATCTTCAGGATGGCCGATGCCATCGGCGTGCGCTGACGGCCTGCGACGCCGTAGAGATAGACGCTGCGACGCAATTCAACGCCGTTGACGGGCGCATGCTTCAAGGTCTCGGGACGCGGCGCGGTGCGCGGAACGAACGCGACGCCCAGGCCGGCCTCCAGCAAAGTGATGAGGTCGCGCTCGGATGTGAGCTCGTGGCCTTTGTCCACATCGAGATGATGGCCGCGAATGAGTGCTGCCGTCTGTTCCGCCTGCTCGCAATAGGCGCGCCGCAACCAGCGCTCCTGTCGCAGGTCTTCGATCTCGATCATCGGATGCGCGGCGAGACGATGCTTGGCATTGAAGATCAGGCCGAACTCTTCGGTGAACAGCGGCCAGCGCTCGAGACGCTCCCATTCCTCGCCGATGTCCCCTGCAACGGCGAGCTCGGCATCCCCCGCCTTGAGGAACTCCACGACCTGCGGCGCGGTCCCGCGCAGCAATTTCACTTCCAGCCGGTTGAACAGCCGGATGAGCTCGGTCAAATGCGGCGTCAGTAACTCCAAATTGATCGTACGCGACAGGGCGAGCTTGAGGGCTCCGACCTCGCCGCTCTGGATGGCGGCCGCCAGGGAGCGCGCGCCGAGCGCACTCTCGTAGCATTGCTTCAAGAGCGGATGCATGCGCTGCCCAAGCTCCGTCAGCTGAGCTTGCGGGCGTTCGCGGCGAAACAGGTCGCCGCCGAGCTCGTCCTCGAGCTGCTTGATGGCGCGGGTGAGCGAAGGCTGCGTCACGTTGCACTTTTCGGCGGCCTTGGTGAAATTGAGCTCGCCGACGGTCGCCAGGAAATATCTGACCTGATGCATTTCCATGGCAGAGCTCTATCGACCCGTTAGCCAATCGCCATTGGCCCGGCCGTCGGTCCGGCAAACAGCTGGCGACGAGCGACGGAAATCATCGCGCCGAGAAGGAATCTGCGGGCCATGAACATCGCCATTAAGCCGGAGAACATCATTAGCCAGCTGTTTCGGAAGGGCTAAGTATCTTGGTTGCGGGCTCAACCAGTGGTATAGGGCTCGACGTCCTTCGGCAAGTCGTCGCGCATGGTTTGCGGCTTCTACGCGTCCGCCGACGAGTAGGTCACGCGAACTGGGACACGACCCTCGGTGGCACGCGTTTTTTCTGCGCCGCCCCCGGTATTGGAAACTGTCGCCCGCGTTGCTCGCGATCTCGGACTGTCTTTAACTCTTCACGTTATCACGGTATCGAGTCGTGGCCGCGACGTTGTGCGGCAGCATGCAGGAATGGGTTATAAATCATCATACATAATTCAATCGAGACCTTTCTCCCGGGCAATGAAAGACAATATGACATAATGACGTAAAGGGGAGGTTCGGGTGTGCGTCGCAATGAGCCCTGTTGATTGCAGTTCTGCAGCAGCTTCCATTCTACAGCACGGCATTGGGAATAATTCGCGTCTACGCCGTCCGGCGGGACGCGTCGCGCCGTCGAGGCGCGGACTAAAGACTATACCTATGGACTGATCGATGCCCGCATGTGTCAGATAACGTACATTCGCCTTGAAGAGCCGATCTGCGGCGAACATGACGGCAAGACAAACCGGATTACGGATTCCGATCAGCCCGGACCTTCGATGACATCGCGCCGGCGCGCGATCTCGTCGGCGCAGAAATCGAGGAAGGCGCGCACGCGCGCGGTGTTGCGCAGGTCCGGATGCGTGAGCAGCCAAAGCTCGCCTTCGAGCTCGGGCAACAGCGGGCTGAGCTGCGCGAGCCCGCGCACCGCCGCGCCGACATAGCACGGCAAGCAGCACCAACCCGGCGCCGCCCGCGGCCGCTTCGGCGAGGCCGATCATGGTATTGATCTTGTAGACGATGCGCTTCTCGTCCGCGTTTTCCTTGAGCCACTTCGCCGCTCTGGCGATCGAGGTCGCATCGGCGAACGCGATCCAGTCGTGGCGCCGGGCATCGCGCGCCGGTTCGAACGGTTCGCCCGCGAGCGCGGCGGCGCCGAACACCGCCCAGGCGATGCGTGCGACCTTGGTCCCCGCGAGCGGGTCCGGGTTGTGATAGGTCGCCCGCACCGCGACGTCGGCGTCACGCTTGGTCAGATTGAGCCGCTGGTTCGACACCACGATGTCCAGCGTGATCTCCGGATAGGCGCGGCGAAAACCGATCAGCACGTCACCGAGGAAATGCAGCAGGAGCACGTCGCTGGTGGTGACCCTTAATTCCCCCGATGGCCGCAGATCCTGGCCGGTGACCTTGCGCTCGAAGCTGATGATGTCTTCGCCCATGCGGTCGGCGAGTTCCACCATCTGCTCCCCGGAAGCGGTAAGCGCATAGCCGGCACGGCCGCGCTCGAACAAGCGCGAGCCGAGTTGCTGCTCGATCTGGGAAAGCCGCCGGAAAACCGTGGAATGATTGACGCCGAGGCTGCCGGCCGCGCCCGCCAGCGACCGCGCTTCGGCGATCGCCTTGATGTAGCGGAAGTCGTCCCACGACAACATGTGGCCGCACCCCATCCGCCGCTTGCGCGTTTGCAAGTGAACTCTCGAAACGCGGCATGCTTTTTGTAGCAGACGCAAACCGGAGTGGGCGGTAGCCCAACACCGGTTTCGCAACGCTTGCGTCGCTTACGCTGGCGATGGGGCAGGCGGCGCGCGGCGCGGAAACAACAATCGCTGATAGAGCCAACCGACTCCGAGCAGCACGATGCCGAGTCCGATGAACGAGAGGCTCTGGTAGATGCCGGTCAGGTCGCTCATGTCGATCAGGAACACCTTGAGGACGGTGAGGATGACCACCGCGGCCGAGGCGAGCCGGACAGCCTGCGAGCGCAGCACCATGCCGACCACCAGCAGCGTCACGCCGAAGGCGAGCCACACCGCCGAATAGGTATATTGCTCGGCATCGGAGGTGGGGCCGTCGTTGAGCACCTCGCCGTGATAGAGCGTCCTCACTTCGAGCGAGAGATAAATGAGCGCGAGCGCCACCGCCGTCACGGCCGCGATTGCGCTGTATTCCTTGGGACGCACACCGCGCGACACCAGCGCGAGGATCGCGGTCAGCACCGCCGGCAGGCCGTAGCCCAGCAGAATAAGATTGACGAAGCGCCCTTCGACCGGCTCGCCGGTGAAAAGCGGGTTCTCGATCATGCCGAGCCCGAGCACGATGGCCGCCAGCGTCAGCGCCGCGACCACGAGCGCGGCGACATCGTGGACCACGCTGTGCGAGCGCAGGCGCAGCCGCTCGAGCCCGATGGTCATGGCGAGCCCGACGCAAACCTGCAGCGCGATCTCGGCCAGGCTCGAAGAATCCCGGAAGACATCGCCTTGATTGATGAAGTGGCGGATCTCCAGAAAGGCCAGCAGCACGGTGAGCAGGATGGCGCCGGAATCCACCATGCGCGCGGGCACGTCGTCGCCGCGGCGGCGCAGAAGATAGCCGGCCAGCCAGAACGCGGCGGCGGGAATGCCGTAGCCGTAGAGCAGCCAGTTGAAGATCGGTTTGGTACCCACGTCGTTTCCGACGATGCGCGGCTCCCAGCCGATGCGCGCCAGCACCAGCACTCCGATCACGGCGGCGAGCACACGCAGCGCCGGCAATGGCCGCTTGTCCGAGACCCAGGCGATGCCCGGCACCATCAGCGCCAGTGCGACCGTGAGCCAGCCTCTCTCCAGCGCCAATGTCAGCGCGAGCGCGAGCGCGGCGACCGCGCCGGTTGCAAAGATCGCGCTTGCCGCGGCAAGTCCCGGACGTGGCGCGCGTTTATCCAGCGTCTCGGTGGCGAATGCATAGAGTGCGCTCAGCAATAGCGCGGCCGCCGCGAACGGGATCGAAGGCTCGAACCCGGCGATGCGGTAATAGAGCGCGGCGAGAATCGCGATCGGTGCGAACACCGCCGCGGCGCTCCACAGGACAGGCACGATCGCCCGCTCCGAGCGCCCCTGCGCCAGATAGCCGGCGCCGCCGAACAGCACCGCGAAGCCCGCTCCCAGTACGAGATGCCACCCGACATTCGCTTTCGGCGGCTCGGGCACGGCGCCGGCAACCGGACCGGACGGCGCAAGCAGGTGCTCGATGTTGAGATCGGCGGCCCAGCGCACGAACACCAGCACGACGAGCACGGCCGCCGCCGGCACGGCCGCGGCCGCCGCTTCCGCGCGCCAGGCGATCGCGACCGTCGCCGCCGCGAGCCCGGCGAAGGTCGCGAGTGCGAGCGGATCGTGCCGGCTCACCAGCACGAGCAGGCTCGCGGCGAGGAGGTAGGCGCCGAGCGCCGCCGATGACACGCCGTCGATGTGGCCGGGCAACGCGCTCGGTCCGTACCACAGGCCGGCGACGATCAAGGTCGCGGCGAGCGCAAAGCCGACGATAACGTGGAAGGCATGCGCGCCGAGCGCATCCACGCTGACCACGCCCATGCCGGGCAAGGTCCACAGCGCGCTGAAGGCCACCGCCGTGATGGCGAGCCAGCGCCACATCCGGAAGCGGGCGAGCGCGAAAGCGGCGGCGGTCACGACCGCGAGATAGCCATAGAGCGACCAGTAATCCGGCCGCTGGGAGGCGACCAGAAGCGGCGCGACGTAGGCGCCGACGAGGCCGAGGCCCGCCAGCGCCGGGCCATGCAGCAGCGCGGCGGCCAGCGTCGCCAGCGCCACCAGGCCGAGCAGGACGAAGGCCGTGCCCGGGGCGAGAAAGCCGTAGAGCGCGTGCGCGGCGTAGACGTCGGCATAGGCGACGGTGGTGCCGGCGGCGGTCAGGATGCTCGGGATGTGCGCGGTCGGCAGGCCGGAAATGCCGGCGAGCCTCTCGCTCCGGCGCGCCCATTCGCCGGCGCCGACGAGCGCGGCGGCCAGCAGCGCGCCGAGCGTGACCCGCACGCCGGGCCCGAGCAGGCCCTGCTCGATCGAGTAGCGCACGAGAAAGATGCCGCCGAGCGCGAGCGCAAGGCCGCCCACCCAGACCGCCCATTGCGTGCCGAGGCGCTCCTCCAGGCTCATGCTCGGCGCCGCCGGTCCCGCTGTTGCCGTGGGTGGTGGCGGCGGTGCGACCGGCGAGGCGGCGGCGCTCACCGGCTCGGCTTCGCTCGGCGCGGCTGGACCCGGCGCGGCGGGCGCAGGGGGCACGGCAGGAGCGGCGGCAATCGGCTCGGCGATCGGTGGCGCCGTCGGCGCGGATGGTTCAGCCGGCGCACGCTGCTCCGACACGCTCGGCATGGGCGCAGCGGCCGCGCGTTCGAGCGCCGCCAGCCGGACCTCGACCCGGCGCAATTGCCCGCCGAGCCCGACGGTTTTCACCAGCGCGGCGATGGCCATGATCGGGAAGGCCAGCAGCAGCAGCACGAGCACGACAAAGAATAAGTCCATGAAAACCACCAGCCCCAAGGACGCGATGCTAACGGAGCGGCGCTTGGTCCGAAAGCATCATGACGCGCGCGCGCCAAGGCGCAGGCCGGGGGCAGGGCGCTCCTGCAGCACCTCGCGGCGGAAGCGAAACAGCGCCGCCGGCCGCCCGCCGGTCGCGGTCGAAGTCTCGCCGGTCGGCTCCACCAATGCGGCGCTCTCGACGAGACGGCGGAAATTTTGCTTATGCAGGCGGCGGCCCGAGATCGCCTCGACCGTGCGCTGCAGCTCGGTGAGCGTGAACTCGCGCGCCATCACCTCGAAGATGACGGGACGATATTTGAGCTTGGCGCGCAGCCGCGCGATCGCGGTTGCGAGGATGCGCCGGTGATCGAACCGCATCGGTTCGCCCAGCGCGGGAAACGGCCGCCGCGCCAGCGCGGCGTCGCGGCCGTCGCGGCGCGCCTCCTCGACCAGGCCGGCTTCGTACAGCAGCTCGTAGCGGTCGAGCGTCTTTTCTTCGTCCCACGGGCTGCCGCCGCCGCCGAAGCAAAGCCGCACCCGCTCCCGGCGTCCGAGCGCGCGCGCCGGCTCCGGCTTGCTGGAGCGGCCCGCCGCCCATTCGTCCAGCAACGGCAGGATGACCTTGTCGAGGATGTCGGGCCGCTTCTCCCGCCAGTCCTCCCAGGGGAAGAAACGATACCAGGGCTCGAAGCCGGCGCCGGCGGCGTGCAGGGCGGCGACGTTTTCCGGCATCCGGGTGAGCGCGAGATAGCCGATCGAGACCACGTGTGCGCCGGTGTCGGCGGGCCGCGCATGGCGGCCGCGATCGCCGAAGGTGTAGAGCTGCTCCACATAGCCGACGGTGAGGCCGGTCTGGGCCCGGACCCAGGCACGCAGGCCGATCTCGAAGGTGCGATGCGCGGGCGCATCGAACGGACCGAACGGCAGCCCCGCGCGGGTCGCGCCCTTGCTGCCGTCGCCGGCGACGAGGATGGCCGGCTGCTCGCCCTCGACGGTCACGATCGCGGCGGTGAGCCCGATCTCGATCGGCGTGAGCGCGGCGTCGGTCATGGCGGGAGTGTAGCAAGGGAGGACGCAATGGCGAGCGCCGCGCGCCGCGTCCGCTACTGCTTTTCGGGGACGGTGACCGGCTTGCCGCTCTCGGCCACGATGACGGCAAGCACCTTGGCGGGTTCGGTCGCGCTGCCGTTGGCGGAGACGGCGTGCAACTGCCCCGGCGCCTCGTAGAAGGTCTGGCCCTTGGTCAGGATTTTTTCGTCGCCCTGGTCGAGCTTGAGCTTGTAGCTGCCTTCCAGCACGTAGCCGAAAACGTGATGGCCGGGATGGCGGTGCGGGGCCGAGCCAGCGCCGGGCGGGATGTCGAGCGTGATCACCATGACTTCGCGGCCGGGAACGTCCGCGAGGACCTGCTTGAGCAGCGCGGTGACGGTGGTCGCGGGCGCCGGTTGCTGCGCCATGGCGGGCAAGGTCGCGCTCATGGTCAGCGGTCAGCGCCAGGGCGGGAATGAACGAGGGGGCGAAGCTTCGCATGTCGTATCCTCCACGTTTCTGTTGCGGTCATTTTAGGACGGCATAGGAGCGAAGTCGCTCCCGCCCGGGACCTGACATGCAGTCCCCGTGCTTGCAGAAAAACTGCGAATTCCGGCCACGCGCACTCGACAGCCGTTACCCAAATCTCGTACAAGTGGACAGCATTCAGAACTGCGCATTGCACCCGGACGGGACACCGCTCCGGGATTTTTATTGCCACGAGGCAATCACGATGTCGGACGGCGTATGGGCGCGCGGAATGGGCAAGCGCTGCGAGGAATTTATTCGCAGCCGCCCTGTTATTTTCCTGTTATTAACAGGGAAAGCCGGCAATGCGAGGCCGGCGGCTCCGCCCTATTCCAGGTCGAGCCGGAACGGCGTGCCCTCGTAGGCCATCTCGCCGCGACCGATCGAATCGATCGCCGCCACCATGCGGCCGTCGCGGCCGAGCGCGCGATCGGCGAGCGACACGATGCGGGCATTGGGAGTGGCGGTCGGCGAGGCGCGGCGAAGCTCGCGCGCGATCGCCATTTCGTCGCGCCGGGGATTGAGCGCGCACGCCGCCACATAGGCGCCGGCGGTGGAGCGGCTGATGCCGGCGTAGCAATGCACCACCATCGGCTTGGCGCGATCCCAGCCGCGCACGAATTCGATCAGCCGGGTGACATGCTCGTCGCACGGGATGACGTAGCCGTCCATGGCGACGCAGATGTCGTCCATGCCGAGCACGAGATGGTTGGCCTCCGGGATGGTCTTGGGGCGCGCAACCCGGTCGGTGTCCTTGAGCAAGGTGACGATGTGAAGCGCACCGGTTTCTTCCACCGTGTCGTAGAGGCGCGCCAGCGAGCAGACATGGATCATGAATTGTCCCGAACCGGTTGTTCGCCCCGTTATATGGTGACAAATCTTGACGCGAAAGCGTCGGATCCGTCTCAGTTTTATTTTGGCCAGAACGAACCCATGTTGCATTTTTGCCGCACGAAGCCGTTGTTCCCCGGCGCGTGCGTCACGGCACGATCGCGTGGTCCCGGGGTCAGCCGGCGGCGAGCTTGGCGAAGCGCTCGAGATAGCGCCGCTCGGCGGTCTCCGCCGGCCAGGGCGTGAGATAGTCGCGCTCGATCGCGGCGGAGAATTTGGGCGGCGGGCCGAAGAACCGGCGCGCCTCGGCGGCGGAAAATCCGGCGAATCGCGTCGCCTCGAGATAGGCGGCGGAACGGTCGGAGGCCTTGGTCAGCGCGACGAGGTCCGCCGGCAGCACGGCCGGCAGGCCGAAGCGCAGATGGATGGCCGCGAGGAGGCGCGCCTCGACCGCCTTGTAGGCGTCGCCGATCACCGCCTTGAACGGCGAGATCATGTCGCCGATCACGTATTCCGGCGCGTCGTGCAGGAGGACGGCGAGTCGGCTCGGGCGATCGAGGCGCGCGCGCTGGCGCGCGATGATCTCGACCAGGAGCGAATGCTGGGCGACGGAGAAGATGTGCGCGCCCTCGGTCTGGCCGTTCCAGCGGGCCACGCGCGCGAGTCCGTGCGCGATGTCCTCGATCTCGACGTCGAGCGGCGAGGGGTCGAGCAGGTCGAGCCTTCGCCCCGACAGCATGCGCTGCCACGCGCGGAACGGCTCGGACCGGGGCGCCGATTTCGGCTGCGCCGGCATCAACGGCCTGCGAGCTTGGCCAGCGGCGCGTGCCGGTGGCAGGTCACCATGTGGTCGTTGACCATGCCGGTGGCCTGCATGAAGGCATAGACGATGGTCGGTCCGACGAACTTGAAGCCGCGGCCCGCGAGCTCCTTGGAGATTTTGCGCGACAGCTCGGTTTCCGCCGGCACCTGCGACGTGGAGCGGAAACGATTGACCTTCGGCTTGCCGCCCACGAAGTCCCAGAGCATCCGCGAGAAGCCCGGGCCCTTCTCCATGATGTCGAGATAGGCGCGGGCGGAGAGCACCGTGCCTTCGATCTTCATGCGGTTGCGCACGATGCCGGCGTCCTGCATCAGCCGCTCGACTTTCTTCGGCGTGTAGCGCGCGATCTTCTCCGGCGCGAAACCGTCGAAGGCGCGCCGGAAGTTGTCGCGCTTGCGCAGGATGGTGATCCAGGACAGGCCGGCCTGGAAGCCGTCGAGAATGAGCTTTTCGTAAAGCGCGCGGTCGTCGTATTCCGGCACGCCCCACTCCTCGTCGTGATAGGCGACGTAGAGCGGGTCCTGCTTCGGCCACGGGCAGCGCTTGAGACCATCGGGATGGAGCAGGGGAGGAGTCATTGCGCAGCCTTTGCCTCGCCGGGCCATGCAAATTGCGCCCATTCCGGTTTGACCAGCCGCATCTCGATGCCGCCGGCGGTGAGCGGCTGGCCGGCGGCGAGCGCGGCGGCGGCGCGATCAAGGCGCAGCATGGCAAGGCCGCGGCCTTGCGCCGACGAGCCCAGCGTGCCGACGGCCTTCTCGCCGGCGCTCACCGGCGTGCCGGCCTCGGGAGCAAAGCCGTCGAAGCTCACGGGCACCACCCTGGTGCGCGCGGTGCCGCGATGCTCGATGCGCGAGACCACTTCCTGGCCGACGAAGCAGCCCTTGTCGAAGTCGACGCCGCCGAGCTGGTCCATGTCGGTCTCATGCGGAAACGCATCGCCATAAATGAAGTCGAGGCCGCCGCGCGGCACGCCGAGCGCGATCCGATGCGCCTCGTAGGCCGCGGAATCGAGCAGTTCCGCGCCGAGGTCGGCCGCGGCCTTGGCGGCCAGGTGCGGGGGCAGCATGCAGCGCAGCCCCAGCGCCGGCAGGCGCGGGTCGGGATAGCACAGGCCATAGTCGGTGGCCTCCGGGCCGTCCCAGATCGCGAGCACGGCGAGGATCTCGGACAAGTCCTCGACCATGACCTTGGCGCGCAGCTTGTAGAAATTGAGCCGCTGCACCAGTGCCGGCGCGAGCGCGCGCGGGCAGTCGAGGAAGAAGCCGCCGCGATCGGCGGGCGGCGCCTCGGCCAGGAGGAAATCGACGATGATCTTGCCCTGCGGCGTCAGCAGCGCGGCAAAGCCGGCCCGCGCCGGCGTCATCTTGGCGATGTCGCTGGTGATCAGGCCGTTGAGGAATTTGCGCGCGTCGTCGCCGGCGACCTTGACGACGCCACGGTCGGGAAGCAGCGCTGCTTTCATGATCGGTGCTTGATCGGTACTTGATCGGTACTTGCCAGATGTCGCAACTAAACGTAAGGCGCTCGCGCACCAGCCACAAGAGCGGCCGATTGGAAATGACCCAAAGCTTCGACCTCATCCTCGCCGGCGCCACCATCGTCAACCACGACGGCGAAGGCGTGCGCGATCTCGCCATCACCGGCGGGCGCATTGCCGCGATCGGCAACCTGTCGGCGGCTTCGGCCGGTCAGGTGATCGACTGTCGGGGGTTGCATGTGCTCCCGGGCGTGATCGATACGCAGGTGCACTTCCGCGAGCCCGGCGCCACCCACAAGGAGGATCTCGAATCCGGCTCCCTGGGCGCGGTCATGGGCGGGGTCACCGCGGTGTTCGAAATGCCCAACACCAATCCGACCACCACCAGCGCGCAGGCGCTCGCCGACAAGATCGCGCGCGCCCATCACCGCATGCATTGTGATTTTGCCTTCTTCATCGGCGGCACGCGGGAGAACACCAGCGAGCTTCCCGCGCTCGAGCGCCTGCCCGGATGCGCGGGGGTGAAGGTGTTCATGGGCTCCTCCACCGGCTCGCTCCTGGTCGAGGACGACGACAGCGTGCGCAACATTCTCGCCGTGATCAGGCGGCGCGCCTCGTTCCATTCCGAGGACGAGTACCGGCTCAACGAGCGCAAGCACCTGCGCATCGACGGCGATCCGCGCTCGCATCCGGTCTGGCGCGATGAAATTGCCGCACTCCGCTGCACGCAGCGGCTCGTCGGGCTGGCGCGCGAGACCGGCAAACGCGTGCATGTCCTGCACATCACGACCGCGCAGGAGATGGAGTTTCTCAAGGACCACAAGGACGTCGCGTCGGTCGAGGCCACTCCGCATCACCTCACGCTCGAAGCGCCGGAATGCTACGAGCGTCTCGGCGCGCTGGCGCAGATGAATCCGCCGGTGCGTGCAGGCCACCGCGCCGGCATCTGGTGGGGTGTCGAGCAGGGTATCGTCGATGTGCTCGGCTCCGACCACGCGCCCCACACCCGCGAGGAAAAGTCCAAGTCCTATCCCGCGACTCCGTCGGGCATGACCGGGGTGCAGACGCTCGTTCCGATCATGCTCGACCACGTCAATGCCGGGCGGTTGTCGCTCCTGCGGTTCGTGGATCTCACCAGCGCCGGCCCGGCGCGGCTGTTCGGCATCGCGCGCAAGGGCCGTATCGCCGTGGGCTACGATGCCGATCTCACCGTGGTCGATCTCAAGCGCAGCGAAACCATTACCGACGGCTGGATCAAGTCGCGTGCGGGCTGGACGCCCTACGACGGCGTCACCGTCACCGGCTGGCCGGTGGGAACCTTCGTGCGCGGACAGCAGGTGATGTGGCAGGGCGAACTCTCGGCTCCGGCGGGCGGCGAGGCGGTGCAGTTCCTGGAGACGCTAGTGTGGCGCATTTGACGTTCCTATCAGTATTGGCCGCGAGTCCTTCATAGGAACGTCAAATGCAAAGCCACACTAGGATCATGACTTGCTAGTGTTCCTTTGTTTCCGACGTTCGTAAAAGCGAGTGCTGCGAAATGATACGAACGTCGGAAACGGAACACTAGCGGGCGGATAGATCAACGGCTGTGGGTCGCGCGTCAGCTGCAACCCTTTCCAGTTCATCAATCGCCGGCGACGAAGAAATGCCAGGTGCCGTCCGGACCGATCCCGACGCGGTAGAACGCATACACGCCGAACGCCAGCATGTCCTTGTAGTCGGCGCCGGTGACGATCCGGAACAGCTCGACCTTCTGCTGCGGCGTCAGCGCCGGCAGCGACATGCGCACGAAATACGGCCAGACGTACATTTCCTGCGGCGTGCCTTCATCGACGCGCACGAAGCCGGTCTCGAGGATCATGGTCAGGATCGACAGCGCTTCGACGCCGTCGGAGTCGGGGTAGGTCGCCTTCCAGAAGGCGATCGGGTCTTTCTCGTCGGTGAACGAGAAGATCGGCATCGCCTCGTTCATCAGCGCGGCGAGCTGTTCCAGCTCGCCGCTGCGAGCCGCCGCCAAGATCCGCGCGCGTGCGCGCGCGACCGGCGCCGGCAGGCGCGACAGGTCGGTGATGATCTCGGGAACCGAAGCCGATGGCGCGAGCGGGATCAATCTCCCGGCCGGCTTGTCATCCGCGGCGGGCGCTTGCTGCGCATCCAACGGCGGCGCGCCGGGCGCCGATTTGAGCGGCTCGCTGCGAACCGTGCGCGGCGCAAGCATGCCGTCGCTGGCGACGAGCGTTAGCACGAACAGGACGAAGCCAATACGCAACAGCATGGATCGGCAGCCGGGTTCGGATGCCGGCAGTCTAGCAGAACAGGCGAATTGAAGGCGAGTAATCGCGGCCCCGGGTTCCAGATCGTGTTGCGACGAGATGATGTCGGGCCGCGGCCGACGGCACGATCAATCCGCCCGCAACATGGAGCGGAGCGGTTGCGCGCTATTGTTTGGCGCTGGCGAGGGAGAATTCGCCGTTGCGGATGCGCACGGCCAGGCCCTCGGCAAAATGCGCCGCGGCCTCCTCGCCATAGGTCGACACGAATTCGGCGAAGGCCGCGAACAGGCAGGCCTGCGCCAGGCAGTCCCCGTCGATGCCGTCGATGCGAGCCTCCACCCAGGCCTCGTTCAGATAGCCGAGCGCCGCCCGCTTTTGCTCATGATCCGGAACGTGCCCCGCAGCCTCGGTCGCTTGTGTCGTCATGGCCCAGGTCAATTTGCGGCCGTTGCTGCGGCCATTGCGATGACGTCACGTTAGCATGCAGCGTAGGCGAGCCTAGAGCGCACCTTTGGGAACGGTTAATGCGCGCCACGATGCGTGCCGTGCCGATGCGATGCGGGGACTCGCGCGGAACGCATACGCCCTGGACGCGCGGTCCGATCTTCGCGATCGCTGGCCACGCGGAAGCAGGCGCCGCTTCGCCCGGGGCGTGCGTCGGCGGTGCTGTCGAGGTGGCGGAGCGGGCTTGCAACCTGGCGGGTCGTTCGGAGATCAAAATGGTGCCCAGGCACCCGGGCGATTGCCCGGCCGGTCAAGGTTTTTCCTTATTTTTCAATACACTAAAGTTTAATCGATCGGGGACCAATCTCGCTGTCGGCTGACCTCGGCGGAGGCAAGTCGCATGGGTGGCCCAAGGATGGGCCGCAGTTAGAGGGTCACGGGCGGCGGGACGTTCCGCCCCGGCGTGGCGGCGGGTCAGAGGGCGTTTCTCATATGATGGCAGCTCGGGCCGTTGCGGTGAGCGCCGGGAAAGCCGCCGGGTTGCAGCGGCCCGCAGGCCTCCGCAGCGGCCCTCGATGCGCGTCTATCGGCGCGCGCCGCCGGGCTATCAGTTCCCACTGCCGTTGTACCGGCCCACCCGCCGCTCGCTGGCGTCGTGGTTCGGTTCCGCCTGCTTTTTTGGGCTGAAGCTCCTCGCCAGCGGCTTGGCAGGGGTGCTGGTGGCAACGGCGCTGTGGCACGACCAATGGAAATCGGCGTCCGCACCGGCGGCTGTTGGCAAGGAGATCGCGGCCTATTCCAACCCTGGGGAAACCACCGTCTATCGCCGCGCACCGGCGCAAGGCGGCGCGGATCGCGGCTGGGAAGCGGAGTCCACGGACGCCGGCGACCGGGCGCCGCCGTCGAACTATCCGCGTCGGGTCAAGACGACGACCTTTACGCCTCCGGCGCCGGAAGCCACCGGCGCGATCCCGCCCGGCGCGCGCAGAGCGCCCCGGTAGATTCTGGATCTCGCGTCAGTTCGCGTAACGCGCGGTCATCTCGCGCGCGATCTTGGAGCCTTCCTCCAAGTAGCGGCGAATGACCAGATCGGCTGCCGGCGTGCAGCTGCGGTAGGTCTGCTGATATCCGCGATAGCCGCGATTGAAGCTGGCGATCATCCTGGCGCGCCGGTCGCCGCCCGGAGCCTCGGCGTCGACCAGGGATTGCATTTCGTTGCGCCACTTCAGGCCTTCGTTGGCGCCGCAAATGTTGCGCAGATAATGCAGCGCACCGAGGATCTCGGCGAGCCGTTGCAGGCTGCCGTCGAACGGCGCGGCGGCAACTTCGGCGCGCGCGGGCGCAGCCGCAGCAAGCGCGATCGAAGCCGTTATGGCGGCCGCTCTCAGGAGGCGTCGTAACATGGGTGAAAAATCTGTGGCGACATGCAGTCCGTGCGATCGCGGTGTGGCGGCATTGTTGTGGTCCAACGCGACGGAAAAAAGGCGGGCCCGCCGCCGGCCGCGTGCGGCGGAAAGGCATGGCAAACCAGGCGCTAAGAGGCGGTTTGCGGATCGCCCACCTCCGCGAGCCGATCGAATGCCGCTGCCACGATCTCGGCGAGACCGGGGGTCGTCGACAGGTTTGCGAGTTCGGCCGGGTCGATCCATCTCGCCTCGCTGAGCTCCTCGTTCAGCACCGGTTCGCCTCCCCGCCAGCGGGCGGCAAAGCAGAGGATGACGAAATGCCGTTCCACGCGGGCCTGTGCATCGCGCACGATGGTCTCGCGAAAGCCGGCGAGGGCAACCGGCTCGATCGTCAGGCCGGTTTCCTCGCTCACCTCGCGCACGACGGCCTGCGCGAGGGTCTCGCCGACTTCGACCACTCCGCCCGGCAAGGTGAAGAGGCCATGGGCCGGCGGGCGCGCGCGGCGCACCACGAGGATCTTGCCGTCGCGCACGATGGCCGCGCTGGCGGCGAGATAGGGACGCTCGGGATACGATCTTGCGTCCGACATGGCGGTGACGCTCCAGCCGTATTATCTGTGAGCACTGTTCGAGCGAGCCGCCGGCCCCGAAACCGTGCGGTATGGTTAGTGCAGCCCCAGCAGCGAGACAAGTCCCGCATGTGCGGACGCTACATGGTCATATCCTCGCCGGAAGCGTTCCGGCGCCTGTTCGGTTATGTCGAACAGCCGAACTTCCCGCCGCGCTACAACGTGGCACCGACGCAGCCGATCCCGGTCGTTCGCATCGTGGAAGGTCGCCGCCAATTCGCGCTGGTGCGCTGGGGCCTGATTCCGCCCTGGGTCAAGGACCCGCGAAAGTTCAGCTTGCTCGTCAACGCGCGCGCCGAATCCGTGAACGACAAGCCGGCCTTTCGCAATCCCATGCGCCGCCGCCGCTGTCTGGTGCCGGCCGACGGGTTCTACGAGTGGAAGGTCGAAGGCGGACACAAGCGCCCCTATTGCGTGCGCCCGAAGAATGGCGAACCGATCGCTTTCGCCGGTCTGTGGGAAACCTGGACAGGGCCGAACGGCGAGGAGCTGGAGACCGCGACCATCATCACCACGAACGCCAGCCGGGATCTCGCCGTGCTGCACGAGCGCATGCCGGTGATCGTGCCGCCGGACGCCTTCGATTTCTGGCTCGATTGCCGTAACGTCGACGCCCCGACCGCGACCGCGCTGCTGGCTCCCGCCCGCGAAGGTCTGCTCGATGCCTACGAGGTTTCGCCCGCGGTCAATCGCGCGGCGAATGATGAGCCGGCATTGATCGAGCCGGTTTCGTCGCAGCAGGCCGCGGCCCTGCCCGCCGGCGAAGGCGACGCAGCCGCGCCGGCCAAACGCGAGAAAAGATCGAAGAAGGACGACCGGCAATCGTCGCTGTTTTGATCGCGGGCCTCTTGCGGCGCTGGTTTGCGCTCATTGCCGGGCTTGACCGGGCACTCCATCATCTTGCGAAAAGAATGGATGCGCTCGGTCAAGTCCGCGCATGACGGATGCGCGCTACAGCACCTTGCCGGGATTGAGGATGCCCTTGGGATCGAGCGTGCGCTTGAGCGTGCGCATCAGCTCGAACGCCACCGGATCCTTCACCTTGGGCAGGAGGTCGCGCTTGATCACGCCGATGCCGTGCTCGGCGGAGATCGAGCCGCCATGCTTCGCCACCACGTCGAACACCACGGCGTTGACGTCGTCCCAGCGCTTGAGGAATTCGGCTTTGTCCGCGCCCACGGGCTGGGCGACGTTATAGTGGATGTTGCCGTCGCCGAGATGCCCGAACGGCAATGGACGGCTGCCGGGGATCAGCTTGGTGACGGCGGCGCTCGCCTCGCTGATGAAGGCCGGGACCGCCGCGACCGGCACCGAGATGTCGTGCTTGATCGAGCCGCCTTCATGCCGCTGCACCTCGCCGAACAGTTCGCGGATGCGCCAGAACATTTTGCCCTGCTCGAGACTGTCGGCGATGGTGGCATCCTCGATCAGGCCGCGCTCCAGGCCGTCGGCCAGGAGTTCCTCCATCACCGCGCGCAAACCCGAGCGGGCCTGCGACGACAGTTCGATCAGCACGTACCAGGGGTGCTTGCCGGGAAGCGGATCGCGGCAACCCGAGCCGTGCCGCAGCACCAGTTCGATTCCGAGCCGCAGCATCAGTTCGAAGCTGGTCACGCCGCCCGCGGTGCGCTCGGTCGCAAGTCCGAGCAGCTCGAGCGCTGCCTGCGGCGAGGGCACGCCGACGAAGGCCGTCTCGACCGCACGCGGGCGCGGCACCAGGCGCAGCACCGCGGCGGTGATCACGCCGAGCGTTCCCTCGGCGCCGATGAACAGGTTCTTGAGATCGTAGCCGGTATTGTCCTTCTTGAGCTTGTTGAGGTTGTTCAGCACGCGTCCGTCGGCAAGCACCACTTCGATGCCGAGCGCATGCGAGCGCGCGATGCCATGGGCGAGCGCGGCGGTGCCGCCGGCATTGGTCGAGAGATTGCCGCCGATGGTGCAGGTCCCCTCCGACGGCAGCAATTGCGGATAGAGCCGGTCCACGCTTGCCGCCGCCTCACGCGCCCGCAGCAGCGTGACGCCGGCCTCGCAGGTCATGGTGTTGGAAACGGGATCGACCTCGCGAATGCGGTCGAGGCGGTTGAGCGAGAGCACGATCTCGCCGTGTTGCGCGATCTGCCCGCCGACGAGGCCGGTATTGCCGCCCTGCGGAACGATGGGAGTGGACGTTTCGTTCGCGAGCTTGAGGATGTCGGCGACCTCCGCCACCGAGCCCGGCCGCAGCACGACCGGGGTGTGGCCGCGGAACATGTCGCGCATCTCCAGGAGATAGGGCGCCTGCGCCTGCGGATCGGTGATGGCGTGCTTGTCGCCCACGATCGCAATGAAGCGGGCCAGGAGATCGGTCGACAGGAACTTGGCGGGGGTCGGGACGATATTCATCACGCGGGCTCGCTCGGATGGACGCGCCCTGACTATAGCGCGTCGAGCAATGGATTTCCTACTTCATGCGCGCGGGGCGGCCGCCCGTGCGAGACGGTCATTGATCGCTTCGCCCAGGCCCGCGTGCGGGACCGGCATCACCGCGATGGTGGCGGCGCCTGCGGCATCGAGCGCGCGCAGGTGGGAGAACAGGTTGGCGGCGGCTTCGATCAGATCGCCGCGCGCCGACAGATTGAGCACCAGAGCGGCACGCTCGGCACCCTCGGGCGCGACCGGGCCGAAGGCGAGCAGCGCCTCGCCGGTTTGTACATTCTGCGCGTGGAGCCGCAGCCGCGCCCGCGGGGCGTAGTGGGAGGCGAGTTGTCCGGGCGCCACGGGCGCCGCGTCCGCGTGGGTGGATGTTGGCTCGCCGAGATGAACCACGCGCTCGATCTGCGCGCGTGGCAGCGCGCCCGGCCGCAGCAGCACGGCCGGATCGAGGCAGGCGACGATGGTCGATTCGAGTCCCATCGGCGTCGACCCGCCGTCGACGATCAGCTCGATACGGCCGCGCAGGTCGGCGAGCACGTGTTGCGCGGTCGTCGGCGACACGTGTCCGGAGCGGTTCGCCGACGGCGCCACCAGCGGGCGGCCGACCGCGGCCAGGATGTCGCGCGCGACCGGATGGCTGGGAACGCGCACGGCGATCGTATCGAGGCCGGCGGTGGCAAGCTCCGCCACCGGGCAATCCGGACGCCTGGGCAGCACCAGGGTGAGGGGGCCCGGCCAGAACGCCGCCGCCAGCCGTTCGGCGTCGGGGTCGAGGCGGGCAAGCGCCCGCGCGGCGGCAGCGTCGGTCACGTGGGCGATGAGCGGATTGAACGAAGGCCGGCCCTTGGCCTCATAGAGGCGGGCGACCGCCTCGGCGTTGGTGGCGTCGGCGCCGAGCCCGTAGACGGTCTCGGTGGGGAAGGCGACGAGGCCGCCCGCGGCGAGCACGCGCGCGGCCAGCGCGGCGGTCGCGCCACCCTCGGGCGCACCGTCCCTGGCCGCTTGCGCCTTTATCACTCGGGTTGCCGGTGGCGCGCTCATCGCGGATACCTGTGCTTGCGGCGCCGGGGGGAGGCGGTTATAAGGGCGGCCTTCTGGCAGGCGGAGTGTAGCGCAGTCTGGTAGCGCACCACGTTCGGGACGTGGGGGTCGCAGGTTCAAATCCTGCCACTCCGACCAACACTTAGCCCTAATTCTTATTCGTTCCGCCAATTAGTACGCCAATGCTTGACGGGACGAATGTAGAACGTCGCCACGGCCGCACGCCATGTGGCATAGCTGGTTCTGGTCCCTCACCGTGCTCGTGCACCCAGAACCCTGCCTGGTGACGGACGGGAGAGAACCGTAGCTGGAAGTGGCGAAGGCGCAATTCAAGCAGAACTGGGGATAAGGCGGAAGATCGACCCGAGCCCCGCCTTTCCTTCCGTGGCGGCATGGCCGACCAAGCCGGCAGAAGCGCAAATCAGCCGGCCTTGCGAAATGAAAAACCTCTGGGGGATGTGAGGTAAACGAGTGCGCGGTGAATGGTGCGGGATGTTCTACCTCCCCAAAATTTTCGCAGAAGTCTAATCTCGTGGAGAGGTCGGGACCGGCCTGGGTTCCTCGGAAAATGATGACGCCGAACTCCGCTCCCAGGCCTCCAAATGGCCGTGCGGACTTGGCTCCGCCGTCGCCACACGAGCCGGCGCGAAACCGTCGAGGAGCGAACTGCTGCTACGGCCCTCTCACGGCGAAAACAGGGGTTCGAGTTCCCTAGGGAGCGCAAGCGATTTCAATAGGTTAGATGTCAGACCAACGGCCGTGTCCAACAGGCGTCCAATATATGGGCGTGCACGCGAGTGGACACAGCTGGACATCCGTGTCGCCCCTCAGCACTCCCGACTGACGCGGTCAGTCCAACGTCATTCGACCATCGATCGCAGACACGATGTCATTCTGTCGAAGCTGGTCTTCGGATTTTGATCTAGTGTCCGCGCGCTGGCAATGAGCCAGAGCGTGTGCTTTAGGTGATATCGACTCCGTGGCGTCACGTGTAGAGCATCAGACGGTCAGAGTTCGAATCTCTTCGGTTGCGCCAGCTAGTCGATTGATATGGATGGGTATATCCGAGCCGGTCTTGGAACTGCTTCCACGGCGAAATGTGCGTGGAAGCAGAGTGGAAGCTAACCTCGTCACCTGGATAGGCGTCCGGGCTACACTGATTTAAGCAAGCCCATTGAATAGTTCATGGACCCCATTCACCAGTTTGAGATCAAGACCCTCTTTCCGATCGCCAAGATCGGGAATGTCGAGATCGCTTTCACCAATTCAGCGCTGTACATGCTGATCGCGGTCGGCATCATCGCGTTGTTGATGATCGGCCTCACGAGCAGACGGGCTATGGTGCCGGGACGGTTTCAGGCCCTCGCCGAAGTCACCTACGAATTTGTCGCCACTACCCTGCAACGCACTGCTGGACCAGAGGGAATGAAATTCTTTCCTCTGGTGTTCTCGCTGTTCATGTTCATACTTGTCCTTAACATTATCGCCTTAATTCCCCACACCTTCGCGGTGATGGCCCAAATTATCATTACGGCGTCGCTCGCCCTGCTAGTATTTTTCACGGTGATCATCTACGGATTTTGGAAACACGGATTCCGCTTCTTGAAGCTCTTCGTGCCTAGCGGGGTTCCAATCTATATCCTTCCGTTGGTAACCTCCATCGAGGTGCTTTCGTTTTTGTCGCGCCCGCTCTCACACAGCGTTCGCTTGTTCGCCAATATCCTTGCCGGTCATATCACGCTCTATGTGTTTGGTGCCTTCGTCACCATGCTGGGCGCAGTGGGTATTCTTGGATGGCTCGGCGCAGTCATCCCGCTTGCTATGACGGTGGCGCTGATGGCTCTCGAATTGCTGATCGCCTTCCTCCAAGCCTACGTTTTCGCAATTCTCACCTGCATTTATCTCAACGATGCAATCCACCCTGGACATTGACCCCCAATACCGGCCCTAGGGCGTACCTAGGCCGTACCTATCCCTTGCCTCCGGACTGGTGATCAGATCGTGGGCCTTGAGCAGGCGATACACCGAGGCTTCCGACACGAAGTAGCGCTCGGCATCGGTAAAGCGCACGGCCAGTTCACGGGGTGAGAGCTCAGGTTCGTCGAGGGCCAATGTGACGATCCGCGCGCGGACGTCATCGGGGATGCGGTTCCACACCCGATCAGGCCGAGGGCTGCGATCGTCCAGCGCCTCTGGCCCTCCAGTCTGATAAAGATCGCACCATCGATAAAACGTGGATCTCCGGGATGCCGATCTGCTCCATTGCCCGTCAATTTTCCCTCGGTGGTGTATTCAATTGGTGCCACGTGCGGCTCTTGCGCGGCGCGACGTGCAGAACCAGGCCGACTGTTGGTGCTGGTGCGTGTTCGTCCGACGTCACAAGGCATTGGGGCGCGCGAATGAAACGCAATTGAAATCAATTTGGCAGCCGGACGACACATCGCCGAAATTAAAGCTCTGTAGCCACGCCACCATTCCGACTGGCCTTAACTAGCCGGGAAAAGGCGACTGCGACCCTTAAAGGCCGGAAGCTGTGGCCAGCGTCCGGCCGGTTTTTTCTTTGCGGATTCACGCCAACCACACGAGTGGGTGAACGGGCGCAGTCTACTGTCCCCTTGCGTGTGCCCAGCACAGTGCGGCCGTATCCCGAGCTGATCTACGGCGCGATCAAAAAGACCGGCAAGTCGGGCTTTGCCGCGCTGTTCATGATTGCGGTGCTGCTGCTCTATGGTGGCAGATACGCCGAAGCGTTAGCATGCGGTGAACACCGCAGCGGCCAGAACGACGCCGTGACCGGGAGCTCGACCGATCGACCCATCCGGTCGAATGAACTTGGTCTTGCCGCGGGGAAGCACATTGCTTGCGCCTTCACAGCCATGCCGCCGTTCCGCATCGGGAAGGCGAGGAGCCGCAGCCGACGCGAGAAGTCAGACTTCTGCCATAGCAGCTGGGTAGGCCGACGCAACGACAAGCGGTCCTGACCGCAGCGGAGCCGGTGGAGCGAAGGGCGGGGAGCCAAGGGGAATGCGAACCAAGCGGAGCACGGACCGGGCACGGAACCGGCGACCGGTCACAGGCGCTGGAGCGCGTGTCAAGGTTGCTGCCCAGTGACGGAAATTCTATTACACTGGCGCTGGATCAGCCGTGGAGAGCGCCATCATGCCATCAAACATTCATCGTCATTGTTGGGGCAGTCGCGGTTTTTGCATCGGTTGGTGGCAACGTCGCGCGTGCCGCACGCTGATGATCGTGGGGATGAATCGAGGAGCTGTTGTGGGATGACAACAGCAAGCCGATCATATCGCCGGCGGGAAGGGAATCCGTGCTAATCGTCGATCTTGCCGAGCCGGAGAACTCGAAGATACGTCGCAACCTGCCGCTGAAGAACTCGGTCGTCGGGCCGCCGGTCAACGTTGCCATTGATCCGATGAACTCGGTGCGCTCGGTAGCCGATTCGATCGACGTCATCACGGGATGGTGATGCGCTAAAATGGGGCCCGATGACAAGGTCTATGTCATTGACCTCAAAGCCGAATCCGCCCGAGCACGCCGGCACGATCACCGTTGGCAAGCAGCCGTCAGGTCTGAGCTTCAATTCCGCGGGCGACCTCGCGCTGGTCACCTGACGCGCCGACAATCCGTCAGCGTATTGTCGGTCAATGGTACCGATGTGAAGGTGATTGACACCATCGACATGGGCGACTACTCGTCTGGCACGCGGTCTTCACGCCCGACGGCAGGCGCGCGCTCGTGGTCAAGTTCAACGATCACAAGGTGTCGCTGCTCGATGTCGACGGTGACAAAGTCACTTATTCCAAGCTCGACCTGCCGACGGACGGAAAACCGGCCGATGTGGCGGTCGGGCGCCGAGCGGGAAAGATCGCATTGACCGCGGACAACCAGGGCCGCGCCGGCTCCTCCGACGGCAGTGTCGACACCGTGGCGTCGTCGATCTCAAAGTGACTCCGCCGCGCATCACCGACCCGTGTGGTCGTCGGTGACGGACCGGAGGGGCTTGCCATTTCGCCCAACGGCGATGTTGCGGTCGCCATTGTCCTCGCCGGCTCCAATGATCAAGATGCCTATTTTCACAAACGCCAATGGTAGCGTCACGGTGCTGGGCATCGAAGGCAAGAAGGTCACCAAGCTCGGCGACGTCGAGGTCGGCGGATTGCGGAAGGGGCGATTGTTCACGCCGAACGGAAAGTATTTGCTCGTCGGCCATTATCTCGACCAGGACATTCTATCTCAAGGTTGACCGGTACGAAGGTCGCCGATACCGGCAAGCGTTTCAAGCTGCCGGGCCATCCAGCCTCGATGCGGATCGGCTCCGGATGAGAGTTGAGTAGAGGGCGCGCCGTTTTGTCCGCGTCGACGGAACATGAGCTGAGGCGTGCGGGTACCGCGAACTTGTGGAGGGGGAGGTCCGACATGAGGCGCCACCAGTTCATCACGCTGCTCGGAGGCGTGGCGGCTGCGCTTGGCCGCTCGCAGGGCGGGCGCAGCAGAGCAATCGCTTGCGGGTGGTCGGCGTGCTGCTGGCCATGGCGCCGGACGATCCGGAAGCGCAACTGCGCGTCAAAGCGTTTGAGGCCGGGCTGCGGGAGTTGGGCTGGACGGAGGGGCGCAACCTTCGCCTGGAGTACCGCTGGGCGGCCGGCGACGCCGCCCTCCTGCGCAAGCAGGCAACCGAGTTGGTCGGCCTCGCGCCGGATTTGATCCTCGCCACCAGCACGCCAGTGCTGGCGGCTTTGCGGCAGGAGAACCCCCTGCCGATCGTGTTCGTGCAGGTGACAGATCCGATCGGGGCGGCTTCGTGCCGAACCTAGCCCGCCCTGGCGGCTCTCTCACCGGATTCACTAGTTTCGAGTTCACTATCGGCAGCAAGTGGCTGGAGGCGCTCAAACATGTCGCGCCGGCGGTCACACGTGTGGCGCTCATCTTCAACCCGGATACGGCTCCGTTCGCCCACATGTTCTGGCAACCGGTCGAGGACGCGGCTCCGTCCTTTGACGTCGAGCCGATGCAAGCGCCCGTTCGCGACGTCGGCGAGATCGAGCGCACCGTCGCGGCCTTCGCGCGCCACGAATGGCGGCCTAATGGTCCTGCCGGATGTGAGCACCACCAACCATCGCGACCTGATCATCGCGCTTGCGGCGCGGCATCGACTGCCCGCCGTCTACCCCTATCGGTACTTCGCCACGAGCGGCGGCCTGATGTCCTATGGTAGCGATCTGGCCGATGTCTACCGGCGCGCGGCCTCCTATGTCGACCGCATTCTCAAGGGCGCCATCCCGGGCGATCTGCCGGTGCAGGCGCCTGCCAAGTTCGAGTTCGTCATCAACCTCAAGACCGCCAATGCGCTGGGCCTCACCGTGCCGCCATTGTGGCTCGGCCGCGCCGACGAGGTGATCGAATGAAGCGGAGCGTCGCGGCGTCATGATGAGGATCAGCGACTTCATACAGATTTCGCGGGACAGCCGCCGTCCATATGGGACGTTGCGCAGCAGCAGGGGCGCCGACGACGTTCCTCTGCAGACCCGCCGAACGGTTGTTCACGAATATGTCGCGTTGTTCGTAGCGGTCGTTCAGTCGCTCTGCCTCTCCAACGGCATTTTCGACGTCTTCTTCTACTATCAGGAGCAAAGGCGTCCCTTATCCGCATCCAGCGCGACAAGCGCGAGCCGCGGCTGGAAGAAGATGGGCCAGTTCATCAAGGAGATCGAAGGGCCAGCTCGGTTCGACCACGCAATTGCCGTCGTCAGCAGGGTCCGTCGAGCAGCGCCGCTTCGATGCGTTGCGGTTGTTGCGCCAAGTGCCGGCCATCACCGTGCCTGCGCGACTCGATGCCGGTGGGCGAAGAGTGTCGGGGTTCGCGGCTGGCCATGCGACGTCGTCGCCAGTGGACCGACTTCTGAATGACCCGAAGTTTACGAAGCGTCGCGCGCAAGGTATATTACGGGCCAGTCTACTTCCGGCGCAAAGTCCGGCCATATATGACGCTCGCCATTGCCGGCACCGGCGCGACGCGGGCGTGAGTGTCGCTGAGGTTGAATCTGGAGCTGATTTGGGAGTGGTCTCGAGATCAAGGTCGGCGAGCATCGGCACGCCTATGTCGTCGACGCGCAGGGCCGGCTGATCGCGCATCCCGACATCAGCCGTGTTGGCGCGATACCGACATGTCGCGGCTGGCGCAGGTGCGTGCGGCCCGCAGCGGCGCGGGTGACAGCCCACCTGAGACGGTGCAAGAGCGGGACAACATCGAAGGACGTAAGGTGCTCACCGCTTATGCACCGGTGGTTCCGCTCGGCTCGCTGGTCTTCGTCGAGCTGCCAGCGGACGAGGCGTATGCACCGCTTCAGCGGCCTTGCGGCGGCTGCTCTGTGTTCCTGCTGGCCGCGCTCGGCTTCGCGGTCCTCGCTGGGATGTTTCTTGCCGGCGCATGGTCGGCCCGATCCAGGCGTGTCGGCGGGGCCGCGCGCATCGGCGAAGGCGATCTGTCCAGCAGAATCGCCATCAAGACCGGCGACGAATGGAGTCGCTTGCCAACCAGTTCGACGATATGGCCGGGCGTTTGCAGGAACTCCTATGCCGGGCTGGAGCAGAAGGTCGAGTTGCGCACGCATGAGGTTCAAACGCGCAGCCGGGAGCTTGCGCAGTCCGTGCAGGAGCTGCGTGCCCTCGGGGAGGTGACGCAAGCGGTGACTTCGACTCTCGATCTGGAGTACGGTGTTGTCCACCATTGTCGCTAAGGCCGTGCAGCTGTCCGGCACCGAGGCTGGATCGATTTACGTCTCAGACCCGACGACACACGAGTTTCGTCAGCGTGCGACGCAGGGCATGAGCGAGGCACTGATCGCTGAGCTCAACCGTGAGGCGTCGGGCTCGGAGAGAAGACGATCGCGGACGCGGCCGGACCCAACGAACCCCTGTGCAAGTTGCCGACCTCAAGGAGATGCCGCCT
>CAWIGD010000058.1:0-40655 GCA_963835165.1 uncultured Alphaproteobacteria bacterium
GATTCGTAGTCTGGTGCTCTATCCAGCTGAGCTACGGGCGCCTGTTGCGCATCGCACGGGAAATGTTCCCGGACCGGCTGAGGCCGGCGGAAGCGGCCTTTCCCTATAGGCTTCGGCTCCCATTGGCAAGTTTGCGCATCTTCTCGCGCGGGCCTCCCCGCCCTAAACCCGGTCGGTCGCGGTCGCGCGCGTGCGCTCGCCGCGGCGCGTGTTGATGTCGACCGCCCGGTCCGGGATGGAGACCCGGAAGGTGGCGCCGATGGTGCCCTCCACCAGCCGGATGTCGCCGCCGTGGGCGCGCACCAGCTCGGCCACGATGGCAAGGCCGAGCCCCACGCTGCCGGTGCGGGTCGAGCCCTGGAACGCCTCGAACAGATGCGCGCGCGCGCGATCGGAGAGGCCCGGGCCGGTGTCGGAGACCTCGATCACCGCCACCGCGCCCTCGCGCCGGCCGGTGATGCGGATCTGGTCGCGGCCGGGGTCGCGGGCGTCGCGGCTCTCGAGCGCCTGCAGCGCATTGCGCACGAGATTGAGCAGGATGCGGAACAGCTGGTCGGGATCGGCGTCCACCTCGAGCCCGCGTTCCACCGCGCTGATCCAGCGCACCGGCGCGCCGCCGGGATCGAGCCCCAGCGTCTCGCGCACGTCCTCGACCAGGGGCTCGAACGCGATCGAGCGGCGGTCGGGCGGCGGCTCCTGCACGCGGCCATAGGACAAGGTCGACTGGCAGAACGCGATGGCGCGCTCGAGCGAGCGCATCAGCTTGGGCGCGAAGCGCTGCACGTGCGGATCGGAAATCTTCGCCAGCCGCTCGGAGAACAGCTGCGCCGAGGACAACAGGTTGCGCAGGTCGTGGTTGATCTTCGAGACCGCCAGCCCGAGCGCGGCGAGATGGTTCTTCTGCTGCAGCATCGTGGCGATGTTGAGCTGCATGGCGGCAAGCTCGCGCTCGGCGGTGCCGATCTCGTCGAGGCGGTCCGACGCCGCGATGATGCGGCCGGGATTCTCCGGGTCGGCGCGGAACGCCACCATGTTGGCGGTCATGCGCCGCATCGGCCGCACCAGCAGCACGTGCAGCGCGAGGTAGACCAGCGCGGCGGTGATCGCGGAAATGAGCAGCGACAGCAGCAGGATGCGGATGGAGAATTCCACCATCGCCTTGCGCAGCGGGGCCTCGTCGAGCACGATCTCGACGAACTCGCCCATCGGCGCCGGTCCCACCACCCGCATCACGTCGCTGTCGACGCAGATCAGGGTCTCGAACGCATCGAAGATGGCGCGATGCCACGGCATGTCGCGCATGTCGATGACATGGCTGATCGCGGGTGGCACCTCCGAGGACGCCAGCAGGCGGCGCTGCTGGCCCATCTTCACCGCCACCGCGCGGGCGCGGATGCTCTCCAGGATCTGGCGGGCCACGCTGTCCGGCACCATGCCGTCGGGGGCGGTCTCGAACACCAGCGCCGCGGTATAGGCCGCCGACAGGCGGTCGTTGAGCCAGTTCAGCCGGAAGTTGGCGACCGAGGGGACATAGATCAGCACTTCCGCGATCATCACGAACAGCAACGTGAGGACGAGGAGCTTGCCGGATAGTCCGAGATGCGGGCGCGTGCGGCTCGGTATGTCCGCCGCCGCGGGTCCCTCGTTCATGTGATCATTGATCCTTGCGCCCCGGCTCAGCCCAAGCGGCGCAGCAAGGCGATGATGCGCCGCACCCATGGGCTGGTCAAACCGGGTGTGAAATATGTAATGGCGGCGCGTTTTCCAATCTCCGCCAAGGTCGGATAAGGTATTATAACACCGAGAAATGTGCGGATATTGCTCGCGTTTGGTGACTGCCAGCGCCCAAGTGGCGATCAGCTCCCCGGCGCCCGCCCCCACGATGGTGGCTCCGAGCACCCTCCCCCTCCGGTCGGTGACCACCTTGATGTGGCCGGCCGTCGTGCCTTCGGCCTGGGCGCGGTCGTTCTCGTGATAGGGCCACCGCAGCACCCGGATGGGGATCCCGCGCGCCTTCGCCTGCGTCTCGGTCAGGCCGACCTGCGCCAGCTCGGGATCGGTGAAGGTCACGCGCGGGACGATGTCCTCGTTCATCTTCGCCGGCAGGCGAAACAGCGCGTTGCGGATGACGAGCCCGGCCTGGTAGTTGGCGAGGTGGGTGAATTGTCCATGACCGGCGACGTCGCCGATCGCGTAGACCCGCTTGTTCGTGGTCTTGAGCCCGGCGTCGACCACGATCCCGCGGCGGTCGCAGGCGATGCCGGCCTGTTCGAGCCCGAGACCCTCGGTGTTCGCGGTGCGGCCGGTCGCGACCAGAACATGGCTGCCCGCGATCGTCTCCTCCCCATCGCCGGCGCGGATGACGACGTTGAGCTTGGCGCCCGCGGCCTCGACCCGCACGATCGCGACATGGCTGCGGATGTCCACGCCTTCGCGCGCGAGCGCGTCGAGCACGACGTCGGCGCATTCGCCGTCTTCGCGCGCCAGCGGCGCCGCCGCTTCCAGCACCGTGACCGCGGCGCCGAGACGGCGAAACGCCTGCGCAAGCTCGAGGCCGATCGGCCCGCCGCCGATGACGATCAGGTGCTCCGGCCGCGTGGCGAGGTCGAACACCGTCTCGTTGGTCAGGTACGGCACCGCGTCCAGTCCCGGAATCGGCGGCAGCGACGGCGACGATCCGGTCGCGATCACGAAGCGGCGGGCCGCGATCTCGGTGCCGTCGCCGGCCACCACGGTGTCGCGGTCCTTGAAGCGCGCGGCCGCCGCGATCACCCGCACGCCGAGGCCGGTGAAGCGTTCCTTGGAATCGTTCGGGGCGATCGCCGCGATCACGTCCTGCACGTGCCGGTGGACCTTGGCGAAATCGATGCGGACCGGTCCCGCCGCTATGCCGAAGGCTTCAGCCCCGGCGATGCCGTGGGCGCGCTTGGCGGCGGCGATCAGCGCCTTCGAGGGAACGCAGCCGGTATAGAGACACTCGCCGCCCAGCCTGCCTTTCTCGACCAGCACGACCGATACGCCGAACGCCGCTGCGGCGGCGGCCACGGACAGCCCGCCGGCGCCGGCGCCGATGACGCAGATGTCGGGTGTCAGAGTTTCCGCCATGTCCTCGTCCAGGCTGTGCTTAGCATGGTGGTGTGTCACGCGCAGCGATGCATGGAGCGTGTCCCGTTGGGATCGAATCAGCGTGCACGCGCCCGCAGGTGTTTCACAACCACGGGCGCCAGCGCGAGCACGCTCAGCGCCACCAGCGCGGCGATGAGCTCCGGCGTGATCGCGGCATGCAAATGGAATTGCAGCCGGCAGTCCGGACGCCCCGCAGCGACACAGGCGCGATAGGCGTCTTGCTGCGCGGTGATGACGCTGTCGAGACCGGCGCCGAGGAAGGCGAAGATGAATGTCGCCGGAATGATGCCGAGCGCGGTCGCCGCGGCAAACGTCGCGAACCGCACCCCGCACAGCGCCGCCACCAGGTTGACCATCCAGAACGGGACGATCGGCACCAGCCGGAGAAACAGCAGATAGCTGAACGCATCGGCACGAAATCCTTGCGCCAGCTTCCCCGCCAATGGACCCGCCCGGCGCACCAGGTATTCGCCGATCGCACTCCTGGCGATCAGGAAGATGCAGATCGCGCCCGTGGTCGCGCCCACCAGCGCCGCCGCCCCGCCGAGAACGGTGCCGAACAGGATTCCGCCGATGACCGTGAGGTAGAATCCGACTGGAATCGAGAGCGCGGCCGCCGTGACATAGAGCGCGATGTAGGCCGCCACCGCTTGGAGCTCGTGCCTCGCGATGAACGCGCCCAGTGCCTCATGATGGCGGGCCACCTCCTCGAACGAGAGCTGCCGATGCCAGCCGAACGCAATCACGCCAACCGACACCACCACCAGCACGACCAGCGGCGCCAGCCGCCGCAGGGAGAGCCGGGGAAAGGGGGCGCTGTCGGCCGGAGTTGGCGGGCCGTTGTTGACGGTCATGGTTGAATTGCGGGCATGATCCGGGCGGGTCCACGTTCGGCGGCAACCGGGACACGGGCCGGTCGCGGGAACCGGCCGATCTTAGCGGGCCATTGCCGGCAAAAGGGCCGTTTCACCGTCTTGTGACGCCCCCTCACGCGCTTGTGCCAGCGGGCGGCCTCGCATTGACGACCCCGGGCACCCTCCCGTATAAGCCGCGAGATTTTGTGCGCGGCGATCCCGGAAGTCGAGGGCCGAGAAACCGGCCCCTTGCAGCGTCCGAGCGAGCCAATCATCGACATCTAGTGCGGTGAATTTGAAGTTCCTATCGGCCTTGCGGCGACTTCGGGTAGGAACTTCAAATCCAGAACCGCACCAGAACCTTAAATTTGCTAGCGGCCAGCGGAGAACGACCCGTGAAGCGGACCTATCAACCGAGCAAGCTAGTGCGCAAACGCCGTCACGGTTTTCGCGCGCGCATGGCGACAACGGGCGGGCGCAAGGTGGTGGCCGCGCGCCGCGCGCGTGGACGCAAGCGGCTCAGCGCCTGACGTCTGCCGCAGCGCGGCGGGCGTCATCCATGGAGCGGCTGAGGAAACGTTCTGATTTCCTGGCCGCCGCGACCGGAGGCAAGGTGCCAACCGCGGGTTTCGTGTTGCAGGCGCGCGCGCGCGCCGAAAGTGGCCCGATCCGGATCGGCTTTACGGTATCGCGGAAGGTCGGAAACGCCGTCGAGCGCAACCGGGTGCGCCGGCGCCTCAAGGAAATCGTGAGGCTATCGGCCGCAACTGGCCTTTTGTCCGGCCATGACTATGTGCTGATCGGACGGCGCGCCGCCTTGTCGCTGCCATTTGACCAGATCACCGAGGATTTCAAGCGCGCGCTGCGGCGGCTGCGGGTTCCCAAATGACCGACCAGAAGAACACAATTCTCGCCATCGTGCTGTCGGCGCTCGTGCTGATCGGCTGGCAGATCTACTTCGGCATCCCGCAGATGGAGAAGCAGAAGCAGATCCAGCAGCAGCAGGCGCAGGAGCGCTCGCAACAGCCGCCCGGCGCCCCGGCGCAGCAACCCGGATCCACGCAGCAGACCGGCGCGCCCCCGCAGGCGGTGCCGGGAGCCACCCCGCAGGCGCCGGGCCTGCCGGGCAGCGCGCCCGGCCAGATCATGACCCGGGAGGCCGCGCTGGCGGCGTCGCCGCGGGTGCGCATCGAGACGCCGAACGTCGCCGGCTCGATCGCGCTCAAGGGCGCACGGATCGATGATCTCGCGCTCATCAAGTATCGCGAAACCGTCGATCCCAAGTCGCCCCCGATCGTGCTGCTGGCGCCGTCGGGCAGCCCGCACCCGTTCTATTCCGAGTTCGGCTGGGTGGTGGCGGCGGGAACCGCGGCGAAGGCGCCGACCGCGGATACGCTATGGCGGCAGGAGGGCTCGGGCGCGCTCACGGTCGAACGTCCCGTGACGCTGGTTTATGACAACGGCGAAGGCCTCGAGTTCCGCCGCACCATCGCGGTCGACAACAAATATCTCTTCACCCTCAAGGACGAGGTCGTGAACAAGGGCGCCGCGCCGGTGACGCTCTATCCCTACGCGCTGATCTCGCGCCACGGCATACCCCCGACGCTCGGTTACTACATCCTGCACGAGGGCCTGATCGGGGTTTTCGGCGACAAGGGTCTGCAGGAAGAGACCTACGCCAAGATGGAAGAGACGAAGTCGCTGAACTTCGACGTGGTCAACGCGTGGCTCGGCTTCACCGACAAATATTGGGCGGCCACGCTCGTCCCCGACATCGCGGCCAAGGTTCGTGCGCGCTTCTCCTTCGAGCTCTCCAACAACATCAAGAAGTTCCAGACCGACTATCTGCTCGACCCGCAGACGATCGCTCCCGGCGCCACCGGTACGGCCAGCGCGCGGCTGTTCGCCGGCGCCAAGGAGGTCGAGGTCATCGACAATTACGATACCGAGCTCAAGCTCAACCGCTTCGAGTTGTTGATCGACTGGGGCTATTTCCGCTTCATCACCAAGCCGATGTTCCTGGCGCTCGACTGGATCTATCGCCAGGTCGGAAATTTCGGCGTCGCCATCCTGATCATCACCGTGCTGATCAAGATCGTCTTCTTCCCGCTCGCCAACAAGTCCTACGCCTCGATGGCGAAGATGAAAGCGGTGCAGCCGGAGATGATGGCGATCCGCGAGCGCTTCGGCGACGACAAGATGAAGCAGCAGCAAGCGATGATGGAGCTGTACAAGAAGGAGAAGATCAATCCGATCGCCGGCTGCCTGCCGATCCTCATCCAGATTCCGGTGTTCTTCGCGCTCTACAAGGTGCTGTTCATCACCATCGAAATGCGGCACGCGCCGTTCTTCGGCTGGATCAAGGATCTCTCGGCGCCCGACCCGCTCACGGTATTCAACCTGTTCGGGCTCATCCCGTGGGATCCGACGGTGGTTCCGCTGATCGGCCCGTTCCTCCATCTCGGTCCGTGGCCGCTCATCATGGGCGTGACCATGTGGTTCCAGATGAAGCTCAATCCGCCGCCGCCGGATCCGACCCAGAAGATGATCTTCGACTATATGCCGATCATCTTCACCTTCATGCTGGCGAGCTTCTCCGCCGGACTGGTGATCTACTGGGCCTGGAACAACACGCTCTCGGTGCTGCAGCAGAGCACGATCATGCACAAGCACGGCGCCAAGATCGAGCTGTGGGACAACCTCAAGCGGGCGGGGGAAGGCCTGAGGAATTTTTTCAAGAACCTTTTCAAAAAAAAAAAGTGACACCGGTGTGAGCGGCGCTTCGTCATGAGCGGCACGTCGTCATGAACGACGAGTCGCCCGCCCCTGCCTCTTCCTTCACGCGCGCGGAAACCGAAGCCGGCCGCAAGCTGTTCGCGGGCGACTGGCAGTTCGCCTGGGCCGCGGGCTCGGTCGAAGCGCTGCCGCCGATGCGCGGCGTGGAGATCGCCTTTGCCGGGCGCTCCAATGTCGGCAAGTCGAGCCTGATCAATGCGCTCACCGGACGGCGCGCGCTCGCGCGCACGTCGCACACGCCGGGCCGCACGCAGGAGCTGATCTTCTTCACCGCGCCGTCGAAGCTCACTTTGGTCGACATGCCCGGGTATGGCTACGCCGCCGCCGCCAAGACCAAGATCAAGGCCTGGACCACGCTGATCCACGCCTTTCTCATGGGGCGCGCCAATCTCGCGCGGGTCTACCTCCTCATCGATGCCCGCCACGGCCTCAAGCCGATCGACGACACCGTGCTCGCGACCCTGGACAAGGCCGCGGTCAACTACCAGGTCGTGCTGACCAAGACCGACGAGGTAAAGCCTGCCGACCTCCCCGCCCTGGTGGCTGCGACCAGGGCGGCGCTCGCCAAGCACCCCGCCGCCTATCCCGAGGTGGTGCTGACCTCGTCGCGCACCGATGCCGGCATCGCCGAACTGCGCGCGGCGATCGCACGCCTGCTCAAGGAGCGCGGCGCGGCCTAGGGGTATCCCGCATCCAGGACACGATTTGCGGATGTGGCATGGGGAAAATCGATTCCCACCTTTCCGGAACATGCGCTAAAAGGCGCAGCGATATTGGAGCCGCGGCGCTCCGCCGGCCGTTCGAAAGATCTCCACGATGAACGTTTCGCCCCACGACATCGCCCGCGTCCTGTCGGAGGCGCTCCCGCACATGCAGCGCTACGACGAGGAGATCGTCGTGGTGAAATACGGCGGTCACGCCATGGGCGAAGAGGACCTGGCGCGGAGCTTCGCGCGCGACATCGTGCTGATGGAACAGACCGCCATCAATCCGGTGGTGGTGCACGGCGGCGGCCCGCAGATCGGCGACATGCTCAAGCGGCTCGGCATCGAGTCGCGTTTCGCGGCCGGGCTGCGCGTCACCGACGCGGCGACCATCGAGATCGTCGAAATGGTGCTGGGCGGCTCCATCAACAAGCAGATCGTCGGCTTCATCAACGCGGCCGGCGGCAAGGCGGTCGGGCTCTGCGGCAAGGACGGCAACATGGTGGTCGCCCGCAAGGCCACGCGCCGCGTGGTCGACGCCGATTCAAACATCGAGAAGATCGTTGATCTCGGCTTCGTCGGCGAGCCCGAGAAGGTCGACGTCACGGTGCTCACCCAGATCCTCGGCCGCGACCTGATCCCGGTGCTGGCGCCGCTGGCGACCTCCACCGAGGGTCTCACTTACAACGTCAATGCCGACACCTTCGCCGGCGCGATCGCCGGCGCGCTCAAGGCCAAGCGGCTCCTTCTGCTCACCGACGTGCCGGGCGTGCTCGACAAATCGAAAAACCTGATCAAGCAGCTCTCCACCGACGACGCGCGCCGGCTGATTGCCGACGGCACCATCTCGGGCGGCATGATTCCCAAGGTGGAGACCTGCATCTACGCGCTCGAAGCGGGCGTCGAGGGCGTGGTGATCCTCGACGGCAAGGTGCCGCATGCGGTGCTGCTCGAGCTCCTCACCGACCACGGCGCCGGCACCCTGATGATGCGGTGAAAGGCTCTCCGCCCTCACCCTGAGGAGGCCGCACCGATGTCGGGTATACCCGACATCGGCATTTTTAATGCGCAAGTCGGCTACAGCCGACTTGCGTGCGACCCTCTCCATGGGTGGCGCGCTCCGCATGCTTCGAGACGCATCGCACCACGAGCGATCTAACCGCACACGCATGCACGTGACGGCGCTGGGATGCCCTCAGCATGAGGCCGATGACGCCCATGCAGCGAGAGGCACATTTCGGAACCCTGCGGGCCATTTCGTCCTCATCGTGGAAGCCGCATCTCAACCTGGCCCTCATACGCGCGATTCTGAACGGATGGTCATCGAAATTGGTCGCTCGCGATCGATTGCATGCGCAACCCGCAGCGCGCTCGGGCGTTGAGTCCGGAGAGACGCCGCAGGAGCCGGTATCATGTTGCAATCAAGCTTGCGAAGCGCAGCGATTCTTATCCTCGCCGCGGGGCTGGCGACAACTTCAGCGACAGCGAAGCCGCCGGGTGCGCCGCCGGGTGCGCCGCCGGGGCACATCCCGCACCTGGGCCGCGGGCGGCACCTGCGCCACATCCGGCGGCTGCTCAGCGTCCAGCCCCTCCCCCACGAGCGGCCGCGCCACACGTCGCCGCGCCGCGCGTCGTGCCGCAAGCACCGAAAGCGGTTGCTCCCAAGGTCACATCCGCGCCGCGTCCGGCGCCACAGGCGCACCGCGCTGCGCCACAGCAGCTCGCGCGTCCTTCCGGTGGCGGCGCGCGGCGGCCGAGGGCAGAAGGAACGAACAGTTGTCACTCCGGCACAAGAGAGACGACAACTCGAAGGTCGAAGCGGACCAGGCCTTGCCAACCCACGCTACGCGATCATCCGGGACACCAACCCCGCGAGGGCGCGCAGCCGCCGGCAGCGTCCGCCCGTGTGGCGCCGGAAAGTCAGCCTGGCCGGGTGTCGCAACCGCCCAACACCAACAGGGCGGCGGCGGGTCGCATCTTGCGCAACGAGGCCTTTGCCAACAGACCAGGCAGCGGAGGGCGCAATGCGCCTGCGCTGGCACGATCGACATTCCAAGGGCGGTTCTTCGATCCAGGATGGCAGCGGCATCGGTCGCGGCCGATCGTCATCGGCTGGCTCGGACCCATGTTCTGGCCGTATGCGTACGATGACTTCGTCGATTACACCTTCTATCCCCATGCGTACGACACGTTCTGGCCTTACGCGTACGACGACCTCTACGAGGGCGCATTTGGCCGCTATGCCCAGGGCTATGGCGGCACCTATGCGTCGGTCGGGAGATCGCCGAAGTCCGGCGCCGCCCGCGCCGTGGGCACCGATCTCTGCAACGGACAGACAGCGGGTCTGACGGACTGGCCGATCGAGCGCATCGCGCAAACGGTCGAGCCCGACCATACGCAGCGGGCTGCGCTCGACGAGCTGAAGGGCGCAACGGCGAAGGCGCTCGACGTCCTGGAGGCGGCGTGTCCGACCGAGTTGTCCAGCACGCCGACGGGGCGGATCCAGGCCATGGGCCTGCGGCTGGACGCCATGCTGCAGGCGGTACGCATCCTCCGGCCTGCGATCGAAAAATTCTACCAGTCGCTCAACGATGAGCAGAAGGCGCGCTTTAATGCGCTCGGTGCAGACGATCAGGATCAAAAACAATCCCAGCGTGACCTGACGCAAGCATGCGGGGAGCGCGCCTCGGGCATCGCCAGCTTGCCGCTCGATCGAATCGAACGTGCGGTGCGGCCCGATGAGGGCCAACGCGGCGCGCTCAGGGAGCTCAAGGATGCCACGTCCGAAGCGATCAATCTCTTGAAGTCCGACTGCCCCAGTTATCGGGCATTGACGCCGGTTGTTCGTCTGGAGGCCATGGAGCAACGGCTTGATGCGATGTCACGCGCGCTGCACACGGTGCAGCCCGCGCTTGAGAAGTTTTACGGCTCCCTGGGCGACGAGCAGAAGGAGCGATTCAACAGACTGAGTCCTGCTTAGGGAGATCTGCAGCGTCCGCGCGCAAATGCCAAGGGCGACCGTGAGGTCGCCCTTCGGAGCACGCGCGCCTCGGCCGTCTACTCCGCCGCGATGCGGACCTCGGGGGCGGCCGAGCGCACATCGGCATCGACGTGCTTTTCGTACTTGACGAAGTTCTCCTGGAACATGCGCACCAGCTTGCGCGCGGTCTGGTCGAACTCCGCTTTGTCCTTCCAGGTCTTCATCGGATAGAGCAGGTGCGGCTCGACCCCCGGCACCGAGGTCGGGACTGAGAAGCCGAAATACGGGTCGGTGCGGAAGCTCACGCCCTTGAGCGAGCCGTCGAGCGCGCCGGTAACGAGCGCGCGCGTCGCCTTGATCGGCATGCGCCGGCCGACGCCGTAGATGCCCCCGGTCCAGCCCGAGTTCACCAGCCAGCAGTCGACGTTGTGCCGGGAAATGTAGTCGCGCAGCATGTTGCCGTATTCCGCCGGCGGCCGCGGCAGGAACGGCGCGGCAAAGCAGGTGGAGAATTCGGGCTCGACCCCGACCAGGCCCTTCTCGGTGCCCGCGACCTTGGCGGTGTAGCCGGAGAGGAAATGATACATCGCCTGCGCCGGCGTGAGCTTGGCGATCGGCGGCATCACGCCGAACGCGTCGGCGGTCAGGAAGATGATGTTCTTCGGGTGGCCGGCGCGCCCGGTGCGCGACGCACCCGGCATGAAATCGAGTGGATAGGCTGAGCGGGTGTTCTCGGTCTTGGAATCGTCGTCGTAGTTCGGAACGCGCGTTTCGGGATCGAACACCACGTTTTCCAGCACCGCGCCGAAGCGGTTCGTCGCGGCGTAGATGTCGGGCTCGGCCTCCTCCGAAAGCTTGATGCACTTGGCGTAGCAGCCGCCCTCGAAGTTGAACACGCCGTCCGGACCCCAGCCATGCTCGTCGTCACCGATGAGGATGCGTTTCGGATCGGCCGAGAGCGTGGTCTTGCCGGTGCCGGACAGGCCGAAGAACAGCGCGACGTCACCGTCATGACCGACATTGGCCGAGCAGTGCATCGGCATCACGCCTTGCGCGGGCAGGTAGAAGTTCAGCGTGGTGAAGACCGACTTCTTCATCTCACCGGCATAGGACGAGTTGCCGATCAGGATGATCTTCTTGCTGAAATCGATGGCGATGATGGTGTCGGTGCGCACGCCATGGCGCTTGGGATCGGCCTTGAAGGACGGCAAATCGACGATCGTGAGTTCGGGGATGAAATCCTCGAGCTCGGGTGCGACCGGACGGATCAACAGCTGGCGAATGAACAGCGAATGCCAAGCGAGCTCGGTGAAGACCCGCGTTTTTATCCGGTATTTCGGGTCGGCGCCGCCATAGAGATCCTGCGCGAACAGCGCCTTGCCGCGCGCATGCGCGATGAAGTCGTCGTACAGCAACTGGAAGTTGGCTTGGGTGATCTTGCGGTTGCCATCCCACCAGACCGTGTTTTCGGTCAGCGCATCCACGACCGTGTGCTTGTCCTTGGGAGAGCGGCCGGTATGCACGCCGGTCTCCGCGCAGATCGCGCCGCCCTCGACGAGCGAGGCCTCACCTGCCGCGACGGCGTATTCATAGAGCGTGGGCGCGGTCAGATTCCAATGCACCGCGCTCAGGCCCTTGAAGCCGAATTTATCGGCGCCGTAGGCGCTATTCCTCAAACCCGTTTCCTGCACGAAAGACCTCCACGACGCATCCGGCCGGCACCGGACCCACTCCAATCTACGGCTTGCTGGATGATAGCGCCCGTTCCCCGATCCCGCGACCTATAATTGGCATCGATCGCGCTGCCAAGACGGTACGCAGGGAGAACGGCTGTCGCGGTGATGTTGCGGGCGTGCGCTGCGTTCTAAAACTGCGCGGCGCTATGTTGCGCCGCAGCGCAATCTCATTCCGCCAGTCCCTTGCCGACCAGCCACTTCTGAATGAGGTCGGCGACTTGGTCACTATTCCTGTCCATCATGACCATGTGCGAATTTCCCCGGATACCGGCGTCCGGCAGATCGACAATATCGATGCTGCCGCCGGCGGCCTTGAGCGCCGCCGCGTAGTCGACACCGCCCTGGCGGATCTTCGACCAGCGCGGATGGTCCTTGGCGTTGTCGCCGTAGACAACGAGGATCGGCGTGTTCCTGATCGAGGCCACCTTGTTGCGGTCGCCGCCGAGCGTCGGCTCAACCGCGACCAGCGCCTTGACCTTGTCGGGCCGCGCCTCCAGCACCTTGTAGCCGAACGAGCCGGACTGGCTGTGCACCATGACCACGCAGGGGCAGACCTTGTCGACCAGCGCGATATAGGCGGCCACGATCTGATCGTCGGTGGTGAGCCAGCGCGGCACGCCCTGTTTCATGAATTGATCGTAGGCCTCGATCGGAAACTGCGTGCCCGGATAGGTCGCGCGCTTGCTCTTGTCGTCGTTCCACGAACCGGCCGGACCGATGCGAAAGCGCTCCCATGGATCGCCCTGGGGCAGCGCCACGGCCTCGCCCTTGAAGGTGCTGGTCCAGCCGGAACGGCCGCGCTCCACGGCGTCGGAGATGTAGGTGTCCCAGCCCTTGCGGATGAAATAGGTGAGCCAGCCGTCGCCGCCGTCGGGCTTGGTCTCGTAGGTCACGCCGGTGAGACCGCCGCCGTGCCACAGCAGCAGCGGCAGCCGGCCCTTGGGATTCTGCGGCAGGAAGTACTGCACGTACATCTGTTCGACCTGATACTTGCCGTTCGGGTCCACCTTGGCCGGCACGCCGCCGGGCGTGAACACGACCTCCTTGATCGGTTGACCCGTGATGTCGATGACGCGCCCGCCGACATGGAACGAACCCATGTCGCGCAAGCCGATCGGCTCCTTGGTCTGGGCGAACGCGGACGCCGCCGCCAGGCCAAGTGCCGAGACGATCACTAAACGGCGCATGGCGCCCTCCCCTTCTGCGGTTGAAGATCATGTTGTCGAACGTCGCTGCCGCGTGCGCGGCGAACCGCGCTCACTCCATCAGCCCCTTCCCGGCCAGCCATTTCTGGATGACGTCGGCGATCTCGGCATTGTTCTTGTCCTGCATCAGCATGTGCGAGTTGCCCTTGATGCCGAGGTCCGGGAGATTGATCACGTCGACGGTGCCGCCGCCGGCACGCACCGCGTCGGCATAGGCGAGGTCGATCTTCTTGAATGTCGCCCAACGCGGGTGCTGGTCGACGTAGTCGCCGAACAGCATCAGCACCGGCGTGCCCTTGAGCGCGGCGGCCTTGTCGAGATTGCCGGCGGTCGCCGACTCGACCGCGACGATCGCCTTGACCTTGTCCGGGCGCAGCTCCGCGACCTTGAAACCGAACGCGCCGCCTTGGCTGTGCAGCAGCAGCACGCACGGGCAGACCTTGTCCACCAGCGCGACATAGGCGGCGATGATGGCGTCGTCGGTCGACAGCCAGCGCGGCACCGACTGCTTCATGTAGTTGTCGTAAGCCTCCACCGGGAACTGGCTGCCGGGCAGCACCTTGCGCTTGGCCGGATCGGGATCCCACGAGCCCTCGCCGTCGCCGATGCGAAAGCGCTCGAACGGGTCGGCGTAGGTCAGGAATGTCGGCTCCGACGGCCACACGTCGGGAGACGCAAAGCCCGCGCGCCCGCGCTCGACCGCGTCCGAGACATAGACGTCCCAGCCCTTGCGCACGAACATGTTGAGCCAGCCTTCGCGGCCGTCCGGGGTGCTCTCGTAGGTGACGCCGGTCAGCCCGCCGCCGTGCCACATCAACAGCGGCAGCTTGCCCTTGCGTTGCTTGGGCAGGAAATACTGCACGTACATCTGCTCGACCATGTACTGACCGTTCGGATCGAGCTTGGTCTGCGGGCCGCCGGGCTGGCGCACGATCATCCGCACCGGCTTGCCGCTGACCTCGGCCACCCGGCCGCCGACATGGAACGAGCCCATGCCGCGCAGCACGATGTCTTCCTCGGCGGTCAGCGCGGGCATTGCCGCGCAGCAGAGAATCATCCCGAGCAGGATGCGGCGCATGTATTTCCTCCCTGGTCGCATTGGTGCGGACATACTTTTGCCGGCGATTGTGCCGCATCCGACCGCTGCGTGCCAGCGTGCGCGTGAACGCAGGGCATTCAGTTGATGTGGGCCTTGCCCGCGCCACGGCCCACGCCGGTGATCGACGTCACGCGGAGCCGCGGCGGCGTCATCCCAGGAATCGATCTTCATCGCCCGCATTGGGAACGTAGCAGGTCGCGCGCTTGCCGAAGAAACGCAGCCGGTTGCGCGCGACGAACGCATAGAGCCGGTCGCGCAACGGGCGCGGCAGGATGCGCACGCCGGCGGCGAGCGACCACGGCCAGCCCAGGCCCTCGGCCATGCGGATACTGCCCTCCGATTCGAACCACGCGACGCCGTCGGCGATCAGGATGTTGGTCTCGTAGTCCTGGGGATCGAGCCCGTAATGGACATAGAGCGCGCGGCCGAGCGGGGACTGGGCGCGCAGCAGCCGGTAGCGCCCGTGGCGATCGTGGCGCAGGACGAATTGGGCCCAGCCGGAACAGAGCGCGCAATAACCGTCGAAGATGATGATCGGCCGGTCATCGGGAAAGTCCGGGACGGCAGGATCGCTGCGATAGCTGTAGGCCGTTTGCGGGGTGGGGATCGCGACCGGTGATCGCCGCGGCGCGATCACGCCGCGCGCGCCGCGTCGGCCATCTGCTTGAGCACCACCCGCAGCACGCCCGGCGCGCGCACGCGCTGCGGGAATGGCAGCCGCAGCGCCGCGCGGTCGAGCTGCAGCTCGAGCCCCTCGGGGTCGCAACCGACGCAGCGCCATTCGCCGTCGGGCGCGCCCAGCAGCTTGGTGGCATAGAGCCGTATCGCGTCGGCATGGTCGTCATTCATGTGTGCGAGGATCTCGGGCTCGGCCGCGACGAGCTCGGCCGCGTCGGCGGTCTCGGTCAAGACGTCCTGCGGCTTGAGATCGACGATGCGGCCGAAACCGGCCACGAGGTGCGCGGCCTTGAGCGTCACCCGGTAGAAGGCGAAATCCGCAAAGCCCGCGAACATCCCGGCCTCGGGCTGGCGATCGAGATAGCGCCGGCGGATGTCGGGATCGTCGGTCGCCGCCGCGCTGCCCATCAGCATGATCCGGGCACCCTGCAGCGGATCGCCTTCCTTGCGCTCGTCGATCATCACGGAGACGCGGGGATCGGCGAGGATGTTCTTGGTGTGCACGGCCAGCCGCGAGATCAGCAGGAGCGGCGCGCCGTCGGCGGCGGTCGCCATATTCACCAGCGAGCAATAGGGGTCGCCGGAACCGGCCATGAGGGTCGCCAATGCGCCCGAACGGCCCTCGCGCAGGAGCTTTTTGCCGGCAACTGCTGGGTTGAAATCCGGGGTCGGTTTCATTGGCGCCTCCACTGCAGGAGTATACCTACCAAGCGCAGCCGCCGGCGTGAAACAGCGGATTGGCTGCTCGCGAACGCGTCAACTTGGCCTTCAACTTGGCCTTGGCGCTTAAGGCCGATGGGAGCTATGCTAATCAGCCCTTTGACGAATCATGTGTTTGTCAGGGATTTGCCACATTTCGGCCTTGCTTTCCGGGCTTCAAAGCCGGGGGCGAACGCCAGACAGGGGCTTCATGCCGACCATCGCTCTCGTCGACGACGACCGCAACATCCTGACCTCGGTCTCGATCGCACTCGAGGCCGAAGGTTATCGGATCATGACTTATACCGACGGCGCTTCGGCGCTCGACGGTTTCAAGACATCGCCGCCCGACCTCGCCATCCTCGACATCAAGATGCCGCGCATGGACGGCATGGAGACTCTGCGGCGATTGCGCCAGAAGTCGGACATGCCGGTGATCTTCCTTACCTCCAAGGACGAGGAGATCGACGAATTGTTCGGGCTCAAGATGGGCGCCGACGACTTCATCCGCAAACCGTTCTCGCAGCGGCTTCTGGTCGAGCGCGTCAAGGCGATCCTGCGCCGCGCGGCACCCAAGGACGGCAGCGCTCCGAAGGAGACCGACGCCGCCAAGGTGCTGGAGCGCGGCCTGCTGCGCATGGATCCGGAGCGCCATACCTGCACCTGGAAGAACGAGCCGGTCACGCTGACCGTCACCGAGTTCCTGATCCTGCAAGCGCTCGCGAGCCGGCCCGGCGTGGTCAAGAGCCGCAACGCCCTGATGGATGCCGCCTACGACGACCAGGTCTACGTCGATGACCGCACCATCGACAGCCACATCAAGCGCTTGCGCAAGAAGTTCAAGGGGACCGACGACGACTTCGACATGATCGAAACGCTGTATGGCGTCGGTTATCGGTTCAAGGAATGATGTAGCGCCAGAAGGGGCCTTGGCGTCGCGGCAGATTCCAGAGACTGGATCGATGAAGATCCGGACCCCTAGGGACCCTGTCGCAGAAGACCTGACGCAGAAGACCTGGGATCGCCCAAGAACGCCGGCGGCGTCTTGAGTGGGGGCGTGCAACCGGCAGACTTGATCGTGCTCAATCGAACGCCGGACAGCTTCACGACCGAGGTCGAGCCGCAACGGCCCGACGAAAACGAGCCGCCGCTCAAGAAAGCACGGCGACGGCTCGCGGCCCTGTTGGAACAGGGCTGGTATCTCTTCGTCCGGGTCACGTTTTCGAGCCTCAGCCGGCGCATCATCTTTCTCAACGTCACCGGGCTGCTCGCGCTCGTCATCGGCATTCTCTATCTCTCCCAGTTCCGCGCCGGCCTGATCGACGCGCGCGTCCAGAGCCTGCTGGTGCAAGGCGAGATCATCGCCGGCGCCATCGCGGCCTCCGCGACGGTGGAGACCGACACCATCACCATCGATCCCGAGCGCCTGCTCGACCTGCAGGCCGGCGAGAGCTACGGGCCCTCGGAAGAGGCGCTGTCGGGGCTCGAATTCCCGATCAATCCGGAGCGGGTTGCGCCGGTGCTGCGGCGGCTCGTCTCGCCCACCAATACGCGCGCGCGCATCTACGACCGCGACGGCGTCCTCATCCTCGACAGCCGCAACCTGTATGACGTGCTGCGCTTCGATCTGCCGCCGCCGACGCAGAAGCCGGGCTACCTCGAGCGCGCCTATGTCGCTATCCGCACCTGGTTCAGCCGCGGCACGCTGCCGCTCTATCGCGAGCTCGGACCGCAGAACGGCAAGAGCTACGGCGAGGTGGGCAACGCGCTGCAAGGCTTCAAGTCGAGTATGGTGCGCATCAACGAGCGCGGCGAGGTGATCGTCTCGGTCGCGGTGCCGGTGCAGCGCTTTCGCGCCGTGCGCGGCGCGCTCATGCTGTCGACCCAAGGCGCCGACATCGACAACATGGTGGGAGCCGAGCGGCTCGCGATCTTCAAGGTGTTCCTGATCGCCTCAGGCGTGATGGTGGTGTTGTCGTTCCTGCTCGCGGGCACCATCGCGGGGCCGGTGCGTCGGCTCGCCGAAAGCGCGCAGCTCGTGCGCCGGCGCATCCGGTCGCGCGTGGAGATCCCGGATCTGAGCCATCGCCGCGACGAGATCGGACACCTGTCGGGCTCGCTGCGAGATATGACCGACGCGCTTTACAGCCGCATCGAGGCGATCGAGAGCTTCGCCGCGGACGTCGCGCACGAGCTCAAGAATCCCCTCACCTCGCTGCGCTCGGCGGTCGAGACGCTGCCGCTGGCCAAGACCGACAGCAGCCGCGGCCGCCTGATGGCGGTGATCCAGCATGACGTGAAGCGGCTCGACCGGCTGATCTCCGACATCTCGGATGCCAGTCGTCTCGACGCTGAAATGCAGCGCAACGACGCACACCCCGTCAACCTGGTGGAGCTTCTCACCATGGTCGTCGGCGTCGCCAACGAGCGCCATGACGACGGCGTGAAGGTCGCGCTGAATTTCGAAGGCGGCCGGACCGCCGCCTTCACCGTGCTCGGGCACGATTCCCGGCTCGGGCAGGTCATCGATAACCTGATCGACAATGCGCGCTCGTTCTCGCCCGCGGGCGCGACCGTGCGGGTGACCTGCCGCCGATTGAAGACCGAAGTGGAAATCGTCGTCGACGACGACGGGCCGGGCGTGCCTGCCGAAGCGGTCGAGAAGATTTTCGAGCGCTTCTACACCTACCGGCCGGACCAGGACTTCGGGCAGAATTCAGGCCTCGGTCTCTCGATCTCCAAGCACATCATCGAGGCCCATGGCGGACGCATCTGGGTGGAGAACCGCCAGCGCGCCGCGACCGGCGCCGACGAACCGCCCACCGTCCTCGGGGCCCGCTTCATCGTGCACCTGCCGGCGACGTGATGACCGCCGACGCTCCGACCGTGCACGCTTCGGCCGTGCTGGCCGGCGCCCGCGCCGTGCTGATCCGCGGCGGCGCCGGATCCGGCAAATCGAAGCTGGCGCTCGCGCTGATCGACGCCGCGCAAACGGGAATGCTGGCGTTCGCGCGCCTGGTTGGAGACGATCGCGTTCACCTCGAGCCGCGCCACGGGCGCCTGCTGGTGAAGCCGGCGGCATCGCTGGCGGGATTGATCGAGGTGCGCGGGCTCGGCATCCGGCGGCTCGATCATGAGCCGGTTGCGGTCGTCGGCCTGGTGGTCGACCTCGCGGCGGACGATGCCGAGCGGCTGCCGGAAGGCGCCGAGACGGTGGTTTGCGGTATTCTCCTGCCGCGACTCGCGGTCGCGGGCGGCGCGGAAGCCCTGTCTGCGGTGCTCGCCGCCCTGCGTTTTCCCGCCGGCGACATTAAACCTCCGTCATGATCCTTGCAGCCAAGCCCGGCGGCACAAAAGTAACGGCAGCGCGGGCACGCTCCGACCCCCGATTTCGGCCCCGGGAGCGTTGCAAGGGCGCCTCCTTATTGCGATGCAGCAACACTCCCAAACTCCTGGAAAGGCCCTTGCGCGCGGCCTTCGGATGGTCATGATGGCCCCCTTTCGTGCGGTGCAACCGGGGACGCGCCGGCGGGGGCTTCCATGATCGGTCTCGTACTCGTCACGCACGGGCGCCTCGCCGTCGAGTTTCGCTCGGCGCTCGAACACGTGGTCGGTCCGCAGACCCAGATCGAGGCGGTGACGATCGGCCCCGACGATGACGTGGAACAACGCCGCAAGGACATCATCGAAGCGGTCAAGCGCGTGGACAGCGGCGAAGGGGTGGCGATCCTGACCGACATGTTCGGCGGCACGCCATCCAACCTCGCGATCTCGGTCATGGGCCGCCCCAAGGTCGAGGTGCTCGCCGGCATTAATCTTCCGATGCTGGTCAAGCTCGCCAAAGTGCGCGATGAATGTCCGCTGACCGAGGCGGTGGCGGCTGCCCAGGATTCCGGCCGCAAATACATCACGATCGCCAGTCGCGTCCTCACCGGCAAATGAGCGAACCCAGCGGCGTGAACAGCTCCCCCTCCGGCGATCGCCTCTCCGAGGAGGCGCCCATTACCCGCGTGGTCCAGATCTGCAACAAGAAGGGCTTGCACGCGCGCGCGTCGGCCAAGTTCGTGCAGATAGTGGAGAAGTTCGACGCCGACGTGAAGGTGAAGCGCGGCAGCGAGGTGGTCGGCGGCACCTCCATCATGGGCCTGATGATGCTGGCGGCCGGTCCCGGCACGTCGATCACGATCGAAGCGAGCGGAAGCCAGGCGGCGGAGGTGGTGGACGCCCTCGCCGCGTTGGTGAGCGGTCGGTTCACCGAAGAAGAGTAGCGCTCAGGCGTGGGACGCGCGCCGGGGTGGCCCCTTCCGATCAAGCCACGTCTCTTGTCGCCGCTGCCGTTTCCGTTGCCAGAATTTTCGCAGCCAGCCGCAGATCGGCGACGAAACGCGCGTATTCCCGTTTCTTGTCGGCGGCGTCCTGGATGCGCAGCAGGAACGACGGGTGGATGGTGACCAAGGCTGCGGCGCCGTCGGGCAATTGCAACATGCGCCCGCGCAGCTTGGTGACTGTGACCGGCCGGCCGAACAGGCTGCGCGCCGCCGTCGCGCCGAGCGCGACGATGACCGCCGGCTTCACCATCGCCCTTTCCAGGTCGAGCCAGATCTTGCAGCGCTCGATTTCGTAGGCGTTGGGACGTTTGTGCAGGCGCCGCTTGCCGCGCATCTCATGCTTGAAATGCTTCACTGCGTTGGTGACAAAGACCTCCGTGCGCGGGATCTGCGCCTCCGCCAGGGCGTGGTCGAGGACTTGGCCGGCGGGCCCGACAAACGGCTTGCCGGCGAGGTCTTCCTTGTCGCCGGGCTGCTCGCCCACCAGCATGAGCTGAGCGCGCCGGCGTCCTTCGCCCGGAACGGCCTGGGTTGCATCCTTATAGAGCGGACAACGCGTGCACGCGTTCTCGGCTCTGGCCAGCTCCGCCAGCGACCTGATGGACGGAACAACATCGAGCTCGAGCTGGGACGTCTGCGGCACCGGGGCACTCCCCAACAGGCGATATTTGATGATCAACGCGTGGTCGCCCCGGCGGTTCGAGCGGCCGCGACGCGGCCCTTTCTAAGCACATAAAGAAATCTTTATATCGTTATTGCAGGGTGCCCGGGGCCCTGCTATAGCCACGGTCGACCCGGCGTGCCGCCTGGCCCGTCCGCCTTCCCAGCCATCAAGGACCGTCATGAACGCTGCATCGAACGCCGCCAAGAGAGCTGCTTCCCCGAGCAAGAATGCTGCCTCCGCGAATCCCGACTACGTGATCAAGGACATCGGCCTGGCCGAATGGGGTCGCAAGGAACTTGCCATCGCCGAGACCGAGATGCCGGGATTGATGGCGACGCGCGAGGAATACGGGCCCGAGCAGCCGCTCCGCGGGGCGCGGATCTGCGGCTCGCTGCACATGACCATCCAGACCGCGGTGCTGATCGACACGCTCAAGGCGCTCGGCGCCGACGTGCGCTGGGCTTCGTGCAACATCTATTCGACTCAGGATCACGCCGCCGCCGCCGTCGCCGCCAGCGGCACGCCGGTGTTCGCCGTCAAGGGCGAGACGCTCAAGGACTACTGGGACTATCAGCATCGCATCTTCGAATGGGGTGACGGCGGCACGCCGAACATGATCCTCGACGACGGCGGCGATGCCACGCTCCTGATCCACCTCGGCCAGCGCGCCGAGCAGGGCGAAACCGCCTTGATCAGCAAGCCGACCAACGAGGAAGAGGAAGTCCTGTTCGCGGCCATCAAGCAGCGGCTCAAGGACAAGCCCGGCTGGTACACCAAGAATGCCGAGACCATCCGCGGCGTGACCGAGGAAACCACGACCGGCGTGCACCGGCTCTACGAAATGCAGAAGAAGGGCACGCTGCTCTGGCCTGCGATCAACGTCAACGACAGCGTGACCAAGTCGAAGTTCGACAATCTCTATGGCTGCCGCGAGTCGCTGGTCGACGGCATTCGCCGCGGCACCGACGTGATGATGGCCGGGAAGGTCGCCATGGTTGCGGGCTTCGGCGACGTCGGCAAGGGCTCGGCCGCTTCGCTGCGGCAGGCCGGCTGCCGCGTGCTCGTCTCCGAGATCGACCCGATCTGCGCGCTGCAGGCGGCGATGGAAGGCTACGAGGTCACGACCATGGAGGACGCCGCACCGCGCGCCGACATTTTCGTGACCGCGACCGGCAATCTCGACGTCATCACCATCGAGCACATGCGCAAGATGAAGGATCGGGCGATCGTCGCCAATATCGGCCACTTCGACAGCGAGATTCAGGTGGCCGCGCTGCGCAATCTCAAGTGGCACAATGTGAAGCCGCAGGTCGACGAGATCGAATTCCCGGACGGCAAGCGCATCATCCTGCTCTCGGAAGGCCGGCTGGTGAACCTCGGCAATGCCATGGGCCATCCAAGCTTCGTGATGTCGTCCTCGTTCACCAATCAGACGTTGGCGCAGATCGAGTTGTGGACCAATCCGAAGAAGTACGAGAAGAAGGTCTACACGCTGCCGAAGCACCTCGACGAGAAGGTCGCGCGGCTCCACCTCGCCAAGATCGGCGCCAAGCTCTCGAAAATGTCGGACAAGCAGGCGACCTATATCGGTTTGCCGGTCGAGGGCCCGTACAAGCCTGATCATTACCGCTACTGAGGGTGCGCAAACGTTCGCGCCTGCGTTGACCCGGCGCCCGCACGTTGGCCGGTTCTCACCCTGACACTCTGCCGGGACGAAATCGCATTGCATGGCGATTTCGCTCCTCTTGCACGCTTTTCCCTTCCGCAGGCAGCGCTGACGTCGTGTGTGCGCAAGTTCGATTTCGTGCCTCGCGCCTCCTTCCACTTTCGCAGTACGCATCCTAGCCTTGCGCGTCAGTGAAGCGCAGCAGGGAGCCAGCGGTGGCACGTCGCATTCTCCTCGCCGTCATTCTTCTGGCGGCCGTCATCGTCGTCGTTCGCCTGGCCATGGTGGCCCGCGATTTCGACACGGTCGTCGCCGGCGCCAGCTTCGAGGCCGCGCGCGACAATCACACCGAGTTGCGCGCTTTCCTGCGCCGCATGCCGAAGGGCGGAGACCTCCACACCCACTTGTCCGGAGCCGTCTATGCCGAGCGCTTCATCGCGTGGGCGGCACAGCAAAATCTCTGCGCGGACCCTGAGCACGTCCTGCTGTCGAAGCCGCGCTGCGACCTCCCGGGAGACGTGTCCGCGGCCGACGCCATGCACGATCAGAAGCTCTATGATCAGCTGGTCAACGCCTTCTCAACGCGCTCCTTCGTGCCGACCGTCGCGGTGCCGAGCGATCACGACAAATTCTTCGCCGCGTTTGACAAATTCGGCGCCGCGTCCGGCTCGCGGTTCGTCGACATGACGATCGACCAGCTCAAGCAGTACGACAGCGAGAACGTGCAGTACGTGGAGTTCATGGCGTCGTTCGCCTGCTGGAACGATCGCGACCGGTTCATCAAGGCCATGGCCGAGCAGGCTGACGATACCGGCAGGCTCCTGGCGCTGCGGGCGAACGGTCTCGATGACTGCGTCACGGCGAAACGCGACGATCTGGTGGCTTCAATCGGCAAGATCAGAAGCGAACTCGGCTGCGACCAGCAAGCAACGCGGCCGGGCTGCCGCGTCACGTTCCGCTACATCGCGCAGATCCTGCGCAACACCTCCCCCGACGACGTGTTCCTGCAGACCGCTGTCGCGGCGGCGCTGATCCGCGCCGAGCCGCAGGTGGTCGCACTCAATCTGGTTCAGTCCGAGGACAACCTGATCGCGCGCAGCGACTACACTCGCCACATGGAAATCGTCGCTTTCCTCGCGAGCGATGTGCCGGTCGCCCTGCACGCGGGCGAGCTCTGGCTCGGCGACGTTCCGCCGCCCGACCTGACCTTTCATATCCGCCAGGCCGTCGAGATCGCCCGTGCGCGCCGCATCGGCCACGGCGTCGCGCTCGCATTCGAACATGACATGGATGGCCTTCTGGCCGAGATGCGGACGCGGCCGGTCGTGGTCGAGATCAACCTCTCGAGCAACGCCATCATCCTCGGGGTCCACGGAAAGAACCATCCGCTGGCGACCTACCTTGCCGCCGGCGTGCCGGTGGTGCTCTCGACCGACGATGCCGGCGTTTCCCGCATCAATATGACCAATGAGTATTTCCGCGCCGTCCACGACCAGGGGCTCGACTACCCGACGTTGAAGGCGATCGCGCGCAACGCGTTGATCCATTCCTTTCTCGACGAGACGCAAAAGCGCAGCGAGCTGGAGCGCTTCGATCGCTCCTACATCGAATTCGAGCGATCGGTGGCGCGGCGGCAGTCGGCGCTGCAGAACCTGATCGTGCTGATCAAGGCTGCGGTTGCTCCGTTTTGAACTGACGCGCGGCGTTGCCAACGAGTTCCCCCAGCGGAGGCAGCTTGTCCGCCTGCATCGGCGGAATGGTCACGATGAGATAGCGTTCTCGGGTGCTCCCGACGCCGAGGTAGCGGCGGAATACTTCCACCTCCACCTGCATGCCGGGCAGGGAGCATCGCGCCCGTGCGATCGCGCGGTCGACGCAACGGCCCGTCGCGGGACGTTCCGGATTGCGCGCCGGGCAGACCATCACAATGCCGTCGCGACCGATGCGCGCTTCCATGGCCTGGGAGACGGGGCCGTCGAACACGTGCGCCGCGACCGGGTGGCTCGGCAGATAGAACGGCACGCCGTCAGCCAGTTCCTCGAAGCCACCGAACACCTGCAATGGCCGGTCGGAGGTCTCGCGCCACAGCCGCTCAACCGGCTCCGCCAGCATCGCGGAATGCGCAGTGAGGGCAGCCGGACCGGCGCGATGGATGGCGATCGCGATCGCCGGGGCGAGCGCGATCATCAGGAACGGGAACATGACCGCCAGGGTGACGATGCCCACGGCGTCGCGGCGGCTGATCGTGATGAGCGGCGAGGACAACAGCATGACCGGCAGCAGCGTCCAGGCCGACATCGACCACAGCGACACCAGGCGCACGCCGGTGAAGGGCGCGACCAAAGCCGGCGCCAGCAGCACCGCCCAGAACGCGGCGGCGGCTAGCCGGCGCTCGGGCGCCGTCGGCCACGCCATGTCCTTGATCGCCGCGCCGCCCGGGCGGGCGGCGACGGTCAGGATGATCAAAGGGACCGCGACATAGGCGATGCTGCCTGCGACATATCCCAGCACGCTGCCCACAGTGGACATGACGGAGGACGCGCCGTGCACGACGACTGCGTAGGAGAACGGGGCGAAATCGTTGAGGATCAGCCAGAGGGCATGCGGCGCAAGCGCGAGTGCCCCGACCGCGATCGTGATCCAGGGCGCGGGCGAGCGGAAATACGCAGCGCGCCTGGGATCCGCGAGCGCCGCGACGCCGAGCCCGAGCAGCAGGAAGATCGACCAATATTTGCCGTACATGGCCAGCGCGGCCCCCAGGCCGGCGAGCGCGGCGTCGAGCGGGCGCCGGGTCTCGAACGACCGCAGGAACCAGAGCGTCGTCGCCGCCCACACCGGCATCAGCACCGTGTTCACGTTGAACTTGAGGGCGTGAAAATTGAAGAACGGCACCAAAGTGAGAAAAGCGAGTCCTACGACGCGCTTTTCGCCGTCGAGAAAGCGCGCGGACAGCCGCCATGTGATCCACAGCGCCAACCCGACATTCGCCATTGCGAGCAGGTAATAGGCCCAGTCCGTGGTGGGAAACACGGTGAACCAGGCCCGCACGACCAGCATCGCAAGCGGCGGATGCTTGGGGTAACCGAGCGCCAGCTCGCGCGCGAGCACGAACTGCTCGGACATGTCGGCGTGAATGTCCTGGCTGCCCTTGGCGAGGGCGGCGTAGAGGGTCCAGAGCCCCACATAGGCGACGAGGACGGCGACCACCGTGCGCTCCCGCCGCGCCGGGTCGGTAAGCGCATCGAGCAGCCGCTCCATCCCCGCGAGGCCGCGGCGGCCGGCGTCCGTCATGGCCGACATTTCAACGCACCTTACCCGGTTTGTCCCCCATTTGGGCGGCGAGGCTATGGCATGACGCGGCAGGGAGGTCCATATCAGGCGGAGCCGGCTGCCATCGCTTTGCCGCATCAGCCGGCCATGCTGGGTGCCCGCTTCGGAGCTGAATATGTGCCGCTGGATTGCCTATCGCGGCGAGACCATCCCGCTGGAACAATACGTGACCGCGCCCGCCCACTCCCTGGTGGTGCAGAGCCAGCGGGCGCTGGAATCGACAGCCGCCACCAACGGCGACGGCTTCGGCATGGGCTGGTACGGCCAGCACAGCGAGCCCGGGCTTTACCGCGAGGTCCGGCCGGCCTGGTCGGATGAGAATTTGCGCTATCTCTGCCGGCACATCCGCTCGCATCTCTATTTTGCCCACGTGCGCGCCTCGACCGGCACCCCGATCACGCGCCCGAACTGCCATCCCTTTGCCTGCGGCCGCTGGCTGTTCATGCACAACGGCATGATCGGCAACTGGTCGCGGCTGCGCCGGAAGGTGGAGGCGCTGATTCCCGACGAGGTCTACGGCTCACGCATCGGGACGACCGATTCGGAGGCGGTGTTTCTCGCCATTCTCGGCGCCGGTGGCGACAAGGATCCGGTCGGGGCGACCAAGCGCGTCCTCGGCACCATCACCGACATGGTCAGCGGCAAAGGCTACAAGGAGCCGCTGCGCTTCACGTCGGCGCTCTCCAACGGCCGCGATCTCTACGCCTTTCGTTATTCCGCCAACGACAATGCCAATTCGCTGTACTATCAGGAATCCGGCAGCAATGTCGTTGTCGTCTCGGAGCCGCTCGATGGCGATCGTTCGCACTGGAAGCCGGTTCCCCCCGGCCACGTGATCGTGGCCCGCGCCGGCCAGCCGGTCTTGCTCGAGCCATTCCTCGTCGAGCAGCAGATGGCGGCGGAGTGAACGACACGCTGCCAAGCCATCGAGGACAGATCAGGAGCCAAGCGGCTGTGCTTGCCGCTTGCGAACATGAATGCTAATGCGCGCGCCATGAATGCGGCAATCGAAAATATCCGCAACTTTGCCATCATCGCCCATATCGATCACGGCAAGTCGACGCTGGCCGACCGGCTGATCCAGTCGACCGGCGGTCTGGCTGAGCGCGAGATGGTGGAGCAGGTGCTCGATTCGATGGATATCGAGCGCGAACGCGGCATCACCATCAAGGCGCAGACCGTGCGGCTCGCCTATCGCGCGCGCGACGGCAAGGACTATGTGCTCAACCTGATCGACACTCCCGGGCACGTCGATTTCGCCTACGAGGTCAACCGCTCGCTCGCCGCCTGCGAAGGCTCGCTGCTGGTGGTCGATGCGTCTCAAGGCGTCGAAGCGCAGACGCTCGCCAACGTTTATCAGGCGATCGAGAACAATCACGAAGTGGTGCCTGTGCTCAACAAGATCGATCTGCCGGCGGCCGAGCCCGAGAAGATAAGGCAGCAGATCGAGGACGTGATCGGGCTCGACGCCTCGAACGCCATCCTGATCTCGGCGAAGACCGGGCTCAACGTTCCCGAGGTGCTGGAGGCCATCGTCACGCGCCTGCCGCCGCCGCGCGGCGATCGCAACGCGACGCTCAAGGCGCTGCTGGTCGACAGCTGGTATGACAGCTATCTCGGCGTCATCGTGCTGGTGCGGATCGTCGACGGCGTGCTCAAGAAGGGCGACCGCATTCGCATGATGGGGACCGGTGCGGCCTACGAGGTGGACCGCGTCGGCGTGTTTACGCCCAAGCTCCTCAATATGGACGAGCTCGGGCCCGGCGAGATCGGCTTTCTGACCGCCTCGATCAAGGACGTGGCGGACACCCGCGTCGGCGATACCATCACCGACGACAGGAAGCCGGTCAGCGAAGCCCTGCCCGGTTTTCGTCCGGCCATTCCCGTCGTGTTCTGCGGATTGTTCCCGGTCGACGCCGCCCAGTTCGAAGACTTGCGCGCCGCCATGGGCAGGCTTCGGCTCAATGACGCAAGCTTCAGCTATGAGATGGAGACCTCGGCCGCGCTCGGCTTCGGTTTCCGCTGCGGCTTTCTGGGCCTGCTGCACCTCGAAATCATCCAGGAGCGCCTCGAGCGCGAGTTCAATCTCGACCTGATCGCGACCGCGCCCTCGGTCATCTACAAGATCAAGCTGCGCACCGGGCAGGAGATCGAGATCCACAATCCGGTCGACATGCCGGACGTGATGAAGATCGAGGAGATCAACGAACCCTGGATCCGCGCCACCATCCTCACGCCCGACGACTATCTCGGCAGCGTGCTCAAGCTTTGCCAGGACCGTCGCGGCGTCCAGATCGAGCTCACCTATGTCGGCAATCGCGCGATGGTGAAATACGACCTGCCGCTCAACGAGGTGGTCTTCGATTTCTACGATCGCCTGAAGTCGGTGTCGAAGGGCTACGCCTCGTTCGACTATCACCTCACCGACTACCGGCCCGCGGACCTCGTGAAGATGCAAATCCTGGTCAACGCCGATCCGGTTGACGCGCTCTCCATGCTGGTCCATCGCACGCGCGCGGAAAGCCGCGGCCGTGCCATGGTGGAAAAGCTCAAGGAGCTTATCCCGCCGCACATGTTCCAGGTGCCGATCCAGGCCGCCATCGGCGGCAAGATCATCGCGCGCGAGACCGTGCGCGCCTTCCGCAAGGACGTGACCGCGAAATGCTACGGCGGCGACGTGACGCGCAAGCGCAAGCTGCTGGAGAAGCAGAAGGAAGGCAAGAAGCGCATGCGCCAGTTCGGTAAGGTGGAGATCCCGCAGGAGGCGTTCATCGCGGCGCTGAAAGTGGACGTGTGACGCGGTGTTACCCGCAGTCAGACCTTAGGATCTGCGGTTGCCTTGCGTCTCTCCAGCGACTCGATGCTGTTGGCTCTTGCCCACGCATCCAGCTTTCCGATGTACACGGTCATCGCATGGTCTGCGATATTCAGTATTTTGCGTGTCCTTAGGAATTGCCGCAATCCCCACGCGGTGCGCCATAGCTTCTGGAAGATGTTTGGTGCGCGGCGCAACGGCGGAATTCCCATCTTGCCGAAATAGCGCGTGTCGCCAACATGCTTGTATCCCGTGAACGGCGGCGGTACCGCAGGCACCAGATCGACGCCGTTTGTAACACGATAGAGCGGCACCCTGACGTATTGATCGAAGGAACGGTCACCCGCTTTCGGGCAGCCGAACGTGTAGCAAGCCGCGATACTGTCCCGCACCTCGGCCTCGCTGTGATTGGCCAATTCGGCCGTTGCCATGACCGCAAGCGCGCCGCCCAAGGAATGGCCCGTCACGTAGACCGGGCGAGGCTTGGCCTTGAGTAACTGCTCGATCTTGGCAAACAAGGCATCGCGAATTGGATGATACGCCTGGAAGAAGCCGGTGTGCACCTTCACCCCGCCCTGCAACACCACCCAGGCGACATTCATGTTCGTCCACCAGTCGAGCAAGTTCTCGGTGCCGCGGAACGCCACCACAATGAGGTCGGGGCCCGCCGCGACGTAACCCGCCGTCCCGACATCGGAGTCAACCAGGCCGGTGCAATCGACGAGCCCAAGTCGCGTGAAATCTTGCTGAAAGGCACCGAAAGCGTCGTCGTCCTTGTCAAACTTTTCGTAGGCGCGATACGCGAGCTTCGCCATCAGCAACGCGGTGCGATCCGAGTAAGCCGCACGAAAAGTAGGAATGCTCTTGATGTCATCCGGTTCGATATTGCTTTCGTTGGCCATGTCCAACCCCTCCAGGCAAGATCGGCAGTGACTGTGCAATATTCAACCTATGGCCGGCGGCGGACTCGTTTTCAGTCCCTTCCATTCATTCACGCGCCCCTCGCTGATCGAGCTCCTGATCCGGCATTGCCACGAAAATCAGCACCGCGATAATCGTCACAACAAAACGGAACGCGCTCGGCACGCCGTTCCATTGCTGCGACTGCCACATGCCGAACCATTCGCCTCCGATCGACATGAAGCCGACCTGCCACAGCAGAAAGCCGAGCACGAGGCCGAGGACGGAAAATGTCTTCGCCCGATTGAACGCCTCGGCATCGGCGCGCAGCTGACGCACGAGCGCGGCGGCGCCGATCCAGCACAGCACCGCAATCACCGCCTCGGTAGCGATGATGACGGCATAGGCCGCCTGATGCAGTGTAGGATTCGTGATCGCGCGGTACTTGATCGTGGAAAACGGGAAGATGGTGTCCATCGACAGAACGTGCTCGACGAAAACGAAGTTGGTGTTGTAGTCGGTCAGATTCCCAAACGCGACCAGACTGGCGAACAGAGCGATCGCTGCGACCATCACCACCTTTGCCGCACGCAGAGCGATCATGGGCATCTCCAACGTCGGACCATGTCGGCAGGCGCTGCCTCGAAGCGCGAAATTCCTTACTTTGTGAACAAAGCCATCGCCTCGTCGGCCAGCACTCCGCCGGTGATTGCGATCGGAGCGAACGTGGCCTTCGCGGCAATCTCGGCATCGGTCAGCATGATCTGGTCGATCTTGGTGGCGAGTTGCGCAATCGACGCGGCAAAAACGAGCCGACCCATGTGACACCAAAGGATCGCGCCCATGCACATCGCGCAGGATTCGCCTGATGTGTAGAGCGTGCTGCCTCTCAACGCGGCTGGACCATGATCCGCCAGGCACCGCCGGATCGCGACCATTTCGCCGTGCGCGGTCGGGTCGCCGTTGGTGCGTCCGAGGTTGCGCCCGCGCGCAATGACCGCGCCGTCCCGCACGATCACGGCACCGAACGGGAAGTCGCCCAGTCGCGCCTCCTCGATCGCCATGCGCATGAACCGGACATCCGCGTCCGAACCAGGACCCGCCAATTGCGCAAGAGCGGCCGCGGGCACGATGGCCGTAGATGCGAGCCCGGCGACGAACGAACGTCGGCTGGCAACACCCCTGGCGTCCTGCGAAGCACAGTGCTGGTGGCACCCCATGTCCCTGCCCTCGGTTATCGATTCGGGGCTGCCAGTCTAAGCACCTTTGTTGACTCGGACGACGGCGCTGGCGGAGGACACCTCCATAGTTGCAAATAATTCTTAATTGCAGTATCGGAAATGACCTGTCCCGGGAGGATGCACCCCATGACTGCCGTTACCTCAATTTGCCGCGCTGCTGCTGCCGCGTTGCTGCTCGGATCGACCGTTGCCCATGCTGCGGGCGACCTTTCGCGCCAGGAGCCGATCGAAGTTGCGGTCGATCTCGGCCAGCCGGGACAACATGCCTTTGCGCCGAACAAGCTTCGCTTCGAGACCGGCAAGCTCTACAAGCTCGTTTTGCGCAACCCGAGCAAGGATCCGCACTACTTCACCTCGCACGGCTTCACGCAGCTCATCTACACACGCAAGATTCAGGTCGTGCAGGATCGCGATGGCAAGACGACGACGCTTGCCGAGTTCAAGGGCGCTATCCGCGAGGTCGAGGTGTATCCGGGACAGATCGCCGAATGGTGGTTCGTGCCGGTGGCAGCCGGTCGCGTGACCGATCTGCGCTGTGGCATCGTCGGCTCCGACGGCAAGAGCCACGCCGAGCACGGAATGACGGGCGAAATCGTGATTGAGTGACCGCTGCTTCCCTCGCTCACCGTCGTAGGCGCCGCCGTCGCATAGGAATGTTCAATCGATCGCCGCGGCGCATTTCGCTTGTGAGTGCCGGGTCGCGTGCGTGCCTACTGGATCGAAATCCGCGTATTGCCCAGGCCTTCCGCGCGCACCAGCGCGAACAGAACCGCGGCATTCGCAGGATGCAGCCTGACGCAGCCGCGCGAGGCCGGACCGCCGAGTCGCGAGACATGCGTCGTCCCGTGAATGGCGAAATTGCCGTCGTAGAAGATCGAGTATGGCATCGGAGCGTTGTTGTATAGTGTCGAGCGATGGTGGCGCGCGAGCGACTGCGGGCGGAAGGTCCCGCTCGGCGTGCCGTATATCCCGGTGGATACCGCCCACGTATGGCGGTGCTCCCCGTTTACGATCACGGACATGCGTTGGCTCGACTTGTCGATCCTGACCAGGACATCCGCGCGAGCGTCGCCCGGCGACGCCAGCATCGATATCGCGACCGCGAGCGCGGCCGTGGCGGCTGCTCGACCCATTGCAAGTCCTCCAAGGGCGCCCATCGAACCGATACGAGCACAATCGGCCACCGGATGCATTACCACCTGCAAATTAACGCTCTGTTGCCGTGGACGCGCGCCAAGGCGGCGCGATCATGCGGAGCGATGCAATGACCGCCGCCCAAGCCTGCGATCTCATGACCATCGGTCATTCCAACCTGGCAGCCGACCGCTTCATCGCGTTGCTGAAGAATGCAGGCGTTACCGCGGTCGCCGACGTGCGCTCGGTGCCATTCTCGCGCTGGTGCCCGTGGTTCTCGAGCAAGGCATTGGCCACGCGGCTCGCAGCCGAAGACGTTGCCTATGTCGCGCTCGGCGATGAACTCGGCGGGCGCCCGCGCGATCCGCAACTCTATTGCGACGGCGTCGCCGACTACGAAGCCATGGCCGAGCGGCCCGAGTTTCGCGCCGGGCTCGACCGCGTGATCGATGAAACGCGCCGCCATCGTGTCTGCCTTCTCTGCTCCGAACGCGACCCGCTTGATTGCCACCGCTGCCTGCTGGTCGGCCGGGCGCTCGCCGAGCGCGGACTGACGCCCGGGCATATTCGCGCCGACGGCAGCCTCGAGCCGCATGCCGTGTCGGAGCAGCGGTTGCTCGCGCTTGCCGGCGGCGAAGCCGACCTGTTTCGCGATCCCGCCTCGCGTCTTGCCGATGCCTACCGGCGCCGCGCCCGGGCCGTTGCAGCGCGGCGCAAGGCATAAGCCGCAATAGTAGTTTTATACCTTTTCCGCTCTCGTCCGACGCGCCGGTCTTCGCCCCCGCATTCCGCTTGACGGGACAAATCCGGCGGTTTACCCGCACTCCATGCGGGGTTCGGTGCCAACTCGGTCCGGCCGACGCCCCGACGGGGGCGGCCCAATTCTCATTTCGGATGCCGCGAGCATGACGACGACGATCAACGCGCCGTTCGGCGCAGCTTGGCGCAACGCCGCGCGCCGCGCCGCTCCATTGCTGTGCGCCGCCCTGTTGTGGGCGCCGCAAGACGCCGCGGCGCAGGACCGAGGCAGCGTCAATCCGGAGCCGCTCCCGCCGCTTGCCCATCCTGAAGATCCGGCCACCCCGGCGAAGGAACTGTTCGGCCGCAGGACCGCCCCGGCCAAGATGGACGCGCGCACCATCGGGTTTTATGCCAAGGGCTGTCTCGCCGGCGGCGTGGCGCTGCCGATCAACGGTGCGACCTGGCAGGTGATGCGCCTTTCGCGCAATCGCAACTGGGGCCATCCGAACCTGGTGCAATTCCTGGAACGGCTGTCCGACAAGGCGCCGCAGACCGGCTGGCGCGGTCTCCTGGTCGGCGACATGTCGCAACCGCGCGGCGGCCCGATGCGTACCGGCCATGCCAGCCATCAGGTCGGTCTCGACGCCGACATCTGGCTCACGCCCATGCCCGACCGCGAGTTGACGCGCGAGGAGCGCGAAGAAATGTTGGCGACCATGGTCGTCGCCGAAGACCGCACCGACGTCGATCCGAAGGTCTGGACGCCGGCGCATCTCAAGGTGATCAGGGCCGCGGCGAAAGACCCGCAGGTCGCCCGCATCTTCGTCAATGCGGCGATCAAGAAGGCATTGTGCCGCGAGGCCGGCACCGACCGCGGCTGGCTCGGCAAGGTGCAGCCGTGGTGGGGACACGACTGGCACTTCCACGTTCGCCTGATCTGCCCGGCCGACAATCCCGAATGCACGCCGCAACCGGCGCGGCCGGCGGATGACGGCTGCGGCAAGGAACTCGACCACTGGTTCACCGAGGCCATCCTGCACCCCAAGCCGTCGCCGCCGTCGAAGCCACGGCCCGGGCCGCGCATGGCCGATCTGCCGGATGCCTGCCGGCGGGTATTGCTGGCGCCGTAGGCCGGCGCTCGATCGCGGCTCGCTTTTGGCTCCGCCACGGCATAAGTACTTGGTCATTGCGGACGAACTGTTGAACCTCGACCGATGACCAAAAGCGAACAGGCGAACCCGAGCACCGACGAGCTTCGCATTCTCGCGGAGCTCGAAAAGAAGGTCCTGTGGCTCGCGAGCTGGACCATCCACCACGCCAATCACCTGCGCGAGAGCGGCGACGGCCTCAAGGTCGGCGGCCATCAGGCTTCGTCGGCTTCGCTTGCCACCATCATGACCGCGCTCTATTTCCGCGCGCTGCGTCCGCAGGATCGGGTCGCAGTCAAGCCGCATGCGAGCCCGATCTATCACGCCATTCAATATCTGTTCGGCCGCCAGAGCCGGCAAAAGCTCGAGGACTTTCGCGGCTACAAGGGCGCCCAAAGCTATCCCTCGCGCACCAAGGACACCGACGACGTGGATTTCTCCACCGGCTCGGTCGGGCTCGGGGTCGCGCAGACGCTGTTCTCCTCGCTGGTGCAGGACTATGTCCGCGCCCATGGCTGGGGCTTGGAGCGACCCGAAGGCCGCATGATCGCGCTGGTCGGCGACGCCGAACTCGACGAGGGCAACATCTTCGAGGCGATCCTCGAAGGCTGGAAGCAGGGTCTGCGCAATTGCTGGTGGGTCATCGACTACAATCGCCAAAGCCTCGACGCGGTGATCCGCGAAGGCTTGTGGGCGCGCTACGAGGCGCTGTTCCAGGCCTTCGGCTGGGACGTGGTCATTCTCAAATACGGCTCTCTGCTGAACGAGGCGTTCCTCGAACCGGGCGGCGAACGGTTGCGCCAGTGGATCGACAATTGCCCGAACCAGCTCTACTCCGCGCTCGTGTTCCAGGGCGGCGCCGCCTGGCGCCGGCGGCTCCTCGATGAGATCGGCGATCAGGGCGCGGTCACGCGGCTGATCGAGGCGCGTTCCGACGAGGAGCTGGCGCGGCTGATGACCAATCTCGCCGGTCACGATCTGCCGTCGCTGATCGAGGCCTTCGGCAAGGTCGATCACGACCGGCCGATCTGCTTCATCTGCTACACCATCAAAGGCTTCGGGCTGCCGTTCGCCGGCCACAAGGACAACCATGCCGGCCTGATGACGCCGGCGCAGGTCGAAAGCCTGCGGCTCGCGATGAATGTCCGGCCGGGACACGAATGGGACAAGTTCGAAGGCCTGAGCATCGCTCCCGGCACGCTGCAGGCGTTCCTCGATCACGTGCCGTTCGCCGAAGGCCAGCGCCGTCACCGCGCCGCGCGCCTGCCGGCCCCGGCGCAATTGCGGGTCACCATCCAGCCCGTGATGTCGACGCAGGCGGGGTTCGGCGCCTTGCTCAACGAGCTCGGACGCGAGCAGACCGAACTCGCCGACCGGATCGTCACGACATCGCCCGACGTCACGGTTTCCACCAATCTCGGGCCTTGGGTCAATCGTCGCGGATTGTTCGCGCGCCAGAAGCTGGCCGACACGTTCAAGAGCGAGCGGATTCCGTCCACGTTCAATTGGGACTTCTCGCCGAAGGGCCAGCACATCGAGCTCGGCATCGCCGAGATGAACCTGTTCACCCTGCTGTCGGCGCTCGGGCTCTCGCACGCGATCAATGGCGAGCGCCTGATCCCGATCGGCACGCTCTATGATCCGTTCATTCAGCGCGGCCTCGATGCGCTCAACTATGCCTGCTACCAGGAGGCCCGCTTCATCCTGGTGGCGACGCCGTCGGGCCTTTCGCTTGCGCCCGAAGGCGGGGCGCATCAGTCGATCGCGACGCCGCTCATCGGGATCGCGCAAGACGGGCTGGCGGCCTTCGAGCCGGCCTTCGTCGACGAGCTCGCGGCGATCCTCGCCTTCGCGTTCGACTACGTCCAGCGCACCGGGGAAAGCGAATCCTCCGAGCGCAATTGGCTGCGCGACGAGACCGGCGGCTCCGTTTACCTGCGGCTCTCGACGCGCCCGATCGAGCAGATCAAGCGCGAGATGACGCCGGACCTGCGCCAGGCGATCGTCGACGGCGCCTACTGGCTGCGCAAGCCCGGCCCGAACTGCCAGGTCGTGGTCGCCTATACCGGCGCGGTCGCGCCCGAGGCGATCCAGGCGGTCGGGCTGATGGCGGAAGACCGGCGCGACGTCGGGCTTCTCGCCGTAACCTCGGCCGACCGACTCAACGCCGGCTGGACCGCGGCGCAACGCGCGCGCGAGCGCGGCCTCGTTCACGCGCGCTCGCATATCGAAAAACTGCTGGCCGAGGTGCCGTCCCATTGCGGGATCGTATCCGTGCTCGATGGTCATCCCGCCACGCTCGCCTGGCTCGGCGCCGTGCACGGCCATCGCGTGCGGCCGCTCGGGGTCGAGCATTTCGGACAAACCGGGTCGATCCCGGACCTCTATCGGCACTACGGCATCGACGCCAATGCGGTCGTCGCGGCCGCCGCCACGCTCACGCCCGGCCGGCCGATGCGGCATCTGAAGGCGCTGCCGTAAACCCGACGACCTACACGACCGCCAGCACGACCGCGGGAACGAGCGCGCAGGCGGTGACGATCGCCGCGTAGGGCAGCGCCTTCTCGTCCGGCACCCGCATCAGGAGCGGCAACCCGGTCCACAACAGGTAGAGACCGTAGAGCCCCAGAATGAGCAGGAAGTTCAGGCCCGGGATCAGCAGAAAAATGCCGGCCAGCCACAGCGGCGTGTGGGAATAGACCGACAACTTGAGGGCGTTGGAAAAGTTCTTCTGGCCGCCGAATCTCGGAGCGAGCAGATCGATCACGCATGCGATGATGTAGACCATGACGAAGGTCAGCAGATAGACGACGACCATGCGCACCAGGCTAGGCACCGCCGGCGCGTAGTCCCCGATGACGGATTGGCCGACGAAGCGAGCGACCTCGGGGATGGCGGCGAGGATGGCGACATAATCGATGAACAGATCGGAGGCCGTCTTCGGCTCTTGCTCGATCACCTTCCATTCCAGCCGCGGCGTCAGCAGGAGCGCCCGGACCCGTTCAACGAGCTTCATCACGTCGTCCCTATGCTTGATGTCATTGAGGCCCGGCCCGGCGAGACCGGCTTCGCGCAATCGTTTCCGTCAAATAGACCGTGTCTTCAGCCGGAGCGACCTGCGGACTTCGCGTTCTGCGCGCCGCCGCCCGAAGCTGCGCGCATCACCGCCCTTGTTGCGGACATGGTCGTCCCGAACGCTCGCTCCGGGACCGCCGGGCGGGGCGGCCGACCCGGCAGCGTCATTATACCTTATTCAGAGAATCTCCAGAGATTCTCCAGCAGATTCCCGATCACCGCCAGCTCCGCGTCAAGCCTGCCACGCCGTCTGCGGCTATGCACGTCCTCATGCGCCGGCACCCGCCGCGCCGCCTGAGGAGGTTTCCATGCGCAACGCCCTTCGTATCTCCGCCGCGGCTCTGACCGTGGCCAGCTTGAGCCTGATTGCGGCGATGCCGCTCGTCGCCGGCCGGGACATGCGGGCTGGGCCGGCCACCACGGCGGTATCGATCAATCCGCTCCAGCTCATGGAGCAGGTCATGGAGCTGCCGGTCGAGCAGATCGACGACCTTCCGAAGACCCACTGATCGCGCACGCACCGGCGCCCTTTCAACGATCCCACGGCCCCGTGCCGACGCAGTGACCGGCAAGGAGCGCGCCCCGTTACGCACGCCGGTCCTCGCGGATCATCGCGGCGCCCTTCTCCGCGATCATCATGGTGGGTGCATTGGTGTTGCCCGACGTGATCGTCGGCATGATCGAGGCGTCGACCACGCGCAGCCGCTCGAGCCCGATCACGCGCAGGCGTTCGTCCACCACCGCCATGGGATCGCTGGCGCGTCCCATCTTGGCGGTGCCGACGGGATGAAAGATCGTGGTGCCGATGTCGCCCGCAGCCTTGAGCAGGGACGCGTCGTCATCGCCGACCGCGCGGCCCGGAAGATATTCGACCGGATGGTACTTCGCGAGCGCGGGCTCCGCCACGATCCTGCGGGCGACGCGGATCGAATCGACGGCAACGCGCCGGTCCTCGTCGGTCGAGAGATAATTCGGCTTGATGACAGGCTTGTCGGCCGGATCAGGGGAGCGCAGCCGCACGAAGCCGCGGCTCGTGGGCTGCAGGTTGCACACGCTCGCGGTGAAGGCGGGAAAGTCGTGCAGCGGATCGCCGAACTTGTCGAGCGACAGCGGCTGCACATGAAACTGGATATTGGCACGCTCGCGTCCCGGGTCCGAGCGGGTGAACAGACCAAGCTGCGAGGGCGCCATGGTGAGCGGGCCGCGGCGGAAGAGCGCGTAGTCGAACGCCATGTGCGCGCGCCCGAAGCGGGAGCGATAGGTGGCGTTGAGCGTCTTTACGCCCGCGATCTTGTAGATGAGCCGAAGCTGGAGGTGATCCTGCAGGTTCTCGCCGACGCCGGGCCGGTCGAGCACGAGTGCAAGCCCTGACTGCGCGAGCTCGCCGGCGGGTCCGACGCCGGACAGCTTGAGAATCTGGATCGAGCCGATCGACCCCGCCGCGAGGATCACCTCGCCGCGACAGCGTGCCGATTTCACGGCGCCATGCTGCCGCCAACGCACGCCGGCGGCGCGCTTGCCGTCGAACAGGATCCCTTCCACCAGGCATTGGGTCTCGAGCCGCAGGTTCGGCCGGCCGAGCACCGGCTTGAGAAAGCCGCGCGCCGCCGACCAGCGCCGCCCGCGCTTCTGGTTGACGTGGAAGACGCACGAGCCCTCGTTGTCGCCGGTGTTGAAATCGGGGATCGGCTTGATGCCGGCCTCGCTGGCGGCGTCGCGGAACGCGTCGAGGATGTCCCAGCGCACGCGCGGCGCCTCGATGCGCCATTCGCCGCCGACCGCATGCGCATCGCTGGCCCCGAGGAAATGATCCTCGTGCCGCCGGAAGAACGGCAGCACGTCGTTCCAGCCCCAGCCGGCGAGCCCGAGCTGGCGCCAGTGATCGTAGTCCGCCGCCTGCCCGCGCATATAGATCATGGCGTTGATGGCGGAGGAGCCTCCGATCACCTTGCCGCGGGGATAGTTGAGACTGCGGCCGTTGAGCCCTTCCTCCGGTTCGGTCTTGAACATCCAGTCCGAGCGCGGATTGCCGATGGAGAAGAGATAGCCGACCGGGATGTGGAACCAGATCCAGTTGTCCATGCCGCCGGCTTCGAGCAGCAGCACGCGCATTCCTGCATCGGCTGAGAGACGGTTCGCCAGGACGCAGCCGGCCGAGCCGGCACCGACGATGATGTAGTCGTATTCGCCTTCGATCGGCGTTGCTTCGGCCATGCCGTTTCATCCCTTTATTCCATCGGCACCCGCGGCCGCGCACGCGCCCTGCGTCCCTCGCCGGGACGAAACGACGTGCGAGGCAAGCGACCCGAGTCCCGCAGCCTGCACAGTGATCCAAGCCGGGCGACCGCGGGTCAAGCCTCCCGCGAGGCTTCGCCACGCACCTGCGACGCGGACACACCGGCGGCGCACGATGCGGGCGGTTTGAACGCTTATGTCGTGGCGGAATCAACTTTGAAGGCGCATAGTCGGCGCACCAGGAAAGGTGGGTCAATGATATTTACCGTCCACGGGGAGCACCCGGACGGCGATCATTCGGAATTCGTTCGGATCACCGCCGCGGGAGCCGTGTTCAAGGCCGCCGATCTCATGGGCCATGGCTGGACCGGCGTCCACATTTGCGATCAGAACCAGCGGATTTTTTGGCCTGACACCTTCGATCAACTCTACGTCGTGCGCACACCGGACGCTTAGCGGCCCGGCGGAGCGCTAAGCGTCATGTGTCCCGGGTGCGGTGCAACGCGAAGCGGTGCACCGCCGATTCCTCACCTTCGCAGCGGCGGTGCGCGTAACGCTGGCCGCAGATCGGCGGCAGCCGAGACAAATGCGGCGCAGCGTTGCGACCAGACGACGTCAAGCCCGTCCGCTCACTTCGGTGGCGCGGGCATCGCGGACGAATGATGGTCCACGATCTTCCAGTCATTGCCGTCCTTCACATAGGTGAAGCTGTAACGGGCCGGGATCGATTTGGTCTCGCCGTCCTTGGTGTAGGAGAATGTGTAGTAGCCCGTGTTGACCGCGGTGTCGCCGTACACGCGGATCAACTGGTCCCCGAACTTGACGGTGGCCTTGGGCAACGCCTGGAAGGCGCCCACGAAATAGGCCTTCACCGCGGAGGGATCCGATCGCACCGTCGGCGACAGCGTGCCCCACAGCACGCCGTCCTTGGCATAGAATGGCACCATGGTGTCGGGATTGTTCTCGGCGAAGACGGTCCCCCACTTCTGCCCGGCCGCCGCGACGTCTTCCTGCGGGCCGGCCGCGGCGGTTTGCGCCGCGAGACCCGCACTCACCACCAGAACGCCGATCCATGGACGTGATCGCATGACTTCCTCCCTGTTCTCTGAAAGATCAAGCGAGGCCGAGGGTATCAGTCCTCGCCCGCTTGTTCCAGTTGCCGGCTGCAGTCAAATCGCAGCAGGCAACGGCCGGGTGCGTGATCGCGCGTGCGTGTGACACATCGAGAAACTCCACTTAGGAGCAGCTGACGGCACCCGGACTCATTTCGGCGGCTGCGCGGAGACCTCGATCGCGCTGTAGTAGGACGCGAGATCGGCGATGTCCTGGTCGCTGAGATCCTTGACCACGAGCGTCATCAGCTCGTTCTTGCGCACGCCCTTGCGATACTCGTCGAGCGATTTCACCAGATAGCGCTCCGGCTGGCCCGCGAGATGCGGCGCGTCCGGCAGCTTCGACAGTCCATCGAGACCATGGCACGCCTGGCACGCCAGCGCCTTGC
>CAWIGD010000059.1:0-22203 GCA_963835165.1 uncultured Alphaproteobacteria bacterium
CATCCCGACATGCCTATGCTTTCAGGAGCCTTCGTGGATCGGCCGCGAGCTCGTTATCAATCACCCAGCGTGCGATCTCACCGTGCGAGGCGTACCAGACATCGGGGAATTGCGCGAAATAGGTGAAGATCTTCTGATAGATCGCCGTGATCATTGGCCGGCCGCCGTTGTGGCAATGCAGGGAGATCGGCAGGTAGCTGCCGGGCTCACGCAGGTAGAGGTAATCAAAAGCTTCCCGATAGACGTCCCACAAATCCATCGAGCTTGATCGCAGCACCCGATTATCGGTGAAGTCACTCCAGGGTATGTGCGCCATCCGACCGTGCTTGAGGTTGACGATCCGGGGCACGTCGTTGTCGCGGGCGTCGCCATGCCATTTCAGCCCCGCGGCCGACAGCAGATCGTGCGTGTGCGGTGAGAACGCCATGCTTGGGCTGACCCAGCCCTGCGGTCGCTGGCCGGACGTCTTCTCCAGGAGGTCGAGGCATTTCGTTATGGTCGCCTCCTCCTCTTCGGGGGTCATGCCGTTCATCGGCTTGTCCTGCAAATAGGCGTGGCCGGCCACGTCATGACCCGACTTTACGATCTGGGCGACCGCGTCCGGATAGATCTCGCAACAGCGGCCGTTGATGCCGAACGTGCCACGAATGCCGTGCTCCTTGAGCAGGTTGATCAGGCGATAGACGCCGATCTTGCCCCCGTAGCTGCCCCATGCGATGCCGGCCAGGTCGACCACGCCGGGTTTAGGCGCGGTCGCCTGCACGCCGTACGGCGGCGCTTTGCCCTCGGACCATGTCTCCAGCATGACGCTCACCGACACGCAGATGCGCTTGCCGTGCGGCCAATGGAATTCCTTCGCCACTTCAACCTCCTTGACGTCGCTGACTGTAGACGGCGCCGCCGTCCAAGGGTTCAAGTCATCCCTTGTCCATTGGAACCCGGCGGGAGCCCGTGTCTGTCGATCGGGTTCACTGGACCATCCCCTCGCAGCGCCACGGAACGGCTAGCGCCGCTCGATACCCGAGTCCGCAATGACCTTGGCCCATCGTTCTATCTCGGAGCGCATGCGTTTATCTTGCAGATCGGGCGGCAATACCTGTGCGACAAACCCGATCTCACGATATTTCGCTTTCACGTCGGCTTGCGACAGAATCTCGGTGGTCGCTTGACGAATCACATCCAAGGCGGCCTGCGGTACGCCCGCGGGCGCATAAAGCGCGTTCCACGATGAAATCTCGAAGTCCGGCACGCCGGCCTCGGCCATGGTCGGAACATCCGGAAGCTCATCGAGACGCCCGGAGCTTGTGGTGGCGAGAGCGCGGATTTGCTTGTCGCTGATGCCTTGCCGCAGCCCGCCGTAGGCATTGACGACCAGATCGACGTCCTTGCGGATCAACGCGATCGAAAGCTCCGAAGGCCCGCGATAGGGCACGACGGCGATGTCGAGATTGAGCACGGACTTGAACAACAGCGCGGTGAGATGATTGCTGGTGCCCGCGCTTGATGTGCCGACATTGATCGTCCCAGGCTTGGATCGCGCCGCCGAGATAAGGTCCTGCAGCGATTTGTAAGGCGACTCCGCATTGGTCACGAACAGATAAGAAAACTCGCTGACCCCGACGATCGGCTTGGTTTCCTTGCGGGGGTCAAACGGCTGAACAAACAGACTGACGCTGATCGCGGTGTTGTTGCCGAACCACGCGATCGTATAGCCGTCATGCGGAGCATTGATGACGGAGCGGGCGGCCGTTACCCCGCCCGCCGCGGGTTGGTTCTCGACGATGACCGGCACTCGCAATCGAAGCGACAGTCGATCCGCCAGAAATCGCAGCGCAATATCCGATGCGGATCCCGCCGCCAAAGGCGTAACGATCTTCATCGATCGCGAAGGAAAGGTCTCTTGCGCGAGCACCGGGGTGCCGGCCAAGCCGGCGGCGGCGATAAGCCCGACGAGAGAAAGGACGACGATGTCCGTGATGCGCGGGATGGCGAACATGCGGCTTCCGATCCTCCCTGGGCGCGCCTTGTTTTGGCGGGTGGGTGCCATCCGACCGATCCCGATCGATGGCCCATTTGGGGTCATGGAATGACGTCCGAGGCGACGGATGTCCATTCCGGATTTGCGCCATCCACGAGACCAAAAATATATGGTCGCCAAACGCGCAGCGCGCACGGCTCCCCGAACGCAGGATGCATGCCACAGCCTCTCCTCCGTCATTGCCGGGCTTGACCCGGCAATCCATCTTCTTCTTCGCAAAAAGCGTCTTGCGAAGAAGATGGACCCGCGGGTCAAGCCCGCGGGTGACGCCAGAGAATGGGTAAGCGCTGAGTCAATGCGACCGGGAACCGCACTAGCGATCAGCGTTCGCGGAAGGTGCGCGCGATCTGATCGCGCAGCGGCTTGAGCAGATACTGCAGCGGGCTGCGCTCGTGGGTCTGGATGAAGGCCTCGACCGGCATGCCGGGAACGAGGCGGATATCCTTGAGGCGCGCCACCTCCGCCGCTGGCAGCGTGATGCGAACGGTGTAATAGGTCGGCGGCGGCTGCGCGGGATTTTGCTGCTGCGGCTGCTGCTCGCGCGCGAGGTCGGCGGACACCCGGGTGATCACGCCGATGATTTCCGGCGTGGTGCGCTGGTTGCCGGCCATGACCTTCACGATCGCGGTCGAGCCGGTGGCGATCTGATCGATGTCGTTGGGCGCGACCTTGGCCTCCACCACCAGCTCGTCGGCGCGCGGCACGATCTGCATGATGAGCTCGCCGTTGGTGATCACGCCGCCCACGGTGTGCACCGCGAGCTGATGGACGTAACCGGTTTGCGGCGAGCGCAGGTCGACGCGCTTGAGCTGGTCCTCGGCCGCCGTGACCCGCTCCTTGAGCTCGGCTATCTTGCCTTGCGTCTCGCGCATATCCTTGAGCACCTCGGTGCGGAAATCCTGGTCGATCTGGATGATCTGCAGCTCGGTCTCGCTGATCTTGCCGCGCGCGCGGGCGATGTCGGCAATGAGTTGGCCGCGCTCGCCCTGTATCCGCGTCTGGTCGCGCTGGAGCTGGGTGAAGCGGGAGATGGAGACGAGATTCTTCTGGTAAAGCTCGGCCACGCCGGCGAGCTCCTTGGCGATCAGCTGGAGCTCGCTCTCTTTTGCCTCCTGCTGCGCCGTCAGGCCGCGGATCTCCTCGTTGGTCTGCGCGACCCGCTCGCGCAATTGCGAGCGCTGGCCGGTACGCGCGCTGCGGCGCGACTCGAACAGCCGCCGCTCACCGATGACCGCCGTGGTGGCGGATGGGTCTTCGTGGCCGCTCGTCAACTGCGCCGGAAACACGATGACATCGGCGTCGTCGCGCTCGGCCAGCAGGCGCGCCTCGCGCGCCATCAGCTCGTCGAGCTGGGAGCGCACCACGCCAAGCGTGGCCTTGGTCACGGTATCGTCGAGCCGCAGCACGATCTGGCCCGCTTCGACCTCGTCGCCCTCCTTGACCAGGATCTCTCCGACCACGCCGCCGGTCGGGTGCTGCACCTTCTTCACGCTCGATTCGACCACGATGGTGCCGGGCGCGATCACCGCGCCGGCCAATTGGGTGGTCGCCGCCCAGCCGCCGACACCGCCGACGAGCAGCACGGTAATCGCCAATCCGACGAGATTGAGCTTGCGGATCGTGCGGCGCGGGTCCTCGGTCACTTCTGGCCTCCGGCTGTGGTATCGCTCACCACCTTGAGATTGCCGGCGAGATTGCCGGTCACGGCCGGCGGCGGAACCGGGCGGGCGCTGATCTTGCGCACCACGTCATCGCGCGGCCCGTACTCCTGCTGCTGCCCGTTGGCAAGCACCAGGAGGTGGTCGCAAATGGACAGCACCGTTGGCCGGTGCGCGATCAGCACGACGATGGCGCCGCGCGCCTTGAGGTTGACGATGGCCTGGCGCAGCGCCGCCTCGCCCTCGTTGTCGAGATTGGAGTTCGGCTCGTCGAGCACGACCAGGAAGGGGTCGCCATAGAGCGCGCGCGCGAGCGCGATGCGCTGGCGCTGCCCGCCCGAGAGCGCCTCTCCGCCTTCGCCGATCGAGGTGTCATAGCCGTTCGGCAGCCGCAGGATCAGATCGTGCGCGCCGGCGGCGCGGGACGCGCGCAGCACGGCGTCGGCATCCGGCTTGACGCTCATTCTTGCGATGTTTTCCGAGATGGTGCCGTCGAACAGCTCGACCTGCTGCGAGATGAAGCCGACATGCTGGCCGAGCTGGTCGGGATCCCATTGGTCGAGCGCGGCGCCATCGAGCCGCACGTGGCCCTTGGCAGGCCGCCAGATGCCCACCAGGATGCGCACCAGCGAGGTCTTGCCGGCGCCGCTCGGACCGATGATGCCCAGCGCCTGGCCCGCCTTGAGGGCGAAGCGCACGTCCGCGACCACCGGCTTGGTGCCGCCCGGCGCGACCACCGTGACATACTCGACATCGAGACTGCGCGCCGGCCGTGGCAACGCGGTGACCTCGCGCTTGGGGGCGGCGCGCGTGAGCGCCTCCGACAGCCGGGTGATGCTTTGCCGCGCCGCGATGAAGGCGCGCCAATTGGCGATGGCGGTCTCGATCGGAGCGAGCGCGCGACCCATCATGATCGAGGCGGCGATCATGGCGCCGGCGGTCAGCTCCTGGCGGATCACGAGATAGGCGCCCAGCCCCAGGATCACCGACTGCAGCAAAAGCCGCAGCACCTTCGAGGCGCTGCCAAAGCCGCCGGCGACGTCGCTCAGGCTGGCGGTGGCCGCGATATAGCGGTTGTTGACCCCGGCCCAGCGCTGCGCCAGCGCACCGCCCATTCCCATCGCCATGATGGTCTCGCCGCTGCGCCGCTGCGCCTCCACCATGATCGCGCGCCGGCCCGCGTCCTGCGCAAGCGCCTTGGCCGGGGCGCGGCTGGCGCGCTCGGTCAGGAGGGTCATCGTGAACAGGCTGACGGCGCCGATCGTCGACGCCACCCCGAGCCAGGGGTGGATGAGGAAACAGATGGTCAGGAACACCGGGACCCAGGGCAGATCAACAATGGCGATCGGGCCCGCACCGGTCAGAAAGCCCCGGATCGCATCGAGGTCCCGGACCGGCTGGGGCCCTTCGCCGGGGTGCCGGCTGGCCACGGACAGGCGGATCACCGCGCTGTGCACCGCCAGGGCGAGGCGCTGGTCGAGCACCGCAGCGGACCGCACCACCACGCGCGAGCGGATCAGGTCGAGGGCCCCCTGGAAGGCATAGGCGCCGACCAGAAAGATCGAAAGAGCAATCAGCGTCGGCACGCTCCGGCTGCTCAGCACCCGGTCGTAGATCTGCAACATGTAGAGCGGGCCGGCGAGCATCAGCAGGTTCACCACGCCCGAGAACAGCGCCACGCTGGCGAACGCGCGCTTGCACTCGCGCAGGGCCGCCGCGATGTCGGGGTGGACCGAGTTTCCTGAGCCAAACATTCAATATATCCGAGGGGCCTGGTTCAACTCCTCACCCTCACGTCAAAACCGAGGGGTGAGGCAGCCGTCCCAATGGGGATCGTTGCTCTTGACGGGGATCCCCGCCGGCAGCGCGTCTGCGCCGGCCTGCGGTCCCCGCCCGGCCAAGCCGAACGGGCTTTCAGGACCAATCTTGGGTTGCCGCCTGCTAGCTGCTGCATACCTTAGTCGTCGCCCTTCACATTCACAATGGGAGCGCCTGTCGCTTCGACAAAAGCCCTGTCGCTTCAACAGGAAGCCGACACGGCCTTTGGTCGTGTTTCCGTTGTTTATCCGCTGGTCGCGGCCGCGCCTGTTTATCAGTTGGTCGCGGCGGGCGGCAAACGGGTTCAAAGGCCGCCATGCCGGAACTTCAAATCCACCGCACTAGATGATCACGTGCCAATCCGACCCCGGGTTGAACGAGCCGGCGGCGTGGACCGACAGGACGTTGGTGCCGTCCATCAGCCAGATCGCAGGCGTGCCGTCCTGGCCCTGCCACAGGATGTCGGACTTGCCGTCACCGTTGAAAATGCCGAACTCGGGTAAGGCCCCGAGTTCGGATGGGGCAAGCAGCACTAGATGATCACGTGCCAATCCGAGCCCGGGTTGAACGAGCCGGCGGCGTGGACCGACACGACATCGGTGCCGTCCATCAGCCAGATCGCAGGCGTGCCGTTCTGGCCCTGCCACAGGATGTCGGACTTGCCGTCGCCGTTGAAGTCGCCGGTGCCCTTGATCTCCCAGGTCGGTCCCGGATTGGAGCCGACGGCAGTGGCCGACACGACGTTGGTCCCATCCATCAGCCAGACCGCGGCGGTTCCATCCTTGCCCTGCCATACGAGGTCGGACTTGCCGTCGCCGTTGAAGTCGCCGGTGCCCTTGATCTCCCAGTTCGGTCCCGGATTGGAGCCGACGGCACCGACAAACGTGGCGGTGGTGCCGTCCATCAGCCACATCGCGGCAGTGCCGTTGTCGCCCTGCCAGATGATGTCCGACTTGCCGTCGCCGTTGAAGTCGCCGGTGCCCTTGATGTGCCAGGCCGGCCCCGGGTTGAACGGGCCGACGGCACCGACGAACGTGGTGTTGGTTCCGTCCATCAGCCACATCGCGGCAGTGCCGTTGTCGCCCTGCCAGATGATGTCCGACTTGCCGTCGCCGTTGAAGTCGCCGGTGCCCTCGATGTGCCAGGTCGGCCCCGGATTGAACGGGCCGACGGCGCCGACGAACGTGGTATTGGGTCCGTCCATCAGCCACATCGCGGCGGTGCCGTTGTCGCCCTGCCAGATGATGTCGGCCTTGCCATCGCCGTCGAAGTCGCCGCTGCCCTTGACGTGCCAGGTCGGCCCCGGATTGAACGAGCCGGCGGCAGTCACGGTGGTGGCGGTGGTGCCGTCCATCAGCCATGCCGCGACTGTGCCATTGTTGCTCTGCCACAGGATGTCGGACTTGCTATCGCCGTCGAAGCTGACACCGCGCAGCGGCACGGGCGCCGTCAGCGTCGCCGTCGCTGGTGGCAACGACGAATCGAGGATGACCTTCAGGCTATCGCCGGCATGGATCCCGTCGATCTGCGCAATGGTGGTAAAGATCGAGCCATTGGCCGTGCCGTCCTGATCGATCTGCAGGAATGCGGCGGTGCCGGTCGAATTCTCCGACACCCGCACGAGATTGCCGACGAGCTGGCCGTTGCCGAACGCCGTTGCCAGCAACGCCGAGAGATCGAGCGTGTCGTCTTCCGCCAGGCTGTAGGTCCCGGTGTTACCCTGGTTGTAGTCGAGGATGTGATCCAGGACGGTGGCGCCGGGCTGTTCGGGAATGAGCGAGGAGGCGTCGAACTTGAACTTATCGGCGCCGGCTCCGCCGGTCAGCGTGTCGTGCCCCGACTGGCCGTTGAGCGTGTCATTGCCGGTGCCGCCGACGAGCGTATCGTCGCCGGCCGCGCCGGTGAGGACGTTGTCACCCTCGTTGCCGGTGATGGTGTTGGCGAGGGCGTTGCCGGTGCCGGCGATGCTGCCGGCGGCAGCCACGAGGATCAGGTTCTCGACATTGGCGGTCAGCGCATAGTTGACCGTCGAGCGCACCGTGTCGGTGCCCCCGTTGAGCAGTTCCGTCACCACGTCGCCGGCATCGTCGACGACGTAGATGTCGTTGCCGAGGCCGCCGATCATCGTGTCGGCGCCAACGTCACCGTCGAGGGTGTTGTTGCCGCTGTTGCCGGTGAGTGTGTTGGCGTCACCGTTGCCGGTGCCATTGATGTTGCCGCTGCCGGTCAGGGTCAGGTTCTCGACATTGACGCCGAGCGTGTAGTTAGCAAGCGACGACAGCACCGTGTCAGCGCCCGCGTTGGACAGTTCCGTAACCGTCTCGCCGAGACTGTCCACGACGTAGGTGTCGTCGCCGAGGCCGCCAGCCATTGTATCGACGCCGCCGCCGCCATCGAGCCGGTTGTTCCCGTTGTCGCCGGTGAGCGAGTCGACGCCACTACCGCCGATGACGTTCTCGATGCCGGCGATCGAAGCGAAGCCGGTGGCGCTGGGGGTGGCAAGATTAACGGTCACCGAGGTGGTCGTGCCGGTGTAGTCGAGCGTGTCGCCAGCGGCGCCGTTGGCGAGGCCGTCGAGGGTGTAATTCTCCACGCCGGTCGGCGTCATGCCCTCGATCGTGGTGATGACATCCGAGCCGTTGAGGACGACGTGGATGGTGTCGTCGCCAGTGGTCCCCGATACCGCCAGGGTGTCTCCGATGGCGGTGTTGGTGCCTCCGTTGACGATATCGAGGCCGTCACCGATGGTGTACTTGAAGGTGTCGTCGCCGCCGCCACCGTTGAGGATGTCGTCGCCGAGGCCGCCCGTGATGATGTTGTCGCCGCTGTTGCCGGTGATGGTGTCGTTGGCGGAGCCGCCGACGACGTTCTCAATACCGATCAGGGCATCGGTGCCGATGTCGACACCCTCCGCCTTGCCGACCGGCGTGTTATCCGCATAGCCCGCAGCGATCAGGAGCGCGCCGATCGTCCCTCCCCCGCTTGCGGGCTCAAGGTGGCGGTCGGCGAGATTGAGATCGACGGTGATGCTGTGGGCGGCTGACGGGTAGAGGACCGTATCGCTGCCGAGTCCGCCGTCATAGACGTCGTCGCCGTTGCCCGAGCCGCCGATGATGGTGTCGTCACCGCCGCCGGTCTCGACGACGTCGTCGCCGCCGCCGGTCTTGACCGTGTCGTCGCCGGTTCCGGTGATGACGGTGTCGTCGCCGCCGGCGGTCTGGACGTGATTGTCGCCGTCGCCGGTCTGGACATCGGTATCCACGTTGTACGGAATGATGATGTCAACGGTGTCGTTCGTTACGATGTTGATTGGATCGGTGGGCTCAGCAGCGAACACAAGGGTATCGCCGGGTCGCGTACCGGCCGCGATTGCCGCATCCACGCTGGCAAACCCGCTATGGGTGAGGGTGGGGTCGATGAGCACGTAGCGGCCGCCGCTGTGCTCGATGTACTCGATGCCTGACAGAGTGTCGGTGCCGTCGCCATTGCCGGTCGTCACCGTCCACCCACCGCTGCTGTTCGCAACGACGGCTGTAACCGCGAAGGTGCTCGCGAAAACGGCGGTGTCCAGCCCGTCCCCGCCGAAGATGGCGTCATTGCCGCCACCGCCGGTGAGCTTGTTGGCGCCGGCATCGCCGGTGAGGGTGTCCGCGGCGCTGCCGCCGATGACGTTCTGGATGTGAGCGAGGGACGCAATGTCCGTTGCTGCGCCGGTGCTGAGATCGACGGTTACCGCACTGACGCTGCCGGTGTAGTCGAGCGTGTTGCTGCCGGCCCCCCCGTCGATGACGTCGGCGCCGTCACCGGCGACGTGCCTGAAAGTGTCGTTGCCGTCGCCGCCTATGAGCGTGTCCGCGCCGGCGCCGCCGGTAAGGACGTTGGCGTTGGCATCGCCGGTAAGGGAGTCATTGCCGCTGCCGCCGGTGACGTTCTCGACGCCGGTCACTGAGGTGAGGCCGGTGGCGCTGCCGGTGGCGAGGTTGACGGTCACCGCGCTGGTGGTGCCGGTGTAGGTCAGCGTGTCGCTGCCGCTCCCGCCATCGACGGTGTAGCGCTCGACATTCGTCGGGGACATGCCCTCGACCGAGCCGATGACGCCGGAGCCGTTGAGGGAGACATGGATGGTGTCGTTGCCGGCCGTGCCGGACACCGCCAGCGTGTCGGTGCCGGCTCCGCCGTCGATGATGTCGACTCCATCACCGAGGGTGTATTGCACCACGTCGTCTCCGGCATCGCCGGTGATCGTGTCGTTCCCCAGCCCGCCGATGAGAGTGTCATTGCCGCCGCCCCCATGCAGCGTGTCAGCGCCGCCGAGACCGGTGATAACATTGTCGCCGCTGTTGCCGGTAATGACATTGGCGCCGTCGTTCCCGGTCGCGCTGGAGTTGTTGTAAACCGCGGTCGTGACGTTATCGATGTTGAAGCCCTGGTTGAGCCCGCCGGGGCCGTCGTGCGGCTGGCCGGCGTCGCCGGTGCGGAACAGCACGCGATCGGTCAGGTTTGCGGCAATGTTGGTCGCATGGGCCGGATTGGGGGCGAGGTCCGTACTGAAGTCCCGGTAGTTCTCGAACGTCGTGGTCGTCCCTATCAGGGCGCCATCGAGATAGATGTCGATGCGATCGTTGTTTTGTCCGTCGACATAGGTCAGCCGCATCTCGAGGTGATGCGACACCGACTGGTCGATGCCGCTGACCAGCGTGCGGTTTCCGGTAAAGGCGCTGAAGTTGTTGACGGCCCAGTCGCCGGCGGTGGTGGGTTCGTTGACCGCGATGCGCAGCCCGCTGCCGGTCGATTCGATCACCAGGAAGTTGTTGCGATCGGTGCCGGCGGCGTTGGCGAAGTCGACTTCCAGGCGGGAGCCGTCGACGGTCGGGCTGACCGCCTTGAGGTCGAAGCCGATCGACTGGCCCTGATAGGCCGAGACCGTGGATTCGCCTGCCGCCGCGCTCAGCGCCGGCGAGTAGGGTCCGCCGAAATCGCCGCTGACGATATCGCTGGAGATATGGAAGGCATTGTTGCTGCCAGCGACGTTGACCACGGCCTGGTCGCGAGCCGGTCCCGCGACTTTCCAGCCGTTTTCGCCATCGGCGATGGGGCCGAGCGCCATATCGTCGAAGGTCTGGGTATTGCTGGCGGCGTCAGTGAGCGTCAGGTTCTCGACATTGGCGCCGAGCGTGTAGCTGATCGACGACTGCACCGTGTCGGTGCCCGCATTGAGCGCTTCCGTCACCACGTCGCCGACGTTGTCGACGACGTAGGTGTCGTTGCCGATGCCGCCGACCATCGTGTCGGCGCCCATGCCGCCGTTGAGGGTGTCGTCGCCGGCGCCGCCGGTGAGCGTGTTGGCGCTGGCATTGCCGGTGAGCGAATCGTTGCCGGTGCCGCCGGTGACGTTCTCGAACCCGGCCGCCGATGCGAACCCGGTCGCAGTGCCGGCGGCGAGATTGACCGTCACCGCGCTTGTCGTGCCGCTATAGTCGAGCGTGTCGGTGCCACTGCCGGCATCGACTTTGAACAGCTCCACGCCGGTCGGGGACATGCCCTCGATCGAGCTGATGACGCCGGAGCCGTTGACGACCGCGTGGATGGTGTCGTTGCCGGCCGTTCCCGACACGAACAGCGTGTCGGTGCCGGTGCCGCCGTCGATGGTGTCGACGCCGTCGCCGATGGTGTAGAGGATCGCGTCATTGCCGCCGCCGGCATGAATGACGTCGTTGCCGCCCCGGGTCAGGAACAGGTCGACGCCGTCGGTGCCGGTGACGTTGTCGACAGCGGGCGTGCCGCTGAACACCGTTCCGAGCGCCTGGCCGTTGAGCGCAAACAGCGGATGGCCCGCGGTGACGTTGATCGGGATGTCGTTCGACACCGTGACGTGCGAGAGGTCGACGGTGTCGGGCCCCAGCGCGTTCGCCGCGGCGGCGTCGAAGAATCCGGGCTCGCCCGGGACTCCGGGCGTCGCGCTGGAGGTCTCGTCGGCGGTCGGATCGATGGCGAGCGCCCAGCCCCAGCCGGCGTGGCCGGAGAAGTTGTTGCCGTTGCCTGCGAAGCTCAGCCCGTCGAGATCGATGTAGCCCTGGATATAGACCAGGACCTTGGCATAGCTGCCGGTGACATGGACGTTGTCGAACACCACGTTGCCGATCGGATGGGTCACGTCATAGGTCAACGGATCCCGCCCGTTGATCTGGATCGCGGTGTCGGCATTGGCGTTGGTCGGCACCGCATTGGCGCCGCCGGCGATGGTCACGTTCTGGATCAGCGAGGCGCCAGTGAAGCCGAACAGGACGATGTCGCCGTCGCCGTTCTGGCTGCCGTTGCCGTTCTGCTCGAAGGTCGAGTTGAGGATGTCGATCCTGTCGACCGTCGGCGCGCCGCTGCCGGTGCCGACGCCGTGGATCGTGTTGCCGGCGAAGTCCGAATTCTGGACCAGCAGGCGGTCAAGGACCGTGGTTGAGGAGACGTGCACACCGACCTGGTTGCCGGTGAACTTGAAGCCCTGGATGGTCACGGTCGCCTGGCCGTCGCCGGCGGCGGTCGCGTCGACGTTGCCGGTAACATCGAAGCCGTACTGGTTGACACCGGTGGTGATGGTGGTGCCGCCGACGCCGGAGCCCGACCCGATGATGGTCAGCTCCTTCGTGATGTTCGCGCCGGCGAAGGTGCCGGGCCCGACGAGGATGGTGTCGCCCGCGACAGCCGCGTCGACCGCGGCCTGGATGGTGGCGTAGCCGCCGTTGCCGACCAGCAGGAAGTGGTGGCCGGCGCCGTCGGCGACCTTCTCGACGCCGGTGAGGAGATCGGTGCCGTCGGTTCCGGCGCTGACCTGCCAGCCGGCCTGGTTGCCGTCGGTGGTCGGATCGCCGTCGACCACGGCCGTGATGCTCGTTGCGGTCAGGGTGGTGGCGTAGACCGCGGTGTCGCTGCCGCTGCCGCCGATAATCGCGTCATTGCCGGCGCCGCCGTTCAGCGTGTCGTTGCCGTTGCGGCCGTCGAGCTTGTCGATGCCGGCGGTGCCGGTGAAGCTGTCCCCCGTCGCCAGGCCCTGCTGGACCGCAATCGGCCCGCCCGAGAACAGATTCGCGGTCGTGGGGGCGAGTCCGCTCGACAGGTCGATGACTCCACCCACCTCGTCGAAATTGAAGAGACCCCACGGTGCCGAAGCCTGCAGATCGGTACCGCTCACCGCGAACGAGCTGAAGCTCGCGATTTTGTAGAACGCGATCAGGTCCTGCGCGTAGGTGCCGGTGATCGTCAGGTTGTTGATCGCGACGTCGCCGGCGGGGTCATACGGGCCCACGTTGACGACGTCGACGACGTCGCCGGGATTATTCTGGATGCCGCGCATCTGGATCGCCTTCTGCGCGAAGGCGCCGGGCGAGCTGATGGCGACGTTGGTGATCGTCAGGTCCTGGTTGTATCCGAACAACAGGATGTCGCCGCGGCCGTTCGCACCGGTCACAGTCGCGTTGTCGCTGAACGTGCTGTTGAGGATCGACACCGCGCCGATCGTGTCGGGGTGAGTCGGAGTCGACCCGTTGAGGGCACGGATATAGGCGAAGCCGTCCTGCTGGGCGTGGGAGATCGCCACGCCGTCGAGAGTCACCGAGCCCGCAAAGTTAGTGGAAGCGGCCGAGACGAAGACGCCATAGGGCTTGCCGGTGGCATTGATATTGAGATCGGTGATGGCGAGCACGCCGTTGAGGGTGCCGGCAACGGTGATCTGGCCGTTGAGGTTTACCGCGCCACCGCTCTTGTCGCCGTCGATGGTGACCCACTTGTCGGTGATGGTCACGTTTTCGGTGTAGGTCCCCGCCGTGACGCTGATCGTAGCGCCGTTTGCGGCCGCGGTGACTGCGGCCTGAATCGTGGCGAAGGTGCCTGCTTGCCCAATGATCGAGATTGTCATCGACGTTGTCCTTTAACTTTGAATTTTTTCGCGCGTCCTTCTCCCGGGGAGGCGAAGGAGCGTTACGGCTGGTTGTTGTTCACGAGAGGGCCCCGACCGACGCGGTGGTTTCGGGGAGGGCGCCGGGAACTGCGACCCGGCGCCAATGCAGACAAGGCAAGGCCTTGTCCCTGGAATATGCAGTGACGCGGCCCACTCCGGCGAGCGGCCGGGCCGGCGCATGTCATTGAATGCATTGCCGGGTCCGCGCCCGACCGAGAAATGGCGGAGCGCGCGAAAATATTTGTCCGCACCCGGAACCGAACCGGGAGTCGGGAGTTGTCGCTGTTACCTATAGGAGTGCCCCTACAAAGGGGTCCTTCAGCGCCGATCGGGGGATGATCGTCGTGGCCGGGCATGTCTCATGCCCTACCGAGTTCGGCCAAGCGGCCACGGCGCGGCGCCAGAAATAGGCGCGAGCGTAAAGCGAGCGTGAAAGCTGACAAGAAGAGTGACCCCTCGACTCGGAAAGTGGAACGTGACTGCAAGAGTTATAGGCGCGAGATTGAACGCTTAGGCACGCGCGCCCTGAAGGCTTTTGTTATTCTGCAGGAGCAGACTGGAACGTTTAAAAGACCGATCCTCCCGATCGATCCGCACCGAGTGTTGCCCCACCCGCGTACCTAGTTGCCCCACCCGCGTACCTAGTTGCCCCACCCACGTACCTAAAAGGCTGAGCCTCATCTGTCAAGCAACCCTGGTCGAGAACTGACAGTTCGCGACATTAAATTCTTTTCAGCCGCCGTAAAAACCCCTGGGCGCTTTCCCAGCTGGGCGAAAATCTTCAACCATTGCAGTCAATTCGCTCAATGAGCCTGGGCGCGCGATCCGCGCGTAAATCGTGGATATATTGTCATCCACAATTCACAATACGCCGCCACCGAATTCCCGCGCATGACGTGTACAATAGGTTTGGCGTAACCTATTGCAAAGCAGCAATCACCCGCACCCGAATCAAGGCCGAAAGTTTCCATTGCAGGTCGCAAAAGCCTGGGTTGCATTTCAAAAGTGTCGCCCATCCGGAGAGCGGGCAAGCTGCTTGCGCTCAACCCGCGAGGCGATGCCGTCGTCACTCCGATCGAGACATTGAAATCGAGACATTGCCGCAGATGTCGCGCCGGCTCTTGAGCCGACTGGTCAGGTCGAAACCGGGACCGGCCGCTTCCGCGATACGTCAGGTTAGCGGTTGCAAGGGAAGATCAGGAACTGACCTCGAACCCGGCAAGCTCCTGATCGCCTGCGTTCGGCTCGGAGGCCGCCGCTCGTCCGACGCCCGTATATGAAAACCCCTTCCGGCGAACTTCATCAGCGCGATAGACGTTGCGAAGATCGACCAGGATCGGCGTCACCAGAAGATCGCGAATGCGGCCAAGGTCGAGCGCGCGGAAAGCCTCCCATTCCGTCACCAGAACGAGCGCATGCGCCCCCTCCGCGCAGCGATACGCGTCTTCGGCGAATGCAACGTTGTCCAGAATCGTACGGGCGAGAGCCATTCCCGCCGGATCATAGGCGCGCACGTTCGCGCCGGCGTCCTGCAAGCCGCGGATGACCGCGAGCGAAGGCGCCTCCCGCATGTCGTCCGTGTTCGGCTTGAAGGTCAGCCCCAGCAGCGCAATGGTCTTGCCGCGGACGGAACCGCCGCACGCGGCGATCACCTTGCGCGCCATCGCGCGCTTGCGTTGCTCGTTGACGGCCGTGACCGTCTCGACGATGCGAAGCGGCGCGCCATGGTCCTGGGCGGTCTTGATCAGCGCCAGCGTGTCCTTCGGAAAGCAGGAGCCGCCATATCCCGGTCCGGCATGCAGGAACTTCGCACCAATGCGCCGGTCGGAACCGATTCCGCGCGCGATCTCCTGCACGTCGGCGCCGACCTGCTCGCACAGGTCGGCGATCTCGTTCATGAACGTGATCTTCATGGCGAGAAACGCATTGGCGGCGTACTTCGTCAGCTCGGCGGACACCCTTGACGTTGTCAGGATCGGCGCCTCGTTGAGAAACAGCGGACGGTAGATCTCCGCCATCAGCTTCCTGGCGCGCTCGTCCGTGGTCCCGACCACGATCCGGTCCGGATGCTTGAAGTCCTCGATGGCGGCGCCTTCGCGCAGGAATTCCGGATTGGACACCACGGAGAAATCGGCATCCGGACGGGTCTCACGGATGATGCGCTCGACCTCGTCGCCGGTGCCGATCGGCACGGTCGACTTGGTAATGACGACAGTGTAGCCGTCGAGCTCGCGCGCGATCTCGCGCGCCGCCTCGTAGACGTAGGACAGATCCGCATGGCCGTCGCCGCGTCGCGACGGCGTGCCGACAGCGATGAAGACGGCATCCGCCGACCGCACCGCGGGCGCCGCATCGGTCTCGAAAAACAGACGACCCTGCCGCGTATTCTTCGCAACCAGATCGTCGAGGCCAGGCTCGAAAATGGGGATCGAGCCGGTTCGCAGCGCCTTGATCTTGGACTCGTCCTTGTCGACGCACGTGACCACATGGCCGAAATCGGCGAAGCATGCCCCAGACACAAGTCCGACATACCCCGTCCCGATCACCGCAATGCGCACGATTAGATGTCCCGAGCTGACGGCGATTCGATTTTGGTAACAGCCTTTTGGACCGGGGCCAAGGGGCACGGGAACGCCGGTAAATCACTGCGAGTCGGGATCGCGCCGCGGCTGTTTTCGACCCCCCGAGACGGCCGCGAGCGGGGGCGATAACGATTGCAGGCAAAAGCGGAGTTGGCCTAGTGTACGGCGGCAGGGACCTTCCCCTTCATCCCTTTCCAGGCTCATCCTGGCAACCTCAGTTCGCAATGGACGATCTGTATTCCGGCAAGAAAGCCGTCGTAGGTATTATCGGACTCGGCTATGTGGGCATGCCGCTCGCGCTCGCCGCCTGGACGGCGGGCTTCCGGGTGGTCGGTTTCGATATCGATCCGCAAAAAGCCGCGAGCATCAATGCCGGCAAGAGCTACCTCAGGCACATCCCAAGCGAAGAAATCAGCGCCGCCGTTTCCGCCGGCCGCCTGCGCGCCACCACGCGCTTCGAAGAGGTGCGGGACGTGGACGCCGTCATCATCTGCGTCCCGACGCCGCTGACGGCGCATCGCGAGCCCGACCTCAGCTATATCGAGAGCACGACACAGGCGATCGCGCCGCATCTGCGCAAAGGCCAGCTGATCGTGCTCGAATCCACCACGTGGCCGGGGACCACGACCGAGGTGATGCAGCCGATCCTGGAGCGCGGCGGGCTGAAGGCGGGCCGCGATTTCTTTCTCGCGTTCTCGCCCGAGCGCGAGGATCCCGGCAATGCCAGCTACCCCACCAAATCGATTCCCAAGATCGTGGGCGCGGACGATCCAACCTCGATCAAGCTCGCCAACGCGCTCTACGGCGCGATCGTGACGCACACGATCCCGGTGTCATCCATGAAGACCGCGGAAGCGGTCAAGCTCACCGAGAACATTTTTCGCGCCGTCAATATCGCGCTCGTCAACGAATTGAAGGTCATCTACGACGCCATGGGCATCGACGTCTGGGAGGTGATCGAGGCCGCCAAGTCCAAGCCGTTTGGATTCATGCCGTTCTATCCCGGGCCCGGGACTGGGCGGCCACTGCATCCCGATCGATCCCTTCTATCTGACGTGGAAGGCGCGGGAATTCGAGATCTCGACGCGCTTCATCGAACTTGCCGGCGAGATCAACGCCGCGATGCCGAACTACGTCGTCGACAAGCTCGCGCGCAGCCTCGACGAGCGGGCCGGCCGCGGCCTTCGCGGCGCGAAAATCCTGATGATCGGCATCGCCTACAAGAAGAACGTCGAGGATATTCGCGAGAGCCCGGCCTTCAAACTGATCGAGCTGCTGGAGGAGCGCGGGGCCGCCGTCGACTTTTTTGACCCTTACGTGCAGAAGATTCCATTGACCCGCAAGCATGCGGCGCTTGCCGGGCGGCCCTCCATCGCCTGGGAGCCCAAGGCGATCGGCGGTTATGACGCGGTCCTGATCGCAACCGACCACGATAACATCGACTATCGCACGCTGGTCGAACAGGCGTCGCTCGTGATCGACACGCGCAACGCCTGCGCGCGTGCCGGGATGACGTCGCCCAAGATCGTGAAAGCCTGATGGGATCGGCGCGCCGCGGTTGGGTTCGGGGCAGACGCGGCGCGGCGGCAGCCGGCGCGTGCTTCCGACGAAGCACACAGAAGGAGAGACTGTGCGCTTTCTTGTGACCGGAACGGCGGGCTTCATCGGCTTCCACGTGGCCAAGCGGCTGATCGCGGCCGGCCACGACGTCGTCGGCATCGACGGCATGACGCCGTACTACGACGTCGCGCTCAAACGCCGCCGGCACGCGATCCTGCTGCAGTCGGCGCAGTTCTCCGCCCGGGAACTGATGCTGGAGGACGCCGAGCGCCTGGCCGAGGTCTATACCGAGTTTCGTCCCGACGTGGTCATCCATCTCGCCGCGCAGGCCGGGGTGCGTTACAGCCTGGAGAATCCGGGCGCCTATATCAGCGCCAACATCGTCGGCACGTTCAATATCCTCGAGCTCGCGCGCAACCAGGCGCCGCAGCACCTGCTGCTGGCGTCGACCAGCTCGGTCTACGGCGCCAACACCAAGATGCCGTTCGAGGAGAGCGATCGCACCGATCATCCGCTCACGCTCTACGCCGCCACCAAGTCGGCCACGGAGTCGATGGCGCACGCCTACGCCCATCTGTGGAAGATACCGACCACGGTCTTTCGTTTCTTCAGCGTCTACGGGCCCTGGGGGCGGCCGGACATGGCGCTGTTCAAGTTCACCAAGGCGATTCTCGCAGGTGAGCCGATCGACGTGTACAACTATGGACAAATGGATCGCGACTTCACCTATGTCGACGACATCGCGAACGCCATCACGCTCCTGGTCGACGCCGTTCCGGGCAATCCGACACCCGCGCACGACACCGATGACGACCTCGGGCTCAGTCCCGCGGCGCCATTCCGTGTGGTCAATATCGGCAACGGCGATCCGGTTGGGCTGTTGGCATTCATCGAGGCGATCGAAGCGAGCACCGGCCGGACGGCGATCCGCAACTACCTGCCGATGCAGCCCGGCGATGTCCCGGCAACCTTCGCCGACACGAGCCTGCTGCGCCGCCTCACCGGATTCCAACCGGCAACGCCGGTGTCCACCGGCGTGGAGCGCTTTGTCGCGTGGTATCGGGACTATTACCGGGTGTGATGCTAGTGTCCCGATTCCGAAGTTCGCATCATCGTGCGGCACGCTCGTTTGCGAACTTCGGAATCACCGCCGGCGAGGTGACGCGGCTTGGACTCGGACCCCATCGCCGGCGTTGAGCGAGGCATTGCGCAGCATGACGACCCTGGTGACCGGCGGCGCCGGCTATATCGGAAGCCACATGGTTCACGCGCTGGTCGATGCCGGCGAGCGCGTGGTGGTGCTCGACAATCTCAGCACCGGCTTCGATTGGGCGGTGGCGCCGGGTGCGGCGCTCGTGGTTGGCGATACCGGAGATCAAGCGCGCGTGGGCGCGCTGATCGCGGAGCACGGGGTCGACGCCATCATCCATTTCGCCGCCTCGATCGTCGTGCCGGACTCGGTGCGCGATCCGCTCGGCTATTACCGCAACAATACCGCGAATTCGCGCGCCCTGATCGAAACCGCGATCAAGCACGGGGTGCGCCATTTCATCTTCTCCTCGACCGCCGCGGTCTACGGCAATCCCGAGCGCACGCCGGTGCGGGAGGACGATCGCACGGTGCCGACGTCGCCCTACGGTTCCTCCAAGCTCATGACCGAGATCATGCTGCGCGATGCAGGGGCCGCGCACGGGCTGCGGCACGTGGCCTTGCGCTACTTCAACGTCGCCGGCGCCGACCCGCTCGGCCGCGCCGGTCAGTCCACCAGGGGGGCGACGCATCTCATCAAGGTCGCGGTCGAAGCCGCGCTCGGGCGGCGCCCGAAAATGGATGTCTTCGGCACCGACTATCCGACGCCGGACGGCACCTGCATCCGCGATTACATCCACGTCTGCGATCTCGTCGCCGCGCATTCGAGCGCGCTCGCCTATCTGCGCGGCGGCGGCGCCGCGACGACGCTCAATTGCGGCTACGGCCGCGGTTTTTCCGTGCTGGACGTGATCGAGACCGTGAAACGGGTCTCCGGCGCCGACTTCAAGGTCGAGTTCGCGGGCCGCCGGGCCGGCGATCCCGCACAGATCGTCGCCGCGTGCGACCGCGTCCGTTCCACGCTGGGATGGCAGCCGCAATTCGACGACCTGCCGACCATCGTCGCCCACGCGCTGGCGTGGGAGCGCAGCCTGTCGCAGCGCGGCGGCTGAGCCCATCTCCGGCCTCAGCTTCGTGCGAGGGCTTCGCGACCACGACGATGCGAGGCATCCGCAATCCGGGGCGGCGGTGAACATCGTCTTGATGGTGTTGCAATTTTCAGTTATTTTATGCTATATTTGCAATCTTCACGTGTGTTGGCATGGTGTATCTGCCTCCTTCACCCGGGCGACCTGTCATGGGCACGATTGCCGGCAACGGGGCAACCGATCGCGTCAGCGCGACGCTCGATCCCGCCGTTCTCGCTGAACTGATCAGGCTCGCAATCTCGCTGCGCAATCAGACGCCGACCGAGGTCGCACCGGCCGACGTCCTGCAATCGCGGCGCGACTTTCTGCGTGAAAGTCTTGGCGAGACGCGCGAGGCGGACACCGTCTTCGAGCGCATCATTCGCGGCGATGAGCTGCAGCCGATCAACTATCTTGAACGCGGCGCGATCGCCGCCCGCGCGGTGGCGCGGGTCGCGCTGCCGCCGGGAGGAGGGTTCGGTACCGGCTTCCTGATCGCGCCGCAGGTGCTGATCACCAACAACCATGTGCTGCCCGATGCAGCGACCGCGGCGCAAGCGACCGCCCAGTTCCATTACGAGATGGACTTGAGTGACGCGGAGGTCGGGCCGACCAGTTACCGGCTCACACCCGCGGCATTGTTCTATACCTCGATCGCGCTGGATTACACGGTGGTCGCGGTTGATCCGGTATCCCGCGATGACGCGACACCACTATCGCATTTCGGCTTCTTGCCGCTGCTCGAGACCACCGGCAAGGCGTCGGAGGGCGAGTGGCTGACGATCATCCAGCATCCCGACGGCGCGCGAAAGCAGATCTGCGTCCGCGAAAACCAGTTCCTCAAGCGTGGCGACGACATGATCTGGTATTCGACCGACACCAAGCCGGGCTCGTCCGGATCACCGGTGTTCAACAACGACTGGTACGTGGTGGGACTGCATCATGCCGGCGTTCCCGAAAAGCAGGATGGAGCAATCCAGAGAAACCCCGACGGCAGCACGAAATGGATTGCCAACGAAGGCATCCGCGCGAGCCGCATCGTGCAGACGCTGAAGCAGACGCAGCCGAACCATCCGCTGTTGCTCCCGCTCTATGCAGCGACGCCGACCTCCGCGCGCATCACCAGCGCTCCGACAGACTCGCCGATTTCATCCCCCCTTCCGAGGGAGACTCCGATGGTCGACACCCGCACGATTTCCATTCCCCTCGAAATCAGGCTGCAGATGCAGACCGACGGCCAGGTCGGGTCCATCGCCGTGGCCACGCGCCAGGGCACGGAGAGCATCGGCGCTGCCGACGCGACGTTGTTCGAGAAGACCGCGAAGCCGGTCGCGAGCTTCGACGCGCCATTCGACGAGGACTACTCGAAGCGCAAGGGCTACGACCCCAACTTCCTCGGCAAGGCCGCGCACCGGGTCGCGTTTCCGGTGCTGGGTGACGCGCTCGAAGCGGTCGCCGCACCGCTGCTCAAGCCCAAGAATGGCAACAAGCATGTTCTGCACTACCACAACTACAGCGTCGTCATGCACGCGCAACGCCGGCTCCCGATCTACAGCGCGGCCAACATCTCGTTCGCGCACCGCTTCGAGATGAGTCGGCCGCCGGACGTGTGGCGGCGCGATCCCCGCATCCTCGCGGAGTATCAGCTCGAAAACTGGTACTACGCCAGCAACCAATTCGACCGGGGCCATATGACACGCCGCGAGGATCTCGAATTCGGCGCCACGCCCAAGGTGGCGTTGGCCTCGGCGGCGGACACCTGTCACTGGACCAACTGCACGCCGCAGCACGCACGCTTCAACCAGAACAAGGAAATCTGGCAGGGCATCGAGCGCTACCTGCTCGAGATCTCCATCCTGGAAGGAGCGTTCAACGCGCAGGTCATCACCGGCCCCATCCTTGATGACGGCGATCCCGAATATCGCAAGGTCAAATACCCGCTGCAGTTCTGGAAGGTCGTTGCCGCGCTCACCGCACAGGGATCGCTGTTTGCGACGGCCTATCTCGCGAGCCAGGAGGCGATCATCGCCAGCTTCGGGATCGAGGTCACCGAAGTGCCGTTCGGCGCCTACAAGACCTACCAGACCAAGATCGCCGAGATCGAGCGGCTGACCGGCCTCACTTTCATGTGCGGCGCCGGCGACAAGAGGTCCCTGCGCGAGCTCGACCCGCTCGAACATGTACCGCCCGGCCGTCGCCGGCGCGCACGCCCGACCGAGGCCACCGGCGTCGCAATCCCCGCAAATTATTACGAGATCAGCGACCTGGAGGACATTCAGGTCTGATGGCGTGCGGCTGGCTGCCGACAGGCGCGGCCGCCGGCCGGACCCACGAAAAAACCCGCCGGACCTACCTAAACAGCTGATCCAGCGGGCTTTTTTGG
>CAWIGD010000060.1:0-28566 GCA_963835165.1 uncultured Alphaproteobacteria bacterium
GGCCCTTCGCTGGAGAACAACACGATCGGCGGAGCGTCGGAAACCGCATTGAAGAATGAGTAGGGCGCGAGATTGATCTCGCCGTTCGCGCTCATCGAGGTGATCCAGCCGATCGGCCGGGGTGCGACGATCGCCTTGAAGGGATCGCGCGGAAGGCCGTGATCGTTCTTGGCGGTGTCGTAGAACATGTTGACCTGGGGGCGGTCCGAGCCGGGCCGGCTGGCCGGCGCGCTTATGGGCGGGTGAAGCGGGTTGCGATCTGGTCGAGCGGTGGTCGGGGCCGGTCTTCGGGCGGTTCGCTCGGCCGGCCGATATGGACGAAGCCCGCGATGCGCTCGTTGTCGTTGAGGCCGAGCGCAGCCAGAACGCCGCGGTCGTAGGCGTACCACTCGGTGATCCAGTTGGCGGCATAGCCGAGCGCGTGGGCGGCGAGCACGAGGCTCATGGCGGCCGCGCCCGCGGACAACACCTGCTCCCATTCCGGGATCTTCACGTGCGGGCCGGCGCGGCTCACAACCGCGATGACGAGCGGTGCGCGCGCCAGACGGGTGCGTTCGACCTCCACGTGTTCGGGCTTGGCCTCCGGGTACTTGGCGCGAAACCCCGCGACGATGGCCTCGCCGGCGGCCAAACGCGCGTCACCCTCGAAGATGATGAAGCGCCACGGCACCAGCTTGCCATGGTCCGGCACGCGCGAGGCGACCGTCAGCAAGGTTTCGATCTCGGCAGCCGAGGGAGCTGGCCCGGCAAGCTCGATCGGCTTGATCGAGCGTCTGGTCTTGAGCAGTTCGAGAGCGTCGGGCATCGGCATGGTCGGTGGGGCGCCCAGATTTTGCGTGGTGGGCTGCGCGTAGCATACGCCGGCAATGGTGACAAACCGCATCCCGGCGGCTTGAATTTGCCGCTATTTCGGTCGAAAACCCCTGCCATGAGGAGCGGGGGGACGAGGCCCGACAGGGGGGGCCAACTCGTTTTGGCCATAGGCTTGTGGCTTGCGGCGTGGCCCGTCGCAGCCAGCGCGCAGCTATTTGGCAATGCGCAAGACGACTCCTTCACGCTGCGGCCCCCGAGAGACGTGCCGTCGGTCGCGCCCGGTCCGGCCCAGAGCCTTATTCCGCCCAGCGGCAATTTGCTCCCGTCAGGGGCTGCGAAAGGGCCGATGCTGCAGTCGCTGCCGCCCGCCAATAACCCAGGCGTGCAAGTGCATGCGGCGCCCACGGCGACGGCGGCGCTGCCCGCCGGACAGGGGTCGCTCGCAGTCAGCGCGCGCTTCGGCCGCGATCTGCCGCAGATCAATGGCGGCTTGCATTGGCGGGTCTATCGGACCGAGCAGAACGGCGTTCCCCGCCTGGTCAAGGAGGAGAAGGGGCCGGCGCCGACCTTCACGCTGCCGCACGGCGCCTATGTGATCAGTGTCGGCTTTGGTCTTGCGAACGTGACCAAGGCCGTGCAGGTGCGCGGCGAAACGGCGAAGGACGTGTTCGAAATCCCGGCCGGTGGACTGCGCATCGAGGGCCGCGTCGGCGACGCGCGCATCCCGCAGGGGCAAATTTCGTTCGAGCTTTACAAGGGCAGCCAGTTCGAGCCGGGCGACAAGCGGCCGATCGCCACCGCCATCATGACCGGCGACGTGGTGCTCCTGCCGGAGGGCACCTATCACATCGTCTCGAACTACGGCGATGCCAACTCGACGGTCCGTTCCGACATTCGGGTGGAAGTCGGCAAGCTCACCGATACGACGGTCAACCATCGCGCTGCGATCATCACGCTCAAGCTGGTGAACGACCGGGGCGGCGAAGCGCGCGCCAATACCCAATGGTCGGTGCTCACGCCCGGCGGCGACGTGATCAAGGAATTGATCGGGGCCTTCCCGCGCGTGATCCTGGCCGAAGGCGAGTATCGGGTGGTCGCCCGCAACGACAACAAGACCTTCGAGGGCGACTTCCGGGTGGTCAACGGCGTCGACCGCGAGGTCGAGGTCATCGCGCGCTGAAAGCGCGGCGGCAGCCTCTCGGAGCGCCATTTCCGTCGCACCGGCAATGAGGCGTGGGTCGCCGTCCGCGAAGTCACGGCATGCGAGTGACAGCGACCATGGTCTGGAGGATTGCGCCGTCCTGCTGTTCGCCGGCACGGCCGCGGCGGCCCCGCTCGTGCCGCCGAGCGATCAGCCCGGCCGCGAGCGCTACCGCTTCGAGCCGTCGCCGCTCGACCGCTTCATGCAGCCGAACCCGCCGGCCAAGCCGCTGTTGCGCTGGGACTGCGACCAGCGCGCATCGCGCGGCAAGCCGCGCTCCCGGCGGAACCGGAATTGCTGAAATGTCCGGCGCGTATCGTGGGCAACGACCGACCTCATTTTGTGGTTGACAACGTTACGAGACTCGGCTATGGTCTGGACACGATCCAAAGGTGCGCATGACGAGGCGCATGATGCCCGGGCGGGAGACCGCACCGGGTTTTTTATTGGCGCCGGGGAGCAAAGGTGCGGATTTTGGCAGACCGAGCCGAGCCCTTCCCGGAGGAGCAGGGGACAGCGGACCGGTCGCCCGCTCCCTGTATTTCTCCTGTTATTTACAGGACGGGCGGGAGATCGATGCCATCGCGCGCGTCACGTGCAGCGGCCTCATCGGTGGCGCGAGGGCCGTCACGCCGCCTGCTTGTTCATGCGAAGCACGTCCGGCGCCACCGCCTCGTCGGCGAGCGCCTTGAGCGCGGCGTCGAGCGGCAGCACGCTCTGGCCCTCCTTGCCGAGGCGGCGGATCGAGACGGTACGCTCGGCCGCTTCCTTGCGTCCGACCACGAGCAGCGCCGGCACCTTGGCGAGCGAATGTTCGCGCACCTTGTAATTGATCTTCTCGTTGCGCAGGTCGCCTTCGACGCGTAGCCCCGCGTGCTGCGCCGCGGCCATCACCTCGCGGGCATAGGCATCGGCGTCCTCGGTGATGGTGGCGATGACCGCCTGCAGCGGCGAGAGCCAGAGCGGCAGGTGGCCGGCATAGTGCTCGAGCAGGATGCCGAAGAAGCGTTCGAGCGAGCCGAACATGGCGCGGTGGAGCATCACCGGGGTCACCTTGTTGGAATGTTCGTCGATATAGAAGGCGCCGAGCCGACCCGGCATGTTGAGGTCGACCTGCACGGTGCCGCACTGCCAGTCGCGGCCGATGGCGTCGCGCAGCACGTATTCGAGCTTCGGCCCGTAGAAGGCGCCTTCGCCCTTGTTGAGCGTCCATGGCCGGCCGGACGCCTTGAGCGCGGCCATCAGCGCGGCCTCGGCCTTGTCCCACACCGCGTCGTCGCCGATGCGCTTGTCGGGGCGGTCGGAGAACTTGACGGTGACGTCGGAGAATCCGAAGTCCTCGTAGATCGAAAGGATCAGGTCGTTCATCGCGAGCAATTCGGCGGCGATCTGCGCGTCGGTGATGAAGACGTGCGCATCGTCCTGGGTGAAGGCACGCACGCGCATCAGCCCGTGCAGCGCGCCCGAAGGCTCGAAGCGGTGCACCTTGCCGAACTCGGCCAGCTTGAACGGCAGATCGCGGTAGGACTTGAGCCCGTTCTTGAAGATCTGGATGTGACCCGGGCAGTTCATCGGCTTGACCACGAAGGTGCGCTCGTCCTCCGCGCGCGGCTCCGTCAGGAACATGTTCTCGCGGAACGTCGCCATGTGGCCGGAGGCGACCCAGAGCGAGGAGTCCATCAGTTGCGGCGAGTTGACCTCGACATAGCCGGCGGCGCCCTGGCGGCGGCGGATGTAGTTCTCCAGCAGCTGGAACAGCGTCCAGCCCTTGGGATGCCAGAACACCGAGCCCGGGGCCTCCTCCTGGAAGTGGAACAGATCCATCTCGCGGCCGAGCTTGCGGTGGTCGCGCTTCTCCGCCTCTTCGAGCTGCTTGAGATAGGCGTCGAGCTCCTCCTGCTTGGCAAAGGCGGTGCCGTAGATGCGGCTGAGCATTTCGCGGTTGGAGTCCCCGCGCCAATAGGCGCCCGCGACCTTCATGAGCTTGAACGCGTTCCCGACCTTGCCGGTCGAGGTCATGTGCGGGCCGCGGCAGAGGTCGAACCAGTCGCCCTGCTTGTAGATCTTGATCTGCTGGTCTTCCGGGATGGCGTCGACCAGCTCGACCTTGAACAGCTCGCCCTTGTCGCGGAACACGCGCTTGGCCTCGTCGCGCGACCACGCCTCCTTGGTGAAGGGTTTGTCGCGCGCGATGATCTCGCGCATCTTCTTCTCGATGGCGTCGAAGTCCTCCGGCGTGAACGGCTGGTTGCGGAAGAAGTCGTAATAGAAGCCGTTCTCGATCACCGGCCCGATGGTGACCTGCGTGCCCGGCCACAGGCTCTGCACGGCCTCCGCCAGCACATGGGCGGCGTCGTGCCGGATCAGCTCCAGCGCGCGCGGATCCTCGCGGCTGACGAATTCGATCTTGGCGTCGCGCTCGATGGGGTCGTTCAGGTCCGCGAGCACCCCATCGAGCGCCATGGCGACGGTGCGCTTGGCGAGGGAAGGCGAGATGCCCTTGGCGATATCGAACCCGGTTACGCCGTTGGGAAAATCCCGACGTGCGCCGTCGGGAAAGGTCAAGGCGACCATCGTTCACTCCTGCTGCTCACTCGCTGCCTACGAATGCAGGTAAGCGTGGCCGGACGTTCGTGAATGGCGGGGGTGCGCACGTCGGCGGCGCGGACTGCGGAGCCGAGTGCCGGCCCGGGCGGCACCGCCGCGTGCTTTGAGATGCAAGCGAGGTCACGACTTATACGATGGCCATAGACGGCGCAACGATTGCCTCGCCTCCGCTTGGGGGGTCGGTCGAGAGGTTCAGACCCGCGAAGAGCGGCGCGGGGCCGATGGCATCATTGGTCCCGCGCCAGCGGCCGTAGCGCCAGGGCAGGTACCAGCGCGCACGGACCGGCAGCGATGTCGGCACGAAATCGAGCCCCGAGGTTCCGAACGGATGGCAGCGGCCGAGCCGCGCCAGCGTCATCCACCCGCCGGCCCACAGGCCGAAGCGTCCGATCGCCTCGTCGGCATAGCTGGAGCATGTCGGCAGATGCCGGCACTCGAGCCCGATCAGCGCGGAGAGGGTGTGGCGATAGAGCTGGATCAGTCCGCGCGCGAGCAAGGCCGGACCGCGGGCGATGTGGGCCAGAACCACTTGGTGGGGACTTCGCTGGTTCATGGACATTCCATCCCGCAACCACCTCCTCCACAACCTAATTGTGGCAATGCTCCAGGTCATCGGCGCTGCGGCAAATTTAGGCGGTTCCCGGCGCAATTTCGGGCTAGACCCGAATCTCTGCCGCCTCTAAAACGGGCAGGCAAAACTGTGGGCACAGGGCGCATTCGACCGGCGTCGATCAAGAAACGTCAGGCGAAGCGTCATTGATGAGGGTCAGCATGCTCCGACTTTTTTGGGGCGCGTTCGCGCTCGCATGTGGCGTCACCCAGGCATTTCCAGCTCCCCCGACACCCGCGGACGAGAGCGGCAGCGGCCCGATGCGCTTCGAGTGGAGGCGTGAGGGGCCGGCGGAGGCGTGCGGAGCAAACTGCCGCGTCTGGATCTCCGCGGTCGGGTACATCACGGCCGACACGCCGCGCGAATTCGAGGCCTTCGCCAAGGATCCCAACACCCGGGGAGCGGTTCTGGTGCTCGATTCCGACGGCGGCTCGGTGCTCGGTACGCTGGCACTCGGCCGCTCCATTCGCAATCTCGGCATGATCACCACGATCGGCAAGACCGCGACGCTGCCGCCGACCGGCGATTCGGACCGCCGCGCGAAGTTGTCCCCCAACGGCAATTGCGAATCCATGTGCGCGTTTCTGCTGCTGGCGGGCGCGAGTCGCTATGTGCCGCCCGAGGCGCACGTTCTTGTTCACCAGATTTGGCTCGGCAAGAAGCGCAAGCAGGCGCTGGAGTCCAACTATTCCGCCGAGGAGCTCAACGTCGTTCAGCGCGACATCGGGCGTCTCGCGCAATACACGATCGAGATGGGCGGCAGCGGCGATCTGCTCGAAACGGCCCTGCGGATTCCGCCATGGGAGCCGTTGTATCGGCTCTCCCCGGATGAGCTTCAGCGCATGAAGCTCAACACCGTCGATGCGCTGTTCGACCGCGACCCGCCCAGAGCTTCGTCGGCCAAGTCGGCGACGTCACTGGCGACGGTAGGGCAACCCGGCGCCGGGCGCGACTGATTAGCGCGTTCGCTTGCACCGGTACTGACCGAACAATCTGGAATACTCCGTCCGCCTGTTGTCCCATTCGACGACGGTCGGGATGTGATCCGACTGCGGGCAGCGCGCCGCGTGCGCCTTCACGCGGCTTGCAAACGCCATGATGGTTTCGAGCGTGATGCAATACGGCGGCCGGTCCGCGGGCGAGGCCACGTCCAGTCGCGGCAGCTCGGCTTGTTCCCTGGTGAGGGCCGCGGCTTCGGTCGGGCAGTCGATTGCCGGCGCGGCGCCGGCACTCCCGGTGAAAAGGAGAAGCGCATAGGCAGCGGTGCGTGCAAGCGGCTCATGCCAGCCCGGTGGCCGGCGGGAAGCGCGCCGGTTGGCCATGGAGGGACGCTTACTCGGCCGCCAATGCGGCTCGCCGCTTGGCTTCGATCTGATCGATCGCGGCGGTGACGGCATCGAAGGTCAGCAGGGTGGACGCATGGCGCGCCTTGTAGTCGCGCACCGGCTCGAGCACTGCGATGTCGGCCCACTTGCCGCTGGGCGGCGCCCCGTTCTCCTTGAGCATGCGTCGCACCGTCTCGCGCAGGCTGCGCAGCTCGTCGGCCTTGGCGCCGATGACGTTGCGCGCCATGATCGACGAGGATGCCTGACCGAGGGCACAGGCCTTCACGTCATGGGAGAAGTCGGTGACCGTATCGCCCTCCATCTTGAGGTCGACGGTCACGGTCGAGCCGCAGAGCTTGGAATGGGCGGTCGCCGTCGCATCGGCGTCGCTGAGCCGGCCCAGCCGGGGAATGTTCCCGGCGAGCTCAAGGATGCGGCTGTTGTAGACCTCGTTCAACATGACGTTCGGTGGCTGTTTGCCGGCCGGCAACCCGATTGCGCCGCCCCGGTGAAGGAATATATATGGTGCGTCTCGCCGGCGCGAGAAGGAGACTTCGGCCCGGCGCGGCAGCTTCGTCGGCGCGAAGCTGGATGTGGAAGCCATGTAAAATGGGAATGCGGCGTCCGGTCGTCGCGCATGGGTCGAATCTCTCCCAGGCGCGTATGACTGATGCGGCCGCCCCGGTGACACCCCCGGCCTCGAAGGCCGGTCGAACGGAGAGACCGCGATGGACGCTGTCGTTAAGCCCTGGCCCAAATCGTCTCCGGCTGAAAAGCCAAACCTGTCCGAGCACGTGCGCGCGGCGCCCGAGCCGATCGCGCCGAAGCCGTCGCGCGAGGAAGCGCTGGCGGCGGTGCGCACCCTCATCGCCTATGCCGGCGACAATCCCAGCCGCGAGGGTCTCCTCGACACGCCAAAGCGCGTGATCGACGCCTACGAAGAACTCTACAGCGGCTATCGCGAATGTCCGGCCGACGTGCTCGAACGTACCTTCAGTGAGATCGGCAAATATGACGACTTCGTGCTGGTGCGCGAGATCGCCTTCAATTCACATTGCGAGCACCACATGATGCCGTTCATGGGCAAGGCGCACATCGCCTACAAGCCCGTGGACCGGGTGGTGGGGCTCTCCAAGCTTGCCCGCCTCGTCGACGTCTATGCGCGCCGGCTGCAGACCCAGGAGCACATGACCTCGCAGATCGCGACCGCCATCGAGGAGATTCTGAATCCCCGCGGGGTCGCGGTGATGCTCGAGGCCGAGCACATGTGCATGTCGGTCCGCGGCGTCGAGAAGCCGGGCTCGTCGACCATCACCACTCAATTCACCGGCAGCTTCCGCGACAACCCGGACGATCAGGTTCGCTTCATCACCATGGTGCGTGGGCTCGACCGCTGATCGCGATTGTTGCGGTAGTGGCCGAATTGGCCGACCGCAAGATGTCATGCTCCGCCCGCGATAGTCGTGGGCGGCGCCGTTTACGGCATGACCATGCAGCGCTATGCAATGCGTCGCGTCGCATACCAATTTCGGTGATGAAGATCGCGCGCTTGCGCGGGCGATGACACCGCGAAGCGAGCTGATCGTGCCGGACAACATATCCCCATTCGCCGTCCGCGGTTCGACCGACGAGGTCGAGGAGGGCACGGCCTTCGCGCCTAAATTCGACGCCGACGGGCTGGTCACCTGCGTTGCCACCGACGCGCGATCGGGCGATGTGCTGATGGTCGCCCATATGAACGCGCAGGCCTTGCAGCAGACCATCGCGACCGGCGAGGCTTGGTATTTCAGCCGCTCCCGCCGCGCCCTCTGGCGCAAGGGCGAATTGTCGGGCCACGTTCAGCGCGTCGTCGAGATGCGCATCGACTGTGATCAGGATGCGGTTTGGATCCGGGTCGAGCAGGAGGGTCCCGGCGCTTGCCATACCGGTCGGCGCTCCTGCTTCTACCGCGCGGTGCCGCTGGGCAAGAGTGGCGCGGTGACGCTCGAATTTCGCGACGGTGAGAGGACGTTCGATCCGGATGCCGTGTACGGCAAGAAACGAAGTGAGGTCGCAGGCCGAGCCAACGCCTCGCGCGCGTCTTCGACGCACTGCCTCGCCGCTACAGATCCCGCCGCCGTCGCCCGTGCCAGCAATTGCCGGGCGCGCTCGAGGTGCGGGCGATCGTACATCACCCCGTCGATGCCGACGGTACCCTTGCCGGGATTGGCATCGAAGGCGGCCACGACGGCACGCGCCTTGGCCACGGCCGCCGGCGTCGGTGTGAACACCTCGTTGATGACCGGCACCTGCGCCGGATGGATCGCCATCTTGCCGGTAAACCCGTCGCGGCGCGCCTCCTCGGTTTCACGGCGCAGCGCTGCGACATTTCGAAAGTCGACGGTGACGGTGTCGATCGCCTGCACTCGCGCGGCCGCGGCGCCGGCAAGGCAAAGCGCGCGCGCCAGCCGATAGGGGTCGAGGAAACGGCCTTCGGGATCGCGGTTGGTCTCCGCGCCGAGTTCGGCGGACAGGTCTTCGGCGCCCCAGGTGAGGCCTTCGAGCCGCGCGCTCGCCCCGCGATAGGTGCCGGCGAGAAACAGCGCCGTCGCGGTCTCGGTCGCGATCGCGACAATCTTGATATGACCGTCGGCCAGACCGCTGATCGCTTCGCGCACCCCCAGTTTGGCATCGGCATGAATGACCCCTGCGCCGCCTTCGGCTTTCGGCAACATGATGGCGTCGGGGCGGGCGGGCACGATTGCGTCGAGGTCGGCGTCGGTGAGGCCGGTCTCAAATCCGTTGACGCGGACCAGCAGGCGAGGGCGGGCAGCGGCTTTGACGGCGTCGGCGACGAAAGCCGCTGCGCTCTTTCGCGCCGCGGCCTTGCCTGCCGCCGAGATCGAATCCTCCAGATCGACGATGACCGCGTCGGCCCCGCTCGCCATGGCCTTGTCGAGCTTGTTGCCGCCGTCGGCCGGCACGAAAAGCAGTGAACGCATCAGCGCGGCCGCATGCGCATGAAAACCTGGCGGCGGCATTCGGCCACGAGCTTGTTGTCCTGATTGTAAGCGCGATGGTGGAACTCGACGATGCCGGCGCCCGGCCGCGACGTCGATTCGCGCTTGCTGATGACCTCGGTGGTGCAGTGGACGGTGTCGTTTTCGAACAGCGGATGCGGGAATTTCACCTCGGTCATGCCGAGATTGGCGATGGTGGTGCCGACGGTGAGGTCGTTGACCATGATGCCGATCATCAGCCCGAGCGTGAACAGCGAGTTCATCAGCGGCTGGCCCCACTCGGTCTCCTGTTCGCAGAAATGGCGGTCGATGTGCAGCGGCTGCGGGTTGAGCGTCATGTTGGAGAACAACATGTTGTCCATCTGCGTCACCGTTCGCGTGAGCGGGTGCTCGTAGAGGTGACCGATCACGAAGTCGTCGAAATAGATGCCGCCGCGCTTGTGGCGACGAAGTTCGGTATCCTGAGCCATCGGGTCTCTCCCATAGCCGTGTGGCGCTGAAGGTTGCCGCACCATGACGCCCGCGCCGACCGGCGGTCAATTGCCGAATATGTCGCTAAGGAACCTCACCATGGCGGCCTGGGAGAGCGTGTTGGCGCGTTGCACTATTCCGAGCGTGGCTGATACAAGAACAACGGACGCGAGACCGGCGTTTTTCATCCGTTCCTCCCGCATGTGGAGGCGAAAGCCTAGGCCCAGGGCGACGCCCGGTCCAGCCGATTACCGCCTTCCCGCGATGGTGATGGTTGCGGTATCATCTCCCGCGTGGCGCCCGGACTTGAAATGCCAACAACGACAATATCTGGAGGCGCCACGGGAAACGTGTCGGAGGATCGGTAATGAAATATGCGTTCTCGATTTCGGCTGCGCTGCTGCTGGGGCTCGGCCAGCTCGCGCCGGCGCAGGCTCAATCGCCTCGCGAACTCGTCAATCAGGCGATCGCCGCGGAAGGCGGGCTCGACGCATTGCGTGGATTGAAGGCGCTTGCGATCAAGGCCGACGCCATGCACTGGGAGCCCGGCCAGTCCAAGGCCGCCGGCGGCGAGCCGCGCATGCTGGGCAATACGACGCTCACGATCACCTGGGATCTCGCCAATGGCATGGCGCGCGCCGAATGGGATCGCGACATGAAATATCCGGCGGTCGAGAAGATCAAATACACCGACGTGGTCACCCCCTCGCTCGGCTACGTGATCGACGACAAGGGCGCCAGCAAACCCATGTCGGGCATTCGCGTGGCCGCGACGTTGCGCGAACTCGAGCGCGCCTCGCCCACGTTGCTGCTCAAGGCGTTGGATGCCAACAGCGGACTGCGGGCGGCGGGTAACCAGAAGCTCGGCGGCAAGACCTTGCGCGCCGTCAGCTTCAACGACGGCGGAACGAACTTCACCGTTCTGATCGACCCCCAGAGCAAGCTTCCCGCTGCCATCCGTACGCGGGACGATGACAACATCTCGGGCAATTCGATCTACGATCTGATTCCGAGCGATTGGAAAACGGTCGGCGGGGTCAAGATCGCGCACACCCTGTCCTATCAGCTTAACGGCGTGGAGGTCGGCAAGGTCACCTACAAGGAGGTGACGGCGAACCCGACGATCGCGTCGAATGCCTTCGCGGTGCCCGATGCGGTCAAATCGGCGGCCAAGGCACCCGCGACCGGCAACGTGCCGTATCAATGGGTGATCCGGCGGATTGCGCTCGGCCGGTTTCTCGACAGTGACGGCATCATTGTTCCGCCCGGAGGGAGCCTCAAGCTGGTCGAGCTTGCGCCCAACGTGCAGCACGTGCAGGGCGGATCGGCCAACAACCTGATCGTCGCGATGAAGGACCATCTGGTCGTGTTCGATGCGCCCTACGGCGAGCTGCAATCGCGCTGGGTCATCGACGAGGCGAAGAAGAAATATCCGGGCAAGCCGATCCGGTACCTGGTGCTCACCCATCACCACATGGATCACACCGGCGGTACCCGCACCTTCATGGCGGAAGGGGCGACCGTGATCGTGCCGACACCGGACAAGGCTTATTTCGAGAAGGTCGCGCGCATGCCGCACACCGTAGCGCCCGATGAGCTCGCGAAAAAGCCGCGCGCGGCGAAAGTGCAGGAGGTGAAGGACCAGTTGTCCCTCAAGGACGACAGCGAGGAAATTCGTCTCTACAACATCGCGAACCCGCACGCCGACGGCATGATCCTCGCGCACGTGGTCAAGCCCAATATCGTGTTTGTCACGGATATCCTGTCGCCGCGCGGACCGATCGAGCGCAATCCCGGTACGCTCGCCGTCGGCGAAGCGCTCAAGAAAAACGGCATCACCAACTCCACGATCGCGGGCGGTCACGGCACGACCGCCAAGCAGGCCGAGATCGGCTCGGCACTCGGGACGGAAGTCAGCAGCCGCTAGGTTAGCGTCCGCAAAAATTGCACGGCGTCCGGCAGGGAACCGGACGCCGCGCTTTTCCGGGGGTCGTGTTCGCGCGCGACCCCGGGGGCTGGTTCCCAGCCAGCCGCACGCGTCTACCATTCCTGTCGCGCTGTAAATCTCCGGCTTTCGTGCAGGTCGCCGTCAAGCTCGACATCCGCAGACATCTGTGGAATCTGACGGTCAATGTCTTCGACCGAAACGTCCTCGCCCAGGTCCCCAGCCGTATTGCTCGTGCTGCTTCTGCTTGCATGCGCTCTGTCCGCTTCCCGTCCCGCTATCGCGCAGACGTCCGCCGAGGGAGAGCCAACTCCGGCGCGCTTGCTGGCGGCGGCGAAGAGTTGGGGTGTTCAGCTGCACAAGCTCGATCCCGATACGCTTGCTGCCGCGCCCTATGACATGCTCGTGATCGATTATTCGCGCGACGGCAAGGCCGCGCTGGCGTTGACGCCGGAACAGGTGAACAAGATCAGGATCAAGCCCGACGGCGAGCGGCGCATCGTGCTCGCCTATCTCTCGATCGGGGAAGCGGAGACGTACCGGTACTATTGGAAATGGTACTGGCGCTGGTTCTTCGGTGTGTTCGCGCCCCGCTGGCTCGGCGGCGAAGACCCGGAATGGCCTGGAAACTACAGCGTACGATACTGGCAGGAAGGCTGGCAGAAGATCATCTTCGGGGGCGAGGACGGTTACCTCGAGCGCATTGTCAAAGCCGGGTTCGACGGCGTTTATCTCGACCGGGTCGATGCATACGTCGACATGGCCATGGAAAAGCGCAACGCTCGTGGGTTGATGATCGCGTTCGTCAAGGCGCTCGCCGCGCGTGCCCGCGCGCTCAAGCCCGGGTTCCTCATCGTGCCGCAGAACGCCGAGGCGCTGCTGACCGACGCGTCCTATCGCGCGGTCATTGATGGACTGGGCACCGAGGACCTGCTGTTCGGCGATGACGTCAACAAGCAGCCCAACGAGCCGAAATCGATTGCGTCCAATGTCGTTCGCCTGAAGCTGCTGACCGCCGACGGCAAGCCGGTCTTCGTGGTGGAATACCTCGACGCGCCGCAAGAGATCGAGCGGGCGAGGAGGCGGCTCGAGCGTTACGGCTTCATCCCTTATTTCGCAGACCGTCCGCTCGACTCCATGCGCATCGGAGACCTGCCGGATCCCAACCGCGAGGCCGCCAAGAAATAGGCGGCCTGCAAGGGCGTGTCGAACACCGCCGTGGCGGTCGCCTTCGGCGACACGCCCGTTGTTGATGCGCATGTCTTGCAGGGGCAAACGGTCGCGTGATTTCGCGCAACCGGTGCACGGACCCTGCGGCCGGTGTGCGGTTCAATACCCGAACTGCTCGCGCAGGATGCGCTCGTCGAGGCTGTGGCCGGGATCGAACAGCATCTGCATCGAGATGCTGTGATCCATCTGGATGTCGACCGTGCGCACCGCTCGAACCTCGTCATGGTCGGCGACGGCGGCGACCGGCCGCTTCTCCGGCTCCAGCACCTCGACGCGCACCCGCGCCGTGTCGGGCAGGAGCGCGCCGCGCCAGCGCCGCGGCCGGAACGGGCTGATCGGGGTCAGCGCCATCAGCGGGGCGTTGATCGGCAGGATCGGCCCCTGGGCGGAGAGATTATAGGCGGTCGATCCGGCGGGCGTCGCCAGCAGCACGCCGTCCGCGACCAGTTCGGACAGCCGCTCCTCGCCGTCGATCAGGACGCGCAGCCGCGCCGCCTGATAGGTCTGGCGAAACAGCGAGACCTCGTTGAAGGCGTGAAACTCCACTCTGCCGCCGTCCTCGTCATGCGCGCACATCAGCAGCGGATGGATCACCGTGACATGGGCCTTCGACAGGCGTTCCGGCAGGTCGTCCGGGGAATACTCGTTCATGAGGAAGCCGACGGTGCCGCGATGCATGCCGTAGATCGGCTTGCCCGTCTTCATGAACCGGTGCAGGGTTTGCAGCATGAGCCCGTCGCCGCCCAGCGCCACGATGACATCGGCGTCCTTGGCGGGGACGTTGCCATAGCGGGCGGTCAGCCGTTCGAGCGCCTCCCGCGCCTCCCCGATGGGGCTGGCGACGAAGGCTATGCGTTCGAAGCTCGCGTTCGCGGGGCTCATGGGGTGGAATATCGACACATGATCAGCCGGCAAGCGGCGCCCGCGCCCGGCAAGGTGAGTGAATATGGAGCGCGCAGTCCTCGTCTATACGACGTTCCCCTCGATTGTCGAGGCGGAGCGGGCCGGCCGTTCCCTGGTCGAACGACGCCTTTGCGCCTGCGTCAACATTTTTCCCGGGATGATTTCACACTATTGGTGGCAGGGCGCGGTCGAGCGCGGCGAGGAAGTGGTGATGATCATCAAGACCCGTGCCTCGCTGGCCGAGCGCGTCGGCACCGCGGTGAAGGAGATGCATTCCTACACCACGCCCGCGATCCTCGTCATTCCGATCGAGAGCATCGATAACGGCTATCTCTCCTGGCTCATGGCCGAGACCGAGCCGGCGACGGCGGGTTGACGTCTTGCCGGCGAACCGCGGTCCAGCTTACAGCACCCGTCGAGATAGCGGCACATGACCATCGCGGATCGCAGTCTTGGAGGGAGGACATTCGCAACGGTGCGCTGTCGCCGTCCGATCCTGATTGCGGTGGCGCTGCTGTCCGCGCTCGCGCACCTGGGTGCGAGCGATGCGCCTGGAAAGCCCAGGCGTATCGTCTCCCTCAACATGTGCGTGGACGAGCTCGTGCTGCGGCTCGCGGACCCGCAGAACATCGCGTCGGTGACCTGGCTCTCCCGTGACCCGAAGAATTCGAACGTGGCCGAGCTCGGCGCCGGGATCGCGGTCAATCACGGGCTGGCGGAAGAGATCATCCCTTTGAATCCGGATCTGGTCATTGCCGGCATCTACACCGCGCGACCCGCGGTCGCGATGCTCAAGCGTGTCGGCATTCCGGTATTGGAAGTCGGCATTCCCAAGAACCTGGACGACGTCCGTGCGCAAATCCGCGAAATCGCCGCACTGATCGGCGAGCGGGACAGGGGCGAGAGCGTCATCGCCGCCATGGACCGACGCCTCGCGGCGCTGCCGCACCCGTCGCCGTCGGACCGGCCGCGGGCCGTGGTGCTCAATCCGAACGGCGCGACCGTGGGCAAGGAGACACTGGTCGACGAGATCATGACCAGGGCCGGGCTCACGAACGTCGCCGCGGAGCTCGGGATCGACAGCTATGGGCAAATTCCGTTGGAAGCCGTGGCGGCAAACGCGGTCGACATTCTGATTGTCAGCGCAAGCCGCGACGGGCCGCCCGCGCTCGCGACGGAGATTCTGCGCCATCCCGTGCTCGCTGCGCTCGCGGGCCGGACCCGCGTGGTGGTGATGCCGGGACGCCTATGGAATTGCGGCGGGCCCGCCGTCGTCGAGGCGATCGAGCGACTCATGCAGGTCGCCGGCGAGGTTCGCGCCGAGGCGCCCGCGAAATGATGCACGCTCCGACCGTCGATGCGCTCCGGCACGCGCGCGTGCCGCCATACGGCGTCCTGGTGGCGGGCCTGGCGATCCTCGTTGTCATCCTGATGGGCGCGTCGCTTGCCATCGGCTATGCGCCGCTCGATCTGGTGCAGGCGTTCCGCGATGTCTTCAAGGGGGAGAAAACGCTGGCGACGCTGGTGCTGACCGAGTTGCGGCTGCCGCGGGCGCTGCTCGGCTGTTTCGTCGGCCTCAGTCTCGGCATCAGCGGGGCCGCCATGCAGGGGCTGTTGCGCAATCCGCTCGCCGAGCCGGGCATCATCGGTGTGTCCGGCGCGGCGGCCTTCGGTGCCGTCACGGTGTTCTATTTCGGCTTGGCCGGCGCGCTGTCGCTTGCGCTCCCGCTCGGCGGCATCGCCGGCGCGGCGGCGGCCACCTTCCTGCTCTACGGCCTCTCCGGTCGCGGCGCCGGAACGATGACGCTCATCCTCGCGGGTGTCGCCATCAACAGCTTTGCGGGAGCGCTCACGTCGCTCGCGCTCAATCTTTCGCCCAACCCGTACGCGGTGACCGAGATCGTGTTCTGGTTGCTGGGATCGCTCGCCGACCGAAGTCTGCCCTCCGTGTGGCTGGTCCTGCCGTTGATGATCATCGGGTGGGGGCTGCTGCTGGTATCGGGCCCGGCGCTCGACGGGCTCACGCTCGGCGAGGACACCGCAAAGAGCCTCGGTTTCGATCTCGGCCGTCTGCGGTTGCAGCTCATCGCCGGGACCGCGCTCGCGGTCGGCAGCGCCGTTGCCGTGACCGGGGCGATCGCGTTCGTCGGCCTCGTGGTGCCGCATCTGCTCAGGCCCCTGGTGGCCCATCGGCCGGGGCGCCTCCTGCTCGTGAGCGGACTTGGCGGCGCGGCATTGACTCTCGCCGCCGACATCGGCGTTCGACTCCTGCCTATTCGCCCCGAGCTCAAGCTCGGGGTCGTGACCGCGATCATCGGCGCGCCGTTCCTGTTCAGCCTGATCTATCGGATGCGCGAGGAGGCGGCGTGATGGAGATCGAGGCGAAGGGCATTGCCATACGCTTTGGTCCGGTCGCGCTGCTGGAAGGCGTCGATCTGGCCATGCGCGGCGGCGAGATGGTCGGCCTGATCGGGCCCAATGGTTCGGGCAAGACGACACTGTTGCGGGTGCTCGCCAATCTCCGCGCGCCGGAAGCGGGCAGGGTGCATTACGCCGGGCGGACCGCGGCCGAGATCGGGACCCGCGAGCTCTCGCGCCAGGTCGCCTACCTTGCCCAGGGCGGCGCGGTCCACTGGCCGATGCGGGTGGAGACCCTGGTCGCCCTTGGACGCCTGCCGCACCGGCGGCCGTTCCAGGGCCTCGATGCCGCCGACCGGCATGCGATCGAGCGAGGCGATGACCGCAGCCGACATCGGCTCCCTGCGGGCCCGGACAATGGGACAGGTCTCGGGCGGCGAACGCATGCGCGTCCTCCTGGCGCGCGCCCTTGCCGTCGACGCCCGCGTCCTGCTGGCGGACGAGCCCATCGCCGCGCTCGATCCCCTGCATCAGCTGCAGGTGATGGAGCTGCTGCGAACGATCGCGAGCGAGGGGAGGGGCGTCATCGTGGTGTTGCATGATCTCGCGCTGGCGACGCGCTTCTGCGATCGCCTCATCCTGCTGGCGCGTGGCGGCATCCTGGTGGAGGGCGCGCCCGCGCGCGTCCTGACCGATGCCCATGTCGCGCAGGCCTATGGCGTCGAGGTGGTTCGCGGCGAGCGCGACGGGGTGCCGTTCCTGCTGCCGTGGAAGCCGTCCGCGACATCCGAGGGAGAGGGGCCGTGAGCGCCGCCGCGAACAAATTCGAGTTTCTTGCCGCCCAGATGGCCGATCATGAAGCGAACTGGAGCTTGGGAACGTTCGGGGCGATCGCCGAATTCATGCGCGGCGCGGACGAACCGGTCGCTCTCTCGCGCAGTGGCGCCGCTGTCGCGGCGGTGACCGCGCGCGGAGGCATTCGGATCGAGGCGCGCGAGGACGTGCGATTGTTCGCGTCCGAGTCCACGACGCGCGAGTGCTGGAGCCATCGTGTCTCGCTGTGCCTGCCGCAGCGCGACTGCGCCATGAATGGACGAACGGTGCTGACCGCGCTCGGGCCGGACGAACAGCGCTTTGCGCGACCAGGATCGCCAGGCCATGCTGTTCGATCTCGGCCTTGGCGCCTTGCAGGTGGACGTGTGCATCCGGGTCGCCGATCCGGAGGTGACCGCGCAGCTTTTGCCGCACACGGGACGGCCGCTGTTCGAGCCGGGCAATCCGGCGATGGGCGTCATTCTCGCCGGCAGTCCGCACCGGGTGTTTGCGAGCCGGCTCGGACGGATCGAGGTCTTTCAGCCGATCCCGCCTCCCGACGGCCGGAGTCCGGAGGGGCCGCACACGCACGTGCTTCCCAAGCTGCTCCAGCATCGCCGCACCCATTCGGCGACGGAGCCCGTCCCCGACGGTTTCGTTCCATGCGCCCACCTCTATCCGCCGCATCCCCTGAAGGACGAGTTTGGACACGCCCGGCCATTCGACTCCGGCCGGCACGAGGCGTTTCAGCAGATGCTGCGCCTGTTCGGAGATCCCGAATCGGTCACGCTCAAGCAACGAGTTATTGCAGCGATAGCGGCCGGATCGGATCCGTCCGTTGTGGCGGTCACCGACAGTCGCTTCGCCCGCACCAATATCCGCGTCGTTCTGCGGCAGCTGAACGCGGCCGATGAAGCGCTGCCCTCGCTGGCGGCATGGATGGCCGCGCACGAACGTGCCGATCGGATCGAGCCCGAGGACGACCCGCACCGGCATGATTGAGGCGCGCGACCGGAGCACCCGCTCGTCAGTCGGCCTTGATGCCCTGCTCGCGCGCGACCGCTCCCCACACCCGCATCTGCTCGCCGACGAACTTGCGCAGCTCTTCGGGCCCGCCCAGCACGAGCGAGACCTGCTGGGTGTCGGTGAGCTGCTTGGCGACGCGCTCCTCGCGCACGCAGGCCGTGAGCTCGGCGCCGAAGCGGCCGGCGATGGCCTTGGGCGTGCCCGCCGGCGCGAACACGCCCCACCAGGCATAGGCCTCGAACCCGGGAAAGCCGCTCTCGGCGACCGTCGGCACTGCGCCGAGCGTCTGCGTACGCGCCTTGCCGGTCTGCACCACTCCCCGGATGGTGCCGACCTGAATTTGCGGAATGGAAAGCGCGGTGCTGCCGACGAGAAGGTCGACGTGGCCGGCCACGGCGTCGTTCATGGCCGGCCCGCCGCCGCGATACGGCACGTGGACGAGCTGCACGCCCGCCTGCTTCGAGAGCAGCGCCATGGCGAGGTGGCCGACGCTGCCGCTACCGACCGAGGCATAGCTGACCGCGCCCGGCTTGGCCTTGGCCGCGGCGATCACGTCGGCGAGCGTCTTGAACGGCTTTTGCGCCTGGGTTGAGACGACATAGGGCGCCGTGCCGATGAACAGCACCGGGTCGAGATCCCTTTCGGTGTCGTACGGCAGGTCCGGCAGCACGAACGGGTTCGCCGCGTGGTTGTCGAACACCAAGAGCCAGGTGCCGCCGTCCGGAGGCGATTTTGCAACCACGGCCGTGCCCACGCTTCCCGATGCCCCCGCCCGGTTCTCGATGATCACGTTCGCACCGAGCCGCTGCTGGAGGCAGGGTTGCACCAGCCGCGCGATCACGTCGGTCGAACCGCCCGGCGGATACGGAACGACCAGCTTGATGGTGCCGGCCGGCCAGCCCTGCGGGCCTCCCGGCGTGTTGGCTTGGGGGTTGCTTTGGGCGTTGGCGTCGAGTTGAGCCGCGAACGGCGTGGTCATCGCCGCGAGCAGGATGAGACGCCTTGTGAGTGTGCGCACGCTGATCCTCCCCGGAATGTTGTGTCGATGTCGCTGTCTTCTCCGTACCTTCCGGTTGTGACCGTAGATCAAAATGTACATCGGCTCCACGCCCCGTTAGGTTGATCGGGTGGGCGTGGAAAGGGCTCGGGCTTCGCGCCGATCTTTCGAATTGGGAGCGATACGATGACCGACGATTTCGAGGACCATTGCTGGAAGGACGTCATCACGCCGGACGTGCTGGAGGTCTATTCCTGCTACCGGCGCAAGATCTTCGTGGGCCCGCGTCCGGCACTGCTCGCAGTCGATCTCTATGACGTGGTCTATCGCGGCGGGCCGCGGCCTCCGGCCGAGCTGGCCAAGACCCATCCCAATTCCTGCGGGGAATACGCCTTTGCCGCGATCGATCCGACCAGGCGATTGTTCGCCGCCGCGCGCGGCGCCGGCCTGCCGGTTTTCTATTCGACCGGCGACGTGCGGGCGGAGAGCCGCCCCGGCCTGGTGACGGCGACCAAGCGCAACCGGCCGCCGGTCGATCCGTCCGATTACGCCATCCGGCCGGAGTTCAAGCCGCAGCCGCAGGACGTGATCATCACCAAGCAGCGCGCGAGCGTATTCTTCGGCACGCCGCTCACCGCCCATCTCACCCAGCTCGGGGTGCAGACGCTGATCATCTGCGGCGAGAGCACGTCGGGCTGCGTGCGCGCGACCGCGGTCGATGCCTATTCCCACGGCTACCATGTGGTGCTGGTGGAGGAGTGCTGCTTCGACCGCAGCATCCTGTCGCACAAGATCAACCTGTTCGACATGCATCACAAATACGTGGACGTGATGCATGTCGACGAGGTGGTTGCGCATCTCGACGGCATGGCGATCAGGAAGGCGAGCTGAAGCGGAATGCCCATGGGAAAATTCGATCCTGTCGGCACAGCGCAGGGCAGGGCGGTGCACCGCCGTGCGCTGGACCGCGGCCGGGACGCCCTTCGCTTCGGCGGGGTCCGATGAAGCCTTCACCCTACGGCCCGTTTCCCTATTCCCCCATCACCGCACCGCCCGCGCCTGCGCTGGCCCGGCGATGCCCAGGTCGCGCTCTGGGTGATTCCCAATATCGAGTTCTTCTCGCTGATGGAGAAAGTGCCGGCCGGCTCCGGCGGGCCCGGCACCCCGGTGCCCGACATCCCGTCGTGGTCGGCGCGCGACTACGGCAACCGCGTGGGCGTGTTTCGGCTCATGCAGGTGCTCAACCGCTACGGCGTGCGCGGTACCGTCGCGCTCAACAGCGACCTCTGCGCGCACCATCCCGAGATCATCGCGGAAGGCCAGAAGCTCGGCTGGGAGTGGATCGGCCATTGCGAAAGCAACACCCGCAGGCTCAACGAAGCGCCGCCCGGCGAGGAAAAGGGCATCATCCAGCGCACGCTCGCGACCATCGCCAAGGCAAGCGGTGCGCGGCCGGTCGGCTGGCTGGGCTCGGGCCTGCAGGAGACCTGGGACACGCTCGACCTGCTCGCCGCCGAGGGTTGCGAATATGTCTGCGACTGGACCAACGACGACCAGCCCTATGAGATGAGCCTCGATGGCGGGCGGCGCCTCGTCTCGGTGCCCTATAGTCATGAGATCAACGACAAGCCGGTGTTCGAGCGCGCGCACCGCACCGCCGACGAATTTCGCGAGATGATCTGCCGGCAGTTCGACGTGCTCTATCGCGAGGGTGCGGAATCGGGACGGGTCATGGCGATTGCGCTGCACCCCTATCTCACCGGCGTGCCGCATCGCATCGACGCCTTTGACGCGGCGCTTGCGTATATCTGCGGCCATTCGCGGGTGTGGAAGGCGACCGGGTCCGAGATCGCGCGACATTATCGCGCGCAGATCGGCAAACCATAACGGAGTAGACATGGCCATGGGTCGAATTCTGAGACATGCGCTTGGCGCGCTCATCGCGGGCACGGCCGTCGTCCTCGCACCGGTGGCGAAAGCGGAGACGGTGACGGTCGGCCTGGTGGGCGCGGTCTCGTCCACTCACTGGCCGATCTATATCGGCCTCACCAAGGGATATTACGCCGCGGAAGACTTGCAGCCCGACCTGGTGTTCATCCAGTCGAGCGCTGCGCTGTCGCAGCAGCTCACCGCCGGCTCGCTCGATGTGGCGTTGTCGACGGGGCTCGCCGATCCGATCCGCGCCATCGACAAGGGCGCCGCCATCGCAATCGTGCGCATCGAGATGCAGGCGCCGCCCTATGCGCTGCTCGCCAAGCCCGCCATCAAGCGGTGGACCGACCTCAAGGGCAAGACCATCTCGATCGGCGGTCCGAAGGATATCACGCGCATCTATCTCGAGCGCATGGCGGGGCCGAACGGCCTCAAGCCCGGCGACTACGACACGGTGTTCGCGGGCGCGACCTCGGCGCGCTTCTCGGCGTTGCAAGGGGGCGCCGTCGATGCCGCGATCCTGCTGCCGCCGTTCAATTTCTATGCGGAGTTGGCGGGCTTCACCAATCTCGGCCTCACCATCGACTATGCCAAGGAGCTGCCGTTCGCCGGCGCGGTGGTCGGTCGCGCCTGGGCCAGTTCGCACAAGAGCACGCTTGCAAAGGTGCTTTCGGTCCACAACAAGAGCATGGCTTGGTTCTCCAATCCGCAGAACCGCGCCGAAGCGATCAAGATCATGGTGGACGCGAGCAAGCTCAAGGAGGACGACGTCGCCCGCTCCTACGACTTCCTGCACAAGAACGAGTTCTTCGAGAGCACCGGCAGGGTTTCCAGGACCAAGATGGGCGCGCTGCTCAAGGCGCTCAAAGACCTCGGCGACATCGAGGGCTCGACCGACGTCGAACGCTTCGTGCTGCCGGGGATCACCCAGTTGACGGATTGAGTTGGAGCCGGCGCAGGTGAGCAGCGCGGAGGCAATCGAGGTGCAGGGGGCGGCGCAACCGCAGGGACATCGCAGGTTGCCGCGCTTCTATTTCGCCGGCCTGCTCTCGGTTCTGGGCGGGTTGCTGCTGTGGGAGCTGGTGAGCCGCTTCCTCGTCGCCAATACGCTGTTTCTTGCCGCGCCCTCGCAGATCTTCACGGCCATCGTGGCGCTCGCCCGGAGCGGCGAGCTGTGGCGGCACATGTCGATCAGCGCGATCGAGTTCGCGCTCGGCTATGTGATCGCGAGCGTGCTCGGCGTGATCATCGGCTTCGCCATGGCCGAAAGCCCCACCGCCAAGCGCGCATTGCAGCCGTGGATTTCCGGCCTCTACGCCACGCCGACCATCGCGCTGGCTCCGCTGTTCATTCTCTGGCTCGGGATCGGCATCTGGTCGAAGGTGCTGGTGGTCATTTTCCTGGTGCTGTTCCCGGTCACCATCAATACCGAGGCGGGGCTGCGCACCACCAGCGAGCGGCTGATCGAGATGCTGCGCTCGTTCGGCGCAACGCCGCGGCAGATCTTCTTCAAGGTGTCGCTGCCGTCGGCCGTGCCGTTCATCCTTGCCGGGCTCAAGCTCGGCATCGGACGCGGTCTCATCGGGGTCGTGGTCGCGGAACTGTTCGGCTCGCGCGCCGGGCTCGGACGGCTGATCGCGCAGTCGGCCGACGCCTTCAACATGCCCGAACTGTTTGCCGGCGTCGTGGTGCTCGCGGCCGCCGGGATCGTGCTCACCGCGGGCTTCGGCTGGATCGAGAACCGGCTGGTGCCGTGGACGAAGGACTAGAGCGGGGATGACTTTTCTTCGAATCGTCATCCCGCTCTAGCTTTTTGTGGAGCATGATCTTTTCCGAAAACCGGTATCCACTTTTCGGGATCATGCTCTAGGGCTCCGGGGGGCCGTGAAAGCCACAGGTTGCGACAATTCCCATCGCGACCCGCATCGACCGCACGAGGAAGCCTCCCGCATGGCGCCGAAGCTCAGGATCTCCCATCTCGCCAAGACCTTCAACGACCTGCACGCGCTGCAGGACATCAACCTCGATGTCGAGCGCGGCGAGTTCATCTCGGTGGTCGGTCCCTCGGGCTGCGGCAAGACCACATTCCTGCGCATCATTGCCGGCCTCGAACCGGCAAGCTCGGGCGAGGTGCTGCTCGACGGGCGCGCGGTGCACGCCCCGGGCGGCGACCGCGGCTTCGTGTTCCAGAGCGACAGCCTGTTGCCCTGGCGCACGGTGTTCGCCAACGCGATCATCGGCCGCGAGGTCGCGGGCCAGGTCGGGCCGGCCGAGCGGCAGCGCACCATGGAGCTGCTGAAGCTGGTCGGGCTCGAGGGCTTCGAGCACTACCATCCGCGCCAGTTGTCGGGCGGCATGCGCCAGCGCGTCAACCTCGCGCGTGCGCTCGCCATCGATCCGGAAATCCTGCTGATGGACGAGCCGTTCTCCTCGCTCGATGCGCAGACCCGCGAGATCATGCAGACCGAGCTGATGCGCATCTGGGAGCAGGGGCGCAAGACCGTCCTGTTCGTGACCCACCAGATCGACGAGGCGGTGTTTCTGTCCGATCGCGTCCTCGTGTTCGCGCGCCGGCCCGGCCGGTTGCTGGAGAGCGTCGCGATCGAGCTGCCGCGTCCGCGCGCGCTGGCGATCAAGCGTACGGCCGAGTTCGTGCGCTATGTGGACCACATCTGGCGGTTGATCGAGGACGACGTGCGCGCCAGCGTGATCGAGGAGAAGGTGTGACGTTTCGTCCCCATGGCCCGCGCTCGCGGTCGCGCGCTTCCGAGCCGTGTTGCGCGCAGCGCCAAGCCGTGCTTCATCCCCCAGCAAAAATCGGCTACGGGCGCTCCGCTTCGGCGGGGCGGGAACGAAAGGGAAGGCGGATATGATCAAGACCGGCATCACGCGACGGCAGGTTGCGACGGGGCTCGCCGGCTCGGCGGCAATGGCCGGGATATGTCCGCCGATCGCGCGCGCCCAGCAGAACTACCCCAGCCGTCCGGTTCGATTCATCCTGCCGTTCGGCGCCGCGGGTGTCGCCGATATCACCTCGCGGCTGGCGGCGGAGAAGCTCGGCGACAAGCTCGGGCAACGGTTCGTGGTGGAAAATCAACCGGGGCCGGGCGGCATCGCGGCGGCGCGCTCGGTGCTGTCCCAGGCGCCCGACGGCTACACGCTCGGCCTCGTCACCAACGGCACCTCGATCAGCGCCGCCATCTACAAGGCGCTGCCGTTCGATCCGGTGAAGTCGTTCGCCACGATCTCGACCATCGGCTCGTTCGATCTCGTCTTCGCCACCAACGCGGAGTCCGAGTTCAAGACGCTGCAGGACTTCATCAAGGCGGCGCGCGAGCAACCGGGCAAGCTCAATGTCGGCACCATCAATGTCGGGGGCACGCAGAACCTTGCGGCGGAGCTGTTCAAGTCGCTGGCCGGGATCAACTTCCAGATCGTCCCGTATCGCGGCACGCCGGATGTCATCGTTGCGCTGCTCCGCAACGACGTGCAGATGCTGGTCGAGTTCTATGCGCCGATCAAGTCGACGCTGCTCGACAACAAGATCCGCGCGGTCGCGACGTCGGGCACCCAGCGCTCGCCATTCTTCGCCGACATTCCCACCGTCGCCCAGGCCGGCGTCGCCGGATACGAGGTGACGTCGTGGAACGGACTGTTCGCCCCGGTCGGGACCCCGGTGGAGATCATCGACCTGTTGAACAAGACGGTGCGCGAGATCGTGGCCACGCCCGAGGTGAAGGAGCGCTATGCCGACCTCGGCATCGAAGCCCAGGCCAGCACGCCCGAGCAGTTGAAGGCGAGGCTGGCCGACGACATCGCCAAATGGGCGGCGGTCATCGAGCGGGCCGGCATTCCAAAGCAGTGACCGGCACGCTCGTCGGGTGCCCGTAGCGCCTACTCATAGGGCGCGAATTGCTCCGCCCGCCATTTCAGCGCCGCCGCCATTCCCTGCTCGCGCCGGATCGAGTCGAATTGCGATGCCTCCGGCGAGCCGATGGAATCCATCAGCGCGCAGACTTCGGCGCCGTACGCGATCGCCTGGCGCAGCCCCATGGTCTCGAAGCTGTTGTTGAGCGCCTTCTTGTTCATCTGCAGGCATTCCAGCGAGACGCGCGCCATCCGCTTTGCGATCTTGCTCACCTCCGCCTGCAGGGTGGACTTGGGAAACGTCTTGTCGACCAGGCCGAGGCGGAACGCCTCGGCGGCGGTGATCGTATCGCCGCTGTAGATCAGGGCGCGCGAGCGTTGCCCGATCAGCCATGGCATGATCAGGGTGGCGATGCCGTTGGAGAAGCGCGCCTCGAGCGCCGCGAAGGTGGAGACGTCCGAGCAGTAGCGCATGTCGCAACACATCGCGAGCTCGAGCGCGCCGGCGAGGCAGAAGCCGTCGATCATGGCGATGACGGGCTTCGAGCAGTCCCAGACCGAATAGGTGAACTGGATGTCCTTCTGCATGCGCACCCGCCAGTCCGCGACCGTGCGCTTGGGCTTCTCAGCCGACTCCTTGATGTCGTAGCCGGAGGAGAACGCCTTGCCGCCGGCGCCGGCGAGGATGACGATCCGCACCTCGGGGTCGCGGTCGGCCTGCGTCATCGCGGCCATGATCTCGTCGACCAGGGCGGTGCTGAGCGCGTTGTGGCGCTCGGGGCGGTTGAGCGTGACGGTGGCGACGCGGTCGTCGACCGAATAGAGCAGGTTCTGGTAGCTCATGGATGTATCTCCGAGGCGGGAGCGCCGAAGGGCTCGAACAGGACACCCTTCGCGCCTTGCGGTCCGACGATCAGCTCCGCCGCGCCGCGCCGCTCACTGCGGGATGATGCCGATCTTCGGCGCCAGCGCCCGGTAGTCGGCGATCTCCGCGTGGATGGTCTTGGCGAAGTCGGCGGGGCTTCCGCCGCCGAGGAGCAGGCTGCTCTTCTCGAAGGCGGCACGGGTTTCCGGCAGGCTCATGGCCTCGATCGCCGTCCTGTTCAGCTTGTCGACGATGGCCGGCGGCGTGTTCGGCGGCGCCAGCATGCCGATCCAGCTGCTGACGATGAACGGCAGGCCGGCCTCGGCGAAGGTCGGGATGTTGCCGGCGTTGGGCAGCCGCTCGGTGGCGGCCACCGCGATCGCCTTGATCTTCCCGCCGTTGATCAGGTTGAGCGTCACCGAAGGTGCGTCGAACGTGTACTGGATCTGCCCGCCCATCAGGTCGGTGAGCGAGGGGCCGCTTCCGCGGTAGGGCACGTGCAGGGCGTCGATGCCGGCGGCGACCTTGAAGCGCTCGCCGTTCACATGGTTGAGGGTGTTGTTGCCGAACGACGAGTAGCTGACCTTTCCGGGATTGGCCTTCACATAGGCGATGAACTCGGACAGCGTGTTGGGCGGAAAATCCGGCGACGCGACCAGGATCTGCGGCCAGCGGGCGAGCTGGATCACCGGAACGAGGTCCTTCTCCGGATCGTAGGGCAGCGCCTTGTAGGTGGCGGGCGCGATCGAGATCTCGGAGATCGCCGCGATCAGCAGGGTATAGCCGTCCGGATCGGCGCGCACGACCGACAGCGCCCCGAGGGTGCCGCCGGCGCCCGGGCGGTTCTCGACCACGATGGGCTGGTCGAGAAGCTTGGACATGCGCTCGCTGAACAGCCGGGCGATGAAGTCGGCGCCGCCGCCCGCCGGATAGGCGACGACGAACTTGATCGGCTTGGTCGGCCAGTTTTGCGCCTGCGCCGCGCCGGGCGAGAGTGCGAGCATTGCGGCCGCGGCCAGTGCCATCCCCAGCAGGACGCGCGGCAAGCGCCGGACGGGCCGGGCCCCCCGTCGGGTGAGATGCTGCAACTGCCGAACGACGAAGGCGGAAACATCCATGTGAACCTTCCCATCACGGATTTTTCTGGGCCGGAACCTTCAGGTGGCCCGGGACCGCGGTCAAGCGCCGCGCGGTTGTGGTGATGTCGCCCGATCGCAATCGAACAAGAACAAGCAGCCTTTCCTTCCGATTTTGGACTATCCTCGGGGGGTCTTCGAAACCGATCGATGAGGAGGCGGCTCAATTCGGCCGCGCTGCCTACGCCGCCGAACCGATCTTTGGACCAACGGAGACTCGTCATGAAGATAACGCGCACCGTCGTGATCCTGCTCGCCGTTTGCCCACTGACCGGCATTGATGCGCGCCCAAGCGGTGCCGAAATCTATCGCCCCTGGTGCGTCGTCTATTCCGGTCGCGACGGTGCCCGAACCTGCATTTTCTCGTCATTCGAACAGTGCATGATGACGGCGACGCCGGGCACCGGCGGCTCTTGCGTGCAGAACACGTGGTATTTGTGGTACGGCCCGACCAACTCGTCTGCGCGGCCCCGACGCGGCCGACCGTAACGGAGATCGGCTCGGGCGGCAGCTCCCGCCAAGATGGGTTCGTCTAAGTGACGCGGTGAGAACGTCGTGAGGTCTGACATGAGCATGCGATCGTCGACCGTTGCCGTACTCATTGCCGCTTTCGCCGTGCTCGGCGCTGCCGCCGGCGCCGGCGCGCAGAGCGCCGGCGAGACCGCCAGGCAGTTTGCGCCGAGTGGCAAGCTGCGCGTCGGCGTGCTGATGCTGTCGTATTTCGCGGTCGAGCAGGACGGGCAACTCACGGGCTGGAGCCCCGATCTCGGCATCGAGCTTGCGCGCCGTCTCGGCGTGCCGCCGGAGCTGGTGCGGATCCACAATCCGGCGGACATGATCGAGGCGTTCAAGGACGGCAAGATCGACGTGGCGTTCATCGGCATCACACGGGATCGCGCCGCGGCCTTCGATTTCGGGCCGGTGATCATCGGCCTGCGGACGACGTTCCTGGTGCCGGCGTCCTCGACCATCAAGAGCATTCCCGACATCGATCAGGCCGGCGTGCGCATCGTCGTGCCGGCGAGGAGCGCCCAGGGCGAGCACCTGGAGAAGATCATCAAGAATGCGACCATGCTCCGGGTCCCGGTCGAGACCACGAAGCCCGCGACCGATCTCATCGCTTCGGGCCAGGCCGATGCGTTCAGCCACGTCGTCCCGATGCTGTCCAACGCGCAGCCCGCATTGCCGGGCTCGCGCATTCTGCCCGGCAGCTACTACGATGTGCCGATCGCCATCGGCTATCCGAAGGGTTCGCCGGCGGCGGTGGTCGAGTACGCCAAGGCCTTTGCCGCCGACATGAAGGCCTCGGGCTTCGCGCAAAAGGCGATCGAACGCATGGGCACCAAAGCCGACGGCGTCGTGGTCGCGCAATAGTCGGGCATGCGCGCGGTGCTGATTCTCGAGCCCGCCGGCGATCGACCGGTGGGCCGCCCCGAGATCACATCATAGCAAGCCACGCAACGCCGAG
>CAWIGD010000061.1:0-72819 GCA_963835165.1 uncultured Alphaproteobacteria bacterium
GAGCCGACTCCGCCGGAGTAGGCGCTAAGATAAGCGCGTGTCCCGGGCACTGCGCAGCATGGAGCATTAAGGGCGTTTACAGCGTCAGCCCGCGAAGACGGGCGTCTACGCCCTTATGTCTTCGCGGGCTATGGCGGAATGATGCGCTGCAGACACCGATCTCGGGTCTACCCGAGATCGGCACTCAAATATGCGCAAGTCGGGTAAACCCGACTTGCGTGGACCGTTACACACACACCGCCTTCGCGACGGTCCCGGACCAGCGGTGCACCGCTTCGCTATCGCTCGCGCTGCACCGCATCCGGGACACGTCAGGAACCGCTTTAGCTGCCGCACATCGGGCTGTCTTCAAGGGCAGCCGGAAAACCGCTAGTATCCGATCTCGTCTGAGCGATTGGGAACCGGGATACATTGAGCGAAGCTCGAGCCCAAAGCTTGTTCAGCATAGTGCGGCAGTCCGCTGATGCGGAGGCGGTTGCCGCCATGGAAGCGCTGATCCGCAACGGCACCGATCGCGAGCTTTGCCGGGTCAACGTTCTGGATTTTGCGGCTAAACGGGGCCTTGACGAAGAGCGCGTCATCGCCGCGTTCCTGCACGCAGCCCGCGTTGGAATTTTCGAGCTGTCTTGGAACGTCCTGTGTCCCGGCTGCGGCGGCGTACTCGACGCCACCGCTACGCTGAGAAGTATACACAAGGAGGCCTACGAGTGCGCCCTCTGTGCAGCGGGCTATGAGCCGACACTCGATGAGATGGTCGAGGTCACCTTCACGGTGAGCCCGCAGGTGCGCAGAATCGCCGCGCACGATCCGAATACACTTCCGATCTGGGACTACTTTCGCCAGATCTTCTGGAGCTCCGGCATCGATCTCCCCGGGAATTTCGACGAGCTGATCGACGAAATCACCATCGATGCGGTCGAGCTGCCGCCCGGCGAGAGAGCACTCATCTCCTTACAATTGCCGGCCGAGTTCGTGATCGTCTTTGAACCGGTAACGCACGCGGCACAGTTCCTCGATGTACAGGGAGAACCGACGCGAGAGCGCCAGACCCTGCTGATCACCTACAACAAAGTTCGCGCGCCCACCGGAACCATGGTGCTGCGTCCAGGCCCGCTTCGGCTTTCAATCGATAATCGTACCGATGTGCGTGTGCTGCCGTCGGTGTGGATCGCGGGCGACCCGCTCCATGACTTGCTCGGCAAGCGCAAGCCCTTCCTGACCGCAAAGCGTTTGCTAACGAACCAAACGTTTCGCGACATCTATCGCACTGATACGCTGGACGTAGATCAGGGACTCAAGATTACAAGCCTCACCTTCCTGTTCACTGACCTCAAGGGCTCGACCGGGCTTTATGAGCGCGTCGGTGACCTGGTGGCGTACGATCTGGTGCGCGCGCACTTTCGTCTTCTGCAAGAGATCGTGGCATCAGAAGCCGGCGCCGTGGTGAAGACGATCGGTGATGCGGTGATGGCGACGTTTTCGACGCCGGACCGGGCGCTCGCCGCGGCGTTGCGTATGCGCGACGCAATACCCGACATCAAGGACTCCTCAGGAGTGGAGGAACTCCTCCTCAAGATCGGCATACACGAGGGTCCCTGCCTTGCGGTTACCCTCAATGACCGCTTGGATTACTTCGGTCAGACCGTGAATATCGCGGCGCGCGTGCAGGGGCTTGCCGTATCGAGCTCAATATTCGCGACTGGATCGGTGGTCGAGCACCCGGTATCGGCAAAGCTGCTGTCGACCGCGGGGCTCACGCCGGAAGCGCAACGCGCGGCGTTGCGCGGCATTGCCGACGAGATGACGGTCTATGAGATTCCGTGAGCACGATTGCCGCGAAGTGGGATAGCAATCCCGCTGGTGAGTGGCGGGGCGGCAATCCCGGCGCGCCGAACCACAGACACGCCGGGGCCGGTCGATCGAGCACAACAGCCCGATGGTTTCCATTCAAGCGTCGACGTCAATGACGGCTGTCCGGCCGCTGTCGGGGCGGCGAATCGAGTGCTTTGAAGAAACTCTCCGCATCCTTGTCGTCCGCCAAATGGTCGATGAAGCGGTGCCAGAATTTCTTCCAGTATTTGTCTTCCCATTCCGCGACAGACTTCTGCCAATATTTGAAATCGTCGTCCGTGGTCCAGCCCCGCTTCTTGCCCAGGGCTTTCCAGAATGCGGGGTCGATGAAGACATCGGCCTGCATTGCGATGGCAATCTGCAATGGTGAGATACCCTCCATCTCCGGATATCGCTCCACGTTCGGTTGATAACCGTGGTCGACCGCCTCTTTGATCGCTTGCTCGATGTAGGTCATCCGCGCTTGTCCAACAGTTCGGGGTCCTGGTGCCGCTTCCCATTTATTGGGTGTAGCACGGCAACCAGCCAGCCATCGTAATGCAATGCCGTCCTGCGCGGCAGGCGAGCGTAACGGGCTTCCAGCAAATTCAGGAACGACACCGGCGCGGGCGCTTGAACGACGGCGAACGCTTCAGCGTCGTGCTCCGGCACTTTGGAAACGGGGGCGTTTCCGGAAAGGCTTGGGGCAGAGCCGGAAGAGCGGGCGGTGTAACCTGGCTGGGAGCGGGCGCGACAGGAGACGCAGCCACCCCTTGCGCCCGAGCCGGGCCCATGGCCGCCGCGACGAAACACGCCAACATGAGCCTACCCCAGAAAGCTCGGAGGCTGCGTCGCATATGGACGGTCCTGGCAGGTTTGCGAAATTGGCACGTTATCCAATCACCCATGGTGCCGCGGCCATCGCGTCGACCACCAAAGCGCTGTCATTTCCAAAACGCTAGTGTCCCGATTCCGAAGTTCGCACACCCTCGCGGCACCCTCCGATGCGAACTTCGGAATCAAAGGGACACTAGCAACTTTATGATTCTAGTGCGGCATTTGGATTTGAAGTTCCTAAACGAGCTCGCGGCCATAATGATAGGAACTTCAAATCCGCCGCACTAGATCGGGATCATGCTTGGGGATTGCCCGCTCCGCCGGGATTGATCATCTCCATGGCCGTCTTCTCGACCGCGGCGGTTCGGTTCCTAAGGAGATTCGCATTCGGTAGATCCCGGTAATAGTCCAGCCGGCGATTTGACATCTCCTTTATGACATCCTTCGGAGGCATGGCCTTGGTCGCCGCGAGCGTAGCGTCGCCGATCGAGCCGTCGTCAGCGGCGCCGACAACCTGCTGCAGCATCTTGGCCGACCGCCCCGTGCCGGCGTTGACGCCGAAGTCAAAGGCGACAAGGTCGACGCCCAGGGGAAGATCGTCGCACCGCAAGACATTCCAATAGCGCGTCCGGTAGATTTCGCACGCTTCGTCGCGCCCGAGCTTCTTTACATCCTCGACCGTCAGGCCGTCATCGTGCCGCCAGTCTCTTAAAGTGCCGATCTTGATGCCGAACTGGCTGACTCCGGCCGGATCACCTGGATCTTCGGAGAAGCCCCCGTCGTACGCCATCACGATGTCCATGCATCGTCGGAAATTCGAAGGTTTCGGCGCTGCGCTTGCCGGCGCCGCTGCCATTGCTGTCTTCACGGTGGATTGCAGGACTTCGGCTTGTTTGGCCTGCGCCTGCAACATGGTGCTTTGCAACACGTCGCTTTGCTTGACCTGGCTCTCCATCGCCGCGGTGGTCGCGGCATCCTTCTGCCGCGAGCCCTGCGACGACCCGAGCCAGAAACTGACGACCGTGGCGAACGCTGCGGCCAAGGCGCCGACGGTGATATTGATGATCTGGGCGACCTGCTCGCCTTGCGCCATGCCCCTAAGGACCAGAATAAGCAAAATACCGAAAAAGCCGACCGTCACGAGGACCGATACGACCGGCGCGCCCCACGCCATCGGACTGTTCGCCAGCGCCAGCGCGGCGAAGGTCGAGCGCGCACCTTTCGTGTCCTCGATCTCGGCCCGAATCTGCTCCAGTTGCGCTTCGCGCTTTTTTGCGTCCGCGTCGTGTTGCTCTTTGAGCATCGCCATCTGAGCCTGCTGACGTTTTCCTTCCTGTTCATTTTGCTCTTTCAGCAGCGCGAGTTGAGCCTGCTCACGTTTTTCCTCCTGAGCCGCCGCGATTTCCGCAAGCTTGAGCTGCAACGCGGCGACCGCCGCAGGATCGGCGGCGAGCTTGTTGCGAGCCTCTTCGGGATTTTGCGTCTGGGTGATCTGCGTGACAGCCTGGGTAACGGCGCCTGCGACCGTACCAGCTTTGTCGCCCACGACCGCCTTGAGAATGTCCGGCAGAACGGCCGCCGCAAGCCCAATCAAAGGATTCATAGCTGCAACTCCCGGCAGGAGGCTTGGTAGGATCTTTGGTATCAGGCCCGGTATCAGGCCTGGTAGAATGGGCTTTACGCCTGGTTCGAGCGGCTTGGCGGTTTCGATCGGCTTGGCGATTTCGGGCTTGGCGATTTCGGGCTTGGCGCCGGTCTGGACCGGTTCGACCGGTTCGACGCTTTCGACCGGCTTGGCGCCTGTCAACGCAATCCCCAAGGCTTCCGCAGTGTCGCGCCCTGTCTGTCCGTCTGCCACCAAACCTTCCGACAACTGGAAAGCCACCACGGCGGCCTCGGTGTCAGGCCCGTACTCTCCGTCGATGTCCCCCGGACTAAAGCCTTTCGCTGCCAACGCCTCCTGAATCCTTATAATGATCGCCTTGTCCATATTCGGAGTGTTGCGCGCGTAAAGCTCGGCCGGAGGGCTGATCGCCACCACATCGCCGACAGCGTCGTACTTTATGCCTGGAATGAGAACGCCCGTGTGCCACCCCCTGTTTTGAACGGTATCGGCGACGACGCCGTATTTCCTTCCCTTTGCTTCAACGGTTCCACCCTTTCCGTCGCACAGCGCGATGTGCCCCATGCCGCCAGGCGGCGGGTACCGGAGGACGATACCGCCGACGGTGGCTGCCGCTTTCTCGATCGAAACGCGGATGCCCAGCCGCTCTACATCCTGTTGCCACCCGCCCGTGTACGCATCCGCTTCAGAAGGCTTGGCCTTATCGTCGACACAGCCATAGAGAACGCCGGCCTCCTGGTAGACCAACCAGGATATGAACTCGGCGCAATCCCAAGGCCCCTTCCAGTTGGGATCGTCCTTCGGCACTTGGATGTTGACATATTCTTCGCCGATATGCTGCCGAGCCCGCCGCAGCAGTCCTGCCCCTGTACCCTTGTCCGCTCTTGCGCCTTCGCCCGGCGCCGCTGCACCAGCGGGCCGCGCGCGCGAGTTCCGGCGCCTCCGGCTCCGCACTCTCACGGACAAGCTTGATGCTGGGATCGATGGCCATCATGCCCTTGAGCATGGCGGCGCAGCCGATCTGACGATCCATTGTAGAGGGCGACCAAACGCCATCGGACACAAACTTACCGGGCCGTTGATTGGATGTTGCCCCCCAGACATAGGGCGACGGGATGCCCCGGTAAAAATAGCCCCAGCCGTTGTATTTCTCCTGCCAATGTAGCGCTTTCTCGATGCACCAATCCGATACCGACGTCAGTTTATCATGTTGGAGAGCTGCGATCGCACCCTCTTCCCAGGTGTTGAATGGCCCCATGCCCCTGGGCACGTTCGTACTGACTTGATTGAGCGGATCGCCTTGCGCAAGTTGCTTGTTCCAGCTTTGGCTCGCCTCTCGCTCATGAATGCCCGCGATCATCCACCACGGTACACCTGTCTTAGCCTCGACGCTCCGATATCGGTCCTTCGCAGCAACAAGGCGTTTTGCGACCGCAGCAACTTCACTCTGGTTTGTGATCGTGGCCGTATCCCACCATTTCGCGAGTTGCGGCCATCGTGATGCGTAGACCGGTTCTTTCATCGCCATCCTCATTGCTCAAAGGCAACGCTTTGATCGTAGGACGATTGACGCTGCTCAACTCTTCCGCCGTCTTCGGACTATCCGGCCCGTCGAACCTCATCTGGCGACGCTTGGCGTCACTCCTACGCGCGGATTCCCGCTACCGAGATTGGAAGGAGTCGCGGCACTTCCCGCTCTCGTCCGCTCGCTCGAGTGGCAAAGCATAGGTCTCGAGCAGCGCGACCTCTCGCACGATGTCGAGTGCCCACGGCATCTCGATCGCCCTCCCTCTGCGTCCGCGGCCTGATCGGGCCTCCACCAGAATGATCACTTCCGACGGACCTTAAACCTGAAGCAGAGAATGAGCCGCAACTATAGGTTGCCCGGCGATAATATCCCTATGAACCAGTTCACACAGTCGCGGCCGAACAACCGGCCGGACCTGGCGACCGTGCATGCTGCGGCATCCGGCGCGTTACGAAAATACCACCTCGCGCGATCGAGCAACGAACAGCGTCTGTGAACGCACGAGACTTTGCGCAACGATGTCTGTCCCGGGATGCCTCAGATGGCCGGCGCAAATATTTGCGTTTCTCCGGCCTGGTCGCAAGATGGTTTCCTGTCTCACTCTGCAGCGATCACCGCGCGGGTTGGTTTCTTGTCCCAACCCACCCGCAGCTTGTTCAGCTTGTTGCGGCAGCGGCAATGGGTTCGCTGCGCTATTGCCCGAAGACCGGCACGAACAGCTCGTCGACGGGAATGGGCGCCTTGATCAGCGACTGCTCGGCCATGTAGCGAACGAGCGCCTCCAGCGTCGGCCGGTTGGCCTCGACGCCGTAGGGCCAGGGATCGCCGCCGAAGGTCGCGTCGATCTCGTCGAGTTCGGCGGGCATGCCCGGCAGCATGTAACGCAAAGCGCCGAGATCGCGCATCTTCGCGAGCGCGATGTCCTTGGCCTCGGTCATCGCCTTGTAGAGGCTGGTGGCGACGAACGGATGCTTCTCGTAGAGGTCGCGACGGATGGCGACGAGATGCATGATCGGGAAAATTCGCGTCCGCCGGTAATAATCGAGCTCGCGTACGTGGAAATCCGGAAACAGCCGTTGCACATCGGGATTGGTGCGCAGCGCCACCGGCAAGCCGCTGCCGAGGATGGCCTGGATCTCGCCGGTCTCGAGCAGTTCGCTGAGCGAGCGGCCTGAGGTGTTCTGCTCGATCGACACCGGCTTGAGCAGCGGCGGCGCCGACGGGTTGCCGTGCGACTCCGCGCTGTTGGTGGCGCCCTGCACCCAATGCACGCCGGAGAGATCGACATCATATTCATCCTGCAGCAAGCCGCGGATGAACAGCGCCGCCGTCTGGGTGTAGAGCGGGACGCCGATGCGCTTGCCCGCGAGCTCCTTCGGGGTCCTGACCGCCTTGCGGTTGACCGTGATGAAGCCGTGACGGAAGACGCGCGAGGGAAAGACCGGCAGCGCAACCATCTCCCGCCGGCCGGCGGCGTACCGGCTGATGACCTCGGAGCTCGACATTTCGCAGGCGTCGAAATCGAGATTCTTCCCCATGCGGTCGAAGATCTGCCGCGGATCGTCGATGGCGAGAAAGGCGAGATCGATGCCTTCGGCCTGCACCTCGCCGGTATAGAGCGCCAGCATGCGGTCATAGAGGCCGCAGGCGAAGGTCATCGGAATCTTGGCCATGCGTCGCTCTCCCGCGCATCCGATCCGGGTGACCCGCGATCGGCTCCGGACATGCGCATGCCTGCGATGGCCGCCATGCCGTGCAGCACAATGTTCGGATCTCCCCCGCATTGACTATAATGGTCCATCTCGCGTGCGGTGAAAAGGACCGGGCTCGAATCCGCGCGGTGAAAGGATCCCCGATGGCAAGCCGTGTGTCCCGCCGCGAATTTCGCACCATGCTGAGTCCCGGCGCGGCGTTGCTGCTGCCGGGTGTCGCCAATGCGCTCACGGCCCGCATCGTGGCCGATCAGGGCTTTGCCGCCGCCTATGTCACCGGCGCCGGCATCGCCAATACCTTTCTCGGCGTTCCCGATATCGGGCTGGTGACCGTGACCGAGGTCGCGGAGCACGTGGCGGCGATCCGCGCGGTCTTTCCCGGACCGCTCGTGGTCGACGCCGACACCGGTTTCGGCAATCCCCTGAACATGGTGCGCACCGTCGAGCTGCTGGAACGCGCGGGCGCCGACGCGCTCCAGATCGAGGACCAGGTCTTTCCCAAGCGTTGCGGCCATTTCGCCGGAAAGCAGGTGATCCCGGCCGCCGAGATGGTGGAGAAGGTCAAGGCCGCGGTGGACACCCGCCGCGACCGCGACCTCCTGATCATTGCCCGCACCGACGCCATCGCGCCCGAAGGCTACGACGCGGCGATCGAGCGCGCCGCCGCGTATCACGACGCCGGCGCGGACGTGACCTTCGTCGAAGCCCCGACCACCATGGAGCAGATTGCCGATATCCCCCGGCGGCTGCCGTGGCCGCAGCTCGCCAACATCGTGCTGGGCGGGCGCACGCCGGAATTGCCGAACGAGAAGCTGAAGGAACTGGGTTATGCCGGGGTGATCTACGCCAATGTCGCGCTGCAGGCCGCGGTCAAGGGCATGCAGGCGGCGTTGGGCGAACTCCGGCGCAAGGGACATATGGGCGAGGCCATCAACATGGTGGCCGATTTTTCCGAGCGGCAGCGGCTGGTGCACAAGGATGATTTCGACGCCCTCGAGCGCAAATATGTCACGCAGCTCTGACCAGGAGAGCCGAACGGGCGTGGAGACTCCGGCGTGAGCGGGCACACGCCGGTCTTGATCGTCGGCGCCGGCCCCGTGGGGCTCGCGCTCGCGGGCGAGCTCGGCTGGCGCGGCGTTCCCTGCACGCTGATCGAGAAGACCGACGGCGCCATCGAGCAGCCGAAGATGGACATCGTCGGCCCGCGCACCATGGAATTCTGTCGCCGCTGGGGCATCGCGGATTGGGTGCGCGACGCGCCCTATCCCGGCGACTATCCGCAGGACTGCGTCTATGTCACCGGGCTCAACGGCTACGAGCTTGGGCGCGAGCGCTTCCCCGGGCGGGCGCAGGAGACATGCCCGCCGCAGAGCCCGCAGAAGCGCGAGCGCGTGCCGCAGGACATGTTCGACCCGATCCTGCGGCGCTTCGTGGGGACCTTTCCGCATGTGCGGCTGCGCTACGGCGCCGAGCTGACGGCATTTGCGGAAACCGCCGATGGTGTCGTCGCGCAGGTGCGCGACGCCGCGACCGGCGAGACCGATGACATCACGGCCGACTATCTGGTCGGCACCGACGGCGGCGCCAGCCTGGTGCGCGAGCGCGCCGGCATCACCATGAGCGGCAATCCGGCGCTGACCTACACCACCAACGTGATGTTCCGTTGCGCGGACTTTACCTCGCTGCACGACAAGGGCCGGGCCTACCGCTTCATCTTCGTCGGACCGGAGGGCACCTGGCTCACCATCGTGGCGATCAACGGCGGCGACCGCTTCCGCATGTCCATCGTCGGCTCCGCCGACAAGGTGACCCACACCGAGGCCGATATCCGCAACGCGCTCGAGCGCGCCATGGGGCGCGCGTTCGATTACGAGATTCTGTCGGTGATGCGGTGGGTGCGCCGCGAGCTCGTCGCCGACAGCTATGGAACGCAGCGCGTCTTCATTGCCGGCGACGCCGCCCACCTGATGTCGCCGACCGGCGGGTTCGGCATGAACACCGGCATCCAGGATGCCGTCGACCTCGGCTGGAAGCTCGAGGCTGCCCTGCGCGGCTGGGCCGGCAACGCGCTGCTGCGCTCGTATGAGCTCGAGCGCCGGCCGGTCGCCGTGCGCAACGTCACGGAAGCGAGCTCGAATCTCGGGCGCATGCTCGCCACCCGCCAGCGCCTGCCGCCGGCGGACATCTTCCAAGCCGGGCCGGCGGGCGACGCCGCGCGCACGGACTATGGACGCTGGTTCACCGAGACGATGCGGCACGAATGGTTCACGCTGGGCTTCCACCTGGGTTACCGCTACGACACCTCGCCCATCGTCTGCGCCGACGGCACGCCGGCGCCGCCGCTCCCCACCGCAAGCTATGTCCAGACCGCGCGTCCCGGCGCCCGCGCGCCGCATGCCTGGCTGCCCGACGGCCGCTCGATCCTCGATCTGTTCGGGCGCGGATTTGTGCTGCTGCGACTGGGACGGGATGCGCCTGATGCCGCGAGCATGCGGCTCGCGGCATCGCAGGCCGGCGTTCCGCTTGCAGTGATCGACCTCGACGTGCCCGATGTGAGCGAGCTCTATCAACGCCGGCTCGTGCTCGTGCGCCCGGACGGGCATGTGGCATGGCGCGCGGACGAGCCGCCGGCCGACGCCCGCGCCGTCATCGACACTGTGCGTGGCGCGGGCGACTGCGCTAGTCTGAAAGCGCCCGCCGATGGCGAAGCGGCGGCGATGCGAGGAGGAAGGCCATGAACCAGGACATCCGCGCGCCCTATTACGGGGAACTCGGCCGGTTGAGCTTCTCTCCCGGATGGGCGCGGCCGGAGCCCGCGATGTGGCCGGCGCCGCGGCCGAAATTCAAGCCGGCGGTCTGGCGCTTCGCCGCGGCCAAGGCGGCGCTCGACCAGGCCGGCGAGTTCGTCCCGGTCGAGCAGGCCGAGCGGCGCAACCTGATCATGGTCAACCCGGTCGAGGGCAACGTCTACGCCACCAGCCGCAATATCGTCGCCGCCTACCAGATGGTGAAGGCGGGCGAGAAGGCGCGCTCGCATCGCCACACCGCGGCGGCGCTGCGCCTGGTCGTCGACGCGAAGCCCGGCACCTATACCGTCGTGGACGGCGCCCGCATCGACATGGCGCCGGGCGACGTGGTGCTGACGCCGTCGTGGTGCTGGCATGGCCATGCCAACGAGAGCGACGCGACCAGCTACTGGATCGACTTCCTCGACGTGCCGTTCGTGCAGCACTCGGAGGCGATGTTCTTCGAGCCCAACCCTGCCGGCTTCGAGACCGTGACCAGCACCGGTCCCTCGCCGCATCGCATCCCGTCGCGCGACGCATTGGGGTCGGGAACCGACGCGAAGACGGTGGAGATCGCCAAAGGCGCGCTGCCCACCATCGGCCTGCACCTCATGCGGCTCCCCGCCGGCACGCGCCGCGATGTGGCGAAGACCACGGTCAATCACCTCTACTCCGTCATCAGCGGCAAAGCGCGGGTCAAGATCGAAGGCGGAGCGGACGAAACCCTCGCGGTCGGCGACGTGATCGCGGTGCCGTGCTGGCACGCGCACGCGCTCGAGGCCGACGGGGATGCGATCGTGTTCCGGGTGACCGACGAGCCGCTGCTCGCCAAGGCCGGGCTGGTGAAAACGGCGTGATCGGGGCGTACCGGCCCTGGGCGGCCAATATGAGCCGAGAACATCATGCCGTGTGCTCGCGACGTAACGTGAAATCTTTCCAACGAAAATGTCGGCAAGTCGCGTGGGCACGCCGCGCTTTTCCCACCCTGCGTCTCTTGCTCGCGATCTGGAGCGCGGCGACGCTGTGCAATGGCGCGGCGTTCGCGACCTACCCCGAGCGGCCGGTAACGCTCGTCGTCCCGTTCGCGCCGGGCGGCGCCAACGACATCGTCGCCCGGATCATCCAGCAGCCTCTCGGCGAGGCGCTGGGCCAACCGATCGTGATCGAGAACCGCGGCGGCGCGGGCGGCAATATCGGCTTCGCATGGGTCGCACGCGCACACGCGGACGGGTATACGCTGTTGCTGGCGCCCAATTCGTTTGCGGTCAATCCGAGCCTTTACGACAAGGTCTCCTATGACCCGCTCAAGGATTTCGAGCCCGTGGCGGAGATCAGCTATTTCCCCAACATCTTCGCCGTACGTCCGGACGTGGGCTTGAATACCCTGCAGGAGCTGATCGCGCACGCGAAAGAGCGGCCCGGCAGCCTCAACTACTCGACGCCGGGACCTGGGACGGCTCCGCATCTGACCACCGAGCTGCTCAAGCAGCGCGCCGGGATCGACATGGTGCACATTCCCTATGCGGGTGCGGCGCCGGCCGCCCAGGCGCTGCTGTCGAAAACCGTCGACGTCGGCACGATGTCGATTTCGGTCGCCATGCCGCATATCCAATCGGGCACGTTGAAGGGACTGGCGGTGACCGGCGCCGAACGCTGGCCGGACCTGCCTGACATTCCGACGGTGGCCGAAGCCGGCGTACCGGAAACGGTTTCGGAGCCTTGGCAAGGCATCCTTGTGCCCGCCGGCACGCCTGCTGACGTCGTCGAGCGGCTGGCCAAGGCGCTGCTCGACATCGCGCAGCGTCCCGACGTGCGCGACAAACTGCGCAGCGCCGGCTTCGCCGCGACCGGACAAGGACCGCAAGCGTTCGGCAAGCGCATCGCCGAAGATGTGCCGAAATGGAAGGACGTGATCGAGAGGGCACGCATCAGCGCGAAGTAATGGTTGCGCTCTAATATTCGGTCAGTTCCGCCCTCATCCTGAGGAGCGCGAAGCGCGTCTCGAAGGATGGGGCGGCCGTATGCTTCGAGAGGGCGGCTTCGCCGCCTCCTCAGCATGAGGCGGGACAAGCGTGACGCTCCTGTCCTCATCCTGAGGAGCGAGCGTCTCGAAGGATGAGGACGCACACATGTCCGACGGCGCGTGGGTCTACATTCTGCGCTGTTCCGATGGCAGCTTCTATACTGGCACGGCACGCGCCGGCCTCGACAAACGTGTCAGCGAGCATAATTCCGGCCATTACGACGGCTACACGGCATCGCGCCGTCCCGTCACATTGGTTTTTTCGCAGTGGTTCGATCGGATCGTTGATGCAATCGCCGCCGAGCGCCAAATCAAAGGCTGGTCGCGGCGGAAGAAGGAAGCGCTTATTTCCAGCGATTTCGAGAAACTTCGCGCGCTCTCGCAACGGCGGACTCCTCGTCCGGCACGACGCTCGCCGCCGGATCCTCCAGAATGAAGGATCGCTCGCATCGTAACAGAGGATGGAGGGGTTGCCGCCTCGGCGTGGCCGCCGCATCCTTCGAGACGGGCGCTACGCGCCCCCTCAGGATGAGGCGGACCAAGCGCTGTGCGGCCTTCGGAAGAACGCGAAGCGCAGCCGCACGCCGCAGGGTCAATGCATCGCCTTGCCGCCATCGACGTTGATCGTCTGCCCGGTCATGAAATCGCTCGCGGCCGAGGACAGGAACATGACGGCGCCGACCAGGTCGGCGGGCACCTGCACGCGTTCGATGGCGCGGCCGGCGACGCGGCTGGCGAGATAATTTCCCGACGACGATTGGACCTGCGTCTCGCTTTGCGTCATCCCGGGGGTGACCGCGTTCACGGTGACGCCGAACTCTCCGACTTCGCGCGCCAAGGCGCGGGTGAAGCCGATCACGCCCGCTTTCGAGGTGGTGTAGTGCAGCCGGTTGGGCGTCCCCTCCCACACCCGCGACGATGAGATGTTGACGATCTTGCCCTGCCCTTGCGCCTTCATCGCGGGAAACACCGCGCGGCAGGACAGGAACATGCCGCGCAGATTGACCGCCATCACCCGGTCCCACTCCTCGACCGGGATGTCGAGCCAGGACCGGCGCGCGAGCACGCTCATGAGCGAGGCATTGTTGACGAGCACGTCGATGGCGCCGAAGGCTTCGATCGCAGCCTCTGCCATCGCTTTGGTGGATGCTTCGCTTGCAATGTCGGTGGCAAGCCCGACCGCCTGCAAGCCCTGCGCGACCAAGGCCTCGGCCACCGATTTCGCCGCGGCGCCATCGATATCGGCCGCGACCACGTGGGCGCCGGCCTTGGCGAACTCTTCCGAATAGACCTTGCCGATCCCCTTGCCGCCGCCGGTGATGATGACGGTGCGTCCGATCAGATCAAAGCGCTGGTTCATGCTGGAGCCTCGATGGATCAAGCGCCGACGCTACACGCCACCCCTGGGCGAGGCCAAGCCTCGCGACAGGTGCGGCCGAATGGCCAAGTATGAATGGCCAAGTATATTGCGTCGCGTCACCGACCCTGACCTAATCCGACCCCTGCTCTCTCCTCGTCATGCCCGGGCTTGACCCGGGCATCCATCGAAAAGACTCTTGTTCGAAGAGGATGGATCAAGCCCGGCAATGACGGCGGAGAAACTCCGCGCAATTGTCGCTTACTGGTTCGATCGCTGCACCGGGTACCTGATGGCCATTCCTGCACATGGCGAGCACGCTGCCTACGGCGAGCGCCGGCGTTCGGCGCCGGCACGGCTTTATCTCGCGCATGAACGCCTGGTGATCGGGGGCGGCACGCTCATCGCCTTGCTGCTGGCATGGGAGGCGGTCGGCCGCAGCGGCCTGGTGGATCCGCTGTTCCTCCCCTCTCCCACCCGGATCGCACAGGCCGGCTGGGGGCTGAGCCGCGATCGCGATTTCTGGAACGACCTCCAGGTCAGCGGAAGAGAATTCATTCTCGGCTATGGCGTCGCCGTGGCGGTCGCGATTCCGCTCGGGCTCGCGGTCGGTCTGTCCAAACGTCTGCAATACATGCTGAGCCCGTTCGTCGATACGCTCAACGCGGTGCCGCGCGTCACGCTGCTGCCGCTGATCGTGATCTGGTTCGGCATCGGCATCTGGTCCAAGGTCATGGTCGTCTTCCTGGGCGCCGTCATCCCGATCCTCATCAATACCCAGGCCGGCGTGAAGACGAGCGAAGCGCGCTTCATCCGGGTCGCGCGCAGCTTCTCCGCCTCGAGGATCAAGATCTTTTCCAGCATCATCCTGCCGGGCACCGTGCCGTTCATCTTCACCGGCTTGAAATACGGCGCCGGGCGCGCCCTGCTCGGGGTCGTCGTGGGCGAGCTCTATGCATCGACGGCGGGGCTCGGCCATATGATCGCGGAGGCCGGCAATACGTTTCAAACCGACGTCGTGTTCTTCGGCGTGCTGATCTTCATGGCCACCGGGCTCGTGGTGGTGGCGTTTCTCGACGCCTTCGAGCGACGGTTCGAAAAATGGCGGCCGGATCTGCACTGATCGATCATGACAGCGCAACCGCAACGATGACGGGCGCAGCAGCGTGAGTGCGATCGAGCCAATGCCGGCGACCGATGGCGCGGCGCCACCCAAGCCGGCTACAGCCGGCGAACAACAAATGCCGGCCATCCTGCGCTTCTACGTCGCGCACGAGCGCGCCATCCTCGGCGGGCTCATGGTGGTGCTGTTCCTGATCGCCTGGGAAGGCCTCGAGCGCGGATGGTGGGCGCGCCTGCTGCACCCGCTGCTGGGTGCCTCGGCGGAGCGCTGGCAGCTCAAGCCGATCTTCATCTCCTCGCCGACGCTGGTCGCCCAGGCTGCCTTCCGCATGTTCTTCGTGACCGGCGAAATCTGGCGCGACCTCGCCTGGAGCGGCATCGGCTATGTGCTCGGCCTTGCCCTCGCCATCGCCATCGGCATTCCGCTCGGCCTCGCGGCCGGCTGGTACCGGCGCTTCTCCTACGCGGTCGAGCCGCTGCTGGCGGCGCTCAACGCCACGCCGCAGGTGGCCTTCCTGCCGCTGCTCGTCATCTGGGTCGGCACCGGCGTCGGCACCCGGGTCCTGATCATCTTTCTCCTCGCGGTGCTGCCGCTTGCGATCAATGCCCACGCCGCCGTCCGCACCACCGATCCGCGCCTGATCAAGGTCGCGGCGAGCTTCAGCGCCAGCGACTGGCGGCTGTTCCGGACCATCATCCTGCCGAGCGCGATCCCCTTCCTGCTGGCGGGACTGCGCCTCGCGGTCGGACGCGGGATGATCGGCGTGGTGGTCGGCGAGATCTACGGCTCCGCCGCCGGCATCGGCGCCATGATCAGCCAGGCGGGCTCGCGCTTTCAGACCGACAAGGTTTTCGTCGGCGTGCTCACCATCGTCGCCATCGGCGTGACGTTGGTCGAGGTCGTGCGGCGGATCGAGCGCAGCGTCGATGTCTGGCGTCCGCCGTCCTGACCGAATTGCAACGCGCCATGCACCCAAAGCTCGAAGCGCAGGACATCAGGCTGGAGTATTTCCAGCCTCGCACCAACACCCGGCTGACGGCGCTCGGCGGCGTGAACCTGACGATCATGGACGGCGAATTCGTCTCGATCGTGGGGCCGTCCGGCTGCGGCAAGACCACGTTCCTCTCGGTGGTGGACGGGCTGATCGCCGCGACTTCGGGCCGCATCCTGGTCGACGGCAAAGAGGTGACGAAGCCGGGGCCGGACCGCGCGGTGGTGTTTCAGGACGCCTCGCTGCTGCCGTGGCGGACCGTGGTTCGCAACGTCCTCTATGGCCTGGAATGCCTCGGCGTCAAAACGCGCGAGGCCAAGGAACGGGCGGCGCATTTTATCGAGATGGTCGGGCTGTCCGGCTTCGAGCATCATTATCCCTACGAGCTCTCCGGCGGCATGCAGCAGCGCGTGAACCTTGCGCGCGCGCTGGTCATGGACCCGAAGATCCTGCTGATGGACGAGCCGTTCGCCTCGCTCGACGCGCAGACCCGCGAGGTGATGCAGGAGGAACTGCTGCGCATCTGGATGCAAGCCGGCAAGACCGTGCTGTTCGTGACCCACCAGATCGACGAAGCGATCTATCTGTCGGACCGGATCGTGGTGTTCTCGGGCCGGCCGGGACAGGTGAAGGAGATCATCCCGGTGGCGATCGAGCGGCCGCGCCGGCTGGCGGTGAAACGCGAGACGCGGTTCCACCAGATCGAAGACCGCATCTGGAGCCTGATCGAGGAGGACGTCAGGGCCGATCGCAACCAGCGCGCGGTTGACCGGAGCGATTCCAATTCCTAACCCATTACCGGCGGACAGCTCGACCCAACCGGGAACCCGCTTCAGGGAGGACATCATGCGACTTGGCACGTTCCGCGGGATCGCGACCTGCCTCGGCCTCGCGCTGACGCTAGCGGCGGCGCCGGCCGCCACCGCCGCCGAGTTGATCCCGTTCAAGATCGGGATCTCGGCGCCGGTCGTGACCATCTTTCCGGTCTGGATGGGGGAAGCCGGCGGCTTCTACGAAAAAGAAGGGATCAAGACCGAAGTCATCAACATGGAAGGCGGCACCCGCGGCCTGCAGGTGCTGCTCTCCGGGGAGATCCAGGGCATGCATGTCGGGCTCGCGCCGGCGGTGCTCGCCAACAAGCAGGGCGCCGACCTGCGGCTGGTGACCTCCACCTGCAACACCATCCCCATCACCATGTTCACCAAGACCGGGGTCGGGATGGGGGACCTCAAGGGCAAGACGTTCGGCATCAGCACGTTCGGCTCGGAGACCGACATCGCCATCGGCATCCTGCTCAAGAAGCTCGGCCTCACCCGTCAGGACGTCACCGTCTCCCAGATCGGCGGAAGCTCGCAGCGACTGGCCGCGCTGGTGGCCGGCCGCATCGATGTCGCGCCATTGATCGAGCCGGGGATCACGGTGGCCAAGGAACGCGGTTTCAACCCGCTCATCGATCTCGCGGCGGCCAACACGCCGTGGATTTTCGACTCGGTCGTCGTCACCAGCGGCTATCTCAAACAGAACCGCGCCACCCTCACGCGTTTCGTCAAGGCTTACATCGCCGGCGCCTACCTCGCGCTCTCCGACGAGAAGAAGGCGAAGGACGTCATCGCGCAAAAGTTCAAGACCAGCGATCCGAAAGTCATCGATGCGACCTATGCCGATTTCAAGCGCCTGATGCCGCGCGACGCGGCGCCCTCGATCGAGGGCGCCAAGAGCGTGCTCGAGCAGCTCGAGGCGATCGGGACCGATATCGGCAGCCGCAACGTGAACGACTATCTCGATCTCAGCATCATCGACCAGCTCAAGCAGGAGGGCTATTTCGCGCAGCTGGAGAAGACGTATCCGGTGAAGTGATTACCTCGTTCTCCGTCACCCTGAGGTGCGAGCACAGCGAGCCTCGAAGGGCGACGGCCCAAGGCTTGGCCGATCATCCTTCGAGGCCCGCGTTCGCAGCTATCGTGCCAGACGCGCCGACTGTCCTCGCGCGGGCTCCTCAGGATGACGGTGACAAAGCTCGTCCGGAGGCCTTATTGAACGCCATCGACCTCGAAGTCATCTATCAGTCCACGCTGCAGATCGCGCGCGAGCTTACGCTCAACATGCTGCGGACGGGCTATTCGACCATCATCAAGGAAAGTCAGGATTTCACCTTCGCCATCTTCGACGGCGCCGGCCGCATGGTCGCGCAGGGCATTCCGCAGCCGCTGCATATCGGTCCGCTGACGGCGCAGGTGAACGAGATCCGCAGGCGCTTCCGCGACGCGACCGAGCCGGGCGACGCTTTCATCGTCAACCATCCCTACCAGGCCTGCCAGAATCATGCGACCGACGTCACCGTCATCTCGCCGATATTCGTCGGCGAGCGGCTGTTCGGCTTCATCGGCAACATCGCCCACAAGCCCGACCTCGGCGGCAAGGTTCCCGGTACCAACAGCGGCGACGCCACCGACCTGTTCCAGGAGGGGCTGCTGATCCCACCGCTCAAGATTCTCCGCCGCGGCGAGATCAATTCCGACGTGGAGGCGCTCATCTGCGCCAACACCCGCACGCCGGAGGTGACCTGGGGAGACATCAAGGCGCAGGTCAACACCAACACCTATGGGCTGAGCAAGTTCGCGGAGCTGTTCGGCAAATACGGCGCCGAGTCCGTGCTCGCCTGCTGGCAGCGCTGGATGGACATTTGTGAAGCCGAGCTGCGCAAGCAAATTGCCAAAGTGCCCGACGGCCTCTACGGCCCGGAGACCGATTTTCTCGACGACGACGGCGTCGAGCTCGAGAAGCCCCATCGCATCTCGGCGTCGCTCCGGGTCGAGGGCGACATGCTGCATTTCCTGCTCGACAGCGACGCGCAGGCGCGCGGACCCATCAACCTGCGGCCCTGCGTGTCCCGCAACTTCATCGAGTGCCTGGTGAAGATGATCTTCATTCCGGCCCTGCCGGTGAACGACGGCCTGTCGCGCCCGGTTCGCGTGTCCTATCCGCCGGAAGGCTCCCTGCTCAACCCGCGCTTTCCCGCGCCGGTAAACATGTATGTGCGCCCGAGCCAGGTCACGACGTCCGTCATCATGCGTGTGCTCGCACAGGCCGTGCCCGGGCGCGTGCCGGCGCCCGGCAGCGCCGCCGGCGGCTCGCTGTCGAGCGCGGGCCGCCACCCGAAATCCGGGCGCTGGTATTCGCAATATGAAATCCTGAACGGCGGCACCGGCGCCCGTCCCGACGGCGACGGCGTGAGCGCGATGGACGAGCTCGTCGTCAATGTGATGAACACGCCGGTCGAAGCGATCGAGACCGAGTTCCCCGTCCGCGTCGAGCGCTATGAGCTGGCGGCGGATTCGGGCGGGCCGGGGACCTTTCGCGGCGGCCTCGGCGTGCGCCGGCAGTGGCGCATTCTGGCCGACGAAACCAGCGTCAACCTGCGCATGGACCGCTTCAAGTTCTCCTCCCTCGGCGTATTCGGCGCCAAGCCCGCGCGCGCCTCGAAGGCGGTATTGAACCCCGGCGGCCCCACGGAGCGCGCGTTGACCTCCAAGGTGGCGGGCGTGCGCCTCAAGCGCGGCGATCTCCTGTCGGTGGAATTCGCCGGCGGCGGCGGCTGGGGCGATCCCCACCGGCGCGAGGTCGGCCGGGTGCGCGCGGACGTCGCGCGCGGGTACGTCTCGCGTGCCTCCGCGCGCGAAGACTACGGGGTCGCGCTCGACGCCGATCTCGACATCGACGACGCCGCGACGGCGCGGCTGCGGGGAGAGAAGACCGCGCGATGAAACTGCGTGTCGGCATCGATGTCGGCGGGACCTTCACCGATGTCACCGCTTTCGACGAGGATCAGGGCGAGCTCGTCGCCGTCCGCAAATATGTCTCCGACCCGGCGCAGCCCGCCGCGGTCATGGAGGCCATCACCGCGGATCTGGCGCGCGACTTCGGCGCCAATTCGGTGACGCTGATCCTGCACGGCTCGACCGCCGCGCTCAACACCCTGCTGGAAGGCAAGGGCGTGCGCACGGGACTGCTGACGACGCGCGGCTTCCGCGACGTCTACGAGATCGGGCGGCAGTGGCGCGGCGAGGACGTGTTCAACATCTTCGCGCCGGCGCCGAAGATGCTGCTGCCGCGTGACCGCATCTTCGAGATCGGCGAGCGCATCGGCTCCCAGGGCGAGGTCGTCGAACCGCTGATGGCGGAAGACGTCGCCGCCGCCGTGCGCAAGCTGGTGGCCGACGGGGTCGAGGCGGTGGCGGTGTGCTTCCTGTTTGCTTACGCCAATCCCGCGCACGAGCAGGCCGCGGCCGGGATCATTCGCGCCATCGCGCCCGATCTCTACGTGTCGCTGTCGCACGAGGTCAATCCGGAATGGCGCGAATACGAGCGCACCGCGTCGACCGTGGCCAATGCCTATATCGGCCCGCCGGTCTCGCGCTATCTGCGGACGCTGGAAGACCTTTCGCGGCGGCGCTTTCCGCAATCCCGCGCCCTGATGATGAAATCCGACGGCGGGGCGGGAAGCGCGGGCATGCTGGCACGCACGCCGATCCAGACCGTGATGTCGGGCCCAGTGGCGGGCGTCATCGGCGGCCGCCACCTCGGCGACGTGAAAGGCATCGATAATCTCATCACCTTCGACACCGGCGGCACCAGTTCCGACATGGCGGTGCTTCCGGGCCAGCCGCTGTTCAAATCGGAAGTGACGGTGGCGCGGCATCCGCTGCGCACGCATACGATCGACATCGAAACCATCGGCGCCGGCGGCGGCAGCATCGCATCGGTGCAACTGGGTCACGTCCTCAAGGTCGGTCCGCAGAGCGCGGGCGCCCATCCCGGTCCGGCATGCTACGACCGCGGCGGCAGCGAACCGACGCTCACCGACGCGCTCGTCGTGCTCGGTCATCTCAATCCCGGCGCGCTGCTCGCCGGCGCCATGCCGATCGCAAGCGCCAAAGCGCGCGAGGCGGTGATCACCCGGGTGGCGAATCCGCTCGGGATATCTCCGATCGAAGCGGCATGGGGCATCCTGCGCGTGCTCGCCACCAATGTGATGGTGGCGATGCGCACCATCACGGTCGAGCGCGGCTACGATCCGCGCGAATTCACCCTGGTGCCGTTCGGCGGCATGGGCCCGACCATCGCCGGCCTGATCGCCGCCGAGCTCGGCATCAGCCGCATCCTCATTCCACGCGATCCCGGCACCTTCAGTGCCCACGGAATGCTGGTGACCGACGTGCACCAGCAGCGCAGCCTGACCCGCATCACCCCGGTCGATGGGACGACGGCCGCCGAGCTCGACGCGATCTTCGCCGCAATGGAGGCGGATGCATTGCAAGACCTGCTGCAGGAGCAGATCCCGCGCGAACGCCTTGAGACCGTGCGACACGCCGGCATGCGCTACCGCGGCCAGTCCTACGAGGTGGCCGTGCCGGTGCCGAGCCTGCATGGGCCCGGCCATCTGGCCGATCTGATCCAGCGCTTTCACGATGCGCACCAGCGCCGTTACGGCCACATGGCGCAGGCCGAGGCGGTCGAGATCGTCAATTTCCAGGTCACGGCCATCGGCCGCATCCCGAAGCCGGCGACCAAGCGGTTCGATCCGGGACCGCAGCAGGACGCGCCGTCCGAGATCAGGCGCGCCTCTTTCAGCGCGACCGACGCCTGCGACGTGCCGGTCTTGCGGCGCCGCGACCTGCGCCCCGGCGTGCGTATCGAAGGGCCGGCGGTGATCGAAGAGCAGACGTCGACCATCGTGCTCTATCCGGGACAGCGCGCGACCGTCGACGACGACTTGAACATCGAGATCGCGGTGCAATCGTAACCTCTCGATCGGATGCGCGGGGACGACGCCAGTCGGGAGTGATAGCCTGAGCCGAGCCGTCATCGTGGTTTCGACATGATGGTTGCAAGACGACGCGGATACCGGAGGCGTGCGTCATGAGCAGGAGCGCCGCTGTCGCCGCCGCCTGGATGGTGCTGGGCACCATCTTGCCGGCCACACCCGCGGCGGCCCAGTTCTACAAGGGCAAGACGCTGACGCTGATCGTCAACTACGGGGTCGGCGGCAACATCGACACCGAGGCGAGAATCCTGGCGCGGCACCTGCCGAAACATATTCCGGGCGCCCCCACCATCATCATCCAGAACACGCCCGGCGCCGGCGGCCTGCATGCCATGAACCTGCTGGGCCTCAATATCCGATCGAGGGCGGACGGCCTGACCGCCGGTTTCTTCACGATCAGTCCGACCGCGCCGCTGATCGACGATCCCGCGCTCAAGATCAACATGTCGGAGGATTACCTGCCGATCGGCGGCGCCACCGGATGGACCGTCGCCTATGCGCGCCGGGATACGCCGCCGGGGCTGCAGAAGCCGGCCGACATCGCCAAGGTCGCGAAGATCTTCTTCGGCGGCTATAGCCGCGGCGCGTCGCACGACACCAGGATCAGGCTCGCGCTCGAGGTGATGAACCTCCCGTATCAGGCCGTCACCGGCTTCCCGTCCGCTGGCGATATCAACAAGGCGTTCCAGCAGAACGAGATCAACATGACCTCGAGCTCGCTGCCGGCTTATCAGAGCCAGGTGGTGCCCAACATCATCAATACCGGGATCGGCATGCCGCTGTGGCACTACGCGGTGATCGGGCCGGACGGCCAGCCCGCCGGCAATCCCGCGCTGATGAAGCAGGACATTCCGGTCTACACCGAGGTCTATCGGCAGGCCTTCGGCACCATGCCGTCGGGCGAGAAGTTCGAGGCGCTGCTGCTCATGAACGACATCGCCACCAAGCTGCAGCGCGGGTTTTTCCTGCCCAAGGGCGCCCCCGACGAGGCCGCCGCCGACCTGCGCCGGGGCTACCAGGCGCTCGCGAACGATCCCGACTTCGTCGCCGACTACGAGCGCATCACCAAGGAGAAGCCGGATTTCGTCGGCGCCGAGGACGTGCAGCTCGTCTTCGACAAGATGCGCGCGGTGCGGCCGGAAATCCGCCAGGTGCTGAAGGTGTCGATCGGAGGGTGAAACGTCCCCCTGACCCCGTTCCGCATCGAAACTCCCATCCGTGTTCTTATATTGTTCTATAAGCATAATTTATGTGTCAAAACGACATAAATTTTGCGTAAAAACTGACTTCACAAACGCGTTATTGAGCCTACGCTGCGACCAGCCAGCGCGGTTCGCGGCTTCTCGCTGCGCACGTCGTCTGGCGTAGGGAGGCTCAACGATGAAAAGCCTGTTCTCTGTCTCGACGATCGCACTCGCTCTGGCACTGGCGACCAGCTGCGCCAACGCCCAGACTGCTGCCCCCAAAGCCAAGGCAGCCGCCAAGGCGCCGAACCACGAAGCGATGATGAAGTCCTGCCGGGCCAGTACCAAGGATATGTACACCGGCGACCAGCGCGTGTTCACGTACGGCTATTGCGTTTCCAAGCTTCCGCACGCGGGGAGTCAGGTCGCGGCGAGGTAGCGCGACCCTCTTCAAGTCCGTGACGGCGCTGGACCACACGCTGGTCCAGCGCGCTCGTTTAGAGCGCTCGTTTAAAGCGCATCCCGATTGGTCTTAATCATAGCGCGCTCTGGACCCTTTGATTTTGCGCATGTCCTATTCGGACGACCGGTTTCGCGGCACGCGCTAGGCATTGCGGCCCACCGCCAGCCCGCCCTTGTCCTCGACGAAACGGACGATCTCGCCGACCCCCTCGCCGGCGCGCAGATTGGTGAAGACGAAGGGTCGCGCGCCGCGCATGCGCTTGGCATCGCGTTCCATGACCTCGAGCGAGGCCCCGACATGGGGCGCGAGATCAATCTTGTTGATCACCAGGAGGTCGGAACGGGTGATGCCGGGACCGCCCTTGGACGGAATCTTGTCGCCGGCGGCGACGTCAATGACGTAGAGCGTGAGATCGGCGAGCTCGGGCGAGAACGTCGCCGCCAGGTTGTCGCCGCCGAACTCGATCAGAACGAGATCGAGCGCGGGAAATTTCTTTCGCATCTCCGCGATGGCGGCAAGGTTGATCGAGGCGTCCTCGCGGATCGCGGTGTGCGGACAGCCACCGGTCTCGACGCCGGCAATCCGCTCGGGCGCCAGCGCCCCGGAGCGCACCAGATATTCGGCGTCCCATTTGGTGTAGATGTCGTTGGTGATGGCGGCGATCTCGTAACGCTCCCGCAGCGCTTTGCATAGCGCGTCCATCAGGGCGGTCTTGCCCGAACCGACCGGGCCGCCGACGCCGACGCGGAGCGGACCGTGCGGATTGGTCATGGCTCGCGTCCCTTTTGGATTGTCATCATCCGCGCAGGCGGATGATCCAGTAAGCACCAGCGCTGCGTGGTCACGTTGCGTCCCTGTGTTTACGGGATGCCCGCCTGCGCGGGCATGACAACCGGGTCAAGATCTGAACAGCCGCGTGTACTGCGTTTCGTGGCGCATGCTGGCGAGGTCGGCACGGAACGCCGCGCCGCCAACGTCGTCGAGCGGCGTGACGAGCGCGCGCGCCGCGGTCGCCGTCGCAACCGGCTCGAGCGCGGCAAGAATGCGCTGCCCGTCGGTCTGGCCGAGCGGCACCAGCCGCAGGCCGGTCGAAATGAGGTTCGCCGTCATGGCGTGGAGATAAGCGTGCAGCGCGGGCGCGAGCGCAATGCCGTGCCCGGCGCTCGCCACCCCGACCGCGATCGGCAACGCCACGGCGCCGTCCCAGACCGCCAGCAGCCGATCGAGCGCCGGCGCCGGCCATGCCGCGCGCGTGGTGTCGAGGAAGGCGCGGCCCTGCGCCGTCGTTTCCAGATGTCGCTCTTTCGACGGCGAAAACACCGCGGCAAGTTCGGCCACCGCGCGCAGCGCCGCATCATCGCTGGCGGCCGCCGCACGGTGGGCGTGAACGAAGAAGACCGCGTCGCAAAAACCACCGCCGTCGCCGATCACCACCGCAAGCCAGTGTTCGAGCGCGGCCGCATCGGTGATGTCGCCGGCCTCCACCGCCCACTCGATGCCGCTGGAGTAGGAATATGCGCCGATCGGATACGACGGCGACAGCCACGCCATCAGCCGATAGAGCGCGGAAGCGTCCACGTTGCCGGCGCCGGCTCCCTCATCCGTCGGGACGCCGCGCTTTGCGCGGCTCCTCAGGATCAGGGGACCTCTTGCCGGCGCGGGCGCCGCCTCGTGCAGCGGCGGGCGAAGCCGGGAGGCTCGAACCGGAGGACGCACGCTCCGCTTCACGCGGCGCAGTCGTTTAGTGGTCATGGTCGTGGCTGTCCCCATGCCCATACGCCCCATGCTCCGGATCGAACGGAGCCTCGAGCGCGTGCATGCGCGCGCCCAGGCCGCGCAACATGTCTTCGAGCACGTGGTCGCGCCGGATCCGCAGCGTGTCGCCCATCACCTGCATGTCGGTATGGCGATTGCCGATGTGCCAGGCGAGCCGGGCAAGGTCGTGCGCGGACGTCGCGGTGATTTCGACCAGCGGCTCGGGCTTGCCGGTGACGCGCACGATGGCGCCGTCGTCGAGCACGAGGCCGTCGCCGTCACGCAGCGCGGCCGCATGCGGCAGATCGAGCAGGAATGCCGTGCCGCCCTCGCCGGTCAACGTCACCCGGCGGCGATGGCGGTCGCCGGCATCGAGCACGACGCGATCGATCGCTTTCGCCGTGTTCCAGGTGCCGGCCGTCCTGACCGCGGATGCGCGTCGCATCGGTTCGTATCCTTCAGAACAAGAAATACCGCTGCGCCATCGGCAGCACCTCGGCCGGCGCACAGGTGAGCAACTCGCCGTCGGCGGTCACCTCGTAGGTTTCCGGATCGACCTCGATCTTCGGCGTCGCGCCGTTGTGCACCATGCTCTTCTTGGAGATACCACCGCGGGTATTCTCGACCGCCAGAAACTGCTTGTCGACACCGAGCTTGTTGCGCAGGCCGCCCTTGAGCGCGGCTTTCGACACGAACACCACCGAGGAGGCCGTAAGCGCCTTGCCGAAGGCGCCGAACATCGGGCGGTAGTGCACCGGCTGCGGCGTTGGAATCGAGGCGTTGGGATCGCCCATGAGCGCGGCGACGATGGTGCCGCCCTTGATGATGCAGTCGGGCTTCACGCCGAAGAACGCGGGCGACCACAGCACCAGGTCGGCGAGCTTGCCCTTCTCCACCGAGCCGATGTGCTTCGAGACCCCATGCGCGATGGCCGGGTTGATGGTGTATTTGGCCACATAGCGCTTGGCGCGCACATTGTCGTTGTCGCCCTTCTCCTCCTTCAGCCGTCCACGCTGCTTCTTCATCTTGTCGGCGGTCTGCCAGGTGCGGATGATGACCTCGCCCAGCCGTCCCATCGCCTGGCTGTCGGACGACATCATCGACAGCGCGCCGATGTCGTGCAGGATGTCCTCGGCCGCGATCGTTTCCTTGCGGATGCGGCTTTCGGCGAACGCCAGGTCCTCCGCAATCGACGGGTCGAGGTGATGGCACACCATCAGCATGTCGAGATGCTCGTCGATGGTGTTCCTGGTGAACGGCCGCGTCGGGTTGGTGGACGACGGCAGCACGTTCTTGAGGCCGGCGACCTTGATGATGTCAGGTGCGTGTCCGCCGCCGGCACCCTCGGTGTGGAAGGCGTGGATGGTGCGGCCCTTGAACGCCTTGATGGTGTCCTCGACGAAGCCGGATTCGTTGAGGGTGTCGGTGTGGATCATCACCTGCACGTCGTAGTCGTCGGCGACCGAGAGGCAGCAGTCGATCGCCGCCGGCGTCGTGCCCCAGTCCTCGTGCAGCTTGAGCGCGCAGGCCCCGGCCTTGACCATCTCCTCCAGCGCCGCCGGGCGCGACGCATTGCCCTTGCCGGCAAAGCCGAGATTGACCGGTAATCCGTCGGCGGCCTGGATCATGCGGCCGATATGCCACGGACCCGGCGTGCAAGTGGTGGCGAAGGTGCCGTGCGCGGGTCCGGTGCCGCCCCCGAGCATCGAGGTGACGCCGGACATCAGCGCCTCCTCCACCTGCTGCGGGCAGATATAGTGAATGTGGGTGTCGAACCCGCCGGCGGTCAGGATTTTGCCTTCGCCCGCGATCACCTCGGTGCCGGGGCCGATGATGATGGCGACATCGGGCTGGATGTCGGGATTGCCGGCCTTGCCGATGGCCGCAATGCGGTCGCCTTTGAGCCCGACGTCCGCTTTGACCACACCCCAGTGATCGAGGATGAGGGCGTTGGTGATGACGGTGTCGACCGCGCCTTGCTTGTTGGTGATCTGGCTCTGCCCCATGCCGTCGCGGATCACCTTGCCGCCGCCGAACTTGACCTCCTCGCCGTAACTGCAGAAATCCTTTTCCACCTCGATGATGATGTCGGTGTCGGCGAGCCGCACCCGGTCTCCGGTGGTCGGGCCGAACATCTCGGCATAGACCGAGCGTGAGATTTTCGTCGCCATAGTAATACCCGCTTTCCACAGCCGAACCGAACGCGTGTCAATTGATTCCCGGCACAGTTCAAGTACGATGTCGTCAGTTCATAGCGCTTCACCTTGGCAATAAGAAGCCGCCTCGAGACGCTCCGTCTGGTTGGTTGTGCAAACGATCGAACTGACCGAGTTCATGAAGGCTTCTTGTTATCAGAGTGGACCTTGAGCTCGGCGGGCAAGCTTCGGCTTGCCCGCTGCTATTTTGAGGGGACCTCACGCCATCGATTCTCGAATGCCGGCCGCAGGAGGTCGTGCGCGAATTTGAACCCGTCCCGGCGACGGCGGCGCACGGTGTCGGGGGAAAAATCCCGCATTCCATCCTTGTCGTCGGCCGGATTTTGCGCCGACGGCACCAGCGTGGCGGCCGGATCCTGCATGTCGATATTGACGATCGCGTCGATGATCTTGTAGCGCCCCGCCTCGTCGAGACGGGCGTTCAACCAGTCGCTGCGCTCGTCGGGCGCGACCTTGGCGGCGAGTTCGTCGATGGTCTCGACCAGCGCGTTGATGCGTCGTGCCATGTCATGATCCTGACGCAGGCGGTTGCCGAAGCTCAGCTCGTGCAGGCGATCCTCGACCGCGGCGAGGTTGCGCGGCAGGCGCGCGCGCAACGGATACAAATTCATGACGACGAGCATCCGGTCGACCGCCGGATCGGCGCTGAACGCGTCGATGGCCAGGCCGAGCGGAGTATTGTCGACAATGCCGCCGTCCCAATAGGGCATGCCGTCGATTTCGGTCCAGGGGAATCCCGGCGGCAGGCTGCCGCTCGCCAGCACATGGCGCGGCTCGATCTTGGTCGCAGGCAGGTGCTTCAGCGGTCTATTGGAGAACGGCTGCAGGGCACCGGTCACCACCTCGACCGCGGTGACCACGAACACCGTCGGGCTCGCATTGAGGGCGGCGAAGTCGACGTGGCGTCCGAGCGTCACCAGCAGCGGGCGGGTATCGTAGACATAGGTCCAGGTCGGCGCGGTCCAGAAGTCCGCCCGCGGCGCGTAGAAGCCCGGCAGCCCGAAATAGGCGAGGTCGCGCTGCGCCGCCGCCATCCAGAACGGCGGCGCTTCCAGCATCAGATCGTCCCACAACGCGTTGAGAGCGCGCGCGTGCGTCGGCGCGGGTGTTCGCGCCGACCACGCAGGCGGCGTTGATCGAGCCGATCGACACGCCGGTCACGACCTTGAGCATGATGTCGCGGCCCTGCGCCGTGAACTCGTCCATGAGTTCGAGCAACGCGTTCAAGGCGCCGCACTCATAGGCGCCGAGCGCGCCGCCGCCCTGGAGAACGACACCCACTTCAACCGGCCTGCTCGACATCCCGGCCATGGCCCGTCCTCGCTCGGAACTGAGCGTCTTGCGGTCAGAGCTTCCCCATCACGTCCTGGCGAAAACCGTAGATCGTACGCTTGCCGGCGAGCGCCACCAGCGTGACCTCGCGCGTCTGGCCCGGCTCGAAGCGCACGGCGGTGCCGGCCGCGATATCAAGACGCATGCCGCGGGCCCGTTTGCGGTCGAACGTCAGCGCCGGATTGGTCTCGAAGAAATGGTAATGCGAGCCGACCTGGATCGGCCGGTCACCGGTATTGGTCACGGAAAGCACCACGGTCTTGCGCCCGCGATTGAGCTCGATCTCGCCGTCCTTGATGAACATTTCACCGGGGATCATAGGGACCTCGTTTCCTCTCCGCCGTCAGCGAAGACATTCAACGTATCGGTTCATGCACGGTCACCAGCTTGGTCCCGTCCGGAAACGTCGCCTCGACCTGGATCTCGACGATCATCTCGGGGATCCCGTCCATCACCTGCGCCCGCGTGAGCACGTGCGCCCCCGCCTCCATCAGCTCGGCGACGGTCCTGCCGTCGCGCGCGCCCTCGACGATGAAATCGGTGATCAGCGCCACCGCCTCGGGATGATTGAGCTTGACGCCGCGCTCCAGCCGCCGACGCGCCACCATGGCGGCCATGGCAACGAGCAGCTTGTCTTTTTCGCGTGGAGTGAGATTCATGGCCCGCCAGCAGGTCCTGCCTTCACGTCAATTCAACCACAGCCGCGGCAATGATCCATTGTGCACGGCCGTGAGCACCGCGACGAGGTCGTGCCGAAGCGCCGCGCCGTCGGCGGCGCACAGCCGCACAACGGCAAACCCGTTCCAGGCGGAGACGCCGACCTCGCCAAGGAAATGATCGTCGCGCGCACGGATGCCGGCTGCGACGGCCTCGTCGGCCGGCACGATCAGCACGGTCGCCACCGCAACGCCGCCATTGGCCACCGCGGGCTGCGCCAGCTTCGCCGCCACCGCGCCGTCGAGCCGCATGGCCTCGGCGTGGATGAGCCGCCCGCCCCGGCGGAGGTGCCAGCGATCGAACACATCAGCGTCGTCCACCGCTTCCCCCATGCCGGAGCGGCCGAATACGATCGCCTCCGCCAGCAGCAGCCGCGCATCCTCGGCGAGATCGATGTTGATGGTGCGCCGGAGCCGCGCCCGGTTGAACAGAATCGTCTCCTGCGGCAGCCAGGCGAGCGAGGAGGTTGCGCCCACGGCAAGTCTCACGTCGATGGTCGCGTCCGGTTCGAGCGTGCGGTAGACCTTTTCCGCCGCGGCGGTGGTGACGACGAGCCGCGCGCCGGGCTCGACGGTCACATCGAGGGCGAAACGATCGCCGCCGGCCACGCCGCCCGCGGTATTGACGATGACCGCCTCGAGCTCCGCTGACGCCGGACCGGGAAAGCGGACACGCAGCGAGCCTTCCTCGCGCACGCGGGTACGACGCGTCACGCCGGCCTTGGCCTGCACGGCAAACGCAATTCGTCCGATGGCACGGTTGGCGGCGAATGTGCGGGCTGTTTCGGCTGTCGCGGTGCTCACGCCTTTTCCTTCGCCGTCGATCGCCGTTCGCGCCTGCAGCCTAACCCCTGCGCGTGGGGCCGTTCAATGCTCGCGGCCGCCAAATCCGGCCTCGGTCCGCAACAGGCTCGCGCACTCAAATCGCCATCGCACGCTTGAGCGCCGCCTCGTCCATGGTGTCACGGGTGCAGGAATAGACGATCGCACCGCGGTCCATCACCACGAAATGGTCGCCCAGCTCGCGTGCGAAGTCGAGATATTGCTCGACCAGCACCACCGCGATCTGCCCAAGGTTGCGCAAATAGGTTATTGCGCGACCGATGTCCTTGATGATCGAGGGCTGGATGCCTTCGGTCGGTTCATCCAGCAGGAGCAGGCGCGGCCGCATGACCAGCGCCCTGCCGATGGCGAGCTGCTGCTGCTGGCCGCCGGAAAGATCGCCGCCGCGCCGCCGCAACATGCCGTTGAGCACCGGAAACAGCGAGAAGACGTCGTCGGGGATCGAACGGTTCTCGCGCTTGAGCGGCGCAAAGCCGGTCTTGAGGTTCTCCTCGACGGTGAGCAGGGGAAAGATTTCGCGTCCCTGCGGCACGTAGGCGATCCCGCGGCGCGCGCGCTCGCTGGGCTTGAGCCGGGTGATGTCCGCGCCGTCGAAGGTGATCGCGCCCTTGCTGATCGGATGCTGTCCGGCCAGCGCGTCGAGCAGGCTCGTCTTGCCGACGCCGTTGCGGCCGAGCACGCAGGTCACCTTGCCCGGCTCGGCCGACAGCGACACCCCGCGCAGCGCTTGCGCCGCGCCGTAATGCAGATCGATCGCGTTCACCTGCAGCATTGCGTCAACGCCCCAGATAGACCTCGACCACGCGCTCGTTTTCCGAGACCTGGTCGATGGTGCCCTCGGCGAGCACCGAGCCTTCGTGCAGACAAGTGACCTTGACGTCGAGCTCGCGCACGAAGGTCATGTCGTGCTCGACCACGACCACGGTACGGTCGCGATTGATCTCCTTGAGGAGCTCGGCGGTCTGCCGCGTCTCGGCGTCGGTCATGCCGGCGACCGGCTCGTCCACCAGCAGAAGCTTGGGCTCCTGCGCCAGCAGCATGCCGATCTCCAGCCATTGTTTCTGACCGTGCGCCAGCGACCCGGCGACGCGGTGGCGCACCGCCGACAACCGGATGATCTCGAGGATGCGGTCGATCCGGCCGGCCTCTTCGCTGGTCTCGCGCCAGAACAAGGTCTTGCGCGCCCGCCGGTCATCCTTGAGCGCGAGGCCGATATTGTCCTCGACCGTATGCATGTCGAACACCGTCGGCTTCTGGAACTTGCGGCCGATGCCAAGCAGCGCGATCTCGGTCTCATCGAGACGCGACAGATCGTAGGAGCCGTCGAAATAGACGTCGCCGGTGTCGGGCCTGGTCTTGCCGGTCACCACGTCCATCATCGTGGTCTTGCCGGCGCCATTGGGACCGATGATGGCGCGCATCTCGCCGGGCTCGATGGTGAAAGACAGGTTGTTGAGCGCGCGAAAACCGTCGAACGATACGGTCACGCCATCGAGATAGAGCAGCGCGGTCGTGGTGCGAGGGTCCATCGATCACTCCGCCGGTCGCGGCGCCGCGTCGGGAACGCGGGCGGGCCCGGGCGCGGCGCCCGCGGCCTGGCGCCGCTCCCGCCATTGCCCCGACCAATGATGGATCGTGCCGACGATGCCGCGCGGCAGCAGCAGCGTTACGGCGACGAACAGCCCGCCGAGCAGGAACAACCAATAGGGCGCGAGAAAGCCGCTGGTGAAATAGGTCTTGCCGTAGTTCACGAGGACGGCGCCGAGCACCGCCCCGGTCAGGGTGCCGCGCCCGCCGACCGCGACCCAGATCACCGCCTCGATCGAATTTCCGGGCGAGAATTCGCTCGGATTGATGATGCCGACCTGCGGCACGTAGAGCGCGCCCGCGACCCCCGCCATGCAGGCCGACAAGGTGAAGACGAACAGCTTATAGGCCTCCACGCGGTAGCCCAGAAACCGGGTGCGCGCCTCGGCATCGCGGATGGCAACCAGGACTTTGCCGAACTTCGAACTCACGACGACGCGGCAGATGACAAACCCCGCCATGAGCGCGAACGCCGACGTCATGAACAGCGCCGCCCGGGTCAGCGGCGCCTGCACGTTGAACCCGAGGATGTCCTTGAAATCGGTGAGGCCGTTGTTGCCGCCGAAACCGAAATTGTTGCGGAAGAAGCCGAGCATCAGCGCGAAGGTCAGGGCCTGGGTGATGATCGAAAGGTAAACGCCGGTGACGCGGCTGCGAAACGCAAACCAGCCGAACACGAAGGCGAGCAGGCCCGGAACGAACAACACCATGAAGGCGGCATAGGCGAAATGCTGGAAGCCGTACCAGTAGATCGGCAGTTCCGGCCAGTTCAGGAACACCATGAAGTCCGGCAGGACGGGGTTCGCGTAGACGCCGCGGGTGCCGATCTGCCGCATCAGGTACATGCCCATGGCGTACCCGCCGAGCGCGAAAAAGGCGCCATGCCCGAGCGAGAGGATGCCGCAATAGCCCCAGATCAGGTCGATCGACAACGCCAGCAGCGCGAAGCAGAGGTACTTGCCGAACAGCGCCACGAAATACGACGACAGATGGAACGGCGAGGTCGGCGGCACCATCAGATTGAGCAGCGGCACCAGAATGCCGATGACGGCCAAGGTGACGAGGAAGGCGATGGCGCCGCGATCGAGCGAGCGCGCGACGAGGCCGGCGATCATGCCTCCACCGCCCTGCCCTTCAAGGCGAACAGTCCGCGCGGGCGCTTTTGGATGAACAGGATGATCAGCACCAGGATGGCGATCTTGGCGAGCACCGCGCCGGCATAGGGTTCGAGGAACTTGTTGGCGATGCCGAGCGTGAAGGCGCCGACCAGCGTGCCCCACAGATTGCCGACGCCGCCGAACACCACCACCATGAAGGAGTCGATGATGTAGCCCTGACCGAGATTGGGGCTGACATTGTCGATCTGCGACAAGGCGACGCCGGCGAGCCCCGCGATGCCGGAGCCGAGCCCGAACGTCAGCGCGTCGATGCGGCTGGTCTTGATACCCATGGACGCCGCCATGGCGCGGTTCTGCGTGACCGCGCGCATCTCCAGGCCGAAGCGCGTGTAGCGAAGGAGCGCGAGCAGGCCCACGAAGATCAGCAGCGTGAACACGATGATCCAAAGCCGGTTGTACGTGATGGTGATGTGCCCGAGATCGAACGATCCGCTCATCCAGGACGGATTGCCGACATCCTTGTTGGTCGGACCAAAGGCCGTGCGCACCGCCTGCTGGATGATCAGCGACAGACCCCAGGTGGCGAGCAGCGTCTCCAGCGGCCGGCCGTAGAGAAAGCGGATGATGCCGCGCTCGATCAGGATGCCGACGAATCCGGCGAACAGGAAAGCGAGCGGGATGGCAAAGGCGAGCGAATAGTCGAACAGCGCGGGATTGTGGGCGCGGATGAGCTCCTGCACCACGTAGGTGGTGTAGGCGCCCAGCATGACCATCTCGCCATGCGCCATGTTGATGACCCCCATCACGCCGAAGGTGATGGCAAGCCCGATGGCGGCCAGCAGCAGAACCGAGCCGAGCGAGAGGCCGTACCAGGTGTTCTGCACCGCGGTCCAAATCGCCAGACTGCTCTGGATCGAGACGATGGCGTCGGCCGCCGCCTTCTTCACTGGCGCAGCGGCATTCGCCGGCAATCCCCCGAGCAGGGACAGCGCCTCCTGATCGCCGCGCTGGGTGATCTGGTCGATGGCCTCGATCTTGTCGGCATCGGATGCGGTGTCGAGGTAGAGCACGACCGCCGCTCGCGCCTCGATCAAGGCCTGTTTCACCCTGGCATCGGTTTCCTTGGCAATGGCCTGGTCGAGCGCGGGAAGCGCGTTTGCATCCTTGGACCTGAGCACCGCCTGCGCCGCCTCCAGGCGCTTGCCGGGATCCGGCGCCATCAGCGTCAACCCGCCGAGCGCCGCTTCCACGATCCGTCGCAGGCGGTTGTTGAGACGCACGGGCGAAAGGTCGGCCGGCGGACTGCCGGCGATGGGTTCACCGGTCGCCGCGTCGATCAGCTGGTCGGATCTGTCGCGAATGAAAATCCGCTTGCTCTCCGCGCTGAAGAGGAGCCGCCCGTCCTGCAGGGCGGTGATCACCGGCGCCGCGAGCGCATTGCCGCTGGCGACGACCCCGTTAATGCCCTCGATCGTCTCATCGAAACTGTCGGCGCTGAAGCGAGACAGCGCGTCCTCGTACGGCCCCGCCTGTGCATCCGCCGTCAGGGCGGCAAGCAAGCCGAATACGAGCACGCCAATCGCGAGCACGAGCGCGATGAAGCGATCGTTGAAGGCAGGCATTCTGATCGTCCCGGCATTCTGGGCGAGGCGGCCCAATATTCGCGGTTGGGCCGCCTCGATTCTTGCTACCAACGCAACGCTACATTGCTACGCATCGAACGCTACGACGCACCACCGCATTTCTTGGTGGCCTTGTTGTAATTGCCGCACTTGAGGGTGACCCAGTCGGCCTCGAGGTCTTTCGAGCCCGGCAGGAAATCGGACCAGGCGTCGCCCGGGACCAGTCCCGGCGTCTTCCACACCACGTCGAACTGGCCGTCGCCACGCACCTCGCCGATGAATACCGGCTTGGTGATGTGATGGTTGGGCAGCATCTTGGACGTGCCGCCGGTGAGATTGGGAGCCTCGATGCCCGGCAGCGCGTCGATCACCTTGTCAGGCTCGGTCGACTTCACCTTTTCCACCGCCTTCACCCACATGGCGAAGCCGATCACGTGGGCTTCCATCGGATCGTTGGTGACGCGCTTCGGATTCTTGATGAAGGTCTTCCAGTCGGCGATGAACTTGTCGTTGATCGGCGTCTTGATGGACTGGAAGTAGTTCCAGGCCGCAAGGTGGCCGAGCAGCGGCTTGGTGTCGATGCCGGCAAGCTCTTCTTCACCGACGGAGAAGGCGACCACGGGGATGTCGGTTGCCTTGACGCCCTGGTTGCCGAGCTCCTTGTAGAACGGCACGTTGGCGTCACCGTTGATGGTCGAGACGACCGCGGTCTTCTTGCCGGCCGAACCGAATTTCTTGATGTCGGAAACGATGGTCTGCCAGTCGGAATGTCCGAACGGCGTGTAGTTGATCATGATATCGGCATCCGCGACGCCCTTCTGCTTGAGATAGGCTTCGAGGATCTTGTTGGTGGTGCGCGGATAGACGTAGTCGGTGCCCGCCAGTACCCAGCGCTTGGCCTCGCCGCCGTCCTTCGACATCAGGTAATCGACGGCCGGGATCGCCTGCTGGTTGGGAGCAGCGCCGGTATAGAACACGTTGCGCTCGCTCTCCTCGCCTTCGTATTGCACGGGATAGAACAGGATGCTGTCGAGCTCCTTGAACACCGGCAAGACGGACTTGCGCGACACCGAGGTCCAGCAGCCGAACACCACCGACACCTTGTCCTTGGTAATGAGCTCACGCGCCTTTTCCGCGAACAGCGGCCAGTTCGAAGCCGGATCGACCACGACGGCTTCGAGCTTCTTGCCGAGCAATCCGCCCTTCTTGTTCTGCTCGTCGATCAGCATGAGCATGACGTCCTTCAGCGTGGTCTCGCTGATCGCCATGGTGCCGGAGAGCGAATGGAGGATGCCGACCTTGATCGTTTCTTGGGCCTTGGCGGGAAGTGCCGCCGCCAGGCCGAGCGCCAATCCCGCCGTGGCGGCAAGCAAGCGGCAGCCGAACGGTCGCTTGGCGACCGCGCCAATCGATGTATGCATTGCGATGTCCTTCTGTTGACGCGCAACAGACGGCTCCAGAGCCGTCCGCAGCGGCGGAATCGCAAGCGCCGTGCCAAGCGATGCGCGGCTGGTAAGCCGTTGCCCGATCTGGCCGATCTTAAGGTTTTTGAGCCCGTTCGACGGTCGTGCGGATTTCGGCTGCCGCGAAAATAGGCGGCCGCCTAATTTATAGGCGAACCCTGGTTGCGGGGCCCTGCCGCAAGCCAGAAGGACGGCGATCGCCCGGCGTGTCCTTAGTGGTGCCGCGGCGGTTTGGCCGCGAACTCCGAGCCGCGCACGCACATCCGCCCGCGCGGGTCCTGCCACAACTTTTCCCCGGCATGCAGATGGCCGAGTGCCCGGGCGACGGTGCGGAAGTCATACGAGGAGAAGCGTTCCGCGATATCGGTGTAGTAGAGCGGCGTCTTGGCGATCGTCGCCAGGATTTTCTCCGCCAGGGCGGCGACCTCGATGTCGTCACCGGCGAGCCCCGCCTCGTCCGCCTTGCCGCTGACGTAGTCCGCGATCTTGGCCCGGTCGGCATAGGCATAGGTGATGCGCTCGTAGTATTCGCGCGGAATACCTTCGGGGATCGTGGCGTCGATGCCGACCTTGGCCCCCGTCGGCACCACGCCGTAGCCCTGCGGCAGGCTCGGATCGAGGGGCTTGGCGCGCGCATTGCCCACGATCATCACGTCCTTGTCGCCTTGCACGCGGGTGGCAATCGCCCACTCCACCTCGGTCGGGTCGAACACGTCGATGTCGTCGTCGACCACGACCACATGCTTGAGGTCCATGACCGAGAGCGCCGCCAGCAGCGCGTTCTTGCCCTCGCCCGGCTGCTTCTTGATCGAGATGACCGCGTGCCAGAACGCACAGCCCCCGAGCGTGACGTTGATGTCCTTCACCTGCACGCCGGCGGTCTTGAGCGCCTGGCGGATCGCGGCATAACGCGTGGGCGCGGCAAGCCAGGTGTTCTCCCACGGCATGTGCAGATTGTAGTAGATCGCATCCTTGCGCATGGAGATCGCCTTGACGCGCACGAGCGGATTCCAGTGCAATCCGCCCATCAGCCGCGTGAACTCGCCGAAGCGTCCTTCCGGCCAGGTCCAGCCCGTCGGCAGGATCTCCGCTTCCAGCACGATCTCCGCGTCGGCGATATAGGGCAAATCGATGGTCTCGCACGGCGCCAGTTCGACCGGCGCGCCGCGCAATCCCCCGGCGATCCCCATCTCGTCGACCCCGAGCGGCGCCCGGTAACCCGAACCCGTCACCTCGATCGGATGCGTGCCGATGCTGATCGAGATCGGCAGCGGACGGCCCTGCTCGTAGGCGCGCTGGGCAAACATCCGCATGTTGTTGGGCGTGACGATGTCGATACCGGTGAGGCTCTTTTCCTTCACGATGAAGCGGTAGATGCCGCTGTTGATGCCGAGTTCGGGGTCGCGCGTGATCACCACGCCCGCGGTGATCATCGGGCCGCCGTCGAAGATCGAGGACATGGGTATCGGCAGCTTGTAGAGATCGACGTCGTCGCCGGCGAGGACGACCTCGCGCGTGGGTGAGGTCTTCACATATTTCGGCGGGATCGGATGATCGATCGCCTGTTTGAGCTTGTCCTCGATCTCGCGGTAGGTCTCGCAGCCGAGCGCCATCATGGCGCGCTCGCGCGAGCGGATGATGCCGGAGACCACCGGCATCTCGTAGCCGATCACCTTGTGGAAGTAGAGCGCGGTTTCGGCCTGATCCACCAAGGTCGCGATATGGCGGATGTCCACGGGCTGATGCAGGTCGACGAGCTCGCCGGTCTGCCGCAGGCGATCGAGGAACTGACGAAAATTCTCCTGCATCGAGGCGCTCCGGGCAGCGGCAACAGGTTGTTGGCGGAGGTTGTTGGCAGAGGTTGTTAGCGGTCCTGGCCTAAGCTACTTAGACCGGCGTCGGACCACAATCCAGATGGCGAAGGATGGAACGGTGAGCGGCAACAAGACCATGAAGGCCCTCCTTCTGCGCAAGCACGGCGGGCTCGAGGAGCTGGAGGTTGTGGGCGACCACCCCGTCCCCGCCGCGGTCGAGGGCCACGTGGTCATCCGGGTGGGAGCGTCCTCGTTCAACTATCACGACGTGTTCACGGTGCGCGGGATGCCGGGGATCAAGGTGCCGTTGCCGGTGGTGGTCGGCCTCGACATGGCGGGCGAGATCACCGCGGTCGGCGCCGGCGTGACCGGCTGGGCGATCGGCGACCGCGTGCTGGTCAATCCGCTCAACAAGAAGAAAGGCCTGATGGGCGAGATGCTCGACGGCGGCATGGCGGAATACTGCCTGGTCGCCGCCGACCAGCTGGTGGCCATGCCCGCGGGCGTCAGCTTCGAGGAGGCCGCGGCGTTGCCGGTGGCCTACGGCACGGCGCACCGGATGCTGATCACCCACAACACGGTCAAGAAGGGTGACCGCGTGCTCATCCTCGGCGCCAGCGGCGGCGTCGGCACGGGCTGCGTCATTCTCGCCAAGCATCTCGGCGCCGAGGTGATCGCCTGCACCTCGAGCCCGGAGAAGATGCAGAAGCTCAAGGCGCTCGGCGCCGACGAGGTCATCAACGTCAAAGAGGTCGATTTCTCGAAATGGGCGGTGGAGAAATACGGCAAGCCGCAGCGGCGCAGCTACGACGGCGGCGTGGATGTCGTGATCAACTTCACCGGCGGTGACACCTGGCATCCGTCGTTGCGCTGCCTCAAGCGCGGCGGCAAGCTGCTGGTCTGCGGCGCTACCGCCGGTTACGACCCCAAGGAGGACTTGCGCTACGTGTGGAGTTTCGAGCTCAACATCATCGGCTCGAACAGCTTCTATGACGACGATCTGCAGGCGCTGATGAAGCTTATCGCCGAAGGCAAGATGCGGCCGGTGATCGACAAGGTGCTGCCGCTGGAGGAGGCCCGCGAGGGTCTGCGCCTGATCCAGGATCGGGAGGTCATCGGCAAGGTCGTCGTCGCGCCGTGACAATGTCCGCTCGCCCAGCGCATCGCGGTCATCGTTCGCGCAAGCGAAGCGTCCGCCAGGCGAGGCCGGCCCTTTGGCGGCACGGCCGCGCATCATCAGGGCACGCGTATTGGCAGGATGCACGGCGCTACCGGCCGGACGTTGCAGTTGGGAGTCGTTGATGGCAGAGGAACTCACGCTCGAGCGCGTGCAACAGCTCGTCACCCGCGCACCTTACCATCAGTGGCTGGGCCTGAAGGTCGTCGCGCTGCACGACGACGGCATTGAATTGACCGCGACGTGGCGCGAGGAATGGGTGGTCAACCCCGATCGGCGCTATACCCACGGCGGCGTGCTGGCGACGCTGGTCGACCTCGGCGCCGACTGGGCCATGGTGAGGAAGACCGGGCGCGGCGTGCCGACCATCGACCTGCGCATCGATTATCACGCCGTTGCCATGCCGGGAGATCTCACCATCCGCGGCAAGGTCGTGCGCATGGGCAGCCAGTTCTCGACCTCGGAGGCGCGCGTGTTCGATGCGGAGGGAAAGCTGCTCGCCAGCGGCCGCGGTACCTATTACACCGCGCCGCCGAAGGGGTAGCGGATGCGTGTCCCGGGCGCGGCGCAGCACAAGCGCCCTCACCCTGACGCCGCTCCGCGCTGAGGCGACTCGCGCCGCACCGCATCGGGGACACCAACGGCCCATGCCCCACTTCACCAACCTTGGCGATCTCATCCGCCGCGACCGCGACCTGAGCAAAATCGCGATCATCGATCTCGGCGGCGAGCAGGTGCCCCGCGAGTTCAGCTATGCCCGGCTTGACGCCATGGCCAACGGCGTCGCCCGCGCGCTGTCAAAGCGCGGCCTTGCACGCGGCGATCGCGTTGCCATCCTCTCCGCCAATCGCGCCGAGTATCTCGCGGCCTATTACGGCATCATGCGTGCGGGCCTGGTTGCGGTGCCGGTGAACTTCAAGTTCCCCCGCCACACCATCCATTTCATCCTCGGCGATGCCGGCGCGAAGCTCGTGTTCTGCGATACGCCGCGCTGCCCGGACGTTCCTCCCGATTGCCCGTCGGTTCATTTCGGCGGCGATGGACCCGACGGCTTCGATCATTTCCTCGATCCAGGAAGCTTCGAGCCCATCGTGCCGCGTGCGCGCGAGCCCGCGATGTTCCTGTACACGTCGGGCTCGACCGGAACGCCGAAGGGCGTCGTGCTCTCACACCAGAGTCACATCTGGGTGGTGGAGACGCGGCTGACGCCGGATCTGGACCGTCACCGCTATCTGGTGGCCGCCCCGCTCTATCACATGAATGCGCTGGCGCTCTCGATGCTGGTCTGCGCCGCCCACGCCACCATGGTGCTGCTGCCGCAGTTCACCACCCGGGCCTATATCGAAGCGATCGAACGCTACCGCTGCACCTGGCTGACGGCGGTGCCGCCGATGATCGCCATGATGCTGCGCGAGCGCGAGCTGCTCGCGCGCACCGATCTGTCCAGCGTGGAATTCATCCGCATGGGCTCGGCGCCGGTCAGTCACAGCCTGATGGAAGCGATCCGCCACGCCTTGCCGCAGGCGTCGGTCACCAACGCCTATGGCACGACCGAAGCCGGCCCGGTCGTTTTCGGCCCGCACCCGCAAGGGCTGCCGCAGCCGGAAATGTCGGTCGGCTATCCCCATCCCAAGGTCGAGCTGCGATTGGCCGACGGCGACAACGACAAGGCCGATCAGGGCGTGCTCGAAATGAAATGCCCGGCGGTCATGAACGGCTATCACAACCGGCCGGACGTGAAGCCGCCGTTCACCGCCGACGGCTTCTACGTCACCGGTGACGTGTTGCGGCGCGACGGCGAGGGCTTTCACTATTTCGTCGGTCGCAGCGACGACATGTTCGTGTCCGGCGGCGAGAACATCTATCCCTCCGACGTCGAGCGCATGCTGGAGCGCCACCCCGATATCGCCCAGGCCGCCGTCGTGCCGATCGACGACGAGATCAAGGGACAGAAGCCGGTCGCATTCGTGGTGCCGAAAGCGGGGCGCAGCCCGAGCGAAGACGAGATCAAGCGCTTCGCGCTCGCCAACGCGCCCGCCTACGCGCACCCGCGCTTTGTCTGGTTCGTCGAGGAACTGCCGCTCGCTTCGACCAACAAGGTCGACCGCGGCGCCCTGCACCGTCTTGCCGAGGAGCGGGTGGCGGCGCCCAAGCATTGAGGGCTGGCGGCTCACCTGCGTTCGGCCCGGGGCCGATCACCTTGGCGTAAATCGGAGGCGGGGCCTGGAACCCGAGGGGCCCATTCCAAGTTTTCGTACGCGAGAATTTGGAGACCCGATGATCACCCAGCTCAACCCACCGCTCCCCATGGAAACCTCCAAAGGTGGGGGCTGGGCGCATTTCCTCATCGATTACGGCCCGGAATCGGCGTTGCTGTGGGTCGTATTCCTGGACGCCGACGGTGCCTGCTGGACGGTGCCCAACGCCGAGGTGCGCATGTCCTTCAACTGGACCCTTGGCCGGCGCAAGGCCGAGGATTTGGCGGCTGACGACTTGGCGGCCACCAACCTCGCGCCGTCCGACGATCCCGAGCGCTTGGGGCCGCGCCCGCCGCAGCGCTTCCGGCCGGCTTTGGCGCGCGACTCCTTGGCGCGTGACGGATAGGGCCATGCCGGCGCCCGCGCTGAAAGTCCTGGCGTTCAATTGCAGCCTGAAAAGTGCCGGCGGGAAGGAGAAGTCGTCGACCGACATCCTGCTGAAGCAGTTGCTGGATGCGCTCGCAACGCACGGCGCCAAGGGCGACATCATCCGCGCGGTCGATCACGACATCAAACCCGGGGTCAAGTCGGACGAAGGCGAGGGCGACGCCTGGCCCTTGCTTCGCAAGCGCGTTGTCGAAGCCGATATTCTCATTATCGGAACCCCGATCTGGCTCGGCCAGCCGTCGAGCGTGGCCAAGCGCGTGCTGGAGCGCATGGATGCATTCCTCGAGGAGACCGACGCGCGCGGGCGCATGCCGTCCTATGGCAAGGTCGCGCTTGCGGTTGTCGTCGGCAACGAGGACGGCGCCCATCACACCGCGGCCGAGCTGTTCCAGGCGCTCACCGAAGTCGGCTTCACCATCCCGGCCGGCGGCGTGACCTATTGGGTCGGCGAGGCGATGGGCGGCAAGGAATACAAGGATTTTTGGAAGACCCCGAAAGCCGTGGCGGAATGGACACCGCTGCTGGCGTCCAATGCCGCGCACCTCGCGCGTCTGCTCAAGAAGCAAAAATATCCGGGGATCAAGGGCGGCCGCTGACGCGTCCGCGCTCGTTTGATTGGCCGACGGGTCAGCGCGAGCCCATTCCTTGGGCAGCACGGCACGGATTTCGCACAAGCGGGCTGGCTTTCACTCCACCTTGAAGCCCGAGGCCTTTACCACCGGTGCCCAGCGCGCAATCTCCTCGTCCATGAACAGCTTGGCCTTTTCGGAATCGGAATCGGGAATTGCTTCCAGGCCCTGGGCGATCAGCACTTTCTGGAACTCGGCGTCAGCCATCACCGCACGCGAGGCGGCGCCGATGCGATCGATGATGGGCTTGGGTGTGGCAACGGGAGCGAACAAGCCGAGGAACAAAAGGCCGATCATGCCGGGAACGCCTTCCTCGATGGCGGTCGGGATATCGGGCGCCGCCGTGAGGCGTTCCGCCCCGTTCACCGCCAGGATGCGGATCTTGCCGGCGCGATGCAGTTCGAGAATCTGCGCGGTGACATTGGGGCTCATCATCGGGATGTGTCCGCTGACGAGATCGGTGATCCCCGGGCCGGCTCCCTTGTACGGGATGTGAACCACATCGTTGAGGCCGGTGAGTTGCTTGAACAGCTCACCGGACAGATTGCTCATCGTGCCGGTGCCGGCGGAGCCGTACGAAAGCTTGCCGGGATTGGCCTTGGCATAGGCGATGAGCTCCTTCAGCGTTTTCACCGGCACGGATTCGTGCACGACGATCGACGTGGTGGAGACCGCGAGGATGGCAATGGGTACGAAGTCCCTGGCGGGCTCGTACGGCACCTTGGCCATGGTCATCGGGTTGAGCACCATCGTGCTGGTGCTGCCGAGCAGGATCGTATAGCCGTCGGGCAGCGCGCGTGCGACGTCTCCCGTCGCAATCGTACCGCTGCCGCCGCCCTGGTTTTCGACATAGACGGTCCCGAGCAGAATCTTCACCCGCTCCGCCCATTGGCGCGCGACCACGTCGTTCACCCCGCCGGCGGAGAATGCCACCATCAGCTTGATCGGCCGATCCGGATATCGGCCTTGCGCCATGGCGAAGCGCGGCGTCAGCGCGCTCGCCGCGAACGACACCAGTCCAAGGGACAGCAGGTCACGACGCTTCATCGTCGTCCTCACGATTCGAGAATGTGATCTCTTGGCAGCTTATGGCATGGGCGTCGGCAAGGGCGAGTCCGTTTATTCGACCGGCTGGCGCAAGCCGAGGCAAAAGCGCGCAGGCCGGCGTTCACGCGCGGACAAAAGCCGGCCGATCTTGCGTGTCCTGCGATCATCGCCGCCGCATCTATGTCCGCACGTCGCGCCGCCAGCGGAACAGATAGCGTTCGAGCGGCTGCAGCAGCCCGATCTCGATCACCAGCATCATGGCGACCTGCACGATCGTCCAGGCGAAGACCTGGTCCATCTGGATCAAATCGGACGCCTGGCGCAGGCGATAGCCGACGCCGCTCGATGCGCCGAGCGTCTCGGCCACGAGGCTCACGCGCCAGCCGAAGCCGAAAGCGAGGCGCGCGCCCGAAAAGAAGTACGGCAGGATCGAGGGGAAATAGATCTTGACCAGCGTCTTCCCGCGCGAGAACCGCAGCGCCTGCGCCAGCTCCACGTAGTCGGCGTTGACCGCCTGGGTTCCTTGCCAGACGTTGGTCACGATCAGCGGGAACGCCGTCATCAGCACGACGAAGATCGGCGTCATGGGCGAAAGCCCGAACCAGATGATGGCGAAGATCGCCCAGATCGCCGACGATACCGTATTGAGCACCGGCAGCACGGGCTCGAAGAAGGTCCCAAGCGCGCGGTGAGAGCCGAGCAGGATGCCGCCCGGCACGCCGAGCGCGACCGCCAGCGCGAAGCCCGCGAGCACCCGCCCGAGCGTGGTGAGCAGGTTGATCGGCAGATCGCCGCTCTGCGTGAGCTGGACGATGCGCGCGAACACGCGCCCGGGCGGCGGCAGCACATAGGGCGGCACCGCGAGCGAGATCAGCCACCACGCCCGAGGAGGAGGCCGAGGAGGAGAAGCGCGAGGGCGATGCGCTGCACGATGACCGGCACGCGCGCCGGCCGGCCGGCGGCGTCGACAACGGTTGCAGCGCTCATGGCGCGAGCTTGGCCTTCTCGTAAAAGCCCGTGGCGAACAGGCTGTCCGGCACGGGGCCTTCGATCGTCCCGCTGGCGCGGAAGATCTGCGCCATGGTCTTGAAGGTGGCGACGTCGGCGGGTTCCATGCTGGCGGTATAGATGTCGTTCCACAGCTTGGCGTAGGAGGTGGCATCCTTGGCGTCGAGATTGCTCGCCTGCCGCAGCATCTCCGCCGCCTTGTCGGTCTGCTCGCGGCCGAAGCGCGTGGCCGCGAGCATGGCGCGCACGAATTTCACCGTGGCTTCGGGATGCTGCTGGGCGAACGTCTTGTGGACGATGGTCACGGCGAGGATCGGAGCCGCATCGGACTTGGTCATCTTCTTCCATTCGTCGACCATGCGGCCGAGGACCTGCAGCTTGAGGTCGGGCACGGAGGCGATGGTCACGGCGCGCAACGAAGCAATCTTGAGGTCGGGCACGGAGGCGATGGTCACGGCGCGCAACGAAGCGGCGTCGATGTCGCCGCGCTGCAGGAACGTCACGAGTTGCGCCTCGTTGCCGCCGACCGGCGTGTAGTCCGAGGGCTTGAGCCCGAAATTCCTTTCCAGCACCGCCGCCGCGATCGCGTAGGTGGCGCTGCCCACCGGCGACATGCCGAGCTTCTTGCCCTTGAGATCGGTGATCGATTTGATCGGCGAGCCTTCCTTGGTGACGAAGGTGGCTTCCGCGATCTGGGTCGCGAGCGTGATCTCGATCGGGGCGCCCTGGATGCCGAGCGTAAAGGCGCCGCTGGTCGGCGCCGCGAAGGCCACGTCGATCGACTGGGTGAGGATCGCCTTGGTCGGGGCGTTGACCTCGGCGAAGCGGATATATTCGGGCACCAGACCCTGCTGCTCGACGAACTTTCCCGCCTCCAGCACGGCGCCGAAGCCGACGCTGAAGCCGCTCGTCCAATATCCGATCTTGATCTTCTCCTGCGCGCCAGCGCCCGGCGCGCCGCAGCCGATCGCGGCGGCGAGCGCAAGGAGCAGCGGGCGGGCGATCCTGCGTGCGATCATGTCTGTGTCTCCTGTGACGGTTCGCGCGCTCGAGCCGAGCGCGCCGTACCGATTCAGCGGTGAGCGCGACGGCCCCCGGCGTTCCGATCCGCGGCTGCGGCAGCGAAATATCGATCGTGCGGCGGACGCGACCCGGCCGCGCCGACATCATCACGACGTGATCGGCGAGAACCACCGCCTCCTCCACGTCGTGCGTGACGAACAGGATCGTCATCGCGCGCATGGCGTGAATGCGAACGAGTTCGCGGTGCATGCTGCTGCGGGTCTGCGCATCGAGCCGCGAGAACGGCTCGTCCATCAGCAGGATCTGCGGCTCGCCGACGAGGCTGCGCGCGAGCGCGACCCGGCTGCGCATGCCGCCGGACAGCTGGTACGGATAGGACTGCTCGAACCCGCCGAGCCCGACCAGGTCGAGCACCGCGCGCGCGCGCCGCAGGCGTTCGGCCGCCGGCATGGCGCCCGCCTCGAGCGCGAGCGCGACGTTGCGGACCGCCACCCGCCACGGCAGCAGGCGGTCGTCCTGGAACATGTAGCCGACGTGGCTCCAGTCCACGGCGCGGCGTCGCTTGCCCCATCACGACCACCCGGCCGGCGTCGGGAAAGATGAGGCCCGCGGCCATGTTGAGAAGCGTGGACTTGCCCGAACCGGAGGGCCCGAGAATGGCGACGACGTCACCGATGCGCACATCGAAGCTGACGTCGCGCAGGACCTCGAGACGGCTGCCATCGGCCGCCGGAAAATGTTTGGAAACATCTTGAAAAGAGATGGCCGGACCGCCGCCACGATCGGCCATCCGCGTCGCGCCGTCTCGGGGAGATTGATGTCGGTTTCGCTCGTCATCGTCGATGATCGTAGCACAAGTCGTGCCATCCATTCCCGATGTCATCTCGGCGCAGGCGGTTGCTCATCGACATCTTGCCTGGTGTCCCGATTCCGAAGTTCGGATCATTGTGCGGCACCCTCGTTTGCGAACTTCGGAATCGAAGGACACTAGGGACTTAATTGATCTAGTGTGGCTTTGGTTCAGAAGTCCGCATTTCGAACTCGCCGCAAGAATGATGCGGACTTCTGAACCGCCACACTGGCGGGGCATTGCCTCATGCGACCCGCGGTGCTTACTGGTGCTCGCGTGCACGACATGACTGCGCGCGAATGTGCGCCGCAGGCACAACGAAATCGACGGGGAAAAGGTCCGCTAATGGAAGGCGCAAAGTCCGAGGCAGACCGCCAGCTTCCCATCGCCGACGAGATTTTCCTCGACCATGTCGGTCATTTCGTGCGCGATCCGGAAGCGGCGACCCGCGCGCTCGCGCGCGCGGGCTTTGCCCCGACGCCGGTTTCCATTCAGGTCAACCCGGCTCCCGGCGGCGCACCGCGCCTCACCGGCACCGGCAACACCACCGCGATGTTCGCACGCGGCTATATCGAAGCGCTGTTCCGGACCGCGGACACCCCGCTCGGCCGCGAGCTCACGGCAGCGTTGGCGCGCTATCCCGGCGTGCATCTTGCGGCCTTCGCGGTGGCCGATGCGGCAAAGGCGCACCGGCGCCTCGCCGATTCGGGTTTTCGCATGCAGCCGTTGGTGCAGATGCAGCGCCCGGTCGATACCGGCGGGGAACCCGGAACGGCGGCGTTTACGCTCGCGCGGGTCGAGCCGGGAGAAATGCCGGAGGGCCGCATCCAGATTCTCACCCACCGGACCGAGCCCATGGTCTGGCAGCCGCGCTGGCTTTCACATCCGAACGGCGCGACCGCGCTCACCAGCGTTCTGATCGTGGCCGCCGATGTCGCGGAGACCGCGCAGCGCTTCGCGCGCTTCACCGCCCGCGCAGCGATCGCGGTACCGTTCGGGCAGAGGATCGAGCTCGACCGCGGGCGCGTCGACCTCGTGGACGCAGAGGCGTTCGCCCGGCGCCTGCCGGAGATTCCCATCCCTTCGCTCCCTTTTGTAGGCGCCTACGGGATCAAGGTGGCATCGCTGCCGGCGCTCGACGATCTCCTGCAGCGCGCCGGCGTGGCGACCCGGCGAAACGGGCGCGAACTGGTCGCGATGTTCCCGGAAGAGCTCGGACACGGGGCGTGGCTGTTCGCGGAGTGAGACGACAGCTCAAACGCCAGCAGCGCTCAGGCTCCGCGCACGCGATCGGCCACGGCAAGCGGATCGTCCGGCATGGTGTCGCCGCGCCAGGCCACATGGCCGTCCGGGCGCACCAGCACGAAGCGGCGTTCGTACAGCTCGCATACCCGCGCATCGGCGATCGCCACGACCGTGAGCGGCACGCGGCGGCGCGCGAACGCCGCTTCAAACGCCGCGCAGTCCGGCGCGCCGTCGCCGAGCCGCAGCAGCACGAAGCCACGGCCGAAGAGGTCGAGCGTGGAGCGCCCGTCCGGCAACCAGGCGTGCGGCGCCCGCGCGCCGGGACGCGTGGTCGGCCGATAGTCGCCGATGGAGTGCGGCGGGGCCGCCGTGCCGTCGCTCCAACACACCGGCGACGGCTCGTAGACGTAGCCGAGCGCGGTGCCGTCGGTGAGATAGACCGACGTCTGCGAGCTCACGATGGCCGCGCCCATTTGGCGCCGCGCCTCCTCACCCTCCGGGCTGTCCTCGGCGATCTTGGGATGCGACGGCCGTCGCCGGTCGCGCATGAAATTGCCCGCGGCCTGCTTGACGATGCGCTCGGCCACCGGCCGGCGTTCGCTTTCGTAGGCATCGAGCAAGCCGCGGCCGGCCCACCCCTCGATCGCGCCGGCGAGCTTCCAGCCGAGATCGGCGGCGTCGCCCATCCCGGTGTTGAGGCCGAAGCCGCCGGACGGCGTGTTCTGGTGCGCGGCGTCGCCGGCGAGGAAGACGCGCCCCGCTCGATATCTGTCCGCCACCAGATCGCGCGCCACCCAGCGCAGCACCGACACCACCTCATGCGGCACCGGCTTTCCCACCACGCCCGCGATCAGCGCCGAGGCATCCACGCTCGCGGCATTGTCGAAATAGTCCTTGCCGCGCAGCCCGAGCCGCCACAGCTCGCGGCCGTCGAGCTGCACGAGCGTGCGCCAGATCCCCTGCGCGTCGGCGAAGAAATGCAGCGCGGCCTTGCCCTTGTCGTGACGGGACCACAGCTCCGGCGTGCGGAAGAAGATATTGAGATTGTATTCGAGCGTCGGCGTGCCTTGCATCTCGATGCCCAATGTCCTGGGAATCGCGCTGTGTCCGCCGCAGCATGCCACGAGGTAATCGGCCGAAATCCGCTGGCGCTCGCCGCTCGCGAGATCGTGCACGGTCGCGACCACGCCATCGTCGTCCTGCTCGAACGATTCGAACCGGCAGCGCAGCCGCAGCGTCACGCTGGGAAAGCTCGCGGCCCGGTCGCGCAGGATCGGATCGAGCCAAAGCTGATTGCAGCGCTGCGGCCGTTCCGGGCTGATGGTGCCCGGCGCGCGCCCGCCGTGGCCGGGCCGCTCGATGCGCGCAATCTCGAATCCGGTGAGCGCGGTGAGATAGAGCACGGTGTGGGGATAATCCTCCGGCGTGCCGGCCTCGCGCACCCTGTCGGCGATCCCCCAGCGCCGGAAGAATTCCATGGTGCGCGCGTTTTCGGCGTTGGCGCGCGGATGCGCGATGGTGCCGTCTCCCTGCTCGACCAGCAGACACCCGATGCCGCGCCAGCCGAGATCGATCGCAAGGCCGAGGCCGACCGGCCCGCCGCCCACGATCAGGACTGGAGTGTGGCTACTAGCTCGTTTCGCGATCATTTGTGTCTGCGTCTCAAATTTCGGTCGGCTTCATTTAAAGCGCGGTGCGCCCATAAAGCAGCGGCGCAGAAGGGATCGTTGGTGTAAGAGAAGCAGGATGCCGTCTCGCCACGTCGCCACCTCAGCCTTGTTGTCGCGTTGCCTGCGACCGGCGATTGCAGCATGCACGCTGTTGCTGAGTGCATTCGTGTCTCTCCCGGCCGCCGCCCAGGTCACGGGCCGCCCGATCACCATCATCGTGCCCTATACCCCCGGCACCGGCATCGACATTCTGGCGCGCGCGCTCGGCGCCGAGCTCACCAGGCACTGGGGCCAGCCCGTCGTCGTCGACAACAAGCCGGGCGCCAGCGGCAACATCGGAACCCAGGTGGCGTCGCGCGCGGCGCCCGACGGGCAGACGCTGTTGATGATCGCCAAGACCTTCGTGACCAATGGCAGCCTGTTCAAGAACGTGCCGTATGATCCGGTGAAGAGTTTCGCGCCCGTCATCAAGCTCGCCACCGGCTCCATCGTGCTCGCCGTGCATCCGTCGGTGCCGGCGGACTCCGTGTCGGCCTTCATTCAATACGTCAAGGCGCGCCCGGGCGAGGTCAACTACGGCTCTCCCGGCTTTGCCACGCCGCACCACCTCGCCATGGAGCTGTTCAAGCACGCCACCCAAACCGATCTCGTGCATATTCCTTACAAGGGCACGTCGGGCGTGATGTCCGATCTGGTCGGGAATCACGTCAGTGCCATGTTCGTGCCGACCCACGTGGCGCTGCCATTGGCCGCGGACAAGCAAATCCGCATTCTCGGCGTCGCCAGCGCCGAACGGGTGGCGGCCGCGCCCGATGTGCCGACGCTTGCCGAGCAGGGCGTGACCGGTTTCGAAGTCGACATCTGGTTCGGGCTCCTGGCGCCCGCCGGAACGCCGGCCGATGTGGTGGCACGCTACAATGAGGTCATCAACGAGTTCCTGCGCTCGCCTGCGGTGACGGACACGCTGGCCAAGCAAGGATTGATCACCGCCGGCGGGCCGCCCGCGGTCCTGGGCGAGTCTGATCGCCAATGACATGGCGAAATGGCAGAAGGTCATCCAGCAGGCGGGAATCACGGCCGAATGAGCATTGTCTCCCGATATTGTTCCGGGACCGGCACCCCGCTGGCGCTATAATTCCCGGCAAATTAACATTCTCCTCCAATGCGTCGAGGAGTGGGGGGACGGTCGACAGCTCGGATCAATGCTCGCATCGAGTCCATCGTCGATTCGTGGCGCCAATGCTTGAAGACGTCCTGCAGCGCCGGCCCTACAACGCCGCCGCCGATTTCGTCGACGCCAATGTCGCCCGCGGCCTCGGCGACAAGATCGCGTTCACGGATACGCAGCGGTCGCTGACCTACGCGCAGCTGCAGGCCCGCTCCTGCCGTTTCGCGGCGGCGTTGAAGGCCCTGGATCTGCGCGCGGAAAATCGCGTCATCCTGCTGTTCCACGACACCGTCGATCATCCTGTCGCTTTTTGGGGCGCGATCCGCGCCGGTATCATCCCGATTCCCGTCAACACGCTGCTGACGGCCGAGCAATACGCCTATCTGTTTGCGGACAGCCGCGCAGTGGCGGCCATCGTCGCCGCGGCGCTGGCTCCGACCCTGCTGTCGTTGCGCCATTGCCTTCCCTGCCTGCGCTCGATCATCGTGGTCGGCGCGAGCGCCGAGGAAAAGGCCGCGTTGCAGGACGTGCTGTTCTTCGAGGACGTGCTGGCGGGGGCGCAACCCACGCCGTTCACCGCCGCGACCATGTCGGACGAGGTTGCGTTCTGGATGTACACGTCGGGCTCGACCGGCGATCCCAAGGCGGTCCGGCACGTTCATACCAGCCTGATGGCGACCGCGACGCTCATGGGCCAGGGCGTCATCGGCCTGCGCGAGGACGACGTCGTGTTCTCTGCGGCGAAGCTGTCGTTCTCCTATGGTTTGGGCAATGCCGTGTCGTTTCCCATGTCGGTCGGAGCGAGCACTGTCCTGTTGCCGGATCGGCCGACGCCGCAGGCGGTGCTGGCGACGCTGCGCCGTCATCGCCCCACCATTTTCTATGGGGTGCCGTCGCTGTACGCGGCTCTGCTCGCGCATCCCGAGATCGGGCCCGGCGCGGGCTCGGACCGCCTGCGGCTGTGCATTTCGGCGGGCGAGGCGCTGCCCGCGCATCTCGGCGAACGCTGGCGCGCGGTGGTGGGCGTCGACATCCTCGACGGCATCGGCTCGACCGAGATGCTGCAGACGTTCCTGAGCAACCGGCCGGGCGACATCCGCTACGGATCGACCGGCAAGCCGGTGCCGGGATACGACGTGAGGATCGTCGACGAGACCGGGCAGGACGTTGCGCCCGGGGAGATCGGCGAACTGGTGGTGCGCGGGCCCTCGGCCGGCGAAGGCTACTGGAACCAGCGCGCCAAGAGCCGCCGCACCTTCGTGGGCGAATGGACCTATACCGGCGACAAGTATCTGCGCGACGAGGACGGCTACTACTTCTACTGCGGCCGCACCGACGACATGTTCAAGGTGAACGGCATGTGGGTATCGCCGTTCGAGGTCGAGGCCGCGCTCGCCTCCCACGAAGCCGTGCTCGAGGCCGCCGTCGTCGGCAAGGAGGACGGCGATGGACTGGTCAAGCCGAAGGCTTTCATCGTGCTCAAGAACGGCTATGCCGCCGACGAGCAGCTGTTCGAGACCTTGCGCTCGCATGTGAAGGAGCGCGCCGGTCCGTGGAAGTATCCGCGCTGGATCGATATCCGGCCCGACCTGCCGCGCACCGCCACCGGCAAGATTCAGCGCTTCAAGCTGCGGGATTGAAGGCCGTTGTCACGGCATCGCGGGCATGCCATGCCGCTGCTCGAACCCGCACGCGAACAAGCAACGAGGGAGGAATGCCGCCCATGCATGCTGCGCAGGAGGAGCTGTCTTTCACCTATTTCCCGGAAAATTATCGCTGGTCGCATGGCCTGTTGATCGGCCTCAACATGGCGCCGTGGGGCGGCGCCGAGATCGGCGAGATCAATCGCATCGGGCTGCGGCTGAAGAACCGGGTCGGCGACGACGATGCCTGGTTCCGGGAATGGGCGCGCGAGGCGCGCACCGTGGAGGACCGCGGGCGCGAGCGCATCGCCGACGGCCGCACCCTGAGCGGCGCGCAGTACCTGCAGCGCGCGAGCGCCTATTACCACGTGGGCGAGCGGTTCCTGCAGCCGAAGAGCAAGGAAGGGCTCGATGCCTATATGCGCGGCGTGGACTGCCTGCGCGAGGCGGCCAGGCACATCCGGCGGCCGCGCCTGGAGCATGTGGAAATTCCCTATGAGGGCAAGAGCATTCCCGCCATCTACGTGCACGCCGAGCCGGTCAAAAGCGGCGGCAAGGTGCCGGCGATGGTGTTCTTCGACGGCCTCGATGTGACCAAGGAGATCCAGTACTTCAAGGGCGTAAGCGATCTCGTCGCGCGCGGCATCGCGTGCCTGATCGTGGACGGACCTGGAAACGGCGAGAGCATCCGCTTCCGCAATCTCTATCTGCATCATGAGACCGAGCGCTACGCGACCCCGGCGTGGGAATATCTCGCCGCGCGGGCGGAAATCGATGCCAAGCGCATCGGTGTCATGGCGATCAGCCTCGGCGGCTACTACGCGCCGCGCGCCGCCGCCTTCGAGCCGCGCTATGCCTGCTGCATCGCCTGGGGCGCGCAGTGGGACTACGAGAAAATCTGGCGCGAGCGCTTCGAGCGCCTGGCGCGCTCGGACACGCCCGCGCTCTCGGTCGCCTCGCAGCACATCTTATGGGTGGTGAACGCAACCTCCCAGGAGGAGGCGCTCAAGCGGCTCGCGCCGTTCAAGCTCGACGGCGTGGTGCAGAAGATCGCCTGCCCGTTCGTGATGCTGCACGGCGAAGGCGACGAGCAGATTCCCCTGGCCGAGGCGCAGAAGTGCTTCGACGCGGTCGGCTCGAAGCAGAAGACGATGAAGGTCTTCACGCGCGAGGAAGGCGGCTATCACCATTGCCAGATCGACAACCAGAGCATCTGTTCCGCCTATATGTGGGACTGGCTGGAACAGGTGCTGCAGCCGGCGCGGTGAACATGGCGCTGGCGGATCATTGACCGTCGCCCGCGGTGCCTCGATCAGCGAGGGCCATGCGTCGGGCTTGACCGCGCGCATCCGATCGGTAAACCAGTCGCTCGTCGACAGCGCCGATGGATTAGGGGCCGGATCCTCCGAGGCTCGCCCGCAGTTGCGCAGGCTGGGTAGACTTGCGCTGCAAGTCGGATCAGGACGACGGTCGCTGATCGAGCGACGGCGAATGAACGACGGTTCGCGGCCGTTCATGCGCCTCCGCTACTGCATCTGCGCCTGGATATTGTTGTCGCGCACGACCTGTCCCCAGCGGGCGATCTCGCTTTTCAGCAGCGCGCGCGCGGCCGCAGGCGAGCGCTGATCCTTCGGGTAAGGCACGACGCCGGTGTCCGCCCAGGATTTCACGACCGCCGGATCGGCCATGATCTCCTGCAGGGCGGAATTGAGCTTGTCGACGATGGCATCAGGCGTTCCCGCCGGCGCGAACAGCGCGTGCCAGTAGAGGATCTCGAGCTTCGGGCCGAGCTCCTGCACGAAGCTGGCCACGTTCGGGAACTGCGGCGACGTCTCCTTCGCGGTGATGCCGTAGGCCTTCATCTGCCCGGACGCGACCTGCTCCACCACCGACTGCGGCGTGGCGAAGAACAGATCGACGTGGCCGCCGGCGATGTCCTGCAGCGCCGGCGCGGCGCCGCGATACGGGATGTGATCGACCGTGACCTTCGCCTCCTGCGCCAGCAGGGACGTGGCGAGATGGCCGGTGGCGCCGACGCCGGGATGCGCCATCTTCACCACCTTGGTCTTCATATAGGCGAGCAGCTCCTTGGCCGTGTTGGGCTCGAGCGTCTTGCGGCCGACCAGCACCAGCGGATTGTTGTTGATGAAGATGACGGGCGCGAGGTCCTTCTCGGTGTCGAACGGCAGGCTGTTGTAGAGCGCGACATTGGCCGAGATCTGCAGGTTGTGCAGGAGCAGCGTGTGGCCGTCCGGCGCCGCGCGCGCGACGCGGGCGGTGGCGATGGTGGTGCCGCCGCCGCTCACATTCTCGACGATGAAGTTCTGCCCGAGCTTCTCCGACAGCACCGGCGCCAGCACGCGCGCGAGCTGGTCGGTCGGACCGCCGGCGGGATAGGGCACGATCAGGGTGACGACGCGGCTCGGATATTGCTGCGCCAGGCCGGGCAGCGCCCAGGCAAGAAGACCGAGAACAGCCGCTGCAACACTGACCACACGCCGCATCGAACGCTCCTCCTGTTGTCGTTTTGCGGGAGCTTACGATCCCGGGATGACCGGCAACAAGAGATAAGGCATCTTGCCGGCGGCAAAATGCAGGGTGTTCCGGCACGCGAAAACAGCCGCGGGACGATCGTCCGGATCGGTGTGCGTGAACGGGCCGACGCCCTTCATCGGATAAGGCGCATTGGCGAGCCCCGCGTCGGTGCCGTCATATTCATAATCCTTGCCGCGCACGGTGAGCGCGATGTGATGGCCGGGCGGCACCACGATCGAGGTCGGCCAGATCTCGATGTCGAGCTCGACCGGCTCTCCCGGCGTCAGCGGCCATTCCTCGTCGTGGCTGTGCCAGGGCCGATACGGCCGCGTGCGCCGGGGATCGAGCTTGCGATGGGAGGCGCGCAGCCAGCCCAGCCCCACCGGCACGCGCGGATCGTTGGAGCCGACGAACACCACCTCCTTGCCGGCGGGATCGAACACCCGCAGCACCAGGAAAAGATCGGCGTCTGTTGTCTGCGACGACACCCACAGCTTCGCCGCCACCGGGCCGGTGATCTCGAGACGCCCGGTCAGCGGCGGCGTACGAAAGGTGAGGCCGTCGCCGGTCGTCTCGTAGCTCGACGTCGTCTCGCGCACGGGCGGCTCGGTGCCCAGTCCGGACCCGTCCGGCTGCAGGAAATATTTCGTCCATCGCGTGCGCGCGAGCGGCCATTCGTTCTCGGCGCGCAACACGAACGTCTCGCCGGGATGGCGGACATTGAGCGAGACCGGCGGCTGCCGCTCCCAGCCGGTGCTCTCGCCCTTGAGGAAGTGGCCGAAGAACCGCTTCTGCAGCGTCTCGCCGTAGCTGCTGTAGAAATGCGTGAAGTGGGTATCGCCGTGCACCTCCAGCCATTTCTGCCTGGATCCGGCGAGCTGCCAGCCTTCGAAATTGCCGCGGGGGTGGAGGCCCATGCCGCCCCAGTTCCCCGCCGACAGCAGCGGCGCCGCGATGTTGGCGAACTCAGCCGTGCGCGCCGTGTAGTAATCGTCGAGCAGGCGCCGGCGCCTCGCCTCGCCGGGAATGTCGGCGCGCGCTTTCGCCAGTTCCTCCTCGGTCAGCGTGCGCGGGCCGGCGACGAACTCGCCCGTGACCACGCTTCTGGCGCCGCGTTCGCCGACGCCGTGCTGCACGCTCGCGACCTGGCGCGGATACCAGCTCGACAGGAAGTCGGAGAGAATGCCGCCATGACGGCACAGCTCGCGGTAATAGTCGGACGCGCCTTCCCAGATGCACAGCGCGGCGAGATGCGGCGGATTGAGCGCCGCGACCTGCCACTGGTTCATGGCGTAGTAGGAGATGCCGTTGATGCCGACCTTGCCGTTGCTCCAGGGCTGCGTGCCGGCCCATTCGACGCACTGCATAGAGATCCTGCGCCTCGCGCGGCGACCACACGTCGAGATGGCCGGGCGAACGCCCGGCGCCGCGCGAGTCGACGCGCACGCAGGCATAGCCGTCCGGCACCCATTTCTCCGGATCGACCAGTTCCCAGTTCTGATATTTGTTGCTCGAGCCCTGCAGCACCTCGGGCGCGGCCTTGGTCAGGCGCGCCCAGTTGCCCTTGTAGCCTTCCTGGAACGACAGCCCCTTGGCGTAGGGCCCGTAGCTGAGAATGACCGGATGCTTCCCCGCCCCCGCCGGCCGGAACACGTCGGCGCGCAGGACGACGCCGTCATCCATGGCAATCGGCGCGTCCCAATCGACCTGCATTCCGCCCGGGCTGCCACTCGTCTCGTCCACGTCACGCCCCTATAGATATTTACGTTTGGCGTTGAAGACACACCTTGGCCCAGTTGCCAATGAATCCACATCTTCCGGCTCGCGAAAATCTCCAGTCTTTCTCGGCCTTGTGAAATATGAGCAGGGACAGCGGATCAAGTTGTGATTCGCAGTGGTGATCAGTCATTCCATCCCGGAGTGCGACGTTCTCCTAACGCTGACTCTGCGGTTGCTGGATCACCACGCGCGACCAGCTCTGGTCAGGATTGAAGGTCGTCATCGCGCCGGCGACGCGCGCGGTGCTCAGCCCCAGATCCTTCTGGAACACGACGCCCTGGTGATTGACCACAAAAGTCATCACGCCGGAATTGCCGTATTCCGCCGGATAGGCCACCAGCGCGAACCCGCCGATCATCTTGCCACGTACCACGTAGTCGATTGCGCCGCCGAGTGCGCTCGGCCCCTGGCGTGTGAGCACCCGGTAGTAGTACCCGTGGTAGGGCATGCGCTGCCGCCCGGCACGGTAGCCTTCGGCCGCTGCGCTGGCGGCGAGGTCCCCGAGCGGGCTTTCGTCCTCCTCGCTTGCTGAGGGCCAATAAAGCCCATCCTTCTTGCCGGGCTGGCTGACGATTCGCTGGGCGTAGACGCCGTTGCCTGCAACGCCTTTCTCGGCATATTCCTGCTGCGCATCGACGAAGGCGAGGCAGGCTTCGATGGTGTTGAGCTCATTGCGCCCGATGCGGCGGGCGAGTATCTCCTCACGGCCTGCCGCCGTGTCGAACTGCCAGCTGCCGTCCTTGCGCACCAGCGGGATCGGGAACGGCCACTCCTCGTTGCCGATGACGAGCACAGCCTTGTCCCCGCCCTCCGTCACGACCTGGTGCCTGCTGTCATAAGCTTCGAGCACGCGCTTGCGGGCGGTGGCGTCGGCGACGGCATCGCCGGACGACACGATCTCACCACTGCCTGGGCCGAGCAGGCGCATCACCGCTGCCCGATCGGTGGCTTTTGCAGCATTGACGAGTGCGGCAACCGCGTCGTCGGGGTTCTTGAAGCGCTCCTGCGCCGATGCGCTGGTCGCGATAAGCAGCAAGGTCATCGCTATCGTCGAGCGAATGCGTGACCACGTCGACGACAGGGAATGACCTCGGAATTCTGATAAACTTGTGATCATGATATCTCCTCAACTTGCATGAACGGATGCTCGTGCGTCCCGGCATTCAGTGCCGTAAATGTGGGGCAGTCGGGAGATGCGCGCCCGATGCGATCCACTGCTTGTAGGTTTGGAATCCAAGGCCGAGCTGCTCGTAGAAGACCCGCAGGTATCCGTCGCGACCGCGTCTCACCGCCTGCGGCGCAACCTTTTGCACCTCGTGCGCCATGACGCCGACATAGGCCTTGTCGCTGTCGTAGTAACTGAAACGATAGAAGTTCAGGCCATTGGCAAGCCGCCCGAGCAGCACGATGTCGTGCTTCAGGGCGATGTCGGACCGGCGTCCGCCTCCACCGCCGCCACGCCCCCCGCCGCCACCGCCACGAGGACCCCCGCCACCGGGGCTGACGCGAGGACCACCGCCACCGCCGCCGGCCACCCTCGGGGCTCCCCCGCCTCCGCCCATGCTCTGGCGGCCGCGATCGGCCTGGGCGCGGGTCTTGGCTCCCGATTGCACATTGGAGAATGCCGTGTCGCGCGATGGACTGGGCTTTGCGGCCGGTTTTTGCGCCGGCTTCTGAGCGGCCTTCTGGCCGCCGCCGGGCCGGTCGGCGGGCGATCGACTGGGCTTTGCGGCTGGTTTTTGTGCCGGCTTCTGAGCGGCCTTCTGGCCGCCGCCGGGCCGGTCGGCGGACCTGGCCGCGGGCCGTTCGCCGCCTTTGCTGGCGCCAGCTCCGGGCCGGTCGCCTGCGCCCGACCGATCACGATCTCCTCCGCCCGGCCGATCCCCCGCGCCGGGGCGGGCGGAATCAATCACCTTCTGGCCGTCCTTGCCTCGGAAGTCCTGGCGCGCACCCTTGCCAGCCTGAATGTCGTTCTTGGCAAATTTCTGCCGCACATCGGCGTTGTTGTACTTGACGCCGTGTCGATGGTCCGCGTTGTGCTCCCACTTGTTGAAATTGTTGATGTTGCTGCGATCTAAATTGTTGATGTTAACGTTGCGATTGGCGACGTTGATGTTGCGGCGGCCCCAGTCGCAGTTGCCCCAGATGGCATGACCGATTGCGACGGCGCTGCCGAATGCGATCCCGGCGGCAATCGCACCCCCAGCATAATACCCAGGTGGAGGCGGAAAGTAGTACGGCGAATAATCAGGATAAGGCCAGGCACCGTAAACGACCGCTGGATCGTAGTACGGCACATACATCTCGGTGGGCGACGTCGGCTCGATGACGATGTACTGGGCCGGCGCCTGTCCTTCCTGTGCTTGGCCCCCGCCTCCCTGCGCCGGGGCCGCGCTCTTGACCGTGACGGTCAGCTCCTTGGTCGACTGCAGCTTGCCGTTGGCCTGCGCGCGTCCACGCAGTCGCTGGATCGCGTCCATAAGCTCCGGCTGCTGCGCCAGCACGGCGTCGCCGAGCTTCTGCGTCCAGTCGAGCTGGTCGGCCATCATGGTGAGCACGTTCGGGACCTGGGCGAGCGCCTTCACGCTGTCGTCCCAGCCCTGCTTGGCGAGCGCAGCCGTCAATGCTTCGCCCTTGAGGCTGCTGTTCGACTTCGCCCAGCGGTCGGCCTGCACCACCTCGAGTGGATAGGTCGATGCGATCAGGACCTCCGAAAGGAGCGGGTCGGGATAGAGCGCGATCGGCGCCACCAGTTGGTCGAGCTCCGCCGGCTTGAGCAGCGCTTGGCTCGGTGCCGCGGCCGGCGTCTGCGCGAGCGCACCGAGCGGAAGCAAGCAGAGCAGCGCAGCCATGATCAATCGCGACAATGTGCCCACCATGGCCATCTCCTTGTTCATCCGTCTCAACATTCGGGTGCCACAACACCAGTCGTTAACCACGCAAAGCCTTGCTGAGCGCTTCGGCGTCGTCACATCATAGCCTGTCCTCCACGGCCTTCATCTCAATACAACACACCTCAGAACAATTCGGAGGGCGAACGACATCAACAAGATACCGCTCGGGCCGAGCCGTCTCCGGGTGAGAGACGCCTGCAGCTCCGCACGTTTAGTTAGTGTGGAGGGGCTTCGTTGAACCGCGCGCCGATCTGCTCGCCGCTGGGCAAGGGCACCGTTGCCACCTCGGCGAGCGAGAAGGCGGGACGGTCTAGCGCGCGTGCATAGAAGGCAAGCTAGTCGGCATCCGAAATGACCACCCTCACACCGGCGCTTCGTCTTCCGGCACTGGGGGTAGCTCCCGCCGTGAGGCGGGAGGCCGCCACCCAGGCGTTCGCCAGGACCCTGGCACCGGAAGACGTCGTGACAGGATGTTCGAGCCGCGGGCTTCTCGGGCCGCCACAGCGTTCCTATCTATTCGCCATGTCATCGATGCGTCCTGCATATCTCCGATCGGAATTGGCGACGCCAAGCAAATTGGAAGCGGCTGAGATGCCAACGCTCCGTGGGTTCGACGAAGAGTTCGGACAGGCCGCTGGCGTTACTCAGCTCGATAGGACCCGTTCGATGCTTCTCGCTGTGGCGCTTGGTGCGGCTATTCTCGGCGGGCTCACCTTGGCCTGGTTGGCCGTAGATGGGAGCGTGCGCCCGAAGATTGCGTCCTCGGCGCCAACCTCGCCCCGAAACACGGCGCCAGTTGAATCGCGCGAATTAGTCGACCGCCTCCTTAGCCAAGTGGAGGCGCTAAAGAGCGAGGTCCGGGAACTCACGGAGGCGCAGCAGAAGCCGGCTCACGCCATTGCAGCCATCGAGGCCGAGCAGGGATCGCGCAACCGAGCGCCGCCCGTACACTGGTACTCGGACCTCGCTGCGCTGTCGTCCGGGGTCGAGAGCCGACCGGAGCAGTGGGGCGTCGTGCCGCTTCCGCGACGGCCGCCGGCGAACCTACATCCTGCATTGCGTTAGGTGCAGCCGCGCGCATTCCCGCGCGGCGCATCCGGGTTCTTCATCTTGAGCCAGTGCGGCGATCGGCCGGAGCGGTTAAGGCCGAGTCCTTAGTCAATCTATACGGACGGATTCATTTGGTCGGCCGGAGGAAGCAGGTCTGCGATCTCTCTCAATAGCGCCTCCATCTTCTGTCGCCTTGTGGGGAGGGGGTGGGGGTAGCAGTTAGCGGACACACCTCGTGCAACAACCGACTACCCCCCTCCCCAGCCCTCCCCCAACGCAAGTCGGGCCTGCCCGACTTGCGCAAGGTAAAGACGCGACCCGGGCAAGCCCGGGGCGCGTGGGGGAGGGAGCAGACCGAGTCCGTTGCTCGCGCTGAGTCCCTTCCAATGGGACAACTAGGCCCAGAAGCGACCGCTGGCGCCGATCACCACGACGATCAGGCCAAGCGGCAGGTTGACGGCGATGATCTGGCGGATGCGGTTGAGACGGCCGCCGGCATTCGGCCAGTCGGCGGCGTCGACGGCGCGCTTGAACGCCAGCCATGGTCCATGGAACAGCCAGAGAAACAACGCGATCATCACCCAGCCGATCGCCTGCATGAGATGGACATGCACGCCGACACCGGCGAAGCCGCCGAACGTCTTGAACACCATCCAGTAGCCGCTGGCGAGCAGCAGCAGGATGGCGACCCAGACCCAGGGAAAGAATTTCTGAAAGGTGACGCGCATCAACCGCATGCGTTGCGGCGGCTCGAGCGTGCCGAGCGCCGGGCGCAGGCAGACATAGATCGCGAACATGCCGCCGACCCAGACGACGGCGCCGAGGATGTGCAAGGCGAGGGCGAAGGCGGTCATGCGCGGGCTCCACGGTTCGAGGCGCTGCCGCGATTACATGCCGCCCCATGCGGACCCTGGCAAGCGGGGGAGTGCCCCGCTGCAAGCCCAACGTCGGCGTTTCTGTCTCGTCCAACGGCCTTCGACGACCCTAATCCGACGATCCCTGGCTTGCGCTCCGGGCGCGGCGCAGCCGGTTCACCTCCGCCTCCAGCGCCTCGATGCGCTGGTCGCGCTCCGCCAGCATCGCGGCCACCTGCGCAGCCTCGTAGCGTTGCGGGATGTGCTGCGGACAGTTCGCGTCCCAGGCCGCGACGGTGAAGAGAACCGCCTGCTCCGGCCGCGCCCGGTAGCTCTCCGGCATCAACCTGGCGATCAGGGCCGGATCGTTCTCGATGACGCGCGCCTCTCCCCACAGCTTCACGCGCCGGCGGCCGGCATAGTCGATGAGGAAGAGATGGGCCTTGGGATTTTCGGACAGATTGCCCAGCGTGATGTATTGGCGATTGCCGGCGAAATCGGCAAAGCCGATCGTCCTGTCGTCGATCACCTTGAGAAAGCCGGGCGGCCCGCCGCGATGCTGGATATAGGGCTGACCCGCGCTGTTTGCGGTGGCGAGGAAGGCGCTGGTCTGCGCCGCGATGAAGCCTGCGAGATCGGGCGTGATGCGGGTCTCCCAGCCGCCGCGCTCTTCCATGCGCCGGTAACCGTCGCGCGAGCCCTTGCGCGCCTGCACCTCCTTGACCGTCGGCGTGAAGGCGACATCGCTGGAATAGCTGCCGGTCTCGCCCGTCATTTGCGCGCGACCTTGCGGCCGAGGAAATCGCGGATCAGCGGCACCATTTCATCGGCCTTGTCCTCCAGCGCGAAGTGTCCGGTGTCGATGAGGTGAAACTCCACGGATTTGCTCGACATGACAATCTCCTGGGTGGTTGGCCGGATCACTTCAACTGTGCTCGATCATCGGCGGTGACAGCGCGAACAAGTTCGGAAGATTCATGCTCTCGACCTTGCCGAACGGCGATGGGTGACGGGAGCAGCGCGAGCGCGGCGGACTGCCCCTGAAAGTGGGTGTTTACGACGCGACTGCGTATCCCATACGATTGGGAAGGACCTTCTCGAAATCCGGGAAAGCAGCCCCTGGTCGACCGCCTCGACGCAATGCTGGTGCTTGTCGCGGTTGTCGAAGCCGGCAGCCTGTCGGCGGCATCGCGCCGGCTCGGCATGCCGCTCGCGACCGTCAGCCGGAGGATTTCGGAGCTCGAGGGACATCTGAAGACCCGGCTTGTCAGCAGGTCGACCCGGCAGATGACCTTGACGGATGCGGGCCGGTCCTACGTCGAGGCGTGCAAGCGTATCATCGAGCAGGTGGAAGATGCCGAACGCACGGCGACGGGCGAATACAGCACGCCCAAGGGCCACCTCACCATTACGGCGCCGGTGGTCTTCGGGCGCCTTCACCTGCTCCCCGTCGCACTCGAATTCCTGACGGCCTATCCCGACATCGATCTGCGGCTCGTGCTGAGCGACCGCGTCCTCAACCTGCTCGAGGACAATATCGATCTTGCCGTCCGCATCGGCATCCTGCCGGACAGCAGCCTGATCGCGACCCGTATCGGTTCAACCCGCCGGGTCGTGTGCGCGAGCCCGGCCTATCTCGCCGCCCGCGGGCGTCCCGACCGGCCCGACGACGTCGGCGGCCATGACTGCATTGCCTTCGAGAGCCTGGCGTCGCCGCGCGCCTGGACCTTCACGATCGGAAAGTCCGAGCGAGCCGTGCCGATCCATGCGCGGCTCACGGTCACCACGGCGGAGGCCGCGATCGACGCAGCCGTCGCGGGTCTCGGGATGACGCGCGTGCTGTCGTACATGATCGAGGGCGCGCGACGGGCCGGTGAACTCGAGATCGTGTTGGACGGGTTCGAACCCGCACCCTGGCCCGTCAATCTTGTCTATCTGGAGAAAGGGCTCGTGCCCCTCAAGCTCCGCGCCTTCCTCGATTGGGCGACACCTCGCCTCAAGACGCGGATGACTGGAGCGTGATCCCGAAACGTTGCAGACTTTTCGGATGAGATCATGCCGCCAAAATTCCTGGAGCGAGCCGGCGTCCGACGGACGTCAAAAATGAATCGGAGACGAAATGGTCATGGCTGGTCCCAGCGATCGCAGCGATGTCGTGGGCACGCTGCCGCAGACGGAGCGCCGCGATTTCTCCGCCGTCGGCTACGCCGAGGCGATGCGGCGCGCGCGGGCGATCGTGCCGATCCTGCGCGAGCGTGCGGCGCGGGCCGAGGACGCGCGGATGCTGCTGCGCGAGAACGAACAGCTCCTGCACGAGAGCGGGCTGTTCCGTTTTCACCAGCCCAAATCCTTTGGTGGGATGGAGCTCGACTTCGTGGCCGTCGTGGACATCCCGGCGGAGCTCGCGCGCGGCTGCCCCTCCACCGCCTGGAACGTGGGCAACGTCGCCTGCCATCACTGGATCCTCGGATACTACGATCCCGCGACCCAGCACGAAGTATGGGACGCCAACCCCGACGCGCTGATCGCCTCGTCGATCGCGCTCGCCGCCGGCCGCGGGCGGAAGGCGGACGGCGGCTTTGTCATCAACGGGCGCTGGCCGTTCTCCTCGGCGGTGGACAATTCGGACTGGAACATGCTCGCCGTCTCCATCTACGACGGCGACGGCAAGACGCCGGTCGATTGGCGGCTGTGCCTCGTGCCCAAGTCCGACTACGAGGTCATCGACACCTGGTACGCCATGGGCATGGCGGCGACCGGCAGCAAGGACGTCGCGGTGTCGGAGCTGTTCGTGCCGGAGCGCCGGGCGCTGCCGCTCCTGCGCTGCCGCGGCGGGTCCGGGCATCCGGGCGCGGCCCTCAGCCCCGGCCCGCTCTACCGCATCCCGATCGTGGCGGCGTCCAGCCATCCGCTCGCTCCGGCGGCGCTCGGCGCGGCCGAGGGCGCCTACGAACTTTTCCTCCAGACGATGGCGACGCGCGCGGGCACCTATACCGGCGCGCGGGTCGCGGACTTCCAGGCCGTGCAGATCAAGGTGGCGCGGGCGCGCTGCCTGATCGACTCGGCGCGCGATCTCCTGCGTCAGTCGGCCATCGCGTTCCAGGCCGCCGCGCAACGCAATGAAGCGCCGGACCTCGAGACCAAGCTGCGGTTCCGCGCGCACTCCGCTTTCGCCGTCAACCAGTCGCGCGAGGCGGTGGAGACGCTGTGGTCTTGCTACGGGGCGCAGGGGCTCTACACCAGGGATCCGCTGCAGCGGCACCTGCGCGATGTGCTCGCCATCAGCCAGCACTTCTCCTTCAACTTCGACATCGCCGGCGCCGCCTACGGACTGCACGCGCTCGGTGGCCGCTACGCCAATCCGACGATGTGACGGGCATGCATGGCGGGACCGTCGCAAGGTCCCACGACATCGACACGTAAACGTCCGATGAGCTTCAGCCCTCGAACAGCTTCGCGACCAACCGCCGCGCCAGCACGCCGGCGACGCGGCGGCGGTAGTGGCCGGGCGTGAAGGTGGTCTTCATCGACATGATCTGGTCGCGGCCGAGGTCTTCGAGGCCCTTGAACACGCGCGCGTCGAGCGCGCCGCCGCAGAGCGCGGCCGTGCCCGCGAGCAGCACGGGGCGCGGATTGGTGCCGGTGAAGGCGACGCGCAGATCGGCGAGCGTGTCGCCGTCGCGGCGCAGCGCCACCGCAACTCCCGTCACGGGATATTCGATCGAGCGGCGGATGCGGATCTTGTCGTAGGCCGAGCGCAGGCCGGGCGTGTTGTTGGCGCGCACGGCGGTGACGAATTCACCCGGCCGCAGCGCGAGATAATATTTGCCGTCGCCCAGCGTCTCGGTGATCGGCTGGTCCTGCCGGGAGTAGCCGATATAGAGCCGATCGAGCGCGATCGTGCGTTTGCCCGCCGGGCCGGCGAGATCGACCTCGGCATTCAGCGTCAGCAACGCCGGCGCGAGATCGCCGCTGAAGGTGGCGAAGCAGATGCCCCGGCTCTTCGGCGCGACATGGCAGATGTCGCCCGACGTCTTGAGACAATGGTTGTTGGCGGAGCGCCACCATTCGCTCTGGTTATAGAACAGGCAGCGGGTGTCGAGGCAGAGATTGCCGCCGACCGTTCCCATGTTGCGATGGGTCGGCCCGGCGATGAAACCCGCCGCCTGCGCCACCACGGGATAATGCCGCATGACCTCCGGGTGCGCCGCGAGCTCGGCCAGCGTGACCGCGGCGCCGATCTCGAGCGCGCGCGCATCGGCCTTGATGGTGCGCAGCTCCGCGACGTGGTTGATGTCGATGAGCGCCGGCGGGGCGACGATGCCGCGCCGGATATTGACCACCAGATCGGTGCCGCCGCCGAGCATCTGGCTGCCGGGATGTTCGGCGCGCGCCTTGATCACGTCGTCGAGCGTGCGCGGGTGAAGGAGCTCGAACTGCGGCAGTGCATCCATCAGACGGCCCGGCCGGCGTCGCGCGCGGGACTCGCCCGGCGCCGTTTCTCCACCGCCGCGAAGACGCGGTCGGGCGTGACCGGCAGATCGTTGAGCCGCACCCCGGTCGCATCGGCAATGGCGTTGGTCAGCGCCGGCAGGAACGCGGCGAGCGAGCCCTCGCCCGCCTCCTTGGCGCCGAACGGACCATGGGGATCGTTGCTCTCGACGATGCCGACCTCGATCGGCGGCGAATCCTGGATCGTGGGCACGCGGTAATCGAGCATGTTGCCGGTGATGAGCAGGCCCTCGTGGTAGGCGGTCTCCTCGCTCATGGCCTGGCCCAGGCCCATCCACACCGAGCCCTGCACCTGGCCTTCGACCGTGAGGCGGTTGAGCGCCTTGCCGCAGTCGTGCGCGACCCACACCTTGTCGACGGTCACGACGCCGGTGTCCTCGTCGACGCTCACTTCCACCACCTGGGCGGAGTAGCTGTAGCCCATGGTGCCGCCGATCGCGGCGCCGCGATATTTCTTGCCGCCGTGCGATTCCGGAAGGGTCGAATAGTTGCCGGTCACCGTGATGGTGCCGGTGTCCTTGAGCGCCTCGGTCACGACCTCGTTGAAATTCAAACCCTTGTCCTGCGCGCCGGCGCGGTAGAGCTCGCCCAGGCACTCGATCTCTTCCGGCTTGGCGTCGAGCTTGCGCGCCGCCGCCGCCACCAGCACGCGCTTGAGGTTCTGCGCCGCGTCGATGGCGGCGTTGCCGACCATGAAGGTCACGCGCGAGGAATAGGAGCCGTTGTCCTTCGGCACCACCTCGCTGTCGCCGGTGACGATGCGAATGCGCGACAGATCGAGCCCGAGCACCTCGGCCACGGTCTGCACCAGGATGGTCGACGAGCCCTGGCCGATCTCGGCGGCGCCCGAGAGCACGACGATGGAGCCGTCGAAATCGAGCTTGATCTTCACGGTCGCATGCGGCTCGCCGGTCCAGTTGACCGGCCGCGACGCGCCGCTGATGTAGTGCGAGCAGGCAAAGCCCAGGCCCTTGCCCTTCGGCAGCTTGCCCTTGCGCGCGGCCCAGCCGCTCGCCTTCTCGACCCAGTCGACGCATTCCGGCAGGCCGTAGCTGTTCACCATCAGGTCGTTGTCGGTGAAGGTGGGCGCGGTGAGGTAGTTCGCGCGCCGCACCGCCAGCGGGTCGAGCCCGAGCTCGCCCGCCATCTCGTCGAGCAGGCTCTCGAAGGCGAAGCGGACGTCGACGGTGCCGTGGCCGCGGAACGCGCCGCAGGGCGGCGTGTTGGTGAGCACGCGCTTGCCGATATATTTGACGTTGTGCAGGTCGTAGATCGCGTACAGCATCGAGCCGGCATAGAGGATGGTCACCACGCCGTAGCCGGAATGGGCGCCGCCGCGCTGGTAGCATTCGCATTCCACCGCGGTGATCCTGCCGTCCTTGCGCATGCCGAGCTTGAGGCGGATGTCGGTCTGCGGCCGGCCGCGATGGGTGATGAAGGTCTCCTCGCGGTTGATGATCATGCGCACGCTGCCGCCGGCGCGGCGCGCGAGCAACGCGGTGATCAGCTCGACATTGAGCGCTTCGGTGCGGCAGCCGAAGCCGCCGCCGACATGCGGCTTGATCACGCGGATCTTCGACATGTCCATGTCGAGGATCTGGGCGAGCATCAGGTGGACGTAATAGGGGACCTGCGTGCTGGCGTGGACGGTCATGCGCTCGCGCACGGCGTCGTACTCGGCGATCGCGGCGTGCATCTCCATCTGGTTCTGGCAGACCTCGGCGCAATCGTAATGGCCTTCGCGCACGAGATCGGCGCTCCCGAAGCCCTGCTCCACGTTGCCGAGCTCGAACAGCACGTCGCGTTCGATATTGCCCGGCTTGCGCGCATGGATGATGCTCGCGCCCTCGGCCATCGCCTCCTGCGAGCTGTAGTAGGCCGGCAACTCGCGCACCTTGAGCTTGATCAGGGCGATCGCGCGCTTGGCGGTGGCATCGTCGACGGCGGCGACCGCCGCCACCGGCTCGCCGCGATAGCGCACCTTGTCGCGCGCCATGGGATGCTCGCTGCGCGCGATCGGCAGCACGCCGAAGGTCTTGTCGCAGTCGGCGCCGGTCACGATCGCCTTCACGCCGGGGAGCTGCAACGCGGCGGAGACATCGACCTCGATGATCTCGGCGTGGGAATAGGGGCTGCGGAAGATGCGCCCCGCCAGCATGCCTTGCGAGATGAGATCGGCGGTGTATTTCGCCCGGCCCGAAACCTTCTCGGGGCCGTCGACCATCGGCACATAGCCGCCGATGTTATGTGTCGGCACGATCTCGTTCATGACACGACGCGGCCTCTTCGGGCGTGCGGCTCCAGCGTCCCCTCCCCCGCTTGCGGGGGAGGGACAGGGAGGGGGCATGCGGGCTCGCTTGCGCCAAGTCGCCCCCACCCCAACCCTCCCCCGCGAGCGGGGGAGGGAGCACACCGAGCAAGCGGCACGATCTCGTTCACGGCGCCACTCCGGCGGCGTTGAGCTCGGCGGCGTATTTCACCGCCTCGATGATTTTGACGTAGCCGGTGCAGCGGCAGATGTTGCTGCCCAGCGCCCGCCGGATGTCGTCCTCGCTCGGACGCGGATTGCGGCGCAGCAGGCCGGCCGATGCCATGATGAAGCCGGGCGTGCAGTAGCCGCATTGGGCGCCGAGCTTTTCGTGAAATCCACGTTGCACCGCGGAAAGATGGCCGTCCTCGCCGAGCAATTCGACGGTATCCACGCGTTGACCGCGAACGCCGGCCGCGAGCGTGAGGCATGACAACCGCGGCTGGTCATCCACCAGCACGGTGCAGGCGCCGCATTCGCCGCCGTCGCAGCCTGTTTTTGTTCCAGTGAGCCCGACGACTTCCCGCAAATAGTCCAGCAGCAACAGATTGTCGGGCACCGCGTCCACGCGCGGGCGGCCGTTGAGCGTGAGCTCGAGAATGCGTGCCAGGGTGCGGGCCATGTGCCGTTTCCAATACCAATATTCGGCACCCCGTTCAAATCGGGTGTCGCGCATGGGAGCGCAAGGGCGACGCAGCGCGGAATGCAGTCAGGTCTGACTGGTGGACGCGTCGGCGCTTGTCAGCTCCAGGGGTGTCGGCGCTCGTCCCAGCGCATCCCTGTCCAGCGCAACGCTCTTGATCACGGCATAGACCTCGCGGCCGGGCTCGAGCTGCAGCGTAGCGATCGACTTTCGCGTGAGGCGCGCCGCCAGACGAACGCCGCCGCAGTCGAGGCCCACTTCAACCAGGCCATCCGAGGTGGCGTCGAGCGCACGGACGACGGCGGGAAGCACGTTCAGCGCGCTGAGGCCGTCGGGACGCGCGGTGGCGATCATCACGTCGCGGGCGCGAATGCGGATCCGAACCGGCGTGCCGATCGGAAGATCGAGGTGCGGCGCCTGGAATAGTCCCGGCGCGCGATTGCAGCGCCGTCAGGTCGAAGACGCGGTCGTGCCCGCACACCGTGGCCTCGATCAGGACCCCGGCTTCGGCAGCCACGTATGGCGCAAGCACGTCCGCGCGTCCCAGCACGTCGGTCGGGGATCCGGTGGCGACGATGCGGCCGTCCTGAAACACGACGACGGTCGTCGCCAGCCGCGCGACTTCGGGAAGCGAATGCGAGACGTAGACGATCGGCACCTGCGCCTCGTCTCGCAACCGTTCGATGAACGGCAGAATCTCGTCCTTGCGGCTGTCGTCGAGCGACGCCAGCGGCTCGTCCATCAGGAGCAGGCGCGGCGATGTGAGCAATGCGCGGCCGATCGCGACGCGCTGCTTTTCGCCGCCCGACAAGCCGCCGGGGCGGCGATCCAGCAGCGGGCCGATGTCGAGCAGATCGAGCACCTGGTCGAGGCTGACGTGGCGCTCGCGCGCCGGCGTGAACCATTGCCCGAACAGCAGGTTCTGCCGCACCGTGAGGTGCGGGAAGAGACGCCCCTCCTGGAATACGTAGCCGACGCGCCTGCGGTATTTCGGAACGAACAGTCCGCGTTGCGTGTCCACCAGCACCGTATCGTCCAGGACGATCCGGCCGCGATCGGGGCGAACCACGCCGGCGATGATATTGACGAGCGAGGTCTTGCCCGAGCCGGAGCGGCCGAAAAATGCCGTCAGCCGGCCCGCGGAGACGAAGCGCGCCTCCAGCAGGAACGACCCGAACCGGTGCGTAACGTCGACTGCGAGGCTCATTACGCCGATATTCTCTCGTCAACCCGCCGCGCCATCAATTCCGAAATGACGAGCGCCCCCATCGAAATGACGATCGATACCAGCGTGAGCCGCAGCGCCCCGGATTCGCCGCCCGGAATCTGGGTCAGGGTGTAGATCGCCGACGGCAGCGTCTGCGTCTCGCCGGGAATGTTGGAGACGAAGGTAATCGTTGCGCCGAATTCGCCCATCGCCTTGGCGAAGCACAGGATCATTCCGGCGATGATCCCCGGCAGGATCAGCGGCAAGGTGACGAACAGGAATACCCAGAGCGGGTTGGCGCCGAGCGTGCCGGCGGCGTCTTCCAGGCGGCGATCGACGGATTCGATCGACAGGCGGATCGCCCGGACCAGCAGCGGAAACGCCATCACCGCGCAGGCGAGCGCCGCGCCGGTCCAGCGAAAGGAGAACACGATCCCGAAATGCTCGTCCAGGAATGCACCGATGGGACCGCGGCGTCCGAAGCTGAGGAGGAGCAGATAGCCGGTGACGACCGGCGGCAGGATGAGCGGCAGCAGCACGATGCCGTTGACGATCGACTTTCCCGGAAAGTGCGCGCGCGCCAGCACATAGGCGACGGCGATGCCGACCGGCAGGCTGGCGAACATCGCGACGGTTGCGACCCGGAGGCTGAGCCGCACCGCGGTCCACTCGTCCGGCGAGAGGTTGAGCAGATCGTTCATGCCATCCGCCCGCCGCTATTCGGCCGAGCCGATCAAGCCGTCACGAGCGCTGGCCGCCCGGGGCCAGCACCGTAAAGCCCTGGCGCTCGAAGATCGGGCGTGCGGCGGCAGAGCGGATGAAGTTCAGGAACGCCAGCGCATCCGGGTTGCTCGAGTCTTTCGTCAGCGCGATCGGATAGATGATCGGCGGATGCGTGTTCTCGGGGAAGGTGCCGACGATCTTCACGGTCGGGTCGGACGCCGCATCGGTCTGGTAGACGATGCCGAGCGGGGCCTCGCCGCGCGCGACGAGAACCAGCGCGGCGCGAACGCTTTCCGCCTGCGCGATCTTGTCCTTGACGCCGTCCCAGGCGCCGAGCTTTTCGAGCGCGGCCTTGCCGTATTTGCCGGCCGGCACGGCGTCGACATTGCCCATGGCGAGACGGCCGCCCTTGAGCAGCGCCGCGAGATCGAAACCGGGCTGGATGTTCGCGCTGATATTGGAATCCTTCGGCGCGACCAGGACGAGCCGGTTCCCGAGCAGGTTCGAGCGGGTGTCGGGCTTGATCAGGCCCTTCTGCTGGCCGTAATCCATCCAGTCGAGATCGGCCGAGATGAACATGTCGGCCGGCGCGCCCTGCTCGATCTGCTTGATCAGCGTGTTGCTGGCCGCGTAGGAAATCGCCACCTTCTTGCCGCTCTCGCGCTGCCATTGCGCGGCGGCCTCGTCGAGCGCGTTCTTCAGGCTCGCGGCCGCGAACACGAGAACGTCACGGCCCTGGGCGGCAGCGGGCGCGGTTCCCGCAGCCAGGGTCAAAACCGTGGCGGTCAGCAGGGCCAGCCACGAACGCCTTGACGTCATCATCGGCGATCTCCGATAGCGCTATATTTTACCAAGCATATCGGGTGCACCTTAGCCGAAATGGCGGCCGGTTCAATGATGGCGGCGGACAAATTTGTCGCGGGTTTGCCGCGATCGGCAACCGCCCTGAGCCTGCAGGCCTCTGATCAGTTCGACGTGCCGGCTGTGGCGACCAGAACCGGATCGGGACGATAGACATCCGGATAGGCGCGCCGGAGATTTTCCACCTTCGGAAGATCGTGGATCACGATGTAGGGATAGGTGGGATTCTGCACCAGAAAGTTCTGATGGTAGTTCTCGGCGGCGTAGAAGCCCTCGAGCGGCGTGACCTTGGTGACGATCGCCGCATCGAACAGGCCGGCTTTATTGAGCTGGGCGATGTAGGCCTCTGCGATTTTTGCCTGCTCCGCGTCCTGCGTGAAGATGGCCGAGCGATATTGCGTGCCGGTGTCCGGCCCTTGCCGATTGAGCTGGGTCGGGTCGTGGGCGACCGAGAAGAAGATCTGCAGGATGCGGCCGTAGCTGATCTGGCGCGGATCGAACGTGACGCGCACGGACTCGGCATGGCCGGTCATGCCGGTGCTGACGAGGTTGTAGTGCGCCGACCGCTTGTCGCCGCCGGCATAGCCGGAAACGGCGCTGGTCACGCCCTTCATGTGCTGGAAGACGCCCTGCACGCCCCAGAAGCATCCGCCGGCGAGCACGGCGACCTGCGTCTCCGCGCCGGATGCCGGCGCCGCGTCGAGGGCCGGCGCGGGAATAGCTCTGGCGACCTCCGCGGCACGCGGCGGCGATGGCGCAAACGCGTATATGGCGCCCAACGCGATCGCCGCGGCGGCAGCGAGCGCACAGCGGGCGGCCGTGGAAGCGCTACGCGAGCGGGCATCAGTGGGCTGGGTCGTCATGTTTGGTCTCCGAGTCAACCGCGAGCGAAGGCGTGAACGCCGGCATCGAGACGTCCGATCTCGCAAACCACGGTGCGCAGCGGGACCCGCTTCCCGTGGCCGAGGTGAAGACTAACCCGCCCCGGCGGTCGTAGCGCTACGGGAATAGCGCACGTCACCTGGATTTGATCGCGGCGTGTCCCCGCATCGGCGCCGGCCGATCACCCCTTCACATAGACCCACGCGTGATCGTCGCTTTGCGAGATGGGCGCTCCGTGGTGATCTAGGGACCTTGCGCGCGGCGCGGTGCCTCAGGCGCGGGCCGCCCTCCCCTTCCGCACCAGCTTGCCCACGGCGCGGAATTCCTCCTTGGCCGAGGATCGTGCGATGTCTTCGATGGAGCGATAGAGCTCAATGACCCGCTCCCCGCTCGGGGTCAGCGCGGCGCCGCCGCCCTGGCGCCCGCCGGTCGCCGCCGTGACCGCGGGCTGCTGCAAGGCGTCGTTGATCTGCTCCACCAGCAGCCAGGCACGGCGATAGGACATTCCGATCTTCCGGGCGGCAGCCGAGATCGATCCCGTCGCCCGGATCGCTTCCAGCAGCGCAATCTTTCCCGGGCCGATGCGGTCGCCGCTGGTCAAATCGAGCCGGATGCTGAGACGAGTATCGGGCATGGGTCCGAGGCGCCGGAAAAGGTCTGCACCAGAACACCGCGAACCCGCAGTCCTCGTCAAGAGGCGCGGCGGCGGCGCCGTACC
>CAWIGD010000062.1:0-73311 GCA_963835165.1 uncultured Alphaproteobacteria bacterium
ACGCGAGCTTGGCGCGATCGCGCACCGTGGCCGGGACATTGAGGGTGCGGACGACGAGCTGCTCCACCGCTGCGCCCGGCAACGGGTCGAGCTCGACATCCGTGCGCTGCAGCTCGGCCACGAATTCCGGGTCCTTGACCATGGCCTGGAACGCGTCGCGCAACGCCTTGACGCGGTCGGCGGGGAGCCCGGGCGGCGCGATCACCGAGCGTCCGATCGCGCTGCCGCTGGCATAGAGCGCGAACACCTGCTTGTCCTCGGGGGTGTCGCCGATCTCGCCCAGGCTCGGCGCGTCCGGCAGCTCGGCGATCCGCTCCGGCGTGGTCTGCAGGATGATCCTGATCTTGCGCTCGCGCAGCCACGCCTGCTTTCCGACTTTCACCGCCGCCCACGACGAGGAGGCGCCCTCGACCTCGCCGCGCTCCATCGCGAGCATGGCCTCGCTCGAGGCGGGATAGCCGCTGATGAGCTTGAACCTGGTGCCGATGAGCGCGTTCAAGAGCCGCGGCACGGTCTCCGCGATCGATCCCGGGCCGGTGCCGGCGAGCGAGGTCTCCGTGCGCTTGGCGTCGTCGAGCGACTGCACCTTGGCGGTGTGCCACTGCATGAAGATGTTGTTGCTGGTGGCGACGCGGCCGACATAGGTGAACTTCGCCGCGTCGTATTGCACGGCGGGATTGGCGAGCGCCTGCTCGAGCGCGGCGGATTCGACGACGACGCCGAGCGCGGTGCCGTCCTTGGGCGCGACCTCGTAGAGATAGTTCGCGGCCTTGAGGCTGCCGGCGCCCGGCATGTTCTGCGCGATCAGCGTCGGCTGTCCCGGAATGTGCTTGCCCAGGTGGCGCGCCACCATGCGGCCGTAGAGATCGTAGCTGCCGCCCGCGGTGTAGCCGATGGTGATCGTGACGGTCTTGCGGGCGAAGAATTGCTCGGCCGGCTGCGCGGCGGCCTGTTCGGCCAGCAGCAGCAGCGCAATCGCCAGCGTTCGATCCAATGACGCCACGCGCCTGCGCCCCATGGCTGCGCTCCGTTCAGCCATTGCTGACACGCTTGCCGCCATCGCTGGTCGCGCCGAGAAATTCGATCAGCGCATCCGCGGTGGCATCGGCTTGTTCGAGCGGCGCGGCATGGCCGGCGCCCGGGATCAGCGTCAAGTCCGCGGCGCCGGGCAGGCCCGCCACATAGGCGTCGCCATGGGCGCACGGCACCATGCGATCCATCGCGCCCCAGATCACCGCCGCCGGCATGGCGGCGCGGTAGAGCCGCCCGCGCAGCACGCGATTGTAGAAATACGGCGGCTTGAACCCGACGAAGGAGCCGAAGCGCAGCATCTGGTAGCGCCGCATCTCCTCCTCGACGTCGCCGCGGGCGCTGGCAAAGAACCGCAATCCGGCCGGCGCGCTTTCGTGGGCGAACAGCAGCCGCCGCAAGGTGGTGAGCTGCACGCCCCGTTCCGGCTGCGAATGCATGAACACGTCGCCGATGGGCGCCCCCGGCACGAACAGCCCGCAGGCGCCGATCAGGCCCAGGCGCCGGACGCGCTCGGGGTAACGCACGGCCAGCTCGGCGGCGATCCAGCCGCCGACGCAATGACCGACCAGGTCGAAGCTCCCTAGCCCGAGCGCGTCGAAGACCTCGAGGTAATGGAAGATGACGTCGTCGATGCCGTAGCCGTCGCTGAGCTCGTCGCTCTGCGCGCAACCGGGATGGGCGGGTGCGATCACCCGCGCCGCCGTGCCGAGCCGCAGGTGAAACGGCTGGAATTCGCCGGCCACCCCGTGCACGTCGGCAAAGCCGTGGAGATAGACCAGCGGCTCTCCTCGCCCTCCTTCGATGAGCGCCACCTTGCGCCCGCGCACCTCCACCATGGTATCGGTCACTGCGCCATCTCCGCACTGCGTTCCATCTCGGGGAAGTGAAGCCCGAACAGTTTCGCCGAATGCTCCCGCAACCGGGGCGCAACCTCCCGGGCGAACAATGTCATGCTCTTGCGCACCAGCGCATCCGGCATGTTGCCCATGTGGAACTGGATCAGCAGGTGGCCGCACTTGGCGTGCTCGACGATGTCCATGATGCGGCGATAGACCGTGTCCGGGCCGCCGACAATGATCGATTGGGCGCGCTGCAGGTCGCTCCAATCCTCCGCGTCACCGAGCAGCGGCGCGGTGGGATCGGAGAATTTCAGATAGCTGCGGAATTCGGACGGGGGGATGTAGGGAATGCCCGGCCCCGCGGTCAGCATGCGGCCTTCGCGCCGCAGGTGCCCCTTGAGGCAGTTCTTGAGGAAGTACCACACGCCTTCCTTGGCCTCGTCCTGCGCCTCGCTGTCGGTCTCGCCGACATGGGCGGACATGAGGATACCCATCCTGAAGGGATCGAAGCGGCCGCCCTGGTCTGCGAGCACCTTGGCGAATTGCGCCTGCGACTTCGCCGTCTCGCTGCCGTGGCTGCGCGAGGAAAGAAAATAGCAATATCCGCGCTTGGCGATGTTGACCAAGGTTTCGGTCGAGCGTGAGCTCGGGATCCAGACCGGGGGATGCGGTTGCTGCGTCGGCCGCGGCCACGGATTGACGTAGCGCAGGGGATAGTGGCGGCCTTCCCACGCGAACGGTCCGTCCTCGGTCCAGGCGCGGTGGATGAGATCGACGGCCTCCCAGAACTGCTCGCGCGAGGGCGCCGACGGCACATCGTAGTTGAACGTCTCAGGTCCCGATCCCGGCGCAAAGCCGGCGATCAGGCGGCCACCCGACATGTTGTCGAGCATGGCGTATTCCTCCGCCATGCGCAGCGGGTTGAGATGCAGCGGCAGGAGGTTGCCGAGAATGACGATCTTGCCGCGCTTGGTCCGCTGCGAGAGCGCCGCGGCGATCAGATTGGGCGAAGGCATCAAGCCGTAGATGTTCTGGTGATGCTCGTTGAGCACCATGCCGTCGAAGCCGATCTCGTCCGCGTAGGCAAGCTGGTCGATGTATTCCTGATAGAGGCCGCGGCTTCGCTCGGCGTCCCACAGGCGGTTCGGCACCGTGACCCAGCCGGTCTCGTATCGCTCGTCGAAGTCGGCGGGCAGATACGGATAGGACATGAAATGCCAGCAATAGAGCTGGACCGGCTTGGTCATGCGTCGCTCCCGGACTCGATACGCCCTGCATGGAAGTCTTGCCGCGCCCGCTGCGCCGGCGCAAGCGATGTCCCTGCAACCGCAGCGGGACGTTGCGGCGGCGCTGGATGCATAGGGGCGCTCGGGCGTCGTCGACCTCGCAGATGCCCGCTGCCTCGATTTTGTTTTCCGTCTTGATGACTCGTCATCTTGGCGGCGACTGCAAGTCCGTCGCGCTGCCCCCGGCGGCATCAAATATCTGCTACGGGCTGACTTCGTTATTGACTACGTAACGTAATTATGCTAGAAATGCCGAATCTTCGCCTATCGAACGGCGTCGGTTTCAAAGACGAGCCTGAGGGCCGGGCGAGACAGGGATGTCGCACGACCGGCCCGCAGGGGCAGGCGCGCAAGGAAGACGCATTGCCGCAAGCGTGGCGGCTGGGCTGTTTGACATCGTTAAGAGCAAGCCCCGAGCCGGGAGGGTGCTGGGAAGCATCCCGTTCCGGAGCCGGCCGCGCGCCTCCCAGCGCACGGGCGAACTCCGTGGTACGCGCCGTCTGTCTGGTGCGGGATGCCTGTTATTTTCCTGTTCTTTACAGGAGCGGCGCGGACTGCACCATGGATGCGTGACCCGTTGGCGCCGTGTGCCGGCAGGCGGAACGTTTTGGCCAAACGAAACCCACGCTGCCGAAACGCAATAACGCCGCGGCATGCCGCAGATCGGCAGATCTGTCCTCCGCAACAGGCGCCTTCCCACCGTGCCGCAGCGGCAGTAGTATTCACTTTATAAGTTTATCAGATCGAGTCTGCCGGCCCGGCGCGCCCGCCGGGCTCACGTGCATGACGATCAAGGGAGAGCTCCATGGCACGAAAAGATCCGCGTCCTGAGGTGAACCGGCGCAAGTTCCTGGCCGGCGTGGCGGTGGCGGGTGCTGCGACCGCCGTAACACCGCCGGTTGCGAACGCCGCGACGCCGGCAACCTCGCCCAGCGCGGAGCCTCCGCGGCGGCCATCGGCGCTCCCGCCCAATATGCACGTGGCGGCCGCCGAGACCGGAACGCCGAAGGAGCTGCCGCGGATCGGCGGCGTCCCCGGGTCCGACTTCATGGTCGACGTGATCAAGACGCTCGACATCAAATACTGCCCCTCGAACTGCGCCTCCAGTTTCCGCGCCATCCACGAGTCGCTGATCAACTACGGCGGCAACAAGATGCCGGAATACCTCACCTGCACGCACGAGGAGTCCGCGGTCGGCATGGCGCACGGCTACTTCAAGATCAGTGGCAAGCCGCTGATCTCGCTGTGCCACGGCACCGTCGGCCTGCAGCACGCCACGATGGCGGTCTATAATGCGTGGTGCGACCGGGTGCCGGTGATCGTCATCGGGGGCAACGACCTCGACGCCGCCCACCGGCCGCCGGGGGTGCCGACGTTCCACTCCGCGCAGGACATCAACGCGATCGTGCGCGACTACACCAAGTGGGACGACACCCCGGTCGGCCTGCAGCACTTCGCCCAGTCGTTCGTGCGCGCCTACAAGATCTCGATGACGCCCCCCTACGGACCGGTGGCGATCTCGCTCGATGCCGGCCTGCAGCAGGAGCCCATCAAGGGCAACGGCGAGAAGCTCTACATCCCGCGCTACGTGGCGAGCTCGCCTCCCCAGGGCGATACCGGCGGCGTGAAAGAAGCGGCGCGGCTCCTCGCCAACGCGCAGAATCCGGTGATCGTCGCCGATCGTGCGGCGCGCACCGAGAACGGCATCCGCCTGCTGGTGCAACTGGCCGAGCTCCTGCAGGCGCAGGTGGTCGACCAGGGCGGCCGGATGAACTTCCCGAAGACCCACTATCTCAGCCGTCCGCCCACGGCGGTCAGCAATGCCGACGTCGTTCTCGGCCTCGAGCTCTCCGATTTCTGGGCGGTCGTGAACGCCTATACCGATAACGGCGAGCACGGCATCGGCATCAACAGCACCCGGATCAAGCCCGACACCAAGTTGATCAGCATCAACTCCTCGGAGCTGCTGACCAAGGCGAACTACCAGGACTTCCAGCGCTTCCAGTCGGTGGACGTGTCCATGCCCGCCGATGCCGAAGCCACGCTCCCGGCGCTGATCGAGGCGGTCAAGTCGGCGATCCCGAACGACCGCAAGGCCGCGATCGATAAGCGCGGCGAGGCCGCCAGGAAGGCGTTCGCCGAGGCGCGCGAGCGCACCAAGCAGGCGGCGGCGCTCGCCTGGAATGCGAGCCCGATCAGCACCGCGCGCCTGGTGATGGAGACCTGGGGCCAGATCAAGGATCTCGACTGGTCGCTCGTTGCATCCTCCGGAAACGTGAGCAACTGGCCGAACCGGCTGTGGCCGATGGAGAAGCACTACCACTGGCTCGGCGCATCGGGCGGCTACGGCGTGGGTTACGGCGCGCCGGCGTCGGTCGGCGCCGCGCTCGCCAACCGCGACCTCGGCCGGTTCTCCGTCAGCATCCAGTCCGACGGCGACCTGATGTACGCGCCGGGCGTGCTGTGGACCGCGGCGAAGCACAAGATCCCGCTGCTCGCGGTGATGCACAACAACCGCGGCTATCATCAGGAGGTCATGCACGTCCAGCGGCTGTCCAACTTCCGCAACCGCGTCGCGAGCCTCGGCGGCGACATGGGCCCGATCGGCACCAGCATCGAAAATCCCGACATCGAGTATCACAAGCTCGCGGAATCGATGGGCTGGTGGGCGAAGGGGCCGATCAAGGATCCGGACCAGCTCGGTGCGGTGATCAAGGAAGCGGTCGCGGTGGTGAAGTCCGGCCAGCCCGCGCTGGTCAATGTCTGGACGCAGCCGCGCTAGGGGAGGTCAGTCGATGCGTTTTGTACGTGTGAGTGGGCTGGCGGCGCTCGCCGCCGGCCTCGTCCTCGGCTGCGGCGGGGCGTTGGCCGCCTCGGCCGAAAAGGGCAAGACTGCCTTCGTCCAGCACGGGTGCTGGCAGTGTCACGGCTTCCAGGGACAGGGCGGGGTCACCGGCCCGAAGCTGGCGCCGGAGCCCATGCCGCTCGAGACCTTCACGGCCTTCGTGCGTACCTCGAATCGCGCCATGCCGCCGTATATGGAGGCGATCCTGTCGAACGAGGACCTTGCCGATATCCACGCTTATCTGGAAACGATCCCGAAGGCGCCCGACCCCAAGGGCATTCCATTGCTCAATCAGTAGGGCGGCGGGCAGCAGATCGATCGGCCCGGCCTCGTGCCGGGCCGACTGCGTTTTCGTGTCGCAAATTGCGCGCCAGGCTAGCGCTAGAGATCCAGCACCAGCCGGTCGCTCTTGCAGCCCGCGCAGCAGATCATGACCTTGGTGTTTGAGGCCTGCTCCTCCTCGGTGAGGATGGCGTCGCGGTGCTCGGGCGTGCCGGAGATCACGCGCTGCTCGCAGGCCCCGCAGATCCCGAGCTCGCAGGAATAGTCGACGTCCACGCCGGCATCGAGCAGCACCTGCAGGATGGTCTTGCCCTCGGGAATGACGAACTCCTGACCCGAGCGCGCGAGCTCGACGACGAAGCCGCCCTTCTTGTCGGTCTCCTGCGGCTTGGGCGTGAAGTATTCGACGTGGATCTGCTCGCGCGGCCAATCCGCGGTTGCCGCCTCGAACGCCTTGAGCATCGGCGTCGGTCCGCAGCAATAGAGATGCGCATCCTTCGGCGTCTTGGCGATGATCGACGCCACGTCGAGGAACTTGCCCGCGGTCTCGTCATCGAAATGGAATTGCGCCGGAGCCATCGCTTCGAGCGATTGCAGGAAGGCCATGTCGGAGCGCGAACGGCAGGCGTAATAGAGCGCCCAGGAGCGTCCGAGCCGTTCCAGCCGCTGCACCATGCACCAGATCGGCGTGATGCCGATGCCGCCGGCGAACAGCACGACGTGCTTGGCGCTCTCCACCAGCGCGAAATTGTTGCGCGGCGCGCTGATCTTGAGCGTCTTGCCGACGCGCAACTCGTCGTGCACGTAACGCGAGCCGCCGCGGCTGGCCGGATCGCGCTTGATGCCGACGGTGTAGGTTGCGGGATCGGGCTCGGCGTTGATCAGGGAATATTGCCGGGTCAACCCGTTCGGCAGATGCAGGTCGATATGCGCGCCGGGCTCATAGGCCGGCAACGGCTTCCCGTCCGGTCGCGTGAACTCGTAGAGATGAGTGTCGCGGGCGGCGTAGCGAATGGCGGTGACGCGCACCTCGATCAGGCCGTCGGGCGCCTTTGCCGGCGCGGACTCCATGGCTGTGGCCGTCACGTCATTCACCAACATGCCTCCTGCGGCGGCGGAACGGTCATCGGGCACCGAAGCCGGTTTGTCAATTATCGGGCCTGAGATATGCTTCCCGAGCGCGCAATCCAACCGGCGGAAAAGCCAAGAGAATTCCCGACGGCCGCGGGGCGCCGCGCGGGCCGGCCGGGGCGACGCGGTCGCCTCCGCATCAACGCCCGAGGCGGACGAAAGATCGAAGGCGCCGGCGCGACCGGCGCCAAAGGGAGGATGGATTGAGCGGCTTAACGAACAGCACTCTGTCGGCCGGATTGCTCGGTCTCGTCCTTTCGCTCGTCCCGCCGCTCGGCCGCGCGCCGGCCCAAGCCCAAGGCGCACCGACCGGCGCGGAAGCGTCGCGACCTTGGCTCGATCCCGCGCTGCTCGCGGCGGCCAGGGCGGAGGGCTCGCTCATCGTTTATTCGTCGACCAACGAGCAGGAAGGCCTGCCGCTGTTCAAATTGTTCACCGACGCGACCGGCATCAAGGTCGAATATGTGCGCGCATCCGACGCGATCCTGATGTCGCGCATGTCGATCGAGTTTCGCGCCGATCAGAAATCCTACGACATCGTGCAGACCGCGACGATCAACAAGATGCCGCTGCAAATGCTGGCAGCCTACGAGCCGCCCGAGGCCGGCAACATCTCCCCGGATGCCCGCGATCCGAACAAGCGCTGGTATGGCGTCTACGCCAACTACAATGCGCCGGCCTACAACACCGGGAAGGTCAAGGCCTCGGAGCTGCCGAAGAGCTACGAGGAGTTTGCCCAGCATAAGGAATGGGCCGGCAAGGTCGCCATCGACGGCACCGACAACGAATGGCTCAAGGCCATCGTGCAGTATTACGGCGAGCAGAAGGGCATCGAGCTGGTGAAGACCATCGTCGCGGCGCTGCGGCCGGCGGTCACCGACGGCCATCTCGCGCTGGCGCGCGCGACCGGCGCCGGCGAGTATTGGGTGTCGCTCAATAACTACGTCAACCTGTCGATGAACGTGAAACTTGCGGGCAATCCCATCGACGTGTGGGCGCTCGATCCGGTCACGCTGTTCTTCGGCCAGGTCGGCGTGAACGCCAAGGCGCCGCATCCGAACGCCGCCCGTCTCGCGGCGAATTTCATGCTCAGCCAGGAATGCCAGCAGTTCCTCGCCAAGTTCGGACGACTGCCCACGCGCAAGGATGTGCCGTCGAACCCGCCGGGCGTAACCGAGATGCTGACGCAGAAGAAGGTCATCACGGTCCTGATGAGCCCCGATGAAGAGCGCAAGTGGCAGCGGCAGTTCGACCAGTTGTTCAAGGGGCGGTGAAGCGGGGTCTCCTGCGCCCGGGTGCCGTGCGCGGGCTTGACCCGCGCATCCACCCCCTTCGACGCGTTCATCTGCTTTACTGGCTTGCCGGACGAGTCCGGCAACGACGACGGGGGGTTGCTGAGTGAGCGTTGCCAACGGTCGTTTGGACGAGCTGCCCGCGATGGCTGCGGTCAGCCGTGCGGCTCGTCTGGCGACCCTGCCCAACATCCTCCTCGTTGCCTGCGTCGTCGTCGCGGTCTGGTTGGTCTTCGTCCCGCTTTCCGCGCTCCTCTACAACGCCTTCACCGAAGACACCGGTTTCGGTCCCGGCGCATTGTCCCTCGACAATTTCGTCGAGGCCTATTCGAGCTGGCATATCCTGCGATTGTTCTGGAACTCCCTGGTGTTCGCGCTCGGCACGGCGGTCACCACCTTCGTCATGGGCGCGCTGGTGGCCTGGGCGGTCGAGCGTACCGACGCCCCCGGCGCGTCGCTCTTTCACACGCTGTCGCTGTTGTCGTTCGCCGTTCCCGGATTGCTGATGGCCATGGCCTGGATCTTCGTGTTCAGCCCGAATATCGGTTGGGGCAATGCGGTGCTCAAATCGGCGTTCGGGCTCGGCGAAGCGCCGGTCAACATCTACTCGATGGCGGGGATGACCTGGGCGCTCTCGAGCCACTATTTTCCGCTCGCCTATCTGGCGCTGGGGCCGGCGCTGCGCGTGCTCGACGTGCGCATGGAGGAGGCCGCCCTGATGTCGGGCGGCAATTACTCGCAGGTCTTCACCCGGGTCACGTTGCCGCTGCTGCGGCCCGCGATCCTGTCCGCGCTGCTGCTGCTGTTCGTGATGGGGATGGCGTCCTACGAAGTCCCGCGCCTGATCGGCCGTCCCGCCCGCATCGACGTGTTCACCACCGATATCCAGGGTGCCATCATCGCGACGCCGCCGGCATTCGGGGTCGCGAGCGCGCTCGGCCTCACGCTGCTCGCGATCTGCGTCCTGGCCGTCTACTTCTACCGCCGCGCAACGAGACACGCGGAATCCTTCGCCACCATCACCGGCAAGGGCTACCGGCCGACGCGCGTCAAGCTCGGGCCTTGGCGCTGGCCGGTCGCGCTCGGCATCGGCGCCATGTTCGCCCTGGCGCTCGGCCTGCCGCTGCTCACGCTGGTCTGGCAGTCGTTCTTCCGCAACCTCGCGCAGCCGTTCTTCTCCTCCGGAGCGCAGGCGACGCTCGACAATTATGATTTCATCCTGAGCTATCCGATCTTCCTTTCGGCGGTGAAAACGAGCGTGCTGTTGGCGGCGATGGCCGCGACCATCGTCGCCGGCCTCACCTTCGTGATGGCCTGGATCGCGCAGCGCTCGCTGCCGCGCTACGGCTTCATTCTCGATGCGCTCGCCTTTGCGCCGATCGCGATCCCGGGCGTGATCGTGGGCGCCGGCATCCTGGTCGCCTATCTCATGCTGCCGATCCCGATCTACAACACGATCTGGATCCTTCTGGTCGCCTACGTCACCCTGTACCTTCCCTACGGCATGCGGTTCGCGTCGAGCGGGATCACCCAGATCCATCGCGAGCTCGAGGAGGTGGCGGCGGTGTCGGGCGCCGGGCTCGGGCAGATCTTCGCCCGGATCATGCTGCCGCTGCTGGCGCCGGTGCTGCTGGCCGGCTGGATTTATGTGTTCGTGCTGGCGGTGCGCGAACTCGGCGCGTCGATCTTCCTGGTCGGTCCCGGCACGCATGTGCTCGGGACCATCAGCCTCACCATGTGGGAGGAGGGCGGCAGCTACGGCGCGGTCGCGGCGCTCGGCGTCCTCCAGATCATTCCGCTCGCCATCATCGTCGCGGGGCTGCGTTGGATCGAGTTGCGCATCCAGCGGCGGGCGCAAGCCGCCGACGCGACGGCGCAGTGACTGTTCATCATTGGCGCGAGGGGATGATTCTGCGGACAACTGCGTCGGGAGCTGCCACGGCGCGACCGCAAAAATCAAACCGCCTCCCGGATCGCTCCGGGAGGCGGTCTGGTTTGACGCCGGCGCTGTTTTTTATGCCGCGAGATTGCCGAATTTCTTGAGGTTTTGCTTCTGCTGGTCGTTGCGCGGCGGCAGCTTGAACAGCCGCGCCGCGGTGCCGCCGAGAATGTTGTGCTTGGCCTTCTCCGACAGGAAGGGCAGGTCGTAGATCGTGCTCGGCAGGTCGAAATCCCAGTGCGGGTAATCCGAGGAGTAAAGCAGCTGGGTCTCGGCGTTGATCATGCGGAAGGTGCATTCGAGCGCCTGGCGATCCTGAATCTCCATCGGCTGCGATGAGTAATACATGTCGCGCATGTAGTCCGACGGCTTCTTCTTCAGGAGCGGCGCCTCCGACGGGCGCATCATGTATTCGTGGTCGAGCCGTTGCATCAGGAACGGCACCCAGGCGAGCCCCGATTCGATCCAGATCACCGGCAGCTTGGGGAAGCGCTCGCCCATGCCGTTGATGACCCAGTTCGTCAGGTGCAGGATATTGTAGAACGTAAAGCCGAGGGCGTGCACCGACAGGAAGCGGTTGCAGGCACGGAACACCGGTTCGTTCCAGTTCGGCCCGGAATGGAACGCGAGCGAGAGCCCGCGCTCCTGCATCGAGCTGTAGAGCCGCATGTAGGAATTGTCGTTCACCTGCAGGTGCCGCACCGTCGTGACCATGAAGCCGGTGACGCCGGGGCGGCCGCCGAAGGTCTCGACCTGGCGGACGCATGCCGCCGGATCGGAGAACGGCAGGCACAGCATGGAGTACATGCGCCCGCCCGATTCCGGCAGCACCTTTTCGGTGACCCAGCGGTTGTAGGCCCAGCAGAGATCGACCTCCATCTCCTTCTGGGGATGCATGCCGATATTGAGCATGCCGGTCGGGAACAGGCAGGAATAATCCACGCTCATCGCGTCCATCCAGCGCTCGCCGAGCTGCACGTCGCGAAACTTGCCAGGTTCGGTTTTCTCGGAGCGACGCAGCGGATAGCGCGTCACGCGACCGCCCATGTCCTGGATGAAGCCGGCATTGGTCGGCACGATGGAGCCGCGATCGGTCTGGCCGCGACCGCCCATGGTCCACTGCTTGAAGACGTCGTTCTCCATGTACGGCAGGATTTCGCTGTAGTGTTCGTTCTCGTAGTGGTGCGCGTCGACGTCGACGATGAGTATGTCGTCAAGCTTGCGCTGAACCGCCTGTTTGCGGGCGTGGGCGAGGAGCCTGGTGGTGTTCAACTCGTCGACAGATACGCGTCGGCCGCGTTCAGCGAGGAGGTCCATGGTTCGTCTCCTGACGTTTCCAAATGACGCTTGCAAATTCCCGGCGGGCAAACCCGCCTGACAGCCTTGGCCCTTTGCCGCGTTTCCGTCAGCGAGCGGCTTCCCGCCTCGCCGGAAAACGCAATTCCGTCAACGGCCCGTCCAGCTCTGCCACATGCCGAGCTCGAACACCGCGAGGTTCGCGGCCTTCAACAGGCCGCTCGCCGTAACCATGACATCGGTGGCGGTGGCGCCGCCGCGTTCCGGAAGCGGCAACAACTGCTCGCCCGCTTCCACGCGCGCTCCATAGACCTTGCAAACCGCAGCCATCAGCACTTGCAGCGCTTCGGTGCTCAGGAGATCGCGCTGCCCGCTGGCAAGCGCGCGCTCGATCTCGCCCGCCAGTCGCTTCGCGTCCGCCGAGACACCGTTGGCGGGCTTGCCGGCGGGCTTTGCGGCCGGCGAGGTCTGCACGCGTTTTGCAGCTGGCTGCCCCGGTACCGCGGGGCGTCGCGCGGTCTTGGCGGCCGCGGCTTTAGGTGAGGACATAAACCTCATCCCCTTTCTCGACCACCTTGTATTTGCGCAGCTTGAGCTTTCGGTCCGACACGCATTCGCCCGTCTTCATGTCGTACTCGTAGCCGTGCCAGGGGCAAACGAAATGCATTTCGCTGTCGGAAAAGTAGAGGCCTTGCGAAGTCTTGTCGGGCAGGAGGCGCTCCTCGACCTTGGCGATGGTGAGTCCCTCGCAGGCGGGGCCGCCCTGGTGCAGACAGAAATTGCTGTAGGCGTAGAACGCGCCTTCGTGCCGGAATACGCCGATCTCGTTCTCGCCGGCGAAGATGATCCGGCGGTCGCCGTCCTTGAATTCCGCGGTCTTACCGACGTACTGCTCGGCCATGCTGCCACGCCTCCTTGAAAGCCTTTCCCGGGAGCGAACTTCTTATTCTGGGGGACCCCGTCCGGTGCATGCAACGGTGCTGAAATCGGGCGTCCATTGTCATTTGTATAATACAAATGTTTGAATGCAACCAGCGGCAACGGTGACGATCCGACATCCCCAAAGGCATGCCTGAGACGCCCGCGGGAGGCTCGAGCTCCGCCGGCTCAAGCCATCTTGTTGGTCAGCGTCCCGATTTTTTCGATCCAGATCTTGACCACATCGCCGGGCTTGAGGAACTCCCCGCGTGCCGAGCCGACGCCGGCCGGGGTTCCCGTGAGCACGAGGTCGCCGGGATGGAGCGTCATTCCGCTCGACAATTGCGCGATTTGCTCGGCCAGGTTGAAGATCATGTCCTTGCTGTTGGAGTCCTGCTTGAGCACGTCATTGACCCACAGCTTGAGGCCGAGATTCTGCGGGTCGCCGATGTCGCTCGCCGGCACGATCCAGGGTCCAAGCGGGCACGAGCCGTCAAAGGTCTTGTGCTTGGTCCAATCGGCCTTGAACGGGGAGGTGTCGCTGATGTTCGGACGGCGTCCGCGGTCGCGCGCCGAGAGATCGTTGGCCGCCGTGTAGCCGGCGACATAATCGAGCGCCTTCTCCTGCGGCACATTCTTGGCCGCCCGCCCGATCACCGCCACAAGCTCCACCTCCCAGTCCACCTGGTCGGAGACGCCGGAAATCTTCACCGTCGCGCCCGGATCGGCGAGCGCGCGCGAGGCCTTGATGAAATGCCAGGCCTTGAGGCCCTGGGTGTGCGGGTCGGGCTCCATCGGGCGGTTCATGCGGCGGGCCATTTCGGCGGCATGATCGGCATAGTTGGCGCCGGCGCAGTAGATCGCCGACGGCCAACGCACCGGCGCCAGCAGCTTGGTGCGCGCGAGCGGCAGCGGCTTCGCGCGGCTTTTTCCTGCCGCCGCGGCCGCCTTGTTGAGGACGCCGCGCGCCGCCCGCCAGTCCGCGAGGATGCCGAGCACGCTCGCATAGTCCGGCTCGCCCGTGAGCTTGGCGGCGTCGTATACCTTGTCGTCGATAACGAGGCCGGCGCGAGCGCCGTCGGAGGTCTGGTAGGTCGCGAGTTTGTAGCCGGCCATATGCGTTTGCTCCCTGCGTGCCGCTTGCATTGTCCCCAAGAGCTTTCGCCGAATTGACCGAACTTGTCGAGTGCGTCGTGGCGCAGGACGGATTGCGCTATAGTGCCGCCGCCAACGATGCGCCGGGGACGTGCCATGAATTCAAGCCATGCAAACCACCAAGCGGCCGGATGCAGGGCGGGGTGAATGGCTTTTGAACTGTAAACGGATCGACTCCGCGCCGAGCGCCGGAGGACGACAAGGAGAAAAGACCCATGATCAAACCGAAACGGATCGGCCACGCCACCTTCGAGACGCCGGACCTGGAGAAGGCCATCGCGTACTACGAGAAGTTCATGGGATTGATCGTGGCGGAGCGCGAAAAGGACCGCGCCTTTCTTGCCAGCAAGGTCGGACCGCTCGCGATCCAGCTCAACAAGGCGGATCGGGCGCACTGCATCAAATTGTCGTTCGAAGTCGCGCCCGGCTCGGATTTCGGCGAATTGACGCGGGAGCTAGCGAAGGACGGCGTGCGCAGCGAGCTGCGCAACGATTCCATTCCCGGGATCGGCCAGGTGCTCTCGTTCCAGGACGACAAAGGCACCACGATCGAGCTGTTCAAGGAATGGAGCTATCTCGGCAAGCACGAGCAGGTCGCGGGCATCGGCCCGCTCAAGCTCGGGCATGTGGCTTTCTTTACCCCCGACATCCAACGGACGGTGGCCTTCTATGAGAAGGTGCTGGGCTTTCGCGTTTCCGATTGGATCGGCGACTTCTTCTGCTTCATGCGCTGCAATTCCGATCATCACACCGTGAATTTCTTCACTGGTCCGAACGCCAAGCTCCATCACATCGCCTTCGAGCTCAAGGATTTCATGCACCTGCAGAATTCGTGCGAGCTCATGGGACAGAAACAGGTGCCGATCATCTGGGGCCCGCTGCGGCACGGCCCCGGCCACAACATCGCTACCTATCATCGCAATCAGGACGAACAGGTGGTCGAGTTCTTCTGCGAACTCGACAAGATGACGGATGAGGAGCTCGGCTATTTCGAGCCGCGCCCCTGGCACCACGACACGCCGCAGCGGCCCAAGCTGTGGACGCCCGGCAAGACCACCGTCTGGGGACCGACGCCCGAGGACGACTTCCACCGCACGCAGGTGTGATTGCTGTTGCAGAACGGCGGTCCGCATGCGGGTCCGCCGCGCATTCCTTTCGCTTATGTTTGTTGTGGGGCGCGGCCGCGTGTCGTTACGGCCGCACCGCCGGCGTCTCGACCGGCATCCCGCGTGCTCGCCACATCAAAAACAGTTCGAGGTCGACATATTCCGGCGCGCCGAAGGTGTAGGACTGGGCCCGCATCCCGACCAGGCAATTGCGCAGCCGCCGCTGCAGCGAGCCCAGGGACTGCCATTCCAGCCGGTAGAGCGGATAGCCGGTCGCATGCCCCTGGGGGATCGGAGCGCCGGCGAGCTTCTGGCCCCAATTGTCGTCGTGACACAGGGCGCAGGAGAGGTTGAGCTGTCCCTGCCGCTGGTTGAACATGTCGCGACCGGCCTGCAGAAACGGTCTGGTGCGTTCGTCGTCGGCGATCTCGATCGGCATGCCGCGGGATTGCCGTCCCACATAGGCCGTGAGCGCGAGCAGCTCCTTGCTCTCGAGCGGGAACGGCGTCGATTGCTGCTGGTCGGTGCGGCACATATTGACCCGCTGCTCGAGATCGATCGGCCGACCGCGCGCCGCGTTGAAGGCGGGATAACGCGCCGCCACGCCCTTCATGCTGGTCTGCGCGTCGCCATGGCAATCGGCGCATGATTTGCCGGCGGCGCCATCCTTGCGCTTCCACAGCGCCTCGCCGTCGAGCACCCACAGCATTCCGGGATTGGCGGTGTCGTCGTCCTGCATGGCGCGGGTCTCACGACCCATGACGTCGTAGCCGGACTTTCGGTCGGCAAGCGGAATTTCGGCGGCGATGGCGGTCGCGGCCAGGACGGCAGTCGCGACGGCAGCAACCGCGCCCGACCTCATTCGACGGTGATATTGGCGGACTCGGACGCGGAAAAGCCGTTGTCGCCGGTCCATTCGAAATTCAGCGTCCCGCTCTCGGTGGCAATGGTGAAAAAGGTCAGGAACGGATTGGCGGAGATCGCCGGAAACAATTCGGCGCGGAAAATCTCCTCGCCGTTATACTTGCACACGAACTCGGTGATGATGTCGCGCGGCACCGCCTTGCCGGTGTTGTCGGGCCGAAAACCGGTCTCCATGTTGTGCGAGATCAGCGTCTTGATCTCGATGACCTCGCCGCGCTTGGCCTTTGCCGGGACGTTGATGAGAGCGCGCGCCATGATCAGACTCCTTCCAGGCACGCCGCCAGCGTGACGATGACCTCGATCTCGTCAGACCAGAACGATCCGTCGCTCATTTGGGCAATGGCGACGACGTGCTGCGAATCGGCGAGCCGGATGCGGGTCGAGAACATCGCCCGACCCGCGCGCGGGCCGAACTGGACGCCGATGACGTTGGGCTGGGGATTCTTCTCGGCGAAGATGTGAATGGCCTTGACGTGGTCGTCGGCCGTCATCGGACTCTCGGCGGTCACCGTGAGCGCAACCGCATTGCCGTTCTCGATCAGCGGCGGCAGATCGATCTTCAGCCTGCCCTTCTTGACCGGCGCCTCGCCGACCACCTTGCGGATCGCAGCGCGCATCGAAGCCGGCGTGGCGGATGCGGGTCCGGTCGCCAGCGACAGGCCGATCCCGGTGGCGCCGGCCAGCGCGGCCGTGTCGATCAGGAAGCGGCGCCGGGTCGCCTGTGGCATGTCATGGTCGTTCGTCATGGGTTCCGCTCGTCACGCAGGGTCGCGAGATAGGCGACCACGTCTTCGATCTGCTCCGCCGTCAGTATCGGCTTGCCTTGGAACGCAGGAGCCACGTGGATGAGACCTTCAGTACGATAATAGGGTGGCATGATCGTGTCCGGGTTGAAGCGGCTCGCGTCCACGATCCGCAATCGCAACTGACCCTCGGACCAACGTGCTCCGGTTCCCTTCAGATCCGGCGCCAGTGTGCCCTGGAACTTCTCCTCCGGGAAGGGCCCGCTGTGGCAGAGCAGACACAGGCCCACCTGCCGGTTAACGACGATGCCGCGCCCGCGTTCCGCATCGCCCTTCGCACCGGTGAGCGGCTCGGGAATGGCATCGCCAACCACTATATAGGGACGAAGCTCCTCTTGCGCATGGGCGTGGACGGCGAGGCATGCAATCGCCGCGGCGAGCACGGTCGCGCAGGCCAGCGTGCCGGATCGCTCAGCCGAAAACTTCTTGGGTGATCGTGCTGAACCAGCCATTGGCGAAAGTGGCTTCGGCCGCCCGCGTCGAGGCGGGCGCATTGAGGGGACTCACGCCGCCCGAGCCTTCGACATCCTTGATCTGACCGTCGGCCGGTCGATAGACGCCGGCGACCGAGATGCCGTAGTCGGGCGCCACCAGACTGTAGCAGGTGTTGATGAGCTTGGGATCGTCCGGCTTGCCGCCTGCGACCAGTTTCGCCACCGCCGCCGCGCAGACCTTGGCCTGGGCGTTGGCGGAGAACGCGGATTTCGGCATCCCGCCCGCGATCGAGGCGTCACCGACGACGTGGATGTTCGGCTGCAGCTTGGATTCGAATGTCACCGGATCGATCGGGCACCACCCGGTACGGTCGGCGGCTCCCGCGATCTCGGCGATGCGCGCCGCCTTCTGCGGCGGAATGACATTGGCGACGTCGGCCTTGTAGCGTGCGAAATCGGTGACCAGCGTCATCGCACCGACGTCGACCGAGGTGACCTTGCCGCCGGTCGAGAGCGACACCCATTCGAGGTTCGGATAGAGCGCCTTCCAGGCGCTCTGGAACAGGCCCTGCTTCGAGAACGCGTCCTTGGCATCGAGCACGATGAGCTTCGACTTCGGCTTCTTGGTCTTGAGATAATAGGCAATCAGGCTCGCGCGCTCGTACGGGCCGGGCGGGCAGCGGAAGGGATTGGCGGGCGCCGAGATCACCACCGTGCCGCCGTCCTCCATGGCTTCGAGCTGGCGGCGCAGCAGCAGCGTCTGCTCGCCGGCCTTCCACGCATGCGGCATGCGTTCGGCGGCGGCTTCGGTGTAGCCCGGCAGGCCGTCCCAGCGGATGTCGATTCCGGGCGACAGCACCAGGCGGTCGTAGGGAAGCCGGGTACCGTTACCAAGCGTCACGCTGCGGCCCTGGGCGTCGATCGCGGTCGCGGGCGAGATCTGGACGGTGACCTGGTCGGCGGCGAGTTTGTCGTAGCCGAACTCCTGCGCCTTGAGGTCGCGCAGGCCGACGATGACGAGGTTGCTGAACGGGCAGGCAGTGAATGTCGGATTGGCCTCGACCAAGGTCACGGCGATGCGGGGGTCGATGCGTCGGATGAAACGGGCGCACGTCGCGCCGCCAAATCCGCCGCCTACGACGACCACGCGTCCGCCCGCGCCTTGGGCGATCGCCGGAAGCGGCAGCACGGCCGCCGAAGCTCCCGCAACCGCGGTCTTGAGGAAATCACGCCGGCTCGTGCGTCTTGCAGTCATGATCGGCCTCCTTCCTCAATCCTTTTGCGCGCCATACCAAGCCGCAATGGCCTTGACCTCGTCGTCGGAGAAGCCCTTGGCGATGCGGTCCATCACGGTCGAGGGAAGTTGCCCCGACTTGAACGCCTGCATCGCGGTGACGATGTCCGCCGGATTGCGGCCGTTGAGCCGCGGCACGGTCGTGTCCGCTGTACGACCCGCGGGGTGGCAGCCGGAGCAGGCGAGGGCGCCGGGCGGAGCGTCCGCCGGGCCGCCGCCGCAGCGTAATCGATCAAAGCGAAAACCAGGGCAGCGGCAGTCACAATGCGTGTGACATCCATGTCAGAGCCTCCCGAAATGCTGCTCCGTGCCGATTGCGGCCGTGCGTTTTTCTTATGCGCTCCTCAAATCGTGGTTTTTGAGCGGCAGGGAGCGAATGCGCTTGCCCGTCGCTGCGAAAAGGGCGTTGCAAAGAGCCGGGGCGAGCGGAGGCACGGGAGTTTCCCCGGCCCCGCCCCAGACACCCTGGCTTTCCACGATCACCGTCTCCACGCGCGGCATGTCGGCGAGACGGAGCATCGGATAATCGTGGAAGTTCGACTGTTCGACCTGCCCGTGCTTGATGGTGATCTCGCCGTAAAGCGCCGCGGTGAGGCCAAAGACGATGGCGCTCTCGGTCTGCATTTCGACGCTGAGCGGATTGACCACGTGACCGGCGTCGATCGCCGATACCACGCGGTGCACCCGCACCTCGCCGTCCTCGTCAACCGAGGCCTCGACGATCTGGGCGCAGATGCTGCTTTGCGAATTGTGCAGCGCAATGCCGCGAAACACGCCCGGCGGCAAAGCCGAGCCCCACTCGGCGCGCGCTGCCGCGGCGTCGAGCACCGCGAGCTCCTTCGGCATTTTTGCCAGCAGCATGCGCCTGAACAGATAGGGGTCGGCGCCCGCGGCATACGCCATCTCGTCGACGAAGCTTTCTTTGAAGAACGCGTTCTGCGAATGGTTGACGCTGCGCCAGACTCCGACCGGCACATGCGTATTGCGCATCGCGAAATCGACGCGGTAGTTCGGCACATGATAGGGCATGTCTTCCAGCAGGCCCTGGAGAAAATTCCGATCGACGCCGAACTGCATGACGCGCGGAGAGACCGCCGCGATGATGGACTGGCCGGAGGTGCGGATTTTCCACGCGATCGGAATCCCGTCGGCGTCGAGGCCGGCGGTCATCCTGGCGCTCGCCACCGGGCGGTAGAAGCCGTGGCGCGTGTCCTCCTCGCGGGTCCAGACGAGCTTCACCGGCTCGCTGACCTCTTTCGCGATCAAGACCGCCTGCCGCACGAAATCCTGGAAGATGCCGCGCCGGCCGAAGCCGCAGCCCAGCATCATCTTGTGGACCACGACCTTGTCGGCCGGCACGCCGGCTGCGTCCGCAGCGATGGCAAGCGCGGTTTCGCCGTCTTGCGTGGGCGCCCAGATCTCGACCCGGTCCGCCGTCACATGCGCCGTGCAGTTTTGCGGCTCCATGGTGGCATGACCGAGGAAGGGCACCTCGTAGTCCGCTTCGATGCGCTTGACCGCTTGACCGAGGGCGCGGTCGACGTCGCCGTCGTTGCGACCGACGCGCGCGTCCCCGGCGCTCAGGCCCGCATGCAATTCCTCGCGAATTGTGTCGCTGGAAACGCGGGCGTAGTCCGCAAAATCCCAGGTCACCGGCAGCATCTCCGCCGCCTTTTTCGCGCGCCACCAGCTGTCCGCCACGACCGCCACCGCGTCCGGGAGTTTCACCACGCGGCGGATGCCTTTCATGCCGGCAAGCTTGGTCTCGTCGACAGACCGCAACGTCCCCTTGAACACCGGGCATTGCACGATGGCGGCGTAAAGCATGCCGGGCAAATGAACGTCGATGGCGTAGATCGGCTTGCCCGTGACTTTGTCCGGGACGTCGAGCCGCCGTTGCCGGGTCCCGATCAGCTTCCAGTCCTTCGGATCCTTCAACCGGACCTGTGCCGGCGGTGTCATGCCGGCGGCCTCCGCGGCGACGCGGCCGAAGGCCGTGGTGCGTCCGCTCGGGCCATGGGTGATGACGCCGTTCGCTGCGGTGCATTCCGTGGCCGGCACGTTCCAGCAGGTGGCGGCGGCCGCAATGAGCATCTCGCGCGCGGTGGCGCCGGCGCGCCGCAAGTCATTCTGCGACGCCGTGATGGAGCGGCTGGCGCCGGTCGACATGTTGCCCCAGGCCCGGTTGCGCCTGCGGTTCTCATGCGGCGAGGCGAATTCGGCCTTCACCTTGGTCCAGTCGCATTCCAGTTCTTCGGCCACCAGCATCGGCAGCGCGGTAAAGCTGCCCTGACCCATCTCCGATTTGGCGACACGAATGATGACGCTGTCATCGGGTTCGATCACGATCCAGACCGTGATTTCGCTGCTGGACTCGGACGCGCGAATGGTCCGTGAACCGAGCGGGATGTCGAAGCCGAGCGCGAGCGCGCCACCGACGGCCGCGGCACTGGCGAGAAAGGCGCGGCGATTGATCTGCGGGACGCGGCTCACGGGCTCTTTATCCCGCTCACGCGTTGGTTTGCCGCGGCATGGATCGCGGCGCGGACGCGTTGATAGGTGCCGCAACGGCATATGTTGGTGATGGCGGCATCGATGTCCGCGTCGGTCGGGCTCGGATTTTCGTGGAGCAGCGCGGCCACGGCCATGATCATCCCGCTTTGGCAATAGCCACATTGCGGAACGTCGAGATCGATCCACGCCCGCTGCACGGGGTGCAGAGCGTCGTCCGTTCCCAGACCTTCAATGGTGGTGATGTGCTTGTCCCCGACCGCGCTCACCGGCAGCGCACAGGAGCGCACCGGCGCGCCGTCGACATGCACCGTGCAGGCACCGCATTGTGCGATGCCGCAACCGAATCTTGTCCCCATCAGCCCAAGCGTATCCCGCAGCACCCACAGCAGGGGCATGTCGGAATCGTCGGAATCAACGTCGATATCGTAGGCTTGCCCGTTAACGGTCAGCCGCGTCATCCCCCCACCCCAACTGAAACTGCCGCGCCTCCACGCCGGCTCGCGATCACCTCAGGCGTAGGTTTAAGACGACAATCCAGGCAAAAAGTAGCCCTGCCGGCGCAAAGCCTGCGACTTTCGCGCCGGCCCGGCCAGCTCATCTGATCCCGCAAATGGAAGCGGCGGCCGCTAGGGCCGCCGCCGGGATTCTCGCAGGCTATTTGGCGTCAAGACATCTGGATGTTGTGGTTCTTCAGCGGGAACGAGCGAATGCGCTGGCCCGTCGCCTTGAAGAACGCATTGAGTACGGCGGGGGCGGCCACGCAGATCGTTGGCTCGCCCACACCGCCCCAAGGCTCACTGCCGCCGGCCGGCATGACGATCGATTCGACGACCGGCATTTCGGCGATGCGCATCGAGTTGTAGGTGTCGAAGTTGGTTTGCTCGATACGGCCGTCCTTGACGGTGCACTCGCCGTAGAACAATGCCGACAGGCCGTAGACGAACGAGCCCGCGACTTGCCGGTCGATCTGAGCGGGATTGACGGCGTAGCCCGGATCGGTGGCGCCGACGATCCGGTGGACCTTGATCTTGTTTCCGCCGGTGACCGAGACCTCCGCGGCCGCCGCCACGTAGCTGCCAAACGCCTTCATCTGGGCAAGACCACGATAGACGCCCTGGGGCGCGGGCTTGCCCCATCCGATCCGTTCGGCCACGGCATTGAGCGCCGCCAGGTTCCTCGGGTACTTGCTCATCAGCTTGCGGCGGAATTCGAGCTCATCCTGGCCCACCGCTTGCGCCAGTTCATCCATGAAGCACTCGATGAAGATGGCGTTCTGGTTGATATTCACGCCCCGCCAGAAACCCGGCAGGATGTGCGGGTTGCGCATGGCGTGGTCGATCAGCAGGTTCGGAACGGAGTAGCCGAACGAGTGCTCGCCGTTGCCGGGCAGCAGACCCTGAAAGGTGAGAGGGTCCTTGCCGTTGTCGAGGTTCTGCGGGAAGACGTTCGCCAGGATCGACTGGCCTGACAGCCGCATGTGCAGCCCGGTCAGCTCGTTGTTGGCATCGAAGCCGCCGACCAGCTTGCACTGCATGACCGGGTGGTACCGCCCGTGGGTCATGTCCTCCTCACGCGACCACAACAGCTTCACCGGCGTGCCGGGCATCTGCTTGGCGATGAGGACTGCCTGGGTGGTGTAATCGTGGAAGGCGCCCCGGCGGCCAAACCCGCCGCCGAGATGGAGCTTGTAGACCTCGCATTTGTCGGCCGGTAGTCCCGACGCCGCCAGGGTCGCGCCGAACGCAGCTTCGCCGTTCTGGGTCGGGCCCCACACTTGGCATCTATCGGGCGTGTAGAGCGCCGTGGCGTTCATCGGCTCCATGGGGGCGTGGTTCTGGTAGGGATAGGCGTAGACCGCCTCGACTTTCTTCGCGGCCTTCGCGATCGCGTCCTTGGCCTCGCCGTTCTTGTTGCCGACGAACGCGTCGGGCGCGTCGAGGCCGGCCTTGAGCCATTCCGCGATGCTCGCGCTCGAGACCTTGGCGTTCTCGCCCTCGTCCCAGACGATCGGGAGCGCGTCGAGCGCGGTCTTGGCCTGCCACCAGGTATCCGCCACCACCGCGACACCGGAATCGCCGACCTGGACCACCTTCTTCACGCCCGGCATGTTCGTGATCTTGGCGGCGTCGAAGCTCTTGATCTTGCCGCCCTGCACCGGGCAGTCCTTGATTGCGGCCGTGAGCATCCCCGGCAGCTTGAGATCGGCGCCGTAGACCTGCTTGCCCGTGAGCTTGTCCAGGGTGTCGAGGCGCTTGAGGGGTTTGCCCGCGATCTTCCAGTCTTTCGGATCCTTGAGCTTGACGTCCTTCGGCGGCTCGACCTTGGCAGCGGCTTCCGCCACTTTGCCGTAGGTCGTGGTGCGGCCGGACGGCGTGTGCGTGATCACGCTGTTGGCGGCGGTCACTTCCGACACCGGGACCTTCCACTCGTTGGCCGCGGCTTGCTTGAGCATCTCGCGTGCGGCCGCGCCGCCTTGCCGGACGTATTCGTGCGACATGCGGATGCCGCGGCTGCCGCCGGTCGAGAAATCACCCCACACGCGCTTGCGAGCGACGCTCTGGCCGGGCGTGGGATATTCGGTCGTGACCTTCGACCAGTCGCATTCGAGTTCCTCGGCGACCAGTTGGGCGAGCCCGGTGAGGGTACCTTGACCCATCTCCGAGCGGGCAACGCGGATGACGACCGTGTCGTCCGGGCGGATCACCACCCAGGCGTTGACTTCCGGCGTGCCGTCCGCTGCGCGGATGACTTGCGGCCCGCCGAAGGGAATGTCGAGACCAAGCGCAAGCCCGCCGCCGGCGGCGGCTGCGCTCACGACAAAGGCGCGGCGATTGATTTTTGGCATGTGATTCATGGCTGCCTCCCCACTCACGCGTTCGCCGCGGCGTGGATCGCCGTGCGCACCTGCTGGAACGTGCCGCAACGGCAGATATTGGTGATGTTGGCGTCGATGTCGGCGTCGGTCGGCTTCGGCTTGTCCTTGAGCAGCGCCGCCACCGCCATGATCATGCCGCACTGGCAATAGCCGCACTGCGGCACGTCGTGTTCGAGCCAGGCCTTCTGCACCTTGTGCAGTGCGCCATTCTGCGCCAGCCCTTCGATGGTGGTGATCTTCTTGCCGTCGACCGCGCTCAACGGCACCGAGCACGAGCGCATCGCGATGCCGTCGACATGGACGGTGCAGGCGCCGCACTGGGCGATGCCGCAACCGTATTTGGTGCCGGTCAATCCGATCGTGTCCCGCAACACCCAAAGCAGCGGAGTGCTGGGGTCGACGTCGACCTGATGAGTTGTCCCGTTGACGCTGAGAGCAGCCATGTGCAGTCCTCCCGTGAGCCGCCATGCGAGTGGCGGTGTTCGACGCGGCGGCAACCCCTCGGTTGCGCGGCGTGCGCTGTCCTGAAGCCAGCTTGTTTCAATTCTAATATGGAAATGGCGGCTCCGCGAGATCGAATCGGCGGCAGTCCAGAGAACGCCTGCCCACGAGCGGGGTGTTTCAGAAAATTGGGCCGCTTGTTCAAAGGTTTGTCGCGGCCGGCGGCGCCAGGCGGACACCAATGAAAACGGCGCGACCGGGGTGCGGTCGCGCCGGGTTCGTCAGGTATCCGAGGCGGCGGCCCTGGGCCGCCGCGTTTCTTCGTCAGGCAAACGAGATGTCGTGGTTCTTCAGCGGGAACGAGCGAATGCGCTTGCCGGTCGCGGCGAAGATCGCGTTGAGCACGGAGGGTGCGGCCACGAAGATGGTGGGCTCGCCGACGCCGCCCCAGAAACCGCCCGACGGCATGATAATCGCTTCGACCTTCGGCATCTCGTAGATCCGCATCGAATTGTAGGTGTCGAAGTTGGTCTGTTCGATGCGGCCGTCCTTGACGGTGCATTCGCCATAGAACAACGCCGACAAGCCATAGACGAAGGAGCCCGCGACCTGTCGTTCGATCTGGGCCGGATTGACTGCATGGCCGCAGTCGGTGGCGGCAACGATGCGGTGGATCTTGACCTTGTTGCCGCCGGTCACCGAGACCTCCGCCGCCGCGGCAACATAGCTGCCATAGCCCATGTGCTGGGCGAGGCCGCGATAGACGCCTTGGGGCGCGGGCTTGCCCCAGCCGACCTTCTCGGCCACGGCATTGAGCACCGCGAGGTGCTTGGGATGCTTCGTCATCAGCTTGCGCCGGAACTCGAGCGGATCCTGGCCGACGGCATGCGCCAGTTCGTCCATGAAGCACTCGAGATAGATGGCGTTCTGGTTGTTGTTCACGCCGCGCCAGAACCAGGGCGGAACGTGCGGGTTGCGCATGGCGTGGTCGATCAGCAGATTCGGAATTGAATAGCCGAATACGCCTTCCGCTCCACCAGGGTTCAGGCCCTGGAAAGTGGCCGGATCCTTGCCCGCCTCCATGGCCTCCGGCCGCGCGTAAGCCAGGATCGACTGCCCGGAGATGCGCATGTGCATTCCGGTCAAGTTGTTATCCTTGTCAAAAGCGCCGACCAGCTTGCACTGCGTGACCGGATGATACACGCCGTTCGTCATGTCATCTTCGCGCGAATTGATGAGCTTGATCGGCGTGCCCGGCATCGATTTTGCGACATTGACGGCGTGGATCACGTAATCGCTTCGTGTCCGCCGACCGAAGCCGCCGCCCAGCAGCGTGTTGTACACCTCGCATTTATTGGCAGGCAGGCCCGATGTCTGCACGGTCGCTCCGAACGCGGCCTCGGCATTTTGCGAGCTGGTCCAGACCTCGCACTTGTCCGGGGTATAAAGCGCCGTGGCATTCATCGGCTCCATGGTGGCGTGATTCTGGTACGGATAGGCGTAGACCGCCTCGACCTTCTTCGCCGCCTTTGAGATCGCGTCCTTGGCATCGCCGCTCTTGTTGCCGACGAACGCCTCTTCCGCGTCGAGGCCGCCCTTGAGCCATTCAGCAATGGACGCGCTGGACGCCTTTGCGTTCGGTCCTTCGTCCCACTCGATCGGGAGTGCGGCGAGTGCGGTCTTGGCCTGCCACCAAGTATCCGCGACTACCGCTACCGCGGTGTCTCCGGATGGCACCACCTTCTTGACGCCCGGCATGCTCGTGATTTTGGCGGCATCGAACGACTTGAGTTTGCCGCCGAACACCGGGCACTCCTTCATGGCCGCGCACAGCATTCCGGGCAACGTGAAGTCGATTGAATATTTTTGCTTGCCGGTCACCTTGTCGGCTGTGTCCAGCCTCTTGAGCGGCTTGCCGGCAATCGTCCAGTCCTTCGGATCCTTGAGCTTTACGTCCGTCGGCGGTTCAAGCTTGGCGGCGGCCTCCGCGACCTTTCCGTAGGTCGTGCTCCGGTTCGAGGCTTTGTGTGTGATCACACCCTTGGCGACCGCCAGCTCTGAAACCGGCACCTTCCATTCGTTGGCCGCGGCCTGTAACAGCATTTCGCGCGCGGCCGCACCGCCCTTGCGTACGTATTCGTTCGATTCGCGTATGGCGCGGCTGCCGGAGGAGTTGAAATTGCCCCAGACGCGTTTGCGTGCGACGTTCTGGCCCGGGGTGGGAATCTCGGTCGTCACTTTCGACCAGTCGCAATCGAGCTCCTCGGCAACAAGCTGCGCAAGCCCGGTTTGCGACCCCTGGCCCATCTCGGCACGAGCGATGCGGATCACGACTGTGTCGTCCGGGCGGATGACCACCCAGGCGTTGATTTCCGGCGTCCCGCCCTGGGCGTGTGCGACGTCGGCGCCGAACGGCAGGGGGAAGCCGAGGCTGAGCCCGCCGCCTACCGCGGCGGTGCCAACGAGGAACGAGCGGCGATCGATTTTCGGCATGTAATTCATGGCTGCCTCCCCACTCACGCGTTCGCCGCGGCGTGGATCGCCGTGCGCACCTGCTGGAACGTGCCGCAACGGCAAATATTGCTGATATTGGCGTCGATGTCGGCGTCGGTCGGCTTCGGCTTGTCCTTGAGCAGCGCCGCCACCGCCATGATCATGCCGCACTGGCAATAGCCGCACTGCGGCACGTCATTTTCGAGCCAAGCCTGCTGCACTTTGTGCAGCACGCCGTTCTGCGCCAGCCCTTCGATGGTGGTGATCTTCCTGCCGTCGACCGCGCTCAACGGCACCGAGCACGAGCGCATCGCGACGCCGTCGACATGGACGGTGCAGGCGCCGCACTGGGCGATGCCGCAACCGTATTTGGTGCCGGTCAGTCCGATCGTCTCCCGCAACACCCAAAGCAGCGGGGTGTTGGGGTCGACGTCGACCTGATGAGTGGTTCCATTCACGCTGAGAGCAGCCATATGCAAATCTCCGATGAATCGCCGAGTAAGCAGGCGAGGATTGGTGCGGCACCCCTCGGTCATGCCGCGCGCTGTCAGGAAGGATAGCTTGTTTCCATTCTAATATGGAAATCGCAACTTCGCGAGGCCATTTCACGCGCTGAGGGCAGCGACGGAACGCCGCCCACGGGCGCGTGTATTCGTCCTCAGTCAGGCGCAAATTCAGGACAATGAGCCGCGGCGAGACGCGAGTTCCAAGCAATACTGTTCGCCGCCCAATCCAAACGCGCTACGCGTTCTGCTCCCGCTCCAGGACGGTCCTTGCGAGCCGGGTAAGCCGGTCGAGGATCTCGAAAAACTCACTCTTCTCGGCCGCGCTCATGCCGTGGAGCAGCACGCGGTTGCGCTCGAGCGCCGACGTCATCAGGTCGTCGTACATCTGCGTGCCGCGAGCGCTGAGGGTGATGCGGATGCCGCGGCCCTCGCGCCGGTATTCGCGCAACAGCAGGCGCCGCGCGACCAGCGCGCTCACGCCGCGTGACGTCTGGCCTTTGTCGAGACCCATCAGCTCCGCAAGCGCGTTGAGCGTGACCGGGCCGTGCTCCCCGACCAGCGCAACGATGCGCCATTCGACCTGCGACAGGCCGAAGCGACGGCCATAGACCAACGTCGAGCTGCGGCGCAGGACGTTGGCGAGCCTGATCACCTTGGAGGAAAGGAGGTCGCTCGGCTTCGCAGCGGCCCTGGCGCCGCGCCTGCTCGATCGACGGCGCACAAGCTCGCTGTTGCCTCGGCGATCGACTCGAACTTTTCCCATGGCGCCTCGCGAACCGGTCAACCAGTTTGATTTGACTTTGTCAAATTTAAGCTCATGCTCGGTTGCAAAAGAACGTCGTGCCAGGGAGACGCGACATGGCGACCGAGGCGATCGATACCGGCACCGGCTATACGCGCAAGCCCGCGACCTACAATGCCGCCTTGACCGAAGTCGGGCGCGGCAAGCCCATGGGAGAATTGCTGCGCCGCTACTGGCATCCGATCGGGCTCGTCGCCGATGCCGGCGCGACGCCCAAGCCCATCCGCGTCCTGGGCGAAGACCTCATTCTGTTCCGTGACGGGCGCGGCCAGGCGGGGCTGGTGGAGGCGCGCTGCTGCCATCGCGGCACCACCCTCTATTACGGTCGCGTCGAGGAGCGCGGGATTCGCTGCTGCTATCACGGCTGGCTGTTCGACACCCAGGGACGCTGCCTCGAGCAGCCGTGCGAGCCCGAAGGTGGGCTCAAACGCGATCGGGTGCGCCAGCCCTGGTATCCGGTGCAGGAGTGCTACGGACTGATCTTTGCCTATATGGGCCCACCGGAGAAGAAGCCCGTGCTGCCGCGCTACGACTGCCTGGAAATGCTCGAGCCGGGCGAGTTTATCGAAGCCGACGACAGCAGCATCGGCTCGGGCGGCGGTACGATCGTGCCCTGCAACTGGCTTCAGCATTACGAAAACGTACCGGACGCGTTCCACGTCCCGATTCTGCATGGCGCGTTCAGCGGCGTGCAATTCGTCGCCCAGATGGGCATCGTGCCGAAGGTGAAGTGGGAATATTCGTCGACCGGTGTCAAGACGATCTCCGCGCGCATGCTGGAGGACGGACGCGTCCACTACCGGGTCACCGAGGCAGCGCTGCCCACGCTGCGTGTCGTGCCCAATCCCCGAGTCGAGCGTTATGTCGGCGTCGAATCTCTCGGTTGGACCCTGCCGATCGACGACACCCATTTCCGCATCTACGTGGCAGGCAAGGTGAGGACCAAGGGCGAGCTCGGCGCCAAGCGCTCCCGCATGAACGGCAAGCTCTGGGCGGACCTGACGCCGGAGGAGCATCAGCAATTCCCCGGCGACTGGGAGGCGCAGGTCGGGCAGGGCCCCATCACCCTGCATTCCGAAGAGCACCTCGCGACCAGCGACCAGGGGGTCGTGATGCTGCGCCGTCTGCTGCAACGCCAGCTCGATACCGTCGCGGCGGGCGGCGATCCCGTCGGCGTGAGCTTCGATCCCGCAGCGCCGCCGGTGGCGTTCGAAGCCGGCAACTACATCCTCGACCGAAGCGACGAGAAGGCCGTCGAGCTGCTGAGCGCGTGACACGACCGACGACGGGACAACCGTCGCGCATCGACCAAGGGAGGAACGAGCAATGGCACCCTGGCTTCGCCGCGCGGCCATCGTATTTGGCGCTGGCGCGGTTGCGATGATGCTCGTGGCCGGCGCGGCCTTCGCGCAATTGCAGGATCGAGGCAAGGTCACCGAGCTCTACGCAGCCGCGAAGAAAGAAGGTCAGGTCATCATCTGGGGGACGCAACGGCGCGAGGTGGACTGGATTCCGGCGGCCTTTGGAAAATTGTTTTCCGGTATCGACGTGCAGTTCCTCGGCGACAACGATATCGCCGTGAAAGCGATTGCCGAGGCGCGGGCCGGACGCCACCAGGTCGATGTGTATCAGAGCTCGCTGACGGGGATATTGCCGGTGGTGCAGCGCGATCTGCTGACGAACGTCGATTGGTCGGCGTTCGGCATCGACGCCCGCAACATCGCCTTCGACGGCAGGATGGCCTACACCAGCAACATCGTCTACACGGCCGCCTACAACAACAAGCTGGCGAAGGATGCCGACGCCCCCAAGAACTGGATCGACGTTCTCGATGAACGCTACAAGGGAAAGGGTGTGTCCAGCACGTTTCTGCTGCCGCGACTGATCGGCGGGTTGGGTCTGGCCTGGGGCGAGGACAAGGCACTGCAATTCGCCCGCGACATCGTTGCCAAAGCGAACCTCCTGCTCACGCGGGCGCCGCGCGAATCGCTGTTGCAATCGGGCGAGCGCGTTTATGCGTTCGGCGAAATCGATTCCCTCATTCGTGCCGTGGCCGCCGAGGGCCTCCCGGTCGGTCAGGTGGTGCCGGAGCCGGTCGTGGTCGGCCAGTTCGGTGCGACCATCATGAAGAATGCGCCGCATCCGAACGCCGCCCGCCTGCTCGCGGGTTTTCTCGCCAGCGCCGAGGGCAAAGCTGCCCGCCTGCAGGCGACGTCCCAGGCGGACTATGGGCCAACGTCCGACAACGCGTTCGCCAAGGCGCTGCATTCCGGCAGGATGCAGGTGGTGTGGGATAGGCCGGACAACATGGTTGCGCGCGAGGCGCTGTTCGGCCGGGCGGCCGCCATCTTGACCGGACAATCGCGCTGATCGGGCCCGGGTGATCGGAAAGGAGTGATCAGCACAAGGACCGCGTCCTGCCGACCCACACAGAGCTGCGCCGCATCCGCAATACGGATCGATACGAGCACATGCGAAAGCTCGACAATCTCGACGTCACCGCCAAGCTGGTGCTTGCCGTCGGCGCCGGTGCTGCGATCTACCTGATCGCTGTACCGCTGGCGATGCTGCTGTTTGCCGCCTTCCGCGGACCGGGCGACTACCTTCCCTTCGAGCCCGGTGCGCGCTGGACGCTCCAGCATATGCGCGCGCTGTTTACCGATCCCGTCATCTACACTCGCATCCTGCCCGACACCTTCATCTTTGTCGCGGGTACGGTGGCGGTCGTGTTCGCCATCGGCTTCGGCTTGGCATGGCTCATCGAGCGTACCGATCTTCCGGGCCGCGAAATCTGGTTCGCGCTTATCCTCTTTCCGTTGCTGGTGCCGACACCGGTTCTCGCCATTGCCTGGATCTTCCTGATGGGGCCGAACGCAGGCTGGCTCAATCTCGCGATCCGGGCGACGCTCGGCCTGGACGGTTCCGGACCGATCGATATTTTCAGCATGGGCGGCCTGATCCTGTGTCAGGCCTTGGCCTCGGCGCCGTTCGTGTTTCTGCTGCTGAGCGCGACGCTGCGCACCATGGATCCGGCGCTGGAAGAAGCGAGCGGCACCTCCGGCGCGTCGGCATCGACCACTTTTTGCAGGGTCACGCTCCCGGTTCTGCTGCCGGGCGTGCTGGCACCGCTGATCCTGATCACCCTGATCACCGCCGAGCAGTTCGAGCTGCCGCTGATCATCGGCCTGCCGGCGAAGATCAACGTGTTCAGCTATCGCATCTATTTCGAGCTCAACCCGCTCTCGGGTCTGCCCAATTACGGCGCTGCCGCGGCGCTCTCGCTGCCGTTCGTCGTGCTCGGGGTCCTGCTGCTCCTCCTCTACAACCGTCTGATCAAGCGCGCCGACAGCTTCGTCACCATGACGGGCAGGGGCTACCGGCAGCGGCGTCTCCCGCTCGGCGCCTGGCGCATCCCCGCGCTCGCTCTCGCGACGCTCTATGTCGCTCTCGCCGCCGTCCTTCCCGCCGCCGTGCTGTTGTGGACGAGCCTTTTCGGCTACGCACTGCCGCTCTCCGCGACGGCGGCCGATTTCAGTCTGGAGGCCTATCGCCAGCTTTTTGCCAATCGCGCGTTCTGGCTGGGACTGCGAAATACCTTCCTGGTCGCGCTCGCGTCCGCCCTGATCGTGACCGCGATCGGGGCGCTGCTCGGCTGGATCATCTCACGGTCGCAGCTCAGGTTTCGACACGTGCTCGACTTCGTGTCGGTGCTGTCGGTGGGAATCCCGGCTGTGATCGCGGCCCTCGGGGTGATGCTTCTCTATCTGTCGCTGCCGATCGGTCTCTATGGGTCGGTTGGGATTCTGATCATCGCCTATTCCTATCGCTTCGCCACCACCACGCGGCTCGCACGCGCGGGCTTTTTGCAGATCCACAGGGAGCTCGAAGAGGCTTCCGCCGCCTCGGGTGCGCGCTGGATCGCGACGCTGCGGCGTGTGCTGATCCCCCTCATGCTGCCGGCGCTTTCCGCCGGGTTCATTCTCCTCTTCATCGTCGGCGTGCGCGAGTTCACGATGCCGCTCGTACTCTACAGCCAGGACAACGTGGTTCTGTCGGTGCTGCTGTGGCAGTTGTTCCAATCCGGTCAGCCGGCGCTGTCTGCCGCACTTGCGTCGATCATCGTCGCGGTAGTGCTGCCGGTCATCTTCGTTGCGCGCCGAACGCTGGCGCGCCGCACGCTCGCGGAATGACAATGCTGACGGTGAAGGGTCTCGCGAAATCTTTCCCCGCCGTCGAAGGCGCGGTCAGGGCCGTCGACGGCGTGACCTTTTGCGTCGCGCCGGGGCAGTGCTACGCGCTGCTTGGCCCGAGCGGTTGCGGCAAGACCACGATCCTGCGCTGTGTCGCAGGCCTCGAGCGGGCCGATGCGGGGTCGATTGCGATCGGCGGACGCGTGGTCTCAGATGAGGACAGCTTCATCCCCGTGCACGAGCGCCCGATCGGGATGGTGTTTCAGTCCTATGCGATCTGGCCGCATCTCGACGTGTTCGACAATGTCGCCTATCCGCTCGAAGTGGAGCGGCCGCGCATCGCGCGTGCGGAGATCGAGAAGCGCGTCGCCGAGGTGCTCGCGCTGGTCGGTCTGCAAACCTTGGCGCGCCGCCCGGCGACGCGGCTCTCGGGCGGGCAACAACAGCGCGTTGCGCTGGCGCGCGCGATCGTGCGGCGGCCAAGCCTGCTTTTGCTGGACGAGCCGTTGTCCAATCTTGACGCGCGGCTGCGCGACAGCATGCGGCGCGAGCTGTCCACGCTCATCCGGCAGATCGGGGTGACCGCCTTGTTCGTCACCCACGACCAGGTCGAGGCCCTCTCCCTCGCCGACCGGGTCGCGGTCATGGACCAAGGCCGCATCGTGCAGGAAGGGGCGCCGGCCGACATCTATGAGCGGCCGAAAAGCCTGTTCGTCGCGCAATTCCTCGGCGCGGCGAATGTGCTTGCGGGCCGCGTCGAGGAGCGCGACTGCCAGGGTCGGGTCCGGATTGCGCTCGATGGCGGCGGGCATCGCCTGACGCTCGTCGCGGAGCACCGGCCGGGTGCAAGGGTCGACGTGGTGCTGCGGCCGGAAGACCTCATGCTCAGTGCGCTGGCACCCGCGGACGAACGCAACGCCATTGCGGGCCGGATCGTTGCCCTGGCGTTCCAGGGCAGCAGCGTCGAGTACGAGGTCGATGTCGGCGGTGGCGCGGTGCTGCGGGTGCTCGCCCGCCCGCAAGCCGACCTCAGGCCGGGAACGCCGGTATGGATCGGCATCGATGCGCGCCGGGTCGCGATCTTCGGTCGTGCGGAAGGGGCAGTGGCGGCGCATGAACTCTGATCCATTGCGGACGAACGCAAGCACTGGCGCAACCAGCGACGCGCCATGCGCGGCAAGAGAAAACGTTTGAGCCCGTCGCCGACCTCCCCTACGCTTTCACGATCGGCGGACCGGGACGGCGGGCAGACGATGGCATTTGTCAGGCACACGATCGACATCAACGGCTGCAAGCTCAGCTTCGCGCGCGCCGGCACGGGACAGCCGTTGCTCTATTTGCACGGCACCGACGGGCTCGCGGAATGGCCCGCCATTCTCGATGCCCTGGTGGAACGCTTCGACGTGATCGTGCCAGATCATCCCGGCTTCGGCGGGTCCGAGGTGCCGGCGTGGATCGATGACGTCTCCGACGTCGCCTATTGTTATCTCGACGCCATCGAGGCGCTCGGGCTCGCCGGCGTGCACGTGGTCGGACAATCGCTCGGCGGCTGGATCGCGCTCGAAATGGCGGTGCGCTCGACCCATCGCCTGCGCAGCCTGACCTTGATCTCGGCCGCCGGCATCCACGTCAAAGGCGTGCCCAAGGCCGATATTTTCATGATCGACCCGGAGGAGCAGGCGCGCCTGGCCTACGCCGATCCGAAGAAGGGCGCGGAAGCCGCCGAACGCGCCGGTGCCGACAAATATCATGACCTCGCCATTCTCAACCGCATCGCCAGCGCCCGTTTCGGCTGGCAGCCGCGTTTCTTCAATCCAAGGCTGGAGCGCTGGCTGCATCGGGTGAACATTCCGACCCAGATCATCTGGGGCGAGGATGATCGCATCATCCCTCCGGCTTATGCCGAGGCCTTCCACCGGCTGATCCCGGGATCGACGCTGACCATGATCCCCGATGCCGGCCACCTGCCGCACGTGGAACGGACGCCTGCGGTCGCCCAGGCAATGCAGGCCTTTTTGCGCAATTGACCGGGCCCCGCTATGAAGGTGATGGGCTTTCACCTGGTGCCTCGCGGCTTTGAATTGCCGAGGGTCGCGGTCGAGTAAGCTCTGCTGCCGCGTCGGCGCGTGACGTCCCAACCATAAGACGGTGACCAGCCGCAGATATCGGGAGAACGCCATGAGATGCCCGGTCTCGATGCTGCGCGCGGTGGTGGCGGTCGGCGTGAGCGTGGTCGCCGTATCCGTCCAGGCCGCCGAACCAGCCCTGATCGATGCTGCCAAGAAGGAAGGCGAGGTGATCTGGTACACGACCCAGATCATCGCCCAACTCGTGCGTCCCGTGAGCGTCGCCTTCGAGAAGAAGTACGGCATCAAGGTGCGCTCGACGCGCGCCAATTCGACCGAACTTTCGGTCAAGATCATCAACGAAAGCCGGGCGGGCAGGCCGCAATCGGACGTGTTCGACGGAACCTCGACGGTTGTGCCGCTCAAGAAAGAAGGCTTCGTGCTGCAATGGCTGCCGGATCCGGCCAAGTCCTATCCGGCGGCGTACAAGGACCCGGAGGGTTATTGGGTCGCGAACAACTTGTTCTTCCTGACGCCGGGCTTCAATACCGCCCTCGTTCCCAAAGGAACGGAGCCGCGCAGCTACCAGGCGCTGCTCGATCCGAAATGGCGCGGCAAGATCGCCTGGAGCACGTCGCCCACGAGCTCGGGCGGCCCGGGCTTCATCGGCACCGTGCTGACCGAGATGGGGACCGAGAGCGGAATGCTCTATCTGCGAGAGCTCTCCAAGCAGAGGATCGCCAATATCGGCAGCGCCGCGCGCGAGGTGCTCGACCAGGTCATCGCCGGCGAATATCTGCTGGCGCTGCAAATCTTCAATCATCATACCGTGATCAGCGCCAAGAAGGGCGCCCCGGTCGACTGGATCAAGATGGAGCCGGTGACCGGCACGCTGTCGGTGATCTCCGTGCACAAGAACGCGCCGCATCCCAATGCGGCGAAGCTGCTTGTCGACTTCATCACTTCGCCCGAAGGCCAGAACATCTTCCGCGATGCCGAGTACCTGCCGGCCGATCCCGCGGTGCCGGCCTTGACCCCGTCGCTCAAGCCCGACGAAGGCCGGTTCCGCACGCATTTCTTCACGCCCGAGCAGACCGAGGACAACATCGTGGCTTGGAAGAAGGTCTACGACGATCTGTTTCGATAAGGGCCTGTCCAACGCTTAAAGATGCGAGCCGTGGTGAGTGACGTCTTCAGCTGAGCTTGCGCCCGAGATCCGATCAGCCGAGAGGGATCGGCCGGCTTTGCCGCGCGATCCCGCGATCGCGACGCTGTGGTCCCGCCTCGCCGCTTACCAGACGCTCCTGCTCGCGGCGGTCCTGATCGTCGTGCTGGCCGCGCTGGTGCTGCCGCCGTTCGTGTTTCTGCTCAAAGCCAGCGTCGTGGACGCGCAACGCGGCGGCGAATGGAGCCTGGCTAATTTCGAAGCGGTGCTGGGAAGCCGCCGCTTCCTCGTCACCAGCGCGAACTCACTCGTGTTCGCGGCCGGCAGCGCGGTGGTTGCGCTGGGGATCGGATGGACCACCGCCTGGATCGTCGAGCGCACCAATACGCCGCTCAAGCCGCTGGCCTATCTCACCGCGATCATCTCGCTCGGCACGCCCTACATCCTTTATGTCACTGCGTGGCTGCTGCTGCTCGGCAAAGCCGGCCCGATCAATCAGCTGTACCGCACCCTTACCGGAACGTCCGATGTTCTGATCAATGTCTATTCCATGCCCGGCATGATCATGGTCGAGGGCTTCCTGTGGTCGCCGCTGGCGTTTCTCCTGGTGGGCGCGACGCTGCGCAACGCCAATCCCGAGTTGGAGGAAGCCGCGCGCGTGAGCGGCGCCGGCACCTGGATGACCATCCGGCGGGTGACCTTACGGCTCTCGCTGCCGTCCATTCTGGCGCTGGCGATGCTGGTCTTCATCCGCGCCATCGAGGCGTTCGAGGTGCCTGCGCTGGTCGGGCTGCCCGGCCGCATCTCCGTTCTGACCACCGACATCTACGGCAACATGGTGGCCCAGGCGCCGCCCGATATCGGCGGCGCCAGCGCACTCTCGGTCCTGATGCTGGCGCTGGTGCTGGTCCTTCTCGCCATCTACGGCCGCCTGTCGCGGCACGCGGAGAGATTCGCGACCATCACCGGCAAGGGCTTTCGGCCGCGACCGTTCGACCTCGGGCGGCTGCGCTATCTGGCGGCGGGGATTCTCGTGCTCAATTTCCTGCTGCTGCTGGCCGTGCCGATCGCGATGCTCGCCTGGGTGTCGCTGCTTCCGTTCTATCAGCCCATCAGCACGGCGGCGCTCGCCCTGGTCACGCTCGACAATTATCGCACCGTGTTCTCGCCCGATCATGTCGGACTGATCGCCAACACGCTCCTTGTCGCGGTGGCGACCGCAACCCTGGCGGTGGCGCTCACCTTCCTGGCGGCATGGCTGGCGGTGCGGCGGGCGCCGGGAGGCTGGGTGGTCGAGCGACTGGCCACCATCCCGCTGGTCTTTCCGGGCCTCATTCTCGGCATCGCGGTGATGCAGCTCTTTCTGCACCTGCCGATCCCGCTGTACGGCACGCTGGGAATCCTGATCTGGGCGTTCGTCATCAACTATCTGCCGTATGGAATGCGCTACAGCGCCGCCGGCATGCTGCAGATCCATCGCGAGCTCGAAGAGTCGGCGGAGATGTGCGGCGCCTCCCCTTCGATGCGGCTGCGCCGTATCGTTGCACCCTTGCTTGCGCCGGCCTTGCTCGCGGGATGGTTGTTCATTTTTCTGATGGCCGCACGGGTGTTGTCGCTGGCGATCTTGCTCTCGGGACCACGCTCGCAGACCATGGCAGTGACGTTGTTTGACCTTTGGACCAACGGTCAGGGTACCGAGCTTGCGGCGCTCGGGTTGATATGGTCCATGCTGATGGCGATGATCGCCGCGGTATTCTACTTCCTGGCACGACGCTCCGCCGCGAGTGCGCTCGCTCGAACGTGAATGCCGCGACACGGTGTGATTGAATCAACCCAAGGAGACATCCCGTGACAACCAAGAAATACGAGACGGTCCTGATCGAGAAGCAGGACGGCATCACCTGGCTGATCATGAACCGGCCGGACAAGCGCAACGCCATGAGCCCGCAACTCCACCTCGACATGGACGACGCGCTCGACGAACTGTCGGGCGATCCGGAGACGCAAGTGCTCGTGCTCACCGGGGCCGGCGAAGCGTTCTGCGCCGGACAGGACATCAAACTGTATTTCCGCGGCGGCGACGCCGATCCGAAGGTGCGGCGGAAGGCAAGCCGCGCCTCGAACCAATGGCGCTGGCAGCGGCTGTCGACCTTCCCGGTGCCGACCATCGCCATGGTCAACGGCTACTGCTTCGGCGGCGGCTTCACCCAGGTGTGTGCCTGCGATCTCGCGGTCGCGTCGGATGAAGCGGTGTTCGGCCTCTCCGAGGTGAACTGGGGCATCCTGCCGGGCGGCATCGTCTCGTGGAATGTCGCGCAGACCTTGAACATGCGCGACGGCATGTATTACGCACTCACCGGCGACACGTTCGACGGCAAGAAGGCGAAGGAGATCGGCTTCGTCAACTTCTCCTATCCCAAGGCGGCGCTGAAGGATGAGACCGTCAAGCTTGCGAAGAAGCTGATGGAGAAAAGCCCCGCCGTGCTGCGCTACACCAAGGAAGCGCTGCGCGCGGTGCGCTTCATGAACGAGCCGCAGGCGGCGGACTATCTCAACGCCAAGAGTGACGCGCTGCGTTTTGTCGACAAGGAGGACAGCCGCAGCCAGGGCATGAAGCAGTTCCTGGACGACAAGAGCTATCGGCCCGGCTTCGGCTCCTTCAAGCGCCAGAAGGCGAAGCAGGCGTAGGACAACCAGGTCTCGCGCGGGCGTCTCTCCGTCATCCTGAGGTGCCCGCGCGTCACGAGCACTGACCTCGGCTGACGGCGCATCTGCCGCGCGGGCCTCGAAGGATGAGCGGCCCGACTCGGGCCGATCGCCCTTCGAGGCTCGCACACGGCCAAGCTTGCGCAGGCTGCGTAGACTTGACCGCGTGCTCGCACCTCAGGGTGACGGAGCGAGAGTGTGCCTGTGGCCGAAGGCGATCATCCCCCGACACTTGGCCGCCAGCGTTCGAAGCGCCGCTCGATCAGGCGCAGCAATTCGGTCATGACAATGCCGGCGGCGGCGATGATGATGATGCCGACCATCACCTTGTCGGTCTGGAAGCGTGCACCCGCCGTCGCGATCAAGAAGCCGAGCCCGTGGGTGGCGCCGTACATCTCGCCGACGACGATGCCGACCAGCGCGTGTCCGAGACCCAGGCGCAAGCCGGTGAGCAGCAGCGGCACTGATGATGGCAGCACCACCGTCAGGAACATCTGCCAGTCGTTGGAGCCGAATGAGCGTGCGACCTTGACGAAGTCCGCGTTCACGGTGCGCACGCCGGTGATGGTGTTCACCAGGATCGGGAAGATCGCGCCAAGGAACACGATGGCGATCTTGGACATCAGGCCGATGCCGAACCAGATCATGACCAGCGGAAGAAGCGCGATGCGCGGGGTGGCGTAGAGCGCGGACACGAACGGGTCGAGCACCGCGTCGACCCGGCTGTACCAGCCCATCAGAATGCCGAGCGGCACCCCGATGATGATGGCGGCGCCGTAGCCGACGACGAACTCGAAGCCCGACACCTGCATGTCGACGAGAATGCTGCCGTCGGCGAACATCTCGATGGCCGTGCGCACGATCCGGCTCGGCGAGCTGGTGAACAGCGGGTTGACCCAGCCCAAGTCCACCGACGCTTCCCAGAACGACAGGAACACCAGCATGGAGATCGTGCCGAGCAGGGCGTGTTCGTGCCGTGCCCAGAACGATTTCGGCGGCGGCGCGTCCTCATCCTGCGGCGGGCGCACCGTGGGCGTCTCGAGCGCCGGCCCCATGCCTGGAGGCCCAGGCTGCGCAAGCTCCGCGGCGCGGGGCCGCTCGAGGCTCGTCATGGACGCTCCATGTTCATGCCACCGTCAGCATGCCGGTCTTTTGCGCTTCCTGCTCGATCAGCCGCCAAATGCGCTGCTCGAGCTCCAGAAACGGCGGTTGATGCTTGACCGCCAGCGAACGTTCCGTCGGCAGGTCGACGGTGATGACGTCCTTGATGCGGGCGGGCCGCGCCGAGAACACGACCACGCGATCGGAGAGAAACACGGCTTCGTTGATCTGATGAGTGACGAACAGCGCCGTCGTCTTCGCGCGGGCGAGAATCTTCAACAGCTCGACCTGCATGAATTCGCGGGTCTGGGCATCGAGCGCCGCGAACGGCTCATCGAGCAGAAGCAACTGCGGTTCCATCACCAGAGCGCGCGCGATGTTGACGCGCTGGCGCATTCCGCCGGACAACTCGTGCGGGTAGTGATCGGCAAAACCGGTGAGGCCGACCAGCTCGACCAAGGCCAGCGCGCGCTCCCTGCGCTCGGCCTTGGCGAGCTTGCCCTGGAGGTCGAGGCCGTACATCACGTTGTCGCGCACGGTGCGCCAGGGAAACAGGCTGTCGTGCTGAAACACCATGGCCCGATCGGGCCCCGGCCCGTTCACCGCTCGGCCGTCGACCAGGATCTCGCCGGTGGTCACCCGGATAAGGCCATCGACTGCATTGAGGAAGGTCGACTTGCCGCAGCCGGACGGTCCGACGATGGAGACGAGCTCGCCGTCGAACACCGCCAAGTCGAGGTCGCACAGGACCGGGAGCGATTTCCGGGTTCGTTCGTTGTAAAGGTCGAGCGAAACGCCACGCACGTCCAGCTTCGCTCGGCGCAACGCCCCCATCACATGCCCGTCAGTTCATCGTCCGCAGTTGCTTGAAGAAGCCTTCGCGCTCGAGCGTGTCGAGCATGCCCGTATCCACGAATTGCTCGGGTTTCATGGCGGCGGCCTTGGCTTCCCGCTTGGCGATCTCCTTGAGCACGAGCCCGACGCCGGGAAGCGACGGCTTGAGATCATCGGGATAAACCTTGACATACGCGTCGTACGCGGCCTTCGCGTTCTCTGCGTCCTTCACGTCGAGAAATTTCTGCGAGAGCGGAATGGCCACCGACGGATTGGCCTTGTACTCGTGCACCGCCGTCGCCATCGCCATCAAGAATTTCTTCACCACCTCCGGCCGGCTCTTGAGAAAACTGCGGCTCGTCACATACGACGTGTTCGGATAGTCGCCCGCAATATCGGTCACATCGACCATGACGTAAAAGCCGTGCCGTGAAAGCTCCGCGGTGTCGGGATATTGTTCCATGGTGCCGGCGATCTGACCGCTCATCGCCGCGGCGATGCGTGTGGCGGCGCCCCCCAGTTGCAGCACCTTCACGTCGGCGCGCGTCAGCTTGAGGTGAGCCAGCGCGAAATCCGCGGCCGTGTCGGTCGAGGAGCCGTAGCGGCTGATCGCGACGCTCTGGCCTTTGAGCTGGTCGGGCCCGGTGATCGAGGTCTTGACCACGAGCTGGAACGGCAGCTTGTTCGAGATACCGCCGATGATGACCACATCCGCGCCTTGCACCGCGGCCGAGAGCGCCGGCGTGTAGCCGTTCTGCGCGATGTCGACCGAGCCGCCGACCACGGCTTGGGTGAGCATGGAGCCGCCGTCGATGAAGATAGGCGCGATATCGAGGCCGAACTTTTTGAAGATGCCTTGCTTGTCGGCATAGATCAGCGGCCCCGACGTCATGGAGAAGCCGTCATAGGCGACGCGGACCTTGGTCAGGCCCTGCTGCGCGGCGGCCGGCGCTGCGATGAGCGCCGTCATGGCAGCCAGAAGGGCTAACCGTTGCATGTTCCGACGGCCTCCACCCGTCATGCCCGGGCGTGTCCCGGGCATCCATCTTCTTGCGAACAGGATGGATTGCCGGGTCAAGCCCGGCAGTGACGCCCCATCTGGAGCCCTGCTTGCGTCTGCGCTTGCAACCCGGCGTAGGAACATCACGACAACAGCGCTTTCATCTTGTCCTGATTGATGGATTTCATCAGTTGATCGACCAACCCGGCGAGCGGCATCGGCACCTTGGCGTCCTGCGCCAGTTCCAACGCCACATCCATGTCCTTCTCCGCCCATTTACCAGTGCTTTTGCCCCAGCGGGAGAGCGACCAATTGGCGCCGCTGCCGTGGCCCAGCGCCTCGATCAGGCGCGGGATGTCGGCGCCGAGCGTCTTGGCGAGGGTGAGCGATTCGAAGTTTGCCGCCATGCACGCCCACAACAACGTGTTGTTGATGGTCTTGGCGATCTGACCTGTGCCTACGGGACCAAGGTGGAGCACGCGGGCGCTGAACGCCGCCAGCACCGGCCGCGCGCGGGCCAGCCAGCGCTCTTCGCCGCCGACATAGCAGGTCACGGTGCCGTTGTTGGCCGCCTCCTGCCCCAGCACGACCGGGCAGTCGAGCACGCCGATCCGGTGCGCTGCGGCGATTTCCTCCATGCGCCGGCAGGTCTCGGGCGCGCAGGAACTGGCGATGCAGATGACGGAACCGGGCTGGAGACGATCGAGAAGCCCGGATTGCGCGACGACCTCGTCCACCTGCTGATCGTTTGCCACCATGACGATCACCACCTCGGCGTGATCGCCGACCTGCGCCGGCGAGAGGCACGTTTTCGTGCCTTGCTCGATCGCCCGACGCATGGCGTCCACGTCCACGTCGTAACCGGTGACGTCAAAGCCTTTGCGCAGCAGGTGCCGCGCCATCTGCAGGCCCATGGCGCCGAGGCCGATCACCCCGGTGCGATTTATCTCGTTCGTTTCCATTTCCGCTCTCGACTAGGTCCGCCCGTCACAGGGGTGCAGGGCGGCGCATGCAGGCATCCAGTATTCGACGGTCCGGGTGACCGCTATCGGACCTCTCATTGTTTGGAGGATAGTGGATTGCCCGGCGTCGCGGGCGATGACGACCGGGAGTTGGTCCGCATCTCCGCCCGCCGTCGCGCCGTCGCGGCCTCGTCGACCAGCCACGACGTTTCCCGCTGCTCCAGGACGACACCGTAGTCGCGCGCTGCCGCCTCCCTCGAAACCGCTCCCTCCCGCACATCGGCGAGCACACATTCAGGGTCGCGCGCGAGCGGATCACCATGTCCGCCGCCGCCCGGCGTGTCGAGCCGGAAGATGTCGCCCGCCCGCAGCGGGTAGTCGGCGTAGCGGGTGGGGAGGCGCTTGGCCTCCCTGGTGTCCGGGTTGATCCAGATGTCGCCGGTGCGACCGACGCTCCCGCCGGCGCAGCCGTTCGGTGGAATGATGTGCTTCATGGAGCGGATCGAGAAACGGGCATCCGCGAGATTGAGGTATTCCCGACGGATGCCCAGACCGCCGCGGAACTCGCCGGCGCCACCGGAGTCGATGATCAGCTCAAAGCGCGCGATGCGGGTGGGGAATTCGCTCTCGATGATCTCGATCGGCGCGATCTTGGCGTTGCTCTGGTTGACGGTGATTCCGGACGCGCCGTCCTTGGCGGCGCGCGCGCCGGCGCCGCCGGCGATGATCTCGTACTGCACATAGCCCTTGCCGGTATAGGTGCTGCGGCCGCCGAGAATGATGGAACGGCTGCCGCTGCCGTCGGCGCGCACCTTGCCCGGCACGATGTGGCTCATGGCGTCGAAGATGGCGTCGACCAGCGCATGGATGGTCGGGTTGTAGGTGTTGACCGGCGCGGGGAAGCGCGGGTTGAGCACGCTGCCGTCGCGCGCCGTCATGGCGAAGCCGCGCAGCAGGCCGCTCGACACATACATGTTCGGGTCGATCAACGAGATCAGCGCATAGGCGCAGGCCGCCTGCACCAGCGGCGGGCGGATATTCGCGGGCCCTTTGGTCTGGTCGGCCGAGCCGCTGAAATCGAAATGCAGCCGGTCGGCTTGTTTGTCGACGACGACATGGATGCGCACCGGCTGTTCCAGTTCCACGCCGTCGTCGTCGACGAACCGCTCCGCCTCGAAGCGGCCGTCCGCCCATTCCGCAATTGCCGCTTTGAGCTTTGCTTCCGACATCTCCAAGAGGCGGCCGAAGCACGCGAGGGTCTTTTCCCGGCCGAATTTTCCCACTAGTTCGTTGAGGCGCTTCTCGCCCAGCCGGTCGGCGCCAAGCTGCCCGCGGATGTCGCCGAGCACGAGTTCGGGCGTGCGGCTGTTGGCGCCGATGAGCCGCTCGATGTCGCCGATGGGCCGATAGGCGCTTTGGTAGCGGACGGCCGGAAGGTGCAGGCCTTCGTTGAAAATCTCCCGCGCCTGGCCGGAGCAGCTTCCCGGCACCGGGCCGCCGATGTCGCTCTTGTGCGCGATCGAGCCGCAAAAGCCGAACAGCTCATCGCCGATGAAGGCCGGCGTGATCACCGCGACGTCCGGCGCGTGCGGGCTGCCGCCCTGATAGGGATGGTTGATGATGAACGCATCGCCCGGCGCGATGCTGTCGCCAAACGCATCGATGATCGCGGTGGTGCACGCGGGAAATGCACCGATATGCAGCGGCAGCACCACGTGCTGCGCCACGACCTCGCCCCTGGCGTTCATCAGGGCGCAGGAGGCATCCTGCGACTCCCTCACGATGGTGGAGAATCCGGTACGAAACAGCGAGTTCTGCATCTCCTGCACGATGCCGGAGAGGCTCGCCTTCACCACTTCGAGATCGACCGCGTCGATGGTCATTTGGTTTATCCACCAGCTCTCAGTCGCGGGGTGGGCAAAGGCGCGCGGCACGCTGCCGAAAGCAGCAATCGCTCGTTCGCGCACGGAATGATCGTTCGTTCGAAGGAGTCACAGCAATGCGCGCCTTTGCCACCCTACCGCTTTCCGTTGCTACGTCACTATCAGGTTCTTCCATTCATCCACGCGCGCCGTCTGGCCGGGGCAGATCACGGTCGTGCAATCGAACTGGTCGAGGACCGCCGGTCCGGCGACCGTCAAGCCGACATCGAGCCGCTCGCGCTGATAGACCGGACAGTCGAGCTCCCGGCCATCGAAGCGCACGCGCCGCAGCTCGCGCCGCGCGTCGCGAAGCGTCGTGCCCGCCGGCTTGAACTTCGGCATCTCGACCGGCGGTACGAGACCAATGCCGCGCACGCGAAAGGAAACGATTTCGACCGGTTCCTGCGGCGCCATGTGGCCGAACATCGCTTGGTGCTGTTGGTCGAAGGTGGTGCGGAGCTGTTTCAAATCCGCTTCCTGCAGCGGCTGGACGGGGCAGGGGACGGCGATCTCATATCCCTGACCGGCATAGCGCATATCGAGCGCGCGCTCGATGCGGATGTGATCTGCCGCAAAGCCATCATCGCGCAACTCCTCGAGCGCCTGCGCCACCATCCGCTCGAACATGCCGTTCACGTCCGCCGGCGCGACCTCGCTCAGCGGCGAGAGCTTGGAGCGGACGTAGTCGTGCTTGACGTCGGACATCAGCAAGCCGATGGCCGAGAACACGCCGGGATAAAGCGGAACGATCACGCCCGCCATGCCGAGGTCGCGGACGATGCGGCCGGCATGCAGCGGTCCCGCCCCGCCGAAGGCGAGCAGCATGAAATCGCGCAGGTCATGGCCACGCATGGTGGAAATCGCCTTGATCGCCTCTTCCATCTTCACGTCGATGACGCGGACGATGCCCTCCGCCGCTTCGGCGACATCGAGGCCGAGCGGCTTGGCAACGGCGGCCTCGATCGCGGCGCGCGCCTTGGCGGCATCGAGCCGCATTCGCCCGCCCAGAAAGTTGTCTTCGCCGAGATAGCCAAGCACCAGATTGCAGTCGGTGATGGTCGGCGCCTCGCCACCGCGCCCGTAGCAGGCCGGTCCCGGCACTGCCCCCGCGCTTTGCGGTCCGACCTGGAGCACGCCGAACCGGTCGACCGTCGCAACCGTGCCGCCGCCGGCGCTCACCGTATTGATGTCCAGCATGGGCACGGCGAGATCGCGTCCTTCGATCTTTCCCCGGCTCGACAGCAGCGGCTCGCCGTCCCTGATCAGCGCGACGTCACAGGAGGTCCCCCCCATGTCGAAGGTGATGATGTTGGCGGATCCGCTCATACCGCAGGCGAGCACGCCGGCCGTGACGCCGCCGGCCGGCCCCGACAGCACCGTGGTGACGGCGCGGCGGGCGGCGGCGGCAAATGTCGCCATGCCGCCATTCGACTGCATGATATATTTCTGCCGCGTGACGATGCCGGCGGCGGCGAGGCGGCGGTCGAGTTGCGCGATATAACGCGCCAGGATCGGCTGCAGGTAGGCGTTGATGACGGTCGTGCTCAGCCGGTAGTACTCGCGAATCTGCGGCAGCACTTCGCACGAAAGCGAGACGCTGCAGCCGGGAATCTCCTCAAGAACAATGTCGCGTACGCGCGCCTCGTGCTCGGGATGCAGGAACGAGAATAAGAGGCATACCGCGATCGACTCGATGTTCTGCGCCTTGAGCGCACGCACGGATTCGCGCAGCGCCGTCTCGTCGAGCGGGCGCAGCACGTTGCCGCGAAAGTCGATCCGTTCCTTCACCTCGCCGGTGAGACGTGAAGGCACCAGCGGCGCCGGCTTGTCGTACATGACGTCGAAGATCGCCGTGCCATACGGGCGGGCCTGCTCGCCCACGGGATAGATTCCGCGAAATCCCTCCGTTACCAGCAAAGCGGTCCTGACGCCCTTGCCTTCGAGCAGCGCGTTGGTTCCCACGGTGGTGCCGTGGCAGAAATAGCCGATTTCGTCCGCCTCGGTGACGCTCGCCAAAAGGGCGTCCAGCCCAGCGAGGATCGCGCGCGAGGGATCATCGGGAGTCGAGGCAATCTTCGCGATCGATATTTCGCCGGTCTGCTCGTTGAGATGGACGAAATCCGAGAATGTGCCGCCGGTGTCGACGGTGACGCGGTAACGAGCCATGCGATGATCGGATTCCACGCGAGCGAACAGCGGCAGGCTATAAGGACATGGCCCTTTGCCCGCGTCAAAGGACATTATCCACTGCGGGTCGCAACCCGGCCGCAGCGGGGCGAGAGCAGGAGGACGACTTGGACAGCGCCGATTTCGATGCGCTCGAGGAGAAGGCCCGCGCCAGGCTCTCGCCTGCCGCCTATGCCTTTGCGGCGGCGGGGGCCGACGACGAGATCACGGTCGCCGCGAACATCGCGGCGTGGCGCCTGCTGCGCTTGCGCCCGCGCGTGCTCAACGACGTCACCGAGGTCGATACCAGCGCCAGCATCCTGGGGGTCCGGTGCGACACTCCGATCATGGTCGCCCCGTTTGGGCGCCACAAACTGTTTCATCCCGAAGGCGAGCGGGCCAGCGCGCGCGGCGCGGCCGCGGCCGGCGCCGTCTTCGTTCTGCCGACCACATCGACGGTCAGCCTCGAAGAGGTGGCAGGCGAACCCGGCAGCACGCCGCGCTGGTTCCAACTCTATCTGCCGCCGGAACGCGCGTTGGCGGAGAATTTGATCGACCGTGCGGCGGCGGCGGGATTTCGCGCGGTCGTGCTCACGGTCGACCAGCCGGTCTACGGTTCGAGTCCGCGGGCGGCGCGCGCACCGCTGACGGCGTCGCCGGACATTCGCAACGCCAATCTGCCGGGCCAACCTATCGCGCAGCATTCCTACAAGGCGGGCCACACCGGCTCGGTGACGTTTCCGGCGACCTGGCGCGACCTCGAATGGCTGGTGCGGCGTTCGGCCGTGGACGTCGTGGTCAAAGGCGTCCTGCGCGGCGACGATGCCGTGCGCTGCCTGGAAGCCGGGGCAAAGGCGATCATGGTGTCGAACCACGGCGGCCGTCATCTTGACGGCACCGTCGCCACCGGTGATGCCCTGACGGAGATCGCCGATGCAGTCGCCGGCAGGGCGGAGCTCTACGTGGACGGCGGCATCCGTCGCGGCACCGACATCGTCAAGGCGCTCGCGCTTGGTGCCCGCGCCGTCCTGGTGGCACGCCCCGTCATCTGGGGGCTTGCGCTCGACGGCGCCGAGGGCGTGCGCGCCGTGCTCGACCATCTGCGCGTTGAACTCGTCCGCGCCATGGCGCTGTGCGGGGCCGCCCGGCTTGACCAGATCAGCAATGACCTCGTGGCCAAGCACTGATTTGCGGGCGATGACGGCGGAGAATGCTGTTGTAATCAGCCTTCGATCGAGATGACATAGCGGCAGACAGAATACGCTCGGAGGGGAAATGGCCCAGCAGACCGCCGCACAACAGCAACCGCAGGGTAGCGCCGATGTTCCACGCGTTCAGGCGGCTGCGCTGACGGCATTCATCAAGCGGGCCTTCGAAGCCGCCGGCCTCCCCGCCAGCGACGCGGACATCCTCGCCGGCCTCATGGTCGAAGCCGATTTGCGCGGCAGCGATACCCATGGGGTGATCCGCCTCCCGCTTTATCTGCGCCGCCTGAAGGCCGGCGGCGTCAACCCGCGTCCGAATATCCGCATCGCTCGGGAAAAGCCGGCAACCGCGCTGGTCGACGGCGACAATGGCATGGGTCATCTGGTCATGCGCTTTGCAGCCATGACCGCGATCGAGAAGGCCAGGCATGCCGGCGTGGGATGGGTGGGTGCGCGCATGAGCAACCATGCGGGTCCGGCCGCGCTCTACGCCATGATGCCGCTCGCCCATGACATGATCGGGCTCTATCTCGCGGTCGGCAGCAACAACCATCTGCCGCCCTGGGGCTCGACCGAGAATCTGCTCGGCACCAATCCCATCGCCATCGCTATTCCGGCCGAGGAAGAGCCGCCGATCGTGCTCGACATGGCGCCGACGGTCGCGGCCTTCGGCAAGGTTCGCCTCAAGATGCAGCGGGGCGAGGAGATGCCGGTCGGCTGGATGATCGACCGGAACGGCAAGCCGCTCACCGATCCCAAGCACGCGGAAGAAGGCCTGTTGCTCCCGATCGGCGACTACAAGGGTTATGGGCTCAGCCTGATCATCGGGCTTCTCGCCGGGACGCTCAATGGAGCGGCGTTCGGACGCGAGGTCATCGATTTTGTCAAAGAGCCCGGCAACGCGACCAATACCGGCCATGCCATCGTCGCGGTATCGGTCGAAGCCTTCGCGCCGGCGGCGGTATTCAAGCGTCACGTCGATGCCGCGATCCGGACCATGCGTGGTGCCGAGCGTCTGCCCGGCGTCGATCGCGTCTGGTTGCCCGGCGAGCAGAGCCATCAAAAGCGGCAGGATCGCACCACGAACGGCATTCCCATGCCCACGCCGTTGCGCAACAGTCTCGATACCGCGGCCCGGGATCTCGGCATCTCGCCACTAGCCTGACGTGACGCGAGCGACCGCCGCGCTCTGTCATCGCCCCGCAGCGGGACGATGCAGCAAGCACCGGCGGTGCGACCGGAAATCCGCGTCGACGACCGATCGGGGTTCCTGGACGCAAGCCGTCGCCGGCATGCCACCACAAGGAGGCCTGACATCGTGAGGTATCTCTGCAATGTCTGAACGTCTTCAAGTCGGGGTCATCGGCATCGGCCTGTTGGGTCAGGCGTTTGTGCATCGCCTGCGGGGCGCCGGCTTTGAGGTCCTCGGCTTCGATGTGGATCCCGCCAAGAATGTCAGGCTTGCGGAGTTTGGCGGCCAGCCCGCATCGTCGGTCGCCGATCTCGCGCAGCGCTGCGATCCCATTGTTCTGGCGGTGTTCAGCACCGATCAGGTCGAGGCAGTGGTCGAAAGCGAATTGTTGCCCGCATTGGGCGAGGGCTCCGGGAAAATTGTGCTGTGCGCCAGTACGTGCGACCCCGAACGCATCGCTGCCCTGGGCCGGCGCGTTGCCACGCGCGGGCTGCGTCTTCTGGAAACCCCGGTCTCCGGCGCGAGCGGACAGGTGAGCCGCGGCGAGGGCGTCGGGCTGATCGGCGGTGATCCGCACGTCGTGGCCGCAGTGGAGCCGGTCCTGCGCGCAATGTTTCCGACCTATTTCCATATCGGCGAGATCGGAGACGGCGGGCGCGCCAAGCTCGCCGTCAATCTCATCCTCGGGCTCAACCGACTGGCCGTGGCGGAGGGCCTGGTATTCGCGGAGCGACTGGGCCTCGATCCCGAGGCCTTTCTCAAGGTGGCCCGCAGCTCGGCCGCCTATTCGCAGGTCATGGATATCAAGGGTGCGAAGATGATCCGCGGCGAGTTCGCCGCCGAGGGCCGCATCAGCCAACACCTCAAGGACGTGCACCTTATGCTGGAGCAGGCCGAGCGCGTAAAGCAGCAGCTTCCGCTGCTCGAAATCCATGCGGATGTGCTGGAAGCCTGCGTGCGGCACGGGGAAGCAGACCTCGACAACAGTGCTGTGATCAAAGAGATAAGGCGGCGTACGCGGCCCTGATGGGGTTCATTTGCCGGCGCGTAGGAAGATGGATGCGCGGGTCAGGCCCGCGCATGACGCCGCAACGGATGCAAGCGCGGAGGTCCCATGACTGACGGAGAGGTGCGCTACAGCCGGGATGGCGCGATCGCCACGGTGATCTTCGATCGGCCAGCGGCACGCAACGCCATGACCTGGCGAATGTACGAGCAGCTCGGCGAGGCGTGCGCGCGTATCCGCAGCGACGATGGGCTGCGCGTTGCCGTGTTTCGCGGCGCCGGCGGCAAGTCCTTCATTGCCGGCACCGATATCGCGCAATTCCAGGCCTTCGAAAGCGGGGAGGACGGCATCGCCTACGAGGCGAAAATGGAAGATTACATCGGCGACGTGGAAACCCTGCCGGTGCCGACGCTCGCGGTGATCGAAGGATTTGCCATCGGAGGCGGCCTCGCCATCGCGGCGGCGTGCGATCTGCGCATCGCAACACCCAATTCGCGTTTCGGCGTCCCGATCGCGCGCACCTTGGGCAATTGCCTCTCGATCGCGAACTACGCACGGCTGGTGGCGGGACTCGGAGCTTCGCGCGCCAAGCGGATGCTGCTGCTGGCGGAGAATCTTTCAGCAGAGGAGGCGCTGGCAGGCGGCTTCCTCAGCGAGATCGTGGAGCCCGCGGAGCTCGACCGGCGTGTCGCCGAATTGTGCTCACGCCTCGCGCACCATGCGCCGCTGACGATGCGGGTAAGCAAGGAGGCGATCCGCCGCATTCTCCATGCGGGGCTGCCGGACGGCGATGATCTCGTCCGGACGTGTTACGGCAGCGAGGACTTCCGCATCGGGGTCAACGCGTTCGTGGAGAAGCGCGAGCCCGCATGGACGGGGCGTTGACGTATCCGGGCACCGTTGTGAGGCCTTTCCAACGCGAACGATCCGGTCATCCGCGTGAATCTTGTCAAAGCCCGCGTCGTCGTGGTTACTGCGGCATCCGTTTGCGCGCATGATGGCGAGAAAAGCAAAGGCGGAGTTTCACCCGACGTGTGGTGATTCGGAGCAAGGCACACATGGTCCCGTTCGACAAGCAGAGCGTCACGGTGGTCCGGCAGAGCAAGGTCGGTGTCGATACCACCTACGAGCCGCCGTTGCGGGTAGGATTCGGCATCAGCGACAAGACCGTCGATCTGGCCAATGCGGTGATGGGGCGCACGGTGCTGGTGCCTGGCGCCGGGCCGAATCCGACCCATTACCACGCCAACAACGACGTCTGCTGGTACATCATGTCCGGCAGCATCAGGTGTATCCAGGCGCGTAGCGATTGCAGCGAGCGCAAGGAGATCATCCTGGAGGCCGGTGATTTCGTCTATATCCCGAGCGGCGCCATCCACGTCATCGCCAACGCCTCGCAGACCGAGGAGGCCTCGCTGATCTTCTGCTATATCGGCGTGCCCAACGTGGAAGCGTCCGGCAACGTATGGTTGACCAAGGAGCACGACGCCTTCGTGGCGCCAAGCCGGAGCAGCGGGCGTTCAGCGCCACGACCTTGAGCGACAGGACATCAATGGATCAAGACATGATCGACGCGCATCATCACTTCTGGTGGACCGGCCGGCACGCTTATACGTGGCCCGATCCGGTCGGTGATCGCTTTGCGCGCGACTTCACGCCGGACGATCTGCGCCCCGAGCTTGCGCGCGCCGGCGTCAAGGGAACGGTCCTGATCCAGGTTCTGCATCAGGTCGGCGGCGAGACCGAGGAGTGTCTCGATCTCAGCAAGGAGGTCGATTTCGTGCGCGGCGTCGTCGGCTGGCTGCCGCTCGCCGACCCGGACGCCACGTCACGCGCGATCGAGCGGCTGAGCGCGCGCGGCGGCAAGCTTGTCGGCGTGCGCCATCTCATCAGCAACGAGCCGGATCCGCGCTGGCTGCTGCAGGACGGCGTGCTCGAATCGCTCAAGCTCCTGGCCGCGGCAAAGCTCGCTTTCGACGCCATCCCGGTCAACAGCGCGCAATTCGAATCGGTGCTCGAGGTGACGCGGCGGCTGCCCGAGCTCAAGATCGTGATCAATCATCTCGGCCGTCCCCCGCTTCCGGAGCAGGGCTGGGAGCCATGGGCCACGCAGATCGCCCGCGCCGCCGAGCAGCGCAACGTATCGATGAAGCTCTCGATCGGCCTCGACATCATCATGCGCTGGCGCTGGTCGACGGACGCCGTGCGCCGTTATTCCGATCACGTGCTCGACCTGTTCAGCCCGGACCGGGTCATGGCGGCGAGCAACTGGCCGGTGATCCTGCTCGGAGCGAGCTACGCGGAAACCTGGAACGGCATCACCGACCTGGTCGCGGAGCTTTCCGCCGAAGAGCGCCGCGCGGTGCTCGGCGCCACGGCGAAGCGCATATACGGGCTGTGAGGAGTGGTCGTGGGTTGATGCCCGCCTACGCGGGCATCACAGCGGCGTCTTGCACGCACGCGCACCGGTTTACTACCGTTGCGCGGTGAAAATCGCCTTCGGGATCATGCCGTGGATGCCCTTGGTGCCGTCCACCACCTGCGTGACGTGATAATCCACCGCCACGCTCGCGATCATGTAGGCTTCCTCGCGCGTCAGGTGCGGGAAGCGCTTGGTGATGAAGTCGATGGTCTCGCGCACCGCGATCTTCATCGCATCTTCGAGATTGGGATGAAGTCCCATGACGATCCAGTGCGTGGGGGTCTCGGCACGCGGCCAGACCAGCTTCATGTCCTTGCGCACGATGAACTGGAATTTGCCCCGCAAACCGGTCTCGATCGCGGTCAGATCCACCTCGCCGTGACCTTGCGCGGCGTGGGCGTCGCCGGCCGAGAACAGCGCGCCCGATGCCTGCACCGGCATGAACAGGGTGGTGCCCGCGATCAGGTCCTTGTTGTCCATGTTGCCGGAATGGACGCCGGGCGGGCCGCTGCTGATGCGGCCCAACGTCGGATCGGGCGCCAGACCCATGGTGCCGAAGAACGGCTTGTCAACCGGCACCACCACGCCCTTGGCCACCTCGGCGGTCTTGGCCTGGCGGTTGATCGGAATGATGCGCGACCATATCGCGGTGAATTCGTCGGGCAGCGCGCCGGTATAGGGCCGCTGGCGGTTGTAGCCCCAGTCGAGCACGAGGCCGATATCGAGGATTCTCACTTCCAGGACGTCGCCGGGCTCCGCGCCGCGGATTTCGATCGGCCCGGTCAAGATGTGCGGGCCGGGACCGCGGTCCTTCACCTCGCCGTAGATGTCGCGCTGGTATTGCGGGACGGCGCTGGGCGGGACGACGCCGGACTGATCCACGACGGACGGGACGACCGATGCCGCGCTTTCGATGGTGACGATGTCGCCGGAATCGATGGTCAGCACCGGCTTCACGGTGGCGAGAAAGTAACCGATGTGCACCGTCTTCGGGCTGGGCATGAGCGTGTGCTCGGCGGCACGCGCCGCGGAGACGCCCGCCGCGGTGACGAACAACAGCGCGCACGCGATGGTGCTTGACGCATGCAGGTTGCGGACACGGCGGACCGGCGAGGGGACGAGCATCAAGATCTCCTCAAGGCAAAATAAAGCGGACGCGGAAAGCGTATGGCCAACGGCCGATGATGTAAATGATGGGAAAATTCAGCGCGCCACGGCGCGTGGAGCGGGTTGCCAGTCGACGCCCAGCGCAGCAGTGGTGGGAAAGATCAAAGACTTGATGACGACCGGGACCGCGCCGGAGTTCGGCAGCATCGCGCCAATGTCGATATAGTCGAATTCCTTGAGCTCAAGGCCGTCGATCGAGACGATGGCGTTGTCGAACTGCATTTCCTCGCGCAGATGAATCCCCATAAGGCCGCCTACGTCGCCGTCTCCCGCCAGTACCAGCGGATGGCCCTCGGCGAGCACAGCCGCCAGCCCGTCGACCACGCCCTGGCAGAATCCGTCGAGGCGCCGGAACGTCGCCGAGCCGCGCCATGGCACGAAGACCGCCACCGGCGTATCGCCGTCGCCGAGATCGAGGCGCTTGATCACCACCTTGATCGCCTCCGCCACCGCCCCGGAGTCGATTTCGTCACCGTCGAGCGCGAAGGCGGGTGCGATCACCGGCACATTGCGCAGCGGCAAACCCTCGAGCGGGGACACGTAGATGGTGCTGCCGCTCACCTGCGTGGTGTATTGCGACGCACCGATGACCGTGGCGCGGATGCCTTCGTTCGATCGTTCGAGCTGTGGTCCCCAGCCGGCGGCACGGGTGCGAATTTCTTGCGCCAGCAGCACACCGAGATCGCCGTAGGTCTGTGCCTCGCGGCCATAGATGTATTCGGAGACGCCGCCGGAGAAACTCACCTGTGCAATCGCGGCACCGGCCGCCAGCGGGTCGAGGCGTAGAAGTCCGGCGCCGCCGGCCGCGGGCGAACCACCGTTCATGGCCTCGAACAGGCGATCCGCCATCCGCGCCGCCAGCGCGCGCGCGGTCTCGGCTGAAAGCCGGGCGCCGTGCTCGAGCGTGATCCCGAGGTCGGCGGCGAACCGGCGGCCAGCCTCCTCGATGCGAACGATGCGGCCTTCCCGGTCGAGGCAGATGAGGCGGGCGCCCACATCGAGCGCGGTGAGGTCCGTCACGCGGCCGTCGGCGCAGATTGCGATCTTCGAGGTGCCGCCGCCCACGTCCACGTTCATGACCGTGACCCGGTCGCGGATCGAGCGCGCGGCCGCGCCCGAGCCGTGGGCGGCCATCACCGTCTCCAGGCTGTCGCCGGCGGAAACCGCGACCATCTTGCCGGCCTGGCGTGCGAACAGTTCGCCGATCTTGCGGGCGTTGCGCCGCCGCACGGCGACGCCGGTGAGGATCAGCGCGCCAGTGTCGATCTCGTCGGGATCGATGTTGGCGGCCTGATATTGGTGCTCGATGAAGGCGCGCAGCGCCTCGGCGTCGATCTCCTCCTCGGCGGAATAAGGCGTGAGCAGGATGTCGGACTGGTAGAAGGTCTCGCGGGTGGTGACGACGTAGCGACTGTCGAGCCGTTCCAGCGCGATGCGGGAGAACACCAGATGGGAGGTGGATGACCCGATGTCCACCCCGACGCTCAAGATGACGATCTCGTCTTCATCGACGAGAGAGCGCCCGGTGCTGGAGAAGAAAACACGGCCGCCGTCGGCCTCGTCGTCACTCATGGTGCGATGGCAATTTCACGCGCCGGCGAATTTCGGCACGATGGCGCCCTTCTTGTAGAACTCGCGCTCCATCCGGCTCGGCACGCCCTCCGCCTTGAGCCTGGCTTCGTATTCGGAACTCAGGAAGGGGTCTTCCATCCAGTACGGGATGGCGCTGCCGCCTTCCGGAATGTCCATGGCGGTGTAATCGGTGTGCTTCTCGCCGGGAGGTCCGGGCTCGCGGCCGGGATTGTGCGGGCCGAACCATGCGGTCAACCGCAGCGGATCCTTCGACGCGCCGAAGTGCTGGTGATACCAGCGCGCCCCACCGGGGGCCGCCGACACCATTCCGACCGGCTCATAGTCGACGCGTTTGACCTTGTCGGCATGGCCGTCTTTCCACGGCGTGACGCCGTAGCGTTCCGGCCACGTGTAGGTGTAGCCCTTGCCCTTAAGGCAGATCAGCACCGCAGCCGAGGTGTGCGCGTGCGCCTTGGAATAGCGGCCGTTCTCGTGCTGGCCGATCCACAAGTAAAAGGTGTTGCCGGTCATGAACGGCTCGACCCGCCGCCATCCCGGCGAGCGCCGGTTATCGAGCGGCAGGTCGCAATTGACGACGTCGGGAACGAAATTCGTGCGCCGCATCGCCAGCCCGCGCACCGGATCGGGCTCGATGTCGTCCTTGTACTTGTAGAAATCGTCGGCGCCGCTGAAACGGTCGCGGAATTCATACGGGCAGTTGAACAGCACTTCGACGTTGTTGATGAGGTTCAGCAGATTAGGCGCCGTGGTGCCGCCCAGGAGCAGCGCCGGCGCCGAGCTCGCGTTGACGATGCGGTGCCAGGCGTTCACCGGAATCGAGAACAGCGAGCCCTTCTGCCATTCGAACACATGGCGCTTGCTGTCGTTGTCGAGCCAGACCTCGGTCGTCCCACGGCCCTCGACGACCAGATAGATCTCCTCGTAAAGATGCCGTTCGGGATTGAGTGCGCCGGCGCCCGGAACCTCGACGACGTAGCTGCCCCATTTGCCCTCGGTGCCGTGCAGCTGGATATAGCTGCCCTTGCCGCCCAAACGCTTCCAGGGTGCGAGCGGCAGGTTCTGCACCTTGCTCACGCCGATATCGCGGTAGATCGGAATGCCTTCCGATTCCATGAACAGGTCATAGGGCGTCTTCGGGCGGCCGAATTCTCCGAAACCGGCGCGGTTGCTGCCGGTCGGCTCATGCCAATGCGTCCTGCCGGTCAATTCGTGCATGATGGCGCCTTTGATGCTGGCGATAACAACAGCCGCAACTGCTTTTCCTCCAATGCTTTACTGCCAATGGCCCGGGCAGGGCAAGACGCCGGCGCCGCCGCCGCCGGCAACCGCGCCGTTCGGTCCCGAGCGACGGGCACGAGCGCCGATCGGCGGTGGCGGCCCAGCCTTAGACTGATTGCTAGGGCGAAGGGCGAAAAGCCACGGCCAAGAGGGCTTTTGGCCCATGGACCGATCCACTAAGATCGCCGCACACTTTCCAGTGTTTGGAGGACAGTCGACATGAAGAGAATTCTCTTGGGAACGATCGCGCTCTTGGCGCTCGGGACGGCGCCGGCGCTTCCCCAGCAGAAGACGATCAAGATCGGGTTCATCAGCAGCTTCAGCGGCCCGGCCGCTGCCATCGGCAACGACATGCGCAATTCGTTCGAACTGGCGCTCGATCACCACGGACGCAAGCTGGGGGGCTTCCCGGTCGAGGTGATCTACGAGGACGACCAGATCAAGCCCGAGGTCGGCGTGCAGAAGACCCAGAAGCTGATCGAGTCCGACAAGGTCGATTTCATCGTCGGCTATATCTGGTCGAACGTATTGCTGGCCTCGCTCAAGCCGATTGTCGATTCCAAGACCTTCCTGGTGATCACCAATGCCGGCGCCTCGCAGGTCGCGGGCGAGCTGTGCTCGCCTTACGTGTTTTCGACCTCGTGGAACAACGATCAGACGCCGCAGGCGGTGGGCCTCTACATGAACCAGAAGGGCGTGAAGACCGCCTTCCTGATCGGCCCGAACTACGCGGCGGGCAAGGACATGCTGGAGGGCGTGAAGGCGACCTTCAAGGGCCAGATCGTGGGCCAGGAACTGACCCGGTGGCCTGACCAGCTCGATTTTTCCGCCGAGCTGTCAAAGGCGCGCGCGGCGAAACCGGATGCGATCTTCGCATTTTATCCCGGCGGCGCCGGCATCCAGTTCGTCACGCAATACGCGCAATCCGGGCTCAAGAGCCAAATTCCGCTCTATACGGCATTCACCATCGACGAGTTGTCGCTGCCGCGCATGAAAGACCTCGCCGTCGGCATTCCCGGCGCGCAGCAGTGGGTGAACGATCTGCCGAACGAAGCGAACAAGAAATTCGTCGCCGATTACAAGGCGAAGTACAAAGCCTCGCCGTCGTTCTACGGCGCCCAGACCTATGACGCCCTCGCTCTGCTCGAAAGCGCGGTCGTGGCGGTCAAGGGCGACCTCACCAAGAAAGACGAGATGCGCAAGGCGATGGAGAAGGCCGACTTCAAGTCCGTTCGCGGCAACTTCAAGTTCGGGCCCAATCATATCCCGATCCAGAACTTCTACCTGCAGGACGTGGTGAAGCAGGGCGACGAATACGTGCTCAAGACCGTTGCCACCATCGTCGAGAATGACCAGGACAAGCACGTCGACAAGTGCCCGATGAAATGACCCTCGGACGGCGAACCGAGGATGGTGGATCGACCGGAGCGCGTTGGCTGCATGAGAGCAAACGCGCTCCGCGCTTGAAGAGCGCACGCGGTTGACCGGCCTTCCCGCTCGGCCGCAGGCGCGTTGCGCTTCGCCGTCGCGTTGCGGGGATTGCTGGCCCGTCCTTTGCTTTTCCGCATGCGTCGCGCGGACAGGCTAGGAAGCGAGAGTCATGCTGTATTTCATCGAGCAGTGCCTCAACGGCGTGCAATTGGGCATGCTGCTGTTTCTGCTGGCAGCCGGCTTGACGCTCATCTTCGGCATTATGGATCTGGTCAATCTGGCGCACGGCTCGCTCTACATGATCGGCGCCTATTTTGCCGCCACGTTCGCGGCCTTGACCGGCAGTTTCATTGCCGGCGCGCTGCTTGCCCTCCTCGCCACACTGCTCGTCGGAATGGCGGTTGAGGTGATTGCGATGAGGCGGCTCTACGGGCGCGATCATCTCGATCACGTGCTCGGCACGTTCGGCCTCCTGCTGTTCTTCAATGAGCTGGTGCGGCTGATCTGGGGACCGGCGGGCATGACGCTGCCGTTGCCGAGCCAGATGCTGACCGCGGTCGAGGTTCTGCCGGGCGTGTACTATCCGCTCTACCGCCTCGTCATCATCCTCTCGACCCTCGTGGTCGCGCTGCTGCTCTATCTCCTGGTCATGCGCACACGCATCGGCATGCTGATCCGTGCCGGCGCCTCCAACCGCGAAATGGTCGGCGCGCTCGGCGTCAATATCAAGCTTCTTTACACGCTGGTTTTCGGCCTCGGCGCGGCACTCGCCGGCTTCGCCGGACTGATGCAGGCGCCGATCCTCACCGTGCAGATCGGCATGGGTGAGAACATTCTGATCCTCGCCTTCGTCGTCATCATCATCGGTGGCATCGGCTCGATCCGCGGTGCTTTCGTCGCGTCGATATTCGTCGGGTTGATCGACACGGTCGGCCGCGCCTTTCTGCCGGATCTGCTGCGCCTGTTTCTCAGCACCAATGCCGCCTCCAGCGCCGGGCCGGCGATTTCGTCGATGTTGATCTACATGTTGATGGCAGCGATCCTGGTGTTCCGGCCGGAAGGTCTGTTTCCGGCATCGAACAAATGAGCGCCTGGCTCAATCTGCGCAATGTATTCGTGGTCGCGCTGGTGGTGATGCTGGCGCTGGTGCCGGTCTATGCCGCCCTGATCGGAAACTACTTCTTGATGTCGCTGTTCACCCGGATCGTCATCCTCGCAATGGCGGCGGTGAGCCTGAACCTGATCATGGGCTTCGGCGGCATGGTAAGCTTCGGGCACGCCGCCTATCTCGGCATCGGCGGCTATGCGATCGGCATCCTTGCCAAGGAGGGCATCAACTCCGGCTTTCTGCAGTGGCCATTGGCGCTCGCAATGTCCGCATTGTTCGCGCTAGCCGTCGGCGCGCTCTCGCTGCGCACGCGCGGGGTCTATTTCATCATGATCACGCTGGCCTTCGCGCAGATGGTCTACTACATCGCAATCGGGCTCGATCGCTACGGCGGCGACGATGGCATGACCATCTACAAGCGCAGCCAGTTCGGCGATCTGATCAATCTCTCCAACAAGACCGCGTTCTATTATCTCTGCCTGGCGCTGCTCCTGCTGACGGTCTACGTCGTCTGGCGAATCGTCAATTCGCGTTTCGGCATGGTCATCCAGGGCGCGCGCTCGAACGACCGCCGCATGCGCGCGATCGGCTTTCCGACCTATCGGTACAAGCTGGTCTGCTTCGTGATCGCCGGCACCATTTGCGGGCTTGCCGGCGCGCTGCTGGTCAATCACACCGACTTCATCAGCCCCGCGGTGATGCACTGGACGCGCTCGGGCGATCTGATCGTCATGGCTGTGCTCGGCGGCATGGGTACGGTGTTCGGGCCAGTGATCGGCGCGGTGGCTCTCCTGGTGCTCGAAGAGGTGCTCTCGGGCGTGACGGAATACTGGCAGATCATCATGGGTCCGATCTTTCTGCTCGTCGTGCTGTTCGCACGCGGCGGAATCGACGGTGTGCTGTTGGGTGCAAGTCGTGACTGAGGCTTTGCTGCAAGTCGAGCACGTGAGCAAACGCTTCGGCGGCATCGTGGCGTCCGACGACATTACGCTCCTTGTCCCCGCCGGCGAGCTTCATGCCATCATCGGACCAAATGGTGCGGGCAAGAGCACATTGATCGGCCAGCTCGCGGGCGAGCTCGCTCCCGACGCCGGCCGCATCGCTTTCGGCGGTCACGACATCACCGCGTTGCCGACCTATCGCCGCAGCCAGCTCGGTCTTGCCCGCTCGTTCCAGATCACATCGCTGTTCCCTGATTTCACCGTCCTCGACAACGTGGCACTCGCCGTGCAGGCGCATGCCGGTCACTCCTTTCATTTCTGGCAAGCGGCGCGCAGCGAGGACGCCCTGCGCGCACCCGCGCATGCAGCGCTGGCACGCGTCGGCCTTGCCGAACGGAGCGGCGTGCTCGTCTCCAGGCTCAGCCATGGCGAGCACCGGCAGCTCGAGATCGCCATGGCGCTTGCGACCTCACCGCGGATGCTCCTGCTCGACGAGCCGATGGCCGGAATGGGGCCGGATGAGAGCGCGCGCATGGTGAACATCCTGCGCGAGCTCAAGCGCGAGCTGACCATCCTGCTGATCGAGCATGACATGGAGGCGGTATTCGCGCTGGCCGACCGGATTACGGTCCTGGTCTACGGCCGGACCATCGCATCCGGCGCCCCGGAAGCGATCAGGGCAAATGCCGAGGTGCGGCAGGCATATCTCGGCGAGCAGGAGGCGGTGGATGGCTGACGCTGCGCTGCTCGAGGTCTCCAACGTCGAAACCTGCTACGGCCTGAGCCAAGTGCTGTTCGGCATGTCGATTGCCATCGCGCCGGGCGAGATGGTGACACTCATGGGCCGCAACGGTATGGGCAAGACCACGACGGTGCGCTCGATCATGGGGCTCACACCTGCGATGGCAGGCTCCATCCGTTTCGACGGCCGGGAAATCCGCGGGCTCGCCGCCTACCAGGTCGCGAAGCTCGGCATCGGGCTGGTGCCGGAGGGGCGACAGGTCTTTCCCAACCTGACCGCGCGGGAGAATCTGGTCGCGACTGCGGCGAACCGCAGCGGTGCGTCTGACCCGTGGACCTTGGAGAGGGTCTGCGCGCTGTTCCCCCGGCTCGCCGAGCGCATCGCCAACATGGCCAATCAGCTCTCCGGCGGAGAGCAGCAGATGCTGGCGATCGGGCGCGCGCTCATGACCAACCCGCGCCTCTTGATCCTGGATGAGGCGACCGAGGGCCTCGCCCCCCTGATCCGGGCCGAGATCTGGCACTGCCTCACCCGGCTCAAGGCCGCGGGTCAGTCGATCCTGGTGATCGACAAGAACGTGGAGGCGCTGATCCGCATCGCCGATCGGCACTACCTGATCGAGCGCGGGAAGGTGGTATGGGTCGGCAGCTCTTCGGAGCTTGCTGCGGCCGCGCCCATTCAGCATCGCTACCTCGGAGTTCTGATAACCACGTTTGTGGATGCCGGGGGCGCACGACCCCGGCGATCGGTCAGCGCGCGCCCACCGGCCAAATAGTAACCAGTTGGTAACCGCCATGGTTTCCAATCCCCCGGCGCATTGTGGGGACCTTCTATGGGCATGCACGAGACGATCACGGATGGGCACTCCTTGTCCGGCGGGGACGCGGCCGCGCCTGTCCTTGAGAACGATGCGGGCGTATCGCCGAAGATGGCATTGGCGCCGGCGGATTCTGACGCCCAAGGTCGAGGCATCGAAGGCCGAGGCACCCAAGGCCGAGGCACCCGAGATCGAAGCGCCCAAGACCGAAGCGCCTGCAATCGAGACCATCAAGCCCGACTTGCCCAAGATCGGCGCCCCGACAAGCGATCCCCCGCGGATCGAGATACCCAAGACGGCGGCCGGGACGCGGAAGCTCGCAACTGTCGAGGCCCCGCATATCGCGCCTGACATGGACGAGCCCAAGCCTTCCGCGCAGCAGGCCGAGGTCGGTGCTGGCGATGCCGGCGGCGAGCCGGCGGCCGAGGGCACCGGGCCGCGCGTAAGCCAATTCACCTTGCTGGCGGCGTCACTCGCGCTGGCGGCGGCGCTCGGCGGCATGGCCGGAGCGCTCGCAGCCTACGGTCTGGCTCGACCCGGTCCGCTCCCCGCGGTTGCGGCGGGGCGAACGAACCTGGATGAAATCCAGGCGCTCAAGGAAAACGTCGTGCAGGCGCGGGTGGAACTGGCGGCGTTGAAGGTCAGCATCGATTCCGCCAACCGCAACGCGAGCGCCCAGTTCACCAGGATCGGCGAGCGCATCGAGCGCATCGAGCGCATTCAGGCCGAACCGACGACCAAGCTCAACAAAGCCGTCGAGATGCTCGATCGCATTTCGCGTGGCGACGGTGGTCCGCAACCCAAAGAGGTTACGGGCTCGGTCGCGCCGCCGCCGGCGAATGGGCAAAACCAGCCGCCGAAATCGGGGCTCGAGGGATGGGTCGTGCGCGATGTCCATCGCGGCACCGCTTTGATCGAAGGCAGGATGGGCATTATCGAAGTCGAGCAAGGCGACCTCGTGCCGGGCCTCGGACGAGTGGATGCCATCCGCAAGCAGGATGGCCGCTGGGTGGTGGTGACCTCCAGGGGCATGATCACGTCGGGCCGCTGATCGCCCGATCAGCGGTTGGCGTGTGCGGTGCGTCCGCGGCGCCAGGCTTGCATCAATTGCCGGTCTGAATCGGCCTGACTGCGGCGCATGGATCTGCACTTCGCCGCAACGCCGCCCGCCGGTGGCGCCGCGATGAAATCCATGGCACCTTTTGCACTGCGCAAAGAGCGAGCGGGCATGCCCCTTGCTTGATCGCCAGAGGTTCGCCGCGGAAAGACTGGTGGTATGCCTGCAATAGCTCGTCTGGCGCGATCAATGCTGGCGGCCTCCGCCGCCTTTGTCGGGCTCGCGTCGTTCCTGCCCGGTGCATTCGCGCAGGTGCAGGCCCCCGCGCAAAAGCCGCAAATGGTGGAGAACTGCCCAGGCCTCGTGGCCTCGAACCGCCCGCGCGCCACCCCGGCCGCGTTGCGGCTCGCGCTCAATGCGGACCAGGTCCGCTTCACCTATGTCGGCCACTCGACCTTCCTGATCGAAAGCCCGCAGCTCGTGCGGATCGCGACCGATTACAACGACTATGTGCGCTCACCGATCCTGCCCGACATCGTCACCATGAACCACGCGCACACGAGCCATTTTACCGATCGTCCCGATCCCGCCATCAAATACGTGTTGCGGGGCTGGGGGCCGACCCCGGACCAGCCGGCGCGCCATGACATCACGCTCAAGGACGTGCGCGTGCGAAACGTCCCGACCAACATTCGCGACTGGCGCGGCGGTACCGAGCGGCACGGCAATTCCATCTTCATCTACGAGATGGCGAACATGTGCATCGCCCATCTCGGGCATCTGCATCACACGCTCAACCAGCAGCAACTGGACGAGATCGGTCGCGTCGACGTTGTGTTCGTCCCCGTCGACGGCAACATGACGCTCGATTTGGAAGGCATGATCGAGGTGCTGCAGGCGCTGAAGGCGCCGCTGATGATCCCGATGCACTATTTCAGCACCTATACGCTCCACCGCTTCCTTGAGCGGGTGCGGCAGAGCTGGACGGTGGAAATAAGCGAAATTCCCTCGCTAGTGGTGTCAAAGACGAGCCTGCCGGCCACCCCCAAAGTCACCGTGCTACCTGGAAATTGAGTGCATCAGGCGCTCGGCGCGAAAAAACCAAACCAGAGCGCACCCAAAACCACGATGCCCAGCGCCAGGCTTACGCACAAAACGACCAGTACGGGCCGGTCCAGAAATCCCGCCCGTGCCTCGACGGGCGTCTCGACCTGTCGTCCTGCCTCATTCATGACCTGCTCCTCGGGCGGTTTCATTGCTGTCCTATAACGCCGCTGCGATGCAGCGAGTTCCGGCCCGATCCGTGCGAAAGACTGGCAGAGCGAGCGCTCGATCCTGTAAATTCAAGTGAACCATGAACGTAGGACTGGATATCGGGCATGCTGAGCACCGAGCAGAACGATCTCATGACCCGCACCGGCCCCGGCACGCCGGCGGGCAAGCTGATGCGATGCTACTGGCAGCCGGCTGCGCTGGTCGACGAGCTGGCGGGCAACCGCCCGGTCAAGCCCCTGCGCCTGCTCGGCGAAAGCCTGGTGCTGTTCCGGGACGACAAGGGCCGTTACGGCTTGTTGGAACGCGCCTGTCCGCATCGCGGCACCGATCTCGCCTTCGGGCGGCTGGAGACGGGCGGATTGCGCTGCGCGTTCCACGGCTGGCTGTTCGACGTCGAAGGCCAATGCCTGGAGACGCCAGCCGAGCCGGAGGGCAGCCGGATGTGCGCGAACATCCGGCAGAAGGCCTATCCGGTGGTGGAGAAAAGCGGCGTCCTGTTCGCCTATATGGGGCCGGGCGAGCCGCCGGCGTTTCCGCATTTCGACTGCTTCACGGCGCCCGACACGCATACCTTCGCGTTCAAGGGCATGATCGACTGCAACTGGCTGCAATCGCTGGAGGTCGGTATCGATCCAGCCCACACCTCGTTCCTGCATCGCTTCTTCCATGACGAGGAACCGGCGAAGGGCTACGGCAAGCTGTTTCGCGACAAGTCGATCGACTCCGACATGCCGATGACGCAGATCATGCGCGAGTTTCCGCGGCCGCAGATCGAGGTCGAGCCCACCGAGTACGGCATGCGGGTCGTCACGCTGCGCCGCATCAGCGACGCCAACACTCATGTGCGCGTCACCAACCTGGTATTCCCGCACGCATTCACCATCCCGATGTCGAGCGAGATGACCATCACGCAATGGCACGTGCCGATCGACGACAACAGACACTACTGGTACGCGATCTTCACCAGCTTCGGCGCGCCGGTGAACAAGGATGAAATGCGACGCCAGCGGCTCGAGCTCTATGAGCTGCCGGATTACATCCCGCGCAAGAACAAGAGCAACGATTACGGCTTCGATCCGCACGAGCAGGAGCACGAGACCTTCACCGGCATGGGCGCCGACATCAACGTGCACGATCAATGGGCGTGCGAGTTCGATGGGGGCGATCCAGGACCGCACCAGGGAGCATCTCGGGCAATCCGACAAGGCGATCAGCGCCTATCGCCGCCTGCTGCGGGGCGCCATCGAGCAAGCCGGTCAGGGCGAGCGGCCGCTGATGGTGCTCGACGCCGATGCCGCCGCCAAGATCACCGGCCCCGCCGCCATCGACGGCATCGGTCCGACCCAAGGTTGGCAGAGCTACTGGCAGAAAACCGACGAAGCGCGGCGCAAGGCGTCCGGCTGGGCGAACGGCCGCTGACGTGCGCCTGAGCCGTCGCGGCGCATTGACCGCGGCCGCGGCGGCGGCCCTTCACCGGCTGGCGAGCCCCGCTGCGGCGCAGAGCTATCCCGCCGCCGGGCCCATCCGCGTGATCGTTCCGTTCGCAGCGGCAGGCCCGGTGGACATTCTGGCGCGGATCATCGTGGACGCGCTGGCCAAGCAGCTCGGGCAAAGCGTCATCGTGGAAAATCGCGGCGGCGCCGGCGGCAATATCGCCATGGGCGTTGCCGCGCGTGCCAAGCCCGACGGCTATACGCTCCTGCTCACGTCGAGCGTATTGGTGGTGAACCCATTGCTGTACAAGACCGTGCCGTTCGATCCGGCCAGGGATTTCGTGCCGATTTCGCTGCTGGGCACCTCGCCCAACCTGATGGTCGCTCTGCCCGACTTCGCCCACACCATGGTCGAGTTCATCGCCAAGGCCAAGGCGAGGCCGGGGCAATTGAATTATTCGACGCCGGGGATCGGCACCAAGGGCCACTTCGCCGTCGAACTGCTCAAGCTGCGGGCCGGCCTCGATGTCGTGCACGTGCCCTATGCGAGCGGCGGGCAGGTCGTGCAGTCGCTGCTGACCGGTACGACGCAACTCGGCTCGACCGCGTTGCCGGCCGGCGAGCCGCTGGTGCGCGGAGGGACGCTGGCTGGGCTCGTGGTCAGCGGGAAGACACGCTGGTCGACCTTGCCGGGCGTGCCGACCATGGTGGAGCTTGGCTATCCCGACTTCGTCGCGGAGATTTTTACGGCACTGTTTGCGCCCGCTGGGACGCCGGCCGAGGTGGTGAATCTGTTGACCGCCGAGGTCGCCAAGCTGTCGAAAGATCCAGGTGTCATCGAGAGGGCCGAGCGTGCCGGCTATGAATGGATCGGCGCCGGCCCCGACGCCGTGCAGCGCAAGATGGCAGACGAGATGGCACAGTCGCAGGAAGTGATCCGGTTCTCCGGGATAACGGCGCAGTGACGGCCGATGATCTTTGCATCATGCCCGAGTGAGTGCCGGCAAGACCGGTTTATCCGACTTGCAGCACTTCTGTTGACACCGGCATGACTCGAGGGGCGCTTGCCCGTTACACATCCACGCTGGCAGTGAGCGCGTTCTGCTCGATGAACGCTCGGCGAGGCTCGACCTTGTCGCCCATCAGTTCGTCGAACATGGTGTTGGCGTCCGCGACGTCCTTGACGTTCACCTGCAGGAGGGAGCGTGCGTTGACGTCGAGCGTGGTTTCCCAGAGTTGCCCGGGATTCATCTCCCCCAGCCCCTTGTAGCGCTGCAGCGAAAGGCCCTTGCGGCCGGCGTTGGTCACGATGTCGAAGAGAGCGACCGGCCCGTGAATCGGCGCCTGCTCGTCCTTGCGGCGGAACAGGCCGGGCCGCCGATATGCTTCCTGCAATGACGCGGCGTATTCGTCGAGTTTGCGCGCATCGGCCGAGCCGAGCAGGGCCTGATCGATGATGGCAACCTCCTTCACGCCGCGCAGGGTACGTTCGAATTCGAAGCCGGCTCCTTCGGCGAACTTGCCCTCCCAGCCGCGGTCGGTTTCCTCCGCGAGCGCATCGAGCCGCCTGGCGATATAGGGGGCCGCAGCCTTTGCCTTCTCGGGATCGCCGAAGATGTCGGAATTGAGCACGCCAAGGATCGCCGCCTGCTCGACGACGCGACGATTGTAGCGGCTGTGCAGCCCGTTGAGCACGGAGCGAATGGTGCGTGCGTCCTCGACCAGCCTGCGCAAGTCCTCGCCGGCACGGTGCTCCCCGGAATAGAGTTCGAACACTCCCTCTTCGAGACCGGTTGCGATCAGATAGTCCTCGAGCGAGCGCTCGTCCTTGATGTATTGCTCGGACTTGCCGCGCGTCACCTTGTAGAGCGGCGGCTGCGCGATGAAGAGGTGGCCGCGGTCGATGATCTCCGGCATCTGACGGTAGAAGAAGGTGAGCAGGAGGGTGCGGATATGGGAGCCGTCCACGTCCGCGTCCGTCATGATGATGATCTTGTGGTATCGCAGCTTGTCGGCGGTGAACTCATCGCGTCCGATGCCGGTCCCAAGCGCGGTGATGAGCGTACCGATCTGCTCGGACGACAGCATCTTGTCGAAACGCACCCGCTCAACATTGAGGATCTTGCCGCGCAGCGGCAGCACCGCCTGGAAGGCGCGGTCGCGGCCCTGTTTGGCGCTGCCGCCGGCGGAGTCGCCCTCAACGATGAAGAGCTCCGACTTCGCCGGGTCGCGCTCCTGGCAATCCGCGAGCTTTCCCGGCAACGAGGTGATGCCCAGTGCGCTCTTGCGCGTCATCTCGCGCGCCTTGCGCGCGGCCTCGCGTGCTGCCGCGGCCTGGATAACCTTGTTGACGACGACCTTGGCTTCCGACGGATGCTCCTCGAGCCAATATTGCAGCGCCTCGTTGAGCAGGTTTTCCACCACCGGGCGCACCTCGGAGGAGACGAGCTTGTCCTTGGTCTGCGAGGAAAATTTCGGGTCCGGCACCTTGCAGGAGAGCACCGCGGTGAGGCCCTCACGGCAATCATCACCGGTGAGGGCAACCTTCTCCTTCTGGGAGGCGCCGCCCTTCTCGGCATAGCCGGTGACCTGGCGGGTCAGCGCGCCGCGGAAGCCGGCAAGGTGGGTGCCGCCGTCGCGCTGCGGAATGGTGTTGGTGAAGCAGAGCACGGTCTCGTGATAGCCGTCGTTCCACCACAACGCGCATTCGACGGCGATGCCGTCGCGCTCGGCCTTGATCACGATCGGGGCGGGAATGAGCGGGGATCTTGTTGCGGTCGAGATATCTGACGAAGGCCTCGACGCCGCCCTCGTAGCGCAGCTCCTCGGTTTTCTCGACGGCGTGCCGCCTGTCGGAGAGGACGATCCGGACGCCGGAATTGAGGAAGGCGAGCTCGCGCAGCCGGTGCTCCAGCGTGGCGTAGTCGAACTCGGTCATGGTGAAAGTCTGCGGGCTCGGCAGGAAGGTCACCTCGGTGCCGCGCCGCTCATGGCTCGCGCCGACGACCGACAGCGGCGCCTTGGCCTCGCCGTCGCGGAATTCCATGGAGTGCTCCTGGCCGTCGCGCCAGATGGTGAGCTTGAGCCAGGTCGACAGCGCGTTCACCACCGACACGCCGACGCCGTGCAGACCGCCCGATACCTTGTAGGAATTCTGATCGAATTTCCCGCCGGCATGGAGCTGGGTCATGATGACCTCGGCGGCCGATACCCCTTCGCCCTTGTGGATGTCGGTCGGGATGCCGCGCCCGTCGTCGCGCACGGTGCAGGAGCCGTCCGGATTGAGGGTGACGACCACCTCCGTGGCATAGCCGGCCAGCGCCTCGTCGATGGCGTTGTCGATGACCTCGTACACCATGTGGTGGAGGCCGGAGCCGTCATCGGTGTCGCCGATATACATCCCCGGCCGCTTGCGGACCGCGTCGAGGCCCTTGAGGACCTTGATCGAATCCGAGTCGTAATCGGTGGCGAGGGAGGGACTTTGGCGAGCGGGTTCAGCCATGGAGAGCTTTCGAATCAGGTGCGAAAAACGGGTAAAATCGCCAGTTTGATTTGGCACGAAAAGCAGGTGCCGTACAGGACAAACTGATCGGGGTTAATATATTGATTCTTCGATGAATTTAAAGGTCGAGGTGAGCAAAAAAAGCGCCCCAAAAATTGCCTCGCAAAAGGCGGGATTCCTAATGCTCCGGGACCCGGAAACGGGCCCAAAAATGCCTCGCGCGAGACCCCGCACCCTCGAGCGGCGGCTTTGCCGCGCTGGTCGCGCCTGGTGTCCGCAACTCCGGAACCATCACCGCGACGCTCGGCACGGTCGCGCTGGCATCCGGCAACAGCTTCACGCTCGACATGTACGGCGACAAGCTGATCACGCTCGCGGTCGGCGACAGCATCGCTTCAAAGGTCATCGACGTCGCCACCGGCCGGCCGCTCAAGTCGCTGGTCAGCAACACCAAGAACGGCGTGCTGAGCGCGAATGGCGGACGGGTGGAGCTCACCGCCGCGGCGGCGCGCGCCGTGGTCGATTCCGTCATCAACACCAGGGGCGTCATCCGCGCCGACTCGATCGGCCGCCACAACGGCATGATCGTGCTCAACGCCGCCACCGGCAGCAGCAAGCCGGCGGGCGCGCCGACCCAGACCATCAAGCTCGCCGGCACGATCTCGGCTGCCGGCAAGCACCGCGGCACCAAGGGCGGCACGATCGTGGTGAGCGGCGAGGACATCAAGGTCACCGCCGCGAACATCGATGCCTCCGGCCGCCGCGGCGGCGGCAAGATTTTGATCGGCGGCGACTGGGGCGGCGGGCATCCGGACACGACGCTGGTCAGCAACTCGAGCGCCAAGCTCGAGAACTTCACCATCGCGACCGCGACCACCGTGAGCATCGACGCGGCGACCACCATCAACGCGTCGGCGACCGGGCGCGGCAACGGCGGCAAGGTCGTGCTGTGGTCCGACAACCAGACCACCTTCGCCGGGACGATCTTCGCCGGCGGCGGCAAGCAGGGCGGCGATGGCGGATTCGTGGAGGTTTCCAGCCACCGGCTGCTGAATTACAGCGGCACGACCGACACCCGGGCGCCAAAGGGCACTGTGGGAACGCTGCTGCTTGACCCCGAGAACTACTACGTCAACGCGAGTGGGCTTCCCCCCGAATCCGACCCGACAGCCTCGGCCATCTCGGCGGACGCTTTGATCAAACAGTTGGTTTCGAACAACGTAGTGCTTTCGACGCTGCCATCAGGAACGAATGCGGGTGACATCTTCGTCGACGCCAACATCAACTGGAGTACCGGCAACTCGCTGACGCTGAGTGCCTTCCACGACATCCTATTCATGTCGGGCAGCAAGGTGGCGAGCACTGGCGCGGGTAATCTCGTTCTGCGTGCCGACAACACCGGAACGGGACAAGGGACCATCGTTTTCAATCCCGGCGGCCACGTAGACTTTACGCAGAGCACTGGAACGGTGGCTCTCTTTTACAACCCCAGCGGACCCCAAACCACCAAGTATCAGAATCCAACGAATTACTTCTGTCCTCCCTGCCCAGGCGGGGGCGGCGTTTTCGTCCAGCAACCGTCGCAGCTTACAGCCTACATGCTGGTCAACACCGCTAGCGATCTCGATGCCGTCCGCACGAACCAGAGCGGCACCTACGCGCTGGGAACGAAAATCACCTTCGAACCCAACCAGACTTTCACGCCCATCCCGAATTTCGCCGGGCTGTTCGACGGCCAGGGTCAGACGATCGCTAACCTGGCGATTGCGTCCACAGCCCAGAGCGTCGGACTGTTCGGCAGCATTGGTAGCACCGGCGTTGTCCGCAACCTCAACCTGACCGATGTCACGGTGAGCGGCCCTAGCTCCGAGTTTGTCGGCGCGCTGTCGGGAACGAACGCGGGAACAATCAGCAACGTCTCCGCCACCGGTCAAGTGCAAGGGGGCAGTGGAAGCACCGCGGGCGGCCTGGTCGGACAAAACCTGGGCACAATCGCGGGTGTAACCGTGCCAGTGCTGACCCAGCCCTGCGTCGTCGGTCAAACCTGCGCATCCGTCGCGGTGAGCGTGGGGTCGAACGGGATCGGCGGCGGGCTCGCCGGCTCCAACAGCGGCACCATCACGAATGCGTTCGCGACCGGCGACGTCACCGGCGCGGCCGGCACCAGTGGGTTCACGACGCTGGGCGGGCTCGCCGGAGTAAATCTGGGCTCTGTTTCGAATTCCTTCGCCTCCGGCGACGTGGGAAGTCCAAACGTTGCCAATCTTCAGGCCGGGGGCTTAGTCGGCAACAATTCCGGTACCATCCTGTCGTCCACCGCCCTCGGCAACGTGCAGACCGGGGATACCAGCATTGCCGGCGGGCTCGTCGCTGTTAATTCAGTCGGCGGCGTAATCACCAGCTCACAAGCGAGCGGCAACGTCACCGTCGGGACGGGGAGCGTCGCGGGGAGCTTGGTCGGAGCGAACAACGGCACCATTAGCACAGACTCTACCGCTTCGGGCACTGTCACGGGCACTGGTACTGGCACGGGCAGTGGCACTGGCACTGGTAATAACACTATTCTCTCGCCATCGACACTGCTGCCGCCATTCTCGCTCGCACTCGCGGAGCAGCTGGCGGCGCAGCAGACGCAGCAGCTCCTCAATCTTACGAGCACGCTGCAGTTGGCCGCGCTTAATACCGCGCCGGTGGTGACCACGACCCAAGGCGGCATTCGGCTGCCGCCGCAACAGGCGCCTGGGCCCGCGCCCGGGACTGGGACTGGACCCGCGGCCGGCAATCCGTTTCTGCCGCCCGGCATCGACCGCCGGATCATTGACATCCCGCCACCGAACGAGACACGGTTGAAAACCGACGAGGTGATGGTGCAAATCCGCACCGACATCGGCGTCGAGCGCCTGCGCGCCGCGGTCGCGAATTTCGGCGTGAGCATACTAGCCTCGGAAGATTTTTCGATCCTCGGCTCGACCGCGGTGCGCCTGCACATCGACGACGGCCGCACCCCCGCCGAGGTCATCCGCGCGCTCGCGGCAGTGCAAATGGTCGCGGTGGCGCAGCCGCAATACGTCTACAACCTCGACCAGGCGTCGGGCGCGCCGGCGCCGTCGTCATCGCGCAGCGACGGTCAGCCCGGCGACGCGGCGCAATACATCCTGCAGAAGCTCAGCCTCGGCGACGTGCACCGCATGGTCAGAGGCACCAACGTGCCGATTGCGGTGATCGACTTCGAGATCGACGCCGCCCACCCTGATCTCGAGGGCGCGGTGACACAGCGCTACGACGCGGTGGGCGCGCCGGACAAGCCGCACCCGCACGGCACCGGCATGGCCGGCGCCATTGCCGCGCGCCAGCGTCTGCTGGGCACGGCGCCGGCGGCGCGGCTTCTGGCCGTGCACGCCTTCTCTACCAGCGTAGCCACACCCGAGAGCACGACGTTCAACATCCTCAAGGGCATCAACTGGGCGGTGAACCAGGGCGCGCGCGTCATCAACATGAGCTTCGCCGGGCCGAAGGACCCTTCGCTCGAACGCGCGCTCAAGCTCGCCTACGACAAGGGCATCGTGCTGATCGCCGCCGCCGGCAATGCCGGCGCGAAGTCTCCCCCGCTGTTCCCTGGCGCGGATCCCCTGGTGATCGCGGTGACGGCGACCGACGTGGACGACAAGCTGTTCACCGGCGCCAACCGCGGAAAGTACATCTCGGTGGCGGCGCCCGGGGTCGACATTCTGGTGCCGGCGCCGGAGAACACTTACCAGCTTCACCACCGGCACCTCACGCCGCCGCCGAGGTCAGTGGGATCGTGGCACTCCTGCTCGAGCGCAATCCCAAACTCACGCCCGCCGATATTCGCCGCATCCTGCAAGCGAGCGCCAGGCGGCTCGGCGCCGGCGAGCGCGACGACAATTTCGGCTCCGGCCTGATCGACCCGCTCAAGGCGCTGCAGATGGCCGATCCCCGCACCGCGGCCACGACGCCCACGCCTACGCCTACGCTGCGGCAGCGCTGAGCCAGAGCCGGGCCGGAGCGCACTGGTCCGCGTGGTCCCCGGCCGGCAGCGACCGCTGGGCGATCGCGTTGCGCGTGGTTGATCTGCTAGTGTTCAGTTGCGGGCAAGCATTGCGAGGGTAGCGATACATCTGCCGCCACCTTGCGCGATTGCTTTGAAGATACCTTGCAAGACTCGTTGTTGGTTTTAGCAAGAGAGTAGACTCGTGCTAAGTGCGCACTTCAAATGCCCGGACCTGCGCCGGTTTTGTGCCAGCGACTTTGGACGTGCCGGCGCAAGATTTTGGCTTTATCTGGAGTGCTTGGAAGCGCGCCAACAATTTTGACGGCAGCGGTGTGGCATGCAGCAGCTGGGCTCAAAAGCGACGACGATTCCGCCAAAAATCACCGCCCAGTGAGTGACCAACCTGGTACAATTTGCTAAGAAATGCTCGCTGCAACGTTCTCCGAGGGCGAATTGGTTCCATGAAACGGATCATGAAGTTTGCGGCGTTTGCCTTTCTGGTGAGCTCCTATCCTGCGCTCGCCGAGGAAGGTAACGGCACGGGTCCGGTTCGGCTGAATGCGCCTCGCCTGGAGACGCCGCCTCCAGTCATCAAGCCGAAGCTAATCCGACCACCATCCGTGGCAGGAAACGTTGGTGCGGGCCGAAGATGCGCCGCAACCGCAGTCGCGAACCGACCAGCCTCCTCTCACGGGTGTGAAGCAGCAACCAAGCAGCGCCGTGCAACAGGTACGCCCGCGCGTCGCGCATCGCGAGCTCAGCCGACGCATCGACATTGCCGGCGGGGTCCTCGCGTTGCCGAAGGTCGAAT
>CAWIGD010000063.1:0-340197 GCA_963835165.1 uncultured Alphaproteobacteria bacterium
CAATCACTACCTGATACTAGCTTTAAGCTCTTAAATCTCTATGTCAATAGCTACTTTCTTCTATGGTGGTACTTTCTGTGGCAGTTTGCGCAAAGCACCACGCACTTTCGTATTTCGAGTAGGATGATCGTTTTGTTAAAGGCACAATCCACCAACCGGGACACCTTGTGTGTGTTTGTCTTCGGATTCTTATATGGAAGTCCACACCATGCAGGATCAGTTTGCCGCAACGACAACGCTTCTTTGGCAGAATTTGCTTTCGGAACCATTGCTTCGTTTTGTTGCGGCGAACGGTTATTTGAGCGATCAAATCACAACCTCCACCTAATGGATTGCTTCTTGTCTTAAAATACGTCGCACTAGACTTCGATTGTTTTGCTCGGCCCGCCAATCGCTTGGGCTGTTGGCACACACAATGAAACGGGATTTGCCGCAAAAATTAAAATAATCTTGAAATGGCCCTTCCCGCTCACCTTGACCTCAGTTGGTTCTATACCAGCCGCTTGTAGCTCCCTGATCGTGGTCTCGGCTGGATCATATCGGCCCATCTCAAGCGGCGACTTTCTCTAATACGGAGAACGTTCCGTCCTCGTGTAGAAAAACCTTCCCTTCGATCCCAACGGCACCATGCTCACCGAGAAACTCAACACGATACCATCGGTCCATATAAACCTCAGGCTCTTTCTTCCAGTTCGTCTGACCCTTTCGTGGGCCTTTGGTGAATACCGAAAAGACGTTAATTTCGTGAAGTTCACGGCAACGCACCACCACAGCATTATACCGTTGGAGTGTTTCCTTCCATTGTTCGACTGACATAGCCTTAGCAATACGCTCCGCTTCGGGTGAAGGACGCAAATCTTTGCGCTTTTCACCAATACCAAGTTCCTCCAAATAAATTGAATGGTTGGCGGCGTCTCTTATTTCGTCAGCCGTGATATTATCATATTCATCCTTTAGTAAGGGCGCGGCCGATAAAATCATCATCATCATATCCAAACCCGTCGTAATATAGCGTCGTCGTAATCACTGTCATTTTGCTTCTCCTTTCGAGGAAATGATAAAACGGAGATAGGGTGAACCCTACCTCCTTCTCACAGTTATTCAATTATGTTACGTTTGGGCGATGGCTTCCACCTCCCATTCGTCGTCAGCCTGTTCACCGATATGCTCTTTACACAAACGGCGAAAATGACGAAGCAAATGTCTGGTGTATCTCCATGCCTGTCTGCGATCTTCTTCGGGCACCGCCCCTACCATCTTTCTTGTGATACGTCGCAGGTCAACGTTATACTCGAAGCCTTTGCAAGTTAAACGGCCGGGCTTATCCATTGCTTCGACTAGCGGCATAACCCGGAAGAAGTCATATCCGTCGTGGTCTCCCAAAAGCTCTTGAATGTCTGGGGGCAAAGATTTTAAAAGGAGGGAGCAGGTCACAGTAAACATTTGTCATAAATTGAGTCTCCTTATTGCAAATATAAGATTCTCATGAAAATTAGCACTATATATATTTACCTTATGGCGGCAGGCTATGTCAATATAAACGTGCCGTAACATACTAGAATTCTTTTTCCTCAAACCTATCTCTTCAAAGTGAAACCCAGCCTTGAGGCTTCTTCGCCCAAACCATAGAAGTGGGCATCACCGGAAATGTGAGTAAGGATACACACCCCTTTATATTCTCCCATATCTCCCTCTACTCACATATCTGGTGATGGTGTGCGCCCACCATGGCTAGCAATGTGGTTCGGTCAAAATCGGCTGCAAGGCTATAACGAAAAATAATTTTTTTCTTGAAACGTTTTGGTTGTTGTTTCTTCTTCATCACAGCGCAGCATACCCAACATATGGAGAGCCTCTAGTTCCCGCTTGATTGTGCTCCAAGGTTTGCTGATCCGTTTGCGCACATGCCCGGTTTGGGCAAGCGGATGGGTCGCAATATCAAGTAGAATCTCCAACCGTAGCGGGGGAATTGAGTCACGGGCACACCGGATTGCCAGTTTCATTGCTTGTTTGCGCGTCATCCCAATGGCAATTCCTCCGCGTATGATTTGGGCAAGCTGTTTGAGAAAACGTGTCGGCATTTCGGGGGCATGGCAATCAATCACTTCACCACGATAGTCCCGTTCAACTGCGGTCCGTGCCATGGTCACGATGTTAGCGGCATTCAGCAATTGCTCATTTTCATCGTCTGATAAGGCCACATCGGCGGTATTCATCCCGGCAACAACACCTCCCACGGCGTTTGCTAATTCGTCCCGCATTTGTTTTTCGGCGCCGGTGTTGCGAATAAACTTCATTCCAGATGATTTTCTTGTAATTTGCGATTTGGAATTGACGCGAATGCTAACGAAACGATCACCCATTGACGCAACTACAGAGTGAGCCGCATCCCATGCCGTTGTGACTGCTCCAATGATGGTGAGGTGGCCCACCCATGTCAGGGTTTGTCCACCATCCGTGCCGACATTGCGTTCCCATCGCCCATCATAGATTTCTCGGAGAGCAGCGAGGACTTGAGCTCGGATGTTGCGGTCGGCAGATAGAATGGGACGAAATGTTTACTGTGACCTGCTCCCTCCTTTTGAATTTTTGCCCCCAGACATTCAAGAGCTTTTGGGAGACCACGACTTCCACCTCCCATTCGTCGTCAGCCTGTTCACCGATATGCTCTTTACACAAACGGCGAAAATGACGAAGCAAATGTCTGGTGTATCTCCATGCCTGTCTGCGATCTATCTGCCGACCGCAACATCCGAGCTCAAGTCCTCGCTGCTCTCCGAGAAATCTATGATGGGCGATGGGAACGCAATGTCGGCACGGATGGTGGACAAACCCTGACATGGGTGGGCCACCTCACCATCATTGGAGCAGTCACAACGGCATGGGATGCGGCTCACTCTGTAGTTGCGTCAATGGGTGACGGCCACGCCGCCCCCACCCCCCAAAGAAGTCTGATGAACTCGCGCCGTTTCAGTCGAGCGAGTTGCATTCGGCCCACCACCAGTCAGAGCAAGCGCGTAGGATATCATTGGCGAGGATTAGTCAGGAGGTAGCGGGGGGCAATCCTATCAACTCATAGTGTGTTGGTTGGTGATCCAATAGTTGCTGTTGGGATCGAATTTTATTGACATGCAATGCATTCGCAGAGTATAAAATGAGAATTATATAGTAGATTTTGAGTAACTTTTAGATTTGGATGGGAAGAGCCCATCCGAGAAGTTTGGATTCATGACGAGGCGTTTGCAGCGAGCCGCCTGAGCATGATGCGGATCATGGCGAGGCGGACGAAGGCGACGACAGTTGTGGCGTAGCGTTCGAAATCGCGAGCCAAACGGCGATTGCGACTGATCCAGGCGAACGTCCTTTCGACAATCCATCGCTTGGGCAAGACCTCGAAGCCAACGGCATTGGATCGCTTCACAATTTCTAGCTTCCACGCCCCGGTGCGCCAGACGACGAGCGCCATCTTCTCTCCGTTATATCCACCATCAGCAAAGATGCGCGTGATGAATGGGAACAGTCGTCGCGCCCGGCGCAGCAGATGGAAGGCTCCATCACGATCCTGAACATTGGCGGGATGAACGACAACGCTTAACAACAGACCCAACGTGTCGACCAGGATGTGCCGCTTGCGACCTTTGATCTTCTTGCCCGCGTCGTAGCCTGAAGGATCGAGCCAAGACCCCCTTTTTGAGCACCCTTTGCGGTCTGCGAATCGATGATCGCCACCGTCGGACTCGCTTCACGTCCTTCCTGCTCGCGCACCGCGACATAGAGTGCATGATGAATGCGCTCCAATGTGCCGTCCCAATTCCACAGTTCTAGATAGTCGTGCACTGTGCTCTTCGGGGGCAGGTCCTTTGGCAACGCCTTCCATTGGCAACCGGTCCACAGGACATAGAAGATCCCGTTCAGCACCTCGCGCACGTTCACCGAGCGTTTGCGCCCGCCATGTCGGGCAGGCGGGATCATGGGCTCCACAATTGCCCATTCGGCATCGGTCAGATCGCTCGGGTAACGAAGGCAACTACGGTCCGCAGCTTGGCGGTGTTCGGGCTTCCACATCGGGCGCTCCCATCGCGAATCACGCGCCCGCTAAGGAATGACATCCGGTGATTACGAGACTCAATAACTTCTCGGATCGGCTCTAAGCTAGGCAAAAGCAAACGTTGGCTGCAAATCTGGTTACGGGATAATCCAACCGAATGTGTTATGGTTGGACGCAGTCGTTTATTCACGCTCCAACAATTTCAAACAATCATTTCGAGGTTGACCTTATGCCCCTCAAACTCGTCCCGCCGCGCAAGGGTAAAAGCCCGAACTGGGCGATCCGGGGCACGTACCTCGGACGATACGTTGACCGAAGCTCTAAGACTGGCAACCGAACCCTTGCCGCGAAAGTCCTCAAGGGAATCGAGCGGCAGATCGAACGTGGTGAGCTTACCGAACCCGGTGAGCAAACCTTCGCCGGGGCAGCAGCGGCCTACATGAAGGCGGGTGGGGAAAGGACCTACCTCAAAAAGCTACTGGAGCATTTTGGTAACAAGCCCCTTGGAAGCATTGGCCAACAGGAGATTGATGGCGCTGCGGTATCGATTTATCCGCACAGTGGCCCTGCAACTCGGAACCGCTCCGTCTACACTCCTTGTTCTGCTGTGCTCCGTCATGCGGGATATGCCATCAATCTCCGACGCCCTAAAGGCTCGGGGGGAAACAAAGCCACCGTATGGCTCTGGCCGGAACAAGCGGAGGCCATCTTCGCGGAAGCGAAGAAACTCGACCCAGAGTTCGCCACGCTCCTGATCGTCCTTTGTTACACGGGCATGAGGCTGAGTGAGGCGCTGTCGTTAATGTGGAACGATGTGAGGTTGACCGATGGTTTTGCCTACGTCCCTGACACGAAAAACGGTGAGCCTAGACCTGTCTTTCTTCCACCCGTCGTCGTGGCCGCGTTAGCCAATCTCCCCAATCGAGCCGCACGTTTGTTTCGATTGGGCAAGTCCGGTCACCTGTATTCACTGTTACGGATGGTGACGATCAAAGCAGAAGTAGACCTCCCGGAGCGCACCGCGTTCCACATCTTCCGGCACACCTACGCGACATGGATGCGACGGTACGCAGGACTAGACACGAAGGGTTTGGTCGCGACCGGGGCATGGAAGGACCGCAAATCCGCTGACCGTTACGAGCACGTCGAAGTGAGCGAGGAAGCCCGTAAAGCGATTATGCTGCCAGTTGGGAAAATCCGTGGAAAATGAGGAAAATCGCTAAAACCTTAATGTAATCAATGGCGAGCACTCCCTTGGTAAGGGAGAGGTCGTAAGTTCAATCCTTACCGGCAGCACCAGGAAAAACCCAAGCCGAGCGCTTCCATACAGCCAGCTGCGCCAAGCAAGAATGCTCGTGGTTCAGCTTGGATTGACGCCAACGGCCAAAAAAACGACCCCAGGCCATTGCGGTTGATCGGGTCTGACGATTGCGACTTTCAGCTGCGTCGTCGCTTCGATCGCGCTCTTCAGCGCGATGGTGGCTGTACCAGAACCTTGTCCAATGGTGACACCGTGCCCCAAACCGCTTCCGATGCCGAGTGCGGCACCACCCCATTCCGCCAGTTTGAAAGCCTCATAAAAGCTTTGGGCCAACTCTTTCCCCAACGCATTTTCGTACATGATCTGAACGCGAATTTTTGGAATGTCAGCGAGCCGGGTGCTGAGAGCAGCGATCTCAGCCTCGCTCAATGGCGCCCATCTTGAGCCGATTGTTAAGGCGACCATTCGGTCCAGCGCATCTGTATTTTCTTCCTCCGCGGTCGCCCGCCCCGATCTGTCCCGATGATCCGACCGCCGGGGATCAGCGCGCTTTCTAAGCACCCCACGACAGGACCAACCCACAGCGAGCAAAATCGCGGCCGCGATGCCGACAAACGCAACCGCGAATGGAATAGGCACGCCGGCCGCCAGGGCCCACTCCTGCAAGAGCTCGGCAAGCCGTTCCGGCATGGGAGAGATCGACCTCCAGTTCCCCTAAAGGATAACTGCCCTCATCCCTGCGAAGAGGTCGTAAGTTCAATCCTTACCGGCAGCACCAATCCGAGAATCGTCATGGGCCGACTTGAGCGCCCGAAGCAGCGGCTGGCGAAAGCTTACTACAGTGCCGCCCCCATTGCCCAACGCACGAAACGTCGGGCGCGCTGCGAGGGAGAGGAACCCGGCGCGCCCCGGCGCCGCCGTTCCCGACCCAAGATTTGAATTGCGGCGTTATGCGCGTTGTCACGCAGCTCAAAGGCTAGCGACTGCGAGGCGCCTTAGCTGCTTTGGCAGCCTTCTCCTGCAAATGCTTCCAAACCTCTGCGAGGCGCACCAGCGCGGCCTTGTCAGGAAGGCGCGTCAGCTTCACTTCACCGCTACCCAACAAAGCCGTCTCCTTGCCGGACCTGATCCAGATCACGTCCATTTGGCCTTCGAAGGGGCGGCTGCCGACTGGACTCTCCTCGGTCCACTCGTTCGCCCCGAGACTGTAGGGGGTCAAACCGGCGGCATACAATTGATCAAGCATGCTCTCATATGACAAACCGCCTGCCTCGCTCAAACCAGGCGAGTGTTCGACGATCACTACATCGGCCCGGGCCAGCGTCCGTTTCGCACCGGTTACCACCTCTGGCTCATAGCCCTCCACGTCGATCTTCACGATCAGGACAGGGCGGTCGGCCAGACCGAGACTCTCCAGCTCCGTATCGAGGTCGGTAACAGGGACAATTTGCGACCCGCGTCCGTAGTCGGCCAAGACGGAGTGGCGGCCGCGATTGGAGTCCTTGTAGCGGTGCAAGCGAACCAAGCCGCGTCGCGCGCCCACGGCGCACGTGCTCACTACGACGTTGTCGATGCAATTCAGCGACAGGTTGCGACCGAGCAGCCACGCATTGAACAGGTCGGGCTCGAAGGCGACCACGGTCTCCACGGCTTTGTGCTTGGCAGCATGCACTGCATACCACCCGAGATTGGCGCCGACATCGACGAAGATGCCCCGCGACGAGCCGGCCAGGTGATCGGATATCCACTGCGTCAGCAGCGGCTCGTGGGTCCCGTATTTGGCAATGTGACGACCGATAATATCGCGCCGACTCACAAAGAAGGGCAGCTTCGATTGTTTGGCTCGGGTGCGGAATGCCGGACGCCATGGCACGAGCCAGGCCAACAGGAAAATGAGAGTTCCGACCGGACGGGCGATACGAAGCACGCGCTACGTCACCTTGTTCCTGCGACCATGTGCGACTTGATCGCATGCCGTCACATCAGGTCTGTGAGAATTACTTACTGACAGGCGGCGCTCGTGCCTAGGGGGGTCTCAATCTCTACTGGTTTTGGGGCCGGCTGAAAGCGGAATCCCCTCACTGTGCATTTTTACGATCCCCGAGAATGGAGGCCGCTGACCGAGGCGGCCCTACTGCTGGGGAACCGGGGTCGAGGAAGGCTTCCCCTTTTCTACGATGAGGGTCGCGATGAACTTGACCGGTGCGTCGCTGGAATTGATGCCAAAATGAATTTTGCCGGCTTCAACATAGAATGCCTCGCCTGCCCTGTAAGTGGCTGTGGGGCGCCCTTCGTGTTCAAGCACCAGCGTTCCTTCCAAAACATATCCGACCAGAGGACCGGGATGGGTGTGTCTGAGTTCGCGCGCCCCGGGCGCAAATTCCAATGTGTTCACGATGGTCTGGAAACCGGGCGGCCCATCTTCTGTCAGTAAGGACTTGCGTTGGATCCCGGGCTGCTGCGCGTATGCGCCGACGTCGGCCAAGAGTAGGATAGTTCCGATTGCCAACGTTCGGATCACAGCCGCCTCCCTTGCGGAATTAAAAGTGGCCCCCGGCCGGTTGGCCACAACCGCCGAGGACCACACAGCTTCCGTCATGGTCTAGCCGGAAGCCGCGTGCCCATTCTAGGAAGCCCATAAGAGATACATATGACAGCGCTGGCCCCGATGGAACGTTCCACCAAACGAGCAAATCGGGAACGCATCATGCGCACAGTCGCCTGGTCACTCCCACTCTTGGTATGCGCATCCTTGATGACATCCTCGCTCGCCGCGCGGGCGGAGCAGAGCTGCGCGCCGAAGACCAACGCCGCGAAAATCCTGCGGACAAAGAACGTGAACGACGTCGATCCCAATTGGGCGCCGCCGTCGTTTATCGGCACGTCCTGGTCGCTGATCGAGACCAGGCAGGAGGGCATATTTCTGAGCGGCGTGCTGGTGAACCCGCGCGGAAACGCTCTGCCCGGGCGCGTGTTCGTCATTGCAAGCGAATGGGATTGCGGCTGAGGCGCAGCCGTGTCCGCATCATTTTTGCGGCTTGGGCGCATCTCCCTCGACGGCCGCGGCCGCTTCGAGCAGGAGCGGCCGCCAGCGGTCTGCGACCACCTTGATCTGCGCCAGGATCTTCGCTTTCTTTTCGGGCGGCAGGTCCGACTTCGGATCGGCGAGCTGATCGAGCTGGTTCTCGAGCTTGGCCCAGAATTGCCGGCCCCCGAGCGACGTGGCGGACCGCAGCGAGCGTTCGATCTGTTGCATGCGCCGGTCGGCGAAATCGTCCAGGATGTCGAGCATGATCCATGCGGATACGACAATGGCGGCGGCAATGATCACGGTCTTGACTGCGAACTGACCGATCGGTCCGAGACGCATGTCGGCGGCCGGTGACGTTGCTTCATCACGCGTTTCCATAGCAATGGCCCCTGTGCGCGCTGTTCAATTTCCAACCATCCCGGGCATATTATAGGGTTCGAGTTGACGGTCCATGGGGGGCCGGATAAGCCGACGCCGCATGCCGCACCAGGCTCATCGATCGCGCCCCTCGCGGCGCTCCAAGACGGATGCGGGCCGATGACGATGCTCGGTCGTGCCTTGCCTTACCTTCTGTCTTGGGGGGTTCTCGCCGCTCTGATGCTCATCGGCATGACTCGCGTGCCGCTCGCCCTCTACACGCCGATGGACGGCGAATGGGCGAAATGGAACGTCGAGGCTATTCTCCATTTCGGGAAGATCTTCGATCTCAGCCCCTACAGCATGTTGGCCGGGATGGGCTCGATGTATTCTCCCAACCTGCCCTGGCTCAATCCGGGAGCGCTGGCCCTCGCGCTACCGCTCGACGACAACGCCAGGAGTATCGCCTCCTACGCCATTTATGCCGCCGAGTTGGCGGTCAGCATTGTACTGCTGGCGCGCGTCATCGGATTTTCCTGGTTGATGGCCACGGCGGCCGCGCAGCTTTATCTCTATCTGTTGTTTCCTCCATTCTCCGAGGTCTTCCGAATCTACGGCTGGTTCTCGCTCGCTCCCTATTATGCGCACTTGCAGGCGGTACTGAATGCCGCAACGGCGCTCTTTCTCTTGTGCGGTCGTGTCCGCGACTGGCGTGGCAATGTTGCGCTGTCCGTCGGCTTCTTGGCCTTGTTCATTTCCGGGCTCCTCTCGGCCCCGTTCACCTTCATTTTTGCTACGCCTGCCTATATCGCGATTTCCGTCGCAGTCATCCTGGCGCGGCGACCGCCGCGCGCCGAACTGGCTTGGAAGACGGCGGCGCTGCTTCTGTGTCTGGGCTTTTTTTTCGGATCACGTCTCCTCGATTACTATCTCGGCACCATCGCCACCGCCGGCCGCACACCCGGCTCTCCCATTGCCTGGGACCATCTTCTGTCCCCCGAGGCCTGGCTGCGATTGATTTTGACTCATCCGCTCTGCTCCGATCCACGCCTGCTCTTGTGCATGCCGCAAAGGGGGGCATGGCTGGAGATCACCGCGCTTGCGGGGGCGGCCGTGGCCATCGTCACACGTGACGGCGACATCCGAGCCGCTGGCTGCGCCTTGATCGCTTACATCGGTCTCGCGCACCTCTATGCTTACGCATTTCAGGGCGGGTGGCTTGGGCCGGTGAGCGTCCTCTCCAGCCATTTTCTCATTCTGTCATCCTGGTCGCTCATTTGCATTTTTGCGGTTGTTCCCTTCGCTGAGCTGTTCCGCCTCACCAAACTCAATATGTCTGCGCATGCCGGTGTGTCCGGCAACCGGCGACTGGCAAGCCTGGTCGCCGCGGCCGCGCTTGCCGCCCTGCTCGCCGTGGCCACCGTCGAGATGCTTGCCCATCCATACGATGTCGGCCGTTATCGCGCTCCCCAGGTGATCCTGGGTGTCGTGGCGTTCGGCGCGGTGCTTCTCGCCGTCGAAATAATCCGGGCCTATTGGAGCAGGAAAATCGCGTTTCAATCGATCATTGTCTTGTCGGCATTTCCAATTCTGGCCGCGATTCATTTGTCCCTCGGCATTCGCCAAGACGTTCCGACCGCGCGTGACACGTCGCTACGCGACTATTTGCGTGACAATGCGTCGATCGAAGTGGGCAGACCCTTTCGCGGTTACGCGAGCACGATTTGGATGGACAAGGATGGAACGATTTGGCCGGGCTCGCGCGAGGGTCTCGGCCTCAGCAACCGGTACATCAACGCCGTCGGATATTTTCGCGCGCATTACGGGGAAACATTCAGTGATGCCGATTTGTGGCGGGCGAACATTCCGACCTTCGAAGAATACGGCGAGTGGACGTCGGTTCAAGCCCATGCCTTTGCTGCGCGGCTGCTCGCGCCCGGCGGGACTTGAGGCCCACACCAATTATTTGCGCGCGTTCGCGATCGATACGGACATATTGCGCGCGCTCGGCGTGCAATTCATTCTCACCGATGCGGAAACGGTCGACAAACCAGCGATTCTGCGAAGGTCTCTCGCGGTTCGAGGCGCGCTTGGCGTCAATTTATTCGAGTTGGAAAATGTCAACCTGGGGACCTACAGTCCCACGCGTTTCGTGAAAGCGGCCACGGCAGACGCCATCGTGAAACAGATGCGAGAAAACAAGAGCCGTCTCGATCAGGTCGCGGTCGTTCCGGATGATATCCCGTCGACGACCGCCCAGGCACGCAACGTGGTCATGACCATCGAGCGCGACGGTGTCCGAATCCAGGCGGCAAGCGACGGACCGGCCCACATCCTCGTCCCGATCCAGTTCTCCCATTGCCTCGTCGTCGTCAACGGCGCTGCTGCACGCCTAAGCCGCGCCAATCTTTTCCAGACCCTGTTGTCGTTCGACGGGACAGTCGACGCCCGGATCGAATTTCACTTCGGGCTCTTTGCCGACAACAAATGTCGAATTCGCGATGGGCTCGATAACAAGAGTTTGGGATTGCCAAATACGCAATGATCCCGCGCAGCGGGACTTGCTATCGCAATCCCGGGGCCCGTTCGGGATCGTGGATCGGCGCGACACCGGTCGCTGCCAGGTGCGGGTAGCGCGGTCGCATGGCAAGAATGGGTTTTTCGAAGCCGTGATAGAACGCCGTGCTGACCAGCATCACCGTCGCCACATAGAGAAGGAAGTGCCAGGCGGCATTGTCTTGCGGGAGAACCCGCGCAAGACCGTACAACACGGCAAGGTGGAACAGATACATCGGGTAGGAAATTCGGCCCAGATACGAGCAAACCGCTCTCCTCCCGGGGCCCTGGAACAACGAATTCAATGAAAGAAAAAACACCAGCGTCGACACTCCGAACGCGGCTGACGCAAACGGATGGATATGTCTGAGCCACACCGCGTCGTTCGTGAGCATCTCGTCGTTGACCTTGATCAGAACAACCGTGGCTGCAGCGAGTATCAGAAACGCAAGAGTGCCCAGGCGCAGACTCCATTCGAACCTCACGCGCTGAAGCACCAGATAGAGCAGGAAGCCGTAAGCAATCGAGTCGATCCTGAACACCACGACCCGACGCACCTGCGCACCCCAATCTGCCGTATCCGCGTAGACAAATCGGAGCAGGCTGATGCAGGTGATAAGGAGCACCGTCGCGCAGGCGTACTGGAACCATTCTCCCGTGCCTTTGGTGAGCTTGACATACAGCAGCAGGAACGGTGGAAAAGCCACGTAGTACCACTCCTCGACCGACAAGCTCCACGCCACCGGGAAATAGTCCCGCACGTTGTATTGCGAGGATAAATTCTGCACGTAGGCCGCATAGCGGAAGAAATCGCCAGAACCGAGCTCGCCGAAGATCACCGAAATAGCCAGCAAGGCGACCAGATAGGACGGAATGGTCCTCATCCAGCGTCGCACCAGGAACGTACGCACCGTCAGCCAATCCCTCCGCTCCGCGCACAGCACAATCTGCGGACCGAGGACGAAGCCGCTCAGGACAAAGAAGACCTCCACTGCCGTAACCGAGACAATCTCGGCGGTCGTGGCTGCATCTCCGAGGTAATACATGAAGAAGTGCGGAACCATGACGGCAAACGCCGCCATCCCGCGCAACAGGTCGAGCGAGTCGATGCGTTCAGACGTGTTGTGCTGGAGGGCGCTCACGGTCGAGACCAGCCTTCACAAGCCTCTTGCATGCCATGTTGATCAGCAACCGGTCCCGGTATATTCAAACGACCGGGCCGTCCGGTGGAGAAGGTATCGCCGATGACGCGGGAATGACTATTTTGCCTGGCGTCAACGAGGCATTTGCTGCTAAGTCAATCGTGACAACATCCCGTGTGAGACTGCTCGGCGCCGAAATGAAGCGGTTCATCATTCCCCTCGGAATAGTGCTCATCATTCTGGTCGGATTGGCGCTCTTGACAGAGGGAAGCGCAATCGCGCCCTTCTTGTACCGCAACTTCTAGGTCGAAACTCGACCATGCATCGGATCCGGAGCGTCTTTCGCCTTCTTATCACCGTGGCTGCGATCGCGATAGCCGTCGAGGGCGGATATCGCCTCTACCTGTTCTTCAAATACCGCGACTACTTCCGGACGACACAGATCGACGCCGCTGCGTTCTCCGTTTGGAACACATCCATCTGGCAATACGATCCGGACTACGGGTACGGCTATGTACCCGCGATCAGACCACACAGCACGAGTTTGAAGGACGGCTTGGTCACCGCCTGCGGGGAATTTGCCGTTGCCAATGAGCAGGGCAACCTGGGTCCGCCGGTTCCGGACTTTGAGGAAGCCGAAATCAGAATTGTGGTTTTCGGGGATTCTTTCGCAGGCGCTTACCTGACCGGGCCGGCCTGGACCAAGATGTTGGGTGAGAAGCTCGAGCGCGAGCTCGGAAAAACCGTTCGCGTTTTGAATATGGCGCGGGACGGATATGGCGTGCCGCAAATGATTGCGCTTGCGAACGGCAAACTGAAAGAACTGCGCCCATCGCTCATTCTTTTCGCCTTCAACGGTCCCGCCCTGGAACGAGCACGATACTGGCGCACGATGGTCGGCACCGGTGACGACGTGCGGCTCTATTCTTCCCTTGAGAACTCTCCAAGCCCAGATCCCGAAAACGCGGCGGACTCAATGATCGTTCTGGCCTCCGCCACTCCCGAGTGGTGCGAGCAACAGCTGAAAAAATCGCCGGATGAACAGAGAAATGATCCGGTGCTGCACAAGATCATCACGAAGCATCGGGACATTGTCATCAAGAACGGCACTCCTCAGGCCAACCTCTTCGATCTTAAGGCGTCGTACGTGTATGATCTCGTCCGCTACCGGAACGCGTTCCGATCGCAGTGGCGCACCCTCTTGCCATCAACAAATCCACAGGTGACGTACGACGATTACCGCAGTGATCCGAAATTCATGGCTGACGTCGCGGGTGTGGTCGATTCCGGCGTACCGTATGTCTTTGTCCATCTGGCTTTGGGGAAATCGATCAGCGAGGGGCGGGAGTTCGATCTCGACAACCGTGGCCGCAAGCTGCTGGACAGCTTGCGTAACGTGACGGGTGCCGAGATTTACAACACCACCGATTTTATTTCTCTTTCCCGTGAAGACGCATTGAGAATGTGCTCAACTCCTACCGACTGCCACCCCTCCGAGTTCGGCCATGGGGTTTACGCGGAGGTCGCGTCCAAAATCATCCTGAAGCATGGACCTCCTTTGCGTTAGGGTGTCGGCCCACACCCGACACCCGCGCAAGTCGGCTACAGCCGACTTGCACGGGCCGTCTCGAAGGGTGCAAGAGCGTCCGAATTCGGCGCCGGAGCTGCCAGCACGCGTGTCGATCAACCGGCGAGCCGTTTCGCCCGTTGGATGGCGTCCATGCACTCGGATTCCTTCCCGGCCTGATCTAGCCCGCGTGCTTCGCTCAGTGCGGCCTGGATCGAGGCAAGGTTCTCGGCCGCCGGCCGGCGCGCACCTTGCGCCTGCTGCGCCGCCGTGGAGCCGCCGCGGCTCTGACTCGCCGCGTCCTGCGGCGAAGCAGCGCCGCCCTGCGTCGCCTGCCCCATGGCCGCGGTCGGGGGATGCTGCTCGCGTGCGCCGGCGCCCGCTTGCGCAGGCGGGCCACCGCTCTGCGTTGCCTGGTTCATTGCCGCCGTGGGCGGATGCTGCGGTTGCCCCGATTGCGCCGCTGCAGACGATGCCGCCGTGCTCGAATTGGCCGCACCCATGGTCGCGCTCGGCGGATGCTGACCCGTGGTCGCGCTCGCTCCGCCCGCGGTCGGTCCTGCGCCGGCATCCTTGGAGGCGAGCAGCTTGGTGACATTGTCGATCTCTGCCGTGCAGGGTCCCGCGGCGGCTGTGCCCGCGGATAGTGCCGCGAGAGCGCCAGCTCCCAGCAGCAATGTGATTGTTTTCATGGCGTTTTCTCCCGATTGCGATGGCGAAACCCGCGGATGCGGATTTCGACTTTTCCATATCAACCGGGAACGCGATCCGACGTTCCGTGCGGGACGGCGATGACAGCAGGATCGCTGGCGTTCGCCGTGGCCCGTCAGGATGGCAGTCCCGCGGCGCGATCCGGTCGCTCCGTCGCTAATTGACGAACGGCAGCACCTCTTCGGCGACGCGCCGGAACTGTTCCATTGGATCGCCCATGGTCGAAATCCGAAAGGTGATGCGCCGGCAACCAGACGCCTTGAATTGTTTGAGGTGCGCGATGCACTCCCGGGGGGAACCGTAGGTCAGCCAGGATTCCAGGCGCTCCTTGCTGTAATCGGCGGAATAATAGAGATCGAGAAACGTCTTCGAATTGGCCAGCGCGGCGGCCTTGTCGTTATTCACGTTGATGTGGTGATAGAGAACATTGTCGAAGTCAGACATGTCGCGGCCATGATCACGGCCGGCCTGCAGAATGAAATCCCAGGAGCGCTGGAATCCTTGCGGGCTGACCGAATGCGTCATCCACCCGTCCGCGATCGTGCCGACGCGCGTAAGTGCCACGTCCGACCCGCCGGAATCGGCTTGTCCTTTCGACAGCCGCTCGGCGTTCGTCGCCAGCCAGATCGGACACGGCGACTGCACCGGCTTCGGTTCGAGCGTCACGTTGGAAAAATTCGTGAATTGTCCGGCGAACGGCGCGTTGTCCTTGGTCCAGAGATGACGAAGGACATGGATGTTCTCGATCATCCGCTTGCGTCGCTCTCCCGGCACAACGTTCATCGCGGCGCTCTCCGCCTCCCACAGGGGACCCGCCCCTCCGCCCGCGCAGGCGACCAGGCGGGTGCGGCCATTCGACAGCACATCGAGCGAGGCCCATTCATAGGCAAAGACGAGGGGATTGCGCAGCGCGAACGATCCCATGCAGGCGGGGCCCAGCAGCACCCGTTCGGTCCGCCCGGCCACGGCGGCGAGCAGCGTCAATGCATCGACGCGACGGTTCACGAACAGCGCGTCTCCGCACCAAACCGAATCCATCGCGGCACATCCCTCGACCGCGTCCGCCAGCACGAGAAGATCGCGCGCGCTGCAAAGCCCGACCAGCACCCCGCGGTTCGAAAGCGTGATCCCAAAGTTCATTTTCACGATTCGATCACCGCCATGAAATCGCACTGCACCAGCACGCCCGCCTCCATCGGGACCTCCATGATCTGGCGGGCCGGCCGCGAGGCCGGATCGGGAAACATCTTCACCCATTCATCGTTGACCGGTTTGCGCTGAAGCTCCTTCATCCAAACCGTCACCTTGACGATGTCCTGGAGGGTGGCGCCGCCGGCCTCGACGGCTTGCCGCATGTGCAGGAACATGAACGCGCATTGCTGCTCGAGCGTGGCCGCGAGCTTGGCGGTGGAAGGATCCGCTCCCCGGATAAGACCAGAGACGATGATATTGCCGATACGGCTCGCGTTGGGGATGGGCGACTGATGCGCGATCTCATCGACATAGATGCTGCTGCGAGCCATCGCTGCCTCTCCGTTCAGTTCGGGTTTTCATGGACCTCGTTGCGCCCCCGCTGACCCATTCGAGCAAGGTGAGCCCGGTTCGTCAAAATACACAAACCGAACGCCGGCGCGGGGCGCCAATCGGTACAACCTGGAATCGTCCAGGTGCGCCCCGCGTCGTCTCGACGCACGATTGCAGTGTCCGGTCTCTTTCGTCGGTCAAGGTTTGACAGCGGCGACCATGACGCCATAAGCAGTTTCCATTGCCCGCGTTCAATAGCATGGACGGCGAAGGGCCCCGAGCGAGGATTTTCCGATGGCGTCCGCCGCGAGCGCTGCACGTTCCGCCGTCCATCTGAAGGTTCTGTCCGCCGGCGCGATAAAATACGTCGCCACCGACTTCGCTCCCAAGTTCACACGCGACACCGGCGACCAGGTCGAATTCGTCTTCGGCACGATCGGCGGAGTGCAGAAGCGGCTCAAGGATGGCGAGACCGCAGACATCGTCATGGGCACGGCGCCGGCAATCGCACAGATGGAGCAAGCGGGCGTGCTCGTCGCGGGCAGTTGCATCGATCTCGGCCGCACGCTGACCGGCATCTGTGTGCGCGCCGGCACGCCCATGCCGGACATATCGACGCCAGACAGCTTCAAGCAGACGTTGCTCAAGGCGCGTTCGGTCGCCTACACCAACCCGGAGGCGGGCGGCACGTCCGGCATCTTCCTCGTCGGCCTGCTCGGACGTCTCGGCATCGCCGAGGCGGTCGGCAAAAAGGCGCTGCTGTGCGTCAACGGCGACGAGGTGGTCGACAAGGTTTCGGCGGGCGATGCGGAGATCGGATCGACCTTCCTCAGCGAGATCGTGCCGATGAAGGCCGTCAAGGCCGTGGGGCCGCTGCCGGCGCCGATTCAAAACGCCACCGCCTATGCCGCCGGAATCATGACGGGGAGCAGCAACCGCGAGGCGGCCGGCAGGTTCATCGCAATGCTGACCGCGCCCGCGCAACGGGAGGCCTGGCTGTCGCTGGGATTCGAGCCCGCCGGACGCGGTTGATCCCCGCAACCTCCCGATCAACCGCAGGAGCGCCAGGACGCGCGGCGGACAGGCAAGCGGCGGCGCCAACAAACAAGATCGCGCCGCAGGCCGACCACACAACAATAAGAGATGGCAAAGGGAGACGACTCGATGAAAGGACTGCGCACCGCCGTAACGCTCGCATGCATCGGGCTGTTTGCAACCCCGGTGCATGCCCAGGCCTATCCGACCAAACCGGTCACGATCGTCGTAACGTTGGCGGCAGGGGGAGCGGCCGACGTGATCGCGCGAGCCTTGGCGCAGCGGTTGACCGAGGAATGGGGTCAGCCGGTCCTGGTCGAGAACAAGGGCGGCGCCAACAACCAGGTCGGGACGACGGCGGTCGCAAGGTCTGCGCCCGACGGCTACACGCTCCTGCTGACCCCCGAACACACCTTCACCGTCAATCCTTATCTCTATCGCAAGCTGTCCTACGATCCGGCAAAGGATTTCGTCCCGGTCACCGGCCTCGTCAGTATCAGCCAGGCCCTGGTCGTGCATCCGTCGCTCGCCGTGCGGACTGTCGCGGACCTGATCGCAGCGGCCAAGGACAACCCGGGCCAACTCAATTACGGCAGCCTGGGTGTCGGCTCGGGGCCGCATCTGAGCATGGAGTTGCTGCAATCCATGACCGGAGCGAAGCTCAACGCCGTGCAATACAAGGGCGCCGCGCCCGCTCTCACCGACGTGATCGCCGGCCACATCCCGATGATGTTCGTCAGCACGGGGCTGATCGTGCAGCCTTGGAAGGCGGGCCAGCTGCGAGCGCTCGGCGTCGGCAGCCGCGAGCGCCTGATCCAGTTTCCCGAGTTGCCCACGGTCGGCGAGACCCTGCCGGGCTTTACCGCGCTCGTCTGGTTCGGTCTGTTCGCGCCAAATGGAACGCCACGGGACATCGTCGTCAAGATCAACAACGCGATCCAGCACATCCTCGCGGATCGCGGCTTTCGCGACAGATTTCTGACGCCGAACCTCTATGAACCGATTTCGGGTTCGCCGGAGCAATTCGCGCAAGACATCCACCGGGATACCGAGCGGTGGCAAAAAGTCATCCGCGACGCCAAGCTGGCGATCGAAGACTGACAGCGCTGGCGGGGCCCGGCTCGCCGCCTGACCTCGCCAATCTGCCTCCAGGCTGCGCGTTTGCGCCCCGTTGCAGCCGCGCGATCGAGCCATGCCGGGCGTCCGTTCCCGATCCGGTGGTGATCGAACGCGGTCATTTCGCCTGTTGCCTGCGAACGCCGGCGCCGGCATTCTCGTTCGCACGCGCCGACGGTGCTGCGCTTGCGCCCGGTGCGGTGGGCTGAGCTCATTTTCTCATCGAGCTTGGACGCGCGGAATGACGGCTTCGCCTCGGATCGATCTCGATCGCCTGCTCGGCAGGCTTGACACATTCAATCGGATCGGAGCATTGGCCGGCGGCGGCAATTGCCGGCTCGCGCTTTCCGACGACGACCGCGCCGGGCGCGACCTGCTCGTGCGATGGATGCGCGAGCTCGGCTTGACCGTCACCATCGACGCCATCGGCAACATCATCGGTGTGCGTGACGGGCGCGAGGACAGCGCGCCCGTCATGTTCGGCTCCCATGTCGACACGGTCGGCACCGGCGGCCGCTATGACGGTCTCTATGGCGTGCTCGCCGGCCTCGAAGCCTGCCAGGCGCTCAACGATGCCGGCGTCGTCACCCGCCGCCCGCTGGCGCTGGTGGCTTTCACCAATGAAGAGGGCTCGCGCTTTCCACCCTATGCGATGGGCAGCCTGGTCTATGTCGGCGGACTCGCGCTCGATGACGCCTACGCGATCCGCGGCATCGACGGCGCGACGGTCGGCGAAGAGCTGCGCCGCATCGGCTATGTGGGCGCCGCGAAGCCCGGCTGGCTCACCCCGCACGCCTATCTGGAATTGCACATCGAGCAGGGCCCGATCCTGGAGGATGAAGGCCTTGTCATCGGCGCGGTCGAGGGCATTACCGGGCTGGCATGGACGGAAGTTTCAATCACGGGCAGGTCAGCGCATGCCGGCACGACGCCGATGCACATGCGGCGGGACGCCGCCTACGCCGCCAGCGAGATCGCACTGTTCGTGCGCCGGCTCGCGCAAGACATGGGCGGCCATCAGCGCGGCACGGTCGGGCGCATCGAGATTTACCCCAATCTCGTGAACGTGGTCGCGGAGCGGGCGGTCCTCACCGTCGACCTGCGCAACACCGACGAAGCAAGGCTGCAGGAGGCCGAGCAGCGACTTGCCGACTTTATCGATCGCCTGGCCACGCAGGAGCAGGTCGCAATCTCGACACGCAGTCTCGCACGGTTCGAGCCAGTCGCGTTTCCCGTCGAGATGGTGTCGCTGGTCGAAGCCGCGGCACGGCAGCTCAGTCTCCCCTGCCGCCGGCTCCCGTCCGGCGCCGGCCACGATGCGCAAATGATGGCGCGGCTTTGCCCGGCCGGCATGATCTTCGTACCGAGCGTCGGCGGGCTGAGCCATAATGTACGCGAACATACGAAGCCCGAGCATCTGCAAGCCGGCGCCGCCGTACTCCTGCATGCGGCGCTACGGCTCGCAAACTAAAGCAGGCATCACATCCGGACTCCGAGCCGCAGCGCGAGCACCAGGCCGGCCGCGACCAGAGCGACGTTCACCACCGACAGCGCCGCCACCAGCTCGAGCGACCCGCCGCCGAACAGCGACACGATGAGCGCGCCCAGCACCTCGGTGCCGGGTCCCTGCAGATAGACGCCGGTGGAATACTCGCGCACGAAAATCATGAAGCAGAGGAGCCAGGAGCTCACCAGCCCGAACCGGATCAGCGGAACCGTCACGTCGCGCACGACCCGCGCCGGTCCCGCCCCCGCGATCCGCGCGGCCTCTTCCAGCTCGGGCGCGATCTGCGACAACGAGGCCGAAATCAGTCGCAGTCCAAACGCGAGCCACACGACGCTGTAGGCAAGCCAGATCCCGACCAGCGAACTGCGCAAGACCCCGAGATATGGGCACGAACAGAAAGACCCAGAGGAACGCAAGCCCGGCGACGAGCCCCGGCAGGGACCTCGGCAACAGCACGAGGTAGTCGACCATGGCAACGAAGCGGCTGCGCCAGCGATGGGTCACGAGCGCGATCAGCCCATAGGCCGCAACCGAGGCGGCCGCTCCCACGGTCGCCAGCAGAAACGTGTTGAGGATGCTGCCGAGCAGGTTCGGGTGTTCGGCGAGATCGCGAAAATTCTGCAGCGTCAGCGTGTCGAACGGATTGATGCCCTCGCCCCAGCGGCTGACGAAGGCGCGCAGGATGACGCCGGCAAGCGGAAGGCCGATGACAATCGTCAGCCAGACGACGATGCCGGCGAGCGCAAGCCAGCGCCAGCGGCCGAGGCGTAGCGGCCCGGACTGGCCGCCCCTGCCGCCCACGGTGACGTAGCGCTCCGCCACCCGCAGCAGATGGCGCTGCAAGTAGACGAGCGGCAGCGTCACCAATGCGATCGCGACCACGACCACGGCCATGAGCTGATACGAGGGTGTACCCAGAATATTCGTCAGCTTGAATAAATAGGTGGTCAGAACCAGCACGTTGGCGGGATCACCGATGACGAGCGGCAATCCGAACAACTCGAATCCCAGGAAGAAGATCAGCACACCGCTGTAGACGAGCGCCGGCCCGACCAGCGGCAAGCTGATGGTCAGCGCGACGCGCCACGGCGCGGCGCCCAGGATGCGTGCCTGCTCCTCCAGTTCCAGGTTGAGCTTGCGCAACGAGGCCGATGAAAACAGATAGACGTGCGGCACATGGGTGAGCCCCGCGATGATGATCAAGCTGGTCAGCGAGTACAGATTCCACGGAACGAAGCCGATCAGATCCTTGACCGCCAGCGATGCGAAGCCGACCGGGCCGATGGCGACCACATAGCCGAACGCGATGACGATCGGCGACAGCACGATCGGCACCAGCAGCGCGGGCTCGATCACGCGCTTCGCCGGCAGGTCGGTGCGCACGACCAGAAAGGCGAGCAGTCCGCCGAGCGGCACGGCGATCGCGGTCATTCCGGCGGCCAGGATGATCGAGGTCACAAAGGCGCGCGTGAAGTCCGGCTCGCTCAAAACAAACGCATAGGATGCGAGGCTCAGCCGTGCCGCGGGCGAGAAAAATGGTTCGTCGAGAACGCTCTGATAGACAACCACCCCGACCGGCAGCAGGACCACCGCCGCCAGGATCGCGACCGTCGGCAGGCGAAGCCAGATCATGCTCGCGGATCGACGCGCGGGACTACCATCGACGTTACTGCGCGCGCGCGGTTTCCTGCCATTTGCGCATCATCGCGAGGCGCTTGGCCGGCGCCAGCGCGGCGAGCAGGCTCATGTCGACCGGGATCGGCTTGAGGCGGCTGCCGAGCTCCTTCGACAGCGCACCCGCGGAGTACGGCCCCTCGACATCATCGCGCAGCGCGAACAGCATCGATTGGTTGGCCATGAGCTTTTGCGCACGGGCGGAGAGCAAATAATCCATGAACAGCTTGGCCGCATTCGGACGCTTGGCGTTCTTTGGGATGAAAGCCACCCGCGACATGACCAGCACATAGTCGCTCGGATAAACGAGGCCGAGGTCGGCATCCTTTTTCTGCCGCAGCACGACGTAGGATCCGATCACATTGAAGCCGAGCAGATGTTCACCGGACGTGATCCGCTCGATCATGGTGCCGCTGGAGGGATAGAAGCGCCCGGTGCCGCGTCCGAAGGCGGCGGCGAGCTCCCAGAACTGCGGAAAATATTTCTCATCCTGCGTCATGAGCAGAAAGCCGAAGCCGCTCTTCTCCGGGTCGTACGAGGTCAGCTTGCCGCCGGCGAGAAGCTGCGGGCGCTCCTTGAGAAGACGCAGGAGATCGCCGTGCGAGGCCGGGACGGCGTCCGCCGGAAACAGCCGCTTGTTGTATGCCATCACCAGCGGCTCGAACGTCGTCCCCCAGGCGCGATCCTCGTACACCGCCCATTTCGGCATCTTTGCCGATTCCGGAGAGTGGTAAGTCAGCGCGTGGCCGTCGGCCACCAGCTTGAGCTGAAGATCCATCGATCCGCTCCACAGCACGTCGGCGGTCTCGGCATTGGCCGCGGTCTCGCTGAGATAGCGGTTGTAGATCTCGGTCGAGTTGAGATCGTAATATCTGATCTGCACCTTGGGATAGAGCGCGCGAAAATCCTTGAGCAAGAGATCGGCGCTGGCAGAATCGGTCGCGGAATAGACGGCGACGCTGCCTTCCTGCTCGGCCGCCGAAATAATCGCCTGGTAATCCGCAGGATATCCCGGCGGCACCCCCTGTGCCGAGGCGGAGGCCAGCATTCCCAACAGAAGGGCCGACGCGAGCGCGAAGCGTTTCACGGACGTTTCTCCTTGGGCCGGGAACCAGTCTGGTGTTATTGGCTTGGCCGGGCGCAAACATCTTCAGCAACCGGCGGGCTCGACCATCCTAGTGCGGGGGATTTGAAGTTCCTACTATTATCGCCGCGACTTCGTTTGGGACCTTCAAATCCAAAGACCGCACTAAAATCATAAAGTTGCTAGTGTCCCTTCGATTCCGAAGTTCGCACCGTTGGATGCCGCCAGGGGTGCGAACTTCGGAATCGGGACACTAGCTCGGACGGCAGCAGCGATCCACTCCCGCCGGCCCCCCAGGTAGGTTTTGCAAATGGCGAAAGAGACGGTGCAAGTCGCGGATTACGCTGCGTCCTGTCGGTACGAGGATTTCCCCTCCGACGTGATCGAGCGCGCCAAACAATGCATCACGGACACGATCGCCACGATCATCTACGGTTATGATCTGCCTTGGAGCCGGATCGTTGTGGCTTTTGCGGAGAAGAACGGCGCCGGCGGCAAGAGCCGCATTCTCGGACCCGGCGGGGCACAGGTGCATGCCCCCTCCGCCGCCTTGGCCAACGGCTGTCTCGCGCATGCCTTCGAGATGGACAATCTCACCTGGCCGAGCACCGGCGTGCATCCGGGCGCAACCCTGCTCGCGTCCGGCCTGGCGGTGGCGCAGGAGCGCGGCATCGGCGGACGCGAGCTGATCACCGCCTTCCTTGCGGGCGCCGAGGTCATGATCCGCATCGGGCGCGCGACGCATCACAGCAACGAGGGCCGCGGCTTCCACGCGCCGGGCACGACCGGTCCTTTCGGGGCGGCGATTGCCTGCGGGCGACTGATGGGCTTCGACGTCGAGCAGATGCAAAACGCGCTCGGCGTCGCGGGATCGCTCTCCTGCGGGCTGATGGAATTCGCCCGCTCGGGCACCGGCGCCATGGTCAAGCGTCTCCATCTCGGCCGCGCGGCCGAAAGCGGCGTGCTCGCCGCCAGCCTGGCGGCCGACGGCTTCACCGGTCCGGTGAGCGTGCTCGAAGGCGAGTTCGGGTTCCTGCGCGTCTTCTGCGGCGACGCGTATGATGCAGGCGAGCTCACCCGCGGCCTCGGCGACAGCTACGCGACGCGCTCGATCATGCTCAAGCGCTTTCCCTGCCACATCACCGCGCACACGTCGGTGCAGGCGATCCTGGATTTGCGGGCCGAGCACGGCTATGACGGCGCCGATGTCGCCTCGATCCACATCGCCGGCAACGACAAGATGGCGAGAGTCAACAACATCACCTCTCCCGCCGACATCATGATGGCGCAATACAGCATTCCGTTCTGCGTCGCGCTCGCCCATGTCCGCGACCCGCGCGACCCGCGCTCCTTCGACGAAACGGCGTTGCGCGACCCGCGAATCCGGTCGCTGTGCGAGCGGGTGGCCATTACGATCGACGACGACCGCCCGACGCCTCTTGCCGCAACCGTCACGGTCACGCTGAAGGATGGCCGCGTGCTGAGGCGGTCGGTGACCGGGTTCAAGGGCACACCGGAGCAGCCGCTCGACCGGGACGAGCTCAGGGAGAAGTTTCTGCTCCTGACCCGCCATTGCACCGCCGACGACATGGGCAAAATGTTCGATCGCCTGCAGAACCTGGAATGCGAAACCGACCTCGATTGGATCGCAATCCGTGCAGCTTGACATCGAAGCACAATGCGTAGCGACCGGCCCATCGTGACTCCGCCATCCATCGCGAGGCTTCTCTTCTCATGAGCGACCATTCCGGCGCAGACAATGCGCACACCCGCAGCATCGCCGAATTCGTCGCCACGCTCAGCTATGACCGGATTCCCGTGGAGGTGATCGAACGCATCAAGCTGCTGATCCTCAATTCCCTCGGCTGCGCGATCTACGGCGCGCAGCTCGAATGGTGCCGCATCCTGCGGACGACGCTCGAAAGCTTGGACGCGACCCGCACTACGTCGGTCTGGGGCACGCCACTTCGTCTCTCTTCTCCGCATGCCGCGCTGATCAACGGCACGCAGGTGCAGGGGTTCGAGCTCGACGACGTTCACCGCCAGGGCGTGCTGCACGTGGGCGCCGTCACGTTGCCCGCGCTGATCGCAGTCGCGGAGAGCCATGCCGACCTTAGCGGACGTGACTTTCTCACCGCCGCCGTCGCGGGCTACGAAATCGGCCCCCGCGTCGGACGGTGCATGGGGCAGGAGCATATCGGACAGGGCTGGCACTCCGGCGCGACCGTGGGCGTTTACTCGGCGGCCGCCGGCGCCGCCCGCGGTTTGGGACTTTCCGCCGAGGAAACGGTCCATGCGCTCGGCATCGCAGGCACCCAATCTGCCGGTCTGATGGCGGCGCAATACGGCGCCATGGTCAAGCGCATGCATGCGGGACGGGCGTCGCAGAGTGGGCTTTACGGCGCACTGCTCGCGCGCAACGGCTTCACCGGCATCGTCGATGTGTTCGAGGCGCCCTATGGCGGTTTTTGCACGACGTTCTCGCGCTCGCAGGATCGCTTCGATCTCGACCAGCTCAGTGCGGGCTCGGCGAGAGGTTCGAGACCATGGGCATTTCGCTCAAGTTCTATTCCTGCGTCGGCAGCAATCATACGACGCTCGACGCCATTCGCGACATTCAGCGCCGGCGCCCGTTCACGCCGGCCGAGGTCGACAAGATCGTGGTCCACGGTTCGCAGGTAACGGTCGATCACGTCGGCTGGCCGTACCGACCCGAGGGTTTGACCTCGGCGCAACTCAACCTGCCGTTCTGTGTTGCGACCCTGCTGATCGAAGGCGACGTCTTCGTCGGTCAGTTCGAGCCCGATGCAGTCACCGATCGCGCGCGCATCGAACTGTCGCGCAGGGTCGAAGTGGTTCACGACCCCGCCATCACCGCGCTGGGCTCGGCCTTCCGGCACAAGGTACGGGTCGAAGTCCGATTCCGCGACGGCTCGCTGGAGATCGAGACCCGGGAGGCGCCGCGTGGCAGCGAACAGTCGTTCGCGACGGCGGACGAGATCATCGACAAGTTCCGCAAGCTCACGGGTGCCGCGATGACCGAGACGCAACAGGCAGCGCTGATCGAGGCCGTGCTCGAGATGGAACAGCTGTCGGCAAGCAAGCGGCTGACCGATCTGCTGCGGTGCCAGTAGGCCGGACCGTCAAGGCCGGAGAGCGCCGGCGCCGCTCCGCCTGAAAAAAGGCCCTTGACCGGAGGTCAAGGGCCGACGCGCTTGCAGGCGTCGTGATCAGTTGCGACGGCATCCCCCACGCGGGCCGCGGTGCCAGCCGCGGCCGCGCGGGAGTTTCCGCGCTCCGCCGCCGTGGTAGATTGTGCGGGAGCGCGCCAGCAAAATATCCCGCTTGCAACCCTCCTTGTTGCATCGGCCTCTACCACGGAGATCGACATGAAAACTCTGGGCTTGTTGCTGAAGCCAACGACGATCGTGTGTCTGTGCCTGATCGCGCGCGCGGCTGCGGCCGCGGATTATCCGGCGCCGAAGGAAGGTGACTGGATCGCACGCGATTTCCGCTTTCACACCGGCGAGGTCATGCCGGAACTGCGCCTGCACTACACGACCGTCGGTGCGCCTTCGGGACAACCCGTGCTCATCCTGCACGGCACCACCGGTTCCGGCGCCGCCATGCTGTCGCCGGCGTTCGCAGGCGAACTGTTCGGCCCCGGCCAGCCACTGGACGCGAGCAAGTACTTCATCATCCTGCCGGACGCCATCGGCACCGGAAAATCGTCCAAACCTTCCGATGGCCTGCGCGCCAAGTTTCCCAGATACAATTACGACGACATGGTCGCGGCGCAATACAAGCTGGTGACCGAAGGCCTGGGTATCCGCCATCTGCGCCTCGTGCTGGGCAACTCGATGGGCGGCATGCACACCTGGATCTGGGGCGTGAACTATCCGGATGTCATGGATGCGCTGGTGCCCATGGCGTCGCAGCCCACCGAGATGTCCGGCCGCAACTGGATGATGCGGCGCATGCTGATCGACGCCATCCGCAACGATCCGGCCTGGAACAATGGCGACTACGCCACGCAACCGCGTTCGCTGCAGGCCGCCAATGTATTCTTCGGTATCGCGACGTCAGGCGGAACACAGGCCTATCACAAGCTGGCGCCCACGCGCGAGCAGGCCGACAAACTCCTCGACGATCGGCTGGCGGCGCCGTTCAAGGCCGATGCCAACGACTTCCTGTACCAGTGGGACGCTTCGCGCGACTACAACCCGGCGCCCGGCCTGGAGCGCGTGCAGGCCGCACTGCTGGCGATCAATTCCGCCGACGATGAGCGCAATCCCCCCGAACTCGGAATCCTGGAGCGCGAAATCAAACGGATCAAGAACGGCCGCATGTACCTGATACCCGGCAGCGAAGACACCCGCGGCCACGGCACCACCGGCATGGCGAGATTCTGGAAGCATAAGGTCGACGAATTGCTGCAGACCGCGCCCCGCCGAGCGATGTGAAGCCTGACGACGAACGCATTCGCATTCCGTTCTGTGGCCGGAAAGCTACACCCTAGGACTTTCTGGGAGATTGCGGCACACACTCCACAATTGCCGCCAATTTCCCGCGCACGAATGATCGCGGTCACGGGGCTGCACAAGTCAATCGAAGGGGTGGTGTGATGCGCGAATCTTTCGAGATCGAGATGCCTGACACGGCACCGTACAAGGAATGGCTCGGAATGGTCGGCTCGATGGCGCTGGCGGTTCTGGTGGGCGCAATTCTGTACTCGGCGGGCGTCTGGAGCTGAGCGACCTACCGGCGCCGGCTCGCCCGCGCGACGACGAACGGCGTGACGATGCGCGCCAATCAAGGCGGCGCTGTGCGCCGCGCTGGGTACCGGATCTGATGCTAACGATTGGTCCCGCCGTCAGATGACGGCTCGGCAGGCCCCGCAGCCACCGGGCGATTCGGATCTTCCGTCCATTCCGACATAGAGCCGTCGTAGAGCGACACCCCGGGACGCCCGAGCACCTCGGAAAGGACAAACCAGTTGGTCGCCGCCTGGTGGCCGGTATTGCAGTAGTTGATCACGGGCGTTGCCGGGATGGCCGCGAACAGCATTTCGAGCTCGGATCTGGGCTTCAACGCCATCGCGGCGGGATCGAAGGCCATGACATGATCGAGCTGCACCGCGCCGGGAAGCCGCCCTGGCCGCAGGGCTTGCGGGGATTTCGCGCCGCCTTCGAAGAAGTTCGTGGCGCGGCTGTCGAGCAGGACCGCGGATTGATCGGCGATTGCGCGTTCCACGGCGCCGACGTCGGCGCGAAGCTCCGGGGCAAGCTTGATCGGATAGGGCGGTGACGGCGGATTGACGGGCGCCGGCCCTGCTTCGATGGGCCGCGTTGCATTGCGGCCCCACGCCAGCATGCCGCCCGAGAGGATGGATGTCTTGGCGTGGCCGGCGATCTTGAGCGTCCAATAGACGCGAGCGGCCGCGCTGAAGTCTCCGGCTGTCGTGCCGGCCGAGACGATGACGGCATGCCGCCGTGGCGTGAGCCCGATGCGGCTCAGCAGGTCGGCGAGCGCGGCGGGATCAGGAAGCAGGCCCGAAGCCATTCCCTTGGTGACGCGCCATCCGTCGTTCACATAGTCGGTATGGATCGCGCCCGGGATGTGTCCGGCCTCATAGGCTTGCCGGCCACCGCCATCGACTACCGAGCGGATATCGAGCACCAACAGATCCGGCTCGCTCAGACGCTCGGCGAGCCATTCCGACTCGACGAGCGGTTTCGCGGCGGCCGATCGCCCGGGGTCTGCAACCGAATTCGACATAGCGGCAGAGTTACACGGATCGTCGAAATACGAAAGTCACCGGACGAGTTCCCGGCGCTCCGGAACCGTCGATGATGATCCGCGGGAAAGCCGCGCTCTCAGCGCGCTCGGCCTTCCGTCTCCGGTCGGCTGATAGAAGATGCTGTAGCGCTGCAGCGCCTCGGCGAATGCGGCGGTGTCCTTGTCCTTGGTCACCTCGAAGGCATCGAAGCCGGCGCGGTGCAGAAACAAGAGCTGATCGCGCAAGACCTGACCGGTCGCGCGCAGCTCACCGCGAAACTCGTGGCGCTCACGCAGAAGCCTTGCCTGACTGTACGCACGGCCGTCACGGAAGGTCGGAAACACCAGCGCCACGAGCGCGATCCAGTCGAGGTAAGGAACCAGTTCGGCAATCCGGCGATCGTTCGGCCAGATGACGCCGGTCGGCGCCTGGCGGAGAACGAGCTCGCGCGCGTCCGCGAGGAGTCGCGCGGCCGGCAACATGACCGGAACGCCTTCCGGCACCGGCGCGTCGTCGAGCACCCGCACGAAACGATCTTCGATGATGCGTCCGGCCTTAACGAGCGGCATAGACGCGCTCCTTGAACGGCTCGACCCCGAGGCGCCTGACGGTATCGACGAAAAGCTCTTCCGGTCGCTCGCGCAGTTCGAGGTAGGCGGCCGCGATGTCCTCGACCACATCCGCGATCTCGCCGTAGGGCACGGCCGGACCCAGGATCTTGCCGAGTTCGGCGCCCTCGTCGGCGCGGCCGCCGACGGTCACCTGGTAATACTCCTCGCCGTTCTTCTCGACGCCCAGGATGCCGATGTGCCCGATGTGATGATGGCCGCAGGCGTTGATACAGCCGGAAATGTTGATGTGCAGCCGTCCGAGGTTGTGCGCCAGGTCGAGATCCTTGAATCGGCGGCTGATCTCCTCCGCCACCGGGATGGAGCGCGCATTGGCGAGGCTGCAATAGTCGAGGCCCGGGCAAGCGATGATGTCGGAGATCAGGTTGACGTTGGGCGTGGCAACGCCGATCTCGTCCAGCGCCCGCCAAAGCGCCGGAAGATCGCGCTGGGCGACGTGCGGCAGCGCAAGATTCTGTTCATGGCCGACGCGAATTTCGCCAAAACTGTAACGATCGGCGAGGTCGGCGATGGCATCCATTTGCTGCGCCGTGGCGTCCCCGGGCGGCTCTCCTTCCCGCTTGAGCGAGAGCGTCACGATGGCGTGGCCCGGAAGCTTGTGGTTGGCGACCGAGTTGTCCAGCCAGAGGCGGAAACGCTTGTCCTCGGCGCGCGCCTTGCTCAATTCGGGAGGATTGTCCTCCAAGAGCTCATAGTCGGGATAACGAAACCGCGCGGCGATCTCGGCGACCACGGCCGGATCGAGCGCAAGCGCGCCGTCCTTGATCGATTGCCATTCCTCTTCCACCTCGCGGCCGAATTTTTCCGCGCCGAGTTCATGTACGAGGATCTTGATGCGAGCTTTGTAGATATTGTCGCGCCGGCCATACTGATTGTAGGTGCGCAGGATCGCCTCGACGTAGCTGAGGAGGTCGCGCTTGGGCAGGAACGGCTTGATGGTCTTGCCGATGAACGGGGTGCGTCCGAGCCCACCCCCCACGATCACCTCGAAACCGGTCTCGCCCGCTCCGTTCCTGTGCATGCGCAGGCCGATATCATGGACCCGCACCGCGGCGCGGTCGTGCGCAGAGGCGGTCAGGGCGATCTTGAACTTGCGTGGCAGGAACGAGAATTCCGGATGGAGCGTCAGGTGCTGGCGCAGCAGTTCCGCCCACAGTCGCGGATCCTCGATCTCGCCCGGCGCGACCCCCGCCCATTGGTCGGTCGTGATATTGCGCACGCAATTGCCGCTGGTCTGCATGCCGTGCATGCCGGCGCGCGCGAGATCGGCCATTGCGTCGGGTAATTCTTCGAGCTTGATCCAGTTGAACTGGATGTTCTGGCGGGTGGTGAAATGACCGTAGTTACGATCGTAGCGCCGCGCCACGTGCGCAAGCGTGCGCATCTGTTCGGAGGAGAGCGTGCCGTAAGGGATGGCGATCCGCAGCATATAGGCGTGCAGCTGCAGATAGACGCCGTTCATCAGCCGCAACGGCTTGAATTCTTCTTCGGTCAATTCGCCCGAGAGACGCCGCGCGACCTGGTCGCGGAATTCGCGGACGCGTTCGTCGACGAGCGTACGGTCGAAGTCGTCGTAAAGATACATGAGCCGCCCTTCAGCGCTGCCCCGGAAATGCGACGGTCGGGCCGTTGCAACGGATCCACTCGCGCAGATTGCCCGGCCGCACGTCCTGTTCCGGCGTTATTTCCACGGGCGCGACATAGGCATCGACCGCCGTGAGCTTGTCGGCGAGCGCGGCCGTCAGCAGTTCCGTTGCCGCCGGGGTCGTCGTCACCACGGTTGCCGCGCTGAGGGCGGTGGTCCAGATCCCGTCGACCGAGCGATAGACAACGGCGCCGTCGTTCAGGCGGTTGGCAGTGACGACAACCGGACCGGTGACCTTGAATTTCTGCTGCAGCGGCGAGGTCATGCGGCCTCCCGCGCAATCACCGCAGCGGCCTGCGCGGCCCGCCAGGGCGTCGAGCGCGCGACCACGTCGCCGATGACAAGAATGGCCGGGCCTTCGCCCACTTCGGCGGCCAACCCTGCGAGCCCGTCGAGGCGGCCGACGGCCGCCTGCGAATCCGGCCACGTCCCGCGCGCGAGCACGGCCGCGGGGGTGGCGGGATCACGGCCGACGGCGATCAGGCCATCGCGCACCGCGGCTGCGGACGCAAGGCCCATATAGACGACGACCGTCGTCTGCCGGTCGCCGAGGCCGGTCCAGTCGATCGACGCGGCTTCCTCCGCGCGATGCGCGGTGATGAACGTCAGTCTGGACGCCTCGCTGCGGAAGGTCAGCGGCAGGCCGGACTCCGCCGCGCAACCGAGCGCGGCGGTGATCCCTGGAACCACGACAACCGGAACATTGGCGCGGCGCAGATATTCGAGCTCTTCGCCGCCGCGCCCGAACACGAACGGGTCGCCGCCTTTGAGCCGCACCACCCGGCGACCGGCGCGGGCCGCCTCGACCAGACGTCGGTTGATCTCGTCTTGTCCGATGCCGGGCTCGCCGCGCCGCTTGCCAACGAACACCTGTTCGGCGTCGCGGCGGGCGCGGTCGAGCACCCCTGCGGTCACCAGTTCGTCGTAGAACACGACATCCGCATCGGCGAGCGCGTGGAGCGCGCGCAAGGTCAGGAGATCCGGATCGCCGGGACCGGCGCCGACCACAAACACCGTCTCGGTCTTGCTGCCGCCGCCGGGGCCCGCTCTGTTCGCCTCGATCGCGGCTGCAAGTTGCGCCTCTGCCTCAAGGGAACGGCCGGCGAGCACCGCCTCGGCAATAGGGCCCGCGATGACATTCTGCCAGAAGCGGCGCGGCGACAGCGCGCGCGGAACCGCGGCGAACCGGCTGCGATGACGGCCAATCAATGCTGCAAGTTCGCCAATCCGCGTGGGGAGCAACGCTTCGATCCGCTCGCGCAGGCGCTGCGCCAGGACCGGCGAAGCTCCCCCGGTGCCGATAGCGACGACCACCTCGCCACGATCGACGATCGCGGGAAAAATGAAGGTCGATAGATCCGGGCGATCGACGACATTGACGGGAATGCGCTGGCGACGCGCGCGCGCGGCAATGTGATGATCGAGCAGATCGCCGGCGGCCGAAACAATGGCCACGACGTCGCTCAAGTCGGCCTTGAGCGGGTCCCCGACGCTGATTTCAAGTTGCCCCTGCCCCGGGGACGTCGACAGTTCTTCCGCAACGTCGGCGCTGCATGAAAACCAGCGAACATGCGCGCCGGCGGCGCGCAACAGGCGCAACTTGGCGAGCGCGGGTTCGCCCGAGCCGACAAGAATAAAGACGCCAGCCGAGGTATCGAAAAACAACGGAAGGAAACGCATCGGCCAGCTCCGCAACGGCATGAATAGTATTATTTTCCATATAATAGCGAATGAACCCTGGCAAAGAGAAAAATATTATAGCATTCGGCTGCGGAGAATTAGGAAATCCTACTACGACCGAGCGCGATGGGGGAAAGCCCGTCTCGCATGACGAGCCGTGCGGGCTATACTGCCGAGAGCATTCGCCGAGGAGGCATGTCATGGCGATCGTCTTGAATCACACCATCGTTCCGGCCCGCGACAAGAAGGCCGCCGCGCGCTTCTTCGCCCAGATCTTCGGCTTGAAATGCGAGCGCGCCGGCTACTTCGCACCGGTGCGGGTGAACGAGCAGACGACGCTGCTGTTCGACGACACGGACGCGTTCCAAAGTCATCACTACGCCTTTCACGTCAGCGACGCCGAATTCGATGCCATCTTCGATCGCGTCAAGGCGGCGGGGACTCGCCTACGGCAGCGCGCCGGAAAGCGCGGATAACGGCAAGCTCAACGATTGGGGTGGCGGCCGCGGGTTTTATTTCAGGGATCCCGACGGTCACTTGCTGGAGCTGATGACCGTGCCGCAGTGAGCGGGCGCCGCGCCACTCGCGGACGCTCGCGGGCGACGGTCCGTCTGGCTACACGGCCACCACAGAAATGACCAGCAGCGACACACCCGCTGCGATCAGCGCCCAGGTCCAGACCAGATCGACATTGATCCAGGCGCGCCGCAGCAGCGCGAGTCCGATCCACCGGTAAACGGCGATGGCCATCGCCGCCGTGACCAACAGCATCGCCACTGTGTGCAGGCCGACGCCCAGCAGAGCCGTCGCGACAGGTCCTCCAGGTCCGGGCTCGGCGCTCGCACCGATGCAGAGCGGCATCAGCGCGGGCCACAGCATGAGCCCGGCGCCGTGCGCAGTGGCGATCAGGAAGGACCAAACGCCCAGCCCGATCAATCCGATCTGCATGCCGAAACGCACGCGATGGCGGTAGCCGTAGCGCCAGTGGTAGAGCGCCCAGCCGATCAGAACGACGCCGCAGGCGATGCGCAAGGCGCGTGCGTCGATGAGCAGCCCCACCCACAGGAAGGCGGCGGCGACGAGAGCGACCGACAAGGCATGCCCGAGTGCAATCGGACCCACGGATATCCAAACGAGGCGTTCGTCGTTTCGATGCATGCCGAGCGCGACAGCGAACAGCCAGCCCATGCTCGGGTTGAGGCCGTGGAAGGCTCCAAGCCCCGCCAGCGCGAGCCACGGCCAGATTTCGGTCATGGGATAACTGACCTAAACACGCCCTTCGATCCGAGCATTCGCTGAGGAGCGCGGTTCGAGAGCGTTAGCAGTGTTGCGATGCGTCCTGAACCAGTCAGGGATAGCAATAAGAGTCCGACGAGCAGTCTCCGCCTTCGAGCCGGATCTGATGCGGACGATGCGGCATCGGCCACTTCACGAAGAACTTGGAGTCGAAGGCGATACCGCCGCCTGGTCCGGCGTCGAGCTTGACCATCCAGCCTTCAATGCCGTCGGGATAGAACTGCGGATCGATGGCCCCGTAGAGCGAGTTGGTGAAATAGACCCGCCGACCGTCGCGGCTGATCTCCACCATCTGCGGTCCGCCGTTGAGCGGTCCGGTGCCGCTCGGATGGCCGGCGCGCGCAACGATGCCTCCGATCCGCACTTTGCCGGTGAGCTTGGGGTTGAACGGATCCGAGACGTCGTATTGATGCATGTCGCCGGTGCCCCAGCAGGCGACGTAGAGAAAACGGTCGTCCATGGAAAGGTCGATATCGGTGACCAGCGGCGGGCAGGCCTTGAAGCCCTTGAGCATCGGCGGCAGCTGTTCCGGGTCCGCCGGCTCGGCCGGTATCTCGATCACCTTCTTGACGGCCCATTTGCCGCCTTCGCGATACCAGGTCCAGATCGAGGACGAGAGGTTCTCGAGGCTTATTACGCAATTGACGAAGCCGTACGCTTTGGTGGGATCGTGCGCAGGCCGCAACTCGAACACCAGCTGGTACTTGTCGCCGAAATCGATGGTCTGCAGGTGCTTGCGGGCGTGCAGATCCCAGAAGTGCAGCCTGCGGCCGTATTTGGCGCCGAGCAGAACCTCGGGAATGAGTCCGTCCTCGAAGGTATCGGGCGTGCCCCACTCGCTCGTCACCAAGGTGTCGTGACCGAGATGCCACCATGCGTCATAGGCGAACTGCTGCGGACCGCGATCCATTTCCCACTGGCCCAGCACGTCGAAGGTTTCGTGGTCCATCAGGAACACGCCGCCCGGTCCCTTCCCCTCGCGGTTGCCGAGAGCCGCGACATAAATGCCTTCCGGTCCGCAGTGCACGGTGTGCGGACGCGTGTATCCCGCCCGGTCGGCCACGTCGCGCGGCTCGACCACCTTGATGATAGCGGGACGTCGGGGGTCGGGCTTGGTGTCGAGGATGTGAATGCGCGAAGACCTCAGGCCCGGAACGACGAGATAGCGCCGCTCGATATGAGGATGCGGCGCGTTGGGGCAGAGACATGACGAGCACGCATTCCAGCCGAAGTGATGCAGTTCGTCGCCGGCGTTCGGCATCGCCACGGTGTTGAGGATTTTGGAATAGCTGGCGGAGCCGGGATCGACGTCGACGACGGCGATGCCGTCGGGCACCTTGCGGTTGGGATCGAAGGCCGCGACATAGGCCAGCGTTTCGGCGGGCGCCTTCATGGCCATGCGTGGCGACGGATAGAAAGTGGGGTCGGGCGTCCACATTGTCATCGGAGCACTCCTGCCTCGAGTTGGTTCGTGTGGAACGACTGAAAACAAACAGCGGCAATGTCCACTGCGCCGGCGTTCGAGCCGCGCTGCCAATTCAAAAAGGCCGACGGCCCTCGAACATGATATCGCGAGATCCTGTCCATCGGCTTGGAGTCCCAAGCACGAACCACGATGGGGCGTCGGGGCTCACTCCCCTTTGGCGCCGGCCGCACGCACGATCTTGCCGAACCGTTCGGTCTCCGATGCGATGAACGCCGCGAATTCGGCCGGGGTATTGCCGGCGGGCTCGGCGCCCTGCTCCACGATCTGCCTGATGATATCCGGATCGCGCACGGCCTGCAGGAATGCGGCATTGAGCTTGTCGATCACCGGGTCGGGTGTTCCGGCCGGGGCGACCAGGCCGAACCAGGCATCGAGTTCGATACCGGCAAAACCCACCTCCCTCATTGTGGGAGTATCCGGCAGCGCCGGCAGACGTTTCGGCGAGGTGACCGCGAGCACACGCACCTTGCCCGCCTGCAGAAACGACAGCACCGACGAATAGGAGACAAAGAAGAAGTCCACCCGCCCGGTGGCAAGATCGAGCGCGGCGGGGCCGGCGCCACGGTAGGGAATGTGGACCATGTTCGCGCCGGTCCTGACCTTGAGCATTTCCCCAAGCAGATGTCCGCCGGAGCCGCTGCCTTGCGACGCGAAACTCAATCCGCCGGGCTTGGACTTGGCGAGGGCGACGAGATCGTCCACCGACTTGGCCGGACTGTCGAGAGGAACCGAGAGCAGCTGGGGGAAGCTCCACATCAGCGTGATGGGGCGGAAATCCTTGATCGGGTCGTAGGACAGCGTCGGATAGAGCGACACGTTGGCGGCATGGGTCCCGGCATTGGCCTGGAACAGCATGTGTCCATCCGGCGGCGCCTGCTTCACCGCCGCCGCGCCGATGGCGCCGCCACCGCCGGCGCGCGACTCCACCACGATGGTCTGGCCGGTATTCTCAGTGACCTTCTTGGCGACGATGCGCTGGATCGTGTCCGCGCTGGCGCCGGGCGTGAACGGGATGACGATGGTGATCGGCCGCGACGACAGCAGTTCCGCAGCTGCGTCCTCACCTGCGATCCCGTTCACCGCCAAGGCGGCAGCAAGGATCACAGCAACCCTCGGCATCGAACTCTCCCAGCATGAAGGCGCCGGCAACGATGCCGACTGAACGCGCAAACTAGCACGCCGGAACGCAGTCGTCTGTCCCTGCGCGGGGCCGGTACCGGGAAAGTTGCGTTCGCACGCGCGCGTCATTTTGGCGCGCGCGTCTTGCCCTCGATGAGCTTGGTCGTCGCTACAACGATCGTGCCGCTCGCCGGCCCGGCGACGCTTGCGCGCCGGCGGAAGCCGGCTCGGCCTCGCGCTCGCCGGGCGGATTCAAGGCCGCGGCTACGGCGTCGTCGACCCGCTCCATCCAGACGAAACGGACCTGCTGGCGCGCGGCGTCCGGTACGTCCTCGAGGTCCTTGCGGTTGCGCGCCGGCAGCATCACCGTGGTGATGCCGGCACGCGCTGCCGCCAGCACCTTCTCCTTCACCCCGCCGATGGGAAGCACGAGCCCCCGCAGCGAAATTTCCCCGGTCATCGCGGTATCGCTGCTCGCCGTGCGCCCGGTCAACAAGGAGACCAGCGCCACGAACATGGCGACGCCCGCGCTCGGGCCGTCCTTGGGGATGGCCCCTGCCGGCACATGGATGTGCACGTCGGATTTTTCGAACAGGCTCACGTCGATGCCGAGATCGGGCGCCCGGGCCTTCACCAGAGTCAGGGCCGCCTGCGCGCTCTCCTTCATGACGTCGCCAAGCTGTCCGGTGAGGATCAGGTTGCCGCGCCCGGGAACCCGCGTCGCTTCGATGAACAGGATATCGCCCCCTGTCGGCGTCCAGGCGAGCCCGGTCGCGACGCCCGGCACGCTCGTGCGCATGGCGACTTCGTTCTCGAACCGCCGCGGACCGAGAATGGCGGGCAAGGCCGCTTCATCGATGCGAAGATGCGCGGTGCTGCTCTCGGCAACCCGCATGGCGACATGGCGGCAGACGGCGCCGATGAGGCGCTCAAGATTGCGCACGCCCGCCTCGCGCGTGTAGTCGCGGATGATCGCGCGGATGGCGTCCTCGGTGATCTCGCACTGCTCCGGCGTGAGACCGGTCTGCTCGAGCTGGCGCCTGAGCAGATAGCGCTTGGCGATTTCCAGCTTCTCGTCCTCGGTGTATCCGGGAAGCTCGATGACCTCCATGCGGTCACGCACCGGGCCCGGAATGGTGTCGAGCACGTTCGCGGTCGCGATGAACATCACCTTCGAGAGGTCGAAGGCCACGCCGAGATAGTTGTCGCGGAACGTCGAGTTCTGCTCGGGGTCGAGCACTTCGAGCAGCGCCGATGACGGGTCGCCGTGAAAGCCCTGCCCGAGCTTGTCGACCTCGTCGAGCATCATCACCGGATTGCGCGTCCCCGCCTTGCGGATCGACTGGATGATGTTGCCCGGCAGCGCGCCGATATAGGTCCGCCGATGCCCCCTGATCTCGGCTTCGTCGTGCACGCCGCCGAGGCTCAGCCGGACGAATTTGCGGCCGGTCGCCTTGGCGATGCTCTGCCCGAGCGAGGTCTTGCCAACGCCGGGCGGGCCAACGAAGCACAGGATGGGGCTGCGGCCGTTGGGATTGAGCTTGCGCACCGCGAGATATTCGAGGATGCGGCGTTTGATCTTGGGCAGACCGTAGTGGTCCTCGTCCAGGATGCGGCGCGCTTCCGCGATGTCGATCGCATCGGGATCGAACTTCGACCACGGCAAGCCGATCAGCCAATCCAGGTAGCTGCGGATCATGCCGTATTCGGGGGAGGCATCCGGCATGCGCTCGAGCCGCTTGAGCTCCTTCTTGGCCTGGTCCTCGGCCTCCTGCGGCATCCCGGCCTTCTCGATCGCTTCGCGCAACTCGAGGATCTCGGTCGACTTCTCGTCGCCCTCCCCCAGCTCCTTCTGAATGTGGCGCAGCTGCTCGCGCAGAATATGTTCGCGCTGCTGGGAGGACAGCGACTGCTGGGTCTGATCGCCGATCTGCTTCGAGATCTTGAGCACTTCGATGCGCTGCACGAGCAGCGCGAGCACCTTGTCCAGCCGCTCCTTGATGTCGATCGTCTCGAGCACGTCCTGCTTTTCCGCAGGTTTGGCGTCGAGGATGCCGGCAATGAAATCGGCGAGCGCGGACGGCGAATCCAGCTGCTCGATCGTGGCCGCCACCTCCGCCGGAACATTCGGCAACAGCTGGATGACGTCCTGGGCGCGCCCCTTCACCAGGCGCACGCGCGCCTCGATGTCGGGCGTCATGACCTCGGCGATGCCGATTTCCTCGATGCGCGCGACCAGAAATGGAAATCCGGTGAGGTACTCGATGACGCGGAACCGGCGCACGCCCTGGGCGATCACATGGTGCGTGCCGTCGGGAGCAGTGACATAGCGGAGCACTTGCGCGGCAGTGCCCACGGCATGCAATTGCTCGGCAGTCGGTTCCTCGACCGCCGGATCCTTCTGCAAGACGACCCCGAGCATGCGTTCGGTGCGGACCGCCTCCTGGGCGGCCGCGACGGACGACTTACGGCCGATGGCCAACGGCAGCACGATCCCGGGGAACAGCACGGTCTGCCGGACCGGCAGCACGATCATGGCATCCGCGGGAATCGGCTGATGCTGCTCGCCCTGCCCGACCGTTGGTGATTCTGCCTGCTCTGCCATGGGGATCATACCGGTTTTGTCAGGTTGAGCACGAGGCAGCCGTTTACGAGCGACGACCGGTTGAGCTCCCATCGGGCCGCCGGCAGCCTGATGCGGCGTTCGAAGCGCCCTTGCGGGATCTCCAGGCGCACGATGTCCGTACCCCGCACAGCCGCCGGCAGACGCCGCACTCCCGCGACGAGCAATACGCCCGCCTGGGACGAAATCTCGATATCCTGCGTATCCACGCCGGGAAGCGCGACGACGATCAGCAGGTCGCGTTCGCTTTCGAACACGTCGATCGGAGGCTCCCAGCTCACGGCGGGAGTGGCCGCAGAGCCGGGTTGGAAGAACTGGCGGTGCATTTGCTCCGCCCGCTCGATCATTGCGCAGGCTTCCGCCCACATCCAGTTTCTGGGATCGGCCCCGGTCATCGAACACGCCCTCACGACGGCCAATGCCGACGTGACAATGGCCCAAGCGATTCAAATGGATCGGTCCGCCAGAAAGTTCAAGTCCGCCGGCACGCCGCTCCGGTCATGGGGCTGCCCCGATGTGGAGACGCAACCCGACGGCGGCAACGGATTATCGAATCCGAACACTCCGCTGCGGAGGCCGGCCATAGGGATTGTCAGCAGCATTGCCGCAGCAGCGCCTTGACGGCCGTGCTATAAGCCGCAATCCGAGCCCTGAACGTCCATCTGCTTCTTTCCCGAACGGAGCGAGCGCACCATGCCGCGTTACTATTTTCATCTCACCGACGGCAAAGAGACCGTGAAGAATCCAGAAGGCATGGACCTTCCGGGCACTGCCGCGGCGCGGGAGGAGGCGATGGTGCTGGCGCGCGACCTCAAACACGGCAAAGTCATGCCGGGCCGCAGCTGGAACGGCTGGCTGGTCTCGGTGGTGGACCAGCACGGGCATCAGGTCGAGGCGGTGCCGATCGCGGACCTCCTGGACGAATAAGGGGCCGCCGTTTCGTCAGCCAACGCGCCGCTACACGCCCTGCGACCGATCCGCGGATGATGCGAACAGCCGATAGGCCCGCGGCCGTAGTCCGACATGCTGGCCGATGCCGACCGCTTCATGGCGCGGCGCACTGACCTCGATAAAGTGCTCGCGATCGCCCTCGCGCAGAGCGATTTCCAGGCGCCGCGCCGGCCCAAAGCCGTGCACGCGCTTGACGATCCCGCTGAGCAGGGCGCTCCCGGACTCGGGGACAACCGTGACCTCGTAGGGCCGGATGAAGAGGCTTGCCTCGCCATCGGACAATCCATGCGGATCGAGATCGAGCTTGCGACCCGCGAAGTGGACACCGCCGGCGGCGATGGTGACCGGAACGCTCAGCGATTCGCCAATGAAATGATGCACGAACGCGCTCTGGGGTTGTTCGTACACCTCGTCGGGCGTCCCGATCTGCTGCACGCGCCCCTTGGCGAGCACAACCACACGGTCGGCAAGCTCCAACGCCTCCTCCTGGTCGTGGGTGACGAACACCGAGGTGACATGGATCTCATCGTGAAGCTGACGAAGCCAGCGCCGCAATTCCTTCCGCACCTTGGCGTCGAGCGCGCCGAACGGCTCGTCGAGCAGCAGAATGCGGGGTTCGATGGCGAGCGCACGCGCGAGCGCGATGCGCTGGCGCTGACCTCCGGACAGTTGGGTCGGCAAACGTTCCCCGAGCGGGCCGAGTTGCACCAGTTCGAGCAACTGCTTCACCCGCGAGCGGATTTCCAACTCGCTCGGGCGCAGGCGGCGCGGCCGCGCACGCAGCCCGAACGCGACATTCTCGAATACCGTCATGTGACGGAACAGCGCGTAATTCTGGAATACGAAACCGACGTTGCGCTCGCCTACGCTACGCGACAGCGCATCCTCGCCGTCGAAATGCACCTCGCCCTGGTCGGGCCAGTCCAGGCCGGCGATGATACGAAGCAGCGTGGTCTTGCCCGAGCCGGATGGGCCGAGCAGCGCGACCAATTCGCCCGAGTGAATGTCGAGATTGACATTGTCGAGGGCGGTGAAGGCCCCGAAGCGCCTGGTCACCTCGTGCAAGGCGATCTTCATCAATTCACTCCTTTGCGGCGCGGCTTTCCAGCATCACTTTGGCAACGAGCGTCACCAGCGCCAGCAGCGCCAGCAGCGACGCCACCGCGAACGCGGCCATGAACTGGTACTCGTTGTAGAGGATCTCCACGTGGAGCGGCATGGTGTTGGTCTCGCCGCGCACGTGGCCCGAAACGACCGAAACCGCGCCGAACTCGCCCATCGCGCGCGCATTGCACAACAGCACGCCGTAGAGCAGCGCCCATTTCACGTTCGGCAGGGTCACCTTGAAGAAGGTGCGCAGGCCGGACGCGCCGAGCGAGAGCGCGGCCTCCTCGTCCAGGGTTCCTTGCTCGCGCATGAGCGGGATCAGCTCGCGGGCCACGAAAGGAAAGGTCACGAAGACCGTCGCCAGCACGATGCCGGGAAGCGCGAATATGATCTTGATGTCGTGCGCCTGCAGCCAGGGTCCGAGATAGCCTTGCGCGCCGAACAAGAGCACGAACACCAGTCCCGCGATCACCGGCGAGACGGAGAACGGCAGATCCATCACCGTGATCAGCAGGCTCTTGCCGGCAAACTCGTATTTGGTGATGGCCCAGGCGGCGACAATGCCGAACACCAGATTGAGTCCGACCGATATTGCGGCCACGATCAACGTCAGCTCGATGGCGGCGAGCGCATCCGGGTTGCTGATGGCCGCGAAATAGGCGTCGAGACCCTTGGAGAAGGCCTGCGCGAAGACATTGGCCAGCGGGACGAGCACGAAAAGGGTCAAAAATGCAATCGTGATGCCGATGATGGCCCAACGCATGGGCGTCGGATCGGCGCGCGCATCTGAGGCCGGCTTGACCTGTCGCAAGACCATCGAGGGTGTTCTAAACGCTCTCATCCCCGACGGATAGCCGGTCCTCGAGGCAAAGCCGGGAAGCGCAAGTGGTTGATCGCTCATCAATCGCCCCTGGTGCGCCGTTCGGACCAGCGCTGCAGCAGGTTGATCGCGAGCAGAATGAGAAACGACGCGACCAGCATCACGGCGGCAATGGCCGTGGCGTCGGCATAGCGGAATTCCTCCAGGCGAATGACGATGAGGAGCGGCGCGATTTCCGATACGTTCGGCAGATTGCCGGCGATGAAGATCACGGATCCGTACTCGCCTACCGCGCGGGCGAAAGCGAGCGCGAAACCGGTAAGCAGCGCCGGCAGGATCGCCGGGAAAATGACGCGGCGAATCGTGGTCAGGCGCGAGGCGCCCAACGTTGCGGCGGCCTCCTCCAGCTCCGCCTCCAGGTCCTCCAATACCGGCTGCACGGTTCGCACCACGAATGGCAGGCCGACGAACACCAGCGCGACGAAGATGCCGAGCGGCGTGAAGGCGACCTGGATGCCGAGCGGAGCGAGCAGCCGGCCGAGCCAGCCGTTCTCCGCATACAGATTGGTCAGCGCGATCCCCGCGACGGCGGTCGGCAGCGCGAATGGAATGTCGACGATGGCGTCGAATAGCCGCCGTCCCGGGAACTCGTAGCGCACCAACGCCCAGACCACGGCCGAGCCGAACAGGAGGTTGACCGCGGCCGCGGCCAGGGACAATCCGAACGACAGTTGCAGCGCGTGCACGACCCGCGGGCTGGTCACGATACGCACGAACTGCTCGAGCGACAGTTCGGTCGTCTTGAGGAACAGCGCGGCGAGCGGGATCAGCACGATCAGCGACAGCCACAGCAAGGTCATCCCCAGCGTGATCCCGAAACCAGGGATCACCCGCCGATACCGAGCGATCGTAGCCCCGCTCACCGCTTTCCCCTCATGTCCCTGCACAGTCGGTCGGGCCGTGTCCCTGCGCGTGGCGTGTCACTGGACGTAGATGGAGTCGAATATACCGCCATCCTTGAAATGCGTGGTCTGCGCCTTCCTCCAACCGCCGAACAGATCGTCGATGGAGAAAAGGTCGACCTTCGGGAAACTGCCTTCATAATTCTTCGCTACGACCTCATCGCGCGGACGATAGAAATGCCTGGCAGCGATCTCCTGTCCTTCCGGCGTGTAGAGGAACTTGAGATAGGCTTCGGCCGGCGCGCGGGTCCCCTTCTTGTCCACTACTTTGTCGACCACCGCGACCGGCGGCTCGGCCAAGATGGAGACTGAAGGGACGACAACCTCGAATTTGTCCTTGCCGAACTCATTGATCGAAAGAAACGCTTCGTTTTCCCAGGCGATCAGCACATCCCCCACGTTGCGCTCGACGAACGTCACGGTCGATCCGCGCGCGCCGGTGTCGAGCACCGGGACGTTCCTGTAGATGCTCTGAACGAAATTGCGCGCCTTGTCTTCGCCGCCGTATTTCTTGAGCGCGTAACCCCAGGCAGCGAGATAATTCCATCGTGCACCGCCTGAGGTCTTGGGATTGGGCGTAATCACCTTCACGTTGGATTTGGCCAGATCGTCCCAATCCTTGATGCCCTTCGGATTGCCCTTGCGCACCAGAAAAACGATGGTCGACGTATAAGGCGACGCGTTCTGCGGCAGCTTCTTCTGCCAATCCGCCGCGAGGAGCCCGCGGTCGGCGATCTCGTCGATGTCGTAGGCGAGCGCAAGCGTGACCACATCGGCCTGCAGTCCGTCGATCACGGAGCGCGCCTGCCGGCCCGAACCGCCATGCGACTGCTTGAGGTCGATGGTCTTGCCGGTCTCGGCCTTGTATTTCGGGCCGAACGCCTTGTTGATCGCGGCGTAAAGTTCCCGCGTCGGATCATAGGAGACGTTGAGGAGCGTGACGTCGGCGGCATGTGCGGCTCCCGTCAACGCAGCCGTGAGCACGAAACCCGCAACGAAGCGTGTCATGAGGACCCCTGGCGGCCGGCATCGCCCGGCCAAAGCTGGTTGCTGTCTGGCATTCCGATCGTGGTGTCGGCTTTGCCGTTCCACCTCGCCTGCTGCGCTTCCTCGAAGAACGGTTCGCGCCTGCGCGCGCCCGCACTTTGCCTGCGTCAAAACCGCGACGTTCCCGGTCATGGATCGTACTTCAAATTCCGAATGACGGCGGCAAAGCCAGTTCCAGAGCCACGTCCTCGCTCAACCCCGATCGTTGCCTCCCGGACGCGCTGGAAGCTAACGCCCAAACGCCCCGATCGGATCGCGGGCCTCTTTGCCGCACGCCTGAACGGATGTTTGCGAGCGGCCGGCCCAGGACTCGGAAAAATCGCTGCATGAAATTCATCGGGGAAACTTTCGAGTTGACGAGAATTATTTGCCATATACAAAGACAAACCCTTCAGCAAATAGAAAAATATTCTACTAGTTGTGAATGTAAGCGTGGAAGAAAAATGAGGGCCGACACCAAAAAAGAGACCGCCATTGCCCCCGCCCAACGGTCGGCGGCGAACGCGGTCGAGGTGACGCAGCTGGACCGCCTGGACGAGCTGGAATCGCAGAGCGTCTTCATCCTTCGCGAAGCGTTCGCGCGCCTCAAGCGCATCGCCATCCTCTGGTCGCTTGGAAAAGACTCCAACGTGATGATCTGGCTCGCGCGCAAGGCCTTCTTCGGCCGGGTGCCCTGCCCGGCCCTGCACGTCGATACCGGCAAGAAATTTCCGGAGATGTATGCGTTTCGCGACCGCTACGCCAAGGAGTGGCAACTCGATCTGCTGGTCGAACCGTGCCCTCCGATCGAGGCCATCGATCCGACCCTGCCGCCCGCCGCGCGCTCGGCCGCCCGCAAGACCGAAGGTCTCAAGCTCGCGCTCGCCAAGCACGGCTTCGACGGTTTGGTCGCCGGCATTCGGCGTGATGAAGAGGCCACCCGCGCCAAGGAGCGCGTGTTCTCCCCGCGCGGCGCCGAAGGCCTGTGGGATGTGCGCGATCAGCCGGCCGAATTCTGGAACCACTTCAACGCCTCACCGCCGCCGGGCGCACATCTGCGCGTGCATCCGATCCTGCATTGGACCGAAAGCGACGTCTGGGCCTATACCAAGCGCGAAGGCATTCCCATCATTCCGCTCTATTTGGCGCGCGACGGCAAACGCTACCGCTCGCTCGGTGATGCAGACATCACGTTTCCGGTCCAATCGAACGCCGGCACCATCGATGAGATCATCGCTGAGCTCGCGGCAACCAGGATTCCGGAACGCTCCGGCCGCGCCATGGACCACGAATCCGAGGACGCCTTCGAACGCCTGCGCAAAGCCGGCTACTTGTGACCGTGGAGCGCCATGCTTCCTCCGATTACCGAGAAGATGCCATGAACGTCCAGATATCCCGTCCACTCAGCTCCGTCTCCCCCGCTGTCGCCCGCGCCCTGGTGCGCATTGTCATCGTCGGCCATGTCGATCACGGCAAGTCGACCTTGATCGGCCGCTTGCTGCACGAAACGGACGGTCTTCCGGACGGCAAGCTCGACGCGCTCAAGGCCGTGAGCGCCCGCCGCGGCATGCCGTTCGAATGGTCGTTCCTGCTCGATGCTCTGCAGACCGAGCGCGATCAGGGCATCACCATCGACACCAGCCAGATTCGGCTGCGCACCGCGGCGCGTGATATCGTCCTGATCGACGCGCCCGGACATGCCGAGTTTCTCCGCAACATGATCACTGGTGCGGCGCAGGCCGATGCTGCCGTGCTCATGGTCGACGCGACGGAGGGCGTGCGCGACCAGACCCGCCGTCACGGCTATCTCCTGCACCTCCTCGGCGTGCGGCAGGTGATGGTCGTCATCAACAAGATGGATCGCGTGGGCTTCGATGCCGGCAAGTTCAGGGAGATCGAATCCGAAATCGCCGCTCACCTGGCGGGGTTGGGCCTGACGCCGACCGCCATCATCCCGATTTCCGCGCGCAACGGCGATGGCGTCGCGCGGCACACATCGTCGACCGCATGGTATCCTGGGCCCACGGTTCTCTCCGCGCTCGATGCTTTCTCGCCGGCACGCCAGCCGCACGACCTGCAGACGCGCATGCCGGTGCAAGCCGTCTACAAGTTCGACGATCGCCGCATCATTGCCGGACGCGTGGAGAGCGGCCGCATTCGCGTGGGTGACGATGTCCTCGTCATGCCGGCCGGCAAGCCCGCCCGCATCAAGTCGATCGAGGCATGGCCAGTGCCGGCAAGCCCGCAGGCGCCGCGCGCGGCGATCGCCGGACAATCCGTCGGCGTCACGCTCGATCGCGACATTTTCGTCGAGCGCGGAGACGTCATCTCCGCGTTGAGCAGCCCGGCCGCGGCCGCAACGCGGCTGCGTGCCCGGGTGTTCTGGCTTCACCAGCGGCCGCTCGCCGTCGGCGGCCATCTCACCGCCCGCATCGGCACCGCCGAGACGACCGCCGTGGTGGCCGCCATCGAGGACGGCGTGGATCCCGGCCTGCTGGCTTCGGATGGCGCCGAAGTCATCGGCCAGAACCACGTTGGGGAGATCGAACTCGACCTGTCGCGGCCCATCGCCATCGATCCCTACACCACCGATCCCAATACCGGGCGGATCGTGCTCGAGTTCGAAGGACGGATCGCGGGCGGCGGCCTCATTCTCACGGCGCAAGCCGCTGCGGCACACACGATATCAGGCCGGCGCCCAGGCAAACTCGCGGCCGCAGCGCATGCACCGCGCACGGACGTCAACTCCGACGAACTGAGAACCAAGGCCGCGGCACTGGCGCAGGTGTTCGCGCGGCTGCCTCCCGCCGAGCGCATTGCCCGCCTGCGCCAGGAGGTCGCCGGCAAGATCGTCTTCACCACCAGCTTCGGCCTGGAAGACCAGGTCATCCTGCATTTGCTGTCGGAGCGGGGTAACGACGTCGACGTCGTGACGCTCGATACCGGCCGGCTGTTCCCCGAGACCTACGCGCTGTGGGCGCAGACCGAACGCCGCTATGGCGTGCGCATTCGTGCCCTCCATCCGCGGCATGGCGACCTGGAGGCGCTGGTCGAGCGCCAGGGGATCAACGGGTTCTACCAATCACGCGCGGCTCGCACCGCCTGTTGCACCGTGCGCAAAGTCGAACCGCTCGAGCGTGCGCTTGCCGGCGCGCGCGCCTGGATTGCGGGCCTGCGCGCCGAGCAGTCCGCGCATCGTCAGGATATGGCACTTGTCACCGCCGAAGCCGATCGCGGATTGATCAAGCTCAATCCGCTGTTCGACTGGACGCGCGAACAGCTGCTGACCTTCGTGTCCAGCAACGACCTCCCGATCAGCCCGCTTCACGCGCAGGGCTTCGCATCCATCGGCTGCGCGCCGTGCACGCGTGCGATAGCGCCCGGCGAGCCGGAACGCGCCGGGCGCTGGTGGTGGGAAGAGGAAAGCAAGAAGGAGTGCGGGCTCCATTCGCGCCGGCCGTAGCGCCAGCGGTCGAACAGGTTGCCGACAGCTCAAGCCCATTGTCCAGACTGCATCGCGAGAACTCGTACCAGTTGTACGTGCAGTCCAGCCGAGAGTGTTGCTGCGCGAGAGGCCGGGAGCTACGATCTCCGCAACATCTTCATTGCGGAGGTCTGCTATGAGCCCGCGGAGCGCGATCGTCGTCATCGACCTGCTCAAAGGCTTCTTCAAGAGCAACCCGACCTTGCCGGATCCGCTCGACGCCAAGCGCCTGTTCGCCACCGTGCGGCGCGTGATCGACGGCGGCCGCGAACGCGGCGTCACCATCGTCTTTATCAAGGACAACTTTCTGCCCGAGGAAGTGCCGATCGACAAGCACTTCAAGATCTTCGGCCCGCACTGCATCATCGGCACCCCCGACGCCGAGATCGTTGACGAACTCGATCCCAAACCGGGCGACTTTCAGATCCAGAAGAAGCACTACAGCGCGTTCAATTCGACGCGGCTCGACGCCGTGCTGCGCGAACTGGACGTCAAGCAACTTTTCTTCACCGGCGCCTGGACCGAAGCCTGCGTCCAGCACACCGTGATCGACGCATTTTATTTGAACTACGATATCTCGGTGATCTCCGATGCGGTGTCCTCACCACACCGGGACGCGCATGACTATGCATTGAACTACATGCGGCAGTATCACCGCGCCAAGATCATCACCAGCGATCAGGCGCTCGCGCAGTTTCGCGCCGATGCCGCCGCGCCCGCCAATGATGAGCGCCCTGCCCCGCCCGCGGCGGCGCGGCCCTCCTACGCGGAGTGGGGCCGTGCGTCGCGCACCGGGTGAGATCGGCTCCCGCGCGGATCGATCCGCCAATGCGCTCGCAGCCCGGGCAGCTTCGGGTCAACGCCCTGCCGCATTGGATCGATCGACGTCCTGGCCCGAGCGTTCCGCATTCTTGGATTGGGCCCAGTAATCGGGCGCCGATTTGGTTTGCTTGAGCTTTTGCAAATCCTCGTAGCCGGGCGCCATCGACGCTGACGTTCCCGCCATGACTTCGTGGTGCTCGATATTGAGGAGCCGCAGCCAGCTCTGCTGCCCGAGCGTGAGGCCGATCATGCAGCCGAGTTCAACCAGTTCCGGCTCGCTGAATTGCTTGTGCATGCGATCCCAGAATGCATCGTCGGTGTTGAGATGCCAGGTGATGGCCTCGGCATAGGCAAGCGCGGCCTTCTGACGCTCGTTGTACGTCGTCGATTTCTCGAAGTTCAGCAGGTCCATGACGTGATCTTCGATCAGCGCCCCGCTGGTCGTGGCCTTCACCGAGCGCTGATTGCCGCAATACTCGCATTGCACGGAGCGCGACACGTAGAGCCGGCACAGCTCCTTGATCGGATGATCGAGCACGCCGTTGCGGAAGAGGTCGTGCCATGAATTGGCAAAGAACCAGAAGGCCGCGGGCACGTGTGCGCGCACGGCGGAGCTTTCCGGCCGGGGCGTGCCCTCCCGCTGGCATCGTTCCATCTCCTTGCGCATCTCCGCGTCCATCTTTTCGAGAGGGACGTAGCTGATCCGCTGCTTGGCCATGGTGTTCTCCTTTTTCGTTGAGAGAGTGCAACTTCGATCGCGTCTGTTGAAGCACCTATTCCGTCGGGCGCACGTCTGCCGCTTGTTCGGCCAGCGAGCGGAGCAAGGCGAAAGCATCTTGCGAAAGGCTTCGCGTCAAGTCCGAGGCACTGGCTCTGTGTCCCAACGCGGCCGCCTGTCCGGCCCATAACGGGGTGAAGTCCGGCAAACCGCGGCGCGAACCTTCATCGCTCAGCGCCTGCACCGCGCCCGCGGCCGCGGGAAACTGGGGCGCCACATCGCTGATCGGACCGACCTCCCGCACCAAACGATTGACCAGGCTGCGTGCGGCGCGACCGGTAAACACGTTGGTGAGGGCAGTGCCGTCGTCACGCGCCATTTGCAGGGCCTCGCGATGCACGGGATTGACCTTCGCTTCCGGGCAGAACAGGTAGGCAGTTCCCACCTGCACCGCGTCGGCGCCGAGCGCAAAAGCGGCAGCTGCTCCGCGGGCGTCGGTGACGGCACCCGCCGCGATCACCGGCACGTCGACTGCATCGACGATCTGCGGCACGAGTGCAAACGTTCCAACCTGGGTGTTGAGGTCCATGTCGAGGAACATTCCGCGATGGCCGCCGGCTTCGAGACCTTGGGCGACGACGGCGTCGCAGCCGAGTTCAACGAGTCGCTTTGCTTCGGCCACGGTGGTGGCGGAACTGATGATGACGCAGCCCGCCTTCTTCAGGCTTTCCACCAGCCCAGGCTCCGGCAGGCCAAAATGGAAGCTGGCCACCTTTGGTCCGACGGAGACGACGGCAGCACAAATCTCTGCATTGAACGGGGCGCGATTGGGCGCCGAAACGCCTGCAGGATCGACGCCGAGCTCTCCATAATAGGGCGCGAGCCGTGATCGCCAGGCCCGCTCCTGCTCCGGTGTGACGTCGGGCGCATCGTGGCAGAAAAATCCCAGATTGAAGCTGCGATTGGTCAGCGCCCGGATGCGCTGTCCTTCTTCGATGACCTGCGCCGGCGACAGGCGCGAGCAGCCATACGAACCAAGTCCGCCTGCATTGGAGACCGCTGCGACGAGTTCGGCCGACGAGGCACCGGCCATGGGTGCCTGGATGACTGGAATGTCGATCCCAAGCAAATCCAGAAGCTTTCGCATGGACCGCATGCAGTCCTCCACATCGTGCGCCGTTGGCAGTCCGCGCCGGCTTCGCGCCATGAGAACCGGTTGCGGTTGAGAGCCCCCAACAGCTCATGGATCTGCGGCGGGACGATGCCGCGGGTGCAGGCCCCCTGGCATCTCAGGTTGCATTGGGTGGTCGTATTCTCTTGTTGGCTTGGTCGTGCACCGGCTCTGCTTTGATCGGCGCATCCAGAAATCCGAGCTGGCGCGAGAGATTGCGCGCCGCCTGGTCGAGACCGCGCGCGACCGGTCCGTCCCAGTCGCACAGCGTTCCACTGGAGCGGCCCACCACGCACATGACCGCGACCAGCTTGCCGCGGACGTCGAACACCGGCGCGGCAACCGCATCGACGCCCGGGATGAGCGCGCTCGCCGCCCGCGAAAGGCGGCGTTCGCGGATATCGGACAGGTGCAGAGCGAGGTCCTGCGCGCGTCGCGGCGATTTCACCGACGCATGCTCGGCGGCAACGAGATGCTGCGTCTGCGAATCCGGAAGGTACGCCAGAAATACCTGGCCGATGGCGGTCGTCGTCAGCGGCAGGACCGAGCCGATGCGAACGTTCATGGTCACGACGTGACCGCTTTCCTCCATCGCGATGATGGTCGGGCCGGTATCGCCCCAGATGGCCGCCGTTACCGTCTCGTTCACACGGTCGCGCAGGCGGGGCAGCGCCTCGTTGAGCTGGCGAATGGGGCTGAGGCGGCCGAGCCCGACAAGGCCGATGGTCACCGCCGCGGAACCGATCGCGTAGTGGCCGGTTTCCGGATCCTGCGTGATCAGACCGGCATTGCGCAGGCTGGACAGATAGCGGTGAACCTTGGCGCGCGGCATCCCGGTCGCCGCCGCCAAGTGCTTCAGCGGGAGCACGCCGCCGGCCGCCGCCAGCGCCTTCAAGATCGTTGCGGCAATTCCAACCGACTGGACGCCGCCCCTCTCGATGGCCTCTTCCGAGTGCGCTTCCACGCCTTCCATCCCTGTTTTTGAGCCGCGCATGGTTGACGCCCTCGCGTTTCACAATATGATACATGTTTCTCATTGCGGTACAAGGCGCGCCGTCGGCACGTGGCAATGCCATCGGCAATACAAGCGAGAAGCTGAACCGGCCGGGAGGATCGCTATGGCGACCAAATTAAGAAGCGTGAAGATCGCCCCCAAAGGCATGGGGCTGAACGATTTCGTCGCCCTGCAGGAGGGCTACTTTGCCGCCGAGGGGCTCGACGTCGAATTCGACTGGAAGACGTTTCGCGGCACGCAATCCAGCTGGAAGGAGTTCGACTATTTCCAACGGCCGCAAGACAAGCCCTACACCGAATCGAAGGAGGACGTGATCCAGGGCGCCTGCGTCTGGGGCACGATCTGCAACGCCAGCGCCGGCATGGGCAAGGTCGTCGCGGACGCCTACGGAGATTCGCCCTGGGCGATTTTCGTGCGGCCGGATTCAAAGATTCGAAAGCCGGAGGACCTCAGGGACGTTCCGGTGTCGGTCGGTTTGCGCGCCGGCAGCCATTTCAACGTTCCGTATCGGCTCGAACGTTACCTGCCGCTGGAAAACATCAAGACCGTCAACACCGGCGGCTTCGGCGCCCGCCTCAAGGCTTTGCTCGATGGCGAGGTCGAGGCCGCAAGCCTGTTGCCGCCGCAGATCGCGATGGCCGAACAACTCGGCCTGCGCAAGATCATCGAGGACCGGTTCCATACCCTGTGGTGGGTCCCGGATCGCACCTCGCCGGAGGTCTTGCGCGGCTATCTCAACGCCCTTGATCGCGCGGAGAAAGCATTGGACGCCAATCTCGAAAAATATCTGCCGCTTTGGAAGATGGCGGTGCCGGCGGAATTCGAGAGTCACTCCTGGGACTTCAGCAAATTCGGACGCGGCGAGCGTTTCGTATACCAGCAGATCCCCGAGCAGGAGTTCGACGAAACGATGGCTCAGGTGAAGCGCTGGGGTCTCGATCAGTATCTCAAGGAACACAAATTCGAGAAACTGGTCGCCCAAGCGGGGTGACCCGAGACCCGGCCATGACCGAAAGGCCGCGCACTTACCGCTGACGTCACCGCGCCGCGACAATCACTCGCCGTCGGTTGTCGCGACGCTCGTCCACCCCCTGATACGGTGTGCACTACTTTGCGTTCGCTCAGCCTGATGGCGCTCGCTGTTGGCCTCGCATGCAGCGCGGTGAGCGCGCTCGCGCAGCAATATCCGACGCGGCCGATCCGCTTCGTGCAAGGGTTTGCTGCCGGCGGCAACGCGGACGTGATCACGCGGGTGCTCGGCGCCGAGATGTCGAAGTCCCTCGGTCAGCCGGTCATCTTCGACGCGCGCGTCGGCGCCGGCGGCAATATCGCCGCCGAACAGGTCGCCCGCGCCGAACCCGACGGCTACACCCTCCTGCTGGTGACGACCGCACATCTCGTTTCGCCCGCGCTCTACAACTCGCTCGGCTATGACTCGATCAACGACTTCGCATTCATCTCGTCCGTGACCAACGTTCCGTTCTTCATCGTCACCCATGCGGAAGCGCCCTATAAAACCATCAAGGATTTCGTCGACGCCGCGAAGGCAAAGCCTGGCACGTTGACCATCGGCACCGCGGGCGTGGGGACCGGACAGCACATGGGCATGGAGCTGTTCGCCGCCACGACCGGGATCAAGGTCTTGCACGTGCCGTTTCGCGGCGATTTCGGCCGCGGTGACGGGACTGCTCGGCAAAACCGTGGATGCCATCGTGACGCCCGGCACGGTCGTGTTCGGCAATATCCAAGGCGGCAACTTCCGCGCGCTCGCGATTACCTCATCCGAACGCTGGCCCGCCCTGAAGGATGTCCCGACGGTCGCGGAGACGGTTTCACCAGGCTTCGAAATGATTGCGTGGATCGGCGTCGGCACCACTCACGGCGTACCGAAACCCATCATCGAGCGGCTCAACCAGGACATCCGCACAGCCATCGCGTTGCCGAGCGTCCAGGAGCAATTGCGCAATCTCGGCGGCTTTCCGAAGAGCAGCACACCCGAAGAGGCGACCGAGCGCGTGAAAAAGGAGATTCCGCTGTGGAAGGACCTGGCGGAAAAGGCCGGGATTCCCAAACGATAGCGCCGGCAATCCGGGTCCGATTGTTTTTCCGCGCACCGACGATACAACCGCACACCCTAGGGACGAACGAGGAAACCACAATGGCCGATGTTCCCAGCAACGTCGATCCCGCAACCAAGAGCTTTCTCGGCAAGGAAATGTACCTGGTCGTCACCCGGCCGGTGCGATCGCCGGAAATCGCCAAACGGCTCGGCGACCACCTGGCGCACCAGATCGAGCTGGAGAAGCGCGGCATCATGTTCGCCGCCGGGCCGCTCTATCCCCGCGGCTCCGAAACCCCCGAAGCCGGAATGTTCGTGCTGCGCGCAAGCTCGTTCGAGGAAGCGGAGGCCATCGCCAAGGAAGACCCGCTGCACAAGGCCGGGCTGCGCTACCTTCACGCTGCAGAAATGGCGGGTGAACGAGGGCCGCATCACCGTCACCGTCGATTTCTCCGATCAGACCATGAAGATCGAATGAGCAATCAAGACGGCGCATGGTGACGTCCGACTTGCAAGCGCTGACGCCGCCGCGGTGCTACTGGTCTGTCAGTCGCTGCTGCCACGGGTCAGGGGCAAGACCGGCATTGACTGAGCAGCGATCCGCGGTCTCCGCCCTGACGGCTCGCGGCAACGATGGATAGGCTTGGTGTAAAGCGGCGCCGAGACTAGGATCGAGCTCTTAAGGCATTTGAGTCGATCATTTGAGGGAGACCGCCCATGTCCATGTCACTCGAAGCCGCCGCCCAGGTGATGCGCGAGGCGATGCGCGAAACGGTCAAGCGGCATTCGCTCTGGTATCTCATCCAGGGTGGCCTGATGATTCTGGCCGGCATTCTGGCTCTGGTCTTTCCCGCGATATCGTCCGTCGCCGTGGTCGTCTTTCTCGGATGGCTCCTGATCTTCAGCGGCATCCTGCAGGCGATCAGCCTGATCGGTGCCCGCCACGTGCCGCATTTCTGGCTGCAGCTCGTCTCGGTGGTCTTGTTCATCCTCGTCGGGTCGCTGTTCCTGCGCAATCCCGGCGAAGGCCTGCTCACGCTGACGCTCCTGCTGATCGTGTTCTTCATGATCGAGGGCATTTCGAAGGTGATTTTTGCGCTGACGATACGGCCCTTTCCGAACTGGGGCTGGGTCCTGGGCAGCGGCATCGTCGGGATCCTGCTGGCGTTCTATTTGTGGGCCAGCATCCCGGTCAGCGCGGTCTGGCTGCTGGGCGTCTTGCTCGGCATCGAGCTCATCTGTGAGGGGGCAGCCCTCACTCACCTCGCCTGGCAGGCGCGCAAGAGCTGACCGTCACTCCGCAGGCGGCCGCGCTCCATCCTTGTCGATGCGAGGCCGCGGCCTGCCGCCATCGCTGAGCGCAACGATCACCACGATCTCGCCCGGACGCGGCGCGCCCGGCACGCCGACCGTGATGGTGTCGATGTGGTCGAACACCCAGACATCGTCGCGGTCGGACAGCGGCACGTCGATCGCGACCCCCGCCGCCGCGACCTTGACGTTCGAGGGAATGATCGCCTTGCCGCCGCCGATCGCCTCGCGCATCGGCTTGCCCATGCGTGGATGGAGAATGGCGGCGGCATGCTCGATGTCGCCGTCGAGCCCGACGATGGCGGCCTTGCCGTAGCTCACCGCCGCGTTCGGCAGCACCGCCAGCGCCTTGCGGACCAGGAGTTCGCCCAACTCGGCGCCGAGCGGCACGAGTTCGCCCAGATCATCGCGCGCCACGCCGGCGAGCGGGTTTTTGATCACTGCGCAGGCGGCGACGCGGGTGACCGGGCGAGTGGCCGGCAATCCGCCCTCGCTGTTGATGGTGTCGCAGACGACCAGCAGCCGGCGAATGTCCATTGCTATCTCCCGATCAGGCGCTGAAAGTTGCCGGAGAGCGCAAGCTCCGCCTGGGCCGCCGGCAAGGCGCGCCGGACGAAGTTGACGGGATCGGGCTCTCCGAGCGGGAACGGCGCGTCACTCCCGAGCAGGAGATGCTCCGCAGGGACGATGCCGGTGGCGTAGCGCAGGTACTCCGGCTCGAAACACACCGTGTCGAAATAGAAGTCACGCAGGTAATCCCCGACTTTGCGCGGCAGCGCATGCGACAGTGTCGCGTTGGTATCGACCTCGCGTTGCATCCGGTTGCGCAGCAGCAGGCTGAACGCGCCGGTATGGGCGCAGACCAATTTCAGGCCCGGATACCGGTCGAGGAAATTGCTGCAGATCATGCGGAAGACGTTGATCGTGGAATCGAACAGATAGCCGGCGACCACGGTCAGCTCGTAGTCGCCGGTGCGATCCCGCCCGGGCGGGTCGACCGGATGCAGAAAAAGCGGGACATCGAGTTCCTTTGCCGTGTCGAAGATCGGGCGGAAGGCCTCGTCCGGCAGATAGGTTCCGCGCACATTGGTGGCCACGTGCCCCCCGATAAAGCCGTGGTCGCGCACGCAGCGGCGAAGCTCCGCCGCCGCCGCCGTCGGGTCCTGCATGGGCAGAAACGCCCACGCCAAAAAGCGCCCCGGCTCGCTCGCGACCAGCTCGGCGAAGCCGTCGTTGCAGAGGCGCGCGGCCTCGCACGCGATCTTGGGTTCGAGATAGTAGTTGACCAGCGGGGTCGCGAGCGAAATGACGGTGCGATCGATGCCCAGCAGGTCCATCCGCGCAACCTGCCGCGCGGGCTCAAAGAAGGTCGGATTCAAGCCGAAGTGCATGCCCCGCACCGTGATGTCGACGCGCTCGCCATCCATCGCCGTCACGCAGGTGTCGAATTCCTTGCACGCCTGCACGAACTTGAACAGCTCGTCCGGAATGAAATGACAGTGGATATCCGTGACCATGTTCACAGTCCCAAATACGCGACCTTCAACCGGTCATCGTGCAGAAGCTCAACGCCGGCGCCCTGCATGACGATCCTGCCGTTCTCGAGCACGTAGGCGCGGTCGGCGGCGCGCAGCACGTGGTGCACGTTCTGCTCCACGATCAGAATCGTGTGCCCGAGATCGCGCAGCGTGCGGAGCAGGTCGAACAGCAGCTTCACATAGATTGGAGCTAGGCCCTCGGTCGGCTCATCGAGCAGCAGCACCTGCGGCTTCGCCATCAGCGCGCGCCCGATCGCCAGCATCTGCTGCTCACCGCCGCTGAGCGACCTGGCAATCTGGCCGCGGCGTTCGGCCAGCAGCGGCAGCAATGCATAGACTTGCTCCATCGTCTCCTTGCGCGCGCGGCGCGCAGCCGAGCAATAGGCTCCCATCTCCAGATTTTCGAGCACGGTCATGAACGGAAACAGCCGCCGCCGTTCCGGCACCAGCACGAGGCCGCGCTCGACGCGCTCATAGGCCGGCAGTGCCTCGATGCGTTCCCGACCCATGAAAATTCGACCGCTGCATGCGGTGCGCAGCCCGGCGAGCGAGAACATCAGCGTGCTCTTCCCGGCGGCATTGGCACCCACCAGCGCAACGATCTGACCGGCGTCGACGGCGAGGTTGATGTCGTGCAGAATCTGCACCGGGCCGTAGAACGCGTCGAGGTTCTCGACACTAAGCAAGGCTCGTCTCCTCTCCGAGATAGGCCTTGATGACGGCAGAATCCTTGACCAGCGCCTCGGGAGCGCCGTCGGCGATCAACTCGCCGCGATGCAGCACCATGATGCGCGGCGCCGTCTTCATGATCGCGTAGAGCACGTGCTCGACCCAGATCACCGTGATGCCGCGCGCGGGAAGGCCGGCGACGAGGTTGGTCATCCCCTTGACCTCGCTCGGCGTCAGACCAGCCATGATCTCGTCGAACAGGACGAGGCTCGGACGCAGCGCCAACGCACGCGCAACTTCGAGCCGCTTCAGCAGGCCGACCGTCAGGTTGCCCACCGGCGCGTCCACATATTCGGCAAGGCCGACATCGGCCAGGATCGCCTGCGCGCTTTCGCACGCCGCCGCGACGGTGCGATCATGCAGCATTGCGCTCAACGCCACGTTCTCGACCACCGAGAGGTGACGATAGGGCTTGGGGATCTGAAAGGTCCGCGCGACGCCGGCGCGCGCGGCCTGGTACGGCCTCCAGCCGGCAACCGGCCGATCCCTGAACACGATCTCACCGGAGGTCGGCTCGATCGCGCCGGCGATCAGGTTGTAGAGGGTGCTCTTGCCGGCCCCGTTAGGTCCGATCAAACCGACGAGCTCTCCCTGCCGGACCGAGAAGCTCACGCCGGCAACCGCGCTGAGGGCGCCGAACGTGCGGGTCAGATTGCGGACCTCGAGCAGCTTCGTCATGGCGGGCCCTTGCGGTCACGTTCCGCCAGCCGCTGCAGCGCGCCGGCAATGCCGCTCGGAAAATAGAGCATCACCACCACGAGCACGCCGCCGTAGATCGCAAGATGCAGGCCCGCGGCCGCGCCGCCGAAATAGGAGCGCAGCATTTCGGACAGCGGCGTGATGACGAACGAACCGAGCACCGGCCCGATCGCCGTGCCGAGGCCGCCCAGTGCCGGAAGGAGCGCGAACTGAAACGAGAGTTCGGGCGAGATCACGTGCGTCGGGTCGAGAAAGAGGAAGTATTGCGCGAACAGCGAGCCGCCGATGCCGGCGAGAAAGGCGCTCAGGCACATGGCGCCGGTGCGCGCCAGCAACGGATTGACGCCGGCCGCGCTGGCGGCCTCCTCGTCGTCCCGCGCCGCGAACAGGTAGTAGCCGTAACGCGAGCCCTCGACGGTTTTGGTGATAGCGTAGATGACAAGGAAGTACCCCAGCATCAACGCGGCATAGGTCGTCTTCGCTTCGAACACCATGTTGGCGATGCTCGCAACCGGCAGGATGGAGAAGCCTTCCGCTCCGCCGGTCAACGTCGCCCAGTTGAGCGCCGCGATCCTGACCACCTCGGCGGCGGCGAGGGTGGAAAGGATGAAGAACGGTCCGCGCAGGCGGGCGCAGACCAGCGTGAGCACCGCGCCGAACGCCGCTGCCAGCACGCCCCCGATCCAAAGCCCGACCCAGGGCGTAAGGCCGTAGTTGGCCGCGAGGATGCTCGAGGTGTAGGCGCCGATCCCGAAAAACGCCGCATGCCCGAATGAAATAAGTCCCGCAAAGCCGCCCGCGATATTCCAGGCGAGCGCAAGCCCCGCCCACAGAAAGGTCTGGATGACGACGTCCTGGAGGTATTGCGGAAGCGGAACGGCGACGAGCGCGACGCAAACGACAAGCAGCAGCAACTCGAACAGCGAAATCGTGCCGCGTTCGGGCAGCAGCCGCCACCGGCCGCTTCGTCGCTTGGCTGTTGGCGGCGCCGCATTCATGCCGGTTCAGTCGTTGATGCCGAGGGTAGCCTCACCCTTGCGGCCGAGAAGGCCGGCAGGGCGAAAGATCATCACCAGCAGGAACAGCATGAAGAAGAACATCTGCCCGAACGCGGGCGCGATGTAATAGCTGCTCAGCGATTGGACGATGCCGATACAGATGCCTCCGAGCAGCGCCCCTTCAATGCTGCCCATGCCGCCCAGAACCACGATCACAAACGCGATCAGCACGAAATTGAGGCCCACCGTCGGAAAGACCGAGAACAAAGGCATCATGACGCAGGCGGAGAGACCCACGAGCGCGGAGCCGGCGGCGAAGGTGATGAGGAAGATGCGGGGAACGGGAACGCCCATCAGCTGCGCCGCCTCCCCGTCCTGCACGGTGGCGCGGATCGCCTTGCCCAGATAGGTCGCTTGCAGCATGAAGCGCAGTCCCGAGCGTGCAAGCGACCGCGACGGCGAAGCCGATCAGCAACTCGGGCTTTGCATAGAACGGGCCCAAAGTGAACGAGCGTCCTCCGAGGAGCGGAGGCACGTCCTGCAGATCGGCCGACAATGCCATGAGCGCGACATTCTGCATCAGGATCGACAATCCCATGGTCGCGAACACGACCACCAGGTGCGGCTTGTCGAGCGCCGGCATGACGATCAGGCGGTGCACCACGACCCCGAACAGGAACATGGCCGGCACAATCGCGACGATGGAATAGTACGGGTTGAGGCCGAGATATCTCGTCATCGCCCAGGCGCCGTACATCGCGATCATCAGGAATTCGCCGTGGGCGAAATTGACGATGCGCAGCACGCCGAAGATCAGCGTCAGCCCGATGCTCATCAGCGCATAAATGCCGCCGATGAGCAGGCCGGAGAACACGAGCTGCCCGACGGTTGTCATCGTCGCGCCGGGGAGCGGGGCTGCGCAAGTCGGAGGGCCGCGCGGGAGCGCGCGGCCTCGCACCAGGCGATCACGTCAGCGCTGGCTCCAGTTCGGCAGCGGCACCATGACAGGCTCGGTGGTCGCCAGCTTCGCCGGAAACACCTGGTTGTTGCCGGTCTTCTGCCACTGCCAGACGCCGATCGAGGCGCGGAGATTCTGGCCGGCATCCTTCGGATCGGTGGGCCAGTCGTTGTTGGTAAACTTGATGCCGCTTCCGTTGGCGAGGCTGCCCTCGGGCAGGTCGAGCTTGAGCGCGATCTCGCGCAGCTCCGCCGGCTCGAAGGTTTTGGCCTTCGGGAAGACTTCGGTAAACAGCGCCCAGGTCGCCGAGAAGGCGGAGGATGCATGGCCCGCCGGCGGACGCTTCATCTTGTCGTCATAGCGCTTGAAGAACTCGTCCGCGATCTTGAGCGTCTCCGGGGTCAGCGCCTTGGGATTCACCCGTGCCGCGAAATCCGAAACGAAGATGCCGTTGACCATGTCGCCGATGGAGTCGCGCAGATCAGGATTGGAATAACCGGCGCTTACTCCGACCATTGCCCCGACGTTGAAGTCGAGTTCCTTGGCCTTGCGCTGAAAAAGGATCGCATCGTTGGGAAACGAAATCGCCAGCAGCACGTCCGGCTTCACGTCCTTCAGCCGCTGGACGATCGGCGTCATGTCGGTGAGGAATTGGTCGTAGCCTTCGTCATAGACGAGCGTGACGTTCTTTTCCTTGGCATAGGCGCGGATGGAATCGCCGACGGACTTCCCGAACGCGCGGTTCTCCCACAGCAACGCGATGCGCAGGTCGGCAGGAGATTTGCCGAGCCGCTTGGCGAGCTCTCCGAGCGTGAGGTCCAGCGCTGCCTGGCCATAGCGGTAGGCCGCCGGGCCGACCTGGAACGTGTACTTGAAGCCGCGTTTGGTGATGATGTCGGCCGCACCCGCCGTTTCCCAGTGGAAAACGCCATGGCGCTCGGCGGCCTGGCTGACCGGAACCGCGAGCAACGACACCCCCGAGCCGAGGGTGATCTTGACCCCGTCCTTGGTGGTGAGGCGCTCGGTTTCGCTGATCGCGGCGGTCGGCGTGGGAATGTCGGCAAGCAGGAATTCGACCTTGCGCCCGTTGATGCCCCCGCGCTCGTTGATCATCTCGCGGGCGATCTGCATTGCGGTAAAGTTCTCGGTGCCGTTCTTGGTCGCCGGCCCCGTCATCGGCTGCAGGACGCCGATCCGGATCGGTTCCTGGGCATGGCCGGTTGTAGCCGTTCCGAACAAGGCAACCGTCGCGACCGCGAGCGTCGCCAATCTGAGCGCATCTGGCATGGACCCCATCTCCTTATCAGTGATTTCGCCCCGGCATCTTTCGGATGCTAACACCCGCCGAGAGATGCAGCCATCGGATTGCTCCCGCAAAACGCCGCATACTTGCGACAAAGCTCGCAAATTCCGGTTGCAGGACGAGGCGCGAGCACGCGCACCGGCAAGCTGGGCCAAGGATGATGCCAGCCGCGAGCATCGCCGCCCGTCAGGCCTTCGCGCCGGCCCCGCCCTCGCCCGCTTCGGCCATCACCGCCTTGAGCTTGCGCATCGCGAACAGCGCTTTCGGCATTCCGAGATAGATCGTCGACTGCAGGATCACCTCCTTGATCTCATCGAAGGTGATGCCGAGATTGTGCGCATGGCGCATGTGAAGCGCGATCCCGTCGGCCTTCGCGGCCATCAGAGTCGCCAGGGTCACCAGTTCACGCTCGCGCAGGCTCAGCCCGGGTCGCGACCAGATTTCCCCGAACAGCACGTCGGTGGTGAACTGCCATAAGTCTTCATCCAGTTCCTTGACGGCGGTGTTTTCGCCCCAGCCCATCTGTTTGTAGACGGCAAGGCCGCGCGCTCTTCGATCACTCTCATCCGCCATGATATCCCCCGTTGCTCAGCAGCAATGCCGGCTCGTCACTTCGCCGACAGGTTCGCCTCGCGCGCGACGCGCTGCCATTTGGCGCGGTCGTCGCGGATGAATTGCGTGAACTCTGCCGGCGTGTTGCGGGCCGGCGTGTATCCGAGCTCCTGAAGCCGGCTGGTGATTTCCGGGCGCAGCACGGCGGCGCCAAAGGCCTGGGAGATCTTGTCCACGATGGCGGGCGGCGTACCGGCCGGCGCCACGATCCCGACCCAGGACACCGCTTCGAAGCCCGGCAGGCTCTCGGCGATCGCCGGAACCTGCGGCGCCAGCGGCGTGCGTTCGAGGCTCGCCACACCCAACGCGCGGAGATTTCCTTGCTGCACCTGCGGCCAGACCACCGGCATATTGTCGAAGATCAGATCGACGCTGCCCGCCAGCAGATCGTTGAGCGCGGGTGCGCTGCCACGATAGGACACGTGCGTCATCTGAGTTTGCGTCATCAGCTTGAACAACTCGCCGGCGAAATGAATGGAGCTGCCGGGTCCCGAGCTTGCAAAATTGAGCTTGCCGGGGTTGTCCTTGAGGTACTTGATCAGTTCGGCAACGCTGGCGACCGGCACCTTCTTCGGATTCACCACCAGCATGTTCGGGATGAGCGCCACCAGCGTGGCCGGGGCAAAGCTCGTCACCGTGTCGTAGGGAAGATCGGTGCGATAGGCCGGCAGCACCGCATGGGTCGAGCCGGTCGCCAGCAACAGGGTGTATCCGTCGGGCGTCGCGCGTGCGACGTATTCGGAACCGATCGCGCCGGTCGCCCCGCCCTTGTTCTGGATGACGACCGGCTGCCCCAAGCTGTCGCCCGCGATCTGCGCCACCATGCGGGCACTGACATCGGCGCCGCCGCCGGCCGGGAACGGCACGACCAATTCGATCTGACGGGAGGGATACGGCTGTTCCTGCGCCGCGATCGGCGAACCGGCGGCGAGCAAGGCGGCAACGGCAAGGGATATGCGTAGCATCATCTGTTTCCACCCTGGTCTGCCGCGAAATAAGCCTCGGCGTTGCGGTACAGCACCTTCTCCAGCACCTCGCGCGAATAGTCTTCCGCGTTCCAGTCGGCCATCACCTTCTCGTAACGGAGCACCGGAAAATCACAGCCGAACATGACGCGGTCCGCCAAGCGGCCGGCGATCGCCTTCTTCAGGGCCGGCGAATATTGGCGCGGCCCCCAGCCGTGCAGCTCGTAGTGGACGTTGGGCTTGTGCGCGAGCACTGCCAGCATGTCATCCTGCCACGGATAAGCGGGCCTCGCCGCGAGGATGCGCAGGTTCGGAAAGCGCGCGGCCACCGCATCGATGTGCCGGGGATGGCCGTGGTCGAGCACGATGCCCTTGCCGCCGGGGAGGCCCTGCCCGATCCCGGTGAGACCGGTGAGGATCATGATCGGGCGGCCAGCCTCGATCGCCAGCTGATAAAGCGGGTCCCAGCATGGGTCGCTCGGAGGAATGCCGAGCACCTGGCCGTTGACGCACAAGCCGACGAAACCGGCGCCGGCGGCAAGCGCCCGATCGAATTCGCGGATCGCCTCGAGCGCGCGCCGCGGATCGAATTGCAGCCAATGACCGAACACCACGTCGGGGTGCTTGCGCTGAAACTCGAACGCGTAGTCGTGGTGCGCGCGGATCTCCTCGATCGGCAGGAACTTCGTGAACGAGAGATCGAGGATGGTGCGCACATTGTTTTGACGAAAGTAGTCGGCCATCTCGTCTTCGGACCAGAAGGTTGCTTTCGTCTTCCAGATCTTTTCCTGCTGGGCGAGCTCCGCCTCGGTGCGGAAGAGATAGCCGCGTTTCGTGCCCCAGTGCGAATGGCAGTCGAACAGCTTCGTCACCTTCTCCATGGATGCGGCCTCAGGTGGATGCAGGATGACGCCTGTCGATCAGGCGCTTGATCTTGGAGGTTTGCGACAGCCCGGTCAGATGATCGAGCCCGCCGCGCTCGACTGCCTGGACCTCGAGGCGCACGCCCAGCGCCTCTTTCAGGCGGTCGGCGAGTTCGCGCTCGATGACGCCCGACGGCGCGCTCTGTTCGCAGGTCTCGACCATGACGGTCATGGACTCACGCCCGCCTTCGGCTGCTTCCAACACGCAGACGTATTCGCCGTTCGTGCGCCTATCCTCGCTGACAATGGCGCCGATGGCTTCAGGGAATACGTTGACGCCGCGCAGCTTCACCATGTTGTCGCTGCGGCCGAAAATCTTGGTGATCCGGCGATGAACGCAGCCGCAAGCACATTCGCTGCTTGTGAGGGATGTGACGTCGTTCATGTTGTAGCGGATCATCGGCGCCGCATACTTGAACAGGGTCGTGATGAAGACCACGCCCCGCTCGCCTTCGTTCTTGGGCCGCAGTGTCTCGGGATCGTTGACCTCGAGGATGAAGGCGTCCTCGAACACGTGCATGCCGGACTTGTGGGCGCACTCCGCGGCCATCGTCCCGCATTCATTGCAGCCATACGTATCGTAAACATCCGCGCCCCAAAGCGCTTCAAGCGCCGCGCGATCGTCGGTGCCGAGATGAACGATCAGTCCCTTCACCGGCAGCTCGCGCGGATCGATCTTGAGCTCGTCGCGCGCGACCAGACCCATGTGCCGCAGATAGGCGGGAAAGCCGACCAGGAATTTCGCCTTCCACGCCTTGATCAGTTCGATCTGGCGCCGCGTCGGGGTCTGAGCGCCCGAGCCGGTCATGACCGGGACTGCGCCGGTGTACTTCCAGATGCCCTCGCGCGCGAGCACCCCGCCGTTGGTCAACCCCATGGACAGGGCGACCTGGACGAGATCGAACGGCCGCACACCCTGCATATAGAGCCGCCGGCCGGTGATGATGTTCATCACCTCGCGGTCGCGCGGCGTGAAGATCATCGGCCGCGGCAGACCGGTGGTCCCGCCGCTGGTCTGCAGGATCAACGGCAGCGGCGCATGTTCCGCAGGATCGATGCCGATATAGTCCGCCCACGGCGGGTCGCTGCTCGCACTTTCGCGCATGTCGTGCACGGAGAACGGCGGGATCTTGGCGAGGTCATCGAGCCCGCGGATGTCGCCCGGCTGCATCCCCTGCGCCGACCAGCGGCGCCGATAGAACGGCACCTGCCAGGCACGTTCCATCTGCCGCAGGAACCGTTGTTCCTGCATTCCGCGAATTTCATCGCGCGACAGCCGGTACGTGGCGCCAAAATAGTCCGGCGGCGGCGGAAATTCGCGCCACAGCGCTTCGAAGTCGAGCGCCTGATGATAGCGCGGGATCATGCCCGCTGATGCGCCAGTGTCCACGCTGCTGCTCAGCTCATCGTTCGTCGATTCTGATGCCGGACATCTTGATCACATCCGACCATTGCGCAATCCGCAGCGCCAGCAGGCGTTGGACCTCTTCGGGCGGCCCGATGCCCGGCTCGACCCCCGCGATGCGCAGCCGCCGATGAACGCCGTCGTCTTCGAGCGCGCGCTTCACCACGGCCTGGAGCCTGGCGAGAATGGGCTGCGGCGTCCCCGCCGGAGCAAAGAGTGCATAGCTCGTCGACACGTCATAGTCGCCGAACCCGCTCTCCCGGACGGTCGGAACGTCTGGCAGGTCGCGCGAACGCGTGCGTCCGGAAACGGCCAGCGGGCGCAGCTGGCCCGCCTGGATCTGAGGCAGCACGGTGGCGATGGGAGAAATCCAGAACGAGATACGCCCAGCGATCAGGTCGGTGACCGCCTGGGACCCGACCCGATAGGGAACGTGAACGACATCGATGCCGGTGAGCCGCTTGAACAGCTCGCCGTTGAGATGTCCCGGCGTGCCGTTCCCGGCCGACCCGAACAGCAACTCACCCGGGCGGCTCTTCGCCAGCGCGACGAATTCCTGCAGCGTCTTGGCGGGGAGCGCGTTGCTCACCGACAGCACCGCGCCCGACGTCCCCAGCAGCGCAATCGGGGTGAGATCCCTGACCGGATCGTAGTTCAGCTTCGGATAAAGGCTGACGCTCGCGGCCAGGGATCCGGCAGGATCTGCGATCACGATGGTGTAGCCATCGGGCGGCGAATGCGTGACCAGATCGATGGCAATGGTCCCGCCGGCGCCCGGGCGATTGTCGATCACGACTTGCTGCCCAAGCGACTGGCCGACCCTTTCCAGCACGATGCGGGCAACGAGATCCATCACGCCGGCCGGCGCGAACGGCACGACGGCGCGGATGGTCCGCGTCGGATAATCATCGGCCCGTGCGCTGGCGCTTCCCCCCGCCACCGCAATCGCAGCGAGCAGACCGAATGCGATGCGCGAAAATGCCCTTATCATTGCCTCTTCTCTCACACACCAAGATACGCTGCCTGCACGCGATCGTCCGCGAGAAGTTGCGCGGCGCTGCCGCTTGCCGCAATCCTGCCGGTCTCCACCACATAGCCGCGATCGGCGACGGCAAGCGCGGCGCGGGCATTCTGCTCGACCAGAAGCACCGTCAAGCCCGCGCGTTTGAGCCCCTCGACCACATCGAGGATCTGTTCGACCAGCATCGGGGCAAGTCCCATCGAAGGCTCGTCGAGCAACAGCAGGCGCGGCTTCGACATCAAGGCTCGCCCGATCGCCAGCATCTGCTGCTGGCCGCCCGAGAGCATGCCGGCAGGCGCGCGGCGGCGCGCGGCCAGCATGGGGAACAGCGCATAGACGGACGCGAGCTCGGCATCGATGCCGGCATCTCGTCGGCTCCAAGCCCCGAGCTTGAGATTGTCCTCGACCGACAGCGGCGCAAACAATTGCCGGCCTTCGGGCACCTGGGCGATTCCGAGCGCAACGCGCGCATGCGCCGGGACGCGATCGATGGATCGATTTTCGAACATGATGCGGCCGCCCGAAATCGGTTGCACGCCGGAAATGGCCCGGATCAGGGTGGTCTTGCCGGCGCCATTGGCCCCGACCAGGGTGACGATCTCGCCGGCCGCGACCTCCAGCGAGACGCCGTGCAGCGCCTGGATGCGACCGTAACTGCTGGTCACGTTCTCAACCGACAGCATGGCCGCTCTCCCGCGCGCCGCGCACGCCGAGATAGGCTTCGATCACAGCCGGATTGGCGCGGACCTCGGCGGCCGTCCCCTCCGCGAGCGTGCGACCGTTGGCAAGCACGTGGATGCGATCGGAGATGTTCATCACCAGCCGCATGTCATGCTCGACCAGAACGACGGTGATGCCGTCGCCGGCCAGCCGGCGGATGATGGCTTCGATCTCGGCGGTTTCCACCGGATTGCAGCCCGCCGCCGGCTCGTCGAGCAGAAGCACTTTGGGTTCGCTGGCAAGCGCGCGCGCCATCTCGAGACGCTTGAGTCCGCCGAACGACAGACTGCCCGCCCCGCGCTGCGCCGCCGCCGCAAGGCCGACGCGTTCGAGCGCGGCCATCGCCGCATCGCGGGTCGCGCGGTTCTGCCGAGCAACCGCGGGCAGATGAAACATGTCGGCGAAGATGCCGGTGCGCTCATGCCGGTGGCGCCCGACCATGACGTTCTCGAGCGCCGTCATGCGAAAGAAGATTTGCAGGTTTTGGAACGTCCGCGACAAGCCCCGACGCGCGAGTTGCTCCGGCGCGAGCGAGCTCACATCCTCTCCAGCGAGCCGCACGCACCCCTGCTGCGCAAGGTAGAGGCCGGAGATGATGTTGAACAGCGTCGTCTTGCCGGCGCCGTTCGGACCGATGATGGAAAATACCAGGCCCGGTGCGACCGCCAGGCTCACGTCGTCGACCGCATGCACCCCGCCGAAGGCGATCGACAGGTGTTCGGTCGCGAGGATGGTCACGCGCGCCTCGCCGCCAGCGCGTTCGTAAGCGTCGGCACGATGCCGGCGCGGAGGAAGATCATGACCGCCATGACGATGAGACCGAGCACCATGTGCTCGTAATCGTGCAGGAAGGTCAGCGTCTGCGGCAGCACGACGAGGAGCGCGGCGCCGACCAGCGAGCCTGCGATCGACCCCATCCCGCCCAGCACCACCATGGCGACGAGTTCGATCGAGCGCAGGAACCCGGAGACGTCGGGCGTGATGTGGCCGTTGAGCAAGGCGAAATAGGAGCCGGCAATCGAGGCATAGATGGCGGAGAGCACGAAGACCGCGAGCTTCTTCTGTGCCACGTCGACACCGAGCATGCGCGCGGCCACTTCGCTGTCGTGGATGGCACGCAACGCGCGCCCGGTCGGACTTTCGATCAGGTTGAGCGCCAGGGTGGCGCCGATCAGAAAGCTCACCGCCGTGATCCAGTACCAGGTGTCAGGCCCGCGCAAGGGCCAGCCGAGGAGAGCGAGACGCGGCACCGACATGCCGTCGGGGCCGCCGGTGAAGCGGGCTTCGTTGTTGAAGATGATGGCGAGCAGCAGCCCGAAACCGAGCGTGGCAACCGCGAGATAGTGCCCCTTGAGCCGCAGGATCGGACGGCCCACGAGATACGCGACCAGCGCCGATAGCGCGGCGCCCAGGATCAAGGAGAGCCACGACGGCACGCCGAGATGGGTCGGGGCGATCGCGACCGCGTAGGCGCCGATCCCCATGAACCCGGCATGGCCGAGGCTCACCTGCCCGGCCAGGCCCATCAGCAGGTTCAGGCCGGTCGCCGCGAGCGCGAATACGAACACCAGCGCCGCGACGCGGTAGTAATAGCCGGACGGAAAAAACAGCGGCAGCACGAAGACGATCGCGGTCATTGCCGGAATGCTCGCCAGCCGATGCTGGAGGATCGCTCGCATGGCGACGCGCGCGCTCACACCCGCTCGACCGAAGCCCGGCCGAAGAGGCCGCGCGGCATGGCGAACAGCACGATCAAGATGACGAGGAACGCGACCGCATCCTTGTACTGCGAGGAGAGGTAGCCGGCGGCGAATGCCTCGAGCAATCCGAGCACGAGTCCGCCCACCACGGCGCCGAGCGCGCTGCCCATGCCGCCGAGCATCGCGGCCGCGAAGCCCTTGAGCGCCAAGAGCGTACCGACGTCGTAGCTCGTCAGCGTGATCGGTGCGATCAGGATGCCGGCCACCGCCCCGATCGCCGCGGAAATGGCGAACGAGAGCCCGACGATGCGGCGAGGGTTGATGCCCACGAGGCGTGCGGCAAGCTGGTTTGCCGCGATGGCGACAATCGCCTTGCCGAGCATGGTGCGATCGATGAAGACCCACAGCAGCACGACAATGACGACGGCGCCGGCGAGCACCACCAGGCTCTGCGGCAAAATGGCCGCGCCCCCGAAGCGAATGGCATCGTTGCCGAACCAGGGCGGCAGGCTGTGGAAGCGCTTGTCGAACACCACCTGAGCGGCGCCGCGCAGGAAAATCGAGGCGCCGATGGTGATGATGATGAGCACGACGGCGCTGGCCCCGCGTGCCGGCTCGATCGCGAAGCGGTGGAGCGCAAGCCCCACGATAACTGTAAAGACGATTGCGAGACACGCCGCCAACGGCAGCGGCACGCCGGCCAGGGCGAGGAACACCGTCGTCATTCCGCCCAGCATCACGAACTCGCCCTGGGCGAAGTTGATGACGTCGGAGGCGTTGTAGATCAGGGTGAAGCCGAGCGCGACCAGGGCATAGACCGCGCCGACGGTCAGGCCGGAGAAGGTGAATTGCAGAAATTCAGGCACTTCACCCTCCCCTGGAGGTGACCTGCCCTACTGCACCAGCGTCCAGTCGCCGCCCTTGATCTCGAGCATGCGGAAGGCGGACAGATCGAGCCCGAGGTGATCGGTCGGCGACATGTTGACGACGCCGCCGGTGCCGATGAAATTCTTGGTCTTCTCGATCTCGTCGCGCACCTTGGCCTTGTCGAAGCTGCCGGCGCGTTTGGCGGCGTCGACGAAGATCATCAACCCGTCATAGGCATGGCCGCCGAAGCCGGAGACCGGCTGGCCGGTCTTCTGCTGATAGGTCTTCGTGTATCCGGTGACCACAGGCTTTTGCGGATCGCTGTCCGGAAGCTTGTCGGCGACGAGCAACGCGGCCGCCGGCAGCCGCACGCCGTCCGCGGCCGGCCCGGCCAAGTCGATGAACTGCTTGGAGGCGACGCCGTGGCTCTGATAGAGCGGCAGCGTGATGCCGAGCTGGCGGTAATTGCGCGTGACGATCGCCGGCCCCTGGCCGAAGCCCGGATTGATCACTGCCTGCACCCCCGCCTTGCCCTTGATGTTGGTGAGTTGCGGAGTCATGTCGCTGTCGCGCGGCCCGTAGGATTCCTCGTGCGCGATGGTGACGCCGGCCTTGGGCGCGACGGCCACGCACTGGTCGCGCATCGATTTGCCGAACGCATCCGTCCCCGAAATCAGCGCGACGGTCGTCAGGTTGCGCTGCTTCAAGTCGGCAAAGATTTTCTCGCACGCCATCTTGTCCGTGTGCGGCGTCTTGAACACCCACTTGCGCACGGGCTCGACGATCTGGATGGCGCCGGCAAGCGAGATCAACGGAATCTGCGCTTCCTCGAACAGGGGCATCATGGCAAGCGTCGCGCCTGTCGTGGTGCCCCCGATCATGGCGACGACCTTGTCCTCCTCGATCAGGCGGGTGGCAAAGGTGCGCGCCGCGTTGGCGTCGGCGCCGTCGTCGTACACCACGAGTTGCAGCTTTTGGCCGTTCACCCCGCCCTTGGCATTGATCTCGTCGACGTAGAGCTCGAGCGTCCTCTTCTCCGGGTCGCCCAGAAACGAGGCCGGACCCGTGACCGACAGCACCGCTCCGACCTTGACTTGCGCGGACGCTGCTCCGGCTGCAAACACGCTGGCGAGAAAAAATCCGACGGCAGCCGCCATCTTTGTCGATGACATTCTCACGTTGTTCCTCCCGGCGGTCGAATTGACCATGTTGCCCGACCGACAGCGCAGGCTAACATGGTTCGATTGCTCGTGGCAGCAGCCAACGCCCGGCTGCGGCCTTCAGTCCGGCCCCCGCAGGCGATATCCGATGCCGGTCTCGGTCAGAACGAAGTGCGGGCGCTCGGGGTCGGCTTCGATCTTCTGTCTGAGTTGTCGCACATAGACCCGCAGGTACTGCGCATCGGTCAGGGTGTCCCACAATTCTCCCAGCAGGAATTTGTGGGTGAGCACCTTGCCTGCATGCTGCACGAGCACGCGCAGCAGGTCGTACTCCTTGGGAGAGAGCTTCACCTCCCGGTCGGCGACCTTGACGATACGGCGCACGAGGTCGACCGAGAGGTCGCCGGTACGGAAGATCGGCCGCTCGCCGTGCACCTGGAGCTGATGACGAAGCGCCGCCCGCATGCGGGCGAGAAGCTCATCCATGCCGAACGGCTTGGTGATGTAATCGTCGGCGCCGAGGTCGAGCGCCTGAACCTTGCCGACCTCGTCCCCGCGGCTGGACAGGACCACGATCGGAACCGCCTCGTTGCGCGCCCGTATCATCCGCAACAATTCCAAACCCTGCATGTCCGGCAGTCCGAGATCGAGAATGACGAGATCAGGATTTTGCGACAACAGGTCGAGGGAGGCCTTGCCGTTGGATGCTTCCAGGATTTCGTAGCCCTGCGTGCTCAGACCCATTCGCAGCAACTTGCGGATAGGCGGCTCGTCATCCACAACGAGGACCTTGAGAGGAGCCGCGCTCATGCCGCGGTGTCCAGTTGCTTGGTCGCCGGCGGTACCGGCAGCCTGATCGCGAATACCGCGCCGGCCCGGTCGGTACGGTTTGCCGCCGTGATCTGCCCTTGCAGCGCTTCCACGAAGCCCCGCGAGATCGCGAGACCGAGTCCCGTGCCGGCCCGCACCCGATCGCCCTTTTCCGCCCGATAGAACTTGTCGAAGATGTGCTCCAGGTCCGCGGGCGGTATGCCATCGCCTTCGTCCAGAACCTCCAGACAGACCGCATCCTGATCGCGCCAACTCCGGATCCGGATGGTGGTGCCGTCGGGAGAATACTTGGCGGCATTGTCCAGCAGGTTGAACAGGACCTGCTCGAACAGGACTGCGTCCAGCTCCAGCATCGGCAGGCCGCCGGCGAGCTCCAATTCGATCTGATGCCGCGCCAGGATCTTGCTCGCGCGGCGCAACGCGCTGCCGACGATCTCGCCGAGATCGTGCAGCGCCGTGTTCGGCACGATGGCGCCGGATTCGAGCTTGGTCATGTCGAGCAGATTGGCGATGAAGCGATTGAGCCGCTCGGATTCGTCGATGACGGTCGCCAGCAGGTCGGCTTTTTCCGTATCGGTCAGCCCGCTCGAGAACTCGCGCAGCGTACTGGCCGCTCCCAGCACCGCGGCGAGCGGCGTCTTGAGATCGTGTGAGATCGAGGTCAGCAGGGCGGAACGCAGCCGATCCGTCTCGATCGTGCGTTTCGCCCGGTCCACATCCTCGACCAGATATACACGCTCGATGGCGAGCGCGGCCTGATCGATCAAGGCGTCGAGCAGACGGCGCTGATCGGGAGTGAGCAAGCGGTCCGGTCTTGTCGCTGTCGATCCCCATGACGCCGATAGCGCCGCGGCCCGTTCGCATGGGCAGGAACAGGCGTTTCGCACCCGGGAGCGTGTCCGAGCCGCGACCGGCAACCCGGTTGTTCTGCCACGCCCATTTCGCCGCCGCGACATCAGCCTCGTCGAGCCTGTCCTCAGGCGGATAGCCGGCCTTGACGACGATGGAGCCGTCCTCCGGCAACAGCAGCACGACCCGCACCTTCAGCATCAACGCGGCCTGGTACGCCGTCGCCCAGAGGACGTCATCGAGGGTACCGACCCCGGCCAGCTTGCGGCTGAACGCATACAGCAATTCCACCGCGCGCACGCGCTCGTGCGCGGCCACGGTCTGGGTGCGTCCGCGCGCGGCAAAATGCGAGACCACGACCGCCACCACGGTGAAGAACACGAGCGCGGCGAGGTTGGTGGGATCGGCGATGGTGAACGTATAGGTCGGCGGCAGGAAGAAGAAATTGTAGCAGAGCGACGAGGCGACGGTGGCGAGCAGCGACGGCCAAAGCCCATAGCGCACGGCTACCGCGACGACGGCGGTCAGAAAGACGAGATCGACGTTCTCGATCCCGAGCACGGGCTGAATCAACTCGCCGACGCCGAGGGCGGCGGCAACCGCCGCCAGCGCCACCAGATAGGGCCACGGGTCGAAGGGCGCTGCGCCTTCCGCCGCTCGTAGCGTCTTCTTCGGGATTGGATCGCGCGCCAGCTCGTCGCCCGCGATGACATGCACGCTGATATTGCCGGACCGCCGGACCAGGTCGTGGACCACCGAGCCGTGCAGGATCTCGAACCATCGCGACCGCGTCGACTTGCCGATGATGATCTGGGTGACGTTGTTGGCCTGCGCGAAGCTGATGACGTCGTCCGCGATGCTGCGGCCGCCGCCGGGAATGGTGATCGCCTCGCCGCCGAGCGCCTCCGCCAGCCGCAGCGTGTCCGCCACCCGGTCGCGCTCCTCCTCGCTCCACTGCAGGCTGCGCCGCGTCTCCACGCATAACGCCGTAAACGGCGCATGCAGACGGTCGGCCAGGCGCTTGGCGTAGCGCACGAGGCCGGCCGCGCGCGGATCTTCGCTGACGCAGACCAGAATACGCTCGCCCGCCGCCCACGGCCCCGGAATGGCATGGGCCTGCATATGCGTGAGCAGTTGCTCGTCCACGCGCTCCGCGGTGCGGCGAAGCGCAAGCTCGCGCAAGGCGGTCAGGTTGCCGGGTGAAAAGTAGTGCTCCAGCGCGCGCTCGGCCTGCTTGGGGACGTAGACCTTCCCTTCCTTGAGCCGCTCGATCAGATCGTCCGGAGTGAGATCGACGAGCTCGATGGCGTCGGCGCGGTCGAAGACCGAGTCCGGCACGGTCTCGCGCACGCGGACATGCGTGATCTGGGCGACGACGTCGTTGAGGCTCTCGATGTGCTGAATATTGACGGTGGTGTAGACGTCGATGCCGCGGTTGAGCAGTTCCTCGATATCGAGGTAGCGCTTGGGATGACGACTGCCGGGCGCGTTGGTATGGGCGAGCTCGTCCACCAGCGCGATCTGCGGGTGGCGGGCGATGATGGCGTCGAGATCCATCTCCTCGAGCCATTGCCCCTTGTATTCGAGGCGCCTGCGGGGAATGACTTCGAAGCCCGTCGAGCAGGGCCTGCGTCTCCTTGCGCCCATGCGTTTCGACGACGCCGACCACGATATCGTAGCCGTCTTGCTTTCTGGCGCGGGCCTGCTGCAGCATCTCGTAGGTCTTGCCGACGCCGGGAGCCGCGCCGACGAAAATCTTGAGCCGGCCGGATCTGCGCTCTTCTCGCCGGGCGGCCTCGAGCAAGGCCTCCGGCGAGGGTCGCTGGTCAGAATCGCGCCGCTGATCCACCATCAGAAGACAGATGCTCTGCCATGTAAGGCATCCCGAGCCGGCTTAGCGCGCCGCCGCGCGATCGAGCGCCAAATTGAGCGCCAGGACGTTCACCCGCGGCTCGCCCAAAAAGCCGAAGGTACGTCCCTCGACGTGCTCGTCGACAAGCTGGCGCACGCGATCTTCGGGCATGTTGCGGGCTTTCGCAACACGCGGGCACCTGGAAAAGCGCGGCCGCCGGCGAGATGTCCGGGTCGAGGCCGCTGCCGGTCGTGGTCACCAGATCGATCGGGACCGAAGCCGACGGGTTTTCCTGCTTGAGCTTGTCGACGTCGCCCTGCACCCGTTCGATCAGGGCCTTGTTGGTGGGACCCAGGTTCGAGCCGCCGGAGTTCGCCGCGTTGTAGGGCGCGGGAACGGTCTTGGTCGAATCGTTCGGGTCGGGCGCAACCGTCGCGGACGGACGGCCGTGGAAATATCGGTCGCCGGTGAATTCCTGGCCAATCAGCGCCGATCCGACCACCTTGCCGTCGCGTTCGATCATGCTTCCTTGCGCCTGATAAGGAAAAATGACCCCCGCGACGCCGGTCATCACGAAGGGATAAATGAGACCGGTGATGATCGTAAGCGCGACCACGAATACGATCGCCGGACGGATTTCTTTCAACATGACGTGGACTCCTCAGGCGAGGTGCAGGGCGGTGACCAGGAGGTCGATCGCCTTGATGCCGATGAACGGGATGATGACGCCGCCGACGCCGTAGATCAGCAGGTTGCGCCGCAGCAGCGGGCCGGCGCCGATCGGCCGATACCGTACGCCTTTGAGCGCCAGCGGGATGAGCGCAATGATGATGAGCGCGTTGAAGATGATGGCGGACAGGATCGCGCTCTGCGGCGTCGACAGGTTCATGATGTTGAGCGCCTGCAGTTGCGGATAGAAGGCGACGAACATCGCCGGGATGATGGCGAAATACTTCGCCACGTCGTTGGCGATCGAGAACGTGGTGAGCGCGCCGCGCGTCATCAGCAGTTGCTTGCCGATCTCGACCACCTCGATCAGCTTGGTCGGGTTGGAGTCGAGATCGACCATGTTGCCGGCCTCGCGCGCGGCCTGGGTGCCGGTATTCATGGCGACGCCGACGTCGGCCTGGGCGAGCGCCGGCGCATCGTTGGTGCCGTCGCCGCACATGGCGACGAGCTTGCCCTTGGCCTGCTCGTCGCGGATGAGCTTGAGCTTGTGCTCGGGCGTTGCCTGCGCGAGGAAATCGTCGACGCCGGCCTCCGCGGCGATGGCGGCGGCGGTGGTGGGATTGTCGCCGGTGATCATGACGGTGCGGATGCCCATGCGGCGCAGCTCGGCGAAACGCTCCCGGATGCCGCCCTTGACGATATCCTTGAGATGAATCACGCCGAGCAGTTTGCCGTCCTTGGCCACGGCCAACGGCGTGCCGCCCGACTTCGCGATCGCATCCGCGATCGCGTTGATCTCCCGCGCGATATCCGTGCTCACGCCGGGCTGCAGCGCACGGACGGCGCCGGACGCGGTTACGCTCGACGCCGGTGTGTGGAGGAAGTTCAGAATCGCGTCCACCGCGCCCTTGCGCACCCAGGAGCTGCCGACCTCGACCCCGCTCATGCGGGTCTGGGCGGTGAACGGAATGAAACTGGCGCGCAGCTCGGCGAGGTCGCGGCCGCGAATGCCGTATTTCTCCTTGGCGAGCACGACGATCGATCGCCCTTCCGGCGTTTCGTCGGCCAGCGAAGCGAGCTGCGCCGCGTCGGCCAGCTCCTGTTCGCTCACGCCGCGCACCGGCTTGAACTCGGTCGCCTGCCGGTTGCCGAGGGTAATGGTGCCGGTCTTGTCGAGCAGGAGCGTATCGACGTCGCCGGCGGCCTCGACCGCGCGGCCCGACATCGCCAGCACGTTGAAGCGGACAAGACGATCCATACCGGCGATGCCGATCGCCGACAACAACGCGCCGATGGTGGTCGGGATCAAGGTCACGAACAGCGCCACCAGGATAACCACCGAGATGGCACCGCCGGCATAGGCCACGTAGCTCGGGATCGTCGCCGTCGCGAACACGAAGATAATGGTCAAGCCGACCAGCAGGATGTCGAGCGCGATCTCGTTCGGCGTCTTCTGGCGCTCGGCGCCCTCGACCAGCTTGATCATGCGGTCGATGAAGGTCGAACCCGGCGCCGCGGTAATGCGCACCTTGATCCAGTCGGACAGCACCTGGGTGCCGCCGGTGACGGCCGAGCGGTCGCCGCCGGATTCGCGGATGACGGGCGCGGATTCGCCGGTGATCGCCGCCTCGTTCACCGAGGCGATGCCTTCCACCACCTCGCCGTCCGACGGAATGGTGTCGCCGGCCTCGACCACGACCACATCGCCGACCTTGAGGCTGGTGCCCGCCACGCTTCGGAAATTTCTGCGATCGGCGCCGATCAGAAGCTTCGCTTGCGTTTCGGTGCGCGTGCGCCTCAGCGCATCCGCCTGCGCCTTGCCCCGGCCCTCGGCGACCGCTTCCGCGAAGTTGGCGAACAGCACCGTGAACCACAGCCACAACACGATCTGGAATTCGAAGCCGAGGTTCGCACCTCCGGTCACGATGTCGCGGATCAGTATGACGGTCGTGAGCGCGGTGACCACCTCGAGCACGAACATGACCGGATTCTTCATCAGGCTTCGCGGATCGAGCTTGACGAAGGCCGAGCCGATCGCCGGTCCCACGATCTTGGGGTCGAACAGCGCCGAGACCGGCATCTGTTTGCGCATCTGAGAGGTATCCATCGACGTGGCTCCGAGGTTAGTTCGACTGAGAACAAGGTGCCGGCGGTCATTGCGAAGTGCTCGACGATCGGGCCGAGCGCGAGCGCCGGGAAGAACGTCAGTCCGCCGATGATGAGGATCACGCCGACGACCAGACCGATGAACAGACCGCCGGTGGTGGGGAACGTGCCGGCAGACGGCGGGACCGACTTCTTCTCCGCAAGCGAGCCCGCGATCGCCATGGCCGGGATGATCATCCAGAAGCGGCCGACCAGCATCGCGATGGCGCCGGTGAGGTTGTAGAACAGGATGTTTCCGGTCAGGCCGGCGAAGGCCGAGCCGTTATTGCCGGTCTGCGAGGTGTAGGCGTAGAGCACCTCGGTGAAGCCATGCGGCCCCGGGTTCGCCATGGACGCAACCGCCGTCGGATAAACCACCGCGACCGCGCTCCAGCCGAGATACATCAGCGGCAGGATCAGAATGGCGAGCATGGCCATCTTGACCTCTTTGGCCTCGATCTTCTTGCCGACATATTCCGGGGTGCGGCCCACCATCAGGCCGGCGACGAAGACCGCGAGGATCACGAACAGCAGCATGCCGTACATGCCGGCGCCGACGCCGCCGACGATGATCTCGCCGAGCTGGATGTTGATCAGCGGGATCATGCCGCCCAACGCCGTGAAGGAATCGTGCATGGCGTTGACCGCGCCACAGGAGGCGGCGGTCGTGATCACGGCGAACAGCGCCGAGGCCACGATCCCGAAGCGCACCTCCTTGCCCTCCATATTCCCGCCGGTGAGGCCCATGGCGGTGAAGGCGTCGTTGCCGTGCGCTTCCGCCCAATAGGCCACGATGACGCCGGCGATGAACAAGATGCCCATGACGGCGAGGATGGCCCAGCCCTGGCGCTGGTTGCCGACCATGCGGCCGAACACGTTGGTGAGCGCGGCGCCGATGGCGAAGATCGAGATCATCTGCACGAAGTTCGACAGCGCCGTCGGGTTCTCGAACGGATGCGCGGCATTGGCGTTGAAGAAACCGCCGCCATTGGTGCCGAGCATCTTGATCGCGATCTGCGAGGCGACCGGACCCACCGCGATGGTCTGCTTGGCGCCTTCGAGCGTGGTCGCATCCACGTATGGGCCCAAAGTCTGCGGGATGCCCTGCCAGACCAGGAACAAGGCATAGATGATGCAAATCGGCAGCAGGATGTAGAGCGTGCAGCGGGTGATATCGACCCAGAAATTGCCGATGGTGCGCAGGGACGCACGCGCGAATCCGCGGATCAACGCCACTGCCAGCACGATGCCGGTCGCCGCCGACAGGAAGTTCTGGTGAGTCAAGCCTAGCATCTGCACGAGGTACGACAGCGTGCTCTCGCCGCCGTAGTTCTGCCAGTTGGTGTTGGTGATGAAGCTCACGGCCGTGTTGAAGGAGAGATCCGGAGCCACCGCGGACTGCTCCGCCGGATTGAACGGAAGCCCGGCCTGAAGCCGCATCAAGGCATAGAGGATGAGCAGTCCGCCGACATGGAAGAACAGCATTGCAACGGTGTAGGTGGTCCAGTGCTGCTCGCGCTTTTCGTCGACGCCGCCGAGCCAGTAGAGGCCAGCCTCGACCGGACGCAGGACCGGCGAGAGGAATGTGCGCTCGCCGTTGAACACGTGAGTCATATAGGCGCCGAGCGGCGTAACGATCGCGGCGACGAGGGCGCAGAAGAGCAGAATTTGAATCCAGCCGATGACGGTCATGGTCGTTGACCTTTTCAGAGCCGCTCGGGCTTGAGCAGAGCGTAGACGAGGTAGATCATCAGCCCCGCGGTCACGAGGCCAGCGAGCGAATAGTCGAACATCATGGAAAGCCTCCTCAGAGCCGATCGCAGGCGATGGTGTAGCCGACCGACAGCGCGAAGAAGGCGAGCCCGATGGCCAGCAGGATGACGTCAAGCATCTTGATGCTCCTGGCGACAACTCCGAAAATTGTCCCGCCGGTTTTGCGGCGATAGCCGCCCTTTGTCTGTTCCGGTATTGCCCCGATGACGTGCCACTTGCGGCATATGATTTCGAGTGGGGCCTGAGATCAACGTTATAGGAATCTCATATAGATGCGGTGCGCCGCCGCGAGTACGCGAAGCGTCCCACGGGCAAAGGCAAAGGGAGTTGCTTTGCTACACCACCGATGAAAATGAGCCGGGCACATCCACGTGTTCTGTTCACATGCTTATGAAATCCCTATGCCGCACACTTTTGCTTCCGTCTCGCTTCTTTATGCCGCTTTGCCCATCCTTATTGCGGGAGGCATTGAGCAATAGAGATGTGTCATGTTGTTCGATCCAAAACACGAGCAGTACCTCGGCAGGCTGGAAGCGGAGCTTCATCGCGCGCGAGCGTTGACACCGGAACTGATGTCCGACGTGATCGCGGAAGGGTGCATTCGCTTCGCCCCCCATGAAGGCCCCGCAAAACTCAAGATCGAGCGGCTGATCGGAGCCGGCGCCTGGACTGACGCTGCGCTTGCCTTGATCGCGTTCGAGCTGCCGCAGTGGAAGCTTCGGCGGATCCTGTACGAGGATGGCGAGTGGCACTGCTCGCTTTCGAAACAGCCGCAGTTGCCGATGGGACTCGATGAGATAGCGGAGGGCAGTCACGAATCCCTTCCGCTGGCAATTCTGATTGCGCTCCTGCAGGCCCTGCGCGATCCCGCTGGGCGCGAGAGCGGCGTGACCGGCGTGCTCCAGGTCAACCCCCTCGCTGGCCACGCCATGTGTTGCGACAATTTTGCCTGATCTACGGGCGGGACCGTGTCCGCTACCAAAGGAGACGTGTCATGGACAAACCTCCCTCGCCGAGTTGTTCGAGATCCTCGCTGTTCCTGGTCGGCAGGAACAGCCGCGGCAACTGGGTCGTTCAGGACCAAAGCGGCCTTTGCGGCGGCCTGTTCGTCGACCGAGCCGAAGCCCTGAAATTTGCCATGTTCGAGAACGGCAACCGCCCGCAGGCCGTGATCATGGTCCCAGGAATTCTCGAGCTCGACATGAGCGGCAAGCCGGCTGCAGGCGGTGAGGCCACAAGGGGCCACGCCGGAGCTGACGCGCAACATGCGCTCGCCCGCGCCGCCTGACCGTCCTTTATAACCCGACCTTGAATCGACAAGACGCGACGGCTGCCGGTCAGTCACGCGTCACCCGGCACGTGATCGGGCTTCGGCCGTAGTGCGAGCGCATAGAGCTTGGGTCCGAACAAGGCGAGCGCCGCCAGCGCCAGGATGATCGCCGACAGCGGCCGCGTGAAGAACACGGTCCAATCCCCCGCCGAGATCGTCATGGCCTGACGGAAATTCTGCTCGGCGAGCGGTCCCAGGATCATTCCGATGATGACGGGAGCGGCCGGGAAGTCGTAGCGGCGCATGAGGTAGCCGATGCCGCCCACGAGATAGAGCAGGACCAGGTCGACCGGGGACTGGGTGATGCCGTAGGTGCCGATGGTCGCGAACACGAGAATGCCGGCATAGAGGATCGGCGCCGGGATTTGCAGGAGCTTCACCCAGACCGCGATGAGCGGCAGGTTGAGCACCAGCAGCATGACGTTGCCGATGAACAAGGAGGCGATCAGGCCCCAGACCAGCTGCGGCTGCGACTCCAGCAGGAGCGGTCCCGGATTGATGCCGTAGCTCTGGAACGCCGACAGCATGATGGCGGCGGTCGCCGAGGTCGGGAGGCCCAATGTGAGCATCGGCACGAGCACGCCGGCGGCCGAGGCATTGTTCGCGGCTTCCGGTCCGGCCACGCCTTCGATCGCGCCCTTGCCGAACTCCTGCGGCCTGGAGGTGAGTTTCTTCTCGATGTAGTAGCTGAGGAAGGTCGGGATCTCGGCGCCGCCCGCCGGCATGGCGCCGATCGGAAAGCCGATGGCGGTGCCGCGCAGCCATGGTTTCCATGAGCGCTTCCATTCCTCCGCCGTCATCCAGAGCGAGCCGGAGAGCGGGATGATCTCGTCCTTGCCGAACCGGTAGCGCGAGCCGACGTAGAGCGTCTCGCCGACCGCGAACAGGCCGACCGCGACCACGATGACATTGATGCCGTCGAGCAGTTCCGGAAGGCCGAAGGTGAAACGCGCCTGCCCGGTCTGCAGGTCGACCCCGATCAATCCGAGCCAGATGCCGAAGAACAGCGCCGCCAGCCCCCTGACCGCGGAGGAGCCGAGAACCGCCGACACCGTCACGAACGCGAGCACCATCAGGGAGAAATAATCGGCCGGCCCGAACTTGAGCGCCCACTCCACCACGATGGGCGCCAGGAAGGTAATCCCGAGGGTGCCGATCGTCCCGGCCACGAACGAGCCGATGGCGGCGGTCGCGAGCGCCGCGCCGGCGCGGCCGTTGCGGGCCATCTTGTTGCCCTCGAGCGCCGTGACGATGGTGGCGCTTTCGCCCGGGGTGTTGAGCAGGATCGAGGTGGTCGAGCCGCCATACATCGCCCCGTAATAAATGCCGGCGAAGAGAATGAAGGCCGCGGTCGGCTCGACCTTGAAGGTGATCGGCAGGAGAAGCGCGATGGTGAGCGCCGGACCTAGCCCGGGAAGGACGCCGATCGCGGTGCCGAGCGTGGTGCCGACGAGGCACCACAGCAGATTGATCGGGGTGAGCGCGACCGCGAAGCCGTTGAGGAGTTGCGAGAAGGCATCCATGTCAGCCGCCCTCGGAGCCTATCACCCGTTCGATTGCGTTCTCGACCAGCCCGGATCCGATATTGATGCCAAGCGTCTTGGCGAAGCCGATATACGCAACAAGGGCGAAGGCTGCACCGATCAAGGCATCGCGCACGATTGCCTTGGAGCCGAACCCGCGCGCCACGCAGACGAACAGGATCACCGACGCGATGGTGAACCCGGCCCAGGTGATCAGGAGAACGTTGAGCACCAGCCCGGCGATGATCCAGAGCAGCGCCTTTCGATCCGGCGCAACCTCCTTCTCCTCCGCGGTCTGCCAGCCCCCTTGCACGGCGTCGACCAGCAGCAGGATGCCGAGCATCCCGAGCGCAAGCGCGGTGATGATCGGGACGATGGTGGGTCCGACCTGCGCGTAGATCGGCGACACCGGAATCGACAGCGTCTGCCAGACCATGACGATCGCGAGCACCAGCACGCCGGCGCCGATGATCGTTTCGCCGATCGCCGGCCGCAGCCGCGCGAACCGGTCTCGCGCCGTGCCCCCGCTCGCCATGTCACGCGAGCCCGATTTCCTTGAGGATGCTTTCGATCCTCGCGGTCTCGCCCTCCAGGAAGGTCTTGTAATCGTCGCCGAACAGCGCGATCGGCGTCCAGTCCCGCATCTTGCAGGCTTCGGCCCATTGCGGCGTTGCCGTCATCTTCTCCATCAAGGCGATCATCGCCTTGCGTTGCGTGTCATTCACGCCCGGAGGAGCGAACACGCCCCGCCAGTTGAAGAGCTCAACGTCGATGCCTTCTTCCTTCAGCGTCGGGGCCGCGATCCCCTCCTGGCGCTTGTCCGACGACACCGCGATGATCCGCAGCTTGCCGGCCTTCACCTGCTCGGCGAATTCGCCGTAGCCGGAGATGCCGGCCGCCACCTGGCTGCCGAGCAGCGCCGCGGTCGCCGGTCCGCCGCCGGCGAAGGCGACGTAGCTGACCTTGGTCGGGGGGACGCCGACCGCCTTCGCGATCATGCCGAGGAGGATGTGATCGGAGCCGCCGGCCGAACCGCCGGCGACGGGCACCTTGGCGGGATCGGCCTTCAGCGCAGCGGCAAAGTCCTTCGCGCTCTTGAACGGCGACTGTGCCGGCACGACCAGGGCCAGAAACTCCCCGGTGAGGCGGGCGATCGGCGTCGCCTGCGCCAGCCTGACCGGGCTCTTGTTGGCGATGATTGCGCCCACCATCACCATGCCGCCCACCATCAAAGCATTGCTCTGCCCCTTCCACTGGTTCAGGAATTGCGGAAGCCCGACCGCACCGCCCGCGCCGCCGACATTGGTGATCTGCACCCCCTTCACCGCGCCGGTCGCACGCAGAACCTGCTCGATGGTGCGCGCGGTCTGATCCCAACCGCCGCCGGGCGCCGCCGGCACGAAGATCTTCAGAAGATCGATCGCCTGCGCTCGCGCGCCGTCGATGGTGAGGAGCGACAGCGGCAGAGCAGCGGCCGGGACGGATGCAGAAGCGCGCAGGAGATCACGTCGGGTCAGCATGGCATTTCCTTTCCAGCACGATATTCGATCGGCGCTCTGCGGCGCCTTGGTCGCTAGTGTCCCGATTCCGAAGTGCGCACACTAGCAAATTTACGATTCTAGTGCGGTTTTTAGATTTGACGTTCCTTAGCGAGCTTGCGGCTAAAACGATCGGAACTTCAAATCCACCGCACCAGCGCGAAAGCAGGGAGCCGGTTGACGTCGCGCCACTACTCCGGCTGTCCGCCAAGCTTTCGCGGCGGCGGACCAGTATAGGTCCAAATGAGATGGCGCGGGATGGGTCCTTTGCTGCGCTGGCCGGACTGCATCTCCTCGAACGCGTGGGCCAAAGCCCCGACCGAGCGCGACAGGACGAACAACCCCCGGCACAGCGGCGGCGGGAAGCCGAGCTCCGCGAACACGACGCCGGTGGCGCCGTCGATATTCATCGGAATGGGCCGTCCCTTCTCCGCCGCAAGCTGCGCCTCGAGCGCGCGGGCGATGGCGGCGAAGCGGCCGCTCACCGCGCCGCTGAGCGCGGCGGCATCGACGAGCTCGAGCAGGCGGGGGGCGCGTGGATCGCGGGGGTGAAAGCGATGACCGAAGCCGGGAACATGCGAAACGCCCTGCGCCGCCAGCGATGTCATTTCGGCGCCAACGGCTTGCGCCAACCGTGCGGCGCTGACCGCACCGTCGCCCAGCCGCGCGGCGATTGCATTATACAGCGCGACGCATTGCTCGCCGGCGCCGCCATGCACGTCGCCGAGCATGTTGATGGCCGAGGCCATGGCGTTGTTGATGCCGACCCCGCAGGTGATCGCCATGCGGGCCGCGGCGATCGATGGCGCCTGCGGGCCGTGGTCCACCGCCGCCACCAGTGCGGCTTCGAGCAGCTTGGCGGCGTCGGGATGCGGGAGCTCGCCGCGCGTCATGAGATAGACCATCTCGGCAAAGCTGACACGGCCGATCAGGTCCTCGACCGCGTAGCCGCGATACCTGATCGATCCGGGCTTCATGTCGATGATCGACGTCGACCACCAGTCTTCCGGGGTCTTGGTCGCGCGGCTCGCGGACACGTCGCTCATATCGCCCCTTCCCGCGCGAGCTCTTCCACGTCGCGCTTCGAAAACCCGAGTTCGACCAGGAGATCTTCGGTATCGGCGCCGAGTACCGGCGGCGGCGACGCCGGCTGCGGATCGCCGCTCGCAAGGCGGAACCCCGAGCGCACGACGCGGACCGGACGGTCGACCCCGGACACGGATTCGAATGTCTTGAGCAGCCCGCGCTCGACGATCTGCGGATGTTCGAGCACCGCGGGCACATCGAGGACCTCGCCCGCGGGAACGCCGTTCTTGTTGAGGAGCGCCGACCATTCCCGCGCCGACCTCGCCGCCAGCGCGCGCTCGATCTCGGCGTTCAATTCGAAACGACGGCGCTTGCGATCCTCGCGTCCGGCGAAGCGGGGATCGGCAACCAGCTCTTCGCGATCGATCAGCCGGCATAACGTCTCGAACTGCTCCTGCTTGTTGGCCGCGATGTTCAGAAGACCCTCCCCCGTCCGGAACGTGCCCGAGGGACAAGCCGTCATGTTCTCGTTGCCCATGGGCTCCGGCTTCACGCCCGCGATCAGCCAGTTCGAGACCGCCCAGCCCATGGCGACCAGGGAGGCCTCCAGCATGGAGACGTCGATGAACTCGCCCTCCCCGCTCCGCTCGCGCCGAAACAGTGCCGCTGCAATGGCGAAAGCGGCGGAAATGCCGCCCATCGTGTCGGCGACCGGATATCCCACCCGCAGCGGTGCCGACTGCGCATCGCCGGTCACGCTCATCACCCCGCAAAGGCCCTGGATGATCTGGTCATAAGCGGGGTTGAACTTGAGCGGGCCATCCTGACCGAAGCCCGAGATTGCGCAGTAGATGATGTCGTGCTTGAGCGCCTTGAGCGCGGCGTAGTCGAGCCCGAGGCGCGCCATGACGCCCGGGCGGAAGTTCTCGACCACGACGTCGGAGGTGGCGACCAGCCGGCCGAAGGCATCGCGACCCTTGGACGATTTCAAATTCAGCGTGATCGAGCGTTTTCCCGCGTTCTGCGCGAGAAAGGAGGCGCCCATGCCGCGCCGATTGAGTTCGGGATCGGCCCCCAACTGGCGCGCCAGGTCACCGGAGCCCGGCACCTCGACCTTGATCACCTCGGCGCCGAGCAGCGCCAGTTGATAGCAGCAGAACGGGCCCGCGAGCACGTTGGTCAGGTCGAGGACCCGCGTACCGGCGAGAAGTCCGGCCATGCTTTCCGCGCTCCCATCGTTGCGCAAGCCTGCGCATCGTTCTGTTTATCAGAATATAGTTCTATCTAGCACAACGTTCTGTACAGCGCAATACAGTTCTATTATCTTGACGACGGGCTGCGTCGTGGCGCCCGGGAGCGATCGCATGAGCACTGACAAGGTGGAGGCAGTCGAACGGGCTCTCGCCGTGCTCGATGCATTCCATGCCGACAGAGCGGCCATGACGCTCAGCGAAATCGCGTCCGCAACCGGGTTCTACAAGAGCACGATCCTGCGCCTCGCCGGCTCGCTGGAACGATTGGGCTATCTCATTCGCGCGGAGAGCGGCGTCTTCCGGCTGGGACCGGCGGTCTGGCGATTGGGCTCGATCTATCGCGCGGGATTCAATCTCGGCGAAGCCATCAGACCCGAATTGCGCCGGCTGGTCGAAGCGACCGGAGAGACGGCCTCGTTCTATGTTCGCGAGGGCCAGTCGCGCGTGTGCCTGTTCCGGCACAATTCACCGCACGCGGCACGTCACCACCTGGACGAGGGGAGTGAATTGCCGCTGACCGCGGGCGCCAGCGCCCATGTGCTGCTTGCCTTCTCGGACGGCAAAGGCGCCAGGGCAAAAGCGGTGCGGGAACGTGGCTACGACATCTCTCTCGGCGAGCGCGACCCGCAGGTGGCGGCGGTGGCGGTTGCCGTGTTCGATCTCGCCGGGCAGTTCCGAGGTGCCCTCGCGCTGTCCGGGCTGATCGGCCGTTTCAAGGAGAAGGCGCGCCAGTCCGCGCTGGTGGAACTGGAGGCGGCGGCCGATCGCTTGCGGACATTGCTACCGGCGGCGGAGTAGCCGTGAGCGAGCCGGCGCGAACCGATTTGGCCCTTTTTTGCGGCTAGTTACGAGCGTGCTCGCAGCCGGCTTCACAATGCCGTGGGGGGAGCGGCGTTTATGTTGCACTGCACAAACTGTAGGCTATATCTCTGTAGCGCGATGGGTGGAGACGAAGGGCGCAGATGTGGCCCGTCGCCGGCATCGCGTTGAGCGCGCCTCACGCAAGGAGAAGAAAAGACATGAGAATTCAGACCCGTGCCATTCCCGCTTGGGCAGTTCTGGCCTGCGTGATGACCGGTGTTTCCGCGTGCGACGAACCGCAGGCCGACCAGGCCGCGGCACCTCGGCCACAAGTCAGCGTGGTGACGTTGCAGCCCTCGTCGCGCCCCTACATCCGCGAGCTTCCGGGCCGAATTGCTCCCACCCGGGTGGCGGAAGTGCGCGCTCGTGTCGCAGGAATCGTTTTGGAGCGCTCGTTTCAGCAGGGCGCCGACGTCAAGGCGGGCGAGGTGCTCTATCGCATCGACCCGGTCCGGTTCCAGGTCGAGCTCGATGCGGCCGAGGCCGCGCTTGCAAAGGCGCAGGCGGTGCACGATCAGGCCGAACAGCAAGCCAAGCGGGTGGAGAAGTTGATCTCGGGGCAGGCCGCGTCGCAGGCGCAGTATGAAATCGCGGTCGCGACATTTCGTCAGGCGCAGGCCGACGTCGCCGCGCGCAAGGCGGACGTCGCGCGCGTAAAGCTTGATCTCGACTACACGAGTGTCCGCTCGCCCATCAACGGGCGTATCGGCCGCGCATTGGTCACGGAAGGCGCGCTGGTCGGACAAGGCGAAGCGACCCACCTCGCCACTGTGCACCAGCTCGATCCCGTCTATGCGGACTTCACCCAGTCGGCCGGCGACCTCCAGCAGCTCAGGCGCGATCTGGAGAGCGGCGCGCTCGAGCAAGTCGAGCCCGACGCGGCGAAGGTGCGGCTCGTGCTCGACGACGGAACGCTCTATCCGCTCGCCGGCAAGTTGCTGTTCTCGGATGCCAGCGTCGATCCCGGCACCGGCCAGGTGACCCTGCGAGGAGAGTTTCCCAATCCCAAGGGCGAGTTGCTGCCGGGCATGTATGTGCGCGTCCAGATCCAGCAGGGCACCGACGGCGACGCGCTCGCAGTCCCGCAGCAGGCGGTCCAGCGCAACGACACCGGCGGCAGCGAGGTCTATGTGGTTCGCCCCGACAACCGCGCAGTGATCAAACCGATGCGCGCCGGTCGTGTCGTGGACGAGCAGTGGCTCGTCCTCGACGGGCTCGACCCCGGCGATCGGGTCGTGGTCGAAGGTTTTCAGAAATTCGAACCGGGCGACGTTGTGGATCCCGTTCCCTGGCAGCCCACGCAGGCCGCGGCCGATGCCGCGGAATTGGCTCGCGACCGCAACGCACGCTGACGAGACGGGTTGATGTCGAGTTTTTTCATCGACCGCCCGATCTTCGCGGCGGTGATCGCGCTGTTCATCTGTCTCGGCGGCGCGCTCGCCCTGCCGTTTCTGCCGATCGCCCAATATCCGATCATCGCGCCGCCTTCGATTTCGGTCAGCACCAGCTATCCCGGCGCCTCGCCCGAAAACCTCTACACCAGTGTCACGCGCCTGATCGAAGAAGAGCTCAACGGCGCCAATGGCATCTTGAGTTTCGAATCGACCAGCGATTCACTTGGGCAGGTCGAGATCACGGCCAACTTCGTTCCCGGCACCGATTCGAGCATGGCCTCGGTCGAGGTCCAGAACAGGATCAAGCGCGTCGAAGCGCGGCTGCCGCGCGCGGTCATCCAGCAAGGCATCCTGATCGAGGAGGCATCGAGCGCGGTCCTGCAGATCATCACGCTGCGATCGACCGACGGGAAGCTGGACGAGATCGGGCTCGGCGACTTCATGATCCGCAATGTGCTGGGCGAAATCCGCCGTATTCCGGGAGTCGGCCGCGCGACGCTGTTTTCGACCGAAAGGTCGCTGCGGGTCTGGATCGATGCCGACAAGCTCGTCGGCTACCAGCTGACATCCGACGACGTGACCAAGGCAATCGAAGCGCAGAACGCGCAGGTCGCATCGGGCAGCCTCGGCGCCGAACCGAGCCGCAAGTCGCAAGCGGTGTCCGCGATGGTGCTGGTCAAGGGCCAGCTCGCGTCGCCCGATGAGTTCGGCGGCATCGTTCTGCGGGCCAATCCCGACGGCTCGACCGTGCGTCTGCGCGATGTCGCCCGCATCGAAGTGGGCGGCATGGGCTATCAATTCACCTCGCGGCTCAACGGCCAGCCGAGCGCCGGCCTGTCGGTGCTGTTGGCGCCCACCGGCAATGCGCTGGCAACCGCGAATGCCGTCCAGGCCAAGATGGAAGAGCTGTCGAAATTCTTCCCTTCCAATATCAAATACGAAATCCCCTACGACATCACCCCGGTCGTCGAGGCTTCGATCAAGAAAGTGATTGTCACGCTGATCGAGGCCGTCATCCTCGTGTTCCTGGTGATGCTGCTGTTTCTGCAGAACATTCGCTACACCCTCATCCCGACCGTCGTGGTGCCGGTCGCGCTTCTCGGCACCTGCGCCACGCTGCTGCTGATGGGCCTCTCCATCAACATGCTGACGTTGTTCGCGATGGTGCTTGCCATCGGCATTCTCGTGGACGACGCGATCGTGGTCGTGGAGAACGTCGAGCGCATCATGTCCGAGGAAGGGTTGCCGCCGCGCGAGGCGACGCGCAAGGCCATGACGCAGATCACCGGCGCCATCATCGGCATCACGCTGGTCCTGGTGGCCGTGTTCATCCCGATGGCGTTCTTTCCGGGCTCGGTCGGCGTGATCTATCGGCAGTTTTCCGTGACCATGGTGTCGGCCATCGCCTTCTCTGCGTTCCTCGCGCTGTCGCTGACCCCGGCGCTGTGCGCCACCCTGCTCAAGCCGGTCGCGGCCGGTCATCACCACGCGAGAAGGGGATTGTTCGGCCTGTTCAACCGGGGGATGGAGAAAACGAAGGAGGGTTACAGCGGGGTCGTCCGTTGGACGCTCGTGCGCACCGGCCGGCTGATGCTCATCTACGTCGCGATCGTGATCGCAATGGGTTGGGCCTTCATGCGCCTCCCCGCCGGATTCCTCCCGGTCGACGACCAGGGCTTTCTCACCGCCGACGTGCAAACACCGCCGGAGGCTTCGTTCAACCGGACCCTGGAAGCGGTCCAGCGCGTCGAGGCGTTCCTCGCGCAGCGAAAGGGCGTCGACAACGTCACCTTCCTGACCGGCTTCAGCTTTCTTGGCCAGGGGCAGAACACGGCCCAGGCTTTCGTCACATTGAAGGATTGGTCGGAGCGAGGCGCCAACGACTCGGCTGAGGCGATCGTGGCCGATATCAATAAGAGCCTGTCGACGACTGTCAGCGATGCCAAGATCTCCGCATTGCAGCCGCCGCCAATCGACAATCTCGGTAATTCGAGCGGCTTCAGCTTCCGTCTGCAGGACCGGGCGCAGAGGGGATATGTCGAGTTGATGCGCGCGAAGGACCAGCTCCTCACCGCCGCAAAGAAGAGTCCCATCCTGCAGAATGTCTATGTCGAAGGGCTGGCTCCGGCACCGCAGGTCGAGCTCGTCATCGACCGCGAGAAGGCCGCCGCGCTCGGTGTGACCTTCCAGGACATCAACAGCACCATTTCGACCAATCTGGGATCGGCCTACATCAATGACTTCCCGAACCGCGGCCGCATGCAGCGCGTGATCGTTCAGGCCGACAACGCGGGGCGCATGCAGACCGATGACATTCTCGCCTTCAACGTGCGCAACAGCAAAGGCAGTCTGGTCCCGTTTTCGTCCTTCGCCACCATCAGGTGGATCGTCGGCCCGACGCAAATGGTGGGCTTCAACTATTATCCCGCGGTCAGGATCAGCGGCTCGGCCAAGCCCGGCTACACCAGCGGCGACGCCATTGCCGAGATGGAGCGCATCACCGCCACGCTGCCGCGCGGCTTCGGCTTCGAATGGACGGGGCAGTCAGCGCAGGAGAAGCTGGCGGGGTCGCAGGCTCCGCTGCTCCTCGGACTTTCCGCGCTCGTGGTGTTTCTGCTGCTTGCAGCCCTGTACGAAAGCTGGACGATTCCGATCTCGGTTCTTCTGGTGGTGCCGCTCGGCATGCTGGGCGCGGTTGCGGCCGTGACGCTGCGGGGCATGCCGAACGACGTCTACTTCACCATTGGGCTCGTCACCATCATCGGTCTCGCCGCCAAGGACGCAATTCTGATCATCGAATTCGCCAAGGACTTGCGCGCGCAGGGCAAGCCGCTGATCGAAGCCACGGTCGAGGCCGCCCATCTTCGTTTCCGGCCGATCCTCATGACCGGTTTTGCGTTCGTGTTCGGCGTGGCGCCGATGGTGATCGCGTCGGGCGCGAGCGGCAAGAGTCAGCAGGCGCTCGGCACCGGGGTGATGGGAGGCATGATCGCCGTGGTCGTGCTGGCTCTCCTCATGGTGCCGGTGTTTTTCGTGTCGGTGCAAAAGCTGTTTGCGCGACGCGGCAAGGGCAAGAAAGACCCTGATCCGGTTGCGACGACGATCGTGCCGGCCGAGACTGTCGACACGCATTAGGGCATGATCACCGAAGAGCTGCAGACTTTTCGCACAAGATCATGCGACCGAATAAACGCTTAGAGCGAGTAGCGATTGATCTGAAACGATTTCGCTCCAGCGTCGCGCAAGTCGGCCACGCCAATCCCGCATTTCCTGTGCTCGACTGCGAGCGCCGCGCCTTATAAGCTCGGCGCGTAACGGAAGCGCCAACCATGCCGACACGTCGCTACGTGCTCGCCGCCGGTGCGGCGGGAATTCTTTCCGCCACCACCGGTTTCGTCCCGCCCGCACGCGCCCAGGTCGTCAAGAAGCCGGTCCACGTGATCGTCGGCTTCCCGGCCGGCGGCGGCACCGACATCATTGCGCGCATTCTCGCCGACCGGCTGCGGGGAAGTTACGCCGCAACGGTGCTGGTCGAAAACAAGCCCGGCGCCGCGGCCCGGCTCTCGGTCGAATACGTCAAGAACGCTGAGCCGGACGGAAGCGTGATGCTGTTCACGCCGGACTTTCCGATCACGGTCTATCCGCACAGCTTCCGCTCGCTGAACTACGACCCGCTGCGGGATTTCACACCGGTTGCACCGGCGGCGCGGTCGATGCTGACCTACAACGTCGGCGCGGGCGTGCCGGACAGCGTGAAGACGCTGGCCGACTTCGTGCAGTGGTGCAAAGCAAATCCGGCCAAGGCGTCGTACGGGACCACTGCGGCGGGCGGCACGCCCCATTTCGTCGGGGTGATGCTGGCCAACGAGGCCGGCGTCTCCATGACCCCGGTGCACTATCGCGGCGGAGCGCCGGCGCTGCAGGATCTGGTCGGCGGCCACGTCTCCGCGAGCATCAATCCCATCAGCGAGAGCATGGCGTTCGCCAAGGCGGGCACGATCCGAATTCTGGCGGTGACCGGTTCGCGGCGCGCGGCGTTCCTGCCGGAGGTCCCGACCATGGTCGAGGCCGGCTACAACGTGGTCGTGGAATCCTGGCTCGGCGTATTCGTGCCGGCGAAGACCCCCGCGGACATCGTAGGCGCATTGAGCGCGGCCATCGGCGAAGCCGTAAAGTCCTCCCAGATGATCGAGAACCTGGCCAAGGTCGGCAACACGACGGCGTTCCAGAGCCCGCAGGAATTCGCGGCCACCGTCAAAGCCGATATTGCGCGCTGGGCTCCTGTCGTGAAGGCATCCGGTTTCGTCGCCGAGGATTAAGGGCTTTCGGCTCAAGGCAGGGCGACGTCCCCGATCTGGCAGCCGCGAAAAGGTCAGGCCGGCCATACGCGCCAACGGCGATCGGCGATGATGGCGCGGGCGGCGTTGTGGCCGGGAGCGCCGGTTACCCCGCCGCCGGGGTGAGCGCCTGATCCGCAGTGATAAAGCCCCTTCAGCGGCCCGCGATAGTCGGCATAGCCCAGCGCAGGACGGGCCCAGAACAGCTGATCGAGCGACAATGCGCCGTGGAAGATGTCGCCACCGGTCAGCCCGAACACCTGCTCGAGGTCAAAGGGGCTCAACGCCTGCCGGCCGATGACGCTCGCCTTGAATCCCGGGGCGTAGCGGTCGACGGTGTCCACCATCAGATCCGCCACGCGGTCGCGATGATCGTTCCAGGCCTTTCCGTCCGGCAGTTCCGGCGCCACGTGCTGGCAGAACAGGCTTGCCACGTGCCTTCCCGGCGGCGCCAGGGTGTCGTCCAGGGTCGAGGGGATGACCATCTCGATGATGGGCTCGCGGCTCCAGCCGAGCGCGCGCGCATCGCCATAGGCGCGGTCCATGTAGGCAAGGCTCGGTGCAAGAATGATCCCCGCGCTGTGATGGTCGCCGAGCGCGTGCCCGGGCAAGGCAGTAAAGCTCGGCAATTCCGAGAGCGCGACGTTCATGCGGAACGTGCCGGAGCCACAGCGCCAGGCGCGCATGCGGCGCAGAAAGGCTGGATCAAGCGCGCTCTCTGGAATCATCGCGGTGTAGAGCAGCTTGGGATTGACGTTGGCGGCGACCGCCGCGCCACGCACGACCCGGCCGTCCGTGAGAACCACGCCGGCCGCCCTGCCTTTCTCGATCAACACTTCCCGCACCGGCGCATCGGTCTCGATCTCGACGCCATGGCCTGCCGCGGCCCGCGCCATGGCCTGCGTGATCGCGCCCATGCCCCCGATGGCATGTCCCCAGGCTCGCTTCTTTCCGTTCACCTCGCCGAACGCGTGGTGCAGCAGAACGTAGGCGCTACCGGGGGTGTAGGGGCTCGCGTAATTTCCAACGATGGCATCGAAGCCGAGCCAGGCCTTCAACAGTTCGCCTTCGAACCAGCCGTCGAGATAGTCGCCGGCCGATTTCGTGAACAGATCGAACAGCGTACTCAGATTTTCCGTGGACAGCCGACGAAGCCGGTTGCCGAACCGCCCGGCTTTGAGTAATTCGCCAATGGCTCTGAGGTTGCCGCCGCGCGTGAGATTCGGCGGCGCCTGCAGGACGAGGTCGCGCAGCAGATCAGCGCTCGCATCGAGGTCCCGGTTGAAGGCGCTATATCGGTGCGCATCGGCATGACTGAAGCTCGCGATGCTGCCTTCGGTGCGACCTTCGGCGACGAGCAGATGCCGGCCGTCCAACGTGGGAAGGAAATTCTGCGCGCGGCGTTCGACGATTCGCAGACCGTGACCGACGAGGCCAAGATCCGCGATGATCTTGGGGTTCAACAGACTCACGGTGTAGGCCGCCACCGAGTTGCGGAACCCCGGGCAAAACTCCTCCGTGACGGCGGCTCCACCCACCACCGGTCGTCGTTCGACCACCTTGACTTTGAGTCCCGCCATACCGAGGTAGGCGGCGCAAGTCAGCCCATTGTGACCCGCACCGATGATGACGACGTCGTATACCTGCATTGAACGCGCTATCTCCAGGCACAAACGCGCGGACCGGACCGGATCATCCTTGATCCATTCGGGCCGCCATTCTCAGGCAATCATGGAACCAAGGCCGAGGTCGCCTGTTGCAAGACTCGTCGCGTTCGAACGGCGAGGTGAGCACGGAGCGCTACGACCCTGAATCCGCCCCCGATGGATCGTCATCGGGCACCCCCCATCCCAGCATATTCTAAGCTCATGCCTGCGAAAGTGTCATCGCGTCATCTTCGGGTCGGCCGAGCCAAGTCGGGGCTCGGTCTGTTCGCTCGCGCCCCGATCAAGAAGGGCCAGTTCATTATCCGATATCGCGGCAAGAAGATCCGCACTGAAGACACCGAATCGCTCGACACTCGATATCTGTTCGAGATCAACAATCGCTGGACGATCGATGGCTCCAGCCGGAGCAATCGGGCCCGCTATATCAATCATGCCTGCCGGCCGAACGCCGAAGTCTATTTCGTCAAGCACGCGATCAAGATCCGTGCGATCAAGAACATCAAGCCCGGTGACGAAATCACCTATCACTATGGCCGCAACTATGTCGACGCCTTTATCAAGGCAGTCGGTTGCAAGTGCAAATTCTGCGCTAAAAAGCGATCCAAGCTGCGCGCGCTCAAGCGCAAGCGCAAACGTCGGTCAAGGCGTGCTGGGTGAGAGACGGATCACATCGAGCGTGAAACCGAAGTAGTGAACTGTAAGACCGACGGCTCCGGCAGCATTGCCGGAGCGGTCGACGATGCTTAGGCTGCGGCCTTCCTCGCCGGAGGCGCACCATGGACGATGTGAATGCGGTCAAGGCCCTTGAGCCCGTGCTCGATTATTCCATCCGCGTCGTCGGGAGCGGGATCGAGATCTTCGGCGTGCTGATCATTGTGACCGGTATCGCATGGTCCACGTATCGCCAGATGCGGCAACCCATCTCCGAGCAGGATTCCAACGTCTACAAGATCCGGATCGGGCGCTCGCTCCTGCTGGGTCTGGAAGTCTTTGTCGCGGCCGATATCATAAAGACGGTCGCACATGAGCTGACCTTCCTCAGTCTGGGCCTGCTCGCGGGGCTCGTGCTCGTTCGCACCTTCCTCAGCTGGACACTCTCGCTGGAAATCGAGGGCCGGTGGCCCTGGCAACGGGAGACATCGTTGGCGACGAGGGTTCCGCGCGAAGATAGCGCCGGATAGTACTAGCACCGTCATAGATAGCCGGCGGCGGACCGCAGGATCCAGCCCGGCCGGGGTCGGACCTCCCGGCTTGCTCCTTCCGGCACGCACGCCTGCGGGCGCGGAGCGGCAGCGCCGCCCAAGGAATTCTTGTGCATGAGTAAGATTTGAAGTGCCCACACCTTGCTCCCCTGCGCGCGCGCGCTGAGAGGCGGCTAAGCGGCGGAACCAATTGCAACAACCGGCGTTCACGCCTCTGTGAGCAGGCCGCCACGGCCGTTCTTTGCCGCAAGCGATAGACTAGTCACCCGGCATGAAACGCCTTCTCTTGTCCCCGTGGCACGAGCGGCGCTCGTCGCATCGCGAAGCCAGGGAGAGGTCATGCCGACTGCAGCCCTTCGGATCGATGAGCCATCAACCTGCGGCGTCGCGGTGATGGCCAAGGCGTCGATACCGGGACGCACGAAGACCCGCCTGGTCCCGCCTCTCACGTTCGAAGAAGCAGCTCAGTGCAACACGGCATTCCTGCGCGACATCGCCGACAATATTCTCGTCGCCTCGGCGCAGGCTTCCATTGCCGGCTACATGGCGTTCGGCCCGCCCCACGCGAAGTCATTTTTTCAAGAAAGCATGCCCACAAACATCGGGCTGTTAGAGGCTTGGCACCCGAATTTCGGAGATTGTCTGGTCGCGGCGATCACGCAGCTTCTGGACCAGGGTCATCGCGGCGCGGTGGTCTTGAACTCCGATAGCCCCACGCTGCCCACGTCGCTGCTGGTCGAGACCGCCGACGTGCTGGCATCGCCCGGCGACCGCGCCGTGCTCGGACCCGCACATGACGGCGGCTATTATCTGCTCGGCCTGAAGTCGGCACATCATCGTCTGTTCCAGGACATCGCCTGGAGCACGGAGCACGTGGCGCGCCAGACCCTGGAGCGCGCCGCCGAGTTGGGTTTGTCCGTGCATATCCTGCCGAGGTGGTACGACGTGGACGACATCGGCACATTGAAAATGTTGCAGGCCGAGCTGTCCGACGGACAGTCCTTCGTGCCCGGTCTTCGCCCCAATGAGCCCAAGCATACTCGCGCGCTCATGCAGTCGCTGCTTGAGAACCCGGATTTCAAGGAACGTCTCAGCTTCAACGCATTCCGGAGGGCTGCGGAGTGAAGCGGCTTACCGGCCTTGACTGGCCGCTCTGGGCGTCCGCGGTCTGCCTGCTGGCACTGTCGCTCGCGGGCGCGGTCGCGATCACCCATTTCGACGATCCCAATGTGGGATTCGTCCTACTCCTGCAATCGGTGCCTTATGCCGTCGCGGCGTGGCTCGTTGTCTGCGGCAAGCCGGACACCGCAACCGGCGGACGCGCGCTCGCGAGCATTCTCATCGTCGGCCTCGCCATGCGGCTCCTGCTGCTGCCGGGCACGCCGATTTCGACCGACATCTTCCGCTATATCTGGGACGGCCGCGTCCAGGCGGCGGGCATCAATCCATACCTTTATCTGCCGTCCGATGCCGCGCTGACGGGCCTGCGCGACAGCGCGATCTACCCGTACATCAATCGCGCCGACTATGCCCCGACGATCTATCCGCCAGCGTCGCAGATGATCTTCTACCTCGTCACCCGGATATCCGAGGCACCGGTGGCCATGAAGGCCGCCATGGTTGCGTTGGAAGGCGTGGCGGTCTGGGCGATTTTGCAGTTGCTCGCAGCGCGCGGACTGCCGCGCTCGCGAGTCCTGCTGTACGCATGGCATCCGCTGCCGCTTTGGGAGTTCGCCCGCAGCGGGCATATCGATATCGCGGCGATTGCCTTGCTCCTGCTGGCCTTCCTGGCGATGGAACGGCGCTCGCCGATCCTGGCCGGCATGGCGCTCGGTGCCGGCGTCCTGGTCAAGTATTTTCCGGTAGTCACCGGTCCTGCACTCTACAAGCGCTGGGACTGGCGTTTTCCGACTGCGTTCATCGCGACCGCCGCCGTTCTATATCTGCCTTATGTCAGCGCGGGGAGCAAAGTGTTCGGTTTCCTCGGCCGCTATCTCACCGAGGAGGGCATCGATAAGGGTTCAGGTGTTTTCTTCTGGCAGCTTCTAGGCGCGGTCTTCCCGCTCAGCGCCTCGGCCTTTGTATTCTACGTGGCAGCCGCCGTGACCCTCATGGCGGTGCTCGCCCTCCTCGTCGTCATGCGCGATCGCAAGCCGGACGCCGATCTCGCCGGCGCCATGCTTCTCGCGGTCACGTTCACGCTCCTGTTTTCACCGCACTACGCCTGGTACTTCGCGTGGCTGGTGCCGTTCCTTTGCTTTTATCCGGTCGTCGGAGTGCTCTATCTCACCTGCGCCTGCAGCTACCTTTATTTCGCGCACTGGCCTCCGACGCTGTCGGAGGGGCTCCCGATCTACGGACCCTGCATTCTCATTCTCATCGCCGAGTTTGTAGTGCGCGGCCGACGAAAATTGGAGACGCGTCATGCCGACCCAATCGCAGCTTGAGACCAAGGTCGATCCCAGGCGCTATTTCGAGAGCGCCGAAAAGAGCCGCAACGAACATGCGGCGCGGCGGCCGGTCTGCGTCTATCTGGAGACGACGAACCGTTGCAATCTGTTGTGTACGACGTGTCCCCGCACCTATGCGGAGCTCGAACCTCCCGCCGACATGAGCTGGGAGCTGTTCACCTCGATCGTCGACCAGATTCCCGATCTGCAGCGCGCGGTCCTGCACGGCGTCGGCGAACCGATGCTGGTGAAGAACCTGCCGAAGATGGTGCGCTATCTCAAGGATCGCGGCACCTACGTGCTCTTCAACACCAACGGCACCGTTCTCAACGAGCGGAACGGCCGCGCGCTGATCGACGCCGGCCTCGACGAGCTTCGCGTCTCGCTCGACGCATCGAATGCGAGGTCCTATCTGGCCGTCCGCGGCAAGGACTACTTCAACCGCATCCTCAAGAACGTCCGCGCTTTCCGCAGTCTGCAGGAGCGCGAAGGCAAGGATCGGCCGCGGGTTTCGGCCTGGCTGACCGGCCTGAAAGAGACCATCGCCGAGCTCCCGGCCTTCGTGCAGGTCGCCGCCGACATCGGCGTGCGGGAAGTCTATCTGCAGCGCCTGGTATTTTTCGAAGTTGATTCCATCGGTCTCGCCCGGCCCGATCAGGGACTCTACGAGCAGATGACGCACGACGAGGCGGTGCATCTCGAGGCCGCCACCGAGTTGGCGCGCTCCTATGGCATGACGTTCAGCGCGTCAGGCGCTGCCTCGGAACCGGGCATAAGCCTCAAGCGGCACGACGATGGGTCGCCATGGTCGCTGTGCCGACGGCCCTGGACGGTGATGTATTTCACCGCCAATGGGAGGGCGCTGCCGTGCTGCATCGCGCCGTTCTCCCAGCGCGGCTATGAAAACTATACCCTGGGCGATGCCACCCAGCAGACGCTGCAGGAGATCTGGAACGGCGAGGCCTACGGTTCCTTCCGCGACGCGCTGTTGTCCGACAGGCCGCCGGCCGCCTGTGCGCACTGCGGCCTGCGCTGGAGCCTTTGAACAATGGCCCCTGCGAACAACGGCGATGCTCGGCACCAGCCGGTGGCGGGGCGCGCGGTTGTCGTCATCCCGACACTGGACGAGGCGCAGTCGATCGCGGCCGTCGTACGCAGCATTCCGCGCCCCCTGGTTGGGCGCATCATCGTGGCGGACGGCGGCAGTCGCGATGCCACCGTGCTTCGGGCCCAAGAGGCGGGGGCCGAGGTCATCGCCGCGGGGCGCGGTTACGGCCGCGCCTGTCTGGCGGCAACGATGGCCGCCGACGACGCCGACATCGTGGTATTCATGGATGGCGACGGCGCCGACGATCCGCAGGAAATCGCCAGGCTTCTGGAGCCGATCCGCTCCGGCCGCTCCGATTTCGTCATCGGATCGCGCGCACGCGGCAAACGCGAGCCTGGAAGCATTGCCTGGCACCAGCTCGCGGCGGGCATTCTGGCCGGCTGGGGGATGCGGCTCCTTTACGGCGTGCGCTACACCGACATGTGCGCTTTCCGGGCCATCCGTCGCGACGCGCTGCTGGAGCTTGGAATGCGCGAGCTCACCTACGGCTGGAATATCGAAATGCAAATGCGCGCGGCGCGGGCGGGACTGCGCATTCTGGAAATTCCAGTCGACTATCGCCGGCGCAGCGGCGGCACTTCAAAGGTTGCGGGAAGCTTGTCGGGTACCGTCCGGGCTGGCGTGCGCATCATCGCGACGTTCGTTCGCGTTTCGCACCAAACCAGGCCGCATCCGTCGTCGGGCGAACGCAAGCTGCAGCGCCATCCTTCAAACGCTCCGTAATCAAATGGGCATCGCCATAACGTGATTTGTCCCGTGACGCCATCACACGCATGGTTCACGGCGAAGCACGAGCATCGGGGCCGATCATTGCGCACCCTTCGTGGCAATAATGGACTGGGAGTTGGCGGTTGCCGCACCAGCCGCCGGCGGCTTTCCTTGGTCGCCGCATTGCTATTCGTATCCGCGCTCCTCGCACCTGCCATCGCGCAGGCGCGGGACCTCGTGGTGTTTGGCGAGCCCACGCTGGAGAAGGCATTGAAGTCGGTCGGCACGCTCTGGCAAACCCGCACCGGAACGAGGGTGAACGTCTTCGTGGCACCAACCGACCTGTCGTATGCGCAGATCGAGCGCGGCGCGCGGTGCGATGTCATTTTCGCGCTTGCCGGGGCGGCAACGGATGATGCTGCCCGTAGTAAGATCATCCACGCCGACACAATCAGGCGCGCCTTGCGCAACAGCCTGGTTCTCGTCGGCAGCGACCCCGGCGCCACGCCGAGGTCCAACGCGACTCTGGCCGACATCGGCAGGCTGATCGCGAGCAAAAGACTTGCCATCGCCAATCCAGACCGCGATGTCGCGGGTGCTCGCGCACTGGATCTGCTGCGAAAGCTCGGTATCACCGTCGACGATAGCAACAAGGCCGTTGCGGTTGCCGAAAGCTCGGCGGGAGTGGTCAGTCTGCTTTCCGCCAACAAGGCGCAGTTGGGCATCGTCTATGCCACCGATGCGCTGAGCGGTTTCAAGCTCGTGGTACCCCTGCCAACGCTGGATCAACTGCCGGTCGACTACGTGGTTGCGCGGGCTCGTGATCCGGAATTGGACGTACAGCCGTTCCTTGAGTTCCTGAAGTCGCCGGCGGCAAAGGCGACATTCACATCCGCGGGTCTCACCCCGATCGACGATTAGAAGTGTGGACAACGAGCGCACTGGGAGGCGACAGTGACTGATATCACAGTTGGCCATGTGAACCGGGCTTCGAGGCTCATCGTCCATCCGCTGACCGTCCGGATCACGCACTGGCTCAATGCGCTCGCGATGGTGATCATGATCATGAGCGGCTGGCGCATTTACAACTCAGATCCGATCCTTCCGTTCTACTTTCCGGTCTGGCTCACGCTCGGCGGCAGTTACGAAGGCTCGGTCGACATTCACAACGAGGATGGACTCGCCGGCGCGTTGCAATGGCATTTTGCCGGCATGTGGCTGCTCGCGATAAACGGAATCATCTATCTCGCCTATGGGATTCTGTCCGGCCATTTCCGCCGGGCTTTCTTCCCTGTCGGGCCCACGGCTGTGCTTCGCGACGCCCTCGCGGCCCTGCAGTTTCGGCTCCCCCATCGGCTGGGCGCCTACAATGCCGTGCAGAAAACGCTCTATCTGGGGGTGCTGACCGCGGGCGTGATCATGGTGCTGTCCGGCCTTGCGATCTGGAAGCCGGGACAGTTTCAGGAGCTGACGTGGCTGTTCGGCGGCTTCGACATCGCGCGGGTGATCCATTTCCTCGGCATGGCTGCGATCGTGGCGTTCCTGATCGTGCACGTCGCCCTCGTCGTCATCGTGCCGAAGACCCTGCCGCCGATGATCACCGGTCGCGCCCTTGCCCACGAAGCGCACAGCGAGGACTGAGCCATGCGCGAGACCTCCGGAACCGCCCCTCGGCATGACAGCATCAGCGCATCGAAAGAGCTTGTCCGCGTGAGCGGCCCAGCGCGGCAGCTCGAGCGCCGGCTCTTTCTCAAGCAGGGTCTTAGCCTTGGTGCACTGACCTTGCTGACCGGCTGCGACGTGACCGACACCACGGGCGTGCAGCGCGTGCTCAACCGCATATCGGAATGGAATGATCGAACCCAGGCCGCGATCTTCAATCCGCGGCGGCTGATGCCGACTTATCCGGAGAGCCAAGCGGTCAAGGACTTCCGCTACAACGCTTATTACGGTCAAGCGCAGATCCCGAAGATCGACGGCCCCAGCTACAAGCTCAATCTGTCCGGTTTGGTCGACAGCCGAAAGCCTTGGACACTGGACGAGCTTTACGCGCTGCCGCAGGAATTGCAGGTGACTCGCCATGTTTGCGTCGAGGGCTGGAGCATGATCGGGAAGTGGACCGGCGTGCCGTTCCGCACCTTCCTGCAGCGCATCGGCGCCGACACCACCGCCAAATATGTCGGCTTCGAATGCGCCGATGGATATTATTCCAGCATCGACATGGCCTCTGCGCTGCATCCGCAGACGTTTCTCACCTTCAAGATTTCCGATGAGATCCTCGCCCCGCGCTACGGTTATCCGCTCAAGCTGCGCATCCCGACCAAGCTCGGCTTCAAGAATCCGAAATGGATCATGGCCATGTATGTGACCAATCGCTTTCCCGGCGGGTTCTGGGAGGATCGCGGATACAACTGGTTCGGCGGAGTGTGAGTGACGGTTCACTCTTCGGTCCGATCATGCGCGCACCAGGGCAAGGGCCAGGTATGCCATGTCTGCGTCTGGCTGCGCGCCGACGAAGGTGAGCACGAGCTCGCTCGCTCCGGCTTCCCGGTAGCGCCGCGCCTGGAAGAGCGCGTCCTCCGCGGTGCCGGCGATCGCAAAAGTTTCGACGAAGCGTGCGTCGAGCACAACCGACGGCGCTTCACCCGCGCGCAGGCGATCGATTGCGGCGGCGAAGTCGGACTCCGACAAGTCCCCTGCCCGCAGCAACGCCGACTTTGCCGCCGGCACCCGTTGGCCCAGCGACCAAAATCCGGGCAGCATCTCGGCGATCGTCGCCTTGGCCAGGGCATGAGCCTCCGCGCGGTCGGGCCGCACCGCGCATGGAACGTATTGCACGACCTCGGCGGGCGGCGGCCGCTGCGCGGCCTGTGCCGACTTGCGGACCACGTCGACCGCTTGTCTGGTAAAGCCTGATGGGCACATGTTCGAGATCATCAGCCCGTCGGCGATCGCTCCGCACAGCGCGAGCGCCTGCTCGCCTCGGGCTGCCATGAGCAGCGGCATATCCGGTCGCAACGGCTGGTATTCCAGTTTGACCTTGTGCGCGGAGAACACCCGCCCGTTATAGTCCACCTCTTCGCCTTTGAGCAGGGCGCGCACGATCGTGATCGCGTCGCGCACGGCCGCGAGCGGACGATCGGCGCTCAATCCCATGCGCTCGGTGGCGGCCGCGATGCCCGATCCGATCCCCAGCCGCGCCCGGCCCTGCGCCAGTTCGTCGAGCGCGCCGATCTCCATCGCCATCAGCGTGGGGTGGCGGTTGTGGGGGTTGAACACCCCGATGCCGATGCCCAGCCTGCTCGTGGCCGCGGCGCAGGCCGACGCCGCCGGCAGCACGCCGCGATTGAACGCGTTCTCCGCGAACCAGACGGAATCAAAGCCCCGGGCCTCGGCCGCCTTTGCGAGCGCGACGCAACGGCTTGGATCGATCCCGCCGTGGAGACGCACGCTCAGTTTCGGCAGATCGCTCACATTCGTCCCTTCGAACAACGGTTCCCGCGCCGAATGACCGCCCGTCCTATACGCCGCCGGGACGCGCGCCGGCGCTCGCCTCGGAAAAATGGGTATGAACGACGCGCCACTCGCCGGCCTCCTTGCGGAACACCATAGTGGAGCGGGTGATGAATTCGTCACCGCCGTAATGGATATCCTTTGGCGGCGGCTCCTTGCCGGTCCAGTTCCGCCTGGTGCGACGATGGCACCAGACCACCGCCATATCGTCGGACACGACCCCACCGATATCGAAGGGCGTCCAGTAGCTCGAATTCACGTTCCGTCCGTAGTACTCCCAAAGACGGAACCAGTGGTCACGTCCCTTGTACGTGTGCCCATTGAGATTGAAGAACAGCGCCTCCGGCGCCTTGCTCCAAATCGGATCCAGCATCTCCCGGTCGAAACGGGCATTGGCATCGATGTACTCGGCATGCAGTTTCAGAATCTGCGCGCGGTCGTGCTTCGAACCGCCGACGAGATCGGGCTCGGACATCATTCTTCCCCCCTCGTTAAAGGTGCATTGATTCAGCCGTGCCACCAGGCTCCGCCTTGCACGATCCCGCGGCACGCCAGCCGATGCTGCCCGCGCAAGACTTCGCCCAGCGCGTCGGTGAAATCGAACTGACCCTCCTCGATCGCGAAGATCGTGGCGTCGCCGGTCGACCCGAGCTTGAGGCTGCCGAGATCGGGGCGGCGCAGCGCGGCCGCAGGCGCGCTGGTTGCGGTCCGCACCAGCGTCGCGAGGTCGAGGCCAAGGCAATGGAACTTCGACAACGTGGCCATGAGATCGAACACCGGGCCGTCGATATTGAGGGCGTGGACATCGCTCGAGATGACGTCCGGCACGAAGCCTTTCGCCAGCATTCCCTTCGCCACGCCGAACCCGAACGATGCGGCGCCATGGCCGAGGTCGAAGAACACGCCACGCTCCCGGGCGAGATTGACCTCTTCCCAGACCTCGCCGTCGGAGCGCAGGGGCGCATTGGGAAACGGCTTGAAGCAGTGGGTCAGCACGTCACCCCGCCGCAGGCGCGACAGCACCTCCTTGCGCGTGGGCGGCGGGTGATCGAGATGCGCCATGACTGGAAGGCCAGTTTCCTCGGCGACCTCGACCGCCATATCGAGCGGTGCGACGCCGTTCGCTCCGCTGGCCACCCTGCCGACGCGCACTTTGACGCCTACGATCAAATCGCGGTGCTCGCTGATGACGCGCACGCACTCGGCCGGATCGAGCAGCCTGATATCCACGCACTCCCCGACCATCACCGGCTTGCTGAAGGCAAAGATGCCGGGGAAGGAGATATTCAGATAGGCCAGGATGCGGACGGCCGACGGCTCTATGACATGGCGGCGAAATCCGGGAAAGTTGCCGGGACCGGCGCTTCCGGCATCGACCAGGGTGGTCGTGCCGCTGCGTCGGGCGACGGCGGCAGCATCGACGCCGATCGAAGTGCCGCCCCAATAGACGTGGGTATGAAGATCGATCAGCCCGGGCGCGACGAAAAGACCGCCGACGTCGCGGGTGTCGCGCGCCGCCTCATCGATGCGCTCGCGGATCGCGACGACTTTGCCGTCGGAAAAAGCGACGTCGCGTTTGGCGTCGATCCCTTGCGAAGGATCGACGAGGTGACCGCCGCGCAGGATGAGATCAAACATGGGCCCCCATTTTCAGTGTCACCCCACTATACGCTGAGATAGTTGCGAAGCACGAATTCGTTGCCCTCCAATTCCGCCGAACTGCCGGTGAAACAGATCTCTCCCTTGTTCATGACGTGGTGTCGGTCCGCGACCGCCAAGGCGGTGCGCAGGTTCTGCTCGACCAGGAGGATTGCGAGCCCCTCGCGCTTGAGATTCTTGAGCACCTCGACGATGCCTTGCACGATCATCGGCGCCAGCCCTTCCGACGGCTCATCGAGCAGCAGCAACGAAGGGTTGAGCATGAGCGCGCGCGCGATGGAAAGCATCTGCTGCTCGCCGCCGGAAAGCTGGAAGCCGAGATTGCGCTCGCGCGCGCGCAAACCGGGAAACAGCTCCAGGATCCGCTCGAGGGTCCAGCGGCCGCCGACACTCCCGCGCGCAAACACGGTGAGGTTCTCGCGCACCGTGAGGCTCGGGAAAATGCCGCGCTCCTGCGGCACGAAGCCGAACCCGAGCCGCGCCACCGCGTAGGGCGGCAGCGCCGCGATATCGCGACCGCGGTAGAGGATGCGGCCGGGGCGCGGCTTGAGATAGCCCATGATGGTGAGGATGGTCGTGGTCTTGCCGGCGCCGTTGCGGCCGAGCAGGCAGACCACCTCGCCTTCTTTCACGGCAAGCGAGACGCCGTGCAGGATGTGGCTGTCGCCATAATAGGCGTTGACGTTCTCGAGATCGAGCATCAGTGCGCCACCCCGAGATAAACTTCCCTCACCCGCTCGTTCGCCTGGATGTCCGCAGGCGCGCCGGTGGCGAGCACCTCGCCGTAATAGAGCACGGTGATGCGGTCGGCGAGCGAGAACACCACCTTCATGTCGTGCTCGATCATCAGGATCGAGAACGTGCGCGGCAGGCTGGCGATCAGGTCGATCATGCGGCTGGTCTCGCCCGGCGACATGCCCGACGTCGGCTCGTCCAGCAGGAGGAGGTCGGGCTCACCGGCAAGGGCAATCCCGATCTCGAGTTGTCGCTGTTCGCCATAAGACAGGTTGCGGGCGAGGCGCGTGCCATCGTCGCCTAGGTGCACGCGCTGCATCAATTGCTCGGCGCGCGCGATCAGGTCGCGGAGGCGCCCGACCGGCGTGAAGAAGTTGAGCGCGTTGCCGCGGCGCGCCTGCACCGCGAGCCGCAGGTTCTCGATCACGCTGAGATTCTGAAACAGGTTGTTGCGCTGGAAGGTGCGGGCAACGCCCATGCGACTGATGCGGCTCGGCGACCAGCCGGTGATGTCCGTCTCCTTGACGAGAATTCTTCCGGCGCTGGGCTCGAGCTGGCCGCCGATCTGGTTGATCAGGCTGGTCTTGCCGGCGCCGTTCGGGCCGATGATGACGTGGCGCTCGCCCGCCTCGACCGTGAGGTTGACGTCGTTGGTGACGACGAGGCTCCCGAACGAGCGATAGAGATGATCGGTGCGCAGCATAATCATGGCTTGCGCCTTCGCAGCCGGATTTGCCGCAGCGTGCCCCAGATGCCGCCAGGGAAGAACATCACGCAGCAGATGAAGATGATGCCGATGATGGCGAGCCAGTGCTCGCTGTACGAGCTCACCACGTTCTTCATCAGGAGGAAGACGCCGGCGCCGATCGCGGGCCCGATCAGCGTGCCGGCGCCGCCCAGCATGGTCATGATCAAGATGTCGCCGGAGGAGGTCCAATAGATCGCATCGGGCGAGATGAAACTGTTGAAGATGGCATAGAGCCCGCCGGCCAGTCCCGCGAACGCGCCGGCGATGGTGAAGGACAAGAGCTTGTAGGCCCGCGTGGGATAGCCGATCGCCAGCATGCGCGGCTCGTTCTCGCGAATGCCGACGAAGACGTGCCCGAGCGGCGCGTTGAGCAGGCGCCGCAGCCCCCAATACGACAACACGAAGAAAACGAGCGCCATGAAATACATGGCGAGCGAATCCGACAGCTCGAAGCCGAACAATGCGGGCTTCTCCGCGATCGCCATGCCGTCGCTGCCGCCGGTCACGTCGCGCCATTTCAGCGCGACCGAGAACACGAGCTGGGAGAAGGCCAGCGTCAGCATGAGAAAGGGAATGCCGCTGGTGCGCACGCAGAAGAAGCCGATCAGCGCGGCGCCCGCCGCGGCGATGGCGACGCCGGCCGCAAGCCCGAGCCAGGCGTTCACGCCGAACAGCGTTCCCAGGATCGCCACCGCGTAGGCGCCCAGGCCGAAGAAGGCGGCGTGGCCGAGCGACATCAGCCCGGTGAAGCCGAGCAGGAGGTCGAGGCTCATGGCGAAGATCGCGAAGATGTAAATCTCGGCGAGGAGCGCGCGCGGATAATCCGCCACCAGGAACGGGTAGACCAGCATCGCCAGGATCGCGAGCAGCCCGACCGCGCGCGTCTGCATCGTTGCCGGCGCGCTCACGGTCGTGACCGCGGGCGCGGCCGACACGCCGGTATACTTGATGCCGAACAGGCCCTGCGGCCGCACCAGCAGCACCACCGCCATCACAAGGTAGATCAGGAACAGCGCGAGGCTCGGGAAATACGCCTTGCCGAAAGTGTCGGCCTCGCCGATCAGCAGGCTGCCGATGAAGGCGCCGCGCAGGCTTCCCATGCCGCCGATCACGATGACGATGAAGGCGGGGATGAGAATTTCCGTGTCCATGCCGGGATAGAGTCCGAGCACGGGCCCCGCTGCGACGCCGCCGAGCGCGGCCAAGGCCACGCCGGCGCCGAAGATGCCGGTGAACAGCAGCGGGATATTGGCGCCGAGCCCCGCCGCCATGGCGGCGTCGTCGACGCCCGCGCGCACCATGGCGCCGATGCGGCTGCGGTCGAGGAACAGCCACAGCAGCAACGCCATCGCAAAGCCCAGCCCGATCAGGAACAGGCGGTAGCTCGAGAACACGCCGAGCCCGATCTGGGTGGTTCCCTGCAGGATCTCCGGCGCCGGCAGCCGCACGATCACCCGGCCCCACACCGCCTGCACGAGATCGAAGAACACGAAGGTGAAGCCGAAGGTCAGCAGCACCTGGTCCATGTGCCCGCGGCGATAGAGCGGCCGCATGAACAGCAGCTCCATCGCGATCCCGAGCGCGGCGACGGGAATGGGCGCGAGCACGAGCGCGAGCCAGAAGCTGCCGGTGAAACGGTAGATCGACAGTCCGAAGAACGCGCCCAGCATGAAGAAGGAGCCGTGGGCGAGGCTCACCACGTTCATCAGGCCGAAGATGAGCGAGAGGCCGGCCGCCATCAGGAACAGCAGCATGCCATAGACCAGCCCGTTCAGGAGCTGGGCGACGACGAACTCCATGCCCCCTCAACCCACCATCATGCGAGAACGGTTTGACCGTCGGCATGAATCGCCAGAACGGCTCGCGGCTGACGCCGCAAACTCGGTGGGCTCCCTCTCCCCATTTGGGGAGAGGGAGCCCACTGCATCCGCTGCAAAACCGGCGACCCAAAACTGGCGCAAACGCTTCACCGTCCGCACGATCAATAGATCTTCTTGCCGGGGTCCTGCACGTCCTTGAACGTGGTGATGACCTTGCTGGTGACCTTGCCGTCCTTCTCCACCACCTGACAGATGTGGATGTCCTCGATCGGATTGTGGGTGACAGGGTCCATCCGGAACGGTCCGCGCGGCGCGTCGAATTTGACCTTGGTCATCGCCTCGGCGAGCTTGTCCTTGTTCGACGCGTCGCCGTCGATCGCCTTGAGCGCTTCGTAGACGGTGCGCGCCGCGACGTAGCCGTAGTCGGAGAAGATATCGGGAAGCGCCTTGTACTTTCCCTGATAGTCGGCGACGAACTGCCTGCTCTGGGGATTGTCGACGGTGTCGGTATAGGTGGTGGCGGAGATCACCCCGAGCGCGGCCTTGCCGAGCGCGCTGATGGTCAGCGAGTTGATGATGGTGAAGCCGGTGAGCGGCATTTTCTCCTTCAATCCGAACTCGGTGTATTGCTGGATGAAGCGGATGGCGTCGGCGCCCGGCATGAAATCGTAGGTCACCGGCGGATTGATCGACTTGATGTCGATCAGATAGGGGCTGAAATCCGTGGTCCCGAGCGGCGGCCAGATCTCCTTGAGCACCTTGCCGCCGCGCGCGACGTACGGCCCCTTGAACTGCGCGATGACGTCGCGGCCACCGGCGTAGTCGGAGGCGGTGGTCACGATCTCCTTGCCGAGATTGTCGTAGACCCAGTTCGCCATCGGCGTGCTCAGCTGGTAGGCCGAGATCGAGGTGCGGAACAGATAGGGATAGCGGTCCCAGGTGATGGCATCGGTGCCGGCGCCGGACACGATGTAGAACGCCTTCTGCTGCTTGGCGTAGTTGAGCACCGCGAGCGCGACGTTGCTGGCCTGGACGCCGACGATCATGTCGACCTTGTCGCTTTCGACGAGCTTCTTCGCCTTCTGCAGCCCGACCTGCGGATTGAACTGGTCGTCCTCCTTGATGATCTCGATCTTGCGGCCGCCGACGGTCCAGCCGACGCTGTCGAAGAACAGGTTCATGCCGTTGAGATTGTTCTCGGCGGCATAGGCGATCGCGCCGGTGAAGGAATTGAGGTTGCCGAGCCGGATCGGCGCGCGGGTCTGCGCCAGCAGGCCGGGCGCCGCCAGGTTGGACGCGAGCGCGGCCCCGGCGGTGCCGGCCATGAACTTGCGGCGAGAGATCCGCCGCGCCATCGCGCTGGATTTCGTCATCATGTCCTCCCTCGGCGGCCGCACTTCATGGCGCGGCAGCATTGTTTGTGCGGCGCAGTCTAGGCCGGGCCGCGGGCTTGCGCAAAGTCGCTCCCCGCGCACGATGTCGCGCCCTCGCCGCCTGCGTGCACGTGCGCCGCCGCCGCATTCGCGACGCTTTGCAAGGTCTTTCCTTGAGCGCGGCGGCACGCCCGCGCGAGGTGGGGCCCGCCGTCACTCCGGACCAATCATCACCAGAGACAGATGTTGAGCGTTCGAGGGGGCTGTGAGGTACCGCATCGCCTAGCGGGCGCGCAGGCACTCGATTACCATTATCCAGTTCGGAGTATTGCTTCGCCTGTAACTCTCGAACAGCTTGTTTTTCGCTTCGTTACAGAGCTGCTCCGTGGCCATCGGCACGGGCGTCGCATTTATCGCTTTGTCGGACGCGGTCGAGCTCGCCAACACGACGTAAAGCACCCAGTTCATTGTTCACTCCCGTCGAGGTCTGCGTAAGTTGGGACCTACCTGAAACCAGCGCGATAATACGTCGCCAGCCCGTTGATTTCGGCCGGCGTAAGTTTTGAGGCGATTTCTCTCATGCGTCCATAGACGTCGTTGCGACGATCGCCCGTGGCATACATCTTCAACTGCAGGGCAACGTACTCCTTCCACTGCTCGGACAGAATCGGGGTCTCGATCGGACCGCCCGATCCAGGCCTATGGCAGGCCGCGCACGGCGGGATATTGCGGCTGGGATCGCCGAGCTCCACCAGGCGCACGATTTCAGGAGGCGAATCCGCGAGCGTCGCCGGATTTGGATTGCGCTTCGGCTGCGCCGCGTAATAGGCGGCAACGTCAGCGAGCGTGGCCTCGTCCAGTGCCTTCGCGATATCCGTCATCAGCTGATTTGTTCGGCTGCCGGTTCGATAATCGTTCAGCTGTTTGTAAATTGCCGCGCCCGATTGACCGGCAAGATGCGGGTATTCGGGCGTCGCCGACACGCCCTGCTCGCCGTGGCAGGCGACGCAGACCTCCTGTGCTTTGGCAAGGCCGCGTTCGGGCTTGGCGTCGGCGAGTACCTGCAACACCTTCGGCGTCCAGACGACCTGTGACACCGGCGTCGGCGGCGTGCGGTCGGACACCTGCTCGCGCGCCGGCGATCCGGGCAAGATGCCAAGCGCCCGGCAGATGGCGGTGTAGGCGTCGATCCCGTCGCTCCTTCCCTGCACCACGGGAATGATCAGCACGCCCAGAAGAACGCCGCCGAGCGCGACGACGGAAACGGCGATGCTGGCCCAGATCCGCCATGGCCGATCGAGAGCATGAGGTTCGGACCCGGATGAGGGCGCCATCGCGCGCTCCTAATAGACCCGATGCACCATCGCTCCCGGCGACGGCGCAATCATGAACTGGGCGATCGGGTAGCCGTAAGCCAGCAGCATCAGCGCAAGGACCAGCACATTCCAGAGCCCAAAGCCGTTGAGCGCGGCGGGAACGCGCTGCGGCGGATCGACGGCCAGCGCGTACAGCGGCCGCTGCAGCGCCGGCAACGGGCTGCGGTGAAGGACCGCGAGATTGCGCACGAACAGCAGCGCGGACGTGAGCAGCACGAGACCGCCGGCGAGCGAGACGATGACCAGCGGTCCCCAGCCGGCGATGATCGGGTCGGCATAGTTGAAGTTGGCAACGCGACGCCATTGACCCTGCAGGCCCAGCCAATGCCAGGGCAGCGTCATCACCATCATGCCGATGAACCACAGCCACAGCTGCAGCCGCAGCGGTGCGGACGACGCGTGCTCGCGGCCGGTCAGGCGCGGCCAGATCTCGTAGGCGATCGCGAAATACATGATGACGACGGAGCCGCCGAAGATGAGGTGGAAGTGCGCCGTGACCCACGAGGTGTTGTGCACCATCGCGTTCATGCCGTAGCCCATGTTGATGAGCCCGCCGAATCCGCCAAAGCCGAGCATCACGAAGGCAAGGCCGGTCGCGAGGACGGCCGGTCGTTCCCATGGCAACGTCGCGATCCACCCGAAAACACCACGGCCGCCGCGCAGTCGTCCCGCAATCTCCAGCGAAGCCGTGATGGTAAAGATCGTCAGCAACGTGGGGACCGATACGAACGCGGTGAGCAACACCTGAATGAACTTCCAGCCGTTGCCGTGCTCGGGATCCATCATCAGATGATGCATACCCACCGGAAGGCTGAAGAGCAGAAACAGAATAAAGGTGAGGCGGCCCATCGTGTCGCTGTAGAGCCGACCGCCCGCCGCACGCGGAACGATGGTGTAGAACGCAATGTAAGCCGGGATCAGCCAGAAATACACGATCGCATGCAGCGTCCATGAAAACAGCGTGCGCGCCAGGCCCGCATCGATGGTCTGCACGAGCCCCAGCGATGCCGGGATGACCTGAAACAGCAATTCGGCGGCTACGCCGACGGTGGTCCAAAGCCACAGCATCGCGTTCGCCACCGTCGCGAACATGGCCAACGGCACCGGCAGGCCCGGATTTTCAATCTTCCACGCTCGCATCGCGACGAGCATCAGGACGCACCAGATCCACGAGCCGGCCACGACCAGCACCAGCCCGATATAGAACCAGGGGCTGGCCATGAGCGGAGGATAAAACGTGTAGAGTACGGAGGCCTGGCCGCTGAGAATCGCGGCCAGCGCCATCAACACGCCGATCACGCCCATCCAGAAACCAAGCCAAGCCCAGGGCTTGCCTGGGAGCGGACGATCGAGCGCAGTCACGGCGACGAAATAGCCGAAGCCCATGATGAAGAAGGTGGTCAACACATAGGCCATCGACACGCCGTGCGCCGTCACGGAGATGAAATATTCTCCCGGGGTGCCGATGTTGGCCCCCAACGGGCTGCGGACCCACATCTGCCAGGCCCCGAGGAAGGAGGCGGCCAGGAATGCCGCGAACGCCACCCAGCAATGCGCAAGGCAAAGCCGCTCAACGTTGCGCACAGGACACTCTCCCATCTTGGCCCGGCTTGAACTCGCCTTCCGGCACGACCTGAACTGTCGCCCACATGTCGCTATGCCCCAGGCCGCAATACTCGTGACAGGGCATGAGCAGGTCTTCGGCGCGGGTGAACTCGGAGTACACCTGGGCGACGAAGCCGGGCACCACCATGGTGTTCACATTGGTCCCGGTAATCAGGAGACCGTGGATGACGTCCGGCGTCGCGAAGCGCAGGGTGACACGCCGTCCGTGCGGCACCACGATGCAACGCGGAACGAACATGAATTGCGTGGCGATGACGCGCACGGTGACGCCGCCGTCCGCCCCGACCGTCGTTCCGAGATTTTGTTCGGCGAACTCGCCCGACAGGTGCAACGTCTTGGGGTCGATCCGCTCGACGTTGCTCGGCGGGTTTATGTCTCCGGTCAGAGCCGTGAACACGATCATGCCGAGAATCGCGGCAATGAGCACGCCGACGCCGAACGCCCACAGCAATTCCGTGCCGAGAATTCGCCGCTCGTGTGCTTCGGCAGATTGGTCCGTCACGGCTACCCCACCGGCCCGCGCGGAAGGAAGATGAGCAGATAGATCGCCAAATAGCCGATCACCAGCAGGGCCACCGTGGTCCCGGCCAGGACGCCGGCTCCAAGCGGCACGACGCGCATGACCTCCGCGAGCGCGGCTTGATCGACCTGATCGGCGGCGTCGGACGGAATGTCAGCGGCAGGAGATTGATTGGCAGAGATCATCGGCTTGCCCCCACAGGTGCGCCAGCTAACTTCTGCAATGTTGACCTTACACGACGACCGCCAAAAGACCAGCAGTTTGACGTAAAATTCAAATGTGCATCGACGCACCGGAGAAAGCAATATTTCGCCAGTTTCTTGTGGGTTCTACGGTCAGTCTCGGCAACATCGTGATCCATGCCCTGGTGATGACGACTGTTGTCCGGGTCATACACATCGCAGCCGAGAGACACCGGCTGCTTCCAACGTCGCATATGATCGTTGTCATGGTTGTGACGGTATCGGTCTTGATGGCGGCGCATACCTGCGAGGTGCTCGTCTGGTCGCTCGCTTACGCGATCATCGATGCCGGGCCTGCGGGAGCCGATCCGCTGTATTTCGCGTTTGCGAACTACACGACGCTCGGATACGGCGACGTGATTCCCGTGGAGCGATGGCGGCTGATCGGACCGATAACGGCAATGAACGGTGTGCTCGTGTTCGCCTGGTCGACCGCCGTCATTTTCGAGGTGCTGCGAAGGACGATCAGGCACACGTCGCCGGCTGCGGCCGTTGAATAGCCTGTCATCGGTGCAACAAGCGGGAACGTGCCGCCCGCGAGCTCTTACGCGCTCAGCGACTGATCCATACGGTCATACCGGGCTCGAAGGCAGCCGCATCGCGCTGCGGATCGAGGCGCAGGCGCAGCGTATTGAGATCGTGATCGCCGACTGCCCGCTCGGCCTGCCAGGTCGCGAACGGCCCGAGCGGCAACAGCTCGGTGACGACGGCAGGCGTCGGTGGTTTCCCGCCCGGTCGCGCGACGTCGACCGTCACCCCCACCGTGAGACCGTGCAGCAGATCTTCGCGCGCGTTGAACGACAGCCAGCGTTTGTCGGGCACCTCGATCGCGAGCACCGGCTGGCCGGCGAGGAGGTTCTCGCCGACCTCGGCGACGATCACGCTGACGACCCCGTCGGCCGGAGCACGCAGGATGGTCTTTTCCAGCTGCCGCTCGAGCACCGCGAGCGCGGACGCCGCGGCCTTGACCTGCGCGTCAGCGATGGCTCGCTGCTCCCGGGTCGGCCCGGCTTGCGCAGCGGCATGATTTGCCTCGGCTTCCGCAACGTCAGCCCGTGCACTCGCCGCATCGTTTTGTGCCTGGTCGAGAGATTGCTGGGACGCAATATCCTGGCGCGCAAGGGTGGCCGTTCGGTCGAGTTGCAATTCCGCGTATGCCAACCGCGACTTCGCCTTGGCGATCTCGGCGGCAAGCGCGGCGACCTCCTCCGCGCGCACGCCGGCATAGACGTGGTCGCGGTTGGCGGCGGCGGCGGCAAGGGCTGCGCGCGCCTGCGCCACGGCCGCGGTCAGCTCGAGCGCGGACAGCCCGGCGACGGTGTCGCCGGCACGCACGCGGGCACCTTTCTGGACGTTGATGGCGGCAAGCTGGCCGCCGACCTCGGGCGCCACGCGCACCTCGGTCCCGCGCACGATGCCGACAATGGGTGCGGCCTTTGCGGGGCGCCACAGCACGTATCCGACCGCGCCCGCCGCGACGAGCATCAGGCCGAGCGCGATGATCCCTGCGGACCTGCGGCTAGCCATGCCGGAGCCTCCGCTCCACGACAAACGCGGACATCACCGCGAGCGCGAAATAGATGATGGCCAGGCCCCAGAGACCTCGCCAGTCGTGCGCCACCTCCCACAGGCTCGCGCCCAGCTGGTCGATGCGGACGATGCCGTCGATGGCGAAATCCGAAGGGAATATGGAGCCCGCGGCCAGGACCGGCTCTGGTATGGCTTCGCGCGGCCAGGAAAAGCCTGCCAGGAAAAACTGCGGAAGGCTCGTGCCGAGGACGATGAGCGTCGGGGTCTCCGGGCGCTTGAACCAGGCGCCCAGCGCCTGGCCCATGAAGCTGGTCGCAAGAATGAAGACCGCCGCCAACGCGAAGAATTGCAGCGGGTCGCCGAGCACGGAAAAGCCGTAGGAGCGCGGCAGCACGAGGAAGTAGAGCACGAGCGCGGGCAGATAGATGGTCAGGTGCGCGATGCCGCGGCCGAGCACGCTCGCGAACGCTCCGCCGGCGGCCTGCGCCAGGGCGACGCCGGTCAACATCGCGGCGCCGATCAGCAGCGTCTGCTGCAGGATCAGCACGAAGGCTGCGGGTACGACGTAGCTCGCGTAGCCGCCGACCGGGTTGAAGATCGGCTGCAGCAGGATGTCGGCGGGGCTGGTGGCCGCCAGCGCCGCCTTGGCCAGGCTGCCGTCGGTGCGCGCGCCGCGCGCGGCGAGCTCCGACGACAGCGTATTGATCGCAAGCGAGATACCGGCCGACATTGTTCTGAAGATGAACAGGTAGGTGGCATCGGCATAGACCGGAAGGCGGGCGGTGTCGCCACTGAGCACGTCGCGCTGCGTCCGGGGCGGGATGCCGACCACGGCGAAGGCCTCGCCGCGATCCATCGCCGCGCGCGCCTCGGCGAGCGTCTCGGCGCGAACCGCGACCTCGACCGCGCCGCTCGCGTCCAAGGTCTGCACGATGCTGCGGCTCAGCTCGCTCAGATCGTTGTCGACCACCGCGATCGGGATCTTGCGCAGGATCTGGTTGAGATACGGCTGCGGGTAGTAGAAGCCGTAGACCAGCGGCGCCACCACCAGCAGGATAAAGGCTCCGCGGGTCGCGAGCACGCGCCGCCACTCGGCGGCGAAGGCTCCGCCGATGCCGCGCGGCGCGGCAGGACCGCGCCGGTGCGGGTCCGGCGCGGTGGGCGGACGTGCGTCCTGCGATCGCGCGCAGGCGCAGGAACGCGAGTAGCGTGTAGAGCACGGCCAGCGCCGCAAGGACGGCGAAGGGCCGCGCGGAGTCTGAGAGCGGCAGCCCGCGCGCGGCCTGCCCGAGCAGCACCGCCATGTACCAGCGAAGCGGCAGGATCGCGCTCCAGATTTGCGCAAAAGCGTTCATGCCCAGCAGCGGAAATCCCACGCCCGCGTAGCCGAATGCGGGCGAGACGACGAGACCGGTGAGACCGAGGCCGGTCGCGAGGTCGAGCACCAGGAGCTGCATCAGCGCTCCCAGCGCCAGGTAGCCGACGATCAGCAGGCGATCCTGCGGCGACCATCATCGGCACGTCGCCCTTGAACGAGATTTCGAGCAGTCCTTCCAAAATGAGCGCCGCCGACAGCATGATGACGAAGAAGATCGGGAACAGGGGCGCAAGCTTGCCCGCGAGCGCAACGATCGGGTTACCGCCCGCGCAGGCGAGCCAGGTGCGCATGCTGCGCCGGCGGAACTCGGAGCCGACCGCGTAGCCGGCGGCAAGCGCGATGACCACATGGACGACCATCGGCAAGCAGCGCACGCAGCAGAAACTGCGCGTAGTTCCTCTGCGGGTTGACCAGCACGATCGTCTCGGCGACGAGCGCCCCGATGCGGGACGCCGTCGGTGCCGCGTGGGCCGCGGACGCCGCGCTGGCGGCGGCGGCCAGGCTGTCGCTCAGACCCGACGCCGCCACGCCCGCGGCCGTCAGGAACTGCTGATTGTAGAATGCGACGACCTGCGGCCGCCGCTCGGCCTTCAGGTCGCGCTCGAAATTGGCCGGGATGTAGACCGCGGCAATGGCGTCGCCCAGCCCGGATCGCGCGCGCCGTGGACGCGAGGTCGCCGGCGCGTTCGACAATGCCGAGACTGGGAGACGCAGCCACCTGCTCGACGAAGGCGCGCGAGGTCTCCGATCGGTCCTCGTCGACGACGACCACCCCGAGCTCGCGGATCACCGGCTGACTGAAGACCGACGCCAGGACGCGAAGGCGAACAGCGGTACGCCGAAGATCAGGATGATCGCCACGCGGTCGTGCAGCAGCCATCGCCATTCGCGTTTGGCGACGAGCCAGGAACCCGGGCTTCGGCGCCGTGGCCTCATCGACGCTGCTGCCGGTCCATGTAGGCGCTCATGCCGGGCCGCAACTCCGGCACCTTCTCGACGGGGTAGGCACGGATCGCGAACGTCCGCAGGTCAAAGTCGCCGGTGGCGCGGGTGGCGCGCCAGCTCGCATATTCGCCCTTGGTGGCGATCAGCTTGACCTCGACGGTGATGCGGCGATCGGCGAGCGCCGGAATTCGCACATCGAAGCGGTCGCCGATCTTCGAGCGTCTTGACCAGATCCTCGCGCAGGTCGAAGTGGATCCACAGGTCGTTGAGATCGATCAGCGTCACCAGCGGCACGCCGGGCGAAACATACTCGCCCGGCTCCACGTTGCGCTTGTAGACCTGCGAGGCCACCGGCGCGGTGATCACCATCTGGTCGATGATCGACTGCACGGCCGCGATGTCGGCGACTGCCTTTTGCACGTTCGCAGCCGCGATCTCGGCGCTCTTCGGCGGTGTAGCCGTTGACCGCCTGCTCGTAGGCGGATTTGGCCTGGTCGGTGGCACGCTGGCTCTCGTGCAAGGCATCGGTCACCTGGTCGAGCCGCGCCTGCGGCGCGTTGCCATGTTCGGCCAGCTGGCTGATGCGGTCATAGGTTTTCTGGGCAAGGATCACGCTGGCCTGCGCCCGCTCCAGTGCCGCCTTGCGCGCCGCAATCACCTCCGCGCGCGTGCCGGCCTTGATATTGGCGAGCTGGGCATCGGCCACGACCTTGGCAGCGAGCGCCTGCTCGTGCTTCGCGAGCGTCTCCGGATTGTCGATGCGCACCAGCACGGCGCCCGCGGCAACATTCTCCCCGCGCTCCACCGGGATGTCGGCGACACGCCCGTCGACCCGCGCGGCGATGTCGAGGCGCGTGGCGTCCACCTCGCCCTGTACCAGAAGGGGTTGCGGCCGCACGAGGTACCAGATCGACAGACCGGCGATGACGGCGACGATCAGCCCAACGATGATAGCGGGAATCCGAGTGGGAGCAGGCGGGCGGGCGGGCGGTGCCTTCTCCGGGTGCAGGGGCACAGTTTCCGCTGGAGCGTCGGGTGCCTGCATTTACAGTCCAAGCCTCGGCAGACCTGCATCGTGTCGTTTACAAGCTCGGACAGAACGAGCGCGGCGGACATATTGGTCAACTCGTCAAGATACGCAGCCCGAGCCTACCTCGTCCGCGTCACGCCCGACAGCCGAATGTGAACACACCCGCATCGGCAACACCACGTCGCCGATCTTTACGACGCGCGACCGGGTCCATAGGTTTCGCGGCGGGTGCTTGGTCGCGGCGCTACCCCGGCACCACGGCCGGCAATGCCTCCGCGGCGATTTCGCGCAGAAATCATAGGGAAAAAGCCTCCCCCTGCCCGACCAGCTGTCACCTAACAGCCACAGTTGCGGGAGAATTCTTGTGAGTCGGAACTTTGACGTCGGCGCTGATTTTGTTTGTTGGGTCCATGGATCGGGGAGAGGAACATGGTCAGCCGCAATTTGCTTACGTTGACAGTGCTTACGTGCACCGGTGCTCTCATCCTGGTGCTGAGCGGTCATCTTTGGGGGCGCTACGTCCAAGTCACCGAGGCCTTGGAATTCGGCAAGACTTACGAGCGCTATCAAGCGTCGCAAGCTTCCGCTTCCGACGAGGCGACCGCGCCCGGATGGCGCGCGGGATCTGTGCGCGAAGCGTCGGCAGCGGAAGAATGATCGCGCGATAGGACAGGAGCATGGGTCGACCTGTCGTCCGACTTTAATCTTCCCTCAACCATAGCAACGCATTCGGCTCGCGGTTCACACCCGCGCCTACATCCTGACGTAAGGACGTCGGCATGTTGGAGAGCAGCTACGTCAACGCCGAGCCGCCGAAGCCGCCGCCGCCGGTCCCCGTGCGGGTCTCGCTCAAGTCGCAGCTGATGGCCGCCTTGCGGCAGAACGCGCGGCCGATCGTCATCGAGGACCACGAGCTTGCCCGCCCATTCGCCCGCCTGCTCCGGGCGCGGGAATTGCGCGTGTGGGCGTTCGGGGCGCTGGTCGCAGACACGATGTCCTACGCCATGCGACGCTCCTACGGCGCCGACATCGAGGCGCACTGGTACATCGGCCGATACGTGCTCCCGGGCAACGTGGAGAAGGTGATTCTCAAGCCCAAGGCGCTCCCCTACGCATCAGAAGCCCCGGCCCTCTCACCTTACCGGTGATAAGTCCGCGCGGCCGCCGCGCATGAGCCCCGCGCTGACGAGCGAACGCGCGCGCCCTTTGGAACCTGAAGAACCTGACTCCGGTTGGACAACTACCGCTCGCGGGACAGCGCCGCACGCACGGCCGCAAGCTCCTTCTTCTTCGCCGCGTCGACCTTCGGGTATGTGAGGCCGAGATTCTCCAAAGCGTCCACGATCGCCGCGGCGACGATGAGCCGGGTGAACCACCTGTTGTCAGCAGGCACGACGAACCACGGCGCGTGCTTCGATGCCGTTGCCCCGATCGCTTCCTCGAACGCGTGCATGTAATCGTTCCAGAACTTGCGCTCCTTGACGTCAGAGGCCGAGAATTTCCAGTTCTTGTCCGGCTCGTCGAGACGCTTCAGAAAGCGCTTCTTTTGCTCCTTGTGCGACACGTGAAGAAAGAATTTCAGAATCTTGGTCCCCTGCCGGGTGGCGTAGTCCTCAAAATGAGCAATGTCGGCGAGCCGCTCGTCCCAGATCCCCTTGCCGACGAGCGGCGCAGGCAGCTTCTGCCCCTTCAGGATCTCGGGGTGCACACGCACGACAAGGACTTCCTCGTAGTACGAACGGTTGAAGATGCCGATGCGCCCGCGCTCGGGCAGGTGTCGGACGTAACGCCACATGAAGTCGTGATCGAGCTCCTCCGACGAGGGCTGCTTGAACGAGAACACCTGGCACCCCTGAGGATTAACACCTGACATGACGTGCTTGATCGTGCTGTCTTTGCCGGCCGCGTCCATCGCCTGGAAGACGAGCAGCAAGGACCAGCGATCCTGGGCGTAGAGCATGTCCTGCTCTTCCGAGAGCCAGGCCGTACCGCGTTGGAGGAGCTCCGCTGCGTCCCCTTTGTCCATCTTCAGGCCGCAGGTGTCGCCCGGATCGAAGTCCTTGAGCCGGAAGCCCTTGCCTTTAGTGACGCGGAACGGCTCGACATACCTCTGTATGCGGTCGAGGATTTCTTGTCTCGGCATGCCGCAGGCTCCTTTTGTGAATGGTGCAGCCTTCGCTCGCTTGGCGCGGGCTCAATTTTTCTGAGGCATTTACGTTAGCGTGGCGTCTCGAGCGGGGCCAAGAAATTCAGCTTCGACAAATGGGCAGGACAAGAGCTACCATGTACGCTGTGACGGCGCGGGTACACGTCAGCCCAAAGAAACGAGCGCCAGGACCGCCTAGTTGGCAGTCCCCTCGACGGCATAGGCGCGCGTCTTGGCGTGTTTGTTGACTTCGTCGCGCAGCCCCCGGGCCGTGGGGTCGCTCAACCATCCCTGCGCCTTGTCCATGCTGTCGAACGCAACGATGGCAATTCGCTTTGGCACTGGTCCGATATCGGCGGTGAGCTTGCCGCCGAGGACGATGTACCGACCACCAAAGTTCTGCACCGTCGGTGGCACCGCCTGAATGGCCTTCATGAAGGCCGCCTGGTCCTGCATCTCCAGGACTTCCGTGACCCAATAGGCCGGCTGGGCTTTCGTTTGAGCATGCAAGGCGCCGAAACCGACACCACCGAGGACGACACCGGTCATCAGCGCGAGCGCGGTCTTGATGTGCGTTGTCATAGACACTACTCCTCTGCGTCGCCCAAACATCGATCTGCTGGGCGCATTGTGTCCGTACATGCGGTGGAAACCCCGACAGACTGAGAAAATAAAAGTCTGCTGACAGTGGACTGCCCGCCGACGGCAATCGCTGCCGCTGAAATTGGGACTTCGGCACGTCCCTATTGGCAGCTTCGGGTTCGCGCACGCATTATACCAGATACCAGCCGATCCCGGTCGTGTACTCGCCACATCGGCTGTGCCATGCGGATCCGACGTGGTCGACGCTCATCGGCTCCTGTGAGAAGCGCCAACAACGAACATCCCGGCGCTCGCCGCGATGCTCGCGCTTGAGATGCGTCCCTTACCGACGGAGAGGTATTGGACTATCATCCGCACGATTGGCGGTAATGACACCTTGCGGGGCAGGGCATGAGAAAACTTATCATTGCGATCGCACTAACAGCGTTGGCCGGCATCGCAGGCGTGCAGGCGCAGACCTATCCGTCACGCCAAATCACCATCGTCGTCCCATTCCCGCCAGGCGGATCGACCGACGTGGCCGGGCGGATCATGGCCGAGAAGATGCGGCCATTGCTCGGCCAGCCGGTCATCATCGAAAACGTCGGCGGCGCCGGAGGCAGCATCGCGGTCGGGCGGGTCGCGCGTGCGGCGCCCGACGGCTACACGATCGACATCGGCCAATGGGACACCCACGTCGGCAGCATCATCTATCCTTTGAACTACGATCTGCAGAAGGATTTCGAGCCGATCGGGCTGATCTCCGTCAATCCGCAGCTCATGGTCGCCAGAAAGGCGCTGCCGGCGGACGACCTGAAGGGGCTTGTCGCCTGGATGAAGGCAAACCCCGGCAAGACCACGTTCGTCAACCAGAATGCGGCGGGACAGGTGTCCGGCATTCTGCTGCAGCAATTGACCGGCACGCAGGTTCAATTCATCCCCTACCGTGGCGCCGGCCCCGCCATGACGGATCTGATCTCCGGGCAGGTCGATCTGCTGGTGGTCCAGGGCGCGGTCGCGCTGCCGCAGGTGCGGGGCGGAACGATCAAGGCAATCGCGAACCTGTCCCCGGGCCGCTCCGCATCGATGCCCGACATTCCGACGTCGGACGAGGGCGGCGTGCCGGGACTTTACATGTCGGGATGGTTCGGATTTTTTGCGCCGAAGGGGACGCCGAAGGACATCATCGACAAGCTCAACAGCGCGATGGTGCAGGTGCTGGCCGATCCGGCCGTGCGCACCCGTTTCGCCGAGCTTGGACTCGATGTGGCTTCACGCGAGCAGCAGACGCCAGAGGGGCTGGCTGCGTTTCAGAAGGCCGAGATCGAGAAGTGGTGGCCCATCATCAGGGCGGCTAACGTCAAACCGGAATGAACCCCTCCCATCGGGCAGCCAAAATCGGACCGCTGACGTCACGGGCTTGTTTGCACAATAGCCGATCATTCGGCTCCTGCGTTATTCGAATCGAGCTCGACTAAAGGTAGCTCCACCACCATTCGCTGCGTCGCCGCTTGAGCGACGCAAACCAGCGGCATGCCGGATAGAGTGCGATGATTATGACCAACCACACCGCATAGATACCGGCCAGTCCGAGTCCGTATCCGGCGGGTTTACCCACTCCGGTCGAGCCGAACATCCAGGTCGTGTCGCCGATCGTCCCCCATGCAAAAAGAACGGCGAGGGCATGGATCAGGAACAGGTGCGCGACATAGAAGAAGAACGGCACGCTGCCGAAGGTCGCGGTCCAATCCGCCAGCCGGCCATGAGCGCATTCAAATGCCGCAAGCAGCAGCAGCGACGGGCCCAAGGTCATCGCAAGATAGAGCAAGGACGGCGGATATTTTTCGCAGTTGACGAAGGACAGCACGGTGGCAAGCAGGCTGTCGTGCACAGCCCATGCAGCGGGATCGCCGTAGAGATTACTCGCGCGCAAAGCAATGAAGCCGGCCGTGACGCCGGCTCCAAGCCCAAGCAGCCAGCGCATGCGGGCGGCGCGGTCGAACCGGAAAATTGGGCCGAGCGCATAGCCCGCCGCCATCACCCCGATCCATGGAATCAGCGGATAGAGGACGTACAACACCAAGTGTGGCGATAGCGCCACCGGTCCGGGCTGGTGCAGCAAATTCCAGATCGGAGCGGCCGCACCGAACTGCTCCGGCTTAATGCCGTCGAGCATGTTGTGGCCGGCGATCATCGCAATGGCGACGGCGGCAATCGCCCAGGGCCGCAGGTAGACGAGCAGCGCCAGCGCCATCATCGATACTCCGATGGCAAAAATCACTTGCATGACGAGGCGATCGAAATGAAAGCTGAAGGTCCAGCCCAGCCGTACGACCGTGAACTCGATCAGCACCAGCCAAAGACCTCGCGTGAGCAGGAAGCGGCTGACCGCGCCGGAGCTGCGTCCCTGCGCTCCGTACAGAAACGCCGAGATGCCGGCGAGAAAAATGAATGTCGGCGCGCAAAAGTGCGTAATCCAGCGTGTCAGGAATAACGCGGGCTCGGCGATGTCGCGCGGATTGAAGGAGCCGGGCGCAAAGAAGTCGCGCGTGTGATCGAGTGCCATCAGCACCATGACGACGCCGCGCATGAGGTCGATGGAAACGATACGGGTGCGGATGCCGGTCGCGGCAATACGGCCGAATCGTTCAAGGCCGCTACCGCTGACCGGCATAACTGTCCGTCGGAACAGATCGGAAGTAACGCTCATGACCGGTTCTCTTGTGCCGATCGAGATCGGAAACCCCTCACTCGTCGGACTAGGCGGTCCGCTGCTGCGGCCAAAGGCTGTCCCAATTGTGCTCCGGTAGTTTCCGGGTGGGCAGCCCGTGGCGCACCGCCGACTCGATCTCGCCTCGCGTAAGGCCGATGTCGGCCAGGATACGATCGTCGAGCCGATGGAGCTCGCGCATAGCCCTGCGAAGGACCCATTTCGTGGCCAGGTCGCGCACCAGCGGGATGCCCCGCAAGCGTAAAACGCGCAGTCCGTGGGCAAACGCATGCATGACGCCGCGCACGCAGGCGCCTCTGACGAGGCTGCGCTCTATCCGGGCCTGCCGTTCGATTTCGAAGGGGAACGACGAAATGGAATTGCCTTTCTGGAACATGATCAAACCTCCGGCCCGACCGCGCTCAAAAAGTCGCTTGCGCGGCCGAGACTGCATCTGGGTTGAAGCTGACCAACGCACGACATTGCTCGACGACGCGGCAGCTTGTGGGCCGGATCTAGCCGTAACCGGGATGACGGGCTTGAAGAAAACCTCGTCCAACCGAGCGTTTCTTTGGAGATTTTCTGGAGATTCTATCTTTTGACGACTTGTGACCGTTGGTCCCAAGCATCTTCGAACCAGCTTTCGATCGCCCGGCCAGCGTCCCGCTAGCGCGGGCTCATGCGCGCAGAGGCGGGATGGCCCGGCACCTTGAAGCGCTTGCCGGTGTCCGTAATCGTGGTCCCGTTGACCCGCAGGATCGAAAAGTCTTGATCGAGATAATTGCCGACCAGGAGATAGCGGCCGTCCGGCGTAAACACCGCCGCCTCCGGCAATCCGCCGACCTCGATGTCCTTGATCTTCGTCACCTTCTTGCCGTCGATGCGCAGCACCGCAAGCGAACCGTTGCGGTGGTAGAAATAGGCCGGCCTGTTGTTGGAGCCGGCCAAAATGACGGCGACCGCCACGTCGCCCTTCGGGCTGATGGCAAGCCCCTCGGGGCCGTCGCCCACCACCACGCGATCGACGATGCGCGGCGGCTGCGCCTCGAGGTCGACGACGCTGACGGTATCGACGCTGCCGTCGGAGCCGCCGGCATCGCCGCTATCGGCGGTCAAAGCGATCTTGCCGCTGGGGGCCACCGCCACATTGAATGGCCACAGCCCAGTCGGCAGGTCCAGCTTCCCGTAGGTGACCTTGTCGCCGGCGACCTCGAGCAAGGACACCTTGTGCGCGGGAAATTTGACCGCCAAGGCGCGTTTGCCGTCGGGAGTGAACGCTGCGTGCGCGACGCTGTCGCCCATTCCGATGGTGTCGATCAGCTTGACCTCGGTGCCCTTGATCGAGAGCACACTGATCGACTTGTCCTCGCGATTGGCGACGAGGGCCAGAGTGCCAGCCGGATTGATGCTCAGCCCTGACGGCTGCTTCCCGACCGTGATCGTGCCGATGGCCTTGGGCGGATTGGCCTTGAGGTCGATGACGTGGACTTTGTCGTCGGGCACCTGCTTCAAGCTCTCGCCATCCTTGATCACATTGATGGAGTCGGCGACGAGCGCGATCGAGCCGGAGGGATCGATGGCGAGGTTGACCGGCGGCCCGACCACCGAGTTCTTCAGCGGAAGATTGGCCACGATCTTTGGGTTCATCGGGTCGGCAAGATCGACGATCAGCACGGAATCGCGACCGGGAGGCGACAGCAACGGCTTAAACTGATCGTCCCATAAACGCTTCTCGTCATTGCCGACGATCATGAATGGCGCGGATTGCGCAAGCGTGAGGCCACTGGCCAGGCCTACGACGGCCGCGAATATCCTGAACATGCCGTAGAAGGGCACGCGATCTCCCATGCGGATTTTGCTCGAGTCTCTGCTTTCTCAAACCGAACCCGCTTGGTACCGCGGTCGGCTTACCGCACGCCAAACCTACGGCAACGGAGCTCGCAAATCCTTGGGGCTGAGCCGCGAGCTCAAGGTGCTCGGCATGATGCCCTGTTGGCGTTCGCCAGCCTGCAATCGAGGGCTCCGCGCAGCCGCCGTCAGAACGCCGGCTTCGATCAAGCTTTCAGCTGGCGCGCGATAAACTCCTTGGCCACCTCAACCGCCTTGTCGGTCTGCGGACCCGGCTCCGCGACCCATTCGTGCACGGAGTTTTCGAACAAGCGATAGTCGCAGTCGCCGCCGGCGGCGTTGTAGGTCTTGGCGAATTTTTCCTGCACCTCCGGCAACACGTTGTCGTCGAGCGCGCCCTGCATGATGAGAAACGGCACCAGGGTCACCTTTTCCTCGCGCTCGAGAATTTCCTGCGGATTGCTTTCGTGGATCGTCTCCCACGGATTGAAGAACACCTTGTTGTTTTTCATCATGCTCTCGTTCCGGCGCCGCTCCGCGTTTTCATAGCGCGCAAAGGTGTTGCTGACCGGTGAGCGCATCGCGACATAGGCGACAGTGGCGTCGACATTCGGCGCGGCGGCGAGCGGAATTGAATTGTAGCGCGGATCGCGCGGACGCATCGCCAACAGCTCCGCGACGTGACCGCCGCTGGAGGATGCGTAGACACCGATCTTCGAGGCGTCACCGTTCCAGCTTGCGGCGTTCACCTTCAGCCAGCGCACGGCGTAGTTGGCGTCTTGCACGCAGGCGGGATATGGCGCTTCGGGCGCGACCGTCATGTCGACGGCGACGACGAGCAAGCCGCTCGAAGCCAGCGCGCGATCCATCGGCTCTTCGGCGAGCCGGTCTTTTCTGTTCCACGCACCGCCGTGCAGATCGAGAACGGTCGGGAAAGGCCCCGGCCCTTTCGGCTGGTAGATCCGGGCCATCAGCATCCGGCCGGCGCCGTTGCGCCGCATCTCGACTTCGCTGACGGCAAGATCGAACCGGGCGGCGGGACTATACGGGGGCGCACCGGCCGCCTGAGCGGCGCTCGGCCAGAGCGTGCCCACGGCGGGCAGACCCGTCGCGCCCGCGGCGGCCATCAGCTCGAGAATGTCACGTCGACCGAAAGTTCCCTTGGTCAAGTTCGCCTCCCTCAAAGCGGCCTGGTGGTCCGATCCGAAGTTCGCCAGCACTCGCGGCATGTTAGCACGCGAACTTCGGGCTCGGGGCACTGGTTGCAGCAACAATAGGCTCCCCGCAGACGCCCGCAATGGGTCCGTCGACGCGGGCGCGCGACCTCGGTTCCCCGGGGCTGCCGCCGCGCGGAGCGGTAAGCCCTAACCACCCCCCTAGGTCGGTCCGAACAATTCTTGCCGCAATCGACATGCTTTCTTCCCCGGCGTCGGGGGACGTGCGTTGCTGTTGCAGCGTGGGTACGAGTGGGGGGCGTATTGGTTCGAGTGGGGGTCCGCGCGATTCCGTTTGGAATCGCCGCGATGTTTGTGGGGTTCGTCCTAAAATCGGCAGTGACGCAGGCAGGTCCGGCAGACACCGGATTGCCTGGTCCAAGCATTTCCGTCTTCGGGACCATCCACCCTGATATTTTCCGGCTCCGCGCGCCGCTGGGATCGGGGCACCCGGGCGAGCGCATACGACTGGCAAGCCTGGGACCGCAGTTCCAATTCGATGTCCCCGCCAGCGACGCAGGCATGCTGACTGAAGCGTCCGCATCGGCGTGCGCGAACGCGTCGGCAACCGCGTCACTGGACGAGCGCTTCGCCGCATTCGATGATCGTCCCGCGTCTTTCGACAAACGTTTCGCCTCGACCGCGGATTGTCCGGCGTCCTTCGACGAGAGCCTCTCGGCGGCCATGCAGGCGCTTGCGAGCAGCCTGCGCTTGCCGTCGGATCGGACGCAACGAGCCGACGCAACGAAAGCAACCGTGGCCAAGGCGCGCGTCCGCCCCGCACAAGCGCGCAAGGAGCTCCCGCCGCTGGACGACGACGGCCGCACCGCGATCTACGATATCACGGCACGTGTCGTGTACCTGCCGGGCGGCCGCCGGCTCGAGGCCCATTCCGGCCTTGGCGGCTTTATGGATAGTCCCCGCCATGTGCATCTGAGGATGCGGGGGGCAACGCCGCCGAATGTCTACAATCTCACTTTGCGCGAGCAGCTGTTTCACGGGGTTCGCGCCATCCGCCTCAACCCGGTCGACGACAGCAGGATGCACGGTCGCGACGGCATCCTCGCGCACTCCTACATGCTGGGCCCGAACGGCCAGTCGAACGGATGCGTGTCCTTCAGCAATTATCCCGAGTTCCTGAACGCCTTCCTCAAAGGCGAAGTCACCCGCCTCGCCGTGGTCGAGCGTCTTGAAAGCCCGCCCGGCAGGCTCGCCGCGGGACAGCTGCCGGAACCTGTCAGAGACCTGTTGAAGTCGACGGATCGCAACCGCCAGTACGCCGCCGCTCACTGACACTCCGCCCAAGGGCGTCCGCCGGCGCCTGCCGCGGCAGCGGATCAGCATTCTCGGTCCACGTCCTGACGGAGCGTTTCAGCCTTCGCTCAGCGCCTTGAGGCACCGCTTTCGGCTTCTGCGAACCTGAGCGGAATGTTAGGGTCCACGCCCGTTACCGACCGTCCAGGAACAGGAGCGACATGTGACGCAGCAGCACGCGCTCTCTCGTCGTCGATTTGTCCAAACGAGTTCGTTGGCGCTGGCAGGGATTGGCTTTGGTCGTGCAAGCCGGGCGCAATCGCCAAAACCGAACATCGTCTTCATCATGGCAGACGACCTCGGCTACGCTGATGTGAGTTGCTACGGCCAGCGTGATTACACGACGCCGAACGTTGATCGCCTGGCGATCGAGGGTCTGCGGTTCACGCAAGGATATGCCAATGCCGCCGTTTGCTCGGCAACACGCACAGCGCTGGCCACAGGGCGCTATCAATATCGCCTGCCGGTCGGGCTCGAGGAGCCAATCAATGCGTCGAGCCCCAGGAATATCGGCTTGCCGCCAAGCCACCCGACCCTGCCGTCGCTGCTGAAGAAGGCGGGCTACAGCACGGCGTTAGTCGGCAAATGGCATCTCGGCTTTCTGCCGGATTTCAGTCCATTGAAGAGCGGCTACGACCAGTTCTTCGGGATCTTCGGCGGCGCTGCCGACTATTTCAATCATGGTGCGGACGCGCTGCGCACCGGCGCGGAGTCGAGCCAACTCCACGAGCAGGAGGTGCCGATCGAGCGGCACGGCTACATGACGAACCTGCTCGGCGATCGGGCGGTGCAGACCGTCGAAGGTTTCGCCAAGTCGAAGGAGCCGTTTCTGTTGAGCCTGCATTTCACCGCGCCGCATTGGCCGTGGGAGGGGCCGGACGACGAGGCGGAGTCAAAGCGCATCAGGAACATCTTTCACCGCGACGGCGGCACGCAGAAGACCTACGCCATCATGGTGCAGAGCCTGGACGTCAATATCGGCCGGGTGCTGCAGGCGCTGGACGCAAGCGGTCTCGCGGGCAATACGATCGTCGTGTTCACCAGCGACAACGGCGGCGAGCGGTTCTCAAAGACCTGGCCCTTCTCCGGCATGAAAACGGAGCTGCTCGAAGGCGGCATTCGTGTCCCGGCGGTCGTGCGCTGGCCGGGGCGGATTGCGGCGGGATCGGTCTCCGACCAAGTAACGATCACGATGGATTGGGTGCCGACGCTGCTCGCGGCAGCTGGCACCACGCCGGACGCGGCTTATCCGTCCGACGGCGAGGACCTGGGGCCGATCGTGACCGGCCGCGCAGCGCCGCATTCGCGTAAGCTGTACTGGCGCTACAAGGCTGGATCGCAGCGCGCCGTCCGCGACGGCGATTGGAAATACCTGCGGATTGCCGGCAACGAGTTTCTCTTCGATGTGGTCAAGGACCCACGTGAGCGGGGCAATCTCAAGGATCGGCAGAAAGACGTCTTCGATCGGTTGAGGACCGACTGGGAGACCTGGAACGACACCATGCTGCCGGAACGGCCGCGACCAGCGACCTATAGCAACCCTGGCAACTTCCTGGCCGATCATTACGGCGTCATCAACCCGGCGCCTGCGGCCCCGCCGGGCAATACGCCCACGAGGTGATCATTTAGATATCTTTCAGCGCTGATCGGCGCGTTCGTGCCGCGGAGCACTATTTCCCGCCGCCCAGAATTTTCAGGACTCGGGCCTTCTGTTCAGGCGTGACGCTGCCAACGGCGGCAACCGCATTCCCGTGCGTGCTGACGGGATCGAGATATTCGATGATCCGCTCGGCCTTCTCGCCGTCGGCGATGAGCTGCGGGTCGTGCAACGTCTGCCTCACTGCCTCCTGCAGGTAGGCAAGCCGAGCCGGCGGAATTCCGGGCGCTGCAATCAAGATGCGGCCGAGCTTTTCGACATTGGCGAGGAAATCCATCACCCAGGTCTGGTCGGAATCCATCTTGACTGCCTCGAAGATGGTCGGACGGTCCGGGAAGAACCGCGACTTGGTGCGCGAAATCGTCGCCAGCGCCCAATTCTGCTTGGCCTTGACGAAATTGTTGGCGGACGATTCCGGCACATAGAGCGCGTCCATCTCACCGCGCGTGACCGCAAGCCCGGCGTCGGCGCTGCCCTTGTATCCCTGCACGACATGGCAATCGAGCTTGAGGGCCTCGCAGGTGAAGGCCGCTCCGATGCCGAGCCCCGACGTTGCGCCCGACGAGGCCCACCGCCACTTCATCCGGGCATTGACCGCCTGCTCGACCTCCCTGATCGGAGAGTCCGGACCCACAAGCCAGAGCCCGGGCGGCGCGCCCACGGTCGACAAGTAGGTGAACTTGGCAAGGTCGAAGCGTGCGGCCTGGTCTCCCGTCAGTTGCGCGAAGGCAGCGCTGGTTCCGTTTGACAGGGAGATTTGCAAACCGTCGGGCGGCGCAACGTACAGGCGATTGAGCGCAATGAGTCCGCCGGCGCCGGGCTGGTTCTCGACGATGACCGTCGTCCCCAGCGTCCTGGCGAGGTAGGGCGCGATCAGCCTGGAGAAGATGTCGTAGCCGCCGGCGGGGCCGGAGCCCACGATCATCCGCACGGTCTTGCCGGCGTAGAAGGCTTTCTCGGCTTCCTGCGCTTGCAACGACGACACCGACACGGTCCAGCAGACCGCCAGCGACACAACGACAACCCGACACGTGATCATTGCCTGCACCATCCGAACCGAGGCGGCCGAAGGCGCGATCGCCCCGGCGGCCTTCAGGTAGCTTATCATAGCCGCGACCTGAACCGCATGCGCCGAGCGGGACAAGGGAGCGTTCTTCGTTTGACGCGACTGATGTCAAACCGAGAAAATCGCGGGTGACTTCGTCTTTGTCGCCGGCATGCAAGGCGTCGATCCGGCGACCAACACACTGGTGCATGATCCCGAGGCCCGCATTCGTCAGGCATTCCTCAATGTCAGGTTGATTGCCCAGTCGGAGGGCGCAAGCCTGCAGGATTGCGTGCGGGTCACCGTATACGTCAGCGACCTGCATCGTTACGCGCCCATGGTCGACAAGGCGCAGGCAGAGCTCTGGGGCAAGCCGCCCTATCCACCCCGCACGATGATCGAGGTCCGGCGCCTGTTCGACGATGATATCGTGGAGGTCGACAGCGTCTTTTACGCCCCCGCGAAAAAGCAAGTGAGCCTGCGCGCCCGCCGATAAGTTGCCACCGAACATTTTCATCGGCGGCAGCCGTGAAATGAATCACGCCAGAGCAACTCCCAGCGCGCTTTCCAGTCGCTCAGTGCCCGGCCACCGCCTGCTGAAGCTTCTCTTGGGTCTTGTCGCCGGCCCATCCGTCAACCACCATTCCGTTGGCTCCCTGGAAGTTCTTGACGGCGTCCGTGGTCAGCGGACCGTACTCTCCGTCGACATCGAGAGGCGGGGTGGCGATATGCAGCACGTTCAGCGCGGTCTGGACCCACTTCACCGTGGACGGATCGAACATCGTCGAAGCCGCCGCGGCCGGCGCCAAGCTGTCCTTGATGCCAGGAAACATCAGCTTACCGATCTGCTCCAACAAGGGCAGAAGGTTCCCGGCGTTGTCTTCGACGGCCTTTACGGTCGATGTCCCGGTGTGAATCGCCTGCTGGATTTGCGGGGCGATGTTGATCGCGCGGAAGATGATCGGCAGCAACGTGATGAGCATGTCCATGAACGACACTCCTCTGGTCTGAACAATTGTTTCGATCGACGCGAGCAAGCGGCCCGCACGCACGTCTGACCGTCTCGCTGCCACGGCAGCTTAGTTCGCCGACCCTATCGACGGCCGATCGAATGAACTGCGACATCGGCTCATGGCCGCTCAAAATGGTAGTGTATAACCTATAATACAATCTAAGGTAGATATCAACACGCTGCCAGGTTGGTGGGCGCCCCCAACCGCCCGCGCGCTTTGATCGCTCCTCATGCTCACTGATGACCACGGGGCAGAACGCAGTCGCTCCGCGCGGCGCGCGAGGATGCGCGCGTTAAAAAAAGAGAGCCGCTGCGCCCGGAAGAAGAAGAATAAGAGAGGGGGCCCCGCTCTCGGGGAAAGATCGACGCCGACATTGAAAAACGGTTGACGGCTACCTGATCCGGAAACGACGAGGAATCATCGAGGGAAATTTGGTCGTCCCCGGCGGACATCCACATAGCGTCGTGTCTCGTCGTAGGAAGGGGCGCAAGTCACTTCTAACGCGTGGCGTGCTCGCCCAACGTTGAGAGATCGCCCCATGGCTCCTATTCACGCGAGGCTGCCCACGCCCCGGCCCACAATGGAAGTCCGATCGAGCCTGGATGACGAGACGGCGTAGCAGCACTACTGCCGCGGTGATACGCTTTCGCCAACCACAACAGAGCCGACACCTAATGCCGGTAAACGGGAGGACGATCCGATGGAGCGACGCGAGTTCATGACCCTGCTCGGCGGCGCGGCGGTTTGGCCGTACGCCGCCCATGCGCAACAACCCCAGTCCATCGACGATGCCATGCGCCGCGCGGTCGAGCGCAAGGACGTGGCCGGCGTGGTCGTCATGGCGGCCGATCGCAAGCACGTGATCTACCAGGGCGCGTTCGGCGTCGCCGACATCGCAGAGGGCCGTCCGCTGCAGCTCGATTCGCTGTTCCGGATTGCGTCGATGACCAAGGCCATCACCTCGACCGCCGCCATGCAGCTGGTCGAGCAGAACCGCATCGCGATCGAAGACCCGGTGGAAAAATACCTGCCGGAGTTCGCGCAGCTGTCCGTGTTCGAATCGTTCGACGGCGCCACCGGCGCCTACCGGGTGCGGCCGGCCACCAAACCGGTGACCATCCGGCATCTGTTCACGCACACGTCGGGGCTCGGCTACGGCTTCACCAGCGCGACCGTGCGCGACTTCAAGCCGCGCGCGGGCGAGACATATGCGGTGGGCCCGCTGGAGTTCGAACCGGGCGAGCGGTGGCTTTACAGCACCAGCACCGACTGGCTGGGCCGGGTGGTCGAGAAGGTCTCGGGCCAGCCGCTCGAGGACTATTTCCGCCAGCGCATCTTCACGCCGCTCGGAATGCCCGACACGTTCTACCATGTGCCGAAGGACAAGGAGGCGCGCCTGGTGACGGTCAATCGCCGGCAGGCCGACGGCACGATGACGAAGGATTCGGTCCAGCCGCCGACCTCGGGCTTCACGCCGATCGGCGGCGGCGGCCTGTCGTCAACCGCCAGCGATTACATCCGCTTCACGCGCGCGCTGCTCAACGGCGGCGAGCTCGACGGCGGGCGCATCCTGTCGGCCGGCTCGGTCGCCCTGATGGGCCAGAACGCCATCGGCGCGCTCGGGGTTCCGGCGCTCAAGACCGCGCTGCCGGCGCGCAGCGACGACTTCTCGTTCGTGGCCGACGGACGCGACAAGTGGAGCCTCGGATTCCTGATCACCGCCGACGCGGTGCCCGGCAAACGGTCCGCCGGCAGCCTGAGCTGGGGCGGAATCAACAACACGTATTACTGGCTCGACCCGACGCGCGGCATCACCGGCGTGATCCTGATGCAGTTCCTGCCGTTCGCGGATCGCAAGGCGCTCGCCCTCTACGACACCTTCGAGCGCGGCGTGTACCAGCTCTCCGACGCGACCCGGTGATCTGATCGCTGTCGGTCGCTGCGGCGGCGGACTGCGCGCGGAGAGGGGCCATGCCCCCTCGCCGCGCAGTGACGTCAGCGAGAGGGAAATCGCTTCAGATTGAAGCACGATTTCACTCTGAGCATCTATTCGAGAGGTGGCTATTCGTATTTGGCGCAAAGGGAGCAAACGCCCATGAAACCCGCATGGCTATTGGTGGTCGGCTTGGCCGCGGCGCCGCTTGCCACCAGCGGCTTCGCCCAGCAAATGGACTTCAACAAGGTCCAGATCATCACCGATCAGATGGCGCCAAACCTCTACATGCTGTCCGGCTCGGGCGGCCTCGATCCGTCGCACGACGACGCCGCGGGCGGCCGGATCGGGGTGCTCGCGGGACCGGACGGCATCCTGATGGTCGATTCCCAGTACGCGCAGCTTACCGACAAGGTCGTTGAGGCGATCAGACGCATCAGCGCGGCGCCCATTCGCTATCTCGTCAACACCCACATCCATCGCGACCACACGGCCGGGAATGCGAACTTTGCAAGAACTCGGCGCCATGATCCTCGCGCGCGAGGAGCTGCGCGAAGGAATGGTGCGGATATCGAAATCGCCCAATGCCAGTGCAAATCCCCTGAGCGATCCGGCCGGTTTCCCCGTCATCACATACGGGATGGGCACACCGCTGAAGATTCGCATGAACGGCGAAGTGGTCGACCTGATCCCGATCAGGGCGGCCCATACCGGCGGCGACACGATCATCAGGTTCGAGAACGCGAACGTGATCATGATCGGCGATTTCTACCGCAACTACGGTTATCCCTACATCGACATCGCCAACGGCGGCTCGCTGAAGGGAATGCTGGAAGGGCTCGACGCCACGATGGAGCTTGCCGGGCCGGACACGAAGCTCGTCCCGGGTCACGGCACGATCATCAGGCGAGACGACATCGTTCCCTATCGCGACATGATTTTCGCCGTCCGGGAAAAGGTGCAGCAGTCGATCGCGCAGGGCAAAACCCTGCAGGACGTGCTGGCCGCGAAGATCACCGCACCGTTCGACGCGAAGGTTCCGGGTGGACTTCAGCCGGCCGGTGCAGGGACGAGCGCCGACCGGTTCGTCACCGCGGTGTATCAGCAACTCAAGGGCGGCGGCTGAGGGCGGCGTCGAGCGGCCGGGAGACCGTCACACCCTCGACGAGGCGGAAGAGTTCTCAACGCGTTGAAGCTTTGCAGCGGGTCCCTTGGCCTCGACACAGAAGTCCGCGCCCCCGATGCGCTCCCTCCCGCACGCGAACGCGCGCATAAGCCGCGACCCGGGCGAGCCCGGGGCGCGGGGGCGTACGCAGACCGAACTCGCCCGTGCTTCTGTTCAGCCGAGCTGCTTACGACGAGGCATGGCTGTGGTGGCGGCGGTGCTGTTGATGCGCTGACGTTCTGGACTTGGTCGTCGTCACCGGCGCCTGCGCCTTGGGCGCCTCATAGCCTTGCGCAGGCGGCGAATCGAACACCATGCCGTTGAACTCCACCGGCTTCTGGGCATGGGCCTGAAACGGCGCAACCATCACACCGAGGGAAAAGGTCAGGATCGCAAGACGCTTCATCGCAGTTCTCCGATTTTCTGCATGCTGTTGAAGCGTAACAACCGTAAATTTCCGCACCAATGGCAAGGAACGTTTCCGTAAAATCAGGCCCCCAATCCGTCAAATGGAAGTCATTTTTTGTGGCCCGACAATCTGCCGGGGCGCACTGCTCTGCAGATGTTTCGTTTGAGAGCGCCGACCGCCCTGATGGCCATCCTACGCCGTCCGATGATCGGCGCATGCGCTAGTCGCTCAACATCCCCGCGGTCTTGAGCAGGCTATGCACGGCTTCGGTCGCGTGCTGAACAAGGGCCGAATTTCCAGACGCTGCCGCGAGCGACGTCGCTGCGTGCTTACAGTCGGCGTCCGATGCGCGCTCACCGATGAACTCGTCGCAGATGAAGCCCGCGGCTTCCCCGATGGTCTGCAGCTCGACACGCATTCCATCCCGATTGTTGGCCACGATCTCGAACGCCAACGGCGTGGTGTCGTGCAGGACGGCGTCTTCCATGACGCAATTATCGGTCCCAGGACGCCTGCTGTCGAGATGGCTTGAACGGAAGACGATTGATCGAGCACGCCTGCGCACCGGGGACAGGCGCGCGCGAAACTGCCAGCCTTTTTCTCCCAACGACCACGCGCGATTGTGCTCTATGTATTGTCCGTCCGCATGATCTGATTTGAAAAATCAGCGGCTTTTGGGGATCATGCGCTAGATCCCGCATCCGATATTTTCCCTCGAACCTGGCAGCCCGACGGGTTCAAAAATCGTGACTGCTTGGTGCTGGACGCCGTAGGGTTGGCCTATTGGGGATTCAGCCGTTGCGTCGCGCCTTCTCACGCCCCGGACGGACAGTCACATGAGCGAGCCGCCAAGCCGGAGGCGGCGCCGCCGGTGTAGTCCGCCTTGTGCTCTGCAACGTCGCTCCTACGCAGCATATCCCGCCGCCCGTATCCAGGCCGAACGATGCGCGGCTGCTACCGGGCCGGATGGCCTTGGCGCTCGGTTGCGAATTCCACGGTGAAAGCGTGGGGCGCCGACGGCGGAATGACAACCGAGATGTCGCCCGTCCATTCGTTCTTCGACCACGCCAGTAGCGCGCTGCCGCCGGTTTCGGCGCCCGCCGCCGGAATCGCCTTGCCGTCGAGCCGAACGACGTTCACCGTGCCCTCGATGCCGTGGAACTGGAGGCGATAACCGCGCCGGGACACGCTCTGGAAAGCGCCGTCACCGCTTTCGGGGGTCACATCGAACCGGACGCCCTCGCCGGTCTGGCTGAAGCGCAGGTGGGTACGTTGGAACTCGCCGCTCTGATAGGCGATGCTCAGCCCGTCGTCTTCGTACAATGAAAATGCGCTGGTCCCGGTTTTGCCCGCGAGGTCGATCGGGGCAAAGCCGTAGACGTCGACGGACAACGGATCGACCGGCTGTTGCCCGGTATACTGCATCGCCGGCCCGAGCGGGATCACCGAGCCCGCGCGCACATAGGCCGGGAGGCGATTGAGCGGAACCGACTTGCGCTCGATTTTCACGCCGCCCCGAACCGGCTGCTGTTCGCCGAAGAGGTCGTACCACGTGCCTTCGGGCAGATAGAGCTTGCGATCGCCGTCGTCGTTGAACAGCGGCGCCACCAGGATGTTGTCGCCGACGAAGAACTGATCATCGATGCGAACGCCGGCCGGATCCTGCGGCTCCTGCAAATGAACGGGGCGGATGACCGGCATGCCGGTTCGATGCGCCAGTTCGTGCAGCGAGTAGAGATAGGGAATGAGGCGGTAGCGCAGATTCAGGAACGACCGTGCCGCGCTCTCGACCGCCTCGCCGTGGGAATAGGGTTCGTGATCGCCTTTACCGTGCGACCACATGAAGGGATAGAACGTTGCCGCCCCGAACCAGCGCGCATAGAGAATGTCCTGTGACTTGCCGTCCCAGCCGCCGATGTCCTGTCCGACGTTGGAAAACCCGGACATCGTCAAGTTCAGCATGGCGCGGGTATGCGCGCGGAAATTGGCATAGGTGGGAACCGAATCCCCGGTCGTGGTCCAGCCGAGCCGCTGACTTCCCGCAAAACCTGGCCGCACCATTCCGGTGCTGCGTCCGCCGACGCGGTCGAGGACGCCGTTCACCACCGCGAGCGGATAAACCAGCCCGAACAGGTTTCGCGTCTGCGCCACCGACATGCCGGTGCTGGGCCAGAATTTCTGGTCCGCGTTGCGGACGTGGTCCAGCTCGCCGAAGTCGACCATGCCGAGCGTTGCGCCATTCTTGAGCGCATCGTCCCATTTGACCGCAAAGACATGGTCCACGGCGCGCGCCGAGAAATAGTCCAGATACGCCACCGAGCTTTTGTCCTCGTCGTCCTCGACGTTCGTATCGCGACCGATCGCCGGGCGGTTGTTGCGATCGACCATCAGGAAGCCGCGCGCCGCAAGGTCGTTAAGCAAGGCAGAGTCGTCGTTGCCGCGCCAGGTCCCGAACATCGGCATGCCAAATCCGACCGTCAGCCTGCCGCGGTAACGCTCCCACAGCGCGTCGATGAAGGTCCGGCTGGTGGCCTCCTGGTCGAAGGCGTCGTAGTAGATGACGTCGAACGGCAGCTTGCGCTGCCGCATCTGCTGTCCGACGTCGAGGCCTTCGCGACCGCGATAGGTGGCCTTGCCCTGATGGTACCCGAACGCCCAGAGCGGCAGCATTGCCGGGCGTCCGGTCAGCTCGGTGAATTGCGAAAGTACCTCCTTCATGGCGCCGACGAATATGTAGAAATCCATCTCTCCGCCGCTGGCCTTGAGCTGCAGCCGGTTCTTGACCGACGCGCCGACATCGAAGGTTGAAGGCCGGTAGTTGTGGAAGAACAGGCCGTAGCCGGCGCTGCTCATGTAGAAGGGCACGCTCTTGTAGCTCTGATTTGACTCGCTCGCGAAGGCGTCGCGATTGACGATGTCGATCTTCTGCCCGCGCTGATCCATGGCGGCGCGTTTGTCGCCAAATCCATAGATGCGTTCACCACTCTGCAACTCGATGCGCGCGACGCGTTCGCCGGCGTCAATGTCCCAGCCGTCGATCAAGACCTTGTCGCGGCTGCGCAACTCCAGCGAAAGGACCTGATCCTCCAGGGACAGATTCAGGATGGCCGCGGACGTGTTGAACGTCACTTCATTCGGCTGCGCGTCGACCCGCACGTCGACGGGCGGGTAGGACTCATCCGATTTGGTGGTCACATATTCCGGAAGAGCCGAGGTGTCGGGCTCCAGCGGGAGGGTGCGCACGCGGAACGTCGTCGGTGACAGAAACGTCACCAGTGCCTCCACCGACTCGGCGCGCGTGATCCTGAAGGAGTGCTCGCCCTCGCGCATGACGATCATGCGATCCGCGCTCTCGGCACCCTGCGCGAAGGCGGGGGTCTCCAGCGGCTCGGAGAGCAGAACGCCCGCGGCAAGGACGAGGCAGGCGCCAATTCGCAACCGCTGTTTCGACTGTCTCACGGACAAATTCCTTGTGAGTTGCGCATTTCCGGACGCGCGGATCCCGATGGGGCCCCATGACGTCCGCGAAAACAGGGAGCATCGGAAGCCCGCAGCCGAGCGTGGTGAGGAATGCGGATATTTTGATGTATGATGAGGGGTTATTTTGCGGCACCGAGAAGGGTTCGATCGCGGCGATCGTGCCAATCGAATAAGGGCACGCAGCCTCAAGCCATTCTTGGGATGGGCCTGCGTCACCGGAATCCGACCATTTCGTGTCGGAAGCCGATCGAAGACCGGGACGTTTACGGTCGCTTAACGCCGCGAAGGCCGCTGCGAACGCGGAGCCGCCGCGCAACCCGACCCGGAACGAAACCGCTTCAGATCGGCTACTCCACCGGCTTGACGTTGGCGCCCTTCACGATCTTGCCGAGGTAGTCGAGCTGCTCGCGCCAGAAACGATCGAGCTCCTGCGGGCTCGACCCGATGCCGACGATGCCGGCGTCGCCGTAGCGGCGAACCACTTCGGGGTTCTGCATCGCTTTCCTGGTTTCCGCGGCAATCCGCTCCACGATGTCCTTGGGCGTATTTGCGGGGGCGAAGATCGCGGTCCAGAACGGGATGGCGTAGCCCGGCAGCGTGTCGGCGACCGGCGGCACCGTGGGTAGCACGGGCGAACGCTCCGCCGTGGTGATGGCGAGCGCGCGCACCTTGCCGCCTTGAATGTTGCCGAGCTGCGTCGGCGGCCCGTCGAACATGATGGCGACGCGGCCGGCGAAGAGATCGGCCATGATCGCCGAATTGCCGCGGTAGGGCACGTGCACCATGTCGACGCCGGCCATCGACTTGAACAACTCGCCGGCGAGGTGGGGCATCGTGCCCACGCCCGAGGAGCCGTAGCTGTACTTGCCGGGATTGGCCTTCAGCAGCGCGATGAGCTCGCCCAGATCCTTCGCCGGCAGGTCCGGGTTGGTGACCAGCACCAGCGGGAAGCTGCCGGCGAGCGTGACCGGGATCAGGTCCTTGATCGGATCGTATGGCAGGTTCTTGTAGACGAGGGCGTTGACCGCCGCCGACGAGACCGACTGGAAGATCAGCGTGTAGCCGTCGGGCCGCGCGCGGGCGACCGCGTTGGCGGCGATGGTGCCGCCGGCGCCGCCCTGGTTCTCCACCACCACCTGCTGGCCGAGCTGGTCGCTGAGCTGCTGGGCGGTGAGCCGCGCCATCATGTCGACGCCGCCTCCCGCCGTCAGCGGAACGACGAGCTTGATCGGCCGGTTGGGCCAGGCTTCCTGCGCCGCGAGCGAGCCGCACGCCGCGACGACCAGCGCAAGCGCCCCGAAACAGCGCGGAAAGAAACGGCGCGCCAACATATGGCGCGCCGATGGCGAGCGCGTTGCGCGATTGATGTCCATCGTCGTCCTCCCGGGCGGCCGCGGCGGATTTTGCCGGACCACCGTCATGCGCCGCACTTGTTGTGGCGAAGCTTGCGCGAAGTGCTTGCCCGGCATGCGTACGCTTGCGACGATTGTAGCGGGCAAGCGGCCATAGTCCACCAAGGCCGCCGGTATCGATCGATTCAAGCAGGAGGGAAACATGTCCACGCTGAAACCCAGGATCGTGCTGTCTCGGCTCGAGGGCACCGAGTGGACGCGCAAGGGCCTGCGGCCGTTTCTGGAATATCGCGATCTCGGGCTCGCGGAAGCGACCGAGGGCCGCATCGGCGGGACCATCGGCCGCGCCATCAAGAAATTCGAGACAGGCGGCGGCGCCCCGCGCCACACCCACAACACCAGCTTTCATCTGATCTTCGTGATGCGCGGCTGGTTTCGCACCCAGTTCGAAGGCCTGGGCGAGGTGACGGTGCGCCAGGGCGACTGCATCGCCTATCAGGGCGAGATCCCGCAGGAGCACATCGAGTATTCCGACGATTTCGAGGTCATGCAGATCGCTAGCCCGGCCGACTATCGCACCGACAACATCGTGCCCTGAACGCCGAGCGCCGGATGATCACCCTTTATGATTTCGGCAACTCGGTCGGTCGCCAGAAGGTCGGGTTCAGCCTCCGGAAGGGGTCGCATGCGGGGCGTTGGTGGGGTTCCCGACCAACCGAATGGTCAGGTCCGGCCCACCACAGGACCTGAACTGCGCTGTCGATGCGCCGGTTTTCGCGCTTTCGGTCCGCTCGGCATCCCTGATAAACTCCCGCCTCGCCGGAATCACGCTGTCCAGCGGATTGCTTATGCTGAATGTCTTCAAAGCCGCGACGGTGGGCGCGGTATGCCTCATGAGCCTTGCGCACCCGTCTCCGCTGGCCGCGGAGCCGGAAGCGGACCAGGCATCGGAGGGCACGGTCACCATCTACAACCTCGACAGCGCGGGGCACACCGCCGGCGTGGCGATCGACGGCCCGATCGACAAGAACGCGGCGGCCCACGCCTTGCAGCTGATCCGGTTCCTGCGCCCGGACAACGACGAGCTCACGGTCTATCTCAACTCGTCGGGCGGAGACGTGTCCGCGGCCATCGAACTCGGAGAGGAAGTCAGGAAGCTGTCGGTGCTGACGGCCCTCGACGATCATGCCGAATGCCTGGGCGCGTGCGTCCTGGTGCTCGCGGCCGGCGTGCGCCGCTCCCCGGTGCCGGACCGAGTGGGGATCTACCGCCTGCCCGATCCGAAAGAGCCGAGCCCGTCGCGCGGCGGTCAGAAAAACGCAGGGCCGGCGAAAAAGGTTCAGGTCTACCTCGCCCGCATGGGCATGCCGGACCGGCTGTACAAGGAAATGATGCAGCGGTCGCCGGACAAGATGCTCGTCCTCGATGCCGCCCGCCTCAAGACGTTCGGGCTTGATGGCATCGACCCGGCCTATGAGAAATGGCTGCGCGAAAACGCCAATATCGAGCGCCCGCAGCAGTAGGCTCAAAGCACGTCCGGTTGAAAGCGCGCGGCGAGCCCGCGCATGACGCGTTGAGATTTTCGAAGGGTTTCAGCGCGCGTTGGCGGCGCCGGTGACGGGATGACCTATGCCCAACGGCGTGGCGTCGATCAGCACGAAGGCCACGCGGGCGCGCTTGGCGCTGCGATTGGCCCAGGCATGGTTGGTCCCGCGCTGGACCATGACGTCGCCGGCTTTGAGCTTCACCGTCGAATCGTCCATGTCCATCTCGATCTCGCCCTCGAGCACGATGACGTAATCGACCGTCTCGGTACGGTGCATCCGCGGCTCGTTGTCCGGCGGGAAATCGATGACGGCGAACCGCGTCCCGTTCGCCGGCGGCGCAGTGCCGATGATGCGCGCACCCAGATCCTCGACGTCTTCGCCGATCGAGATGTCGGCCGGCGTCCGGTCGGTCGACCAGATCAAGGTCGAGACGGCGGCGGCGCTCGGACGCTTCACGTTGGTCGCCGGCCCCTCCATGATGACCTTGGCGACGTTGTCGGCATCGTGCCCGGTCACGAAGCGGCGAATGGGCGGGTATTGTTCAGTCACGATTGTGTCCCTCTGACGTTTTGTCACCCTCGCCGTCGGTCCGCGACAGCAAACCTGCCGATGGTCTTTATTGCCGCAATCCCGAGGAGCCTCGATCCTTCAATCGAGCTTGGCGCCGACCGCCTTCACCAGCGCGCCCCAGTGCTTGAGGTCGTCCTGGATGAGCTGGGAAAATTGCGCGGGGGAAAGATCAACGCGCTCGAAGCTATTGGTGCGGAAGAATTCGCGCGATTGCGGCGACTCCAGGACCTTGGCGACATCGGCGTGAATTCTCGCCACCAGCTCGGGCGCCATGTTTGGCGGGCCCCACAAGGCGAACCAGGCGGTGGTGGAGAAGCCGGGCACGCCGGCCTCGGCAACGGTGGGCAAATCCGGGCGCAGCACCGCGCGCTTGTCGCTGGCGACGGCAAGAATCCTGACCTTGCCGGCCTTCTCGTGCTCCTCGATGCTGCTGAGATTGAGCAGGAGCATGGAGACATCGCCGGCCAGCAGCGCAGTCGCGGCCGGCGCGGCGCCGCGATACGGGATGTGCACGATGTCGGTGCCGGTCTTCTGCTTGAAATCTTCCATGCTCAGGTGCGCATAGGTGCCGATGCCGTAGGAGCCGTAATTCAAGCTGCCGGGCTTGGCCTTCGCCAGCGCGATCAGCTCCGGCACGCTCTTCGCGTCGAGCGACGGGTTGACCACCAATACCGGCGTAATCCGGCACAACACGATGATCGGCGTCAGGTCCTTCACCGGATCGTAGGGCAGCTTGCTGAACAGATGCGGATTGGCGGTCACGGTGGAATCGGGCGCAACCAAGAGCGTGAGCCCGTCCGCGGGCGAACGCGCAACCGCCTGCGCGCCGACGGCATAATTCCCACCCGGACGGTTGTCGACGACCACGGGGTGACCCCACGCCTCGGTCAACCGCTGGGCGACGATGCGGGCCATGGTGTCGGTGACGCCGCCCGCCGGGACCGGCACGATGAGCTTGACCGGGCCGCTCGGATAGGCTTGCGCGTACGCGGCGCCGCTCACTGCCGCGAGCAGGCCGACAAGCGCGGCGAACAGCACAGCCTTGCTCGTTGAACCCGGCATCGTCCCTCACCTGTCGACGCGTTATGTTCGCCCGTTCGTTTGCGGGTCGAGCGGAAGTTAGACGAGCACGCGGGCTCCGCCAACCCCAGGGACATGCGCCGACACGCCGCGACCTTGCCGAGGCGCGCGTCGCGCGGATCAACAATTGGATCTGTGGGCTGCCTCACCAACCTGCGACGGCGCGGGTGGCATGCTCCGGTTGCAAGCGGCCAGGTATTCGACCAGCCCGCTGATGCAACCTGCTGACCAGCATCGTTTCGCCGGGGTCCTGCTCAGCGGGAGTTCGTCACTCGGAGATGGCCATGACATCGCGCTTTGTAAAGCTGGTGGTGACACTCGCGCTTGCGCTGGCAGCAGCGACGACCGTGTCGTTTGCCCAGAGCCGGCCGCAGTCCTGCATTCCCCACTACGACACGTCGGGGGCGCAAGCGGCGCCGTATTGCTGAATCCGCATCCGCGCCGCCATCCCGGCCACACGCCGACTACAGGAGAGCCCGGTCATACCGGGCTCTCTTGTTCGTGATCCCGACCAGGGAAAGGTCCGGTCAAAGTGTGATGTGGTTAACAGAAGGTTTCCGGCCCCCGGCCTAGTCATAGACGGGTCAAACTGGAGGCTGCCAATGCGCAACTATCTTGCTGGGCCGAACCGCGACGTTGCGGCCAACTGGGCGCCGCCGAAGGCCGTCGATACCGCCGATGAGGCGCTGATTGCCAAGATCGCGACCGGCAACAGGCTCGCGATGCAGGCGCTGTTCGCGCGGCACCACACCCGGATTTACCGTTTCGTCCTGCGCATGGTGGGCGACAATGCGCTCGCGGAAGACCTTACCAGCGACGTGTTTCTCAGCGTTTGGCAGCAGGCTCACCGGTTCGAGGCACGCTCGGCGGTCACGACCTGGCTGTTGGCCATTGCCCGTTACAAGGCGCTGGCCGAGCTGCGCCGCCGCCCGCAAGAAGCGTCATCCGACGAGGGGGGCCCGGAGATCAGCGATCCGGCGGATACGCCGGAGGTCGCCTTCGAGATCAAGCATCGCGGGGAAATCTTGCGCAGGTGCCTGGGGCGGCTCTCCCGGGAGCATCGGGAGGTCATCGATCTGGTCTACTATCATGAGAAATCGGTGCAGGAGGTTGCCGAGATCATCGGGATCCGCGGCAATACCGTCAAAACCCGCATGTTCTACGCGCGCAGGCAATTGTCGAAGCTGCTCGAAGCCGAGGGCGTAGCCGGGGCATTGTCGTAACCCCGCGCAGAACTTTCAGGCGCCCCCTCGGGGCGATATTCCCGGAATTCCATGATCTGTGTGAACTAGTTCACACATGCCGCCGAAACACTCGTGCGACGTTGCCAAACCAGCCTTTTACGGTCGGTGGGGACCATGTCCGACCTAGACAACGCGCGAGACTGCGATTTCTGCAAACACGGTCATGTCGACATCCGCGCCCAGGACATCGCGTTTCGCCAATGGACCGATAAGGGTTACGTTTTCTGTCGCGCCACGATCCCGATCGGCATCTGCGACCGCTGCGGTTCAAGGCACTGGAGCGAGGACGCCGAAGCGATCATCGAGGACGTGGTCCGGCGGGAATATCGAAAGCTGACCTAGGGGCGTATTCAGTATTCATTGCACGAAAACGTCGCCTCACGACGGATCGAAATCGGAGCCCTCGGCGGCAATCGCGGCGAGCTTGTCCGGCGCCACCACGCTGACGCCGCCGCGTTCGAGCCGAACCCACCCGCGCTTGACCCACGCACGCAGTTGCTTGTTGGTGCTTTCCCGAGATCTGCCGATCATCTGACTGATCTCGCGTTGCGTGATGGCGACTTTGCGTCCCGGCGCACCGCCCTGGTCGGACGACGTCAGCTGAAGCAACGCTTTTGCCAGCCGCGTCGGCAAATTCAGGAATGTCACGTCCTGGACCTGCTCGCTCGTCCGGCGCAAACGCGAACAGAGAATCTCGATAAATTTGATCGTCACGTCCGGATGGTTGCTCAAGAACGGCACGAAATCGCGCCGCTCGATGACAATAAGCTCGCAGTCGGACATGGCGGTGGCATCCGCGGTGCGAGGCCGGCCGTCAAGCAAGGCGATCTCACCGAAAACCTCACCCTCGCGAAAGATGTTGAGCACGATGTCCTTGCCCTCGGCCGAGGCAACACTCACCTTGACGCTTCCGGTGAGTACTCCCATCAACCCGGTGCCTGGGTCTCCTTTCGCGAATATCGTGGCGCCCCGCGGCACCTTCCGCGTCTTCATATACGAGCCGAGATGTTCGATCACCGAGGCCGGAAGATCCTGAAACAAGGGATGATTGCGGAGCAGGGACAACCTGTCCCGTGTTCGCTCCGCCGGCGGTTTGCCCCCTAAAATCGACATAAGAGTCGCTCCTCGGCTGCTCAAGAACGAGCAACCCGACGTCCGTCCTCGACCGCGCGTACTGCAGACGCTCGGGCGGATTCGTCTGGCCCGGAAGCAGCACTATAGCCCATGGCCATCGATATGCGTCGCATTCTCAACCCCGATCTTTTGATCGACGCCACCGCGCCACTCAAGTCAAAACCGCGGCTTTCGTAAATTGAGGCGGAGCGTACCCCCGGGCCGCACACCGGGGGTGTGAGGCGCTTCATACCCGCGCATCAACTTTTTGCATCGCAACGTGGGGTTTTACGCTTCCTCAGGGACGCGAACGATATGGCCTAATGCCGCTTCGCGAGAAGGTGGCGCTGCGCGGATGACGCGCGAAGCGGTATCCCGGTCTGTCCCAGCCCGGTCCGGCATCGTCGGTGCAGAACCATGCCGCTTTGGGGCCGTTCAGCCGCATGCGTCGGTACGATGGTGCGGGCGGCATTCCTGAGCGCGACGGCCCTGTCAGGCTCCTCCCGGATCGGACGTCAAGGCCGGTTCTCGACGGGTCGCGCGCATGCGCCGCCGTCCACGGAAGTTCTTCCCTTTGTGAGCTACCTCACCGCCCGAATGCTCCGCCCATGACAAGGTCGCGGGTGTGAGCGCGATTCATGCGCACAAGGGTGAAAACATGCAAATGCACCAGATCCGCTACTTCCTGGCCTTGTGCGAGGAGCGCAATTTTACCCGCGCGGCCAGGCGCAGCGGCGTTTCCCAGCCCTCGCTGACCAACGGGATCATCGCATTGGAACGCGAACTGGGCGGAGCGCTCTTTCAGCGCAAGCCGGCGATCGCGCTCACCGTGCTCGGCTATGCGATGCAACCTTATCTGACCCGGATCGCGCAAAACGCGGATCATGCCCGGCAAGCAGCGCAGGCGCTGGCGGAGCGGCGCGCGGCCAACGCCGAGACCGCGCCTCTCCATCAACCCGCAAGGGCCTCCCTATGCCCATCGACCTGATCCTGGCGCCGCTCATTATCGCTTTTCTCGTCATCGCCGCTCTCGGCCATGTGCTGCTCACCGCGGCGATCTACAAATGCCTGCGTGAGGACTACGTCGACGGACGCGGCCAAAGGGCAGGCGCGCGCAACACGAAAGCTGCCGGCAACGACGGGGAGCGCGCTGGCGGCGCCGGCAACTTCATTGAAACGGCTCAGGCCTCAAAGAGCTGAGGCCGGCGTCGACCCTCTATATGCAGCAAGCCGCTGGGCTTCGCGCGTTTCGATTGCTCGATAACGGCTGGGGCGCTTGACCCGCGTCCGGCAGCGCACATGCCCCGCGTGAGGCTTGTGCGGTGCCATCGCCGCTCCCTACAATCTTTCCACAAGCTAAAGAGCGCTCCGCGAGGGCGCCCGTGGGAGGACGGCGGATGCGGCGCTTCGGCCAGGCGTTGGTGCATGCTCTTTGCCTCGTCCTCGCTGCCGCCGGCGCGGCGGCGCAGACCCCTTATCCGTCGAAGCCGATCAGGGTCCTCGTGCCCTATGCGCCCGGCGGTTTGACCGACGTGGTGGCCCGCCTCTATGCCGAGCAGTTGCGACACAGCTTGGGCCGCGGTGTCTTCGTCGAAAACAAGCCCGGCGCTTCCGGGATCATTGCGATCGAGGAGATGGCCCGAGCCAGGCCCGATGGGCACACGCTGATGATCGGCAACATCTCCACCAATGGATTGACGCCGATCCTGCTCGCGAAGAAGATGAAGATCGATTACGCGCGCGACGTCCAAATCATCACCCCGCTGGCGGACGTGCCCGTCTTCTTTCTCGCCACGACGACGAACTTCTCGCCGACCGCGTTCGCCGACTTTCTCGCCTATGCCAGGGAGCATCCCGGCAAAGTGCGCTACGGGAGCGCCGGGATCGGCAGCTATCAGCAGATCAATACCGAAATCCTCGCCAAGCGCGCCGGTCTCGATCTCGTGCACATTCCCTTCAAAGGCGGAGGCGCCGAGATCATCCGCGATCTCGCCAATGGCGACATCCATGTGTCGTGGTTCAACATCACCAATCCCGTCGGGATGATGAAGGCAGGCCGCGTGCGCGCGCTCGCCATCGCGGCCGAGCGGCGGCTTCCGCAGCATCCTGACGTCCCCACCCTCTCGGAGGTCGGCTTCCCCGGCATTCGCGCCTCGCAATGGGTGGCGGCGTTCGCGCCGTCGGGCGTGGCGCCCGACATTATCGAGACGCTGCGTCATGCGTTCGTGAAGGCCATGACCGTGCCCGACATGCAGGAAGCCTTCGAGCGCGGCGGAATGGTCGTCCCGCCGCAATCCTCGCTCGATGACCCCCAGGGCTGGCTGCGGAACGAAATGGCGAACTGGAAGCGCGACGTCGACGACGTCGGCATCGTGGTGGAGGAGTGAGCTTGAGAATTGGAATTCTGCTGGGCGACGACATCGGCCTCGAAGTCGTTCCGGAGTGCGTCAAGGTGATGAAGGCGGCCGCCGCGCGCGAGCGGCTCGAGATCGAGTGGCAGCCGCTGCCGATCGGCAAACGCGGGCACGAGGAGCACGGCAACACGCTCCCGGCTGTGACCGAGCAGAGCCTGCGCGAGCTCGACGGCTGGGTGATGGGGCCGATCGGGCATGCCGCCTACCCGCGCGGCGATGCCACCTGGGTGATGCCGCCGGTGCGCAAGAAATTCGACCTGTTCGCGGCGGTGCGGCCGGCGCTCTCCCATGCCACCGTTCCGTCGATCCACAGCAACGTCGACATCGTCTTCCTGCGCGAGCTCACCGAGGGGATGCTCTATTCCGAGACCGTCGTCGCGGGGGCTCCCGAGTTCCGGCCCAACGACGACATTACCGTGGCCATGCGCGTGATCACGCGCAAGGGGTCGAACCGGGTGGCGCGCGAGGCTTTCGAGATCGCTCGCACCCGCAAGCGCAAGAAGGTCACCGCGGCGCACAAGGAGCCGGTGTACCGGCTGGCCTGCGGCATGTTCGCGGAGGAATGCCGCAAGGTGGCGCGCGAGTATACGGACGTGGCGTTCGAGGAGATGATGATCGACTCGATCTCGATGAAGCTGGTCACCGCGCCGCAGCAGTTCGACGTCGTCGTGACCACCAACCAGTTCGGCGACATCCTCACCGATATCGGCGCGGGCCTGGTCGGCGGGCTCGGCCTCGCACCGGGCCTGTGCGTCGGCGAGCGGCAGGCGATGGCCCAGGCGACCCACGGCTCCGCGCCCGACATTACCGGACGCAATATCGCCAATCCCTACGCCATGATCGTCTCGGGCCAGATGCTGCTGGCCTGGCTCGGCCGCAAGCGCAGCGAGCCGAAGGCGACTGCGGCGGCGAACCGCATCCACGCTGCAGTCAACACCGTGATCGCGGCGGGCAGGCACCTGACCCGGGATCTGGGCGGCCAAGCCGGCACCACGGAGATGGGAGACGCGATCGCCGCAGCCGTGCAAGGATAGAGAGCCAACGAGCCACGCCACGCTGGAATAACCGGCGGGCGCTTCATTGGGAGGAAGCACATGCGCATTGATCTCGCCAGGCGAGCGGCCACGCTCGCGCTCGCTTGCGCCCTGCCGCTGGTGGCAGTGGCGCCAGCGGCCGGCCAAGCATCGGGCCAAGCGTCGACCTCGCCCTCCGCTCAAGCGTGGCCGCAGCGCCCGATCCGGATGATCTGTCCGTTCCCCGCGGGCGGCGGCACCGATTTTATCGCCCGCCTCGCCGCCAAGCACCTGTCGGACCGGCTCGGCCAACAGGTTTATGTCGAGAACCGCGGCGGCGCCAACGGAGCGATCGGCCTGCAGGCCCTGATGCAGTCCGATCCGGATGGCTACACCATCGCTGCGATCTCCGATGGGCCGATCGTCGCCAACCCCGCGCTGTACGAAAAGCTCGCCTATCAGCCGCTGCGCGACTTCATCCCGGTCGCCATGATGATCCGCTTCCCGTCGATGCTCATCGCCCATCCCGCGGTCGGCATCCGCAACGTGGCCGAGCTCATCGCCTTCGCCAAGGCAAAGCCCGGGGCGCTGACCTATTCGTCTGGCGGAACCGGCAATTTCAGCCATCTCGGCCTTGAGTTGCTGGCGCTGCAGACCGGCATCAAGCTGCTGCACGTGCCATATCGCGGCGTCGGCCCGGCGACCATGGCGCTGATCGGCGGCGACGTGCAGCTCATGTACAACAATGTCGCTACGGCGCTGGAGCATGTGCGTGGCGGCAAGGCGATCCCTGTTGCAGTCGGAGAGCCGGCGCGCCTACCGGCGCTGCCTGACATTCCCGCGATCGCCGAGACCGTGCCCGGCTTCGAAATGTCGGCGTGGGTCGCGATCTTCGTCCCGGCCAAGACGCCGAAAGACGTGGTCGCGCGCCTAAGCAAGGAAGTCGCGTCAATGCTGAGGGATCCCGAGGTGGTGAAAATATTCACCGAGCAGCAGATTATCGCCTTCTACAAGGATCCCGACGACCTCACCCAGTACATCAAAGCGGAGCTGGAGAAGTGGGACCGCGTGATCAAGACCGCGGGCATCAAGGGAGACTGACTCGCCGGGACCTCGCTGAACAAATGGGCCACTGATATGACAACCGTCAGAACCGCTGCGATCCTGCTGATGAGCTCGCTGATGTCCATACCTGCTGTTGCGCAGACCGACTCTCCGCCGCCGCTCAACTACGCCGTGGTCCCCGACAGTTTCAGCCTGCCCGCAGGCATGACCTTCGGCGGCACCTCGGGCGTGGCGATCAACTCCAAGGGCCATATTTTCGTGCTGCATCGCGGTCCCAATCCGCTGATGGAGTTCGATGCCAACGGGAAATTCGTTCGCGCCCTGGGCGACGGCCTGTTCGACCGGCCGCATGGACTGCGGATCGACGCGCAGGACAACATCTGGACCACCGACGTGCGCTCGCATGTCGTCTACAAGTTCAGTCCCGAGGGACGCATCCTGCTCGTGCTCGGCGTGCGCGACACCGCCGGCGAGATGCACTCCTACGGTCACCTGCGCCTCTTCAACGAGCCGAACGACATGGCGTTCGGGTCGCAAGGAGAGATCTTCGTGGTACAGGGGCACGGGCGCGGCGAGCCGAAGGTCGTCAAGTTCGACAAGGACGGCAACTTCATCAAGGCGTGGGGCAAGAAAGGAACCGGTCCGGGCGAGTTCGATATCGCGCATTCGATCGCGATCGACGCGCAGGGGCTGGTCTACGTGGCGGATCGCAACAATCAGCGGATCCAGGTATTCGACGCCGACGGCAAGTATCTGCGGGAATCCAAGCATCCCGGGACTCCGTGTGGCCTGTTCATCGATCCGAATCAGAACCTCTGGCTTGCGCACGGACACGCCGGACGGCTGATCAAGCTCGACCTCAACGGCAACGTTCTGGGCTCAACCGGAAGCCAGGGCAAAGGCCCCGGCCAGTTCGGCGAGGCGCATTTCCTCGCCGTGAGCGCGCAAGGCGACGTCTTTGTCGCCGACACGCTGAACTGGCGGGTACAGAAGTTCGTACGGAAATCCCCGTGATCGTCCGCGATCGGCATTCCAGATCCCCGGAGACGCATGAATGTACAATCTTCACCTGAGCCCGGAGCAGTTGGAAATCCGCGACACGGTGCGCGATTTCGTCGCCCGCGAGGTCAAGCCGCTCGCGATCAGGCCCGAGCGTCTTGAGGCGCGCACGCGCCCCCTGCTCAACGACGCGCTCGACAAAGCCTCGCAGCTTGGGCTGCGATCGCTCGCGCTGTCCGAGGAAGCCGGCGGCGCCGGCGCCGACACGCTCACCTGCTGCATCGTGACCGAGGAACTCGCGCTGGGCGATCCCGACGTCGCGGCTGTGCTCGCGCAGACCTCGATGCTCGCCCACGTTTTGTTCGACCGGCTGATGACGCCGGAGCAGCGGGCGCGGTTCCTGCCGCCGTTCCTGATGGACGATCGCCATCACCTTGCGCTCGCAAATCACGAGCCCGATAGCGAGGCCGCGCTCGGAATTCACTATCATCGCCCGGAAACCGGCGAAGCCGGCGTGAAGACCACGGCGGTGCGCACGGGCGACACCTGGGTCATCAACGGCGTCAAGGACCGGGTCGCCAACGGGCCGGTCGCCAAGCTGTTCGCCGTCGAAGTGAGCAGCGACGCAAATGGCGCGAGCTTGCTTCTTGTGCCGCACGATACGCCCGGCCTGAGCATGCGGGAGAGCGACCGCAGCGGGCATTCCCGACACGGCGTCTGCGGCGAGCTGGTATTCAAGGACTGCCGGGTGCCGTTGGAGAATCTTGTCGGCCGCGAACATGAAAGCCCGCTCGCCGGCGATGCCGCCCGCGATCCACCGCAGGCCCCCGCTCTCAACCTCGGCATCGGCCGCGCCGCCTATGAGGCGGCGCTCGACTACGCGCAACTGCGGGTGCAGGGCGGCCGCCGCATCATCGAGCACCAGGCAATCGGAAACAAGCTCGCCGAGGTCGCCGTGAGACTTGAGGTCGCACGCGCCGCCATCTGGCAGGCGGCCTGGGCTTGCGACCATCCGGAAGCGTTCGCCGACCGCAGCCTGCCCGATCTGCCGCTCGCGCGCATCGCCAAGGTGTTCGCGTCGGAGGCGATCTACCACGCCACCAAGGACGCCGCGGAATGCTTCGGCGCCATGGGCGTGATGCGCGACATGCCACTGCAGAAGTACGTGCACGATGCGCTGGTCTGCCTGCATTCCGGCACGAGCAACAGCGACGCGAAGCTGCGCATCGCCGAGGCGCTCGCCGGCTATCGCCGGCCCGCCAATGCGGCCGCGCTCGCGGCCGAATGAACCAACGAGGGCGCACCCCATGGACTTCACGCTGAGCAACGAGCAGCGCTCCTGGCAGATGACGGCGCGCAAGTTCGCCGAAGAGGAAATCCGCCCGATCTCGGTTGAGCGCGACGAGATCTCCGATCCGCGCGCGACGTTCGACTGGGAGATCATCAAGAAAGGGTCGAGGCTCGGCTTTCGTACCATGGCGGTGCCAAAGGAATGGGGCGGCCACGGCACAGACTTCGTCACCCAGGCTCTGGTCATGGCCGAACTGGCCAAGGCAGACAGCGCCATCTCCAAAACCTTCAGCCAATGCTGGAAGTGGAGCCACCTGATCGCCGCGACCTGCACCGACGAGCAGAAGCGCCGATTCCTGCAGCCGTTCCTGGAGGACGACACCTACCTCCTGGGAAAGGGCATCAGCGAGCCGAGCGCGGGCTCCGACAACCGGCTGCCGCCGGCGGATGATCCCAAGGCCGGGCTCAAGTTGCGCGCCGAGCGGCACGGCGACGAATGGATCCTCAACGGCGAAAAATGCTTCATCGCCAATGCCAGCGTCGGCAAGCTGTTCTTCATCGATGCCCGCACCGACCCGAATGCTCCGCTCAAGCAAGGCACCACCATGTTCCTGGTGCCGCGTGACACGCCCGGCTTCCGCATCGGCAAGGTGTTCAACAAGAGCGGCTGGCGCTTCTACCAGAACGGCGAGATGATCTTTGAGAACGCGCGCGTACCCCACGCCAATGTCGTCGGCCCGGTGAATGGCTCCGACATGAAGGCCCAGCAGGCCGGCGACCGCACCGGAGGCGACCTGTTCGGCGACCTCGAACTCGCGGCCAACGCGCTCGGGGTCTGCGACGATGCCTGCGGCATGGCGCTCAGGCTGGCCCGCACGAAGAAACAAGGCGGCCGACTGCTGTTCGAGCAGCAGTTGGTCCAGCTCAAGCTCAACCGCATGCACCTGCTCACCGAGGCGCTGCGATCCTTCGTGATGCGCGTTGCCTGGGAGCACGACCACAAGATGCACTCGGCCAACCCCGGCCTGTGCATGAATTTCTCGACCGACGTCATCCAGGAGGTGAGCGAGATCAACCTCGACCTGCATGCCGATGCGGGCGTCATGGATCCCCGCGCCGACAAGCTGGTGCGCGACGCCATCATCTGGAGTCATCTTGCCGGCGACAGCGTGCAACGCATGAAGGCCACGCGCCGGCTGGCGAAGTAGGGATCAGAGCGTATAGCCGTTGGGCACGACGCAAGACATTTGCCGTTATTCGGGGTGCTCCCCTCCCCCTTGGGGGGCCCCTTGTGGGGGGTGCAACCCGAGTCTGCCCAGCGCTAATTCCGTTCAACGGAACGGGCTCTGTCACCGTCACCGCATCCCGCCGTCATTCCGCCTGTATCCCCGTCGCCTTGATGATCGCGCCGTAGCGCACGATGCCGTCGCGCACGAGCGCGCCGAATTGCTCGGGCGTGCCGCCGATCACCGTCATCCCGTTGTCCTCGAGCTTGCCGCGCACGTCGGGAGCATCGAGACTCCTGACCATCTCGGCGTTCAGGCGCGTCACGATCTCGTGCGGCAATCCGGCGGGCCCGAGGAAGCCGAACCATGAGGATGGTTTCTGGAACGCCGGCACGATTTCCGACATCGAGCGGACCTGCGGGAGCCTGGCGTAACGAGACGGCTCGAGCACCGCGAGGATCTTGACGCGGCCCGTCTGCATGGCCGGGATCGCGTTGGACACCGAGATGAACACCATCGGGATGTGGCCGCTGATCACGTCCTGCATGGCCGGCGCCACCCCGCGATACGGCACATGCTTGATCCGGACACCGGCGGTCTGGTTGAACAGTTCGCCCATCATGTGAAACACCGAGCCGAGACCCGAGGAGCCATAGGAGAGCTCATCGGGATGAGTCCGGGCGTAGGCGATCAACGCCTCGACCGTATCGACCGGGACGGCGCTGTTTACGGCGAGGCACGTCACCGGCTCCACGGCGGCGACGATCGGGGTGAAATCCTTGAGCGGATCGTAGGGCAGGCTCTTCATCAGGTGCACGGCGGTGACATGCGTGCCTGCCGTCGCAGCCAGCAGGGTGTAGCCGTCGGGCGCCGCGCGCGCCACCAGGTTCGATCCGATCGTCCCGTTTGCGCCGCTGCGGTTCTCCACCACGATGGTCTGGCCGAGCGCGTCGGCTATCTTGCCGCCGACCAGGCGGGCGACCAGGTCGAGCGCCGGCCCGGGCGGAAACGGTACGACCATGGTCACGGGTTTTGCCGCCGGCCAGTTCTGCGCTGCCGCCGTATCGGCCCCGACGCACACGCTCGCGAGCAAGTACAGAGTGAGGAAGCGGAAGGTACCCATGGCAATGGTCCCGATTACTGCTCGTGCTCCGGCGCAGCCCATCGCGGCTTGCGCTTCTCGCGAAAGCTGGCGACGCCTTCGAGCGCCTCCGGCGAATGACGGCGCTGGTCGAATTCGTGCTGCAACTCCACCAGGAGTTCTTTCGAGACCGGCGGCTGCCCCAGCCGGCGCAGCAATCCCTTTGCAACCGTCACGGCGTTGGGGCCTGCGAGCAAGAGTTCGTCGATGAGCGCCGCCAACGCTGCGTCGCCATCGTCGGTATCGTAAAGTTCATGTACCAGGCCGATCCGCATCGCCGCTTCGGCCGCAAAGCGCTCACCCGACAACAGATACCGGCGCAGGCTGCGCGCCTCCATCGCACGCAGAAAGAACGGGATCAGCGGCCCCGGCGCAAAGCCGAGCCTCACCTCCGGCAGCGAAAAAAATGCACCCCGCGCGGCAATGACAATGTCGCAGCAGGACACGAGCGCGACGCCGCCGCCGATGCAGGCGCCGTGGACGAGCGCAATGGTCGGCTTCGGCAGGCTGTCGAACGCAAGGCAGAGGCCCGGAATGGAGGCGCGCGGCGCATCCTTCGCCCTCGGCTGCTCGTCCCCGATCTCCGCCCCGACACAGAAGTGCTTGCCGCCCGCCCGCAGCACAATCGCGCGAACCGTCGGATCCACCCCCAGACGCGCGGTCTCTGCGACCAGCGTATCGAGCATCGCCTGATTGTAGCGGTTGCCTTTCTCGGGACGGTTGAGCGTGAGCGTGGCGACGCCGCGCCGGTCCAAGGCACAAAGCACCGCGACTTCAGGCGAGGACGGATCGGTCACGGCGATACTCCGGCGTCGAGGGTCAGGTCGGAAAACCGTCTGGAATGGTGGAGCTCGCCGCCGTATTGCGCGGAAAGCGCCATGGCGCGTTTGTAATAGAGACCGATGTCGTGCTCCTCGGTATATCCGATGGCGCCATGCATCTGCAGCGCGCCGCGAACGATCTCCGAGGCCGAACGCGAAGCGCGTGCTTTTGCCGCCGAGATCATCGCCGGATGGTGCTCGCCCGCGTCGTAGGCGGCGAGCACGCGGTAGGCCAGCGACCGGTTGAGCTCGATATCGATGAAGGCGTTGACCGCGCGGTGCTGCAGCACCTGGAAACTGCCGATCGGCCGCCCGAACTGCTCCCGCAGCTTGATGTAATCGACCGTGACATCGAGCGCACCGGCAGCGAGACCGATGAGCTTGACCGCGGCGCCGAGCATCAGGAATTCCTGCAATTGCACGGCCAGTCGTTTCGCCTCCGCGCCGGTCGCAATCACCTGTTCCGCAGGGACATGGACGCTGGCGAAAGTGAGCGTGCTCGCGGTCGAGCCGTCGACATTACGTTTGGTGGCGACCGCGACATCGCTGCGCGGGACGACTGCCACTACCGGCGGCGCTCCGGAATCGAGCGCTACCAGAAACGCCTCCGCCGAGCCGCCATAGGCAACGAACGCAATGCTGCCGTTGAGCACGCCTGCTTTATGATCGTAGTGGATGCCGGACGCGCCTGCGCCAAAGCGCCAGGACGCCGCTGCGGTCGCGGGCACGATCAGGCGCGACCCGCGCAACAGATCGACGAGCCCGGCACCCGCGCGCAAGCCGTCCTCGGCCCGCGACATCGTCAATGCCGCCGCGGCCGCCTCGAGCAGCGGGACCATGAGCAGCTGGCGGCCGGCCTGTTCGAGCGCAAGCGCGATATCGAAGGCGCCGAGCCCCTGCCCGCCCTGACCTTCCGCCACTACGGTCGCGAGCCACTCCGACTCGATGATCTCACGCCACGCGTCAGCGTCGATCTCCGCCGCAGCCGTCCGCAAGGCCCGCAATCGCCTGGGTCCACCGTAATCGAGACAGAGCCGGGTCGCGGTTTCGGCGAACAGCTTCTGCTGCTCGCTCAGCAACAGATCCAAATCAAATCCCTTTCATTCGAGTCTGACATTCAACGCGGACATCAGCTCGGCAGCCCCAGCACCCGCTTGGCGATGATGTTGCGCTGAATCTCGACCGCCCCGCTGCCGACGGTCACGCGGCGCATCTCGAACATCTCTGCCGCCGGATTGATGAGGTGATTGCCGACCGGCGTGTCTTCCACCAGGGGGCCATATCCCGCGGCCGCCTCCACCAGCAGCTCCGACGCGCGCTGGCCAAGCTCGCCGCCGACGATCTTAATCACCGGCGCCATCGAGAACGGCGCCCGCTTCTCACCGTGCAACGCGGCGGCGTGGCGGTAATAGGCGGAAAAGGCCATGAGATCGATTTCGAGTGCCGCCAGCCTGTGCAGAAATCCGGCTTCACGCGTGGCGCCGGTGAGTTCCGCCACCTGCCGGGCCTTGTTGAGGAGCACCGCGGCGTTGCGCGGGTGGCCGGTGGTGAAGCGTTCCGAGCCGAGCAGCCGGTTGGCAACTTTCCACCCATCGTTGAGCCCGCCGAGCAAATTCTCGCGCGGCACCCGCACATCGACGAGCAGCTCCTCGGCGAATTCCGCGTCACCCTTGATGGTCTGGATCGGTCGCACCGTGATCCCAGGCGATTTCAAATCGATCAGCAGCATGCTGATCCCGGCATGGCGAGGCGTAGCGTTCCGGTCGGTGCGTACCAGCGCAAACATCCAGTCCGCGAAATGGCCGTTGGTGGTCCACATCTTATGGCCATTGACGACGAAGTGATCACCCTCGAGCTCGGCGCGCGTTTCCAGGCGCACGAGGTCAGAGCCGGCGCCCGCTTCGGAATAGCCCTGGCACCAGGTGATCTCCCCGGTGAGGATCGGCGGCAGGTGCTGCCTCTTCTGCTCAGGCGTGCCGGCGTCGATGATCAGCGGACCGATGAAATTGAGCCCGTGCGGATAGGGCGTGGGTGCCCCGACGCGGCTGATCTCTTCGAACAGGATGATTTGCTGCGTGAGGGTCGCGCCCATTCCGCCAACTTCCTTCGGCCAATGGGGTGCGATCCAGCCGCGCTCGTAGAGCTTGCGGTGCCACGGCTTGAGTTCGGGCGGATCGATGCGAGCGGACCGGTTGCACAGATCTGCGGGAAGATTCTCCCCAATCCAGTCGCGCACCTCTTGGCGGAAGGCGCGGTCGGCCGGATCGTCATCCACGAACAGCGTGGTGTTGTCCCAGGTTGGCGACGGCATCCGGTCAGGTCCTCAAGGTCGCGCGCCCGTTGCTGAGCACGATCTCGTCCCGCCCCACCACGCGGCACTGGAACGCGATGTGCTCGCGCTCGGGCCAGATTTCGGTGCGTATCGTCTCGCCGGGAAAGACCGGGCGCGAAAAGCGCGCCTCGATGCTGTTCAGCCGCTCCGGCCGGTAGTCCGCGCAGGTCCGCAGGATCGCGTGCGCCGCCACGCCGAAACTTGCGGCGCCATGGAGAATGGGCCGATCGAAGCCGGCAACCTTGGCGCGCGCGGGATCGGCATGCAGCGGATTCTCATCGCCATTGAGCCGGTAGAGCAGCGCGAGATTTGGGGGCGTCGGCAGATCGCAGATCTGCCCCGGCGCAGTCTGCGGCACTGCAGCGGGCACCGGCGTATCCGTCACCTTGCCACCGAAGCCACCATGCTTGCGCGCGAAGGTGCTGCTGTCCACGGTGGCGACCACCGTCCCATCCTCGGCGATCAGGTCGCGCGTGTTCTGGATGATGGCGGCGTTGCCAGGGCCCTTGTCGATGACCTCCTTGATGCGCGGGCGGCTCAGCAACTTTCCCTCAACGGCCAGAGGACGATGCAGCACCACCTTGATGTCGCCCGCGACCACGAGACGATCGTCGACGCCGAAGGCGGGATCGGTCATGCGGCCGGGCCAGCCCAGCACCACCGCCATGGTGGGGAAGGCTTGGAGGCCGGCGCGCTCGTACACGAATTTAAGCTCGCCCGGATCAACCGGATTCATTCCAAGCCCGATCCCGAGCGCATAGATGATGCACTCGCGCTCGCCGTAGCTCACCGGAATATCGGCCGGCCGATGGGCCATGATCCGTTCGTAGTTCAGCGCCATTTCAATCCCGGGGTCAGTGGTGAGCGGCGGTGGTCATTGTTCCAGCTTCGCGCCGGAAATATCGACGAGGAGTTTGCCCTTCTTCTGATCCTCCACAATGAACTTGGCAAATGCCTCGCTGCTGTCGCCGACCGGCTCGAACCCCTTGGAGATCAGGTACTGCTCGGCGAAGTCCGGGCTCTTCACGATGGCGGAGAACTCCGTGTTGAGCTTCTTGACGATATCCGGTGGCGTCCCCTTGGGCGCAAACATCCCGAACCAGGTCTCGAACGCGGACTGGTCTGGCGACAATCCGCTCTCTGCGAACGAAGGTACATTTGGAATCAGGGGACTGCGGCTCGATCCCGGGACCAACAGCCCCTTGACCTCGCCTTCATTGATCTGGCGCGCGATATCGGGATTGCCGATGATAAGGTAGATCAGCTGAATATCACCTGATTTGAACGCCAGCATCGCGTCGGACGCGCCTTTGTAAGGAATATGCGTCATCTTCGCGCCGGTCTCGTGCTTGATCCACTCGACCACCAGGTGGGTGTCGCCGCCCACGCCGAAGGAGCCGAAGTTGAGCTTCTCCGGGTTCTGTTTCGAATAAGCAACCAGTTCCTTGAAATCCTTCACCGGGACATTCTTGTTGAGGATGAGGACCTGATGCGCGAAGGCGAGATTGGTGATCGGCTCAAAATCCTTGATCGGATCGTAGGACAGGTTTTTGTAGAGCGCAGGATTGATCGACACCGAGCTGCGCGAGAGCAGGCAGATCGTGGAGCCGTCCGGCGGCGCCGCCTTGCAGGCGTTGGCGGCGATGATGGTGTTGGCGCCGGCGCGGCTTTCGACGACGAAGCCATAGGGATTGCGTTGCTCAAATGCCCTGCCGAGCGCGCGCACCATTACGTCGATAGCGCCGCCGGGCGCCAGCGGGATGATGACGCGGATGGGAGCCGCGGGATAGTTCGCTTGCGTGAAGGCCGCGTTGCCAAGGACACTTAGCGCGCCCGCGACCACCGCAAGACCAAGGAGCTTTCGCAACTGCATCGACGCATCCTCCCGCGTTCATGCTTGTATTTTTTAGCAGTTTGGTGGCTCCGGGATCGCCGGGTCAAGTCCGCGGGGGAAGGGTCGAAGCCACAGAGAGAAGGAACGTCAGGCCCCCCATTGCACCACATAGGCAAACGCGAACGCTTTCATGCGCTCATGGATGCGGTTCTCGATGTCGAGCCGCACGGCCGCGGGGCCGGACACGCTGATCACCGCCACGTTGCCCTTGACGGGATCCGCGACGATATCGACCGAAAACTTACCATCGGCGACGTCCGCCAGCACTTCGCGGAACGCGCGGCGCGCCGCGTCGCGACGCAACTCGGCCTTAGCCGGCTTCTGCACATCGGTCAGCGGCATGGCCGCGAGGATGATGACCTCTTTCGGCGCCGCGGCCCGTTCCGGGATGTGGCGTTGGACGAAATCGCCGATGTCCGTTGCGCTGGTGCGCGCCCCGGACACGAGCTGGATATAGGCGACCGGCAATTCGCCAGCATAGGCGTCCGGCTTGCTGACGGCGGCGGCCAGCAGCACGTCGGGATGCTTGAGCAAGGTCTCCTCGATGACGGACGGATCGATATTGTGCCCGCCGCGGATGATGACATCCTTGACGCGGCCGGTGAGCCAGAGATAGCCGTCGGCGTCGAAGCGTCCGAGATCGCCGGAATTAAACCAGCCCTCGCGCGTAAATACGCCCTCATTGTACTTCGGCTCGAGATAACCGGGGGTGACGCTCGGCCCCTTCACGACGACCGTGCCGATTTCATCGACCCCGCATTCGCGCTTGATCCTGTCGCCGTCGAGTTCGACCGTCTTGACCTGCGTGTAGGGCAAGCGGATGCCCGGCGAGCCGAATTTAGGATCGCCGTCGCGCGGCGCCTGGGTGACGTTTTGGGTGTATTCGGTGGCGCCATAGGTCAGCAGTACGCGCACGCCGATCAGGCTTTCGATCTGCCGCGCCACCTCGGCGGGGAAGGCGGTCGAGCCGGTGCAGGCGTAATCGCGCAACGTGCCGAGCTTCTCGCCGTGCGGCCCGTTCTTGGCGAGCTGTGCGAGCGTGGTCGGCACGCCGGAGAAGAGCGTGATCCCGAACTTGTCCACGAATTTCCAGTAGTTGTCGATGAAGCGCTTGTCGCGTGCGCCGAGCGGAGATGGGATGACGATCGACATGCCGTGCGCGATGGGGAAATAGCCGCGCCCGAAAATGCCCGCAATGTGGAACATGGGGTAATCGGCGAAGATCACATCGTCGCTCGTGTGCGCCATGACGAGCGCATTGGCCCAGCACTTGTAGGCAAAGCCCCGGTGCGTAAGCTTCACAAGCTTGGGCGATCCCGTGGTCCCGCCGGAATGCACATAGGCGGCAATGTGATCGGGCTCGATCGTGTGCTCGAACAGCAGACGGTCGCCGGGGTGACGCGCGGCCAGCGTGTCGAAGTCGGTTTCCGGGATGACCGCTCCGCCCGGACCCGGCACCGTGAGAATGTGCACCGCGGGAGAGATCTCCCTACGGATCGCCTGCACATTCTCCCAGATCTCGTAGCCGGGGGTCGGTCCGAGCGTCACGACGGCTTTCGGGTTGGTCGCGCGCACGAGTTCGGCCAGCAGGTCCGGCTTGAGCATCCAGTTGACGCCGCAGGCGATGCCCGCTCCGACCGCGCCCATCATCACGACGTAAAGCTGCGGCACCGTCGGCAGCACGTACATCACCACGTCGTCCGAAGACACGCCGAGCGCGTGGAAGAGATTGGCCGCCTGGATGGCGCGCGATCGCAATTCGCGATAGCGAATAGAGATCTGTTCGCCGTCCGGATCGCCGTCGGCGATGTAGCGGATGGCGATCTTTTCCGGATCGAGCATGCATCCGCGGGCGATCCAATCGTTCAGATTCCAGGAGAAGATCCTCTCATCAAGCGGCACGCGCTCGAGCTCTTCGACATCTTGCAACGTTCGAAGCGGCGCGTAGGCCATCTGCATTGGCGTGCCGTCCCTGAATTCCGCCTGGGTCATTACACTCGTCCTGCGCAATCCGCATGTTCGCGCATCACCGTGGCACGACGACAATTGGCTTGCCAGAGCTCGGCGCGCACGTCTGCCGTATCAAAGCGCAGGCGCGACTGACCACGTCCGTTCACGCCAAGGGAGATTTTGCGTCCTACAACCGAGAGTTCTTTGCAAGCGCCGCTTCGCAGCGCCGTTGATGCCTGGATTGTCTCGATTTGGCGGAGCATCGCAACTATGCTGGTGCGCCTAGGGAGACAACGTCATGAAAACCATCGTTTGCCTGGCCGCCGGATGCGCGGCGCTGATGCTCGCGGCCGCGAGCCACGCCCAAAATGCGCCGGGCGGGGCGGCTGCGAGCTATCCGACCCGACAAGTCCGCGTCATCGTGCCCTACCCGGCCGGCGGTCCCACCGACGTGATGGCGCGCCTGGTTGCGCAGCACCTTACCGAGAGCCTCGGCCAGAACTTCTTCGTCGAAAACCTCACGGGCGCGAGCGGCGTTGTCGGCACCGGCACCGCAGCCAATTCCCCGGGCGACGGGCATACCATCTTGTTCGTGACCAACGATTTCGCCGTCGCGCCGACCGTATCAAGCAAGGTGCCGTACGACGCGGTAAAGAGCTTCGCCCCCGTGACCATTGCAGCCGCTTCGCCGCAAGTGGTCGTGGTCCACCCCTCGTTTCCCGCCAAGAACATGCAGGAGCTGATCGCGCTCGCGAAGGCGAGCCCCGGCAAATACAACTATGCCTCGCTCGGCATCGGCTTCGGGCAGTTGTCCAGCGAACGGCTGTTTCGCCTGGGCCTCGGTCTCGACGTCGTCCGGGTGCCGTTCCCGGGCGCAGCACCGATCATCACCTCGACACTCGCAGGTCACACGCCGATGGCGTTCCTCGGCCTGCCGCCCGCCGCACCGCATATCAAGGAAGGAACGTTGCGCGCGCTCGCCGTTACCAGCGCCAAGCGCTCGCCGGTGTTCCCCAATGTCCCGACCATGGCCGAGTCCGAAGTCCCCGACCAGGAGTCCGAACTGATCATCGGTGTATTGGTGCCCGCCGCGACGCCAAAGCCCATCGTCGACCAGTTGCAGCGCCAGATCGCCCGCATCGTCGCATTGCCAGATGTGAAAGAGCGTCTCGACGCGCTCGGCTTCGCGCCGGTCGCCAGCACGCCCGAAGCCTACGCGACGCAAATCAAGGCGGACATCGAGACCTGGAGCAAGGTCGTGCGTGAGGCCAACATCAAGGTCGAATGAGCGCGGCGTCGTCTCGCCAATTCCAACGCCATCGGCTCACGGCTGAACCAACTGCTGGACGAGGACGCAATGCACGACACACCCGTGGTGCTCGGTGACGTCATCGAGCGCAACGCCCGCTATTTTCCGGGAAAGACCGCCGTCATCTTCGAGGACCGGCGCGTCACTTTCGCCGAGTTTTCCGCCCGCGTGCGCAGGTTCGCCAATGCGCTCGCGGCGCGCGGCCTGCAACGCCAGGCGCGGTTCGCCGTGCTGGCGCAGAACTGCCTGGAATATTTCGAAGCGGTCGGCGCCGCGGAACGGGCAGGCTTCATCGCGGTGACGCTGAATTGGCGACTGTCGCCGCAGGAACTCGGCCAGATCCTCGACGACTGCACCCCGACGGTGTTGATCTTCGAAGCGCAGTTCACCGCCCAGGTGGAAAGCCTGCGCCGCCAAGGCAGCAGCATCGAACGCTTCATCATCATCGGGCCCGCCACCGACTGGGCCGAAAGCTACGAAGACACTCTCGCCGCCGCGCCCGATGCCGCGCCGGCGTTGCGCCCACAACCGGACGACGGCGTGTATCTGATCTACACCAGTGGAACCACCGGCAAGCCCAAAGGCGTTCTGCTCAGTCACCGGGCGATCCTGTCCGCGGCCATCGGCATTTCGTGGGAACAGGGTGTGCGGCCATCCGATCGGATGCTGATCGTGATGCCGCTGTTTCACATCGGCGCGAAGATCAATCAGCTGGCCAATATGGTGCTGGGCACGACGATCATCCTGCACCGCGCCTTCGACCCCGCGGCGGTCCTGCGCTGCATCGAGGAGGAGCACATCACCTGCGCCCATCTGGCGCCGATCATGGTGCGCGGTTTGCTCGACGATCCCGGACTCGGGCGCTGGCGCAAAGATTCGCTGCGCAGCATCCAATATGCCTCGGCGCCGATGTCGGTCGCGCTGCTGCAGGAGGCAATGGCGGCGTTCGGGCCGATCTTCACCCAGGTCTACGGCATGACGGAGTGCGTGGTCGGCACCATCCTGCATGCGCATGAACATCGTCCTGACGGCGATGCCGCGCAGGCGCGACGGCTGGCTTCGGCCGGGCAGCCGTTCTTCGACCACGCCATTCGCGTGGTTCGCCCCGATGGCTCCGACTGCGCGCCGGACGAGATCGGTGACATCCTCATTCGGGGCCCCAGCCTGATGACGGGGTACTGGAACAACAGCGCGGCGACGGTCGAGGCATTGCGCGACGGTTGGATGCATACCGGCGATGTGGGGTTCTTCGATTCCGAGGCGTTTCTCTTCATCGTCGACCGCAAGAAGGACATGATCGTTTCGGGCGGCGAGAACATCTATTCGCGCGAAGTGGAGGAGGCGCTGCTGACGCATCCGGCGGTGCTGCAGGCGGCCGTCATCGGCGTGCCGGACCCCCGCTGGGGCGAGTCGGTCAAGGCATGCATCGTGCTGCGGCCGGCCTGCGCAGCCGGCGAGGACGAACTCATCCAGCACTGCCGCAAACTGATCGCGAGTTACAAGAAGCCGCGCAGCATCGATTTCCTCGATGCGCTGCCCCGCCTATTCAACGGGAAGGTCGACAAGAAGCAGCTGCGCGCGCGCTATTGGCGGGACCAAGAGCGCCAGGTGTCCTGAATATTTTAGACGGCGGCGGCAACGTAGTCGGCGCCGCTCCTTGCTGCCGCCGCATCTCAGTCGTTAAATTCAGCGGACGCAAACCTTGTCGGAGGCGACCATGCTGACTCGCAGAGCGCTGGCGAAGTTCGTGGGCGCGGCCGCGCTGAGTGGCGGCCTGCCATTCGGCCTCGCCGCAAAGGCCGTTGCGCAGACCGCCGCCGCGCCGCCGCCGCGCGGAACCTATCTCATCAAGAATGGCGCCGTGGTGACGGTCGACGAGATTCTCGGCACCCTACCGCGCGCCGATGTTCTCGTCCGCGACGGCAGGATCGCCGGGGTCGGGCCAAATTTGGCTGCGGCGGACGCCGAGGTGATCGACGCGAGCGACATGATCGTCATGCCGGGCTTCGTCGACACGCACTATCATATGTGGAGCACGCTCGGCCGGAATTTCACCGCCGACGGCGGTTTCGGCTATTTTCCCGCCAAGAACGCGACCTCGAAGCTCTACAGCGCGGACGACTTCTACAACAGCGTCATGCTGGGGCTGGTGGAACTCGCCAATGCCGGCATCACCACCGTGCACAACTGGTCGCACAACACGCGCACCCCCGCTCACGCCGACGCCGAGTTGCGGGCGCACCGGGACTCGATGCTGCGCGCCCGCTACGCCTATGGGCACATCGACCAGATGCCGCGCGACCAGGTTCTCGACTTCACCGACATCGACCGGGTCAAGCGGGATTATTTCGCCGGCGGCACCGCCTTCGACGGGCTCGCCACCTTCGGGGTCAATCTGCGCGGGCTCTCGCAAAGCGAGGAGCGCACCTACCATCAAGATATGACCGCGGCATTGGAACGCGGGCTGCCGGTGGCGATCCATGCGAGCCAGGCGCCACCGAATGTCGTCGACGCCGCCGATTACGAGAAACGCGGATGGCTCGGCCCGAAGCTGCTCATCTGCCACTACATCCCGGCGCGCGACATCGACGCCGAGACCATGGCGCGCACCAAGACGCCGCTGAGCTTTGCCACCCATTCGGAATTCCGCCTCGGGCTCGCCGGCGATCCACGCGCCGCGCTCCTGCGCATGCGCAAGGCCGGCGTGGTGGTCTCGTTGTCGTTCGACGCGAGCTCGATCGCCCCGCCCAACATGTTCGAGACCATGCGTTTCACCTGGAACATGGGCATCCCGTGGAAGGGAACGCCAACCGAGGGCCTGCCTGCGGTTGGTTTCCGCGAGGTGATCGAGATGGCGACGCTCAACGGCGCCAAGGCGCTCGGGCTCGGCGATGTGACGGGTTCGCTCACCGTCGGCAAACGTGCCGACGTCATCCTCATCCGGACGAACGACGTCAATGTGGCTCCGCTCGCCAACATCGAGACGACCGTCGTTCAGTCCGCAACACCGGCGAACGTCGATACCGTGCTGGTGGACGGTCGCATCGTAAAGCGCCAAGGCAAGCTCGTCGCCTATGACGTCGAGAAGGTGGTCAGGGACGCCAAGGCTTCGTCGTTACGCATCCGCACTTCGGCCGGGGGCGTGCTCACTCCGGCGGCCGACCGGTAACGGGCGAAGGCTGACCGAGCTCGCGACCGTGGTGTCAGGCGCATGGTAAGGGCCGGCAAACACTCCGGCCGATACTGCTCGCGCGTCCCTAAACCTGCCCGCGGAAGATTTCGCGCGCGAGCACCATGCGCATGACCTCCACCGGTCCCTCGGTAATCATGAAGCTGCGCGCGTCGCGCCACATCTGCGAGATCGGCATTTCCGCCGCCAACCCGATCCCACCGTGAATCTGCATGCAGCGGTCGGCGACACGGAAGCCAAGCTCGGTGCCGGTGATCTTTGCCATATAGCTTTCGTGCCGGGCGGCGACGCCGGCATCGGTCCGCGCCGCGAGCTGATACACGAATAGTTGCGTCATCCGATGCTCGGTGAAGCTGTCGGCGATCATGAACTGCACGGCCTGGCGATCGGCGAGCGGCGCGCCGAACGTCACGCGCTGTTTGGCGTAGCTGACCGCGAGATCGAGGCAACGCTTGGCCACGCCGAGGCCGCGACAAGCCTGATAGAGCCGGCCCGCCGTGATCCATGATTGCGCCTGCCGCATGCCTTCGCCTTCCTTGCCGATCAGGTTCTCGGCCGGCACGATGACGTCATCCAAGGCGATTTCGCACGGCATGTCGCTCATCATCGTGGGCGTACGCCGCACGATCTTGACGCCGGGGGTCGCGGTGTCGACCAGGAACATGCTCAGGCCGCCGCGACTTCCCTTTGAACGATCGGTGGCTGCCACCAGTTGAAGAAAATCGGCATCCTGCGCCTTGGTGATCCAGCGCTTGTAACCATTGATGACGTAGTGATCGCCCTTGCGCACGGCCGTGGTGCGCATGGCCCCGGGATCGGAGCCGGCGTCTGGCTCCGACTGCGCGAAGGCGGTCGTCTTCTCGCCGCGCAAAACGGGGAAAAGATATTTCTCCTTCTGCGCAGGATTAAGCGTGAACAACACCGGTCGCACATCGGGGCCGAACACGCCCGGTCCGCGCGGAGGCAGAGCGACGGTGCGCGAGACCTCCTCCCAAACCACAACCATCCCCAAGAGGCCGAGGCCTTGACCGCCATACTCCGTGGGCACGTCGAGCAGCCAAAGACCGAGGTCCTTCGCCTTGCGCTCGAGATCGGCGCGAACCTCCGGACGCATCCCCGGACCGTCCATGGCATTCATTTCGACCGGAATGAGCTCTCGGTCGACGAACGTCCTCACCGTATTCTTGAGCAGCTTCAGTTCTTCCGGAAGCTCGAAGTCCATGTCGGTTTCCCGTTAGGTTTGGTCCCTTAGTGGGATTGAATATGAACCATGTTGGCAGGCCGCGAGACAAAAAAATGCTGCACGCGACGATCGTGGCTGTGCTCATTAAAACCCGCAGCCACAGCCGGCGGATGCGACGTGAGCCGGTGTGCACCCATCGCCATTCGCGCGATTGGGAGCAATTCGATCCAGTCACGGCGCTGCTGCGCTGCTCGGTTTCGAGACTGGCAGGGTCGAAAATTGGGCCTTATGCTCGGCAAGTACCGCGGAAAGGACATGTACGGCTGATGGTGCGAACGCAAGCGGGTGACGGTAGGTGCAGAGGACGGGAGCCATGATCGAAGAATCACGACACCGGCAACAGTCTCGCCGGCAAGTTGCCGCCTCATGCCTTGCTTTATTTCTGACCATCCTGCTGTGCGGCTCCGTCGCACGCGCGCAGTCGGTCGCGTTCATTAATCCTGGAAAGTCCGACGAAATCTACTGGATGACTGCCACGCAGGGCATGCAGGCGGTCGCCCGCAGCCTCGGCATGACGTTCGAAGTGCAATATGCCCAGCGCGAGCCGCTCAAGACGTTCGAGATCGCCCGCGAGATGGTCGCGCGCGCCGCCGGGAAGCGGCCCGACTATATCGTGGTCACCGACGATTATTCCGTCGCCGACCAACTGCTGAAGATCATCGACCCCGCCGGTGTGAAGACCTTTCTCGCTTACAGCTCGATCCCGGTCGAGCAGCGCGGCGGTATCGGATCGCCCCGCGGCAAGTACAAGGGCTGGCTCGGCTCGCTGGAGCCGCGGGCCGAGGACGCCGGCGACATGACGGCGGACGCGCTGATCGAGCGCGGCAAGCGAGAAAAGGCGTTCGGGCCCGACGGCAAGCTTCACATGCTGGCGATAGCCGGAGACCGCTCGACGCCCTCGTCGATCAAACGCAATCAGGGCATGCGCCGGGCGATCGCGGAAAATCCGACCGTCGTTCTCGATCAGGAGGTTTACGCGGCTTGGACGCGGGAAAAAGCCGCCGAGCAAGCCGATTTTCTCTACCAGCGATATCCGCATGCCAAGCTGGTGTGGGCGGGGAACGATCTGATGGCGTTCGGCGCCATGGCAGCCTGGGAAAAGCGCGGCGGCAAGCCCGGCTTGGACGCGTGGTTCAGCGGCATCAATACCTCGACCGAGGCACTGGAAGCGATCAAATCCGGACGCCTGACCTCGCTCGCAGGCGGTCACTTCATCACCGGCGCGTGGAGCCTGGTGATGATCTACGACTACCATCACGGGCGCGACTTCGCCGACGAAGGGCTCGAGCTGGAACGCCCGATGTTCGCGCAGTTCACTCCACCGCTCGCGGATCGTTACATGCAACGATTCAGCGGCGGCTTCGACAGCATCGACTTCAGCCGCTACAGCAAGGTGAAGAATCCGCAGCTCAAGCGCTACAACTTCGGCTTTGCGCAGCTGCTGGAGGCGAAACCTTAAACGCACCGCCGCCGTTCAGAAGGGGCCTGCACCGCTTCGCGCGACGCCGCTCCTCGGCATGAGCGCGGGAGAAGCCCAGCTAGCGTCCCCAGGAAAGGAAGCACCCATGCCCAACCCTCTCGCCGAGGCCTGCTATGAGCTGGCCCTCGCCAACCGCATTATTGCGCATGAAGGCGTGCTCGACGGCTTCGGCCATGTCAGCATGCGTCACCCCACCGATCCGGGCCGCTACCTGCTCGCCCGCTCGCGCAGCCCGGAGCTGATCGAGCCCGCGGACATCTTCGAGTTCACGCTCGACTCCGAACCCGTCGCGGCCAAAGGCGTGACGTTGTACGGCGAGCGCGTGATCCATGGCTGCATCTACCAAGCGCGGCCCGACGTCAACGCGGTCTGCCACCACCACTCGCCGTCGGTGCTGCCGTTCTGCATCACCGGCATCGAGCTCGTTCCGGTGTTTCACATGGGCGCGGTGCTTGGCACGGCAGCGCCGTTCTGGGACAGCCGGGACGAGTTCGGCGATACCAACATGCTGGTGGTCAAGCCGGAGGAAGGGCAATCGCTGGCGAAGGCGCTCGGCGCGCACTGGATGGTTCTGATGCGGCGCCATGGCGCCACCCTCGTGGGCACTACGCTACGCGAACTCGTGTTTCGCACGGTCTACTCGCACGCCAATGCCGAAATCCAGTTGCGTTCGATGTTGCTCGGCAAGATCGGCCCGCTGAGCCGCGGCGAAGCGGAACGCACCGGTCCCCATCAACTGCAGCCGCGTCCGATGGCACGGGCCTGGGAATACTGGACCACGCGCCTCGAGAAGAGCGGCGAGATGCCGAAATCGGGCCGCGGCGGGGAAAGCAGGACGGCCAAATCGCGGGCGGGCAACAAGACGCCGCGGACCCGCACGACGACGCGACCACGTGCGAAGCGGTGAAAGGCTGATCGGCATGGACGGCGATTTCAGAAATTCGTTGTCGGCGATGGGTCTCATGGCGGATCATACCGTTCACCCGGTTTTTTCCGGGCGCCTGCCATGCCGCGACCGGCGATGAGCGGACGAATGCGGACAGTCCAGAACGCGTTACTCGTGGCCGCGACCATCATGGTCGCAGGGGCCGCTTCCGCGGACGCCCAGCAGACCTATCCCAACCGGCCCGTTCAGCTGGTCGTGCCGGTCCCGCCCGGCGGCGCCGCCGACTTCATCGCACGCACCGTCAGTGCGAAGCTCGCGGACGCAATCGGGCAGCCGGTCGTCATCAACAACCAGGGCGGCGCCGGCGGTACCATCGCATCCAGGGGCGTCGCCAGGGCCGACCCCGACGGCTACACCCTGCTGTTGAACTCGATCACCACGCACGGCATCGGGCCACATCTCTACGCCAACCTTCCGTACGACCCGGTGACGGATTTCGCCCCGGTCATTCTGTTGGCCAGGCTGCCCTTGATCATGACGGTCTCCGCGTCGCTGCCGGCCAGGACCGTGCAGGAGGTGGTGGAGCTGGCAAAGGCGCAGCCGGGACAACTCACCTTTGCGTCTTCGGGAAACGGCGGCGCGCCGCATCTCGCCGGCGAGCTGTTCAAGACCATCACCTCCACCGACCTCCTGCACGTGCCGTACCGCGGCAGCGGTCCGGCCGTGGTCGATGTCGTCGCCGGGCGCATTGCGATCATGTTCGATGCGGCGCCTTCGCTGCTGCCGTTCATCACAGCGGACAAGCTCCGCCCGCTGGCCGCCGCAAGCGCCGAACGCCACCCCCTCCTTCCCGACCTGCCGACCTTCGCCGAACTCGGATACGGGGGAATGGAGATCTCGCTCTGGTACGGGATCGCTGCTCCCGCGCGCACACCACCGGCGATCGTTTCGCGGCTCAATAGCGAGCTGAACAAGATACTCGACATGCCGGACATCCGACGGAGCTTTGCCCAGCAAGGCGCCGAAGCCGCCGGCGGCACGCCCGAGCGGTTCGAGCGCTTCATGCGCGAGGAATCCGCCCGCTGGCGCGTGGTGGTCAAGCAGGCCGGCATCAAGCCGGAATGAACCTTGAACTGATATGACTATGTCTATGTCTCGCGCTGCACCGGCGTCGGCCAGCCGCGCTCGATCTTGACGCTCTTGACCACCTCGGTGACGACGCCGCAGAGCGGAACGCTCAGGCGCAGATGGTCGGCCTCGCTCAGCACGATGCGCATGTCCTTCTCCGCCCAGGGCATCGGAAACCGGTCGATTTGGGTTTCCAGCGCCCAGTTCGACGCGCTGCTGTCGACGAGCGCGGTGCGCAGGCGATCGAGGTCGACGCCGAGCGCCTGCGCCAGCTTGAAGCCCTCGAAATTGGCCGAGATGCACGACCACAAGATCATGTTGTTCACCATCTTGCCGACCTGGCCCGCTCCCAGATGACCGAGATGGAAAACACTGCTGGCGAAGCTTTCCAGCGCCGGCTTGCACGACTCGAACGCTTGCGTGTCGCCGCCCACCATCACCAGCAATTGCCCGGCTTCGGCCGCGGGCTCGCCGCGTGTGATCGGCATATCGAGCAGGACAATGCCGGTATCGGTCAGGCGACCGGCGAGCCGTTCCATGGTGCGCGGCGCGACGGTCGATGCGATGCCCACGATCAGTCCGGAGCGAGCGGCGCCGGCGATACCGTCAGCGCCCAGCAGGACCGCTTCCGCCTCCTTGTCGAAGCCGACAACTATGATGACGAAATCGCTCTGCTGCGCCACCGCAGCGGGATTGGCGGCGATCGCGATCCCGGAGCGTTGCGCCGCGCTGCACGCCAGCGCATCGATATCGTATGCGGTGACGTCGAACCCGGCTTTTCGCAGATGCCGAGCCATTGGATGCCCCATCTTGCCAAGCCCAATGACACCGACGCGGCGCACCACGCTCTTGCTCATGTCTCGACCTTTCCCGTGTTGTCGAACGCGCATTGTAGACGTGAACTCAACCTCAGCGACAGCAAGAGAATGCGCATATCCGCAATCGCCGGCCTCGATGCAACCCGACACGTGTCGAACGTGGCGCGTCGCCGCAGCACGCTTGGAGTTCCGCTGAACATGTTGCAGGTTCTCCCGCTCGACGCCTATCATGTCACGGGACCACGCCGGTTGAACGAGACCGATCCCTTCATTGCCGCCGTAGAAATCGAGCCGTCATGACGCTTGCGCTCCTGCTCGAGCAGCTTTTCAACGGCGTGCAATTCGGGCTCATGCTGTTCTTGATGGCGGTCGGCGTGACTCTCGTCTTCGGCATCATGCGGGTCATCAACCTCGCCCACGGCGCACTTTTCATGCTCGGCGGCTACTTCCTCATGGCCGCTCTCGCCTGGACGCAGTCCTATGCCTTGGCGGTTCCCCTCGCCCTCATCGGCGGCGCGTTGGTCGCGGTCGTGATCGAGATTGTGGTCCTGCGCCCGCTCTACCGGCGCGGCCCGCTCGACCAGGTGCTGGCGACGTTCGGGCTCTCGCTGTTCTTCAACGAAGCGGTCACCGTGATCTGGGGTCGCGAGTCGATTCCGCTCAGCATTCCGCCGTTCCTCACGGGGTCGGTCGAGATCATTCCGGGGGCCGCCTATCCGATCTATCGGCTCGTCATCACCGGGGTCGCTATCCTCGCCGGGTTGCTGCTCTACCTGCTCATCAGCCGGACGCGGGTCGGGGCGCTGATACGCGCCGGCAGCGACAACCGCGAGATCGTGGCCGCGCTCGGCATCAATATCAATCTCCTCTATACGCTCGTGTTCGCGCTCAGCGCGATGCTGGCGGCGCTCGCGGGCATCATGATGGGGCCGTTGCTGTCGGTCGAGCCAGGCGCTGGCGACCCGATCCTCATCCTGGCACTCGTGGTGGTCGTGATCGGGGGCATCGGCTCGGTGCGCGGCGCGCTTGTGGGCGCGCTGATGGTCGGGATCTTCGACACGCTCAGCCGCGTGCTCATCCCACTGGTGATCCAGACCAACGCCACGTCGGCCCTGGTCGGAATGGCGGTCTACGTGTTGATGGCGGTGGTGCTGCTGTTCAGCCGAACCGGCCTGTTTGCCGCGCATCGGGGCTGACAATGACGCTCCCGGACGACGCGGCGTATTGCTCCTGCTTCTGCTCGCCATCGCGATCGTATTGCCGCCCTACTTCGGCACCTATTACATCCGCTTTGCCACGCAGATCGCGATCTACGGCATGGCGGCGCTGAGCGTCGACCTTCTGCTCGGCTATACCGGGTTGATTACGTTCGGACAGGCGGCGCTGTTCGGCGTGGGGGCCTACGCCGCGGGCATGCTGACGGTCTATGGCGTTACCAATGCGTTCGTGGCGTGGCCGCTCGCCATCCTGATCTCGATGTTGTTCGCGTTGGCGATCGGAAGTCTCTCGCTACGGACCCGCGGCTTCCAATTCATCATGGTGACGCTGGCGTTCGCGCAGATGGTCTATTACTTCGCCCAGAGCCTGCGCAACTGGGGCGGCGACGACGGCTTCACCGTGCCCCAGCGCAATCACCTGGGCTTCGTTTCGCTCGCCGACCACGCGACATTCTATTACGTCGTACTCGCGCTGCTGGTGCTCGTGGTCTTTGTCGCCAACCGGATCGTCGCATCGGAGTTCGGAATGGTGATCCGCGGAATCCGCGACAACGAGCGGCGCGTGGCCGCTGTCGGCTTTCCACCCTACCGGTACAAGCTGGTCATATTCGTCATCGCGGGAGGCATTGCGGGACTTGCCGGCGCGCTGATGGCCAACCACGCGAAATTCGTCAGCCCCGCGACGCTGAGCTGGCAATTGTCCGGCGAATTGCTCGCCATGGTCATCCTGGGCTCGGCCAATTCCCTGATCGGCCCGATTCTGGGCGCCGCATTCTTTCTGGCGTTCCGCGACGTGCTGTCCGATTTCACCGAACACTGGATGCTGTTCTTCGGCCCGCTCCTGGTGGCGCGCGTGCTGCTGGTGAAAGACGGGATTTGGGGCATGCTCCTGCGTGCCACAGGTGCCGGTGAAGTCCCGACCGCGCGTGAAGTCGATTGCCCCGAACTGATGGTGCCAGCCCCGGATTCCAAGCCAGGAGCACGTCCGTGAGCGAATTCCTGCTGGAAACCCATCACCTGCGCAAGGCGTTCGGTGCGCTCATTGCCACCGATGATGTGACGCTGAGCATTCGCAGGGGCGAAACCCATGCGCTTATCGGTCCGAACGGCGCCGGCAAGACCTCCCTGGTCGGACAATTGACCGGCGAACTCAAGCCTGACGCGGGACGGATCACGTTCGACGGACGTGACATCACCGATCTTCCAACCGCCCGCCGCGCGCGGCTAGGGCTGGCGCGATCGTTCCAGATCACGAGCATCTTCGACAGCTTCACCGCGGAAGGGAACGTCGCTCTTGCCGTTCAGGCGACCGAGCCCCACAGCTTTCGGTTCTGGACTCCGGCCGAGCGGATTGCGCGCCTGCGTCACCCGGCGCGCAGGCTGCTCGATGATGTCGGCCTTGGCCGGCTGGGCAATCTCATCGCATCAAGGATGTCGCACGGTCAGCACCGCCAGCTCGAGCTCGGCATGGCGCTCGCCATCCGTCCGGTGATGCTTCTGCTCGACGAGCCGATGGCAGGACTCGGAATCGAGGAATCCGGCGCGATGTCGCAGCTTCTCGCGAGCATCAAGGGTCAGTACACGATCCTCCTGATCGAGCACGATATGGACGTCGTGTTTTCGCTCGCCGACCGCATCTCGGTCCTGGTCGGCGGTCGTATCATCGCGTCCGGAACAGCGGACGAGATCCGAAACCATCCCGCCGTGCGCGTGGCCTATCTCGGCGAAGAGGATGACGAGCTCGATGCTGACGGTTGAAGGACTCCAAACGAGCTATGGCCAGAGCCAGGTGCTGTTCGGGGTCGATCTCGAAGTTCGCCGGGGCGAGGTCGTGACGCTGCTCGGACGCAACGGGATGGGCAAGACCACGACCATCCGTTCGATCATGGGAATGACCCCGCCCCATGGCGGAAGGATCACATTCGAGGGGCGGGAGTTGCGCGGCCTGACCTCCTTCCGCATCGCCAAGCTCGGCCTCGGCCTCGTGCCCGAAGGACGCTGCATCTTCCCGAGTCTCACGGTGTGGGAGAACCTGACCGCCACCTCGACGACCGGGCCGAGAGGTCGGCCGCGCTGGACCACGGATGCGATCCTTGAGCTCTTTCCCTGGATCCGCACGCGAAAATATCAGATGGGCGGCCAGCTTTCGGGCGGCGAACAGCAGATGCTGGCGATCGCGCGCGCGCTGATGACCAACCCGGAGCTGTTGATCCTGGACGAGGCAACCGAGGGACTTGCGCCCATCATCCGCAACGAGATCTGGAAGGTCCTGCGCAAGCTCAAGCTGAGCGGGCAGTCGATCCTGCTGGTCGACAAGAACCTCAGGATTCTCGCAAAGCTTGCAGATCGTCATTACGTGCTCGAGCGCGGACGCGTGCGCTGGAGCGGAGATTCGAGCGCGCTCGGAAACGAGTATGAGGCCATCCGTCGCTTCGTCGGTCTCTAACGAGGTTTAGACCGCGTCGGCGCGCGATGTTAAGCTCGGGCACGCTGATGCGCCGCGCATCACGCCAAAAGACTCTAAACAGGAGGGAACGACAATGCGAGGATTGGCTCTAGCCGGCACGATGCTGACTGCTCTTTGCGGGGGCGCACAGGCTGCCGATCAGGTCAAGCTCGGTTTGATGACGCCACTCAGCGGCCCGATTTCGCCGGCCGGCGCGGAGACCAAACGGGGCGTCGACCTCGCGCTGGAGGAACTTGGCAATAAGCTCGGCGGTCTGCCGGTCAAGTACACGGTGGTCGACGATAAGACAAATCCGGCCGAGGCGGTGCAAGGCGCCTCAAAGCTGATCGACGACGCCAAGGTTGATTTCGTGACCGGCTTCAGCTCGTCGAATACGATGATCCCGGTCTGGAAAACGTTCAACGACGCCGGCGTTTTCGCCGTGGGCGCGCTGGCAGGGCCGCTGCAATTTGCCGGCAAGGACTGCGTGCAGAACGGCTTCGTCGTTTCATTCTCGAATGACGATTGGCCGGCGGCGGTCGGCAAATACATGACCGAAAAGGGCGTCAAGAGCGCGTTCTTCGTCGGCGCGGACTATCAGGCCGGCTACGAGCACGTCGGGGCGGCGATGAAATACTTCAAGGGCAAGGCCGTCGGCCCGGTCTACACCCCGCTGACGCAACTCGACTTTTCGCCCGAGATAGCACGCATTCGGGCCGAAAAGCCCGATGCGGTTTTTGCTTTTCTGGTCGGCGCCGGCGGCGTCGCCTTCGTCAAGCAGTACGCGCAGGCCGGGCTGCAGAACTCAGATTCCTTTCTACACCGAGGATCCGGTCGCGAACCCGCTGACGTTCCCGGCACAAGGTGATGCCGCAGTCGGGTTGATCATGGGCACGAACTGGACGGCCGACCTCGACAATGCGGCGAACAAGAAGTTCGTCGCCGCCTTCACCGCCAAGTATAACCGTCTCCCCGCCACCTTCGCCGCGCTCGGCTATGACGCTGTCAAGCTCATCGACTCCGCGGTCAAGGAGGTGGGCGGCAAGATCGAGAACAAGGACGCGGTGCGCGCCGCACTGCGCAAGGCCAACTTCCAATCGGTGCGCGGGTCGTTCAAGTTCAACAACAACCACTTCCCGATTCAAGACCTCTACATCATGGAGGTGAAGAAGGATGAGAAGGGGACGCTACGGGCCGTGCTGAAGGATACCGCGGTCAAGGATTGGCAGGATCCCTATCACCAGGAATGCCCGATGAAGTGGTGAAAGGCGCGCCAAGTGCACATGGGGCGCGCCGGAACGGGGTTGTCAAGCAGACGGGATGAACGCACATGAACTCCACCCCGTGCGCTGAAGACTATACCGCGCGCGCCCGCTTGTTCGGCGGCAACCGTATGAAGCTCGGGGTCATGGCTTTCAATTGCAGCCACGGCTCCACCATCACCACCGTCCCGGAAGCGTGGCAGCTCAACTGGCCCGACACCAAGGACATCGCGCAGGCGGTCGATCGTTCGGGCATGGAAGCTTTGCTGCCGGTGGGCCGCTGGAAAGGTTATGGCGGCCCCTCGAACTTCAACAATTGCACATTCGAAAGCTTCACCTGGGCCTCCGCGATCGGCGCGATGACCAACTATTGCACCGTGCTTGCCACCGTGCATGTGCCCCTGGTCCATCCACTGATGGTGGCCAAGATGGCGGCCACCATCGATCACGTCACCAACGGCCGGTTCGCCATGAACGTGGTGTGCGGATGGTTCAAGAACGAATTCGACATGTTCGGCGCCCATATGCGGCCGCACGACGACCGCTACAGATATGCCACCGAGTGGCTCGATTTCGTGCGGCGGGCCTGGACGGAAGACGAAGAGTTCGATTTCAGGAGCGAGAGCTTCGAAGCCACCGCGGTCTGGAGCCAGCCGAAGCCGTTGCAGAAGCCCCACCCACCGATCATGAACGCCGGCGGCTCCCCGGCCGCGCAGGACTTCACGACGCGCTATTGCGACATGAACTTCGTCATCCTCAAGGATCGCACCCACCTTGCGGGCGCAAAAGCGCAGATCGACCATCTCAAGACGATGGCGCGGTCACACGGACGCGAGACCCGGATTTGGATTCACGTCTACGTCGTGTGTCGAAACACCGAGAAAGAGGCAAACGACTATCTGCGGCACTACGTTCACGAAAAGGGCGACTGGGAAGCGGCCGGCAATCTTCTGAAGATTTTCGGGCTGCACAATCAGACCTTGGACGCCAAGACGCTGGACGGACACAAGGCTCACTTCATCGCCGGCCACGGCGGCTATCCGCTGGTGGGAACGGCGGAGCAGATCGTCGATGAACTCGGAAAGCTTGCGGAGATCGGCGTCGACGGCTGCCTGATTTCCTGGGTCAGATACAAGGAGGAGCTTGCGCAGTGGAACAAGGAGGTTCTTCCGCTGATGGTGCAAGCCGGATTGCGCGCGCCGTTCGCGCCGGCGGAAACGTCGCATGCGCCGGCAATGCCGTCATTGGAGCACGCGAGCGTGGCTTAGCGACCTTGCAATGTCTTGAACAGCGAAATGCTCAACTTCGCTGAAAAACAATCCTGGGAGGACGAGCATGCCACGGGTGATGGCCGCGATTGCGGTCGTATGTTTTTCGGTCGCTGCGAGCCTGACGGCGCTCGGCGGGAGCGCCCGCGCCGATGAGCCGTACCCTTCGAAACCCATTCGCCTGATCCTGCCGCAACCTGCAGGCGGGGCGGTCGACCTGATCGCACGCAGCCTCGCGGATCGCCTGAGCGAATCCACGCGGCAGCCGGTGATCGTCGAGAATCAGCCCGGCGCCAATGGCGGACTGGCCGCAGGACAGGTCATGCGATCGACCCCGGACGGCTACACACTGTTCATGGCCGTCGACACCAATCTCGTGGTCAACCCAAGCCTTTATCCCAACCTCACCTACGATCCGTTCCGCGACTTCATCCCGATCAGCATCATCGCCAAGGTCTATCTGGTGCTGGTCGCGAGCTCAAAGATCGAAGCCAACAGCGTGCGAGAACTGCTGGCGTTTGCCAGGGCCAATCCCGGCAAGCTCAACTACGCCTCGATCGGCCTCGGAACGCAGGCGCATCTCGGCATGGAATTATTCAAGATGATGACCAAGACCGACATCACCCAGGTTTCCTACCGGGGAACCGCACCGGCGATGACCGACATCGCAGCGGGTGTCGTCGACGTCATGTTCACGGGCCCGCCTTCGGCCATGGCGCTCGCGACCGGCGGGAAAGTAAAGATGCTCGCGGTTGCATCGCCCGAGCGCTCGAGCCTGATGCCGCAGCTTCCGACCGTGCAGGAAGCGGGCGTACCGGGATACGAACTGGGCGGGTGGTTCGGGCTCCTGGCGCCGGCCAAGACGCCACAGAGTGTCGTTGACCGGCTTACAGGCGAAGTCAGGAAGGCGGTTGCCGATCCCAAATTGAAGGAGCGCCTCACCGAGCAGGGCCTGGATGTTTTCGGCAGTTCCTCCGAGGAGATGCTCGCCGTGATGCGAGCAGATACCAAGAAATGGGGCGAGGTCATCGCGGCGACCGGCGCCAAAATTCCGCAATGATCCCGATCACTTCTCGTACGTACCAGGAGCACATGCATGGCTGAAGGCATCACCGGATGGCGCCTGCACGTCGGGGTGATCTTTCCGACCCCTGTCCCTCCGCGCGCCGTGCTCGAGTTTTACGAAGCGGTGCCGGAAGGCGTCGACATGACCACCGTCTCGCTCACGATCCAGCAGCTTTCCGACAACGACATGGACGAGGCGATCAAGGGAATGGAGCGCGCGGCCAAGCAGTTGGCGAACTTCGACGTCGACGTGATCTATCAATCCGGTGTCCCCCCGGTCGTGCGCCGCGGGTTGGGATTCGGCGACGAACTCGCCGATCGTTTGTCGCAGGCGTCCGGCCTGCCGGCGATCACCGACATGTCGAGCGTGATCGACGCCATGCGCACGGCGAACCTCAAGACGCTCGCCATGGCGACGCCGTTCGAGCAATTCATCAATGACCGGCTGGTCCAGTATCTTGCGGCGGAGAAGATCGAGATCACCAACAACACTGCGCTCGGCATCAAGCGCAACGTGGAAATACGCCGGCTGCCGATCCCCGTCGAGTACACGGTGGCGCGCAGGACTTATCTCGAATCCGCCAAGAAGCCCGACGGCATCTACATTCCCTGCGGCGGCTGGGGCAGCATCCGCAATATCGAGCTGCTCGAAACGGATCTCGACACGACCGTGGTCACCTGGATGAACGCCATGATCTGGAGCTCCATGCGGCGCGGCAAGGTCGCCGGCGCCATACACGGTTTCGGCAAATTGCTGGCGTCGCTCTGAGGCGCCGGAGACAATTTTGCCCGCAATGGTTCGGAAATGACGGGCATGGAGGGACGGATGAGGAGCCTTTTTGCGATGATTCTGGCGATGATGGTTGCGTTTCCGGCGGTATCCTCGGCCCAGCAGGATCAGGCGACGTTACGGCGCGTGCATGTCATGACCGGCGCCGGGACCTTGCCGCGCAATCCGGCCAACCGGCTCGAATATCTCCGCTACGCCACCACCGGCGAGCCGAGATTGACCGGCGTGCAGCTGATCGAGCGGATACCCGAAGTCCAAAAGTTTGCGCGCGTGAGCGTCGAATCCGACGAGTTCATCCCCTATGACCAGCCGCAGGAGCTCAAAGCGCTGAGCCAGCGCATGAGCGCCCGGCTGGCGGATCCCGACATTGCCGGCATCGTTTTCACCCACGGCACCAATACGATCGAGGAGACCGCCTATTTCATGAATCTGACCGTCAGGAGTGACAAGCCGGTGGTGATCGTGGGTGCCCAGCGCCCGTTCAGCACGCTCAGCTCGGACGGACCGCTCAACCTGCTCAACGCCATCAGGGTCGCCGCCGACCCGGTCTCGCGCGGCAAGGGAACGTTGGTGGTGCTCAACGATGAAATCAACGCGGCGCGCGACGTGACCAAGACCAACACGTATCGCCTGGAGACGTTTCAGTCGCGCGAGCTGGGGATCCTGGGCTACGCCGACCCGGACAAGATCATGTTCTATCGCGCGCCCACCCGCAAGCATACCACGCAGTCGCAATTCGACCTGACGCAGACGGGGGAGCTACCGAAGGTCAGCATCCTCTACGGCTACGCCGGCGATGACGGCGATCTGGCGAAGGCCGCGGTCGCCGCCGGCGCCAAGGGTCTCGTCATTGCCGGCACCGGCGCCGGTCACACCCAGAACGCGAGGAAGGTTCTCAAGGAGCTCTTTGATGCCACCGGCGTTGTCGTCGTGCGCAGCGCCAGGGTCGGCGCCGGCCGGGTGGTCCGCGACGACAACTGGCAGGAGCCGGGCTTTGTCGCCGCCGACAACCTGAGCCCGCAGAAAGCGCGCATCCTTCTGCAATTGGCTTTGACCAGGACGACCAAGCCCGACGAGATCCAGCAGATGTTCGACGAGTATTGAGGTCGGCACCCGCTCTTGCCGCGCTTTCGAAGCGCGAAGATCAACGCGACGTGTCGAGCGCCGCGCCGCTACCCGCTCCCACCGGCCTTGGAAGGCGGTTGCACGCCGAGCGCGTCGGCAGCGGCGAGCAGCCGCGACCACGTGCCTTGCGGCAGGGGAATGCCGTCACGCATGCGTTCCTTCAGGATGCTGTCGCCGCGTTCACCGGGAAGATAGATGCGCTCGACGCTGTCATCGGGCGGCAGCGCCCGTATCTGATCTCCCAAGCCGATCCGCTTCGGCCAGAATGCGCTCGACGTCGCCGAATGCGGCGAGGTCGACCGCCATTGCGACGCCATTGAGAAAAGGCGCATCCAACGCACCGCCCGCCGCAAGGGCAGGCGCGATGATCGGGTTGCCCACGGTGAGACTGCAAAGACACTCGATCATGAAGGAGAGACCCGAGCCTTTCGGCCCACCCAAAGGCAGGAGGGTCGTTACCTTCCTGGGGTCGGGGGTGTCGCGTCCCTGGGCGTCCATTCCCCAGCCCAGCGGGATGTCGCGGCCGGCGTCGCGGGCACTCATTATTTTCCCCATTGCGACATTCGAGGTCGACATGTCGAGCAGGAGGGGCGGCCTGCGCTTGGCCGGAAAGGCGATCGCGAGCGGATTGCTCGACACGCCCGATACCTTGGCGCCGTGGTACGCCATCATCGGACCGGAAGCCGACATGACGATGCCCGCCATTCCAGCGTTCGCGGCCTGCAGAGCGAAGTAGCCGATGGCCCCGGCATGGGTGATGTTGCGCGCGGCGCACCAGCCGAAGTGAACCTCACGGGCACGGGCGATGGCCTCGTCCATCGCCCGCGACATCGCGACCGCTCCCGGCGCGCGATCCGCGTCCAATACCGCGATGGCGCCGGCACGCGTCTCCACACGCATCTTCGGGGCAGGGTTGATGAGCTTCTTCTTCAGCCGATCGATGTAGCTCGGTATCCGCAACACGCCGTGCGAATCCACGCCGCGCAGGTTCGCCCATACAAGCGACTTCGCCCATTCGTCCGCCATCGGGCCCGCGACGCCCAATGCCTGAAACAACGCACTCGCAAAGCCTTGGAGATCGGAACTCGGAATGACGTGCAATTCGCTCTTCGGTGGCATGCGTTCGCTCTGTTGATTTGAGTGGCGGCTTCCGCTGTAGCCCGGATGGACGGCGAGCGAAATCCGCGGGCGACGACAGACGCGGCGAACTTGTCTTTTCGTTCGTTATCTGTTCTCGTTCAGGATTGAGTTGGGGGAGCCGCGGGCATGAACCCACGCACATGCGCGATCTTCGCTGCGCGATCGGAGCGGATCGACCAAGAGGCACGCGCGCCCGATGCGCCGTCTCAACCCGCTTGCCCGCCCCGATGACCGGCGCCCACCTCGCGCATCTCAATCCAGAGCAACGCCGCGCCGTCGAATTCGGCGGCACGGACTTCACCGCGGCGTCTCCGCTCCTGATCATTGCCGGCGCGGGTTCCGGCAAGACCAATACGCTGGCGCACCGGGTGGCACACCTCGTCGTCAACGGGGTCGACTCGCGGCGCATCATGCTGCTGACCTTCTCGCGTCGCGCCGCGGACGAGATGACGCGGCGCGTCGAGCGCATCACGGCCCATGTCCTGCGCGGCAGCGCGGGGCTCGCGCACGCTCTGACCTGGTCAGGCACCTTTCATGCCATCGGCGCGCGGCTGCTGCGCGAATATGCACCGCAAATCGGGCTCGACCGATCGTTCACGATTCATGACCGCGAGGATTCGGCCGATCTGCTCAATCTGATCAGGCACGATCTCGACCTCTCGAAGATGGAAAAGCGCTTCCCCACGAAGGGCACCTGCCTTGCCATCTATTCGCGCGCGGTGAATGCGGAAATTCCGCTGGGTGACGTGCTCGGTTCCGTCTTTCCCTGGTGTGCGACGTGGGAAGCGCAATTGCGACGGCTGTTCTCGGCCTATGTCGAAGCGAAGCAGCGCCAGCATGTGCTCGATTACGACGACCTGCTGCTCTATTGGGCGCAGATGATGGCGGTACCGTCCATCGCCGACGATGTGGCGGGTCGCTTCGACCACGTGCTGGTGGACGAATATCAGGACACCAACCGGCTGCAGGCTTCGATCCTCCTGGCGCTGAAACCCAATGGCAATGGGCTGACGGTCGTGGGCGACGATGCCCAGTCCATCTACTCGTTCCGGGCGGCCACGGTCCGCAACATCCTCGATTTTCCCGGTCACTTCACGCCGCGCGCCGAGGTCGTCACCCTCGACCGCAACTACCGATCGACGCAGCCGATCCTCGCGGCCGCGAATGCGGTCATCGAACAGGCGGAGGAGCGCTTCACCAAAAGCCTGTGGTCGGACCGGGTCTCCGGCGAGCGACCGCGACTGGTGAACGTGCGCGATGAAGTCGATCAGGCCCGCTATGTCGCCGAGAAAAGTCCTGGAGCAGCGCGAAGCCGGCGTCGCGCTCAAGGCACAAGCGGTGTTGTTTCGGGCCACGCACCACAGCGGACCGCTCGAAATCGAGCTCACGCGTCGCAATATCCCGTTCGTCAAATTCGGCGGTCTCAAATTCCTCGAAGCGTCGCATGTCAAGGATGTCCTGGCATTTCTGCGCTGGGCGGAAAACCCGCGCGATCGCAGCGCGGGCTTTCGCGTCGTCCAACTCCTGCCCGGCGTTGGTCCGGCGACGGCGGCGCGACTTCTCGATCTCGTCATGAATGCCGCCGATCCGCTGCAGGCCGTCGCCGCCTTCGTTGCCCCGCCCGCCTCCGCCGCGCACTGGCCGGCCTTCTCGCAAGCGGTCGCCCTCGTGCACGGGAGAACGGCCGGATGGCCGGCCGAACTGGACCTCGTTTGCGGCTGGTACACGCCGCATCTGGAACGCATCCATGACGACGCCGCCATGCGCCAGGCGGACCTGCTGCAGCTTGCCCAGATCGCATCCACCTATCCCACGCGGGAACGCTTCTTGACCGAACTCACACTCGATCCGCCCGACGCCACCAGCGGCGAAGCCGGGACGCCGCTGCTCGACGAGGACTATCTGGTGCTTTCGACCATTCACTCCGCCAAGGGCCAGGAATGGAAATCGGTCCTGGTGCTCAACGTGATCGATGGCTGCATACCGTCGGACCTGGGCACCGGCAGCAGGGCGGAGATCGAGGAGGAGCGGCGCCTGCTCTACGTTGCGATGACCCGCGCGAAGGATCATCTCCACCTGGTCATGCCGCAACGCTTCTTCGCACACCAGCAAAAGAGCAACGGCGACCGCCACATGTATGCCGCGCGGACGCGCTTCATCACGGGTGCCATGCTCGACCGCTTCGAGAGTTGTGCCTGGCCGAGCGCCGGCGCCGGGACGGCCGGCAACAGGTCGACAGGCGAGCCCGTCGACATCGCCATGCGCCTGCGCCGCATGTGGGGTTGAGCACGAGATCAGGCGGTCTCGAATCGGTCCTTGGCCAGGGTCGCTGCCCCCGGACTTTGCGGACATTCTCATCCAATCTTCGGATGGCGCTTCTGATGCCTCGGCCCCGACGCCTTGTGGAATGTCGGCTTGTCTAACGGCAGGAGGAACGGCACTATTGCCGCCGGTGCGCGCGAGCGCCTCCAATCAAGAACCTGAATCCGGAAGGGGAGCGAACACATGTCCGAAAAGAGAAATCTGGCGGTGGCGGGCCTGATTGCTGGCGTTCTCGCCTGCGCCGGCCCAGCCCCGGCGCAAGAGATCAAGCTCACGCTCGCCGACCAGAATTCCCCGACAGCATGGGGTCCCTCGCATGCGCTGCAGCCCTGGGTGAAGCAGGTCGAAGAGGCGACCAAAGGTCGCGTGAAGATCGAGGTCTACCCATCCCAGACCCTGATCAAGGGCGTGGATATGTGGAAGGGCATCCGCAGCGGCATCGCCGATATCGGCTGGTGCGTGCAAGGCTATTGGCCGGAGCAGACGCCGCTGTCGGACGTCATGTCGCTGCCGTTCCTGCCGATCAGTTCGGCCGAGAAGGGAAGCGAAGCGCTGTGGAAGATGTATGAGAAATTCCCCTCGGTGCAGAAAGAATTCAATGAGATCCAGCCTCTCGTCCTGTACACGAGCTCGCCCAATCTGCTGGTTTCCAAGAAACAGGTGAGGACGCTCGAGGATTTCAAGGGCTTGAAAGTCCGCGTCCTGGGTGGGCCTCCCACTGAAATGGCCAAGGCGCTCGGGGCCGTGCCGACGTTGATTCCGATGCCCGACGTCTATCAGTCCCTGGACAAGGGCGTGGTCGACGGCGCCGCCGCGCCCTGGGAGGCCGTGCAAGGATTCCGGCTCTATGAGGTGGCGAGGAACTACACCATCGCTCCTTTCTACGTGGCCTATTTCTCGGTATGCGCCAACAAGCAGAAATGGCAGTCCCTGCCCAAGGACATCCGCGACGCGATCATGAGCGTGAGCGGTCTCCCGGGCGCAAAATTTTGGGGCAAGAACTTCTTCGATACCGCGGAAGAAGGCGTGATCGAGCGGGCGAAAGCCGGAAACTACGAGCTCAACCGCTACCAGGTCCCGCCCGACCAGCTCGCGCGCTGGACCAAGCTCGCCGGCGAGCCGATCTGGGACGAGTGGGTCAAGAAGATGGAGGGCAAGGGCCACAAGGACGCCCGCGACATCCTCAACACCGTGCTCGATTCGCTCAAGAACTAGTGCGCATCGGTGCGCACTGAAGATCGCGCGACGAAACGGTGACCGTCCTGCAATCCGTCGACAAGTGGTTGTGGCGCTGCGAGCTCGTGCTGGTCTATGCCAGCGCGCTCGCGGCCGTCGTGATGATGTGCCTCACATCCGCGGATGCGCTCAGCCGCTACCTTCTCAACCGCCCCATCATGGGGGCCTATGAGATCACCGAGAAATACCTGATGGTGGCGACCATCTTCCTGGGCCTGTCCTATGCCTATCGCGGGGGCGTGTTCATCCGCGTGACCTTCCTGGTCGACCGCCTGCCCGCGCGGATGAAACTGCTGGCGCAATATTTCGCGCATCTGGTGTCGCTACTGTTTTGTCTGATCATCCTCGTGGCAACAACTCAGCAGGCGGTGCGCGGATTGAGCGACGACACCACGCTGAGCGCGTTGCCGCTGCTGGTCGGTCCCGCCTACTGCCTCGTTCCCTTGGGCTTTCTCTCGCTCACAGTGATCATGCTCATCGATCTCGTGCGCATTCGCAGCGGTCGGTCCTATCTGTTCAGGGAAGAAGCACCTCCCGCATAGCCATGCACGCCGTGCGCGGCTGCTGAAAGACGACATGGTCGCGATTCCGCTTTTGGTGCTGGTTCTTGCGCTCGTTCTCGGCGTACCGATCGCCGTCGCGCTCGCGGGAGCCGGCATGCTGGGCATCTACGTCGTCACCGGCGATTTCGGCAAGGTGATGGGGATTGTCAGCCTGGCGCCGTTCAGCACGGTGGCGGATTACGCGCTGACTACGATCCCCATGTTCATCCTGATGGCATTTTTTTCCGCCTCGAGCGGACTCGCGCGCGACCTTTACACCGCTGCCAGCAACTGGTGCTCGCACATCAAGGGCGGGCTTGCGATTGCCACCGTCTTCGCCTGCGGCATCTTCGGCGCCATGTCCGGCGCGAGCACGGCCGCAGCGTCGGTGATGTCCAAGATCGCCATGCCGGAAATGCGCCGCCATGGCTATTCCGACGAACTCGCCGCCGGCGCGATCGGCATCGGAGCGACGCTCGATATCCTGATTCCGCCCAGCATCGCCATGGTGATCTACGGCGTCGCGACCCAGACCTCCATCGGCAAGCTCCTGATCGCCGGCATCATCCCGGGACTCATTGCCGGCGTCCTGCTCGCGGTCATGGTCTATCTCTGGGTGGTTATCAGTCCAAAGCACGCGCCCACGACCTATCGCGTCGCCCGGCAGGAGCGCTGGGCCAGCCTCGTGCGTATCTGGCCGAGCCTGCTGCTCATCTTTCTGGTGCTGGTACTGCTTTATACCGGGATCGCGACCCCGACGGAGGTTGGGGCGCTGGGAGCCCTGCTCGCGGGCATCATCGGCGCGGTGTTCGGCCGGCTCACCTTGGCTGACGCGCTGGATGCGGTGAAATCCACCATTCGCACCTCGGCGATGATTTTTCTCATTCTCATCGGCGCGACGATCTTCGGCTACTACATGGCATTGAGCCGCATCCCTCAGGACATGGTCAACGCCGTGACCGCGATGGATCTCAATCGCTGGGTGGTCATCATCGGCATCGTCGTCGCCTATTTCATCATCAGCATGTTCATGGACGAAATCCCCCTGCTGCTGCTCACGCTGCAGCTCACATTTCCGCTGATAACCTCGCTCGGCTTCGATCCGATCTGGTTCGGCGTGATGTCGATGATGATGGTGGCCATGGGCCTGGTCTTCCCACCGGTCGGCCTCATCGCGTTCATCGTCAGCGCGACGGCGGGTGTCGACCTGATGAAGGTCTACAAGGGCACCAGCATTCTCATGATATCGATGGTGATCACCACCGTTTTGCTGATGATCTTTCCGCAGATAGCGCTCTGGCTGCCGGCGACGATGCGCTAGATTGGCGACCGGGATGCGCCCAGGAGTACATGGAGGGTCGCCATGAACGTTCAGGATTCATCGCGATTTGGAGCCCAGGCCGACGTTCGCCAGGTCGGTCCCGTCTCCGGCTATATGTCCGGATTCGGCAACTCCTTCGAGACCGAGGCGCTTGCAGGCGCGCTGCCGGTCGGGCGCAACTCGCCCCAAAAGATCAGTTTTGGCCTCTATGCCGAGCAGCTGTCGGGCTCGCCGTTCACCGCACCACAGGCGAGCAACCAACGCTCATGGCTTTATCGCATCCGACCACCGTCAAGCATTCGGGCCGTTACAAGAAGATCGATCACGGACGCATTCGCACCGCTCCGTCGGCACGGGAGGAGAGCGACCTGCCGATCGGTCAGCTGCGCTGGGCGCCGATTCCGATACCGGACGAGGCGCTGACCTTCGTGAACGGCCTGCGCACGATGACCACGGCAGGCGACGCTGAGACGCGAACCGGCATGGCGGCGCATGTGCTGCTCGTAACTGCGTCCATGCAAAACGAGTACTTTTTCAATGCGGATGGCGAACTCCTCATTGTTGCGCAGGAGAACGGACTCCGTTTCCGCACCGAGTTCGGCGGCATCGATATCGAGCCTGGCGAGATCTGCGTGATCCAGCGCGGCATGATCTTCAAGGTTGAGCTCATCGATGGGCCCGCGCGCGCCTATGTGTGCGAAAACTACGGCGGCGGCTTCACGCTGCCCTATCGCGGACCTATCGGTGCAAATTGCCTCGCCAATCCACGGGACTTTCTGACCCCGGTTGCCGCGTACGAGGACCGCGAGGAGCCTTCGACCCTGTTCGTGAAATGGGGTGGAGAACTTTATGCAACGGAGATCGACCAGTCCCCGCTCGACGTGGTCGCCTGGCACGGCAACTACGCGCCCTACAAATACGATCTGCGGCGCTTCTCGCCGGTAGGCGCGTTGCTGTTCGATCACCCCGATCCGTCGATCTTCACCGTCCTGACTGCGCCGTCTGAGACGCCAGGCACCGCGAATGTGGATTTCGTCATCTTCCCCGAGCGTTGGCAGGTGGCGGAAAATACCTTCCGACCACCTTGGTACCATCGCAATCTGATGTCGGAATTCATGGGGCTGATCTACGGCATCTACGATGCCAAGCCGGAGGGATTTTTGCCGGGCGGCATCTCGCTGCACAATTGCATGCTGCCACATGGACCGGACGAGCTTGCCTTCGAACATGCCAGCAACAGCGAGCTCAAGCCCGTGAAGCTGACCGATACCATGGCCTTCATGTTCGAAACCCATTTCCCGCAACGGGTGACGAAATATGCGGCCGATCTCGAGCAGTTGCAGCACGACTACCTGGATTGCTGGCAGGGCTTGCGCAAGCACTTCGATCCAGGCAGCAAAAGGCCATGATGGCAGCAGGCGCCATCGCGCACGCACCGGCAGCTCTCGGGACAGCACGAACAAGATCCAAACATGATCGATGACACCCATTCACCGGGGCGGCGAAGCTGGGTTGCCTCGGCGAACCATCACGCCGACTTTCCGATCCAGAACCTGCCGCTCGGCGTGTTCACGCCACCCGGCGGCGCGACCCGTGGCGGCATCGCCATCGGGGACGACATCTTTGATCTCGCCGCGGCGCTCGAACTCGGACTGTTCGACGGTCTCGCTGCCAACGCCGCGCGGGCCGCGTCCGGCGCGGAGCTGAATCCGGTATTTGCGCTTGGGCGCGACGCGCGGCTTGCGCTGAGGCGTCGGCTTGGCGAGATACTCGATGCCGATGGACCGGACCGCCGCCGTTACGAGGCGCTGCGCTCGCGCCTCATTCACCGCGCCGATGCGTGCCGCCTCGAGCTGCCCGCGACGATCGGCGACTACACCGATTTCTTTGCCGGCATTCACCACGCGACCAATGCCGGCAAGCTGTTCCGTCCGGATAATCCGCTGTTGCCGAACTACAAATACGTGCCGATCGGCTATCACGGCCGTGCCTCGTCCGTCCGGCCGTCCGGCACCGACGTGCGCCGCCCGAACGGGCAGCGCAAACCCGCGGCCGAATCCGTTCCGAGCTTCGGCCCCTCGCGCAACCTCGACTATGAATTGGAGCTCGGCGTCTGGATCGGCCCCGGCAATGAGTTAGGCGCGCCGATTCCCGTGGCGGAGGCGGCAAACCACATCGCCGGGTTCTGCTTGTTGAACGACTGGTCCGCGCGCGACATTCAGGGCTGGGAATATCAACCGCTCGGCCCGTTCCTCGGCAAGAGCTTTCACACCACCGTCTCGCCGTGGGTGGTGACGCCGGAAGCGCTGGCACCCTTCCGAACCTCGCAGGCGCCACGGCCGGCCGGAGACCCGGCCCCACTTTCCTATCTGCTCGACGCAGCCGACCAGGCAACCGGCGCCTTTGACATCGATCTCGAAGTCTTTTTGCTCACCGATGGCCTGCGGTCCAGACAGCTTCCCGCGCACCGGCTTTCCGCCGGCAGCGCACGCCATCTCTATTGGACCGTCGCCCAGCTCGTCGCCCATCACACCAGCGGCGGCTGTAACCTGCGGCCCGGCGATATCTTCGGGACCGGCACGATCTCGGCACCCCAAGGGGACGGGCTGGGCAGCCTGCTCGAGATCTCCGCGGGCGGCCGGCAACCGGTCGCGCTGGCATCGGGCGAGAGTCGCCGCTTCCTGGAGGACGGCGATACGGTGATCATGCGCGCGCAGTGTCGGCGTGAAGGCTTTGCGACGATCGGCTTCGGGGAATGTCGGGGGACGGTTCTGCCCGCGGTCTGATGCGGTCGTCCCGCCGCGTTCCCTGATCTACGGCATACCCCTGACCGGCACGCCCGGCCGATTGAGCCAGAAGGCCGGAAGCGGCTCGCCGTCGCGATGACGGCCGCCGAAGCCGGCGGCAAACCATGCCACCGCTGCTCCCGCCAAAAGCGAGGCCGCCGCCATGAACGCCAGAATCACGGCGTTGGCGCGCGCGCGTCGGATGGCGCGGCGGGCCTGCGCAATCACCTCGGTCACCCGACGCTCGGCATCCGGCTGGGCCAACCCGGTTCGCGCCATCACCATGCGAACGAGGTAGGCCCGGTCCTCGGCGGCCATGTCCGCATGCCCGAGGCTGGTGGTGATGATCCTCGCAGCCTGCGCACGGATATCCGGCTCGACCGCCTCGCCGGCGCGCCGGTCGGCGCGAAACAGCCGGTCAAGTTCGAATGCGAGCAATGGCTCGGCTGTCGCAGCGGTCGGCGCGAGGGCATTGCTGGCGGCCTGAGGGGCCGCGGCGCGCACCGCACCCCACGCCAGCGTGGCTCCAATGATGATCGCCAGCCCCCACACGAGAATGCCATGGATGCCGTCACGGAATTCGACCTCTTCGGCAGTGGCGGTGTCCCAGGTCGTCCGCAGCCGGCCGGCGAGATATCCCCCGAGGGCGAAGCTCGCGACTGCAGTGAGCAGAAGCCAGAGCCCCGACAATAGGGCGAGCGCGACCGACGTATCGCGCCAGGTCGCGGATGGCGAAGCGATCGCAAGGCCGATCGCTGCGCCGAATGTGATGAGAACGAAGGTCAGGGCAGATGCGGCGATCGCGCCGGCGATCACAGCTCCCCAGGCGATGTAGACGGGAGCGGCCACGGCGTCGCGTCGGAAGGGGGGCTGATCGACCATCTGCGCCCCCTTTAACGCAGGCCGAAAAACGAAAGGATCGCCAAGATGACCACGATGAGGCCGATGAGATAAATGAGACCGTTCATTGCTTCCTCCTGCAAAGATCGCGGAAATAACGGAACACGGCTGTAATGGTTCCACGGCGCAACTGCGCCGTTCTGTTTTCTTGCAGGCATCATCGAACGGTTAGGCCCAAAGGTAAGTCGGACACTCCGGGCTTGGTGGGCCGAACGATCGCGCAGGTGACAGAGGCGGCAAGATTTCCGTTCGACCTCGCTGCCGCGAGGTGCTTCCGCGTGGATCCCAAGGGCAAGATCATCGATGCCCCAGTATCGGCTGGTGTCGCGCGAAAAGCACCTATGCCAAGCGCGACCGGGAAGACGGCGCTGCTCGAACCAACTGCAACGCCGCCGCCCCCACGAGCTACGAGCGCCCCTTCGCCTACCAGGATTGGTCGCGCGATCCCTGGCGCGCGACACCGCAGTGGGACTATGGGCAGCGTAGCCGCGGGCAGCAACGGCGCGCCGACCCCAATTCCTTTTGGAATTACCAGCGCTAGGCGGTTGGATGCCGTCCGCCCCGTCCCTGCATCCGAAAGATGATAGCTGCGGATGCAATCGCGTGCCGCGACATCAAACGGAAACACAGCGGTGGTAGTCATGCGCTTCGTGGCCGGTGTCCGTTGCTGAAACGGACCGCCGGGAGGCGCCGGCCGCTGAGACAGGGAGTTTGTCGACCGTCTGGCCCAACTCCGGGAGCGGAACAAGCTCTCTGGTTTGGCGTTTAGGTTGCAGAGACACTGGGAGATACGGACGTGCAGTTCTTGGACCGCCTTCTGTTGCACTACGGCATTTACCGCCGGTATCCACTGAGGCCCTGGCCGGCGTTCAAGAACGCTTGGCGCATTTCATTCCGGTAACGGAATCCTCAAAGCGCGCCTTCAATGGGAACGGGCTGGCCGCGCCTCCTCTCGGTTGTCATTCCCCTCGTTTGCGCGGCTGCTGTGGTGCTTGCCGCGCGGGCGGCCTTGACCCAGGCCAATTCGCCCGCAACCATGAACGCCACAATGCCATCGGATATCGACCCCAGTTCGGGATTTCGCCTCCCTTTGCCCAAGCGTGAGGATCTGAGCGAGCTGGGCAGGAAGCACTACGACCAGGCATCGGCACCCGGCGCGTCGATCGCCGGTCTGCAGGGTCCAAGCGGCATCCAGCTCTACAGTCCGAATACCGCCGAGCACACGCGGGCACTCAACCGCTATCTGCGCTTCGAGGCCGGGTTCACCCCCCGCGTGCGCGAGATCGCGATCCTCACCACCGCGCGCGAGATGGACAGCCAGTTCGAATGGGTTGCGCATGAGCCGGAAGCTCTGAAGGAAGGTATCGAACCTGCTGTCATCGAGGTGATCAAGCACCGCAAGAGCATTGCGGGTCTTGACGAGACCGACGCGACGGTAATCGAGCTCGGTCGGCAGATCTTCCGCGACCACAAGGTCAAGTCGGAGACCTTCGCAAAGGCGAAGGCGTTGTTCGGGCCGACCAAGCTCGTCGAGCTGGTCATGCTGATGGGCAACTATGCGGGCACGGCGGCGCTCCTCACCGCGGTCGACATGCAGCTGCACGCCGGGAAAAAGCCGTTGTTGCCTATCCCGTAGCAGGTCCGGCGGCGGCTGGCTCCATTTCCTCCGGATGCCGGGGCCGGCGAATGTCTTCCGGCCCCGAGACCGAGGGAAAGGCCCTCACTTCACCGCGAAAACCCAGATCGCGCCGCCCTGCGGCACCTCCGGATATTGGCCGGGGAAGATCAGGTTCATGCGTGCCTGCATCTTCGCCGGGTCGACGCCCCAGCCCGACTGGACCGCGATGTATTGCTTGCCATCGACCTGGAACGACACCGGCACAGCGGCCACCCCAGAGCCCGTCGGGAATTCCCACAGGATCTTGCCGCTCTTGGCGTCGAAGGCGCGGAACATGCGGTCGTTGGTGCCGCCAGCGAACAGAAGTCCGCCGCCGGTCGCAAGCAGAGGACCCCAGTTGAAGGACGGCAGGTTGGTCGTCCAGACCTTCTTGCCGGTATCGAGGTCCCACGCCTGCAGCTCGCCGATGTGGTCGGACACCGGCGACCATCTTCAGAACGTTCTTCGCCACCCCCATGTAGCGTTCGCCCTGCACATATTTGACCGGCTCGCCGGCCAGTTCGGTGCACAGGTTGTCGTTGGCGGGAATGTACATCATCCGCGTCTGCGGACTGTAGGCAACCGGCGGCCAGTCCTTGCCGCCCCACAGGCTGGGGCAGAACTCGGCGGTCTTGCCTGTCCCGGGCTTGCGCGCCTCATCGATATCCGGTCGCCCGGTCTTGGGATCGAGGCTCTTGAAGACGTTCTGCCGCACAAAGGGCTGACCGGCGATGAAGTTGATCTTGCCGTCGGTGCGTTCGAGTTGCCAGAGGTAGCCGTTGCGCGCGACGTTGACGAGACCCTTCACGGTTTTCCCATCGCGCTGATAGTCGACGACGATCGGCGGCGAGACCTCGTCCCAGTCCCAGGAGTTGTTGGGGTGATACTGGAAATGTCCCTTGATCGCGCCGGTGGTGGCGTCGAAGGCGACCACGGAGCTGGTATAGAGATTGTCGCCCGGCCGCTGATCTCCGAACCAAGGCCCACCATTGCCGGTGCCCCAGAAGGTGAGGTTGGTGTCGGGGTCGTAGGTGCCCGTCACCCAGATCGAGCCGCCGCCGCGCTTGTAATGATCGCCGCCCGCCGGCCACGTTTCGCTTCCGGGCTCGCCGGGCGCAGGGACCGTATACGTCTTCCAAAGCTCCTTGCCGGTCTCGGCATCGAACGCGGCAAGGAAGCCGCGCACGCCCACCTCCCCGCCCGAGGCGCCCAGCAGCACCTTGCCATCGATGACGAGCGGCGCCAGCGACATGTAGTAGCCCTTCTTGTAGTCGTCGACTTTCGCGGTCCAGACCTCCTTGCCGGTCTTGGCGTCGAGCGCCACCAGCACCGCCTCTGCCGCGGCGAAAAAGACCTTGTCGCCATAAAGACCGACGCCGCGATTGGTCGGATGCAACGGAACCATGTCTTCGGGGAACGGGCGCTTGTAACGCCACAGCACTTTGCCGGTCTTGGCTTCGAGCGCGAGCAGCTGGTTGCCGGGCGTCGCCGCGAACATCACGCCGTTGTTCACGATCGGCGGCGCTTGATGGCCCTCGATCTGGCCGGTGGCGAAGCTCCAGACCGGCTGCAGGCGGCCCACATTCTCCGGCGTGATGTCCGCGAGCGGGCTGTAACCCCAACCATCGTAGGTGCGGCGGAACATCAGCCAGTTGCCGTCCTCCGGCTTTTTCAGCCGCTCGGCGGTGACCGGCGCATATTTCTGCAGGATGTCCGGCATCGGTCCCGGCGTAGGCGTGGCCGAGGCCGGTGCGATCATCTGTTGCGCCGACGCATACGGGATTCCAGCTGCTGCGAGCACGGCGGCGACACCCACGCTGCGCATGAGAACCTTGGCCATTGTCATGACGTTTCCTCCTGCTCTTTCTCTTTTTCCCCGAGCACGATGCATCGGGTTGGGTCTGCTTCGATGCCTGACTGGCGATGACTCCTCCGATCACGTTTCCGGCGTGCCGCGCGGCAGCCGTCAGGTTGGAACGATACCGACGCGACCAGTGAACGGTTTGGCGACGGCCAACTTTCCCTCCACGATCTTGAGCGGCAGCGCCGCCAGGGAGCGGGTCGCAGGCCCGTCGATCACCGCCGCGGCTTCGCGCGGATTGTAATGCGAATAGTGGCAGGAGCATTCGAGAATCTGCTGGTCCGCGAGCCAGCCGTTCACCTCGCAGCCGGCATGCGGACAAATCGCGGAATAGCCGACGACGCCCTCGGCGGCGCGATCCTTGGTCGACCCGACCAGCGTCGAAGGATCCAGATGCACCAGCAGGACTTTGTTGAGGCGCGACTCCTTGCGAACGGTATTGCTGGATGGATCCATCGGCCATGCCAGGACCGGTGGTCCACCGACGGGAATATCCTTGGGTTCAAGAGCGTCCGGTTTGTCGGCATCGATGGCGACAAAGACATCGCCTTCCTTGGGCCGCTCGCTCGCCGGCTCTGCCCAAGCCGGGACGGCTTCGGCCGCCAGATCCAGTCCAAGAACCGACATCGCGGTCAGAAACGTGCGCCGGGTCGACCGTTCGGCAGCAGGGCAACCGCAACCGTGACCGCTCCCCTCGCCCGCCTCGCTCATCATCTCGCTCCTGCGCCGCAACTGGATTGTGGGGCTACCCCGTTAGACGGCAGCGGCACGCCGGCCGTGTCCCATCGTCGCTGGTCGGTACGAAGATTGCGACGTCGACAGTCAAGCCCGCCGATCGTCAAACTGCAAGCCGACAGCGAGCCCTGCCTCCCGCGCCGACCATTGTCACGCCGGGGGCCAGCGAGCTAGTCTTGATCAACAAGAGAACTCAGGGAGGCGACCGTGAAGACATCACCTAAAGGCTGCAATGCGCGCGGCGGCCGGGCCGGACCATCCAGCACGCTCGCGGCATTTGGTTGCGCTGTTGCGGCGCTAGGCATTTCGGGCGCGCACGCCGCGGACGTCACCTATGAGCGTCTGCTCAATCCGGAGCCGCAAAACTGGCTCATGAATCACCATGACTACAACTCGCAACGGTTCTCGTCGCTCGACAAGATCAACAAGTCGAACGCCAAGGACCTGAAGCTCGCCTTCGCGGTTGCGCTCGGCGGGACCTCGCCCAACGAATATGTCGAGGCGACGCCATTGGTCGAAGACGGCTTCATGTACATCACTGACGTCTGGGGCGTGGTCTACAAGATCGACGTGCGCTCCGGCACGCAAGGCCGCATTCTCTGGAAGATGGATCCCGGCCAGCAGAAGCCCGATCGCAACCGCGGCGTGGCGCTGTGGGGTAACCTCGTCATCTCGGTCACCGGCCTCGACGGCCGCGTCATCGGCACCGACAAGGAGACCGGCAAGATCGTGTGGGATACCAACCTGCTCGATCAGGAGGGCATGGAGATCACGGCGGCGCCGCTAGCGCTCAAGGACGAGGTCATTGTCGGGGGCTCGGGCGGCGACAACGGCGTGCGCTGCTGGATCGCCTCGCTCGATGCCAAGACCGGCAAGCTCAAATGGAAGACCTTCGCGGTGCCGGCGCCGGGCGAGGCCGGGAGCGAAACCTGGAAGGACAAAGCCAACGCTTGGCAGACCGGCGGCGGTGCGTTCTATGTGACGGGCTCCTACGATCCTGCGACCAACCTGACCTATTGGGGTTCGGGCAATCCCGCACCGCGCTACAACTCCGCCTACCGGCCCGGCGACAACCTCTTCACCAACAGCACGATCGCCTTCGACGCCGCGACCGGCAAGATCGCGTGGTACTTCCAGCACACGGCCAACGACAATCGCGACTACGATTCGAGCGGTTCGCAGATCATCATCGACGGCAAAGTCGGCGGCGAGGACCGCAAGCTGCTCGCGCACGCCAACCGCAACGGCTTCAACTACACCGTCGACCGGCAGAACGGCCAGTTCCTCAAGGCGGTGCAATATGCCGCCAAGGTCACCTGGACCAAGGGCATCGATCCCAAGACCGGAAAACCGGTCGACTACGATCCTGCCAAAGACGTGCAGAACTTCGCGCTGCCCTGGAAGGGCGGCACCGACGTGCTCAAGAATGCCTGCCCCGACGTGCATGGCGGCACCAATTTCTGGCCGCCGGCCTACAGCCAGAAGACGCGACTGCTCTATATCGGCGGCAACGAAGGCTGCGCCAACGTCACGCCGGACCCGACCGCGCACGTGAAGGGAAAATTCGGCGGCGGCAACTACGTCAACGAGGAGCGGATCACGGGCTCCCTTAGCGTGGTCGATCCGGCCTCGGGCGAGTTCAAGCTGCGCAAGGAGCTCCCATACGGCAATCACAGCGGCGTGCTTGCGACCGCCGGCGGCATCATCGTGACGGCGCTGCTCGACGGCACGATCCTGGCGTACGACGACCAGACGCTGGAGGAACTGTGGAAGATCAACGTCGGCTCGGGTTTCGTCGCGCCGCCCATGACCTACATGGTGGACGGCAAGCAATACATCGCCATTGCGTCCGGCATCGGCGTGGTCGGCCGGGCCAAGCTCGCGCGCTCGCCCGAGATGAAGACGTTGTCGAACGCGACCGTGCTGTTCGTGTTCGGACTGTAATTCCCATGAAAATGAAATCGATCGCGGCTCCGGCCGCGGTTGCTTGCACGCTGCTGGCCGCCACGCCGCAGGCGCGCACGGCCGACGTCACCTTCGAACGCCTGCGCAATCCCGAGCCGCACAACTGGCTCATGCACCATCGCGACTACGGCGCGCAGCACTTTTCGCCGCTCGACACGATCAACAGGTCGAACGTGAGAAATCTCAAGCTCGCCTTCGCCGTGGCGCTGGGCGGCACATCGGCGAACGAAAATCTCCTGGCGACGCCGCTGGTCGACGACGGCTTTATGTACATGGTCGATGCCTGGGGCGTGGTCTACAAGATCGACCTGCGCTCGGGCACCATGGGCCGCATCCTGTGGAAGATGGATCCGGGCCAAGAAAAGATCGACCGCAACCGCGGCGTCGCGCTGTGGGGGAATCTCGTCGTCTCCGTGACCAGCCACGACGGGCGCGTCATCGCGACCGACAAGGAGACCGGCAAGATCGTCTGGGACAGGAACCTGCGCGACCAGCCGGACATGACGCTCAACGCGGCTCCCCTTGCACTTGCAGACAAGATCATTATCGGGGCCTCGGGCGGCGACCAGGGCGTGCGCAACTGGCTGGTCGCGCTCGACGCCAAGACCGGCAACGTTATGTGGAAGACCTACGCCGTGCCCGCCCCCGGCGAACCCGGCAGCGAGACCTGGAAGGACAAGCATAATGCCTGGCAGACCGGCGGCGGCGCCTTCTACGTCACCGGCTCCTACGACCCCGACACCAACATCACCTATTGGGGCGCGGGCAACCCGGCGCCGAAATACAATTCCTCCTACCGGCCCGGCGACAATCTCTACACCAACAGCGTGCTCGCGATCGACGCGGCGAACGGCAAGATCCGCTGGTACCATCAGTACACGCCGAACGACACGATGGACTACGACGAGAGCGGCAGCCACATCCTCATCGACACGAAGGTGAACGGCGAGGACCGCAAGATCGTGACGAGAGCCGCGCGCAACGGCTTCGCTTATAGCTTCGATCGCTGGAGCGGCCAGTTCCTCAAGGCCACGCCCTACGTGTCGAAGGTGACTTGGACCAGGGGCATCGACCCGAAGACCGGCAAGCCGCTCGACTACGATCCGGCCAAAGACCTCCAGACCTATGCCGATCCGATCGGCAAGATCCTGACCGGCGAAACGAGCAGCTTCTGTCCGGGCGTGCCGGGCGGCAACAATTTCTGGTCGGCGGCCTACAGCCGTAGGACCTCCCTCCTCTACATCCCGGAGCTCGAGGCCTGCACGTCGGTGACGCGCGACCAGACCGCCCATGTACGCGGGCGGTTCGACGGCGGCAAGTTCGCCTATGACGGCCGTGGCTTGAGCGGCCTCGTCGTGCTCGATCCCGCTACCGGCGAGGTCAAGAAACGCAAGGAGATGCCTTATCCGAACGCGGCAGGCGCGCTCGCGACCGCCGGCGGCCTGATCGTGACCGCGCTGCTCGACGGCACCATCGTCGCTCTCGACGACGAGACGCTGGAGGAACTGTGGAGCATCAATGTCGGCACCGGCATCAATGCCCATCCCATCACCTATGCGGTCGACGGCAAGCAGTACATCGCCATCGCCACTGGCCTCACGCGCAACCAGATCGGCCGGATCGCCAATTCGCCGGAATTGAAGAACCTGGCCAAGAACGCGACCATGCTGTTCGTGTTCGGCTTGTAACTCGCCGCGCCGTCATCCCCCCGCAAGCGGGGATCCAGCATTCCTGAGGCCGTCGTGCGAGGCACCCTGGGTCCCCGCTTCGCGGGGACGACAAGTTGTGATGGGGTGACGAGACAAAATCGAATTTGGAATAGGGAGACAACAATGAACCTGAAATCCACGGCCGCCCCGACTGCGCTTGCCGGCGCGCTGCTGGCGAGCGCGGCCCCGCTGCACGCGGCCGATGTCACGTTCGAGCGTCTGCTCAATCCCGAGCCGCACAACTGGCTCATGGTCCATCACGACTACAGCGCGCAGCGCTTCTCCAAGCTCGAGACGATCAACAAGTCGAACATCAAGAACATGAAGCTCTTGTTCGCCATCGCGATCGGCGGAACCTCGCCCAACGAGGCGCTGGAGGCGACGCCGCTGGTCGAGGACGGTTTCATGTACGTCGTCGACGGCTGGGGCGCGGTCTACAAGATCGACGTTCGCTCCGGCACCCAAGGCCGCATCCTGTGGAAGATGGATCCCGGCCAGGAGAAATACGGCCGCATCCGCGGCGTCGCATTGTGGGGCAACCTCGTCATCTCGACCACCGGCAAGGACGGCCGCGTCATTGCAACCGACAAGGACAGCGGCAAGATCGTCTGGGACAAGAACCTGAACGATCAGCCGGAGGTGGAGCTGTCCTCGGCGCCGCTGGCGCTGAAGGACGACATCATCGTCGGCGCCTCCGGCGGCGACCAGGGCGTGCGCGACTGGATCGTGTCGCTCGATCCGAAAACCGGCAACGTGAAATGGAAGACCTTCGCCATCCCTGCGCCCGGTGAGCCCGGCAGCGAAACCTGGAAGGACAGGAACAACGCCTGGCAGACCGGCGGCGGCGCGTTCTACGTCACCGGTTCCTATGACCCGCAGACCAACTTGACCTATTGGGGGTCGGGCAATCCCGTGCCCGGCTACGATGCATCGTACCGGCCCGGCGACAACCTGTTCACCAACAGCGCGATCGCGTTCAACGTCGCGAACGGGAAAATGGAGTGGTACTTCCAGTACACGCCGAACGACAGCCGCGATTACGACGAGACCGGCACGCATATTCTCATCGATACCAAGGTGAACGGCGAGGACCGCAAGATCCTCACCCATCCCGGCCGCAACGGTTTCAACTACACCTTCGATCGTTTGAACGGCCAGTTTCTCAAAGCCGGGCAGTACGTCGGCAAGGTCACCTGGACCAAGGGCATCGATCCGAAGACCGGCAAGCCGGTCGACTACGACCCGAACAAGGATCTCCAGATCTACGCCGAACCGGCGAACGTCAACGCGGACAAGGTGACGCGGCGCGTGTGCCCCGATCAGTCCGGCGGCAACAATTACTGGCCATCGTCCTACAGCCCGAAGACCAAGACGCTCTACATCCCGAGCGTCGAAGGCTGCTCCGACATCACGCCCGACCACAGCGCGCACGTGAAGGGCAAATTCGCGGGCGGCACCTACGTCAATCCGGAGCGGCTCACCAGCAGCATCGTGCTGGTGGATCCTGCCACCGGCGAGCAGAAAGCGCGCAAGGACCTGCCGTATCCCAACTCGGCCGGCGTGCTCACCACCGCCGGTGGCATCGTGGTGACCGCGTTGCTCGACGGCACCATCGTCGCGCTCGACGACCAGACACTCGATGAATTGTGGAAGATCAACGTCGGCACCGGCTTCAACGCGCCGCCGATGACCTACTCGGTCGACGGCAAGCAATATATCGCCATCGCCTCCGGCCTGTGGCGCAACGCCAAGAACAAGCTGAGCCGCTCGCCGGAGATGCGGACCGCCTCGCAGGCGACGGTGATCTGGGTGTTTGGGCTGTAGAGCAAACGCGCGTCTAGGCGTCTATCCGCGCCGGACCAACCCTTCATTCCGGGGACCGAGCTTCGCGACACCCCGGAATGACGGCGGATTGGTCTTGCCTGCGAGGAACGGCCCTTAACAGCAACGCTCAGTATCTAAGGCTGCACGGTGGAGAATCACTTCGTCAACTCGAACCGCACGTGGCTTTCGAACTGGCCGTCGGTCTCCCGGTCGGTGCGGGGGTCGTACTGGCTCTGACCCTTCTTTCGCAGATAGCGCGTCTGCAGTGTGGCGACGCCGACCCCGTCGATGGTCTTGCGGCAGTCCTGCTTGATGAAGGTACGCAACACCGCCGTCTCGCCTTCGGCGAGGGAATGGTCGATGCAGTCCCAGCCGTCGCGACCGAAACGCGCGGTGATGAAGTTGCGCAACGCGTAGGCCTCTTCGCGCCGACGCGAAGGATCGCGCGGATCGCTGACGATCCGCACCCCCACGAGCACGCCGCCGGCGTCGAACAGCGCCGAGAGCACCACCGGGAAACCGTAGACCTTGGTGCCGGAGAACTGCTCCACCTCGGTGGTAGAAGTTGTTGGCTCTTGCCCAGTATTCCAGTTCGTCGTCGTAGCGGAAATAGACCTCGTGGCGGCCGTCGGGCTCTGCGCGGCAGCGGCGAAATTCACGCCAGCTGCCGAGCGGCACCCCAGGCGGACCACCATTCGAGCCGCAGGCATATTCGGCAAAGCCATCGGGCAACGCCTCGACCGCGCTGCCGAGCTTGAGGTCCCACACCTCGACCCGGGTCGGCCGCTCCTGCGCAAGGGCCACCGACGCGCATGCCGGCAGAAATCCCACGACACAGGCCATGAGCGTCAGCGCGCGATAGCGCGTCATGTTCGGAAAACCGGGCAAGGACGGAGGCGGCGCATGCGCGGCATGATATATGAGCCCGGGTCGGGCGAACATGCGCCCCGTCATGACCGCGATCCCCAGGGGCGAGGAGAACAATGAGGATCATGTCACATCCGCGCGACACCGCACTGATCGCCGCCGCTGCGCTCGCCGCCACGATCGCCGCGCTGGCGGCACAGCCCGCCGACCCCACCGCCTACGGACGGCGCCTGTACCACGACAAGGCGCAATGTTCGTACTGCCATGGCTGGGCCGCCGACGGGGCGGGCGAGCCGCAATCCAACGGCGGCGCGGCGAACCTGCGGCAAAGCTTCCTCAACCGCGATCAGCTGATCGAGGTGATCATGTGCGGACGGCCGGGAACGCCGATGCCGCACTACGACGACCTCGCCTACACGGACAAACGTTGCTACGGCGTGACCGAGGCGGAACTCGGCGCGCAACGGCCCTCCCCGCCTCCAACAACGACGCTGCAGAAGCGCGAGATCGAGGCCATAGCGGACTATCTGCTCGCCAAGGTGATCAGCCGCGGACCGGTCACGCGGGAGGAATGTGAGGAGATGTTCGGGCAGGGCGCCCGTTCCTGCGGCGGATATCCGAATAAGCAATAGCCTCTGGCGACTTCAGCCGTTCGACGCCGCCGCTGCCGGCGGCCCCAGCTTCTGCGTCAACCGCCATTCGAGCATCTGCAGGCGGTCCTGGCCCCAGAACAGCTCGCCTTCGAAAACATAGGAGGGCGCGCCAAAGACGCCGATTGCGATGGCTTCATCGGTGTTCGCCTGGTACTCGCCCTTGACGGTGTCGTCCTCCGTCGCTGCCAGCAGCGCCTTTCCGTCCATGCCGTTTTCCGTGGCGATCGCCGCCAGCGTCTCGTGGTCAGCGATGTTGCGCTCCTCCACCCAGACCGCCCGCAGCAGCGCGTAGCTCAACCGGCTCCAATCAAGCCCGTGCCGCATCGCCGCGATGGCGAGATAGCAGGCCCGCCGGTCGGCCACCGGATGGTAGGCGGGCTCCAGATTGCAGGGTACGCCCAGCAACTCGCGCCAACGCCTTAGTTCCTGGTGTCGATAGGCCTGCCGTTGCTTCGCGCGCTCGCGCAACGGCAGGCCGCCGGACACCGACCAGACCTTCAACAGATCCATCGGTTTGTGATTGATGGTCAGGCCGAAGCGGCGGCACAGGTCCTCGAACCGCAAGTGCCCGAGATACGTCCACGGCGACGACATGGAGTCGTAGTAGTCGATGGATTTTCCAGTCATGGTGTAACCCCGGCAACGGACGCGATCCCCAGATAGGCTTCCCTGATGAAGGGGTTGTCCGCAAGGCTTTTCGACGGACCGCTCAGCGTGACGCGCCCGGACACCATCACGAACGCCTGGTGCGACAGGTCGAGCGCGGTGAGCACGTCCTGCTCCACCACCAGCATCGACAGGCCGGTCGCGTTGATCTTCAACAGCGCGGCGCTGAGCTCTTCGACGATTCGCGGCGCCAGCCCGAGCGACAATTCGTCGATCATCAGGAGCCGGGGCGCGGCCATCAGCCCGCGGGCGATCGCGCACATCTGCTGTTCCCCGCCGGAGAGCGTCGAGGCGTCCTGCAGGCGACGCTCATACAGGCGCGGGAACAACCCGAACACGAAGTCGAGATCGCGGCGGATGGCGGGCGTCCCGTCGCGCCGGTGGTAGGCGCCCATCAGGAGGTTGTCACGCACGTTCATCGCTGCGAACAGCCGCCGTCCTTCCGGGACGTGAATGATGCCCGCCGCCACGACCTGATCGGGTGGAAGCTCGCCGATGTCGGCATCGCCAAGCGTGATGCGTCCGCTCCGCGTCGGCAGGAGCCCGGAAATGGTCCGCAACAGCGTGCTCTTGCCCACCCCGTTCGAACCGATGAGGGACACGATCTCGCCCTGCTCGACGCGCAGATCGACACCCCACAGCACCTGCACGTCGCCGTATCCGGCGGTGACATTTTCGACCGACAGCAGGCTCATGGCGCCAGCGACCCGTACCGCGCGGCGAATTTGGATCCCAGATAGGCCTCGATCACGCGCGGATCGCGGGTGACGTTGCCGGGCGTATCGTCGGCAATCAGCTCCCCATGATGCAGCACCAACACCCGGCTCGTCGCCTTGAGCACCACCTTCATGACGTGCTCGATCAGCATGATGGTGATTCCGCGCTCGGCGATGGCACGGATCAGATCGAGCGCGGCATCGATCTCCGCCGCATTGAGCCCGGCATTGACCTCGTCCAGCAGCAGAAGCTGCGGATTGGTGGCGAGGCTCTTGGCGAGCTCGAGGCGCTTGCGGTTCGCCAGCGTGAGCGCCGATGCCGGCCGCTCGGCGAGGTGGGAAAGCCCGGTGAACGTGAGATGCTCCATGGCTTTTTCTTTGGCCGCGCGAATCGTCGGCACGCCGCCGGCGAACAGCGCGCCGCCCGTGACGTTTTCCAGCACGGTCATGAGCGGGAACGGCTGCACGACCTGGAACGTGCGCGCAATGCCGCGCCGGGCAATGCGATCCGGCGGCAGGCGATCGATGCGCTCGCTGCCATACCAGATCTCGCCCGCTCCGGCCCGATGCACGCCAGTAATGAGATTGACCAGCGTCGTCTTGCCGGCGCCGTTCGGGCCGATCAGGCCGACGATTTCACCCGCCCGCAACTCGAACGAGACGTTGTTGACGGCGACCAGCCCGCCGAAGCGGCGGGATACGTTGATGAGCCGCAGCATGGCGGTCATGGTGCCGCCTCTCCGGTTCGCCGCCGCCGCCACAGCTTCGCCCATCCGGCCCCGCGCAGCCCGTGCGGCAGGAACAGCACGAGACACACCACGATGATCCCGAGCAGCCCGGCATGGAATTGCAGGAGGTTACGCCAGACCAGTTCCTCCATCAGCAGAAACAGGACCGCCCCGTAAACGCCGCCCATCACCGTTCCGACGCCGCCAAGGAGAACCATGACGATCGGCTTCACCGACAGGAGAACGTCATAGACATCGGTCGGATCGATGTAGTTGACCCAGGACGCGTAGATGCCGCCGCACACGCCCGGAAACACCGCCGACAGGACGAAGGCCACGACCTTGTAGCGCAGGGTGTTGATCCCGAGCATGATCGCCGCGTCTTCGTTCTGCTGAATGCAGCGCAATCCGAATCCCAGACGGTTATGGGCGACCAGCGCGGTCGTCGCGAGCGCCGCCGCGGCGGCGACGAACATGGCGTAGTAGAACAGGCGCGCCTGAGCGGTCACGTCCAGCGACAGGACCGGCAGGTTCAATCCCATGCCGCCACCGGTCAGATCGGTCGCCGAGTTGGTGATCTCGCGCAGCACCTCGGCGACCACGAGGCTTGCGATGGCGAAGTAGTGCCCACGCAGATGCAGGATGGCGCGGCCGAGCGCGGCTGCGAACACGGCGACGATCGCGCCGCCTAGCGCCCACGCTGCCGGCATCGGCACCCCCTTGGTCTGCAGCACCCCGCTGGCATAGGCGCCGAGGCCGAAAAAGGCGGCCGTGGCGAAGGATGGATAGCCGGCAAAGCCGCCGATGAAATTCCAGCCCAGCGCCAGCGCGCTGTACATCAACATCGTGGTCGCAACGCGCAGCAGGTAATTGTCCGCCAGCGCCGGCAGCATCACCAGCACAACCGCAATGGCGAACGCGAGCACGCGCATCATTGGTAGCCTCGCCGTCCCATGATCCCGGTGGGGCGAAACATCAGCAGCAGGATCAACAGCGTGAACGAGATGGTGACGGAATATTCCGGCCCGAAGAACAGGGCGGAGTAGCTTTCGATGATGCCGAGCGTCAGGCCGCCGACCATCACCCCGGGCACGCTGCCCAATCCGCCCAGGACGCAGATCACGAATGCCTTGCCCAGGAGAGCATTCGCGGTTTCCGGCGAGATCGGGAACATGACGCTGAACAGGCTACCGGCGGCGCCGGCCATGGCCGCGCCGAGGCCGAAGGTGATGGCGTAGATGCGCTTGACATTTACGCCCATCAGCTGTGCTGCTTCCCGGTCCATGCGCACGGCGACGATCGCGCGCCCGATCCGCGATCCGCGCAGCAGGCCGTACAACAGCCCGACCAGGGCAAGGGCAAAGCCCATGCTGATCAAGCGATCGATCGGCACGATGACGCCGCCCAGATTGATGGATCCGAGCGGCGGCGACAGAGTGACTTTGCGGAAATCCGCTTTGAACGCGAGAATCATCAAATTGTAGAGCAACAGGTTCAGGCCGAAGGTCAGCGTCAGCGTGATGAGGACCGGGCTGCCCATGACCCGATTGATGAACACGAGCTGTACTGCGTAGCCGAGGCAGAACAGGAGCAGCGCCGCCACCGGCACGAACAGGAACGGATTGATATGGAGGTACTGATAGGCGAAGAAGGCCGCGTAGGATCCGAGAATGATCAATGATCCGTGCAGGATATTGATGACATTGAGAACGCCCCAGACGAGCGAGAACCCGACGGCGATGCAGCTGTAGAGGCCACCCAGCACCAGCCCGTTCACCAGCACCTGAACGTAGAGCACCGACTACCCCCGCCCTTGCCTTATCCGTCATCCCTCGGCCGTCATTCCGAGGCACGAGCGGAAGCGCGGGAGCCGCACGCAGTCAAGCTTACACAGGCTGCGTAGACTTGCCTGCGCTGCGGCGCCTCGGAATGGCCATCGGCGAGCTTGAGGCGTCACAGCCACGACATCAGCGTCCAGCCACGGGCTGCAGGTCGGCTTGCTTGATCACATCGGGATAGATCACGACCACCTTCTTGTCCTGAATCTGAAAGATCGGCGGCGTGTAGGAATTGGCTTGGCCGTCGGGACCGAACTTCACCGGAGCAAAGAACGTCTTGAACTCGGTGTTGGCCAGGACGCTTCGCACCTTGTCGCGATCGAGCGTGCCGGCCTTCTCGATCGCCATCTGCAGGATGACGCCGATGGCAGAGCCGGACGCCTGGGTGAAATCGGGCTCGGACTTGTATTTCGCGGTGAACAGCTTGACGAAGTTCTGGGTGTCGCCAAACAGGTCGTCGGACTTGTAGCGGACGGAGGAATGAAACCAGCTCGCCGTGGTGACGCCATTGCCGACCGCGCCGACGGCGTCGATCCATTCCTGATATTGCGGGCCGTTGATCCCGGTGATGACCTTCGCCGCGACCTTCTGGTCCGCCATCTGCTGCCGGATCAGGATGAGATCGTTGATGTAGCCGGTCGCCACGATCCAGTCGGGCTTGGCGGCCCCGATCTGCGTGATGGCCGCGGCATGGTCGAGCGTACCAATGGTGTATTTCTCGAAATAAACCACCTGCAGGCCACGGGACTCCGCCGACTTCTTGAACTCGCCGCCGAGCGCCAGCGGATAGAGGTCGTTACGGGCGAGGATGGCGACGCGTGTGACGTCGGGGAACTTGGCTTTCACCAGCGCCGCGATCGGCTCGCTGAGCGTGTCGTTGGGGGTGTAGAGGCCGAACAGGTTCTTGTAGTTCTGATCGTAGACCTCCTTCGACGACGCGGTTGAGGCCATCATCGGGACGCCGTACTTCTCGGCCACCGAACTCGCGGCCTTGATCGCTCCCGAGCCGAACGGCGAGAACAGGAAGTTGACCTTGTCGCTGCTGATCAGTTTCTCGGCCAGTTGCACGGCCCGCGGCGTCTGCGACTGATAGTCGGAATAGACCAGCTTGACCTTGTGCTTCACGCCGCCGACGCTGATGCCGCCGCGCTTTTCGAGCTCTTCCAGCCAGAGCTCGTATCCCATCTTGAGCTTCTCGCCTTCCGGCGACAGCGCACCGGTGAGGGGAAGCGGCGCGCCGATCGTGATTTCATCGGCCGCCAATGCCGGCCAGCCGGCAACAAGCATGACGCCGGCAGCGGCTGCCGCAGCCAGTCCAAACACGCGCAGGTCCGCAATCATGACAATCTCCCTCAGCGCACAACGCGCCCGTTCCTCGCCGCGGCAAGCGTCGCCTCGCGCCACCCTGCCCTGAATGCCGCTCTCCCAATTCGATTATGTCCGGCTTTGAGGAACAATCTAGCCAGAACCCCATGCATCGACAAGGCGCGGCGCGTGCCTGGACGCCGCTGCTTGACACAACTACTCTCGATTCCGATGCCCAACCGGCATTGGCAACAAAGAACGGCAAGGAGAGACGCGTTTATGGGTGCGATCATTCACCACATGCTCGATCGGGCTCCCGCTCCAGTGGCGCCTTTCAGCCACGCGGTTGAAACCGACGGATGGGTTTTCGTCACCGGGCAGATTCCGGAGAACCCGGACAATGAGGACGAGCCGCTTCCGGTCGGCATCGAAGCGCAGACACGCCGCGTGATGGACAATTTGAAGCTGGTGCTTTCCGAGATCGGTCTCGGCCTCGAGCACGTGGTTTCGGCGCGGGCCTTCCTCATCGACATGCGGGAATTCGAGACCATGAACAAGATCTACGCGTCGTATTTCCCGCCCAACAAGCGGCCCGCGCGCACGTGCATCGGCGTGACCGGGCTCGCCAAGGCAGCGCGGGTCGAAATCGATTTTATCGCCAGGCGGCCGTAGCGGTGCGGAGAAGACACAAGGATGGGTTGAGCGCAGCGAAAGCCATGGCCGGGACGCGTTATCTGATCATCGCAGCGGCCTTGGCGGCGGTCTCCTTCGGTGTTCCGTAGACCTCTTTGACCAGCTTCTCGATATCGGCACCCGAGACCGGCGTGATTTCGAGCTTCGCTTTCTCGGCATCGGCGAGGAACTGAGGGTCCTTCATCGTGCTCATGAAGGCGTCGCGCAAGATGTCGGCGCGTTCCGGCGGAACGCCGGGCGGCGCCATGAAGGGCCGGCCCATGATCTGGCGGGCGAAAATAAGCCGGACGATCTGCCGCTGTTCCTCGGTCCTCGCGAGATCGGCGATAAGCGGGACGTCCGGCAAATCGGCATGTTTGGTCAGCGCGGTCTGGATGAGAACTGCGATCCGGTTCTGCTCGAGCCAATGCTTGTGCGTCGCCACGACGCTCGACCAGGACCAGCCGCAGCGTCCACCCACCTCGCCTCGCTCGATGGCGAGATTGATCTCGTTGCCGCCGGGATAACCGGTCGCGACCCTCAATTTCGTTCCAAACAGGGCGTTGAGCAGCTTGGCAAACTGATCGGTGTCGGACGCCGCACTGCTGCCCCCGACGACCAGTTCTTTGCTCAGGAGATCCTGAAACGTGGCGATGCCGGTCGCGTGCCACGCCACGCAGACGCTGACCTCGTTATTGGCGCTGCCGATCCAGTTGAACTCCCGCGCGTCGAACTGAGTGGCCGGAGACCCCAGCAGCGGGTCGAACGGGGCGCCGCGCGAAACCGTGCCGAATGCCGTGCCGTCCCTGGGCGCGACGTTATAGAGCCAGTTCGCCAGCCGGATGCTGCCCGCTCCTTCCATGTTCTTCGGAGTGACGGTGGGATTGCCCGGGATGTGCCGCCCCATGTGCCTGGCGATCATTCGGGCATAGACGTCGTAGCCCCCGCCCACGCTGTAGCCGATGTAGAGGTCGATGGTCCTGCCTTTGAAGAAATCGCCCGGCGTTTGGGCGCTGCCCTGGTCAAGAGATCCCAGCAGCAGCATGGCGGCGATAAGACTAGGCGTGAATGCCCTCATTCCGCGGCGCCCTTTGCATTGTTGGGCCGCGTGCGTGCGAGATCCCTGATCTGCGGCAAGACCTCCTTGGCAAAGAGCGTCATGCTGTGCACCGTGCGCGCGTGATCGAGGAACCCCGCCTGCTGCATCACCAGCAGGTGGTCGAACCCGCCGACCCGGTCGTAGAAGCGCCTGACCTGCTTTACCACCTGGTCCGGGGTGCCGTACATCACCACGCCCTGCTCGCGCTGAAACTCCAATCCCATCGCGCGCATGGCGTCGGTGCGGCCGGAAAATGCGCCCTGCAGCGCCTTGACGTTGAGCTCGACCGGAACGTAACCGGGCGGATTGCGAAACTGCGGCTCGGTCTTGGCAGTCATGTACCAGATCAGCTCGCGCGCCCCGGCCTCGGCCGCTTCCTCGGTTTCCCCGGTAAAGACCAGCGGCATGAACGCGGTGCCGCCGCCGCCGGGCAGGCCCTGATCGAGATAGGCGCTGCGATAGGCGTCGAACAGCGCCCTCACCTTCTCATGCGGTTGCAGAAAGGTTGCGAACACGTAGCCGCGGCCGGCGGCCTTCTTGATCGAGTCGAAGTCGCTCGAGCCGGTGATCCAGACCGGCGGATGGGGCGATTGATAGGGTCGCGGCCACAGGTTCACCAGGCGCCGGCGCGTGAAGCGGCCTTCGAAGTTGAACGGCTCGTCGTGGCTGGTCCACGCCTTGACCGCGAGGTCGATGCCCTCCCACAGGCGCTCGACCGTCTGCGTCGGATTGGTGTTGGCTGCGAAGATTTCGTAGGGCACGCCGCGCACGAAACCGACATCGAGCCGACCGCGCGATATGCAGTCGATCATCGCCATCTCTTCGGCGATGCGCAGCGGGTCGCCGCGGTTGGCGACCGGATTGCCGAGAATGCAGATGCGGCCCTTTCTGGTCTGGCGCGCCAGGATCGCCGCGGACAGCGGCGCGGCAACGTCGAGGCAGGTCGCGGTCTGGTGATGCTCGTTGACCATGTGATGGAAACCGAGATCATCGGCGATCATGTATTCGTCGAGATACCGGTTGTAGAGGTCGGCACCGATCTTCGGATCGTAGTGCCGGCTCGGCAACGTCACCCGCATGCTGTTCAGCGTGTCGATGGGCGGCAGATGCGGGTAAGGCATCTCGGTAAAATGCCAAACGTCCATTCCGGCTCCTCTGAGAACGATCCGGCTATGCCAGGAACCCCTGCACGAGCGTCAGAAACTCGCTGGGCTGCTCCAGGTGCGGATAGTGTCCCGCTTGTTTAACGATAGCGAACTCGGCCTGCGGAATCATCCGGCTGAACGCCTTGCCGTAGTCGGGGGTAACGATGCCGTCGTGCTCGCCCCAAACGAAAAGCGTCGGTACCCGCACGCGATGCAGCCGCCGCTTCAGCTTGGGATTGTGCAGGCAGGGATCCCAGCAGAAGCGAGCAAACGATTCGTTGTTGCGGGCGACGACGGTGAGCTCGCGCTCCGGCATCGCACCGAAATCGCGTTTGCCTTTTTCCGGATCGAACCACTTGAGCTCGGCCGCCTTCCGGGGATGGACGTTCCAGGGGTCCTGAATATCGCGATCGGCAGGCCCGCCGATCTTGACGCCATAGGGGTCCGCCAACACCAGCTTCGAACAGAAGCTGTCGTCCTTGGTCGCCATTTCCAGCGCGAGCCAGCCGCCGAACGAAAAGCCGATCGCCGGCACGTCGCGCAGGCCCAGGGACTCGAGGAGATCGAGATAGATGTAAGCGATATCGTCCGGCGACTCGATCCAGTCCGGCCGTTCCGACGTGCCGAAGCCAGGCGGAGAGGGAATGATCAGCTCGTAATCCTTGGCGAGCTCCGTAAGGACCGGCGCTTCCAGCTCCAGCGCCTCTTCACCATAGAGCACCAGCAGAGGCTGACCCCGACCACGACGCTCGACCTCGAGTTCCAAGCCGCTGACCTTCAAAAGCTCGTCGTCCTTTTGGAAATAACGTCGTCGCTCGTGGTCATGGCACCGGTCGATCCCGACTGCAAGGCGCCGGCCTCGGGTGCTGGCGTCAATTCGGGGCTCAGCCATAGCCGCCGATGCCGATGCCCGCCGCTCCAACTTCCCACGCCACATCGACGACCTGCGCCGCCTCCAGACGCCGGTCTATCCGCTCGAGCAGCAGACGGGATTGCTGTAGCGGATGTGGCGCCGTTGCCATTGCTCCGCGACAAGCCCGACGTCATCGAATATCACAGGAAAGCTTACACGGGGTCATAAGGATTTTGCAGATGAAAGTCGGGTTAGTCGGTCTCGGGCGCATGGGCGCGGCGATTGGGCAGCGCCTCAACGAGCGCGGCTGCGAAGTGGTGGCGTGGGACCGCAACCCCAAGGCGCGCGAGCTACAGGGCAAGCGCGGCCTGCGCGTCGTCAACGGGCCGCGCGCGGTGGCGGACGAAGCGGAGGTGGTGCTCTCCATCATCACCGAGGACAAGGGCGTGCGGCAGATCTTCACCGCGCCGGATGGATTCCTGTCGGGCGAGGTCAAGGGCAAGCTTTTCGTCGAGATGAGCACGCTGCAGCCGATGACCCATCGTGACCTGGCGCCGATGGTCAAAGCCAAGGGCGCAAGCCTGGTCGATTCTCCGGTCATGGGATCGATCCCGACCGTGCGCGAGGGCAAGCTGCTCGCGCTGCTCGGCGGGGAGGCCGCCGACGTCGAGCGCGCGCGCGCCGTGCTCGACCATCTGACGCGCCGCATCGTGCATATCGGCCCCAACGGCGCCGGCTGCGCCATGAAGCTCGCGGTCAATCTCGGCATGGCGGTCTATCTGCAGTCGCTTGCCGAGGCGATGTCCCTCGGCGTGTCGGAGGGACTCAAGCTCGACCAGATGCTCGACATTTTCGGCGAGGCGCCGACCGCGAGCCCCTGGCTCAAGGGCAAGGTCGGCGTGCTCAAGGGCGAACCGGGCGACATCACCCTCGACATCCGCACCATGCGCAAGGACGTCATGTCGGCGATCGCGACCGGCGCGCGCAACGGTGTCGCCATGCCCGCCACGTCAGGAACGCTTGCGTCGTTGTCGGCCGCCGTCGCCGGCGGCTGGGGCGAGAGGGATCTCGCCGAGGTGCCGCGCTATTTCCGCGAGTTCATGCTGCAGGTTTATGAGTAGAGCGGGTCGAACCGCGTTGCGCTTGCTCCCTTCCTGATTGCGTCTTACAGCCGACCTGATGGACTGCGACATCGCGATTATCGGATACGGACCCGTCGGCGCCACCGCCGCGGCTCTGCTGGGCGGCCAGGGCCTGAAGGTCGCCGTGGTCGAGCGCATGGCCGGCGTCTACGACAAGCCGAGGGCGATCACCGCCGATCACGAGGTCATGCGCTGCATGCAATTCGCCGGTATCGGCCGGGAACTGGGCGCCCATGTCCGGCCCCATCCCGGCACGCGCTATCTCGGCGTCGACGGCAACACCATCAAACAGACCGACGTCATCCCGCCTCCCTACCCGCTCGGCTGGCCGACCGGCATCCATTTCATCCAGCCCGAATTCGAGGCCATGTTGCGCAACGCCGTTGCACGGCATGGCAACATCGAAGTGCTGCTCTCGCATGACCTCGTCGACCTTGCCGACATGGGCGACGGCATCACGCTCACGGTCAAGGACCTGGCGCAAGCGCAGACCCGCTCGATCCATGCGCGATATCTTTTGGCCTGCGACGGCGCCAACAGCTTCGTGCGCAGGAAGCTCGGGATCGGCTTCGAGGATCTCGCCTTCGACGAGTGGTGGATCGTCGTGGATGCGTGGCAACGGCGGCCCACGGCGCTGCCGGAGATGAACACCCAGTATTGCTGGCCATCGCGGCCCGCCAGCGCGATCGCCGGTCCGCGCAACCTGCGCCGATGGGAATTGAAGATCCTGCCGCATGAGAAGCCGGAGGAATTTCAGGACGACGCGCGCGTGCGCGCGGTGCTGGCGGGCTTCGTCGATATCGACGCCATCGAGCTCTGGCGATCGGCGGTCTATCGGTTTCATGCCCTGGTGGCGGCGCAATGGAACCGCAATCGGATATTTCTTCTCGGTGACTGCGCGCATCAGATGCCGCCGTTTCTCGGCCAGGGCATGTGCGCCGGCATCAGGGATGCAGCAAACCTGATCTGGAAGCTGCTGCTGGTGGAGAAGGCCGGAGTTCCTCCGGCGGTGCTGTCCACCTATCAGGACGAGCGCAAGACCCATGTCCAGAACGTGGTCGCGCAGGCCAAGGAGCTCGGCCTGATCATCGGCGAACTCGATGTCGAGGCCGCGAACAAACGCGATGCGCGTCTGCGCGCCGAGCGCACCAGCGGGGAACCGGCGCGCCATCGGCTCATCCCGCCGCTCACGCGCGGCCTGATCGATCGTGATCATCGCGGGGAGCCAACGCGCGCGGCCGGCTCGTTGTGTCCACAGCCTCGGGTCGAAACGGCGGAGGGGCGGATCGCGCTGATGGACGATATTCTTCCGCCCGCGTTCCTCGTCATCTCCGGCACGATGGATGCCCAGGCGGCGTTGGGCGAACGGGAGACGGCGATATTGCGCCGGCTCGGTGCGGTGCGTGTCGTGCTGCGCGCAGGCCCCGCCGAGAACGACGCTGTTGATCACGACATGATCACGCTCACCGCGAAGGACGCGCTGTTTGCGAATTGGCTTGTTGAAACCGAGGCGACGGCGGCGGTGGTCAGGCCCGATCGATACGTTTACGGCGTCGCCAGCACCGTGTCGGATCTCGCACGGCTTATCCGCAACCTGGAAGGCGCCTTGTTCGGTGAGCGGTGTTCGTAGAACGTGCAACACGATCTATGGGCGGACGCGGCTTGCGCACCATGGTCCAACCGACGAAGCTTGCGCACATGAGCCGTCCGTACCGGGGGAGCCGCGCCATGGACATCGATCTCGCCACATCCGGCCTGGAACGGATCGTCGGGTCCGATCCGCCGCTCGATACCATCGCGCATGGGCTCTATTTCGGCGAGGGGCCGGTTTGGGACCGCCGCAACAGGCGCTTCCTGTGGACCGATATCATCGGCGACACGATCTGGCAGTGGACGCCGGGGGTCGGCAAGCAAATCGTCATCCACCCCTCGAGTCACGCCAACGGAATGACCTTCGACCGCGAAGGCCGTCTTGTCGTCGCAGGCTGGTCGGCGCGCACGATCTGGCGCGTGGAGAAGGACGGCTCGCTCGTGACCATCGCCTCCCGTTACCAGGGGAAGAAGTTCAACAGTCCAAACGATATCGTCGTGCGTTCCGACGGCAGCGTGTACTGGACGGACTCGGCCGGCGGCCTCGTGATCCCCGGCATGGTCGGCGAAGACCTGCAGCGGCAACTGGATATCCAGGCCGTGTTTCGCCTCACGCCCCAAGGCGAGGTGAAACTCACCGTCGAGGACACCGTCTATCCCAACGGGTTGTGCTTCAGCCCGGACGAGTCGATCCTCTATGTCAACGACACGCGGCTCGGCCTCATCCGCGCCTTCGACGTCAATGCCGATGGCAGCGTGCGCAACGGCCGCGTCTTCCACACCCTCACCGGCACCGAGGCCGGCGTCGCCGACGGCATGAAGTGCGACCAGGAGGGCAACGTCTACTGCACCGGCCCGGGCGGCATCCATGTCATGGACGCGAACGGCGCGCTCATCGGACGGCTGCGTATTCCCGGCCATGCCACGAATCTGGCCTGGGGCGACGACGACTGGCGCTCGCTCTACGTGACCACCTACCACTTCGTCTTCCGCACCCGGACGAAAATACCCGGCGTGCCGGTCTGGTAGGCGGCGGAACTCGACGTCGCTCGGGCGGTTCGAGTTGCCCGCACGCCCAGCGAGGAGATCACGTCGTTGGATCATGTGCGTTGCCACTGCTGAAGTGATGCGAGATAGTTTGCACCGAGCTCGACGCGCGCATTCCGCGGGGACCATGGATCAGCCCGGAACGCTGATGCTTTCGTCCAACGCTTCCCGGTGCCCAGAATGAATTTTATGAAATCTTGGCCCCGGAGTCATTTATGTGATGTGGGGGATGTCCGCGTGCGGTGCGGCAGGAGCAGCCGAAGATGACATGGCAATTCGAGCTCGTCGCCGGCCCCTACCAAGGGCCCACCGGCGGGGTCGTGTGGCACGAGGGCGGCGTGCTGTTCAGCGTGATCGACGAAGGGCTGATCCTTCGCTTCGATCCGGAGACCCGGGCGATCGCAGAATTCCGCCGCTACGCCAATCGCGTGAATGGCCTGGCCCATGGCCCCGGCGGCGAGCTCTACGGTGCCCAGGAGGGCGGCCGGCGGCTGGTCGAGTTCACGCCCGACGGACGGCTCGTCGCCGTCGATGCGCCGCTCGACGGCAAGTACCACAACCAGCCCTGCGATCTCGTGGTCGACAGCCGCCACCGACTCTGGTTCGCCGATCCGCGCCATGCGACGATCCCGTTCGGCCCCGCGATCTTTCCTTATCTCGACCACGCCTCGGTGCTGCGCCTGGAGCGCAACGACCGCCGCGCATGGGTGGCTACGCGCGTCACCTACGACACCGTTTCACCCCGCGCGGTGCTGTTGTCGCCGGACGAGAAGACGCTCTATGTCGCGGACGGCGAACCGCGTCCGGAACAGCGGCGGGAGCTGCGCGCCTATCCCGTCGGTGCTGACGGCAGCATTGGTCACCCCGCGGTGCTGCACACGTTCGGCGCGGACCATCGCGGCGCCCACCGCGGGATCGAAGGCATGTGCCTCGATGCGGCGGGTAACATCGTCGCCTGCGGCGGATGGAATCGCAGCGGACCCGGGCCGCTGATCTATGTGTTCTCGCCGCAGGGCGCGGTGATCGAGAGCCACCTCTTCCCCGCCGACAGCCCCAATCGCTGCTGTTTCGGCGGCGGCGATCTTGATACGCTCTACGTGACCACCGGCGGCGGCCACCTCTACCGCGCCAAGACCGCCGGACGTCAGGGAAGACGCAAACGCTCAACGTGAGGCGGATCATGACCGCGAAACGTCGCTGGTTTGCATTCGCGCTCGTTGCGCTGATGGTTGGCGTCGCCTCGCACGCCCACGCGCAGGACTATCCCAGCCGCTTCATTCGCGTAATCGTCGGCCCCGGCCCCGACATTACCGCGCGGGTGTTCGGCGCCAAGATCACCGAAGTGCTGGGCCAGCAGGTGGTGGTCGAGCCGCGGCCCGGCGCCGGCGGAACGATCGCGGCCCAGGCCGTCGCCGGTGCGCCGGGCGACGGCTACACCCTGCTGCTGGCGAGCGCGTCCTACACCATCAACACCGCCATGGGCCAAAGCCCGCTCGACCTCGGCAGGGACTTTGCGCCGATCGCATTGGTCGCGACCGTGCCGTTCGTGCTGGTGGTGCATCCCTGCGCTGGCGGCAAAAAGCCTCGCCGAACTCATCGCGCTGGCGAAGGCCAACCCCGGCAAGCTCAACTATGCGTCGTCGGGCATCGGCACGCCGCCGCACCTTGCCGGCGAGCTGTTCAAGTCCATGGCCGGCATCGACGTCGTTCATGTGCCGTTTCGCGAGGCGAACGCCGCGCTCAACGCCGTCGTGGGCGGCTCGGTCGAGATGATGTTCTCGATCGCCTCGACCGCCGTCGCGCAGATGAGCGGGGGTACGGTGCGCGGCATCGGCGTCACGTCGCTCACCGCCTCGCCCACTTGTTCCCGGCCTGTCCTCGATCGCGCAATCCGGACTTGCCGGGTTTTCGGTGATCGGATGGAACGGCTTCGTCGCGCCCAAGGGAACATCGCCGGCGATCATCGGAAAGCTCAATGTCGCCCTGCAGCGCGGCCTCGACGATCCCGAGCTGCGCCAGCGCCTGGCGAGCGCGGGCTACGAGCCGGCGGCGCGCAATTCTCCCGACGAGTTCGCAACGATTCATCCAGTCCGACACGACGAAATGGGTCGCGCTGGTGGAAAAGACCAATATGAAGGGTCATTGATCTTGGACATCTCGGAGACGGCCGAGGCACGCGCGCAAGCAGCCGACGCCACGTCGTCGAACGCAGCGAACGAGCGATGAACAGACGAACGGTCATTCTCGGCTTGGGAAGCATTGTCGCCGCTTGGCCTTCGTCTTCGCATGCGCAATCGTTGCCAAGGCCAGGCCCTTCGGGGGCTAATGTGGAAGGACATTCCCACGATATGCATCCTATCGGCCGAGGATGATTTCCGAGTACCAGCCATTCGCGAGGCGGTCGAGTTCTGGAACGCCGAGTTCTCCCAGCTTGGAAGTCCATTCCGCTTGGGCGCAACGTCGCATAGTCTTAGAACGATCTCGGCCGACGACCTCCTCGCGTACAGGACAACGCCGCGCATCGTTACGCCTTCTCTCCTGAACAGCATCAGGGAAGCGAACGGTGACGTGATCATCGCTCTGTCCGACGAGGCACGGTTTCAATCCATTCACATCCCCTTGGCCAGCCCTCCGGAAAGTCCTGGTCGCAATCCCAAGCTTTCGGAAATATTCGCTGCCGTCGCCCGGCCTCGCACGCAATGTTGTTGCCCACGAACTGGGGCATGCCATTGGATTGGGCCACAACGACGATGCAACATCGTTGATGTGCGGCGGCGCCTGGTGCCACTTAGATTTTCCCAATGCCGGCTTTTTTCCGCTCACAACCGCGGAGAAAGCAAAGTTGCTCGAAATGTATCCGCCGAATTGGCAGCCGGTGCCGTCCCGACGGTGGAAGGCGGATCCACCGGCCGCTGCAGCGGGGTGACGGGTCTGAGGTCTGCGAACGGAAAGGGAAGTCACGGTTTGAATCGATCGAAGGTGCCGAACGAGCAGCACGCCGGAGGAGTGATCATGTCGAGATGGACAGCGAACATCGCGATCGCAGCTGTAATCACCGTCGTGCTCACGGGCCAAGCGCCGACGCGGAACCCGTGAAAATCCGTGCGGGGTGGGTGGTCGCGCCGGCGTCCCTTATTCCGGTCCTGTTCGCCAAGCCGGGCCTCGCCCGGCACCAGGGCAAATCCTATATGCTCGAGCCGGTCTATTTCAGCGCCTCGCCGGCGCAGATCACCGCCATGTCGGTCGGCGAGCTGGAGATCGCCGCGCTCGGATTCTCGAGCTTTCCGTTTGCCGTGCAGAACGCGGGCCTCACGGACTTGCGCATCATCGCCGATGAGATCCAGGACGGCGGCAAGGACAACTTCTCCACCCATTACATGGTGAAAAAGGATTCCGGCATCGCGACCGTCGCCGACCTCAAGGGCAAGGTGCTGGCCACGAACGGCGTCGGCACCGGCGTCCACATGGCGATGCGGGCGATGCTGCAGAGGTCGGGCTTGCAGGACAAACGCGACTATACCGTGATCGAGGCGCCGTTCCCGACCATGAAGGCGGTGCTGCTCGATGGCAAGGCCGACATGATCGTGTCGACCACGCCGTTCGTGTTCGATCCCGAGCTGCAGGCCAAGGCGCGCGTGCTGTTCACCCAGCGCGACGCCATGGGAACCTCGGAGCTGTCGTTCTGGACCGCGCGCCAGGGCTTCATCGGCAAGAACCGCGCGGCCATGGTCGATCTGCTGGAGGATTCGCTGCGCGCCGTGCGCTGGTACCTCGATCCCGTCAACCGGGCGGAGGCGATCGACATCCTTGCCCGGTTCCTCAAGCAACCGCCGGCGCGGTTCGAGAGCTGGATCTTCACCAGGAACGACTTCTATCGGGACCCTAATGGGCTGGTGAATCTCGACGCATTGCAAAGCAATATCGATTTGATGCGGCAGCTCGGCATCATCAATGCCGAGCTCGACGCCCGCAAGCACGCCAGCCTCGATCTCGTCGGAGAAGCCGCACAGCGGCTGAAGTGACCGGGCAACGACAAAACCGCCGCATTGATCGACGCTGCGGGCTCGTCTAATAGCGTTGGGATACACAGCCTGCACCCAGCGATGCGACATCCGTCGTGTCCCTTGGTACGGGCGCGATCGGGAAGACCACATGATCCGCATTTCGGCAGTTCTGGCGTCGATCCTTGCTCTCGCAGCCGTCGGCCCGGCGAACGCGGACTACCCCGACAAACCCGTGCGCGTGATCGTGCCGGTGGCAGCCGGCGGCGGCGTCGACGTGATGGCGCGGCTGCTGGCGCAGAAGCTCAGCGAGCGGCTCGGGCAGCAATTCGTGGTGGAGAACCGCGCCGGCGCCGCCGGGGTCATCGGCACCAAGGCGGTCATCGCCTCGCCCGGCGACGGCACGACGCTGCTCTACACGCCGAGCAGCCTGTCGCTGACCGTCGCCGTGCACAAGACTCCCCCCTACGACGTTGCCAAGGATCTCACGCCGATCATCAATGTTGCGGTGAGCCCCTATGCGCTGGTGGTGCATCCCTCGCTTCCAGCGCGCGATCTCAAGGAGTTCATCGCCTACGCCAAGGCCAATCCCGGCAAGCTCAGCTATAGCTCGGCCGGGGTCGGCAGCGCCTCGCATCTCGCCGGCGAGCTGCTCAAGACCATGGCGGGCATCGAGATGGTCCACGTTCCGAACAAGGGCATGAATCCCGCGCTCATCGATCTCATGGGCGGCCAGGTCCAGGCGCTGTTCGCGAGCGTGCCCGGCATGCTCTCGGAGCGATCGGAACGGCTGCGTCCCATCGCCATGGCCGAAAGCAAACGGTCGGCGCTGCTGCCGGACCTGCCGACCATGGACGAGCAGGGGCTCAAGGGCTTCGAGGTCGGCAACTGGGCCGGGTTGCTGGCACCCGCGGGCCTCGATCCCGCGATCGTGAAGAAGCTCCATGGCGAGATCATCGACATCCTCGCCAGCGCCGACGTCAAGGAGCGCATCAAGACGCTCGGCTACGACGTGATCGCCAGTACGCCGGCGGAGTTCGGCGCGCAGGTGAAGAACGACGTCGAGCGCTGGAGCGAAGTCGTCAAGCGCGCCAACGTGCCGATGAATTAACGAGAAGGCGCGCCGCGACCGCACAACCTGCTCGCGGCTTCCACGCGCTTGAACGCACCTCAATAAACGCGATGGAGCGGCGGCTCGCCGCGCACCAGGACCCGCTCGACATTCTGCCAGGCGGAGCGGAACAGCAGCGCCGAAGATTGGCGCGTGACGCCGGCGATGTGCGGCGTCAGCAGCAGCCGGCGCGCCCCCTCTCCGGCGAGCGTGAGCAGCGGATTGTCGGCCACGGGCGGCTCGGTCGAATAGACGTCGACGGCGGCGCCGCCGAGGTGGCCTGAAGCGAGGTGCCGCGCGAGCGCGGCTTCGTCGACGATGCCGCCGCGCGCCGCTTGAACAAGGACCGCGCCCGGTTTCATGGCTGCAAGCTCGGCGTCACCGATCATGCCGCGCGTCGCCGCGATCAGCGGCACATGCAGCGTCACCACGTCGGCGGCCGCCAACAGCTCCCGCAGCGACATCGATCTTGCGCCCAGCGCCTGCACTGCAGCGACGTCGCGGGGCGCCGGATCGTAAAAACCGATGCGGCAACCCATGCGTTGAAAAGCCTGCGCGACGGCGGTGCCGATGGTGCCGAAGCCGACCACGCCCACCAGCAGGCCCTCCAATCCCGGGAGGTTGTCGGCCAGCATGCGGCTGCGGAAATCCACGTAATGGCCTTGGCTGATCTCGCTATCCGCCCAGGCGAGGCGACGCAGCAACATCGAGGCCGCTGTCACGGCGTATTCGGCGACCGCACTGTTGCTCGCGCCGGGAACATTGGCGACCGGAATGCCGAGGCGTGTGAGCGCGGCCTCGTCGAGCCGATCGACGCCCGCGCCGGTGATCTGGACGAGGCTCAGGCGGCAGTCCTCGAACAGGGCGGCTGCGAGCTTCGGGCCGACGGCGGGAATGACGAGGGCGGCCGACGATTTCACGCGTTGCGCCAGCGCCGGGTCGTCGGGCTTCGCATAGCTCACCCGGAGCGACGCTGGCGGCAGCGCATCGACGCGCGCAAAATCGGCTTCCGGCCGCAGGCAAAGAACGTCTGACGCCATCGATATCTCAAAAACTCGGGAATTCCACGGTCCCCGCGGTGACGTCCGGAACCGGGAAGAAGCACAGCAGCACGAGCGGCACGTTTCCGGTGTTGCGGGTCATGTGCTTTTCGCCCGGCGGGATGAGGACGATGTCGCCCGGCTTGACCGCAATCTCGCCGCTCTCGGCAAGGGTCCTCCCCTCCCCCGACAAGACGTAGATGCATTCCTCGAACTCGCGATGCAGGTGCGGACCGCGCGGCTTGTCGCCGGCCGCGGTACCGGGATCTCCGCGATGCGGAAGGTCACGCGCGATCCGATCTCTCCACTCACCGGCTCGAGCGAGGTGCGGCCGGGCAGTCCCAGACGCTTCGCCTCGGATTGCTTGAGCAGACGCGCCATCAGCCTACCTGCCTGAGCTGTTTCAGTTCGGCGTTGCCGCCCTGCACCGCATCGAGCTGACGGAAAATGGCGGCGGCCTCGCGGGCGATGGCGTCGGCGATATCACCGACCATGCGGTGACCCTTCTCGGCATTCGCGTGCTGCGGAGCGCCGAACCAGCCGGTCGGCGCGATCGAGCGGATGTCGGTCAGCACCGGCTGATAGCTGCGCGTGCGCCGCAGCTTGTCCATCCGGTGGCCGTGCGAATGATCGGAGGAATTCTCGATGCGGTCGAGATGCACGAGCTCGGGACGGTTCGCCAGCACCGCCAGCGCCTCGATCTCGCCGCCGTGGGTGAGGCCGTTGCAGCTTCCGCCGTAGAGCTCCTCCGCCACGTAACAGGCCTGCACCGTGAGCACGGTCATGCCATGGGTGCGGTGGAGAGCTTCGGCGGCGATGGCGAGCGAAGGAATGTTGCCCTCATGCCAGTTCATCAGCATGAGGTATCTGGCGCCGTGCTTGGCGGTCGACGCGCAGGTCTCGATCACCACGCGCATGTATGTGTCGGGGGTGAGCGTGATCGTGCCTTCGAACGGCATATGCATCGGCGTGACGCCGAGCGGCGTGGCCGGCAATACCAGGCCGTCCATGAGTTCCGCCACGCGCTGGGCGATCATATTCGCCGCCAGCGTATCGGTGCCGGTCGGCAGATGCGGACCGTGCTGTTCCACGCTGCCCGCCGGCAAGATGACGAGCGGGTTTTTCTTGAATTGCGCCGCGATCTCCGGCTGCGTCAACTCGGAGAAGAATCGGCTAGGCAGCATTGCGGCTCCTTTCCGCCACGTGCCGGCGCGCCGTCTCGATGACGTCGGCAAGGCGAATGCTGCGCCCGTTCTCCTCGATCGAGCGCAGCGCGGCGTAGACGACGGCGAGCGCGATATTGCCGTTGTCGGCGCTGAGCTCGTTGCCCTTGCCGCTGCGGCAGCTCGCCGCGAACAGATCGAGCTCGGCGCGGAACATGTCGCTCTCCGGCACTTTCAGCTCTTCGCGCTTGGCGTAGCCGTCTTTGCCGCGCTGGATATAAAGCGTGGAGCTCTGGTGCAGCTGCTCGGGCGTGTCCCAGGTGCCGAAATCGATCTCATAGTGCATCAGGCCCTTGGACCCGAAAACCCGCACCGCGAATATGCCGGGTGACGTCCAGCACGCCCCCACATAGCCGATTTTGCCGTCGGCGAACCTGATGAGCGTCATCGACTGATCGTCGACTTCGGCTCCGACCGGGGAAAGCTTCGATGCCATCGAACTGGCTTCGACGATGTCCCCGCCGAGGTAATGCAGCACGTCGAACTGATGGATCGCGAGCTGCGACAGCGGGCCGCCGGGCGCGCGATGCTTGTACCAGCGCCAGGTCTGCGGCGTGAGCTCGAGCGCCCGTTCGTTGGAGAAATTGGCCTCCATGAAGGCGACGCGACCGAGTTCGCCGCTATCGATCGCGGCACGGATCCGCCGAATCCCCGCCATCAGGCGCGCGCTATGGCCCACCGTCACGGTCACGCCGTATCTTCCCTCGAGATCGGCGATGGCGAGACCCTCCTCCAGCGTGCTGGCTATCGGCTTCTCGGTGTAGACATGCTTGCCGGCCTTGGCGACCTCGAGCGCGAGCGGCAGATGCTGCTCATTGGGAACGGTCAGGATGACCCCCTCGATCGCGGGATCGGCGAGCATGGTGCCCAGATCGGGCACTGCCGCCACGCCCAACTCGTGCGCGAAGGCGTCGCGCTTCTCCTGCGAGCGGCTGTAGGCCGATACGATCTGGAGCGCCTGCGACTTCGACGCCGCGCGCGTGAGGACCTTGGCCCAGCGGCCGAGCCCAACAATGCCGACTTTGGTTACATTCATTGCCTGCGTCCGATTGCCAGCCGGTCTTCGATCCGATCTGAAATGTGACCATACGATTATTGGCAACTCGGTCAATCCAGCGGACGCACGCGTCCGTCGGCTTTCCGTCAGGTTTGGAATTGCGCACGCCGCCACTCGAGCGCGGCCTTGAGGCCGTCCGCCTGCACCCGGCGGCCGAATTCGCTCCCCACTTCGGTCTGCGTGGCATAGAGCGACACGAACGAATCGACCCCGGCCTCGACCGCGGCCCGAAAGCCCGCGATCTCCGCGCCGCGGTTGATCACGCGCTTGCCCCATCGCAGCGCCTCGGGAGCGATCAGCGAAAGTCGCTTGGCATATTTCATGGTCTCGGCGCGCAGATCGGCGGCGGGAACGATGCGGTTCACCATCCCGAATTCCAGCGCGGTCTTGGCATCGATCATGTCGCCGAAGAGCAGAAGCTCGCGTGCCCGCTTGAGGCCGACGAACCAGGGCATCACCATGAGCGGCCCGAGATGGGAAAATCTCACCTCGGGCTCGCCGAACTTGGCATCGTCGGCTGCGATGGTGAGATCGCACATCAATGTGAGCTCGCAGCCGCCGCCCAGCACATGCCCCTGCACCGACGCGATCACCGGTTTCCGCGTCGACCACGGCGCCATTCCAAAATCGAAGCTGCGATGCAGCATCGTATCCCACGTATTGGGATCGGCGGCGCCGCTGTCCTTGCCGCGGTCCGGCGAGTGGCCCAGATCGAAGCCGGCCGAAAAGCTCCGCCCATTCGCCCGCAACACGATGACCGAGGTCGCGGGCTCCTTGTCGGCGCGGGCGAACGCCGCGATGATCTCGTCCTTCATGACGGAGTTGATGGCGTTGAGCTTGTCCGCACGGTCGAGCGTGATGATGCCGACCTTGTCCTCGGTCTCATAGCGCACCATCGTCGCCGGCATATCTTCTTGCATCGTTGGCATTGCAACTCCTCGTCGATAACAGTGATCATGGCGAGCGTAATTGAAGCGCGTCAATGCGCGTTTGACGATCCGACTCTGTCGCGAGGAGGCTGGCCTAGGCCCCGCACAGCAGCCCGGTCATGTCGTGAGCCACTGGGTCCAGCGTTCCCGGATCTGGGCGAGCCGCGGCGCGATCCAGGTGGCATCGTGCTGGAACGAGACCTTCTCGTTCTCGGGCCATGCCGGCGTCTGGCGCAACCGCGCCTCCGTCATCAGGGCGCGCGCGGCGGGATTGGCCGGGCCATAAGGCAACAGCATGGCGAAATCGGCCTGCGGCTTGGCCTGCGCGACGAAGTTGCAGAATTCCCAGGTTGCCTTCGCGTTGGGATCGCCTTTCGGCACCAGCAGGTTGGCATAGTAGAGTTCGGCGCCGTTCCAGACGATTTCGAGCGGCACCTTGTCCTCGATCAGATCGACGGCACGCGCGCTCCACATCGCGATGATGTCGACCTCGCCATCGCGGATGAGCTGCTGCGACTGTGATCCCTCGCGCCACCACACTTTGATATGCGGCTTGATCTCGCTCATCTTGCGGAAGGCGCGGTCGAGGTCCATGGGATAGAGCTTATCGATCGGCACACCGTCGGCCAGCAGGGCGAAGGCGAGGCAGGTGAAGGAACGGTCGAACAGGCAGCGCGGGCCTGGGAATCTCTTGACGTCCCAGAAGTCGGCCCAGCTTTGCGGCCCACCGTTGGGGAATTTGTCCTTGCGATAGACCAGATTGGTGCCGAGCGAATAGCTGGTGATGCCGTATTCGCGCACGATGTGCGGCGGCAGCTGGTCGGTCTTCGCCGCCGCCTTGTCGACCTTGTCGAGCAGTCCCTCGAGCACGGCCTGGCCATATTCGACGTCGCCGAGGTTGACGAGATCCCACTCGAAATTTCTGGTCTGCACCTGCGCCTTGAGCTTGGCGAACGAGACGCCGGGCACGGTCTTGATCTGGACGCCGGTTTGCGCCGTGTAGGGGTCGAAGAACGCCTTTCTCCAAGCGGTCTCCCACACTCCGCCGTAGGAATTGACGTAGACCGTCCGCCCCTGCGCGCGCGCCGGGCGGATGATCGCGGGGGCGCCGAGGAGCGAACCGGCGCCGAGCGCCAACATCCCGCGGCGCGAAATTCGAGGTGTCATTCCATCCCCCATAAGGCCACGCGAACCGTGCGGTGGGACCCACCTAGCAGTAGATGGCTCCAGCCCGCAGCACATGTTACATCATCCGACAGATGAGCAAAGCTGCGCCGATGCCGGCAGTCCGGGGGCTGACGTCCCGCGATGGCTTGACCGCATGGCTGCTGGTCGCCCCGGCAGCGGTATGCATCGTCTTTCTGTTCGTCGTTCCGATCGGCTATGTGCTGCTGCTCAGCGTCACCGATCCGACGGTGTCGCTCGATCACTATCGCCGCCTGCTGACCGTCCCGCTCTACGCCAACGTGATGCTCAACACGTTCAAGACGTCGTTCATCGTTACGCTCGCCTGCCTCGCTCTGGGCTATCCGCTCGCCTACGTGATGGCCCGGCGCAACGACGCGGTCGCGGTCGTCCTTCTTGTCGTGGTCGGCTTGAGCTTCTGGACCGGCTTCGTGGTCCGCACCTATGCCTGGCTGGTGATCCTCGGCAACAAGGGTCCGGTGGCGGCGACATATGCCGTCGCCGGATGGGGCAAACCGCCGCAGCTCCTGTTCACCTCGTTCAGTTCCGCCCTCGGCATGACGCACGTCCTGCTGCCCTACATGGTGTTGGCGCTTTATGGCGTGATGCGAAAGATCGACCCTTCCTACATACGCGCCGCCGAAAGTCTCGGTGCACGCCCGTTCGGCGCGTTCCGGCTCGTTTTCCTGCCGCTGAGCCTGCCGGGCGTCGTCAATGGCTGCGTTCTCGTGTTCACCATGTGCCTCGGCTTCTACATCACGCCGATCCTGCTCGGGACGCCCAAGGACATGATGATCTCGCAGTTGATCAGCCAGCAGATCGAGGACCTGCTGGCCTGGGGCTTCGCCTCCGCGATCGCCGTCGTTCTGCTCGCGTCGACCCTCGTCCTGCTCGGCATCTACAATCGCTTTGCCGGTCTGGATCGGCTGTGGGGATGACCGCCATGATGACTGCCGTGGCGCGCCACGTCCCGCTTTTGCTCGCGTGGATTGTCGCGCTTTTCCTGGTCGCGCCGTTGGCGATCATCGTGCCGATGTCGTTCTCGAAGGCGGTCTCGTTCGAGTTTCCCCCGCCCGGCTACTGGACCGGCTATTACGCCCAGTACTTCGCGAGCCATTCCTGGCTCGACGCCACTGCCAACTCGTTCATCATCGCCTTCGGGTCGATGGTGTTCACGCTGGTCGCGGCCCTGCCCGCCGCGTTCGGGTTCGTGCGCTATCGCTTTCGTGGCAAGAGCGTCCTGAACCTGCTGATGATGCTGCCGCTCATCGTGCCCGCGGTCGTGAGCGCGCTCGGCTATTACAGCTTCCTGAGCCCGATGCGTCTCGTCGGCACCCATGCCGGCATGATCATCGCGCACAGCGTGTTGTCGATACCGGTCGCCTTTCTCGTGATCGCAGCTGCGCTCAAGGGCTTCGACCGCAATCTCGAACGTGCCGCCATGAGCGCGGGCGCGGGCCCGCTGCGCACCTTTCTCTGGGTGACGCTTCCGGTGCTGCGGCCCGGCATCCTGGTCGGTGCCCTGTTCGCGTTCCTGCATTCGTTCAACGAGGCGGTCGTGGCGATCTTCATCGCCGGCCGCGACGCGTCGACGCTGCCCAAGAAGATGTTCGAATCGATCCGCCTCGAATCCGATCCCGTGATCGCCGTGGTATCGAGCCTCCTCACCGGGGCGGTGCTGCTCGGCGTGCTGGTCTCCCTGTTCTTTCGCCAAAGAACCGCCCAAAGGTCCGCAAATGCAACTTGATCCTCTCGTCAAACCCCGTTCGGTCGCCATCGTCGGAGCCACGGATCGCGCAGGTCCCGGACGTTCCGTCGTCGAGTCGCTCGGCGCCATCGGCTTCTCCGGCGCGATCTATCCCGTGAATCCCAAATATCAAACGGTGCTCAATCACGTCTGCTATCCGAGCCTCACCGACCTGCCGGAAGCCCCCGACGTGGTGGTATTCAGCATCCGCAAGCCGCTCCTCCCCGAGCAGGTGCGGCTTGCGGTGAAGCGTGGCGCGCGCGCGGCCGTCATCTACGACGCCGGTTTCGCCGAGCTCGGCGAGGATGGCGCGCGCCAGCAAGCCGAGATCGCGGGACTGTGCCGCGAGGCCGGCATGCCGGTGTGCGGGCCGAACTGCATGGGAATTCTCAACCCGACGGCGCGGGTGACCACCTACAAACAGACCCTGATGGACACCAACGGGCTTGCCGGCAATGTCGGCTTCATCTCGCAGAGCGGATCGGTCTGCATCGCGATCCTGTCCGATCTGCGCCGCTACGGCATCAGCCTTTCGGTCTCGGCCGGCAACGAGGCCGTCACCAGGACGGTCGACTATATCGAATATCTGATCGACGACCCCGCGACCAAGGTGATTGCGACATTCACCGAGACCGTGCGCGAGCCCGAACGCTACGTTGCCGCCCTCGACCGCGCGGCCGCGGTCGGCAAGCCGGTGGTCGTGCTCAAGGTCGGACGCACGGAGCGCACGCAACGCGCGATCACCAGCCACACCGGCGGGCTCGCAGGTGAATCGCGCGTATTCTCTGAAATGCTGCGCGCCCATCGCGCGATCGAGGTCACCGACCTCGACGAGATGACCGAGGTGCTGGCGGTCTGCCAAGGCGAACGCTGGCCGCGCAGTCGGGGAATCTCGGTCATCACCGGCTCAGGCGGGCTGGCCGAGATGATCCTCGACAACGCCACTGCCGCCGGCCTGGACCTGCCTCCGCTGTCGAGTGCGGAGCGCGCCGAAGCCGAACGGGTGATCGGCCGCATCACCGGCGATGGCAATCCGTTCGACGCCTGGGGCAATGGTGATTACGCCGTCAACCTGCCGCATGCGATGTCGGTCGTGGACCGGAGCGAGCGCATCGGCGCGGTCGTCTATTGCGCCGACACCAGCAACGAGGGCCACGTCGGGCATCCCGGCCGGGTGCTGGAAAACGTGAAGATGCTGGCGGACGCCGCCAAGGCGTCGCACAAGCCCTATTACCTCATGAGCTCGCGGCCCGGTGTGATGAACGCGCAGCAGGCCAAGGCCCTGCGCGAAGCGGGCCTCGTGCAGATCGGCGGCACGCGCCAGGGTCTCGGCGCGATCGACCGCATCGGCCGCTACATGATGCCGCAAAGGCCGCCGCGGAAACCCGCCAGGCGCGCCGGCGCGGAACTTGCCGATGTCCTTGCCGGGAGGACGGGCGGTCGTACCATCAACGAGCACGAGTCGAAGCGGCTGCTAAGCGCATTCGGCGTGCCGGTCACGCGGGAACACCGCGTCACGACGCTCGAGGAGGCGACGCGCGCCGCCCGCGAGCTCGGCTACCCGATCGTGCTCAAGGCGCTATCGGACGACATTCCCCATAAGACCGAGCTCGGCCTGGTCGCCATCGGTCTCGCGAACGATGAGGACCTCGCGCGCGCCTTTCACGGCCTGCAGGAGCGGCTCGACCGGCTTGAGCCTCGACCATCCGACGCCGCTTTGCTGGTGCAGGAATTCGTCCCGGGCGGGATCGAGGTATTCGCAGGTATCTCGCGCGATCCGGATTTCGGACTCACGCTGGCCTTCGGCATGGGCGGGATCGCAATCGAAATCACTCGCGACTTTGTGCTCCGCACATTGCCGCTGCGCGAGGGCGATGCCGAGGCAATGATTGCCGAGACGCGCGGCGCGGCAATGCTCGGACCGCTCCGCGGCCGGCCGGCGGCCGACGTCAAGAGTCTCGCCGCCTGCCTCAATGCGCTTGCGGACTTCGGCTACCACAATGCCGATATGCTCGACGAGATCGATCTCAATCCGATCAAGGCGCTGCCCGAGGGCCGCGGCTGCGTCGTGGTGGATGCCTTGATCGTCGCGAGATCGCCAGCGCGAGGATGATGCGTGACCTATCTTTGCCTGCGCAAGGTCGCCAAATCGTACGACGGCAAGACCAATGCCGTCGACGATGTCTCGATCGAGATTGAGCGCGGGGAATTCGTCACCTTTCTGGGGCCGAGCGGCTCCGGCAAGACCACCACGCTCCTGATGATCGCGGGATTCGAAACGCCGACCGGAGGCATGATCGAGCTGGGCGGACATGACCTGACGCTGAGCAGGCCCTACGAGCGCAACATCGGCATGGTGTTTCAGAACTACGCCCTGTTTCCGCACATGACGGCGGCCAACAACGTGCTGTTTCCGCTCAAGATGCGGCATTTTCCCAAGCGCGACATGCAGGCGCGCGCCGAACGGATGCTCGCGCTCGTGGGCTTGACCCCGTTCGCCGAGAGGTATCCGCGCGAACTATCCGGCGGACAGCAGCAGCGGGTGGCGCTCGCGCGCGGCCTCGTGTTCAATCCCGACGTGCTGCTGCTCGACGAGCCCCTCGGCGCGCTCGACAAGAACCTGCGCGAGCAGATGCAAGTCGAGATCAAGCGTATCCATCGCGAGATCGGCATCACCATGATCTATGTGACGCACGATCAGACCGAGGCGATGACGATGTCGGACCGGGTGGCGGTGTTCTCCAACGGCAAAGTCGAACAGATCGGATCTCCGCTCGAGGTCTACAACCGGCCGGTCAATCGCTTCGTCGGAGAGTTCATCGGCGACAGCAACTTCTTCGCCGGCCGCCTCGATCCGTCGCGTCCCGGATGGATCGAGCTGTCGGGGATCGGCCCGATGCGGATCGAAACCCAGGCAATCGCTGCGGCGGGCGAGGTCGAGCTCATGATCCGACCCGAGCGCCTGCGGCCGAGCGCGGAGGGCGACGGCGCGGACAACACCTTCGACATGACGGTGGACGACGTCATCAACTACGGCGATTCCCTCCTGGTGATCGGCAAGACGCACGGACTGCCGTTGCGGGCGCGCATGGTCGGCGGCGCAGCCGACAAGCTGCAAGCTGGCGCCGCATTGAAGCTCGCCTGGTCGCCGGCCGACGCGCACGTGCTCCCTCGCCCACCAGCGGGACGCGCCGGTCCGCTCGTATGATGAGCACAGCACCATGTTGATGACCGGCAAGGACTATCTCGAGAGTATCCGCGACGGCCGGCGCGTCTATGTCGGCAGCGAATTGGTCGAGGACGTCACGACCCATCCGGCGTTCCGCAACGCGGCGCACTCCTTTGCCCTGATCTACGACCGCAAGCGCGCACCCGAGAACCACGACGTCATGACGTTCGAGGAAGACGGGGAAACCTTCTCGTCGTACTTCCTGCTGCCGCGCACGCGTGAGGATCTGCAGCACCGGTTCGAGACCCATCGGCGTATCGCCGCGTGGACGCACGGCCTGCTCGGCCGCTCGCCCGACAACTTCCCGAGCTACGTGAGCGGCCTGGTCATGGACCCGGCGATGTTCGACCGAATCCGGCAGGGCTTCGGTGACAACATTCGCAACTACTACCGGCACATGCGCGCGAACGACGTGTTCGCCTCCCACACGGTGACCAATCCGCAGGGATGGCGAGCGGCAAGTCCCGCGGAAGGCGAAAAACGTCAATCGCCGACCTTGCGCGTGGTAGCCGAAGACGACCGCGGCGTCACCATCAACGGCCTCAAGATGCTCGGCACCGCGTCGATATTCTGCCACGAGACCTGGTGCGGCAACCTGCAGCCGGTCGCGCCGGGACAGGAGAAGGAATCGATTACCTGCGTGGTGCCGCTCAATGCGCCTGGAGTGAGCATCTGGTCGCGCAAGCCCTATGAGCGCTACGCGGTGAGCGAGTTCGACAATCCACTGGCCACCCGCTTCGACGAGACCGACAGCGCGGTTCTGTTCGAGAACGTGAAGGTGCCGTGGGAGCGCGTGTTCTGTCACGACAATATCGAGATGACGCGCGCCATCTACATGCTCACCCCGGGACACGCGATGGCCAACCACCAGGCCAATGTGCGCTTTCTGGCGAAGCTCAACCTCATCGTCGGCGTCGCGAGCAGGCTCGCGGAAATGAACAACGTCCAGCACATCCCCGCGGTGCAGTTCACGCTCGGGCGGCTCGCGGCCATGCAGGCGACGCTGGAAGGCCTGATCATGGGCCAGATCAACTGCGGCGAGGCCCAGGTTGCGGGCTATCACACTGTCAACCGGCGCTACGTCTATGCCGCACTGCATTGGTGCACCAATCACCACGCCGAGATCTGCGACACCGTGCGCGAGTTGATGGGCGCCGGTGTGTTCCAGATGCCAGCCGACGTGTCGGTCCTCGACAACAGCAACACGCGGGATGCATTCGAGACCTACTGGTCGGTGCCGGGACAGTCGGCGAAGGAGCGCATGAAACTGTTCAAGCTGGCCTGGGACCTCCTCGGGTCCGACTTCGCGGGACGGCACATGCAGTACGAGAAGTTTTACGCCGGGCCGGGCTTCGTGATGAACAGCTACAGCCATCTCACCGCGCCGTGGAAGGACTGGACGGCAGAGGTGGACGAGTTGCTGGCGAGCTACGACGCGCCGAGCGCCGGTTGACAAGATCGAACCAGCCCGGTCGGTTGTGTTCGAGCGCCGGAAGCGGCTAGCATCCCTTCATACGCAAAAAATGCCCGGGAGGAGCACGTCAGATGGTTTTGCCTGCTCGTCAAGTCGCAGCGCGCCGGCCGTCAGGCCGGCGTATCGCCGCAGCCGTCGCGGTCGCGGCCGCTTTTGCCGCCGCGCCATCGCAGGCGCAGCAAATCACGATGAAATTCGCGACCCAAACGATCAACGACGTGCAGCACGAATTCATCAAGGTCTACAAGACGGAGCTGGAGAAGGCCACCAACGGCCGCATGCAGGTCGGGGTATATCCCGCCAGCCAGCTCGGCGGACAGCAGCGCCAGACCGAGGGATTGCGGCTCGGCACCATCGAGGCCGCGATCGGACCGGGCGAACTCTTCGCCGGCGCCGATCCGCGCTTTGGCGGGCTGGCGCTTGCGGGGCTGTTCAACGACAACGAGCATACCCGTCGCGTCATGGCACTGCCCGAGGTTCGCAAGGCACTCTCCGACGTCGCCAGCTCGCGAAATCTGCTGCTGCTGGCGGTCAACGTCTACGGCCCACAGGCCATCGTATTCAAGACTCCGGTGACAAGCCTGCCGGGCTTTTCCGGCAAACGCATCCGCGTGCTCGCAACCGAGAGCGAGCAGGCCATGATCAAGGCGCTGGGCGGCGCTCCGGTACCGATGTCGCTGCCGGAAGTGCTGCCGGCCTTGCAGCAGGGAACGCTCGACGGCGTCAACGCCGTTCTCGGCGTGTTCGTGGCGTTCAAATACCAGGACGTCGCACCGAACCTTCTTGATACGCATTTGTGGCCGATCGTCTCGCTGAGCATCGTCAGCAAGGTCTGGTACAACCAGCTGCCGCCCGATCTGCAAAAGGCTGTCGTCGAGACCGGCGCGAAGGTCGAGCCCGAAATGGACAAATGGCAGACCGCGCGCCTGGCTTCGGACGGCGAAGCTTGGACGTCGAAGGGCGGCAAGGTCGCACACCTGTCGGCGGCCGAGCAGCAAGACGCGGTGCGGCGCGCCACCGCGGCGATCCAACCGATCCTCGACAAGGACGCCGCGCTCAAAACGTTCTACGCCACGATCAAGAGCGCCGCGGACAAGGTGAAGTAAGGCGGCTGTTCGCCGCGTCATCCGCGGGCCTGACCCGCGGGTCGATCCCTTCGCAAGAAAGTGGGTCGGCCGGTCAAGCCTGCAATAAGGGCGCGTGCTGACCGCGCGAAACCACCACAAGATCCATTCTGCCCGTCCAAAGGAGAGCCTGATGCCGGAAGAAGCAACGCAGCTGCTGGCACGATTTGCAGCCGCACTGACCTACGACCAGCTTCCGGACCAGGTCAAAGAGCACTGCAAAAATCTGTTGCTCGACACCCTCGCCTGCGCGCTCGCCGGCCACCAGGGCGAGGAGACGCAACAGGTCGCGGCGCTGGCGTCGAGTCTCGCTCAATCCCACGAAAGCAGCGTGATCGGCGGCGGCCGCCTCTCGCTCGCCGGCGCGACCTTGCTCAACGGCTATCTCGTCACCGCCGTCACCATGTGCGACGCGCATCGCTCCACCATGACCCACGTCACCCCGGAGGTGATCCCGCCTGCCCTGGCGATTGCCGAACGCGACGCAGGTTCGGGACGCGACCTGCTGGTCGCGATTGCCGCCGGAGCGGAAGTGACGACCCGTATCGGGATCGGGCTCGACTATCCGGCGTTCCGCGCCCGCGGCTTCCACGGACCCGGCGTGCTTGGGCCATTCGGCGCGGCGGCTGCCGTCGGACGGCTGCGAGGCTTCGATGCCGAGACCATGGCGAAGGCATTCGGCCTCGCAGGCAGCCAGGCCGCCGGCACGTTCGCCGCGTGGGGAACGCCGACGGTGAAGTTTCACCAGTGCCGCGGCGCGCTCTCCGGGCTTTTGGCGGCGCTGCTCGCCGAGCAGAAATTTCTGGCCACGCGCGAGTTCCTCACCGCCCAGGACGGCGGCCTCTACAACAGCTACAGCAATGGCGGGAAGCCCGAACTCGCGACCGACGATCTTGGCCGGCGCTGGGAGCTCGAGCAGATCGCGCTGCGGCCATGGCCGTCCGCTTCGCTGATGCAGGGCATGGCCACGGCGCTGTTCGATCTCCTCAAGCAGCACAAGATCGAGCCTTCGGCGGTCAAGCAATTGCGCGTGACGCTGGGACAGACCGCCTTCGATATGCACGGCAAGCTCCCGAGATACAAAGGCAAATTCGATGCGCTCATCTCCGGCCATTACGCCGCGGCGGTGATTGTGCACGACCGCGCGCTCACGCTTGCCCAGTTCGAGCCGGCGCGTTACGACGACCCCAAGCTTCGCCGCTTCGCCGAGGAGCAGGTCGCGTTCCGGCTCGACCCAGCGCTGGCCGGCGTGCAAGCAGTCGTCGAGGTCGAGATGGGCGGCGGAGCGACGCTGCAGGCACGCTGCGAGCATCCGCGCGGTTCGTTCGAGAATCCGCTTTCGCGCGCGGAGGTCGAGGACAAGTTCCGTGTCTATGCCAAGGACCGGATGGCGGCCGCCCGCATCGACGAGGTGATCGCGGCGGTCAATCGTCTCGAGGATCTGGCATCGGTGCGGGAGCTGATGGATATGTTGCGCCACGGTTCGTCGCGGACCAAGGGCGAGCGCGCGGCGTAGCAGCACATCCTGGGTGCGGTTGATCAGCGCCAGTTGCTGCGCATGAGCTCGCGATCAGGATCGCGGGGCGGCGTATTTCCCGGTCAGCTGCGGCGTGGTCACCTCTTTTCCGCCCTTGTTCGCGATGTCGAGCCGCGTCTCGCGTCCCCACGTGCGCTTGAGCTCGTCGCGCACATAAAAGCGCAGCCGGCCGAGGCCGTCGCTCTCGAGCTCGACCACGTCGCCGTCCTGAAAGGAGCTCAAGCCGCGGTGATTGGTGCCGGTCGCGAGAACGTCGCCGGGCTCGAGCGTATGAATGGAGCTGACCCACTCGATGCAGCGCGGGATCTTGTGGGCCATGTCGCTGGTATTGAAGTTCTGCTTGAGCACGCCGTTGACCCAGAGCCGCACTTGAAGCTGGTGCGGATCGCGAATTTCATCGGCGGTGACGATGTAAGGGCCCAGCGGCGCGAACGTATCGCGCGACTTCATCTGATAGAAGACGTTGCCGGGCGGCGGCAAGCCGCGCGCCGATCCGTCGACGAAATTGACGTAGCCGAACACATGGCTCATGGCGTCGGCGGCTTTGACGTCTTTCGCCCGCTTGCCGATGACCACCGCGACCTCTGCCTCGCCCTCGAAGATGCTGGCGGGAACGTCCGGCAACACCATCGTATCCTCGGGACCGATCACCGCGTTGGGTGACTTGTGGAAGGCATTGATTGGTGCGGGCTCGGTGCGCGTGCCGTCTTCCATGTAGTTCACGGCCATGCAGTCGATATTGACCGGCCTCGGCAGCGGCGGGCGGATCTTAACATCAGCAAGCGGTACGCCCTTGCCGCGGGTTTTCGCTTCCTCCAATCGCGGCCGGTACTCGGCAAAGCGCTCGATCACGCCGTTGATCAGGTCGTGCGGCCCGGTGTGGGCGATATCCTTCGCCACGGACGACACGTCGACGACAGCGTCGCCTTTGACCACGCCGAGCTTGTAGTCATCGAAGTACATCAGCTTCATGTCGGTCTCCAAAGGAGGGCGTTGATGGATTGTTGGTATTGCCAGGACACCAGTCGGCGATGTGACGGCAGATCGGCGATGTCTGCGTTTAGTCGGCCTTGATGGCGTTGACCTCCGCGATCTTCGAATAAAGCTCGATCTCGGTTTCGATCCGTCGCTGCAGCTCTTCGGGCGAGGACGGCGCGGCCAGCACGCCGGTCTCCGTCAGCCATTGCTTGATGTCGGGCAGTTCGAGTGCGCGCCGGATTTCACCGTTCAGCCGATCGATGATAGGGCGAGGCGTTTGTGGCGGCGCCGCCAGCCCCAGCCACGACATCAGCGCTATGCCGGGCACGGTTTCCACCATGGTCGGCGCATCCGGCATCAGCGGATAGCGCTCCGGCGACGATACCGCGAGCGGCCGCAATTGGCCGTTGCGGATGCGCGGGATCGCCGAGGTCGCGGTATCGATCATGGCATCGAGCCGGCCGCCGATCAGGTCGGTGAATGCAGGCACCGAGCCGCGATACGGCACCGCGGTCATCTCGACGCCGGCGCGGTTCTCGATCCATTTTCCGAGCAAGTGATAGACGCTGCCGCCGCCGATGATGGCGTAGGCCACCTTGCCGGGCGCGGCGCGCGCCCGATCGATCAGATCCTTGAAGCTTGCGATCGGCGAGTTTGGGGCGACCAGCAGGAACATGGGATAGGCAACGACGCTGGTCACGAAGGCAAAATCGCGGATCGGGTCGTAAGGCAGCGATTTCATCACCGCGGCCTGCGTGGTGAAGCCCCCGGTCAGCATTGCCAACGTATATCCGTCCGGTGCCGACTTCGACACCATCTGGTTGCCGACGATGCCGACCCCTTGGGTGATGCTCTCGACGATCACCGGTTGGCCGAAGCGTTCGGTCAGCTTGTTGCCGAGCGTGCGCGCCACTGTGTCCGGACTGCCGCCGGGAGCGGTCGGAATGATGATCCGCAGCGGGCGCACCGGCCAGTTGCCGGTTTGCGCTCTGGCCGGCGGTGCCACCACGAGGGCGGCAGCGCCGTACAGCAAGGTCCTTCGCGTCGGCGCCATCCTTGCTCCTCCCGATGCGACCTGTTTGTTTTGTACAGCGCCATAACAAGCTGACGCGGCCGCATTGCGGGGAATTGTCGCTTATCGCCGCGCCAGCGTCCAGCCGGGACGCCACCGGGCCAGCGCCGATGATTGCTCGAACGGCGAATTAGGTCGTATCCTTAATCAGGGTCAGCAACAGTTCTGCGCTTGGCCAACACAATGAAAGCGGCACGAACCGACCAGACGGGAGACGACACGCCATGAATTCCCAGTCCCGCATGTACGATGTCGGTGGTGTCTTGCTGGCGCGTCCGTTCAAAGCGCGTCGGCTCGGCCACTTCGCACTGTGGCAGACCGATCTCGAGATGGCGCGCCGGCTCTATGTCGACGTGCTTGGATTTCGTCACACCGACACGGTGGAGCGCGACGGCAATCCGGTGGCAGTGTTCACGTCGCATGGGACCGATCACCATTCGCTCGCCGCCATTCACGCATCGACCGCCGAGGGCGTGCGCAAAGCGCACTACGAGAACGGCGTGGTCGTCAACCAGATCTCGTTCCAGGTCGGCACGCTCGAGGAGGTCGCCAATGCCTACGAGTATTTCGCGCAGCGCCAGGTGACCATCAGCCGGCTCGGCCGCGATTTTCCCGGCAGCAACTGGGCGCTTTACGTACTCGATCCGGACGGACACCGCATCGAGTTCTACTACGGCATGGAGCAGATCGGCTGGGACCGCCGGAGCAAGCCGGCGGCTGCCTATCTGCGCGAGGTTCGCAACGGCTTCGCGCTTCCCCAGCCCGCCGAAATGACGGAGATCATGAATTGCGAACGCGGCGGGATCGACCTCAACTCCGGGTTCCGTCCCACCGAGGACCTGCCTTACGACTATTGCGTGGGCGGCGTGATGTTGCAGCGACCGTTCAAGGTCACCAGGATCGGCCCGGTCAAGCTGTTCGTTTCCGATATCGATGCCTCCGAGCGCTTCTACACCGAGCTTCTCGGCCTCACCAAGACCGAGGATGTCGATCATCGCGGTCACCGCTGCGTCTTTCTCCGCTGCGGCGCCGAGCATCACAGCATCGGCCTGTTCCCGATGGCTCTGCGCCAAGAGTTCGGCTTCGAAGCCGCAGACACGCTGATGAGCATCGGCGTGCAGGTCGCGACCTACCGACAGTTGAGGGACGCGATTGGCTTCCTCAAGCAACAGGGGCTGCGCTTCATCGACAGCGTTCCGTTCGACCTTCACCCCGGCATCGACTACGCCGCCCACGCCATCGGACCGGACGGACATTGTATCGAGCTCTATCACGCGATGGAGCAGATCGGATGGGACGGCCGAGCGCGGCCGGCGGCGCAGCGCCGCCGTGTCGATCCGGATTGGCCGCAGGCGCTCGACGCTTCGCCCGACACCTATGCCGATCAGACCTTGCAGGGCCCGCTCGGATAGCAAGCGCTGGCTGCGAGGCGCCGATCCATGTTCCGCAAACCAGGGTTGGCTAATCCGCGATCACAGCGATGGCGTTGATCTCGATGAGATAGTCCGGCGACGTCATCTTGCAGATCTCGACCATGGTCGAGGCCGGCGCCGGCGGCTTGAAATACTCGCGCCGCACTTTGTGGATCTGGTCGAAGTGCTCCATGTTGCGCACGTAGACATCGACCCGGCAGATGTCGTCCATGGTCGCCGCCGGCCTCCTCGACCGCGGCCTTGAGATTCTCGCAGACCTGGCGCGTCTGCGCTTCGATATCGCCGATGCCGGCAATCGTGCCGTCGGCCCGCCGCGACGTCATGCCGGAAATGAACACCAGGCGGCCGCGGGCCTCGACCATGGTCGCGTGGGAGAAATGCCCGGTCGGCTGGCGGATCTTCGACGAGGTGATCTGCTTCTTCGGCATGCTGTGCCTCCTGGAGAATGAATTGGACTAAGCCGCCGCGGTCTCACGACGCGCGCGCTTTGATCTCGATAAGGACGTTGCGATACTGCCAATCGCTGCAGTTGAGCAGCTCATGCGGGATGCCGGGTTCGCGCCAGATCACCTCTCCCGGCTTCTCCCGGGTTTCGCGGACGCGCCCGTCGTCGAAGGTCATCTCGTTCTTGCCTGGCGTCAGCGGCACGATGAGATACGGCAGCAGATGCTGATGCCACGGCTGCCGCTGGCCGGGTTCGAGCGCCAGGCTCCATACCCGCACGAATTCGTTCTCGAACACGATCTTGTCGCCGATCGGTCCCAAGGTGCGCGTGGTTGCGGTTTCCGTGGTCATGATCGATCTCCTATCCAGTGCTGCACGCCATCGGGCGGCCGACCACCTTTCGGTATAACTCTTCGGCACATCCGCCGCGCATCGGTGTCATCGCCGCGATGTGGTCGTCGGGCCGGACCAGAACCAAGGTGTCGCTCGGGCAGCCCAGCAGTTGATGGAACCGGCCGCCGACATCGAAAAGCGAACGCTGCCGCAGGCCGCCGTCGAGCGGCGCATCCCGGTGAGACACCACGAAGTGTTTCAGGCCGGGGATGTCCGGGGGAATGTCGGGACGGCGTCTCACATCGGTGAAATACAGCGCGACGAAGCTGTCATCGACAAGATCATGCAGCCGCAGCGGACGACCCTTGGGCCCGTGCAAGGCGGCATCGGGGATGCGGTCGCCGACGCGGAACGGCCCGCGATCGGTCTTGACCATGGACCAGTCGCCGGCGTCATCGACGCCAAGCCGCACTCCCAGCATGGTCCGGGTCGCGGCGTTGGCCCATGCCGTGCCCGACATCGCCTTCACGTCCGCCGCCTGCCCGGCCATGTATTTGCGCGCGGCTTCCGCCATCTCGCCGGAGCCTTCCGCCGCCACGGGCCGCTGCTCGCGCGCATAACCATCGAGCAAGGCATCGCCGGCCCAGCCCCGCGCCACCCAGGCCACGCGCCAGGGCAGGCTGATCGCATCGAGAATTCCGGTGTTGAGGCCGAGCGCCCACATCGGCGTGATCAGATGCGCGGCGTCGCCCATCAGGAACACGCGATCCCGCCGCCATTGCGTCGCGATGCGGTGGTGAATGCGGTAGACGATGGTGTTGAGGATTTCCATCTGGTCGACGGGACCGATGAAACGAATGACCTTGCCGCGGAATTCGTCCGCGCCCGGCTCGGGAACGCCGGGGCCAAGCGGATACAGAAACCGCCAGCAGTGCGGCTGGCGCACCAGGATCATCCACTCCTGCGGGTCGGCGAAGTACGCCAGGTACGGGTAATCGCGCGGATTGGCCACGTCGAGATCGACCTTGACGTCGACCAGCAGGCATCGCACGTCCGATGACTCGCCTTCCACCGCCACACCGAGCTGCGAGCGCACCGTGCTGCGCCCGCCGTCACAGGCCAGCAGGTAAGAGCCTTCGACGTCGCGGGTGCCGTCGGGCGTCTCGAAACTCGCGACGACACCGTCGTCCGACTGCCGGAATGACGTCAGGCGATGGCGCAGATGGAGCGCCCCCGGCCTGCGCTGATCGATGGCATCTTGCAGGATCGGCTCGAGGTGATGCTGGGGCATGTTGATGACAAAGGGATAGCGCGTATCTTCGCCGAGCAGCGCCGTTTGCACCGACGGCCGCGCGGTATTGGTCGCGCGCTCGACATCGCCGATCTCGTCGACGCGCAACGCCTTGGCAAGGACCTGGTCGGCAACGCCATAGCGCCGGAAGGCCTCGAGCGTTCGCGTCAGGATGGTTCCGGCCTTGGTGTCGCGCGAAAGCTCCGCGTCGTCCTCGAACAGCAGGAACGGCAGGCCGTAGAAGTCGAGCCCGAGCGCCGTCGTGAGACCGACCGGGCCGGCGCCGACGACGATGATGGGCTTGATGCGGCTGCTCATCGCTCAGGTGTCCTGCGCCGCATAGGCGAAGTCCCGGCTGATGATCGAAGCGGTCATCGTCGCCTGCTCGGACAACAGGAAGAGGAGCGGGCCGACGGCATCCTCCGGCTGGCCGACACCGACCGAGGCGCGCCAGCGCGCATCGTCCGCCCCAGCATTGGCTTCGCGGTACTGGGCCGTATCGATCACGCCGGGGGCGATCAGGTTGAAGCGCACGCGATGCTGGGCGATCTCCTTGGCCGCGCTTTTGGCAAAGGCAATCAGCGCCGCCTTGCTCGCGGCATAGGCTGATGCTCCGGGCCAGCCCTGGTGGGCGAGGCCGGACGTGAACGCGATGATGCTTCCGGACCTGCGCGCGATCATGCCGGCGACGACCGCCTGGTAACACCAGACGACGCCGGAAAGATTGATCCGCATCACCCGATCCCACTCCGCCGGATCCATCTCGTGAACGAGCGACCTCGGTTGAATCGCCGCCGCGCAAACGAGGCCGTCGATCCTGCCGAAATCGCGCTCGACCGCGCCGAGCGTCGCGAACACCTGCGCGCGGTCGGAGACGTCGAGGCGCCGAGTCGCAATCCCTGGAACATCGGACAGAGCCGTCATGGCCGCCTCGTCGACGTCGCAGACGACGACGCGCGCCCCGGCCTGCGCGGCCGCGCGCGCCAGCGCCTGGCCGATGCCGTTGCCGCCGCCGGTGACGACGATCACATCTCCCTCGGCTTCGAAGCGCGCCCGCATGGTCAGGAGACCTTTGCCGCGAGCAGCGACGGTTCGAAGTCGCCGAGGCCGACACGGGTTGCGGTTTCGACGAGACTTTTCATGGTCTGGGCATCGAGGCGGCAGACGCTCGCGCTTCCTTGTCGCGTGGCCCAGACCAGCTCTCCCGGCGCGTAGATCCGATCGACGCCGGGGCCGCGTTTCGACCCGCTCACCCGCGCCGCCTGATCCCGCACCCGTTGCGCAAACCGGTCGCCCACCGGGAAGTGACCGGCATCGATCGCGAGAAAAAAGTGCGCGCAGCGATAGGGCTCCGCGGGATCTCCATAGAGCGGGCGGACCTCGGCGCCGACCGCGCCATCCGAGAGGCCGCCGCACAGAAGATCGATGACAAAGGCGAGGCCGAACCCCTTCGGTCCCGCTGCCGGCAACAGCATGCCCTTGATCGCCGCAGCGGGATCGGTCGTCGGCCGTCCCTCCGCATCGATCGCCCAATCGTGCGGAATGCGCTGGCCGGCCGCTGCCGCCAGGCGAACTTTGCCCATGGCGGTCGCGCTCAGCGCCATGTCCGCTTCCACCGGAAACTCGCCGGCCGAGGGAAGCGCAATGGCGATGGGATTGTTGCCGACCAAGGCCTCCGCGCCGCCCGGCGCCGGCATCAACGGGCGGGTGCTCGACAGCACGATGCCGATGCAATTGTGCTCGGCGATCATGCGGGCGAAGCGTCCGGCCGTGCCGAAGTGAAAGCCGTTGCGCACGACCACCACCGCGAGCCCGATCTCTTTCGCCCGCGCCACCACGAGCTTGACCGCCTGACGCGCGGTCAACTGACCGAGCGCATTGTGCGCATCGATGACGATCGCGCCGCCGCGGTCGCTCACCACCTCGCCGGCGCTGCGGGCCGACACCGAACCTTTGACGATGCGTTCGATATACATGGGCAGCAGCATCACCCCGTGGGACGCGATGCCCTCGAGGTCGGCGGCAACCAGATCATCCGCCACCACCCGCGCGTCCTCGGCGGCGATCCCAACGGCCCTGAAGATATCGGCGACGGCCGACGTGAGCCGTTGCGCATCGATCGCAACCGCCTCGGCGCCGGCCGGTTGCGCCGGCATCAGCGGGCATCCTCGTCATTGGCATACCAGGACGGCCGCTGGGGATAGTGCGGACCGTCGTAGATCTCGACCACGATCGTCTCTTCGTGCGCCAGCGTCGGTCCGTGCACATTGCCTTTCGGGTTCCAGTAGAACGAGCCGGCCGTCAGCGTGACGCCGGTCTTGGTGTATTCGTACTTGCCCTTGAGGCAGAACATGAACTGGTTCGACGCATGCAGGTGCGGCTGCGGAATGCTCGCGCCTTTGTCGAACTTGATCAGCGCGATCGATGATCCGCCCTGTTCGTCCCGCCACAGCATCTTTTCCGACACGCCCGGCAGCGACTTCGCCCGCCACGGCATGTCGTTGCTTTGCAGGAGGACCTCGTCAAGGCTCGGCATGCCTGAAGGCATCGGCATCGCGGTCTTCTGATCGGTCATTTTGATCTCCGTTGTTGTCCTTGACGTCATCTGTCTCTTGAACGAGGCGAGGTCATCGGATGGGCCGGTGACGTCGTGTCGCGTCCTGGATCTGCATCAACCGGCCCTTGAGGCTGTCGATGTGCTCGCGCATGGCGGCAGCCGCGCGCTCGCCGTCGTGCTTGGCAATGGCATCGGCAATCGCGGCATGCTGACGGGTCGTCGCCTGCACGTCCATGGTCTGCCACAGGTGCAGGTACCAATAACGGATCGAGCGCTCGTGCAGTTGCTGGGCAAAATCGCTCAGCACGGAATTTCCCGCGCGCTCCGCGAGCTTGCGATGGAACGCACGGTCGCAGGCGATGAAATCGTCGATGCCGGGACCGTTCCTGGTGTGCTTGGTGGCGTTGGCGAGCGCCAGCAGCTCCTTGCCGTCTTCGACGGACACACGTCCGGCCGCGGCCTTGGCGAGCTCGGCTTCGACCGCCGCCCGCGAGTCGAGGATCTTGATGATTTCCGAGATGCTGTCGGGCAATACCACCACGCCCTTGCGCGGCATGATCTCGACCAGCCCTTCCAGCTCCAACCGCTGCAACGCCTGGTGCACCGGCGTTCGGCCGACCTGCAACAGACCCGATATGGCGGCCTCGTTGAGATACTGGCCGGGCAGGAAATAGAGCGTGATGATCTTCTCCTTGATGTCCTCATAGGCCTTGGCGACCAGGGAGCCGTGCTTGATCGGCGCCTTCCCGACCGTGTCATCGTCGCGCACGGCGTTGGCGCGCGATGCAACAAGTCGAGGCGTCGCTGAGAGCTGCCGTCGTCGTGCGTTTCTAGCCATTCGAACCCATGTACCCGTTTCAGTTTCGTTCTTCAGTGCCGTGCCGGCGCCGGCGGCAACCATGGCGCCATCATCCGTTCGCCCGCGCCGACCAGCGCGTAGGCGAATATGCCCAGCACCGACAAGGCAAAGAGCGCGGCGAATGCCAGCGGCGTATCGAGCTGGGAGGTGGCGCTGAGCAGGAGGAAGCCGAGCCCCTCGCTCGAGCCGATGAATTCGCCGATCACCGCTCCGATGACCGCCAGCGTGATCGCGACCTTGGCGCCGGTCACGATGAAGGGAAGCGCCGCGGGCAGCTGAACTTTGACGAATATCTGCAGCGGAGATGCGTTCAGGCTATGCGCCAGTTCCAGCAGCTCCTTCGGCGTGGCACGCAGCCCGGCGGCGGTATCGACGATGATGGGAAAAAATGCCACCAGCCAGACGATCGCGAGCTTGGATTCAAGGCCGGTCCCCAGCCAGACCAGGATCATCGGCGCCAATGCCACTTTGGGGACGGACTGAAGCGCGATCAGGAGCGGATAGAACATCAGGTTCAGAGGTCGCGAATTGGCGATCGCGACGGCAAGCGGAAGGCCGACCACCAGCGCCAGCACAAATCCGTACAAGGTCTCCTTCAGGGTGATCCACCCTTCGCTGAACAGCAGATCGCTCCGGATGATCAACGAGCGCAGCACCTTGTCCGGCGACGGAAGCACGACCGTCGGGATGTTGAAGAACCAGCACGCCAGGACCCAGACGGCAATGATCAGGGCGACGCCGGCCAGCGGATAGAGGAGTTGCGAGACCAGACGCGATCTCATGGGGCCGCGACCTCTTCCGCCGATGGCGCGATCACGCCGAGCGCCTCGCTTGCAATCTGTTCAGCCGAGGTGAACGCCGCGGTGAAGCGGACCTTGTGGCTGCGCGGATAGGCCAGCGGGATCGGTATCTCCTTCGCGACCCGCGCCGGGCGTTTGCTGAACACGACGACCTTGTCGGAGAGATAGACGGCTTCCGAAATCGAATGCGTCACGAACAGGACCGACGCCTTGGTCTCGTAACGGATGCGAAGCAGCAGGTCGTTCATGTCCATCCTGGTGAGCTCGTCGAGCGCGCCGAACGGCTCGTCCATCAGCAGCAGCCGGGGCCGGTGAATGAGGGCACGACAAAGTGCGACGCGCTGCTGCATCCCCCCTGACAACTGATGCGGCCGCGCCGACAGGAACGCGGTCAGTCCCACCAGATCCAGGAGCTCGAGCGCGTGGCGCCGCGCGGCGGCGTCGTTCTTTCGCAGGATCTCCATCGGGAACAGGACGTTGTCCAGGACGTTGCGCCACGGCATCAGGCTCGGCGCCTGAAACACGAAGCCGTAATCGCCCATCGGTCTGGTGACCTCGCGGCCCCCGATCGCGACCGACCCTCCCGATTTCGCGATCAGCCCGCCGACGATGCGCAACAGCGTGGTCTTGCCGCATCCGCTGGGCCCCAGGAGCGCAACCAGGTCGCCCTGCTCGAACTGGAAGCTGGCATCGTCCAGCGCAACGACCGGTTCGAGCGCCGTCGAGCCGAGCTCATCGACCTGAAAGACCTTGCGCACGTTCCTGATCACGCCGAACGCCATCGACCTGTCCAATTCCACCGGCCCGAAACTTGCTTCGAGAAGGTCGCGGCGCGCCCTCGCGACGAGCGTCCGCCTGCCGCACTTGAGTATCACGTGAAATATCTTATGATATTTCGGAGGTCAAATGCCGCCGCGACGGGCGCGCCCGTCTCCGCGGACGGCGCAGACGAGCCTGTCCGCACATCAGGGAGACCCACATGCTTCGATCGCTGATCGCACTCGTGACCGCACTTGCCGCCGGCGCGACATCCCTGCTGTCCACCGCCGCGCAGGCGCAGGAGCGCGACCTCAAGTTCGTCCTCGATTTCATCAGCCTGGGGCGGCATGCGCCCTGGTACGTGGCGCTCGGCAAGGGCTATTTCAAAGACGAAGGCCTCAACGTGACCATCATGCCGTCGAAGGGCACGGCGGACGCGATCCGGACCGTCGCCACCGGCGGCGCCGAGCTCGGCTTCATCGATATCCCGAGCCTGGTCGCGTCCGGCAGCGCCGGGTCGGCGGTGAAGATCGTCGCGGCCAACTACCAGAAGCCCCCCTACTGCATCTTCACCTTGAATCCCGGCGCCAATGTCACCGAGCCGAAGCAGATGGCGGGCCTCGAGCTCGGCTCCAGCACGGCCTCGTTCGTGCCGAAGATCTGGGCGGCGTTCATGGAAATGAACAAGGTCGACAGCAAGACCCTCAAGGTCGTGAATATCGATGCCGCCTCGCGCGTACCCATGCTCGCGGCCGGCAAGGTGCAGTCGATCGATCAGTTCCTCATGAGCGAGCCCGCCATCCGCCGCGCGGTGACCAATGCGAAGCCGGTGTGCCTGTTCGCCGGCGACTACGGCCTCGAGATCTACGCCAACTCGCTCGGCGTCTCGGAAGACTTCCTGGCGAAGAATCCCGACGTCGTGAAGAAATTCGTGCGCGCCGCGCTCAAGGGCTGGAAGGACGCGCTGGCCAATCCGGAGGAAGCGGCAAGGATCGAAATCCAATACGTGAAGGCGCTCGATCCCCAGATCGTGGTCGAGGAGATCGCGATCCTCAAGCGCATCGCGATCACGCCCGATGTCGAGAAGAACGGGTTCGGCTACGTGTCCCCCGAGCGCATGAAGAACACCGTCGACTTCATCAACAAGAACATCGAGGTGTCCGGCGACAAGCTCACGGCGGAGCAGATCTACCGTCCGGGATATCTCCCGGAGACCCCGATCAAGCCGTAGCCCAGTCCCGCGGGCCCCACCTGTAAATAACAGGAAAAATACAGGGCGCGGGCGTTGATGGATAGCCGCCGGCGCCGGCAATACGCGTGGCTCGGCGCGGCATTCGGCACGCGCGCGGCCAGGCCGCCGCCGGCAGCCGGCGTCGGTTGGACACATTGGGGTGCGACCCCCGACGCGGTGCACTCCTCGAATTCACGATGCCAAACAACACAGCCCTTCTCGTTCCCGCGACGCGTGTCGGCGCCCGGGGGGTGTCCTTGTGAAGACGCCCCTCATGAGTGAGGATGGGAATCTTATATTATAAACTCGTTAAGTAGTCAATATCGTTGTCGCGACGTAGCCGCGAGCGAGGTTCTTTCGCCAGCCCCCCGCTCCCTCGAAGCCCACGTCGCCCTCACAGCCGATAGCCGAAGATGTCGCAATCGGTGCGCGCTTCGATGTGGCGGCCGAAACGGTATTTCAACTCGGCGCCGTCGAAGGGCGGCTGCTCGAGCTTCTGCTCCGCATCAGAGAACGGCTCGACCTCCAGCACCACGAAGGTATGGCCGGCCATGTTGCCGGCCACCAGCGTCGGAAGATCGTGCTCGAGCGCCGGCAAGGTGGTGAATTCGAACACCCGGTCGAGGCCCATGGCGCGCGCGATCGCGGCGTAGTCGTTCTGTTCGACGTTCGGCAGGCCGGCATTGGAGGTCGCGCCGTAGGCGCGGTTCGACACCAGGAAATGCGTCAGGTTGGGCAGGTTCATCTGCCGCTCGACCATCAGCATGCCCGGGTTCATGCAGAACGCCCCGTCGCCCATGAACGCCCAGATTTTCAGCTCGGGCCGCGCGAATGCAAGGCCCGACGCGAACATGGTCGAGAGGCTCATCGAGGCGTCGAGATAGAACGTCGCCTCGGTGTCGCGCGTGGCCGCCCACCAGGCCTGGCCGGAATTGCCCGCCGAGGTCACCACGACCTGGTCGGTGCGATGGCGCGCCAGCGCGCGGAAGCAGTCGAGGTATTTCATGGCCGGCCTCCCCGCAGCAGGTCGCGCGTGAAGATGACGGCCATCGGCCGCGAGAACGTGCGCGTGTGCTGATAGCACCGCGAGATCGACCCGATATCGCCGGGCTGATCGATGATCCGGTAGGGCATATCGATGGCGTCGAGCACCGGGCGAAGATAGAGGCTGTTGGAGGCGTGGTGCTTGTGGTGATCGCCGACGCCCCCGCGCAGGGTCAGCATCAGGAACAGCGGGATCTCATAGGTGTAGTTGATCTTGGTGATGGCGTAGATCACCGTCATGAAGCCCGACGCGCCCATCAGCGCCGCCGACCCCATCGCGCCCATATAGGCGCCGGAGCACAGGCCGATCGCGGATTCCTCGCGGTTGACCGGGATGTGCACGAAGCGGCTCGTCGCGATCGAGCGCGTCGATCACGCCCGGTGAGCCAATTGTCGGGAAGCGAAGCCACGAGCTTCACGCCGCAGGCGGCGAGCTCGTCGGCGATATGCCTTGCGATATCAGACGGCTTCTCGTTCATGGGTCGACTCCCCACGTTGACTTGGGCCGCATGTCCCGGGCGCAGCGCAGCACGAAGTGATGCGCTGCAGACCCGGGACCGTCCAAGTCCGTGGCGGTCCCGGATCAGCGGCGCACCGCTTCGCGCGCTCTCTGCCGCGGGATTCATGGACACTTGGGCGCGCGCTCCGCGCTGCACCGCATCCGGGACACACACGGGCTCGGTTAACGCGTATCATGCATCGCCTCCCCTGCCCGGACATTGCAGCCCCGCCCGGGCCTCGCGCAGCGCGCGCCACACGGTTTCGGACGTGATCGGCAAGGTGATGTCGCGCACGCCGAGATGCCACAGCGCATCGATCACCGCGTTGCCGATCGCCGCGGGCGCGCCGATGGCGCCGCTCTCGCTTGCTCCCTTGACGCCCAGCGGATTGCTCGGCGCCGGCGTCGCGATGAACGTGGTGTGAAACGCGGGAAGATCCGATGCCCGCGGCATGCCGTAATCGAGAAAGCTCGCGGTCAGAAGCTGTCCGGAGGCGCGATCATAGACGATGCGTTCCGTGAGTGCCTGGCCGATACCCTGCGCCAGGCCGCCATGCACCTGCCCCTCGACGATCATCGGATTGATGACCACGCCGCAATCGTCGGCGGCGTAGAGGGCGCGCAGCCGCACGGCGCCGGTCTCCGCATCGACGGCGACCACGGCGAGATGAATGGCCTGCGGATCGTTGGTATCGGGCGGATCATAGAACTCGGCGACTTCGAGACCGGGCGAGCAGCCCGGCGGCAGCACCGCGCCGTGATAGGCCGCGTCGGCCACCTCGGCGAACGCAACCGCCCGGTCGGTGCCGCGCACTGTGAAAGTGCCGCGCCCATAATCGACGTCGCCCTCCGCGCATTCGAGCAGTTGCGCGGCGAAACGCCGTGCCTTGTCGACGACCTTGCCGGCGGCGCGGTAAACCGCCGTCCCCGCCACCGAAGCCGAGCGCGCGCCCCAGGTGCCGTTGCCGAACGGGATCTGGTCGGTATCGCCCTCGACCAGGCGCAGGTCGTCGATCGGCAGCCCGAGGCGATCGGCCGCGATCTGGCAGAACGTGATCTCGTGTCCCTGTCCGTGCGAATGACTGCCCGAAAGTATGGTCACCTTGCCGTCGCTGTGCACGCGCACGATGGCGCTCTCCCAGCCGCCATGCAGGCCGCCGCGCTTGGCAAGATTGGCGCTCGGCCCGGTGCCCGCCTTGTCGACGAAGGCGGCAAGCCCGATCCCGAGCAGAACGCCCCTTCCCCGCAGGTCGGCCTGCTCGCGCCGGAGCGCGGCATAGTCAGCAATCGTCAGCAGGCGATCGAGCAGCGCCGGCGGATCGCCGGAATCGTACACCCGCCCTCCCGGCGCCGAATATGGAAATTCGCTGCGTGAGATCAGATTGCGCCGGCGCATCTCCACCACGTCGATGCCGAGCTCGCGAGCGCCAAGCTCGATCAGCCGCTCGTTGGTCCAGGTCGCCTCCGGACGGCCCGAACCGCGATAGGCGTCGACCGGCACGGTGTTGGTGTAGACGCCGCGCACCCGCAGATGGAGATTCGGGGTCTTGTAGAGGCCGGTGACCGTCTGCGGATAGGAATTGCCGGGGATGCTGGGCGCAAAGTTGCTGAGATAGCCGCCCAGCGCCGCGAGCGTGTCGATCTGCATCGCGCGACAGGCCGGTCGCGCGCGGGCGGATGGCGCGGCGGTGCATGGGATCCGCACCGCCGATGCGCATCGACCCCGAGGGTCGAATCCGCTCGCGGGCCGGACCGCACGTGTGAGCCACCCTGCCGCTCATCGCTCGTTCAATTGTGCACGATCAATTCGGTCATCAGCGTATCGGCTCGACCATTCTGTGCAAACACATTTTTTGCGCAGCCGTGAGCGGAAAACAGTCAAATCCGCCCGCTGGAGCAAGCCATCATGCCACGCCGCCTGCGCATTGGATCGATGATCGGCCCGCGGCAAATCGTCAACGCGCGGCGGCGCGCCGGGTGTCACGGCCCCGCGCCGGGACGGCGCGCATGCAGAACGGAGATCGCTTTGGTCGGCGACCGTGCGCCGGCCGCGGAGGCCTTAGAAAAAGGCCAGGGTGCGGATTTCAATGCTCTCGCGCGGCCGCGCGTTGGGTGGCGACGTCGGGTCGTCGAAGGCGGTGTGGGCAGACCACCGGGCGCGACCATCCTTTGACGAGTCGTAGACCTTGAACACCAACGCCTCTTCGCGCCGCATCCGCGGCAGCCAATACCAGCGGTGCTCGGGATTGTAGGTGATGGCGTAGGTCTGCCCGATGCGGTTGGGATAGCGCCGTTCATTCACCACGAAATCATCGGGCGAGATGCTGCGAGCGTCGCAGATCGCGAGCGGAAAGCTCTCGACCGGATGGCGGATCGGCCGCCACACCTGGACGACCGCGAAACGGCGTTGCAGGAGATCGTCGGCTTCTTCCGGAAGAAGGTCGCGCACGCGTTGCGGCCCGGACCATTCGGTGTAGTCGTTGTGCACGCGGCGCACGACTTCGCGGATCTTGCGCGCCTCGCGCTGCTCGTCATCGGCGGTGCGCAGCGTATGATCGAACACCACCACGCGCGACGCGCCGCTCTCGGCCTTCACCAGCGCTTCCATTTCGGGGTAGTAGACCCGGCGTATCTCGTCCTCATCGAAGAAGTCGGCGACCTTGGTATCGTGGCGCACGAAGCGGAAGCCTTCGCGATCGAGCGCGAACGGCTCCGCATGCAGCCGGGCATTGTGGATCGGCACCCGGCGGGGATCGACCGTGCCGCCGGTGCGCACATCGGTCGCACCCGGACCCGCTGTCTGGGTGAACAGCTTCTCACCATTATTGAGGATGTAATTGACCGTGGCGTCGATGGTTTCGCCGACGGTCTCGCGCTCGATGACCTCAACCATGGAGATCTCCTTGTTCTGCTCGCAGCCGGTGCGGCATATCGGCCGCGGATCGTTGCCGTTGGATATAGGTGCACGGATCGCCCGCTACAATCCAGAATACCATGCCGGAGCAGTGCTGACATGCCGCCACCGCTGATCTCGATCGATGCGCGCAGGCCAGGAGGAAAAATGCTGCTTGAAGCCGGTCATGCGGAATGTTCCTCTACGGCGAGGGCCTGCTCTAGGACATCGCCGCGCCGCGTGTCCGAGCGCGTAACCACAATCTGGAGGAATAGCCGATGACTGAATACAAATACGATTTCGTGAAGATCAGGGTGCACGACGGCATCGCCTGGACCGCGCTCAATCGCCCCGAGAAGCGCAACGCCATGTCGCCCGCGCTCCACTACGAGATGGATGACGCGCTGGCGCGGCTCGAGGTCGACGACAACGTCAAGGTCGTGGTGGTGACCGGCGAAGGCGGCAACTTCAGCGCCGGGCAGGATCTCAAGAAGTTCTTCCGCGAGCTGGAGAAGGATCCGGCGGAACGCAAGAAGGCCGCGGCCGCCGCCAATCGCTGGAGGTGGGAACGGATCTACGGCTACGACAAGCCAACGATCGCCATGGTGCACGGTTATTGCGTGGGCGGCGCGTTCATGCAGCTGCTGGCGTGCGACTTCGCGATCGCGGCCGAGAATGCGACCTTCTCACTCTCCGAGGTGAACTGGGGCATTCTCCCCGGCGCGCTGGTGTCGAAGGTGGTGTCCGACATGGTGCTGCCGCGTCACGCGCTCTACTACGCCTGCCTCGGCGATGCGTTCGACGGCAAGGAGGCCGCGCGCATCGGAATGGTCAATTTTGCCGTTCCGCCGGAGAAGCTCGAGGCCGCGACCACCGAACTCGCGGAGAAGCTGATGAAGAAGAGCGCCGCCGTGCTGCGCGCCACCAAGCAGGCGATCCGGCATGTACGCACGATGGATGTCGCGCAGGCCTACGATTACCTGGCCGAGAAGGGAAAGGCGATCAAGGTCGCCGACAAGGAAGATTCCTACAACACCGGGCTGCGGCAATTCCTCGACGAGAAATCCTACAAGCCCACCTACGAGCCGTTCCGGCTCGGAACCATGCTGACCGACCAGAGGCCGAAACCGGCGGCCAAGAAATAATGAATACGCCGACCGGCTCGACATCACGTGTGGCTCCGCCCCGCGCGGGACCCTACCGCCGGCTCTGAAATCCGGGTCTCCGTTCCGCGCGGAACGGAATTGCACGGGCTGACGAGCCGAACGCGACAAATCTCGCCTCGTTGCAGGGAGGACATTCATGTTCCGAAGATCGCTGGTCATCGCCGGCCTGGCCGCGCTTGCGGTCGGCGTCGTGAGCGACAGCGCGCTTGCCCAGTTCTACAGGGGCAAGACCATCACCATGATCATCAACTACCCGGCCGGCGGACCGTCGGACATCGAGGGGCGCATCATCGCGCAGCATCTGCCCGCGCACATTCCGGGCAAACCGACGATCGTCATCAGGAATGTGGGCGGCGCCGGCGGCGTGATCGGCACCAACCAGCTCGGCGAAGCCGCTCCCAACGGCGAAACGATCGGCTTCTTCACCCTCGACATCATCGCGCAGCTCCTGAGCAATCCGGCGCTGCGCGTCAACTACGCGGATTTCGTGATGATCGCCGGCGTGGAGAACCCGCTGGTGGCCTATGCGCGCAGGGACATTCCGCCCGGTCTCAAGGTCGCAACCGACATCATGAAGACCAAGGACTTCAAGGCGCTCTCGCTCAACGTCCAGAACAGCAACACCATCAACCAGGCGCTCTCGCTCGATCTTCTTGGTCTCAAATACCAGGCGGTCCCGGCGTTCCGCGGGCTGAAGGAGGTCGAAACCGCGATCCTGCAGAACGAGGGACAGTTTGCGAACACGTCGTTGCCGGGCTGGCGCGGCTCGATCGAAGGGAGCATGGGCAACATCGTCCTGCCGTTGTGGCAGATCGCGGCGCGCGCCAAGGACGGCAGCTATCCGCGCAGCCCCGCGCTTCCCGATTTGCCGACGTTCGAGGAGTTCTACGCCTCGGTGAACGACGGCAAGAAGCCGTCGGGCTTCTTGTACGAGGTGCTGCGCGCCAGCAGCGACCCGCTGGTCGCGATGTTCCGCACCGCCCTGATGCCGCCGAAGTCCACCCCCGAAGCGGTGACGATCATGCGCGCCGCCTTCGTCGACCTGTGGAAGGACCGCGATTTCATCCGCGACTATGCCAACATCGTGAAGACCACCCCGATCCTCGTCACCGGCGAGGAGGCGCAGGACATCGTCGGCGCGCTCGCCAGCATCAAACCCGAGATCAAGACCTTCCTGCTCGACTACAGCAACAAGCTGGTCAAGTAGCCGCCGCGCGCGCATGCGCGGCAAGGAGCGACTGCAGGCGCGCGGGATCACCGCGCGCCATGCCGCACTCCGTGCCGACGCCGTCGACGCGGACGTGGCGCCGGGCGGCGGCGAGGCGGGCCGCGTCGCCCTTCGCGTCGTCATGGTGGATCAGGCCGAGATAAAGCTCGGTTTCGGCGCCGAGCTGCAGTCTCTCGAGCGGCGCGAAATAGGCGTCGTCGGTGCGCCCCTTGGGCACCGGCATGTGAAAGAACTGGATGGGACGCGCGATCCTCGCGGTGATCGCGTTCGCGATCTCGACCATGATACCGGCGTCCTTCGGCTGCACCATGTGCTCGTCGGCCGGGCTGCCGTAACACAAGTGGTAGCCGAGCTCGACCGCGGCCGGCACGGCGTCGCCGACCTTCGTGAGCACGTCGATGGTCTCGACCCTGACGTCGACCGGGCCCGGCTCGTAGTAGCCCTCCCACGCCAGCACTTCCTGGCACACGTCCCATTGCAGCGCGATGCGGTCGTTCGGAAGCGCCCGCGCGATCTTCGCGACCTCGTCGGCAAAATGCTCCGTCAGCGCCGGCAAGAGCTTGGGCCGGTCCGACGGCACCATGTTGTTGTAGGTCGGCGCGACCGGGGTCGGAATGCAGATCTGGAATTTCACCTTCGGCGGAATGACGCCGGCCTGCTGCAGCCGGTCGAACATGCCCCACGATTCGATCGCCATCTCGGCGTAGCCGGTCTGGAACGACCTGGCGTCGGGCGTGGCGCCGGGCTTCACCCGCAGGCGCGGAATCTCGCGCACGACCTTGCCGTCCCACTGAACGAACTTGAACGGCGGCACGTCCGACGCAAGCTCGATGGCGGGATTGGCGGCGAGCACGTCCTGCAGGAACCGGATCCAGGTCTTGCGGATGCCGGTCTCGCCGTCGGGCAGGCGAACGAGGTGCCGGCCCACGGCGCCCGACACGGTGCGGAACACGGTCTCGGCGTCCGGCAGCGGGATGCTGCCGACGAGATGCACGATGGGATGCCGGCTGCGATCTGCGCTCATGTTCCTCCCCCTTTGCGGTCGTTGCCGCTCGATGTCGATCCTAGCGTTGTTTCGCTGACGTGAATGACCCTCGCGACTACGATAGCGGCGGCGCCACATCGTCCCCTCCCCCGCTTGCGGGGGAGGGACAGGGAGGGGGCGTGCAACAACAGCTCGTGCCATCCTGCACCCTCTCCCCACCCCTCCCCCGCAAGCGGGGGAGGGAGCAGACCGCATCTGCCGCGCGCGTTGATGCCGTTTCAGCGGCATATACTCCGGCGCTGCCGTCGCACCGGCGAGAGAGATCGCGGCGGCGTGCGGCCCTACGGATGATACACCCACATGTCCGCGACGACATTGCAGCCCGGCACCGGCATCGGCGCCGGAGTCCGCACCGCGCCGAACGGGATGGGGGCGCCCGCGAGCGTCTCCTGCCAGGCGCGCAAGGCGGGATGAACGACGTTGAGATCGCTCACGAAGTGATTGACGCGCAGCAGGTTCGAGATCGAGGCGCCGGCCGTGCGGCAGATGTCGCCGGCGGCGGTCAATATCGCCCGCATCTCGTGATGCGCGGGTGCGCCGAAATATTTCAGGCCCGCGGTGTCGCGGACCTGCGGGATGGCGCCGTCCGCATCGGCGGCGTAGAGCGCCGACAGGCACAGCAGATCGCCGGCACGCACGGCCGCGGGGCCGAGCCGCATGTGCTGCGAGGCCTTGTGGTCGATGATCTGTTTCTTGATCTTGGCGCTGTCGCGCAGCCCGAAGATGTTGATTTCCAGGATCGACTCGACGAGGGCAAGACCCTTGGTGGCGACGACGGTGAGCGCACATGGATTGTCGCCGAAGTGGCTGTTCCACACGTCGAGGAATTCCGGCAGGTCATTGATGTTGGTGAGATACACCTGCGCCTTGATCGCGTTCTTGAGCGAGCTGCCGCCGGCTTCGAGCGCGGGCTTGAGCCGCGAGCTGATGAGAAACTCGGTCTGCAGCCTGATGTCGGTGCCGTTCCAGAGCGCATTGGGCGGGCGATAGGCCGGCTTGGCGATCCCGGTCATTTCGTCGTTGTTCGGCATCTGGCCGGCGACGAACACGTAGTCGCCCGAGACCAGCGAAGCGATGAACCCGGAGTGCTGGGGCACGGGCACGCCCTCGGGCTGCGCGGGCTTCGGCGCGCGATCCCCGCCGGGCAGGACCGCAATCATGGATACGTCCATGTTGGCGCCGGCGACCAGCAACTCGTCCATCAGCACGGATGTGCTCGGCGGCACGAACTCCTTGAGCACCGCCTTGCGGGCGCGCTGATACGCATTCACCACTTGCGCGTCCGGGTAGTATTGATCGACGCGCACGATGTGGCGGAGGTCGCCGCCCTCGGCGGCAATCAGCTTGGCAAAGCGATCGATGATGAAGTCGCCTTCCCGGCGATAGCGCGGCGGGCTGCCGAGCGGAAGGCCGGGCTTGCCGGCGACCGCCGCGGCGAGGCCGTGCTCGAAATCGCTTGCCATGTGGCCGGTAAAGAACAGCCACGAGCCGGCGCGCATGCCCTGCGCGTATTCGATCTCGGTGCCTCCTATTCGCGTCGGAGCGATACACTTCACGTCGGCCATTGCCGTCTTCCTCCATACCAAGCGGATCGTTGCTGCGGCTTTGCAAGCCGGGTGCGGTCTGCAAGCCGTCGCGGCGGCGAGTCGCTCGAGAACCCCTGCACGCCGACAAAAGCGGCAGCCATTGATGAAAGTGCGTTCATTGACACCCGCGTGGGGCAACCTTACGGTTTTGCAGCCGTCGTGCTCCTGCTGTCCCCCGGAGGCAGAGTTTGTTGCGGGTCGCCAACCTTCGCAAGACGTACGATAGCGCGCATCAACCCTACGTCGCGCTCGATGGCCTCGATGTCGAGATCAATGACGGCGAATTCTTCTGTCTGCTCGGGCCTTCCGGTTGCGGCAAGTCGACGCTGCTCAATATTCTCGCGGGTTTCGAGCCCGCGACCAGCGGGTCGGTGACATCCAAAGGCAGCGCCGTGACCGGGGCCGGCCGCGACCGCGTGATGTTCTTCCAGGATGCCGGCTCAGCTTTGTTTCCCTGGCTGACCGTCGAGGAGAACGTGCGCTTCGGCCTGCGCGTGCGCAAAGTGCCCAGGCGCGAATGGGAGCCGATCATCCAGAACTACCTGCACATGGTCGATCTGGATCGGCATCGGACCAAATTTCCCTCGCAACTCTCCGGCGGCATGCGGCAGCGACTGCAAATCGCGCGGGCACTCGCGGTCGAGCCGGAAGTCCTGCTGATGGACGAGCCGTTCGGTGCGCTCGACGCCCTCACCCGTCGCAGGATGCATTCGGTTCTGCTCACAATCTGGCAGCGCACCGGCAAGACGGTGGTCTTCGTCACCCATGACATCGCCGAGGCGATCCTGCTGGCCGACCGGATCGCGATGATGTCGGTCGGGCCGCGGTCCACCATCGCCAAGATCATCGAGGTCGACCTTCCACGCCCACGCGATCTCACCCATCCCAAGGTCGCGCAACTGTTTCACGAGATCGAGGCATTGCTGGAGCCCGACGTCGTCCGGTCGGAACAGCTCATGGCAGCGCAGTGAACGCCATCCGGATGGAGACGGCGGACCAATGGTGAACGTTCGCGACGACAGGCCGGCGGCGCCCCCCGCCCTGCCTGCGCCGAGGATATCGTTCCGAGCGCTTCGGCTCTCGGCCGGCTACGGCCGGTATCGCGGGATTCTGCTGTCCGCCACCTCGCTGCTGATCGCCTTCTGCATCTGGCAGCTGCTGTCGACGTTCATATTCAACCCGTTCCTGATCCCCCCGCCCGTCGAGGTGATCCGCACCGCGATTCCGATGCTGATGAGCGGCGAGATCCTCGCGGACGTGTCGATCAGCATGGTGCGGGTGCTCGTGGGCTTCATCTCCGGCTCGCTGATCGGGATCCTGTTCGGCGTCCTGCTGGGGCGAATACGCGTTCTTCACGAGCTGCTCGACCCCATCATGGAGTTGCTTCGCTATCTCTCGCCCACCGCAATGATCACCATCGCCGTCATCTGGTTCGGCATCGGAGAGATGTCGAAGTACTTTCTGATTTTCTGGGGCACATTCTTCATCGTGGTCGTGAATACGACGGCCGGCGTGTGGCGCGCGCCCGTCACCCGACAGCGCGCGGCCGAATGCCTCGGCGCCAATCAACTGGAAATTTTCCTGATGGTGATCATTCCCTCCGCCGTGCCCTATATCGTAACGGGCATGCGGGTCGCGATGGCATCGTCGTTCATGAGCATCATCCCTGCCGAGATCCTGGCGGCCGATTCCGGCATCGGATACCTGCTGCAGAAATCGTCGCTGCTGCTGCAGACGAACCGTATCTTCGTGGCGCTGCTGACGATCTGTCTTCTCGGCTTCGTCGTCGACCGGATATTCCGCTTCCTGGTCGAGCGCGTCCTCACCCGTTACATGTCCTACGTCTCGGTGACCTGATCACCCACAAGGAGTGCCAGATGTCCGACCTTCGAACGCCGTTGGCGACCGCGATCGCAATCAGCCTCTGCCTGGCGGCGCTGCCGACGCAGGCGCAGCAGGCGCCGCTCAAGATGACGTTGTTCGGACAGCCGTCGGTCAACAACGATTCGGTCTGGATGGCGTTCGAGAAGGGGCTCTATCAGCAGGAAGGCCTCGACGTCACCTACCGCCTGTTCCCATCCGGCACGACCGCATTCCAGGCGTTTCAAACCGGGCAAGGCGACATCGTGATGACCGGAGACCTGCCGAGCGTGCAATACTTCTTCCGCGCCAAGGGCGACTACCGGACCATCGCCGTCATGGAGCGGGACGCCAAGGGATACGTCGCGGTCGCGCGCAAGGAGATCACCAAGCCGCAGGACCTCGTCGGCAAGACCGTCGCGACACGCGTCGGGTCCACGGGGTCGTGGTTCATCTCCGAGTATTTGACCAAGAACGGCGTCGACCCGTCGAAGGTGACAATAAAGAATCTGGATACCCAGGTCCTGCCGGCGGCGCTGTGCGGTGGCGACATCGCGGCCTTCTTCATCTGGCAGCCGGTCGGATCACGCACGCTCGAGATTTGCGCGGACAAGGCGCACTACCTGACCGACGCGACCGGTTACATCCAGGGCTACCTGGTCGCGGGCGCGCGTCCCGAATGGCTCGCCAGTCCGCAAGGCAAGGAAATCGCGACGCGCTGGCTGCGGGCGACGATCAAAGGCCGCGACATCGCCGAAAAGGACTTCGCCAGCGTCGCAGCCTATGCCAAGGCCAAGCTCGACCTGAGCGAGAAGGCCACGCGCGAGCAGTGGGACACCAACACGCGCCCGCTCGCGCTCGACAAGATCTACTACGACGACTTCTGCAGTCTCAGCCGCTGGGCGCAGGCGGAAAAAATGACCGAGCAAAAGATCGACTTCAATCAGCTGACCTGGCCCGACGGACTCAAGGCGATCAATCCGAAACTGATCGATGCGCCGCCGCCGCCGTGCTGAGCGCGCTGGAACACGCGGACTCGGTCTGATCCCTCTCCCGTAGAGAGAGTCGCGTAGGGTGGGCAATATCGGAGCGCGCTCACCTTCCCCGCATCGCCCGGAAGTACGACCACTCGTTGACGACGCGGCCATCGGGGAGCCGGCACACACCGTATTGACCGCGCGGGCCTTTGCGAATCTCGCTCTTGCCGCCGCTCTGCGCGCAGAACACCGACGCCGGGTTGGCCAGCGCCCAGGCGCTTTCCGGACATACCGCCAGCATTGCAACGAAGATGAGTCCGATCGATTGCCGCATCCTGTTCTCCCGGTTCGGCCTCGTCTTTCTATTCTAGTCACGTGGAACGGCGAAGCCAGCGCTACCGCCGCAGGACAACGCGCGAGGATGCGGGATATCGCCGCTCCCAGCCCGCGCGCTCCAGATCAGGAATGTCATCCTCGGTTTCCGGAAATCCGAGACACAGATATCCGATGAACGTCCAGGTTGCGGGAATATCGAGGGTGGCCGCGACGGCAGCGGGGTCGAGGATCGAAACCCATCCCATGCCGATGCCTTCGGCGCGCGCCGCGAGCCAGATCGTATGCACGGCAGTGACCGCCGAATACTCGATCATCTCAGGCATGGTATGGCGGCCGAGCCCGTGGCCGCGGGTAGTGGCAGGATCGGCGAACACCGCGAGATGGCCGGGCGCGTCATCGAGGCCGGCAAGCTTGAGCCGCGCATAGCCGGCTGCCCGTTGCCCGCTCTGCGCCGCCAGCGCCTTGGCGTTGCAGATTTCGAAGTTCGCGCGAATGGCCGCGCGGCACGCCGGCGTGTCGACAATGACAAATCGCCAAGGCTGGCTCAGCCCCACCGAAGGCGCAAGGCATGCCAGGTCGATGAGGCGCTCCAATGTTCCGCGCGGGAGCGCGTCGCGCCGGAAGCGCCGGACATCCCGACGCCACGTGAGCAGTTCGCGCAGACGGGCGCGGAAGGCATCGTCGAAGTCCGGCTGCTTGCCTGAAGCCGGTGAACTCTCCTGCTTGCGCGCTTTCATGCGTCGTCTCTTTACGCCATCACCGATTGAGGTACGCCGCTGCGACGAGCAGGATCAAGATTTCGCCCAGCTGCTCGACGGCGCCAAGGACATCCCCGGTCTGTCCGCCGAATTGCCGGATGCAAAGCCATGCCAGCAATGCAAGCCCGACCGCCAGCAGGGCGGCCGCGCAAAGGCCGGCAGCCGCACCAAGACCGAGAAAGAGCGCGATCACGCCGAGCAGCATGGCAGCCACGGTGCTCACGGGCGGCGGCCGCCCGACGCCGACGGCAAGGCCGTCGACGCGGGCAGGCGGGACCAGCCACATGAACAGCGGCATGCCGCCGCGGGCCGCCATGTGAGCGGCAACGAGAACCGGCGCCGCAACCGCGGGCGCGGCAATGCTCGCGAGCGCGGCCGCGCGCAACAGGAGCGACATCGACAGCGCGCAGGCGCCATAGGTTCCGACCCTGCTGTCGCGCATGATCTCGAGCTTGCGCTCGCGCGTGTGTCCGCCGAAGGCGTCGGCCACGTCCGCCAGCCCGTCTTCGTGCAGGCATCCGGTCACGACCAGGGTCACCGCGACCGTCAAGCCGGCGGCGGGCAACGATGGCAGGCCGGCCAGACCGGCGAGCCAATAGACCCCCGCGGCAATCAAGCCCACGATCGCGCCGGCGATGGGGAACGCCCAGCTCGCACGGGCGATGTCGACGCCGGTGATCGTTGCCGCGTGCGGGATCGGCAGCCGGGTGCAGAACAGCACCGCGGCCTTGAGATCGCTCGCGAGCTGGTTCAGCGACATGGCGGAAGCATCGTCATTGAGCGTCGTGGTAGGCTGGCGCGACCTTAGCAGCCGAACGGGAGATGTGCTTGGTTTTGACGTCGTGCCTGCCGAAGGAGATCGCGGCGTGACCTTGGGCCCACCGCCCCCCGGTGGCGACGGGATCGGCGCGCGCGTCTTTACCTCGTTCGAAGATCTGCGGGCTGCATGTCTCGACTTGCCGCCCGGAGATGTCAGCGCCGCCGCGCTCGCGCTCGAGCGTCAGAGCGAGCTCACCAAGCCGCCCGGCAGCCTGGGGCGGCTCGAAGACGTGGTCGGATGGCTCGCGCAGTGGCAGGGACGCAGCATGCCGCGGCTCGATCATGTCGACATCCTCGTGTTCGCCGGCAATCACGGCGTAACGGCGCAGGGCGTATCCGCATATCCCGCCGCGGTGACAACGCAAATGGTGGCGAATTTCGCCGCCGGCGGCGCCGCGATCAACCAGCTCGCACGCGTGGCGGGAGCCAGGCTGCAGGTGATTCCGCTCGCGCTCGAGACACCCACGGCGGACTTCACGCAAGCGCCGGCGATGGACGAAGCGGCATTTCTGGCCGCGGTCGGCATCGGATACCAGATGGTCGCGTCGGGCGCGGACCTCGTTTGCCTGGGCGAGATGGGAATCGGGAATACCACGGCGGCAGCGGCGGTGGCCGCGGCGCTGTTCGGCGGCGGCGGCGCGCGCTGGGCCGGTCGCGGCACCGGCGTCGACGACCTGGGCCTGGCACGAAAGCAGTCCGCGATCGACATGGGGCTTGCCCGACACGCAGCACGCCTCGCCGACCCGCTGGCGAGCGCGGCGGCGCTCGGCGGGCGCGAACTTGCCGCCATCCTGGGCGCGGCGCTGGCGGCGCGGCAACGCCGGATCCCGGTACTGCTCGACGGCTTCGTCTCAACCGCCGCGGTCGCGCCGCTGGCGAAGCTGCGTCGCGGTGCGCTCGATCATGCCTTGGCGGCGCATGTCGCGGCCGAGGCGGCGCATCGGATGTTGTTGAGCGAGCTCGAGCTCGCGCCGCTCCTCGATCTCGGCATGCGTCTCGGCGAGGCGTCGGGCGCGGCCTTGGCGGTGCCGGTGTTGCGCGCCGCGCTCGCCTGCCACGCCGGCATGGCCACGTTCGCGCAGGCGGGAGTCGCCAACAAATCGCAGTAGCTGGAACAGCTGTTCGCGGCGGCAGGTGCTCAGTCGAGCTCCTTGCGCGCAATCGCGTGGAAGAACGTGCCGCTGACGCGTCCGCGCCTGCCGCCACCGCCGCCGACCGGTTGCCCTTGGGCATCCGCAAGCTCAGCCAGGGGTTCGTCCTGTCCCGCGGCCAAGACCGTCGCGTAGTGAAACTCGTGCCCGCGAACGACACTGCCGGCTGTTCCGATCGGATTGTCCGCGAGCAGACGCGCTTCGCGGTATCCCAGATGCAGCTTGCGTTTGGCGAAGCTGGTCGAATGACCGAGCAGGCCCGTCATGGCGTGGCGCACGCCGTTCGCGTCTTCGATCCCTTCTCCGAGCACCATGTAGCCGCCGCATTCGCCGTGCACCGGCCTCTTCTCGGCGAACCGCGCGAGCCCGCGCCGGAAACGCTCCGCCGCCGCGAGCGCCCCGGCATGCAGCTCCGGATACCCGCCGGGCAGCCAGCACACGTCGCAGCCCTCCGGCGGCGGCTCGTCGGCGAGCGGCGAAAACGCCGATATCTCGGCACCGGCCCGACGCCAAAGATCGAGCAGATGCGCATAGACGAAGGTAAAGGCTGCGTCCGAGGCGAGCGCGATGCGCTGGCCCGGGGGCGGCAGTGCGACCGCGGTGGCCGCGACAGCGCCCGACTTGACCGGCGTCGCGCACGCGCTGATGGCGTCCAGATCGAGATGCCGTTCGGCCAGGTCGGCGAGCCGATCGAGACGGCGGGGCAAGTCGTCATGCTCCGCGGCCTGAACAAGGCCGAGGTGCCGCTCGGGCAGACGGATGGTGTCGTCGCGCGGCAGCGCGCCCATGACCGGCACGCCGAGCTGCGCGATCGCATCGGCCACCAGCAGGCGATGGCGGTCGCTGCCGACGCGGTTGAGCACGACACCCGCGATACGGACGTCGGGATCGTGCGAACAGAAGCCCCGCACCACCGCCGCCGCGGACTGCGCCTGCGCCGATACGTCGAGCACGAGCAGCACCGGAAATCCAAACCGGGCGGCGAGATCGGCGGCCGCTCCGGTGCGACCACGCGGACCCGGTACGCCGTCGAACAGCCCCATGACGCCTTCGATGACCAGCAGTTCGCAATGTCGCGCGGTTTCGGCCAGCAGCCAGTCCAGGAGCGACGCCGGCATCGCCCAGGTATCGAGATTGAACCCGCGGGCACCGGTGGCCGCGGCATGAAATGCCGGATCGATGTAATCGGGGCCGGCCTTGGCGGCGCGCACGGCGATGCCCCTTCGTTTCAGCGCGGCGAGAAGCCCGAGCGTCACCGTGGTCTTGCCCGCTCCCGAGCGTGGAGCCGCGATGATGAGGCCTCGCGTGGTCATCGTGCCCGCTCGCTCTCCGCCATGGCGAGGGCATCCAGCAGGTCTTGCCGGACCTTCACGATATTTCCGACCACGATGATCGACGGCGTGCCCAGCTGATGCTGCTGCGCATCGGTTGCTACCCGCGCCAGCGTGGAGACGACGATACGCTCGTCGGCCGTCGTCGCGGCGACGATGACGGCTGCCGCGGTGCCCGGCGGCAAGCCGCCGCGCATCAGCTCGTCGGCGATCGTCGCAAGGTTGCGCATCGCCATATACAGCACGATCGGCTGGCCGGTGCGCGCCAGCGCCGCCCAATCGAAGCCGTCGTCGTCGACACCATATCCGGCGGCAAGGATAACGGCCCTGTTGATCCCTCTGAACGTCGCCGGGATGCCGGCCACGGTCAGTCCCGCCAGTCCCGCCGTCACGCCCGGGATGATGCGGTAAGGCACGCCCGCAGCGGCGAGCACGAGCGCTTCCTCGCCGCCGCGGCCGAATACGCAGGGATCGCCCCCCTTGAGCCGCAGCACGCGATGACCGGCGCGCGCCAGTTCGACGAGACGGTTCGAGATATCGTCTTGGTGAGTGGACGGCCGGCCGCCGCGTTTGCCTGCGAATTCAAGCCGCGCTTGCGCCCCCGCCAGCGCGAGGATGCGGCGATCCACGAGCGCGTCGTGAACGACGACGTCGGCCTGTGCAAGGCCGGCGAGCGCGTCGAGCGTCAGCAGGCCCGGATCTCCAGGCCCCGCTCCCGCGAGCCAGACATGCCCCGGCGCGAGCAACGGGGCGTCGGGGCGCAGCGGAGCAACTGCGCTGCGGTCGGTCATGGCACAGTCCCGCGCACGCTCACGGCCTCCCCTCTCCCCGAAAGCGACGGCGATAGGACGGGTCGTAGAGCGCGCTTTCGCGGAAGTCCTGCGCCGCCAATGCCGGACCAACCAGGATGATGGCGGTGCGCTCGATCGACTCGGTTGCAAGCTTTGCCCGAATGTCCGCGAGCGTGCCGCGCACGATGCGCTCGTCCGGCCAGGTCGCGCGCGCCACCACGGCGACGGGACAATCTTCGCCGTAGCGCGGCGTCAGCTCTGCAACCACCGTGTCGATGGCGTGAATGGCGAGGTGGAGAACGAGCGTCGCGCCTGTCGCCGCGAATGCGTCCAGGCGCTCGCCCGCCGGCATCGCCGAGGCGCGCCCCGGCACGCGGGTCAAAATGACGCTCTGCGCGATCTCCGGCACGGTCAGCTCGCGTCCGAGCAGCGCGGCGGCAGCGGCAAAGGCCGGAACGCCCGGGGTCAACGTATAAGGGATGGCGTGACGCTCGAGCCTGCGGATCTGCTCGGCGACGGCGCTGAACACCGACAGATCGCCGGAATGAAGTCGCGCCACGTCGTGTCCGGCGGCATGGGCTGCCACATACTCGGTTTCGATCTCGTCGAGCGTCATCGGCGCGGTGTCGACGACTTTCGCCCCCGCCGGACACCAGGCCAGCAGCTCGGGCGGGACGATCGAGCCGGCATAGAGGCAGACCGGACAACGCCCGAGCAGATCGCGTCCGCGGACCGTGATGAGATCCGCGGCGCCCGGACCCGCGCCGATGAAATGCACGGTCATGACCGCTCTCCGGCGACAGCCAATGCGCAGGTCGCGGTCCCGGCCGCGATGCGCGGCACGACCAGCCGTGCCTGCGGACCAGCAGCCGCAAGCGCCGCTGCTTCGGCGACCGAGGGCAGACCGGTCAGCGCGAGGACGCGTTCCGACCGGGTTTGCGCGCGCGCGCCGGCGGCCTCCAGTTCGGCCTTTGGAATGAGCAGGAGCGGAACGCCGAGCGCGGCCGCGGCAACGACGATGCCGCGCTCGCCGCGTTTGAGCTCAGGCGCCGCGATCAGGTCGAGCGCCGTCGCCGGGAAGCCGGCGCGGGCGAGCGCATCGCCAATGACGGCGCCGATGTCGTCGGCCGAAGCGCCTTTGCGGCATCCGACGCCCGCGACGATCATGGCTTGACCCAGGTCCATTGGGTCAACGGCATAGCGGAACGCCAGGCCTCCATGCGCCCGATCGGCTCCGCGCGCGCAATCGCAACCCGGATGAGCTCGCCGCCAAGCCTTCCACCGCCAAGCCTTGCACGGCAAGCCAGCAGCGTGGCTTCGGCCTCGAGCGTCACCGCGTTGACGACGAGACGCCCGCCGGGCCGCAGCGCGTCCATCGCGGCGTCGAGCAGACCGGCATCACTGGCGCCGCCGCCGACGAAGACTGCATCCGGCTGTGCGAGCCCATCGAAGGCCGCAGGCGCCCTGCCCTCGACGATCTCGAGCGCCGGCACGCCGAATGCCGCGGCGTTGCGGCGGATACGCGCCGCGCGCTCGCCGCGCGCTTCGAGCGCAACCGCACGCATCGACGGGTCGGCCAGCATCCATTCGATCGCCACCGAGCCCGCGCCGGCGCCCACATCCCAGAGCAATTCGCCTCGCCGCGGACCGAGCGCGGACAGGGTGATGGCCCGGATCTCCCGCTTGGTGATCTGGCCGTCATGCTCGAACAGCTCGTCGGAAAGACCGGCCACGCGTGCGAGCACGCGCGCACCCGGCGCAGCCTCGACCTCGATCGCAACGGCGTTGAGCGCGCCGACGTCGCCGAGGTCGAAGCCGCCCGCCGTCGTCACGCGTTGGCGTTCGCCAGGACCTCCCAGCGCTTCGAGCACGGTCATGCGCGAAGCGCCGAAGCCGATGTCGGCAAGCAGCCGCGCGAGCGCGGCCGGTCCGTCGCCGTCGGACGTCAGGGCCAGCACCCGTGCGCCCGGCTGGAGATGCGGCCGGACGAGATCCAACGACCTGCCATGGAGCGAGAGCGCCGTCACCTCCGGCAGCGCCCAGCCGAGGCGCGCGGCGGCCAGGCTGAAGGTCGACGGCACCGGCACCGCCAAGGTTTCGCGCGGGTCGACGTGCCGCAGCAGCACCGCCCCGACGCCATAAACGAACGGGTCGCCCGAGGCGAGAACGCAGACCTGCCGCCCCCGATAGGCCAGCACCTCCTCGACCGCGCGCTCGAATGGGCTGGGCCAAGGTCGCGCCGCGCCGCGGATGAGCGATGCGGCGAGGCCGAGATGCCGCTTGCCGCCGAACACGATCTCCGCGTCCTTGACAAGACCGCGCGCGACGGCGGTCAGTCCTTCGAGCCCGTCCTCGCCGATGCCGACGATGGACAACCAGCGGCGGGGTGCGGCAGGCTCGCGCGCAAGGGAGTCACCCGGCGACATGCGACGCATCCTCATTCTCGGCGGCACGACGGAGGCGCGACGGCTGGCGGAACGACTCGCCGGTCGCGCCGACCTGGCCGTCACGGTCTCGCTCGCGGGCAGCACCACGGCGCCTGCGACGCAAGCCGCGCCGGTGCGGACCGGAGGGTTCGGGGGCACCCGTGGCCTCGCCGATTATCTCGCAGCCGAACGCGTCCAGCTGCTCATCGACGCCACCCACCCTTACGCCGCCAACATCTCGTTGAACGCGGCCGAGGCGGCAGCCCTCACCCGCATACCCTTGCTCGCGCTGCGCCGTCCACCATGGGTACCGCGCCCCGGCGACAACTGGACCGAGGTTGCCGATCCGCCGGCGGCGGTGCAAGCGCTCGGCCCCTCGCCGCGCCGGGTTTTTCTCGCGCTGGGCAGGAACGAGATCGGATGCTTCGCGCAAGCACCGCAACACGCCTATCTGGTGCGCAGCGTGGAGCCGGTCGATCCGCCGCTCGCGGTGCCCCACGCGTCCTACGTGACCGGACGTGGACCTTTCACCGAAGCAGATGATCGCGGATTGCTGCGCACGCACGCGATCGACGTCGTCGTTGCCAAGAACAGCGGCGGCACCGCCACCTACGGCAAAATCGCGGCGGCGCGCGCGCTCGGCGTCCCGGTGATAATGCTGCGCCGTCCCGCTTTGCCGGCGGCGCCGACCGTCGAGACCGTCGATGACGCGGTGACGTGGCTCGATCATGCGCGCGCGCTCCCGATCGAACGGGGCGTATAGACCAGCGGAGCGCGGCCGGGCCTGGGCACGACTCGCGTCTCCGCGGAGCCGACGATCACGAGGGTCGCCATGTCCGCGCTTGTCGGATCGGCAGATTGCAGTGTCGCGACCACGATGCTTTCGTCCGGTCGACCGACCGCGCGGCCGAATACGGTCGGCGTCGTCGCGGGGAGGTGACCCCGCAATCGCTCGAAGGCGGTGGCGAGCTGCCATGGCCGGGCCTGCGAGACCGGATTGTAAAGCGCGATGACGAACCCGGCCTGCGCCGCTGCGTCCAGACGGCGCTCAATCACCGGCCAAGGTTTCAAATTGTCGGAGAGCGACACTGCGCAGAAATCATGACCCAACGGGGCGCCGACCCGGGCGGCGACCGCCAGCATCGCCGTAATGCCCGGCACGATCGCCACCTCCAGGGCGCGCCAGGCCGGGGGACCCTGCTCGACCTGCTCGCAAACAGCGGCCGCCATGGCGAACACGCCGGGGTCGCCGCCGGATACCAGTGCAACATTGGCACCCGCGGCCGCCGATTCGAGTGCGGCGCGTGCCCGCGCGCCTTCTTCACGATTGTCGGAGGCATGGCGGCCTTGTCCGGCGCGAACCGGCGCGCGATCGAGATAAGGTCCGTAACCGAACAGCGCGTCCGCCGCGGACAACGCGGTTTCAGCCTCCGGCGTCAGCCAACGGGCATCTCCCGGACCGAGCCCGACCACGGCCAGCCGGCCGGTCACGACCGCCCCTCCCAGCCGGGCACGAGCACGATGGCGAAATAGGGCGCGCAGTCATCCGCCTTGTCGGCAAGCGGGATTGCCTTCTCGCCGGCCATCGTGCCGCGCTCGACATAGACGGCGCGCGTGAGCCGGCCGGTCCGTTCGAGTGCGCGCCGCACCTTGGGCAGGTTGCGTCCGAGCTTCATCACCACGACCGCGTCCGCCTCGACCAGCCGCCGCTCCAACTCGTCTTGCGCAAGCGTGCCGGGCAGCACCGTGAAAACGTCGTCGCCCTGGGCGATGGGCGTGCCAACCGCCGACCAGCAGCCGGACATACCGCTCACGCCGGCAACCACCTCGGTGTGGAACCGGCGCGCCAGGCGCACGTGCAGATGCATGTAAGAGCCGTAGAACAGCGGGTCACCCTCGCACACCACGGCGACCACGCGGCCGTCGTCGAGATGGGAGGCCAACTCCGTGGCAGCCGCGTCGTAAAACGCTCCTATCATGTCGCAATAGGCTGCTTCGTCCTTCGGCAGCTCGGTCGTCACCGGGAACGTGAGCGGCAGCTCGCGAATGCCCGGCCGCAGATAGCGTTGCGCGATAGCCCGGGCATTTCCGGTGGTGCCGGACTTGGCAAAATGGACGACGACGTCGGCCTCTTCCAGCACGCGCACGGCTTTGAGCGTGATCAGCTCGGGATCGCCCGGTCCCACGCCCACACCGACGAGCTTGCCGGCGGCGCTCACGGTGCGGCCTTTGCCAGCGCGTTGATCGCAGCCGCGGTCATCGCACTCCCGCCCATGCGTCCTCGCACGGTGAGGAACGGCACGCCGCGCGGGTTGGCTGCGAGCGCGTCCTTGGCCTCCGCCGCGCCGACGAAGCCTACCGGGATGCCAAGGATCGCCGCCGGCCTGGGCGCACCAGCGTCGAGCATCTCGAGCATTCGAAACAGCGCGGTCGGCGCGTTGCCGATCGCCACCACCGCGCCGCCAAGGCGATCCTGCCACAGCTCCAGCGCGGCCGCCGAGCGGGTGGTGCCAAGTTTTTCCGCGAGCGCGGCGACACGCGCGTCATGCAACGTGCAGACCACGTCGTTGCGCGCCGGGAGTCGCGCGCGGGTGACGCCGTGCGCGACCATCTCGGAGTCGCACAGGATGGGCGCGCCGCGCGCCAATGCCTCCCGCGCCGCATCGACGAGGCCGGCGCCGAACGCGATATGGCCAGTCACCTCGACGCACCCGCAAGCATGAATCATGCGCACGACAATGTCCGCTTCCCCGGTCGAAAAGCGCGACAGGTCAGCCTCCGCCCGAATGATGGCGAACGAACGCTCGTAAATTCGGGCGCCGTCACGGATATAGTCGAGCCGCTCAGGCACCCGTCGCCTCGCCGTGGATCAAACGCACGATCTGCGCGCGATCGAGGCGCGACAGCACGTCGGCGGCGCTTTCGTCGCCCACGCGCAGTCGGCGCACCGTCTCCGCCACACGCGAGAGCGCGCCCGGCAGCGCCTCCGGCGGCAGCGTCGCGAGCGGCCGGTCGCGGGCGGACCCGTTGACCACCATGCCGCAGCGGCCGTCGAGGCCCACGACCGTGACCGGTGCTGAACGTGCACAGGCGCAGCCCTTGGCACAACCCGACACGTGCACCATCGGCGCGTCGCGGCCGGCCATTGCGACACACCCCGCAAGCCCCGGCGCCAGCGCGCGTGCCGGAATTTCCGCCGCAGCACAGATCGGCGCCCCGGCGCAGGCGACGATCTGACGGCGCGGATCCTCCGCGCGCACGATGAAGCCCAGCTCCTCTGCGCTGGCGACGACATGCGCGGCACGATCTTTGCCAATGCCGATGGCGAGGAGGGCACGGCCCGGCGCGGTGCGCAGACCCGTCCCCCCTGCACTCGCCGCGGCGCGTGCAAGTGCTTCCAGTGCCGTCGAGTCCGCGTGCCCGAAGGCAAGACCGAAGCCGAGCGCCATGCCATCGTCGCGCAGCGCATGCGTGCCGATCGGATCCGACGGCGGCCGCAATCGCGGCGGCGTGAGGTCGAGGCGGATGTCTGCGATCGCGCGCCGGAACGCGCCTGCACCGCCGCCGGCGACGATCGCCCTGGCACGCGCCCTGCCCGCTGCGATCACGTCAAGCATCCGCAACGCAGCCTCGACGGCATGCTCGGACGCGACCGCGCCAATCGGCTGTGCGGCCGCTGCATCTCCGCCCACACTCACGTGAAGGTACACGCGTCCGTCGCTTGCCATCGCACGCAGTCGCACATCGGCCGGAACGCCTTCGAGGTGCAGGGCTCCGCCACCATCGACCGCGACGGAAACCTTGGGCTCGAGATCGGCGATGAAGGACACCGATGCGATCGCGCCGCGTAACTGCGCGGCCAGCGCGCCGGCATCGAGCACTTCCTCGTCATCGAGCCCGGCAAGACAATCGCACATGACCGGAGGGCCGTCGGAGAGCGGCAGGTCGATGCGACCGATCATTGCGGCCAATCGTTCGACCGAGCGTTCCGTGAGGCCGCGGACTTGAATGCTTCCGCGCGACGTGATTTCGATCACGCCATTGCCGCAGCTGCGCGCAGCCGCACATAGCGCGATGAACGCCTCGGGACGGATCGTGGCGCCCGTGGGCGTAAGCCGCACCAGCAGACCGTCGCCCGTCGGCATGGGTTGCGAAAGACCGGGGCACGCCCCACGGCGGAAGGGAGCGTTCATCGCGTCCCCTCGTTCATGAGCGCCGCCAGGCCGGCATCCACGTCGTTGCGGCGGGGATGCCAAAGGCCGCGGCGGCGTGCCGTGTCGAGGCGTGCGGCAATGGCCGCCGCAGCCGCGGGGTTTTCCCGGACGATAAAGTCGCGGACGGCGTCATCTGCCACGTAAGCTTCGTGCAGGAGATCAAAATAGCGGCTCGCCACGGCACCCGTAGTCTGCGCGAAGTCGACCAGCCGGTCCACCGTCTCCGCCAGTTCGGCCGCTCCGCGTGGCCCATGGCGCAGTTGACCCGCGATGAACTTTGGATTCACCGCGCGGGATCGCACGATACGCGCCAAGGCCGCCGACAACGGACGCGCCCGCGGGCGCGAGGGATCGGTGGTGTCGAGGATGATGAGATCGGGTGCACGGCCGAGCGCCGCCGCTGCGGCGGCAAAGCCGCCGATGAAGGCAACATCTTCCGACCCTTCCAGCAGATCGCGGACCGGATCCTCGGTGGAATGGACCAGCAGGTCCGCGGCGGCGACGCGGGCTTCGAAGGCGCCCGGGGCGAGCGCCGCGTCACCCTCCGATCCGCCATAGGAATGGGAGACGGCGGCGAGGTAAGCGCTCCCGACTTGCGCGCGATCGAGGTCTCGCCCGAGAAAATCTTCGACGCCGGCGCCATAGGCGCCTGGAGCCGTACCAAAAATGCGCACCACCTGTGAAGGTCCGGAGATCGCCGACACGGCGCATGCGGCCGCGAGCGGATTTTCCTCGGCGCTCTCCTCACGCGCCGCGACCGCGCGCACCGCGGCGTCGATCAGCGCGATCTGCGCGGGAAAGAGATCCCGGAACAGCCCGGAAATTCGCCATGTCACATCGACCCGAGGCCGCCCGGCACTCGCCGACGGCAAGACCTCGATTCCGGTGACGCGTCCCGTCGCGTTGTCCCAGGTCGGACGGCAACCCATCAATGCGAGTCCCTGCGCGATCTCCTCGCCTCCGGTGCGTAGCGTCGCGCTGCCCCAGAGGTCGACGACCGAGGCACGCGGCATCTCGCCGTGAACTTGCATATAGCTGCGGATGACCTCGTCAGCGGCGAGCCGGCCGAGCTCGGTCGCGGTCGCCGTCGGCAGGGTGCGGGGATCGGCGACAAAAAGGTTGCGCCCGGTCGGCAAGACGTCGCGACGACCGCGGGCCGGGGAACCGGCCGGGCCCGGTGCAATCCGGCGAACGTCCAACGCCGCAAGAACAGCCGCGCGCTCAGCCGCGGCGCTCGCCTGCCAAGCCGGATCCTCGACGTTCAGCGGCTCGCGCCCATAGACATGGAGTCCGTCCTTGACCGCGAGATCCTTGAGATCGCAGAGCCAGGCGTCGATGCGTCGCAAGGCGTCGTCCGGATTGTCGTCGGACCGCACGCGCGCCTCGCTCGCGAGTCCCGTCTGCTCGGAATGCTCCAGAATCAGCCGCGCGAGCCGCTCGCGCCGGCGCCGATCGAGCCCGTCCGCCTGGGCGTATTCGTCAACCAACCGCTCGAGCTCGCGCGTCTCGCCGGACAGGCCGCCGTCGACGAGCGGAGGCGGCAGGTGTCCGATGGTCACCGCGGCGATCCGGCGCTTTGCCTGCGCCGCTTCCCCGGGATTGCTGACGATGAAGGGATAGATCACAGGAAGAGAGCCGACGACCAGTTCGGGAAAGCAGGAGCCGGTCAGCGCCACGGCCTTGCCGGGCAGCCATTCGAGCGTGCCATGGGCCCCCATGTGGACGAGTGCATCGGCCTTGGCGACGTGCCGAAGCCAAAGCCCGAACGCGAGCAACGCGTGCCGTGGCGGCAAGGTCGCATCGTGGTAGTCCGATCGGCGATCGTTCGAACGTCCGCGGTCCGGAGGAAATGCCACCAGCACGCTGCCGAATGCGCGCGCGCGGAACCGGAACGCACCGTCGCGCATGTCGGCGTCGTCCTCGGGGCGACCCCATACATCGTGCATCCGTTCGATCGCGTCGGTCGGCAACGCCGTCGCCAGATCCCGGTAGAGCTCGAGCGGGAGCGCTGCGTCGGTCGATGCGACCGCGAGCTGGTCGAGCAGCGTCCGCGAGCTTGGCGGCGTGTCGGCAACGTCGTAACCCGCCGTCGCCAGATCCGCCAGCAATGCGATCACGCTGGCGGGAACATCGAGGCCCACGGCGTAACCGGAGCGGCCGGACGCACCGGGGTAATCGGGCAGCAACACCGCCACCCGCCGCTCGGCGCGCGGCATGGATTGCAGCCGCACCAAGGCCGCAATGCGATCGGCCAGCATCGCGATCCGGTCCGCCTCCGGCACACTTGCAAGCGCGCTGAAGCAGAGGCCATCCTGGACCGGGAGCGGTCCTTTGAAGGCCACCGCACCTTGCAGTATCCGCCCATCGAGCTCGGGCAGGACAACGTGCATGGCGAGGTCGGCGGGCCCGAGGCCGCGCGGACTTTGCGTCCAGGCCGCGCGCTTGGTGGTCGCGATCACGGCCTGCAGCACCGGCACATCGGTGGCGTCGAATGGCGTCGGCGCGCCCGCAGCCGCCGCCGCGGCGAACGCCGTCGTCGTCACGATCACCGCAGGCTCGAGCCGCGCGAGCGCGGCGCGCACGAACTCGGCCGTCGTGCGATCCTTCAGGCTCGGGACCACGAGCGGAGCAGGCGCGAGACCCCGTTCGGCGAGCGCGCGACAAAGCGCATCGATCGGTGCCGTGTCGGCCGAGAGCAACATCGCGCGATAGAACAGGATCGGGATTCTCGGCCGATCGCCCCGACAGGACGCCACCAGTCGATCGAGGTCGACGGCACCTTCGCCCGGAATATATCCGGCCATACGCGGCAGCGGACGCGGCGCGGGTGCATCGAGGTGCGAGCCTGAATGTTGCGCAAGCCGCCGGAGCAGCGATCCCAAATTTTCCGGCCCACCCTCGCGGAAAAAGCGCAACAGGGCGTCGAGCTCGTGGTCCGGCAACGTCGATGCGTCGGCAAGGCGAGGATCATCGCGGTCCTCGCCGGGCAGGAGTGCAAGGGCGATGGAGCGCTCGCGCGCCAGCGACGACAGCCGTTCGACACCGTAGCGCCACCAATCCAGACCTCCCAGCAGCCGGACCACCACGACCTTGGCGTGCTGTCCCACGCGCTCGAGCCAAAGATCGACCGAGAGCGGATGCCGCAGGTCCCGCAGATTGGCAAGCCGCACCGTGGGAAGGATCTCGCGTTGCTCCGCCCATGCAACGGCAAGGCCGGCGAGGTCGCTATCGGCGAACGAAAGGATGACGATATCACCGGGAGGCTGGCGCAGATCGACCGGCTCGACCAGATCGTCGATGGAGGCCGAACTGGTCGCCAGCAGGTGCATTGTTCAACCGAGCAGGGCGCGGGTAACGCCGTCGCGATCGAGCCCCTTCAGGCCGATGACAACGAGCTGGCCCTTGCGCCCTTCGGCAACGGTCCAGGCACGATCGTAATGGTGGGTGACGCGCGGCCCGACGGCCTGCACGAGCAGGCGCATCGGTTTGCCCGTCACCGCGGCGAAACCCTTTACGCGCAGCACATTGGCACCCGCCGCCGCGGCCGCAATGCGGGCCGCGAGGTTCGCCGGATCGGAAATCTCGGGCAGCGGCAGGACGAAGCTGTCGAAATCGTCGTGATCGTGCTCGAGCTCCGCGTCATGGCGCGTTCTGCGATTTGCGATATCGTCTTCCGTCGCCATGCCCAGACCCAGCAATGCCGCCGGATCGACCTTCCCGTCGGCGACCGGTACGATCTTCACGGCCCGCGGCAATGCCTTCGCAATGGCGGCCATCGCCTTCTCGGCGCCGGCGCTGTCCATCAGGTCGCGCTTGTTGAGCACGACCAGGTCGGCGCAGGCGATCTGATCGTCGAATACTTCCTCGATGGGATCGTCGTGATCGAGCGCGGTGTCGGCTTGACGCTGACGGGCGAGCGCGTCGAGGTCCGCCGCAACCCGTCCCGCGGCCAGCGCCGGACCGTCGACCACGGCCACGACTCCGTCCACCGTGACTCGGCTCTTGATGGCGGGCCAATGAAACGCCTGAACCAGCGGCTTCGGCAATGCGAGGCCGGAGGTCTCGATGACGATATGCTCGACCGCAGGCCGTCGTGCGAGGATGATATCCAAGGCAGGTACGAAGTCGTCCGCCACGGTGCAGCAGAGACAGCCGTTGGCGAGTTCGACAATGTTCTCTTCCGGGCACGCCGCGTCGCCGCATCCCCTGAGGATTTCGCCGTCGATGCCGACGTCGCCGAACTCGTTCACGATCACAGCCAATCGTCGCCCTTGCGCGTGCGTCAGGACGTGTCGGATCAGCGTGGTCTTTCCGGCACCGAGAAAGCCGGTCACGATGGTACAGGGCACGCGCGCGGACGGATTGCTCATTCCATTTCCTCGAAATTGACTGGGGGCACGCGAGCGATGAGCCCACGCTTGAGCGGTTCGGGCCGTCCGCGCCACGGCATTATGCCGTCAGCCGCGCCGGCGAGAAGGCGTGCGCCGGCGACGAGCGCCGCTCCGCAGGCGGCATCGAGGCCGCCGAACACGTAGGTCCAGGATCCATTGCAGCGAACAGCTGCGCTCAAACCGCGCGTGCAGTTCGCCAAACATCGGACCCGCCGCACGACAACGCCACTGCCTTCGGCGGCGTCCACCGTTGCCGCCGCCAGGAATGCGCCTGGACGCGGATCGCTTTCGGGTTCACCGGGATGTCGGCAGGTTACGCAGACGTAGATGACGGCAACCTCGTTGGCCGCTGCGGTGTCGGTCACGCTTGGCTGCTGAATAGACGTCACCCGTGCCGCTCCGCAGGGGCAATCGCCCCGACCCCGGGTGCCTTAACGAATCGCCTGCGCCGAGGCACCCCGCCCGGCCACGAACCGAATCAACGGCAGGTCTCCTGGCTCGCGGGTCGCCGCCCGTCACCGCCTTCCCGGGTTGTCCCAGTGGCAATGTGGTACGGGCTCGCCGCTTACAGTTGCGGGGGCAGCTGCGGTCTTGGAACCTGCGTTCCGCACCGCATTCCCTGTTCGCTCTCTCGTGAGAGACCGTCGATCACGGGCACTTAACGGTCGCCGTCCGCGCTTTGTCAATGCTGACGTGCCGTTCGGCTTGCGGTCGATTCAGCGAAGGCTATAGTCAGCCGGTCGTCGGTTCCCGCCTCCGCGGGACGAAAAAGGGAACGTGGTGAGGGATTTGCCCAAAGCTGCGGTTGCCCGCACGATTGTCAGCGGCGAGTCGCCTCGATCAGTTCCTGGAGACCCGACGAGCCGACCGTAACCACGCCCTCGGGTCGAGGGCCCATGGGGGATGCCATGAGCTTACGTCTGCTGCGCCACGCGGCGCTGGTCGTGGTCCCGCTTCTCCTCACGACGGGGTCGGCCTCCGCCCATCATGTGATGGGCGGCAGGACTCCCACGACATTCGTCGAGGGTTTCCTCTCAGGTCTCGGGCATCCGGTGATCGGACCCGATCACCTCGCCTTCTTGTTGGCGATCGGCGTGGCCGTCGGCGTCGGCGGGCTCAATCTCGTGTTGCCGGCATTGTTCGTCGTTGCCTCGGCAATCGGCGTCGCGCTGCACGTCAACGGGATCGATGTTCCCGGCGCCGAGATCCTCGTCGCGGTCTCGGTGTTGCTTGCAGGTTTTTTGATTGCGCGCGGACGCGCCCTCCCGGTCTCGCTGTGGGCCGCGCTTTTCGTCACTGCGGGACTCTTCCACGGTTATGCCTTCGGCGAATCCATCGCCGGCGCGGAAAGGTCTCCCCTCCACGCGTATCTGTTGGGCCTCATCATCGTCCAGAGCGCGCTCACCGTCGGGACGGCGCTGTTCGTGCGACGCCAAGGGGGCGGCGTCTCCGCACTGGCACCGCGTCTTGCCGGAGCGGTGATCATCGGGGTCGGGCTGGCGACGCTGATCGTTCAACTCGTCCCCGGCGCATAGCGTCTTGGCCGGAGCCGCGGCCGCCAGCGCCAGCCTCACGCTCGTGCTCGGCGGCGCGCGATCGGGCAAGAGCCGATATGCCGAGAAGCTGGTGATGGCGCTGCCGTCGCCCTGGCTTTATGTGGCGACGGCCGAGGCAGGCGATCGCGAGATGGCCGAGCGGGTTGCCGTCCACCAGGGACGGCGTGGGCCAAGCTGGACGACCATCGAAACGCCGCGCGATATCGCGGGGGTGCTCGCTGCGAACGCAAACACACCGGCGCTGGTCGATTGTCTGACCCTGTGGCTCTCCAACGTGTTGCTTGCGGAGGCCGACGTCGACGCGGAGATCGAACACCTGGACGATGCGCTGGCTCGTGTCTCTGCACCGATCGTGCTGGTTGCCAATGAGGTCGGCTTCGGCATCGTGCCCGACAACGCCCTCGGCCGTCGCTTCCGCGACCTGCAGGGGCTGCTCAATCAGCGGATCGCCGCGCGTGCGGACCGCGTCGTTCTGGTCGTCGCCGGATTGCCGCTCACCCTGAAGGGAAGTCCATGACCAAACCGATCGAACAGACCGAGGTCGAACGTCACCGCACCAAGATGGCAAAGCGCAAGGCGGTGCAGGATGCCGAGGTCGCCGGCAAGACCGTGGAGAAGGGCCTTCTCATCGTCCATACCGGCACCGGCAAGGGAAAATCCACCGCCGCCTTCGGGCTCGCGCTGCGCATGCTCGGTCGCGGCCATCGGGTCGGCGTGGTGCAATTCATCAAGGGAGCGTGGCACTCAGCGGAGCGCGACGCGCTGGCGGCGTTCGGGGACCAAGTCTCCTGGCATACCATGGGCGAGGGCTTCACCTGGGAGACGCAGGATATCAAGCGCGACATCGCCGCTGCCGAGCGCGCCTGGGCAAAGGCGCTCGAGCTGATGGCGGATCCGACGTTCGGGCTCGTGATCCTCGACGAGCTCAATATTGCGCTGCGCTATGAGTACCTCGACCTGCACGCCGTCGTCGCCGCGTTGCGCCAGCGCAGGGCCGGTCTGCATGTCGTCGTCACCGGCCGCAACGCCAAGCCGGAGCTGACCGAAGCCGCCGATCTCGTGACCGAGATGACGCTGGTGAAGCACCATTTCGCTGCCGGCGTGAAAGCCCAGGCCGGCATCGAGTTCTGACCTTTGGCCGCCCGCGCGCTCATGTTTCAGGGCACCGGTTCGGACGTCGGCAAGTCGCTGATGGTTGCCGGCCTCGCCCGGGCGTTGACGAACCGCGGCCTCAGGGTGCGGCCGTTCAAGCCCCAGAACATGTCGAACAATGCCGCCGTGACCGCGGACGGCGGCGAGATCGGGCGCGCGCAAGCACTGCAAGCGCGCGCGGCCCGCACGCCAGCCAGCGTTCACATGAATCCGGTGCTGCTCAAGCCGCAGAGCGAATTGGGCGCCCAGATCGTGGTGCAGGGCCGCGTTCACGGCACCGCCAAGGCGGCAGCCTATCAACACCTGAAGCCGGACCTGATGCCATTCGTGCTCGACAGCTATGGGCGGCTCAAGCGCGAAGCGGATATCGTGCTGGTCGAGGGCGCCGGCAGCGCTTCGGAAGTGAACCTGCGCGCCAACGACATCGCCAATATGGGATTCGCCCGCGCGGCGGACGTGCCGGTGGTCCTCATCGGCGATATCGACCGCGGCGGAGTAATCGCCAGCCTCGTGGGCACCAAGGTGGTGATCGATGCGTCCGATGCCGCGATGATCCTCGGCTTTCTCGTCAACAAATTTCGCGGGGATCCGACGTTGTTCGCCGACGGCATGGCGACGATCGCGCGCGCGACGGGATGGGAGCCGCTCGGCCTTGTACCGTTCTTCCCGGACGCCCGGCTGTTGCCGGCGGAGGACGCGCTCGCACTCGACGCCGCACGCGCCGCAAAGCCGAAGGCCCGGATCAAGATCGCCGTCCCGATCCTGCCGCACATCGCCAACTTCGACGATCTCGACCCTCTCGACGCCGAGCCCGCCGTGGACCTGGTGCGCGTGCGGCCGGGTCACGCCCTGCCCGGCGACGCCGATCTCGTCCTCCTGCTCGGCGCCAAAGCAACGATCGCCGATCTCGCGGTATTGCGCGAAGCGGGTTTCCACATCGACATCGGCGCGCATGTGCGGCGCGGCGGCAGCGTTCTCGGACTGTGCGGCGGATATCAGATGCTCGGGCGCGCCATCCGCGATCCGCTTGGACTTGAGGGACCCGCCAGCACCGCCGAGGGTCTCGGCCTGCTTGACGTGGAGACAGTCTTGTCCTCGGACAAGCGGCTCGAGCCGGTGCACGGCGCGACCGGCGACGGCATTCCGTTCTCGGGCTACGAGATGCATATGGGTGTGACCGACGGGCCGGATCGGGCGCGTCCCTTTGCGCGCCTCGCCGACGGCTCACCGGAGGGCGCGGTTTCACCTGACGGGCGGGTGATCGGAACCTATATTCACGGGCTGTTTGTCGACGATCGGCAACGCTCGGCGTGGCTGACGCGCTTTGCCGCGGGTCAGACGTCCATCTCACACGACGCGCTGGTCGATGACACGCTGGATCGGCTGGCGGCGCATCTTGCCGCCCATATTGATCTCGACCGGCTGCTTACGCTGTCGCGATGATGACAACGGCGAGCACGGCAACAAACGCGATCAAGATACCGTCGGCGCGACGGTAAAGTCCGAGCGCGGCCCGGATATCGCTCGCCGCGGCGGTGCGGCGGCCGTTTCCCATGAACGCGTCGTCGACCCGGACGCCGCCGTAGTTGCGCGGCCCCGCGAGCGCGAGCCCGAGCGCTCCTGCCATCGCCGCCTCCGGATAGCCGGCGTTTGGGGAGCGGTGACGACGAGCGTCGCGCCGCACCGCCCGCCACGCCGCCGATGCTGAAGCCTGTTTTGTGACCGCCGCTGCCGCAATGATCAGGAGGGCGGAGAGCCGCGACGCCGGCAGGTTGACCAGGTCGTCCACGCGAGCGGCTGCCCAGCCGAAAGCCTGGTAACGGGACGTGCGATGGCCGATCATACTGTCGGCCGTGTTGATCGCCTTGTAGACTGCTGCGCCAGGGAGCCCTGCGATGAGCATCCACAGCACAGGAGCGACAACGCCATCGGAAAAATTCTCCGCCAGGCTCTCGATGGCTGCACGAGCAACGCCCGCCTCGTCGAGTGCCTCGGTATCGCGACCCACGATGTGCGCTACTGCTTGGCGCCCACCCTCGGCGCCCGCCTTCTCCAACGCATCGGCAACACCCGCCACGTGTTCGTGCAGGCTTCGCTGCGCTATCAGCGTGCTGGCCAAGAACCCCACGCCGGCCAGCCCGAACGGCAGCAGCAGAAGCCCGCGCTCGATGACAAATGCGACCACGGCGACGATGCTGACGACCAGAAAGAGGGTGATGATTCCAAATGTGCGCCGTTGTACAGGTTCCGCGGTGTCGCTGTTAAAATGTCGCTCCAACAGCGCCGATCAAACGGCCGATCCAGGTGACAGGATGACCGATTGAGCGCACCAATCGATCCGGATAGCCGACCACCGCCTCGATCAGGAGAGCGCAAAGGGTGAGCGTAACGGTCATGATTCCTCACCTCGACGCGCCGCCGCTGCAGCATGGCGGCGATCTCGCCATGGCGCGGCGGCTGTTTCCCGGCGCGCCGCAACCTTTCATCGACCTCTCAACCGGAATCAATCCCTATCCGTACCCGCTGCCTCCGACCCCGTCCGGCGTCTTTGCCCGCCTGCCCGATGCCGAGGCGCAAATGCGGCTCGCGGAGATCGCCGCGCGGACCTATGGAGCGCCGTCCGCCGGCCACGTCGCGCCGGCGCCGGGCACCCAAATCCTGTTGCCGCTGGTTGCCGGGCTGGTGCCCGCGGGCCGCGCGGCAATTCTAGGTCCGACCTATTCAGAACATGCGCGCGCCGCCAGCCTTGCCGGACATGAGGTAACAGAAGCTGTAGATATCGAGCAACTTTGCCACGCCGATCTCGCCGTCATCGCCAATCCCAACAATCCGGATGGGCGGATCATTGCCAAGGACAGGCTGCTCGCACTGGCGCGGGAGTTGAAAAACCGTGCCGGGCTGCTCGTCATCGACGAAGCGTTCATGGATGTCGGCCCGCCTGAGGATAGCCTCGCCGGCGAGACCGACCGCGGCAACATCGTCGTGCTGCGGTCCTTCGGCAAGTTCTTTGGTCTCGCGGGATTGCGGTTGGGCTTCGCGCTCGCCGCACCGCATCTCGCCGCCACACTGAGTGCCAGTCTCGGTCCGTGGGCGGTATCTGGGCCCGCGATCGCCATCGGCGAGCGGGCGCTCGCGGACACGGCCTGGATGGATACCACACGCAAGCGGCTGGCGGACGCGGCGGAAAGGTTCGATCGGATGCTGGCGGAGCTGGACGTTGAGGTTGTCGGCGGCACTTCCTTGTTCCGCCTGGCGCGGACCTCCCGCGCGGAAGAGCTCTTTAGGCGTCTTGGTAGCGCTGGAATCGTCGCGCGTGCCTTTCGCGAACAACCGACATGGTTGCGGTTCGGGCTTCCGAGCGAAGCCGACTGGGATTGTTTGCGATCGCGACTCGGCACCGTTCGGTCCGGCCGCTCGTAAACAAGCCTGCGTTGCACGCACCCTGCAATTTGGCGGCTTGCGGCGAAGCGACTGCAGAAAACGACCGTCCGCTGCTACGCGCAGCCATGGGGAACGACCGCTCCAGAGAATAATTTCGACGTAATCACGCGGCGGCATGCACGGCGCCCGCTCGCCTCTCGATGCGTCATTGCAGCCCTGTGCCATTTGCATGACATTGATGGCGGCACCCCGCGGGGCGCTACTCTCCGGCTCACGCATTGCGCCGACGCCGCCCTTCGCACGCAAATTTGAACTCCTGAGCACTGGTCTCGCGACGATGCGATATGCATTTGCATGGCCGGGGTGCCACTGATGAAATAGAGGACACGCCGCTCAAGGAGGAAACCCGATCGCAAGGATCAGGAGACCTCATCATGAGCGAGTTGAGCTCGACGGAGATTTCTCCGCCGGTCGTTGAGTTTGCGCCGCCCGACATTGCACGTCGTCATATTGCGACATGGAATGGGTTGCAGACGGATGCAGTCGAAGTCGTCAGGCGTGAGCCCTTTGCATATGAATACAGGGCGGCGCGTCATTTGCTGATCATGTGTGAGCGCGCAGAGCGAGATGACGGCGAGACCGTGGTCGAGGGTCTGCCGCGATCAACCCTGCACGAGTACAGTCACAAGCTGAGCTTCGTTCCGGCCGGCCACCGGTTTTCGGGTTGGCAGAAGCCACGCGCGCTCACCCGCGTCACGTACTTCTACATCGATCCCCAGGGCCCATTGATCGATCCCGCGCTGCATTTCGCCGAGACCGAATTCAAGCCGCGCCTTTTCTTCTTCGACAAAGACTTGTGGGAAACGGCTCAAAAGCTGAAGGAGCAGGCCAAGAACCCGGACGGCCAGCGCCAATATGCCGAGGCCCTCAGCGTCGTGATGGTGCACGAACTGCTGCGCCTCAACAGCACCGCAGTTCCCGCAAAGCGGTCTTTTCGAGGCGGTCTTGCCGGCTGGCAGGAGAAGAAGGTGGCGCAGTATATCGAAGAGCACCTGCTTGAGGACGTTCCGCTGGCGATATTGGCCGATGTCGCGAAGCTGAGCCCCTATCATTTCGTGCGTGCGTTCAAGCAATCTTTCGGCTTGCCGCCACATCGCTATCTGAGCAGCCTTCGCATGCAAAGGGCCAAGTCTCTTCTGGCGAATCCCGCAATGTCGGTGACGCAAGTCGGCTTCAACCTGGGTTTCAGCGACACCAGTTCGTTTACGACCACGTTTCGCAAGCATACCGGACTGACGCCGACGGCCTATCGCCGAAACCTTGAATGAAGGCATTGCAAGCGACAAATCGCTTCGATCCGACATGGCTCGGCGCCCCGCTTGTCGCCCAAAACGAGGTCGAGCCGCGTTAAATCCTCGTAACTCTTGGCGCATGCTCTCGTGAGCTCGAGATCACGGCAATTCCGCCCAAGAGGCCGCAACGGCAACCAAGCAGTCTTCCATCCAGTCGTTATGTAGGGGTTGCAGACATAACCAACCGTACATGGAGAAGTGATATGAAAATGTTCGTCACCAAGATGGTGCTCGCGGCTTCGGTTGCGCTCGGCACGCTGATGGCAGCCCAGGCTGCCGACGCCGCCCAGAGGTATTCCGGCGGACAGGCCTACGATACCCAGGCCAACCCGAACTATCGCTTCGGTCCGCCCGTCACCGTTCGGCCCGGCGACGTCGTCTCCGGCAACAGCGTGATTGGCCGCGACACCGATCCGTTCATTCGTGATCAGCTCCTGCGCGAATACAATTCGGGACGTCCGGATTGATCGAAGCCAAACGCCCGCACAAGCCCGGCCGTCGCGCCGGGCTTCGTGCGTGCGTCAGCCGGCCCGTTCACTGCCGGCTGCAAAAGTTTCGCATCGTCGTGGCGATGAAAATCTACCGGGCGCGCTGCGCGGGCTGTGCTCAACGCTCAAGGACAAGGTCAACGCCGTTCATCGAGACGTAGAGGCGATGGGGACTGCCCGCTATATCACGCTCCGGCGTGAACCTCAGGCTCGAAATCGTTGAACCCTCGCTGTTCGGCTTCCCCCATCAACCATGTTCGCGCCTCCTGTTCGGACGCAAACATACGCTTGTCGCTTTGCACCACGGGTTTTCCCTCGACGCGGCCTTCGATGCGGTAGGAGGCCCAGACCGTGGCCCCCTTGTCATCGATCCGGCCTTGAAACTTGGCTTGATCTTCTGCTCTCAACAGCATGGTCGCCTCCACAGACGCCGCGGCAACCCAACGCCGCTGCGCCCGCGTCAGTTCCCACCCGATCTGCCGCCACTTTAGAGGGATTGGAGATTCGAGCCGTTATGGGGCCGGCTCGAATGGCACCAGTAACTCAGCCGATTTGTACTGCGGAGGATATAAGATCACTTCCTTGCCCGGCTGTTTGAACTGCTCGACATCGTTGCCCTGAATGCCGCGATACTGAATGAGCAAGAGCCTTGGCTCGCTCCACTCGCCTTTGGCGCCGAACTTGATCTTGCCGGCCACGGTGTCAAACGTCGCCGATCGCATCGTGGAAGCAAGCTTGCCGTCGTCCAATGAGCCGACGGAATTGATCGCGGCTTCAAGAATCTGCATTTCCGCATAGGCGTAAGGTGGAATGTATAGTCCGAGCGGATCGACGCCGGCGGCTCCGGCGCGCTCGCGGTAGCGCACCAGGAACTGCTCCACGCCCGGGAATTTCATGGTCGGCTCGGGCGCATAAAGGTCATAGCAGACGATATTGTTGAGCAACGGCCCGAGCTGGGTTTTGAGCGCGGAGAACTGAAGGCCGATCATGCCGCCCCCCACCATCTTGGCCCCGAGCTTCACCTCGTGAATCGAGCGGATCATGCCGGCGGAGTCCGGCGGGTAGGACGCGATGAAGACCAGATCGGGGTTAGTGGACTTTATGCTGCGGACGATGGTGCCGAATTCAACCGTATTCGGCGGGTACGTGCGGTCATACACGATGCGAATGCCGTGTTTCTTGGCGTTCTCGCGCGCCCCCTCCAATGCCAGCACTGAGAACTCAGCGTCGGCGCCCACAAGCGCCACGGTTTGTGGCTTTGGGTTGAGCGCTGCGGCAAGCTCGAAATAGCCCTTGGAGAATTCGACTTTCGCGTTCGGTCCATTAGGCTGAAGCTGAAAATACCGGTCGTAATCGAACTGGTCGTTCGCTGCCAGCGCAAACAAGGACAAGAAGACTTTCTTACGTTGCATGATCGTCGGCATGGCGGCCGCGGTCGGCACGGTGCCATAGCCAGACAGGACGAGATCGACCTTGTCGACATCAAGCAGCTTCGAGTAGATCGCCGGAACCGTCGCCGGGTTGGACTGATCGTCGTAATAGACGAGTTCCACCTTGCGCCCGAGCAGACCGCCGCGCGCGTTCACTTCCTCGGCCCAGAGCTGGTACGTCACAAGTGCCTGTTTTCCCCCCGCGGCGAGACCGCCGGTGAGCGCCATGCCAAACCCGATCTTGATCGGTGTTTGGGCAGGCTGCGCGACCGCAGGTGCCACACTCAGCACGCACGCGAGTAGAAGGAGTGCGGCAGCGAACCATGAGCTTGGTCTGTTCATCAATTCCTCCCCAGATGGCGCGACCGCGCGTGGATGTCTGTCGGTCAATCTTAGGCTGACAGAAACGGGATCGATCAGGAAGAAAAAATTTTGCCTCGCTGAATCGTGGATGCGATCATGACTTGAGCGCTCTCGCCTGTGCAGCGTGGCTATGGCGTGACGAACACAGGTCGCGTCAGTCGTCGACCGGCATTGGATGGCGCGCGGCATGATTGATCGCATCGGGTCACATGGTACTCTAACGCCTCACGCCAACTCCCGACGTGCCAACGCACTGTTGTAGGCTGGGTAAGAAGGAGAATGTTCATGGAAACGCTGTTCAGGCGGGGCTTTTCGCGCGAGGAGATGACAAAACGGGTGGCGCGTTTCAAGGATCTCAACGGCTCGGACGGCGGGCTTCCGGACAGCAATATGCCGGGTTGCGAGCGTACGCTGTTCAACGTGATCGGCTTTCAGCCGCCGAAGGGTGAGGGAGATGCCGTCACCTCGCCTGTCGGCGGAGACGCGGCCCGCGCCGCGGCGATACCGATCTCGGAAGGTTTCAATCTGGGCTACTGCAAGGCAAAGCCCGGTCACGGCCCCATGATGCACAACCATGATACCAACGAGACTTTCATACCGATGACCGGAAGATGGCGGTGCAGCTGGGAGGATGAGGACGGGCACGTCGAGCATCTCGACCTCGATCCGCTTGACGTCATTTCGTTCCCGCCGGGGGCGATCCGGCGCTTCGAGAACGTGACGCCGGGCGACAAGAACCAGGAGCATATCTTGATGTTCGTGATCGGCGGCGATGGTCCGCGAGCGGAATTCACCGACGATTCCATGAAGGAACTCGAGCACGCCGGCGTTTGGCCGCCGAAACCGGGCTCGGCTGCGGCGCCAAGCAAGGGATAGCGGGGCGGCGCTTGGGCCACGAGCACCGGCCCGCGGCCGCTCCTCCTCGAGCAGTTGCTGATAAGGCCTGAAACGAAGGACGAGCGAACGCGGAACGCTCAGCGCGGGCCGAGCCATGCGACGGCGTCGATCTCCACCAGGCAATCGGGGCGCAACGCGTCGACCGTCATGGTGAGGCCTGCAGGCATCCACGGACTCCGCAGGCGCCGCCTGAACTGTTCGCCATACGCGTCCAGAAAGACCGCGCGGTCCTGTCCGTCCAGGACGTAGACGGTCGTCTTCACGATGTCATCCATCGTTCCGCCTGCTGCTTCCATGATGAACTGCAGCTGCCGCACGCATTGTTCGGTCTGGGCACGCAGGTCACCGACAAACAACGTTTGCTGCGCGACGTCCACGGCATCCTGACCGGCAATGAACAGCCAGTCGCCCGCGCGCACGCTCTGTGCAAACACGCGAGGGGTGCGTCGCGCAAACTTGCTTTCGACATACTGCCGGCGCCCACGGGTGGCGACGGCGTAGGAGCGCTGCGCAACGCCGGCGCCAAGCGCGGGGCTGCCGATGCGGGAGTTTGCGGGATACTCGTCGGGCGCAAAGATCGGGTCCAGTCGCGCAGTACGCTCACGTCCGTAGGCATCGCGCACGCTGGCCGCGGCCATGTTGCGCAGGAACGCCCAATGGCGGAAGGAATCCTTCAGACCCAGGCCGGCTGCACGCAACACCGCATCCATTCGCTCGAGAACGATCGTGCTCGGCGTGCCGACGTCTTCGGGCGCATCCACGCTGCCGACAAAGACGAGTTCGCCAACTCGAATGGCATGGCAGGTGGCGCCTAGCGGAAGCGGCACCCCCTCGGCCACCACCGGCGCGCGGTCGCGATTGGTCGAGGCGATGGCATCCATCCGGACCAGCCGGTCGGAACCCAAGCTGGATACGCCGACAAAACAGGTCGTGGGAGAGCGATTGGGCGGGAACGCTGCCCGGAGCAATCGGCCGACTTCGGGCGCCGCCGCATAGTCCGTGAGCAGGACTTGGAGAAACACGAGGTCGTCCGCGCTCTGCCCGACCGCCGCGAGCGCGCGGCGGAGGTTCTCCAACGTGCGTTCGGCTTGCGCCACCGCGCCGGAAGGAAGCCCGCCGGGACCGCCGGCGTCCTGCGCCACGAAGGTGAGATCGCCGGCGGTCGCACCGACTGCAAAAGCTGGATCTTCCGAGGCCAGCCATCGCTGGGCGGGAGCCTGGGGAGCAGCCGGAGCGCCTTGCGACGCGCTCGAGGAAAGCGACGCACTGACGCAAACTGCGCCCGTCGCGCCGCCGAGAAAGGCACGCCGCGAGAGCCGCGACGGGTCAAGTGTAAGGCCTGAGCTCCACATATCCCGCGTCCTTCGCCCGCTCGCTCCGACATGCATTCTACGCGAGGCACCGCGGCGGGCGCGACCACGCAAAAATGGACCCGGTCGCGTGGCACAACCACGGGAGCGATCGGATCGACGCCCCTGGGCTGCCCGTCATGATGATGGCAGAGTGTGTGGCGTCAGCAGCTATCGCGAACCTGGAACGATTGAGACGGTACGCACGCGTAGCGATAGTTCTTGGTGGGTTGACCGCGTTCGCCGCGCGCTCGGCCGGGACGCCGAGGCGCGCTCAGGACCGCGATCACTCGAATGTTTTCATCGGCCGAAGTCCCGGAACTCGGTACCTCTCGCGGAACTCAGTCCGGCCAACCCAAGTCGTAGTGGCGCAAGAGTTCTCCCCGAATGAACGGGTCGGGATCGCGGCCGATAATGCGGTTGCCCGAGACGACATCGTTCGGCCCCACCGGACGAAGTGGGCCGAACCCGTAGTTCGGATTGGCTTGGGTATCATAGGCCAGTGGTGGTGCTGCGTGATGCCTGTGGAAGTAAGCAGCTTCCTGCGACAGATATTCCTGGGCGTGGGTCGCGGGCTCGACGGCCATCAGCATGGCAAGCGCCAGCGAAGGCAAGACTACCATCTTGGCAAAGCGTGTGCGCATATCACATCTCCTTGATTACGATTTCCGGGTGATCGCCACACCATCAGGTAATGCGTCGATTGCGATCGGTTTGAGCGCTCTTGCCAGGTCTTGCCGGCAATTGCCGTGATCTCGAAATCTCGCGCCGGCGCACGGTCGCTACGGCAGATCGAACACCAGGAACTCGGACTCGTCTGCGCGCGACGTGATCGTTAGGCTTGCCTCGCCTTCCAGCGCCGCGCTTGACCGTTCTTGGTCGGGCTTCGCGCTGCGTGTGGTGCGGACGAGCAGCTGCACCCCGAGGCCTCGCTCGAGGTCGATGACGATCAGCGGATCGATGTGGTGCAAGAGGGATTCGGCGTCACACGGTCGCCGCGGCCGAGTCTTCGAGACAATCACGCCGGAAGCGATGAAAAACGCAACCGATATCAGTGAGACCAATCCGACGTGGAAATGGACGGATCAGGATCCGCGTGCGACTCGTTAGAGCGCGATCGCTCTAAACATTTTGTTCGGTCACATCGCGGCGGCTGGTTAGGTGCGCGCTGTTGTCGGTATTTGTGATGCGGGCTAGCCCATACCGGATGCCGACATCGGCTCGATTTCACACGTCAGGCGGACTTCGCCGGGCTGACCGAGCGTATATTTGTCCTGCCCCAGATATTTCTTTGCAAGTGAATCGATGTGCGCAGCGGCGCCCTCTTCCGTGACGCGCCGGACATGACCACGAAGCTGGATATAGCGATAGGGATTGTCCGGGTCCATGATCGCAAGCGCCACTGGAGCACCTTCTTTCAGGTTGCGAGCCTTGACCCGTCCCTTGGCGGTGTTCACCCGAACGATCCCGTCCTTGTAGTCGAACCAGACCGGCGTGACCTGAGGCGATCCATCCGACATGGTCGTGGCAAGATTCGCAAACGCCTTCTTCTGCTGGAGAAGATCGAGATACTTTTCGGGAATGTTCGCCATGGCCTAGTTCCTTGTTCTAGCGACCGCGACTGATTATGGCATCGGAACGGGTTATCAGGGAATTTTTCCGGGCCTCATGCCTTGGTGTCACTCAGGCGAATGTGCACCTTCTTACCCTCGACCAGGTCTACCGGAGGGTTGAGGATGACCTGATCGCCCTGCTTGACGCCGTCGCGCACCTCGACCTCTTTCCCCAAATCGCGCGCCACCGATACTTTCCGGATGTGAACGACCCCGTCCTCGACAGTGGCGACCTGCGGCCCCTCGGCGTTGAAAATGATCGCATCGGCCGGCACCAGGATACTGGGCGTCTTGCGCGGGATGCGGAGTTCGATGGTGCAGTAGGTTCCAGGAGTCAGCGCACCGTCAGGATTGGGAATGTCGACCTCGGTCAGCAGCGTCCGCGTCCCGGGCTGCAGCGCGTCGGCGATCCGCGTGACCTTGCCCGGGAACGTGCGATCCGGAATTTCAGGCACACGCACGACCGCATCGACCCCGGGCTCCAATCCGAACGCCTGATCCTGCGGCACATAGACCTGGGTGCGGATCACGTTGCTCTGCATGATGGTGAACATGAACGTGCCGCTGACCGCGTCGGCTTGCACAAGCGCGCCCACGTCGACGTTGCGCTGAGTGATCACGCCGTCGAACGGCGCCACGACCCGTTGATAGGCCTTCTGCTGGGTGAGCACTTGAATCTGAGCTCGTTGCGCCGCTGCATTGGCTTCGGCCACTCCGACCGCCGCCTCCTGCGCCTTGAGGGTCTGCACGTCGATGGTGCCCTGCTGCGGGGTCACCCAGCCCTTGTCGACCAGTGGGCTATCGCGTCCCCAGGTCACCCGCGCCAGCTCCTTGTTCGCTTGCGTCTGCTGTACCGTCGCCTCGAGCTGGGCCAGCGTCGCCTTGGCCTGGGCGATCTGATGATCGAGTTCGGGAGCAACAATCTGCACCAGCAATTCCCCTTCCTTCACGTGATCGCCGATATCGACATTACGCTTGTCGATGTAGCCGCTGGCGCGTGCGAATATGTTGGCGACGGAAAATGCGGCAGTCGTGGCCGGCAGCGTGACCGCCACATAGTCTCCGCTTGCCTGCACCGCTTGCGCGCGCAGAGTTGGCACGAAATCGCGACGCTGCTGGGTCGTCGCCACGGCCTGTAGATTCTGGGAATACGAGCGGTATGCGCCGAAAGCCAGCGCCGCAGCAAGCACGATCAACACGCCGAGCCCAAGCGTCCAGCCTCTCCATCGGCCCTGCTTCTCCGCGCCGTGAGATGGTCGCGTTTCATTTTCAGGAACGGGCGCAGCCTCGCGCCGGAAGTCCGAGTGAACGTAATTCATTCAAGGGCCTCATCGAATACGCCGTGAGCCGCCTTGCCGTCGTTTCCCTTGCGCAGCATCGCGAATAGATATGGGACGATCAGCAGAGTGGTAGGGGTGGCGAACAACAGGCCGCCGATGACGGCACGAGCCAGCGCGGCATTCTGCTCTTCGCCCGCACCGCCGATGGCCATCGGGATCATGCCTACGATCATCGCAGCCGCCGTCATCAGCACGGGACGGATACGCGTGTGCCCGGCATCGATCGCGGACTCGAAGGCCGTCTTGCCGGCCAACTGCTGTTCACGCGCGAACGTCACGAGCAGAATCGAGTTCGCCGAAGCGACACCGACCGCCATGATGGCGCCCATCAACGAGGGCACGTTGAGCGTCGTTCCCGTGATGAACAGCATCGTCAGAATGCCACAGAGAGTGGCCGGAAGTGCCAGTATCACCACGAACGGATCGCCGAAGTTCTGATAGTTCACGACCATCAGCAGGTAGACGAACACCGCGGCGAACAATAGCCCGATGCCAAGATTCCAGAAGGCATCGTTCATGCTCTGGATCTGCCCGATCACTTGGATCGAGTTTCCGGGCGAGAGCTGCTTCTGCAGATCGGCAACGATCTTGCTGATCTGGCTGGACACGCTGCCGAGGTCGCGCCCCTGGACACTTGCGTAGATCTCGTAGACCGGCTGAATGTTCGTCTGGTTGGCATTGGTGGGCACGCTGTCGCGCTTGAGCGTCGCCACGTTGCTCAGCAGACCCGGTACCGGCACATCCGGAATACCGCCGGAGGCGATCCCCGACGATACCGGCGTATTGCCGAGATCGCTCAAGGAGCTGACACTGCGTTCCGGCGTCTGCACCGCCAGATAGTAGGGAATTCCCGATGTCGGGTCGGTCCAGAAATTCGGCGTAACCTGCTCCGATGAGCTCAGGCTTACATTGATATTGGTGGCGATGGTGTTCGCATTGAGTCCCAACTGAGCCGCTCGCGTACGATCGATCGTCGCATAGAACGCCGGCGCGTCGACCTCCTGTTGAAGGTGCGCATCCGCGATTCCAGGAATTGCGGCGATGCGCTGCCGGAGTTCCCTTGCTACGCGCAGGTTGTTCTTCCGGTCATAGCCAACGGTCCGCACGTCGATCTGAGCCGGAAGTCCGAAGTTGAGGATCTGGGTGACGATGTCGGCGGCCTGGAAATAGAACGTGACGTCGGGGAACGCTGCCGGAAGCGCTTGGCGCAGCCGGCGCACATAGTCGCTCGTCGGAGCATGGCCCTCCTTCAGCGCCACCAGGATCACCCCGTCATTGACCCCGATGGTCGAACCGTCCGTGAATGCCAGATTATAGGCACGCGCCGGCAGGCCGATATTGTCGACGATCATCTGCCGTTCGCTCTCGGGGATGACCTCGCGAATCTTGTCCTCCACCGCCTGAAAGATGCGTTCGGTGGATTCGATCCGGGTACCGGCTGGTGCGCGGACGTGGAGCTGGATCTGGCCGCCGTCGATGGCAGGAAAGAAATCGCGGCCGACCAGCAGGAGCATCGCCGCAGCGAGCGCGAGCACCAGAGCGGCCACGATCGGCACTATAAACTTCCGGCGGAGCAACGAGGTCAGCAGAGAGGCATAACCGTCTCGCAGCCGCTCGAAGCCGCCCTCAAAACGACGGTGAACGCGGGAAAACAGACCCGAGGAGCCACCGTCCTCGGAACCATGACGCTCGCTCTTGAGCAGCAGACCGATGGTGATCGGGGTCAGCGTCCGCGACAAGCCATAGGACGCCAGCATGGCAAACACCACCGCGAGCCCGAGCGGCGTGAACAGGTACTTTGCCGGCCCATCGAGAAAGACCACCGACGTGAACACACAGCTGATTGCCAGCGTCGATACCAGTGTCGGCACGGCAATTCCGGCCGCCCCGTGAAGCGTCGCCGCCGGCAGCGGCATTTGTTCTTCCGTGAGCAACCGATGGGTATTCTCGATCGTCACCGTCGAATCGTCGACCAGGATGCCGACCGCGAGCGCGAGACCGCCGAGCGTCATGGTATTGAGCGTCTCGCCGAGAAAATACAGCAGGACGAGCGAGGTCAGAATCGCGAGCGGAATGGAGATCATGACCACCACGGTCGACCGCCATGAGCCCAGAAACAGCAGGATCATCATCGCGGTAAGGCCGGCCGCAATCGCACCCTCACGCAGCACGCCGGTGATCGACTGCTTGACGAAAATAGATTGATCGAACAGTTCGTTGATCTCGAGCCCGGCAGGCGCTGCCGCGCGCGCGGTCTTGAGCGCCTCGTGAACGGCATTGACGACCGCGAGCGTGGAGGCATTGCCATTCTTGATGATGCTCAGCAGGACGGAGCGCCGACCATTCTGGCGAACGACGTTTTGCTGAACCAGCCAGCCGTCGTGTACCTGGCCGACATCCTTCACGAAGATCGTGGCACCGTTGACCACCTTGATCGGGATATTGTTGAGATCGTCGACGGAAAAAGGCGTCGCATTGGTGCGAACGGTGTATTGCTTGTCGCCGATTTTTGCCGTGCCCGATGGCAGCGTCAGATTCTGCGCATTGACCGCATTCGCGACGTCGAGCGGGGTCAGGCCCTTGGCCACAAGTTTCGCCGGATCGATATCGACCATGATCTGGCGGTATTTGCCTCCGGCCGGGGTCGGCAGCGTGATGCCGGCGATCGGCGCCAGTTGCTGGCGCATCCGGTAGATGCCGTAGTCGTAGAGCTGCTGCTCGTTGAGGGTATCGGAGCTCAGGCTGATCTGCAGGACCGGCACGCTTGACGCGTTGAACTGAACAACGATTGGCGGTTGGATGCCCGGCGGCATGAGCGCGCGGATTGCGTTCGTCGCCGCCACGATCTGCGCGATGGCGAGGTCGAGATTGACGTCGGGCTGGAAAAAGATCTTCTGGACCGAGAGCCCATTCATGCTCTGCGCTTCGATATTCTTGATACCGTTGACGTTCGCGCTGATCGAGTACTGGCTATAGGTGGTGACGCGCTGCTCCATCTCCGGTGTGCTCAGGCCGGTATAGCTCCAGATCACCGACACCACCGGAATTCTGATCTCGGGAAAAATATCCGTCGGAGTCGCGCGCATGGCGACGATGCCGAGAAACAGTATCAGGGCGGCGAGCACGTAGAATGTGTACGGAAATCTCAGCGCGAACCGGACGATGCCCATGACCCAACCAAGGTTCTCTAAAGAGCGGCGCGCCGCCTACACCTTGCTCCCTTTTCTCATTGCGCGATCACGAGCCAGTCTCGGTCGGGCTCGATACGGAAGTATTCACTGGCGGTTCAGTCGTTGAGCCCAATGTAGTGATTCCGCCCTAGATCGCTGTGCCTCGATTGCCGTCAATGGCTCCGTGTTGTCGCCCGCTCCGGGTCTCCAGCGCACACACCCCCTTCTTCCGCCCCTGCGGGAGGCGGAATTTACGCTCCAGCTCCTGATGATGAGGGCCATCGGTCCCCGCGAGCGGCAGATATTCATTCGCCTGTTCGAGGCTTCGTCGGAATTGCTGCGATCAGGCCGATCTTGCGTGAATCTCCTTCGCCGGCGCTGACGTCGCGATCAGCGCCGTGACGCTCGCGAACGCATTCTCAGCAATTGCGAGCAAAGAGCCGCACAAATGGTCAAGCAAGCTGAGCTTTAGAAACTATTTGTGACCAGGCGGAACGCTCTTCCATCGAAAGTCCGGAGACGTCCACCATCGCCGCATGGCGAACTCAACAAAAACGGAGAGTGACCATGACTACCAAGATCGTGTTGGCGCTTGCTTTGGCGATCACCGCCTTGGCCAGCGTTCCTGCGTCTGCCAGCCCGCACCACGACTGGCAGGTGGCAAGCAATTGCCAGGAGGATTTGGGATACGGCCGAACCTCGGGCTGGGGCTGCGGCTGAACGACGAGTCCGAACATCTACCCCCGCACATCTCAACGGAGAACGACCATGAAGACGCGTGTCATAAAATATCTGGGTGCACTCGGATTGGGCGCCGCGCTCGTGCTGAGTGCCGCGACCTCATCGTTTGCACAACGCCACGACCCGAACTGTATACCGCAATACGACAGTTCGGGCGCGCAGACGGCTCCCTATTGCTGAACATTCAACTTCAAGGCCAGATGACCTGCAAAAGAGCCCGGTGACCGGGCTCTTTTCTTCTGCGTCTGCGATGTCCCGGTCACTGTCGATCAGGACATGATCGATCTGACGGCGCCATCTCCCGGGCCAAGATGCGGTCGAGGCGCTAAGTGACCGGCGCGCGCTCGGGTGCGGGCTGCGAGACGGAATTTTCACTTGGCGGCCGCGACCGCCTGGTGAGCCGGTCCAGATAAAGGAAGACGACCGGGGTGGTGTAGAGGGTCAGGACCTGACTCAAGGCGAGACCACCGACGATGGCATAGCCGAGCGGCTGGCGAATTTCGGACCCCGAACCGCTGCCAAGCATGAGCGGCACTGCCCCCAGCATCGCCGCCATGGTGGTCATGAGGATGGGCCGGAAACGCAGCACGCAGGCTTGGTAGATCGCCTGTTCGGAGGTCAGGCCGTGTTCGCGCTCGGCGCTCAGCGCAAAATCGATCAGCATGATTCCGTTCTTCTTGACGATGCCGATGAGCAGGATGATGCCGACGATCGCGATCACGCTCAGGTCGAAGTGAAACGCCATGAGCAGCAAAAGCGCACCGAGGCCGGCCGAGGGCAAGGTGGAAAGGATGGTGATGGGGTGGATCACGCTCTCGTAGAGCATGCCCAGGATAAGATAGATGACCACGAGCGCAGCTGCGATCAGGAGCGGCGTGCTTGACAGCGACGACTGGAAGGCCTGGGCGTTGCCCTGGAAGCTCGTGGCCAGCGAGGCCGGCTTCCCGAGTTCCTTTTCGACCTGCTGGATGGCGGATACCGCCTGCCCAATCGAATTGCCCGGCGCGAGGTTGAACGAGATCGTCACCGACGGGAACTGGCCTTGATGATTGACCACGAGCGGCGCCACCTTCACGCCGCTATTGATCAGGGTTCGCAACGGCACCTGCTGTCCGGTCGATGAATTGATGTAGATGTTGTTGAGCGCCTCGGGCCCGAACTGGAATTTGGGATCGACTTCCAACACCACGTGATACTCGTTGTTCATCGTGTACATGGTCGATACGATCCGTTGGCCGAATGCGTCGTCGAGCGTGTTGTCGACGGTCGAGGGCAGGATCCCGAAGCTCGAGGCGACCTCGCGGTTGACGGTGATGTCGAGCAACGGCCCGGCATTCTCCTGATCCGTGGTGATGTCGGTGATGCCGGGGATGGTCTTGATCTTGTCGAGGAAGAGCGCGGCCCAGCGGTTGAGCTCGCCGGGATCGGCGTCCGCCAACGTGTATTGGTACTGGGTCTTTGATAGCCGTCCGCCGATGGTGATGTCCTGGGCAGCTTGCATGTAGAGAGTGATTCCCTGGATGCGGGCGAGGCGCGTCTGCAGCCGCCGGACCACCTGGTCCGCCGTGGCGTCGCGCTCGTTGTTCGGCTTGAGCGCGATGAACATGCGGCCATTGTTGATCGTGGTGGTGCCGCCGCCGGCCCCGATTGCCGAGCCGACAGACGCGACCGCGGGATCCTCCAGCACTGCGTTGATCACGGCCATCTGACGCTCGGCCATGGCAGAGTAGGAGATGTCCTGCGCCGCCTCGGATAGGCCGATGATCAAACCGGTGTCCTGCTGCGGAAAAAAGCCCTTGGGGATCACGATGTAGAGGTAGCCGGTCAGCACGATGGTGCCGAGCATCACCATGAGCGTCGTGAAGCGATGCCGCAACACGATCTTGAGGCCGCTCTCATAGAGGTTGAGCAGGCCGTCGAAGCCGCGCTCGGAGAGACGATAGAGGCGCCCATGCCGCTCGCGTTGCGGCTTTAGCAGACGCGCGCACATCATCGGGGTGAGCGTGAGCGAAATCAGCAGCGAAAGGACGAGAGCTACGCTCACCGCGACCGCGAATTCGCGGAACAGCAGCCCGACATAGCCGCTCATCAGGAACAGGGGGATGAACACCGCGATGAGCGAGAACGTGATAGAAACGATGGTGAAGCCGATCTCGCCCGCACCTTTGAGAGCGGCCTGCAACGGCGACGCTCCCTCCTCCAGATGCCGCACGATGTTCTCGATCACCACGACTGCGTCGTCGACGACGAATCCGACCGCGATCGACAACGCCATCAGCGAGAGATTGTCGAGGGTATAGCCGAGCGCATAGAGCACCGCGAACGTGCCCACGAGCGACAGCGGCACGGTGACGGCCGGAATGATCGTCGCCCAGAAATTGCGCAGAAACAGGAAAATTACCATGACCACCAGCGCGACCGTCAGCAGCAATGTGAACTGCACGTCGTCGACCGAGGCGCGGATGGTTTCGGTGCGGTCGGAAATGACATTGACCTTGATGGCAGACGGGATCGAAGCCTGCAGCACCGGCAGCATCGCTTTGACCCGCTGGACGGTATCGACGACGTTGGCGCCGGGCTGGCGCTGGATTGCAAGGATGATCGCGCGCTGGTGGTTGTACCAGCCGGCGATCAGGTTGTTCTCCGGCCCGTCGATGGCCTTGCCGACGTCGCGCACCCGCACCGGCGAGCCGTTGCGGTAAGCGAGGATCAACGAGTCGTAGGCCTCGGGCGTGAGCAGTTGATCGTTGGTGTTGAGCGTGTAGGTCTGACGCGGACTGTTGAGCGTGCCTTTCGGCTGATCGACGTTGGCCCCACTGATGACGTTGCGGACGTCTTCCAGGCCGATGCCGCGCGCGGCCAGCGCCTGGGGATCGACCCGAACGCGGATGGCCGGCTTCTGCTGGCCGCCGATCCCGACCAGGCCGACGCCGGAAATCTGCGAGATCTTCTGCAGCAGGATGGTCTCGGTATAGGCGTCAACGGTCGTCAGCGGCAAGGTATCGGACGTGATCCCCAGCACCAGGATCGGGGTGTCCGCCGGATTGACCTTTCGGATCGTGGGCGGATACGGCAGGTTCGGCGGCAGCTGCGCGGACGCCGCGTTGATCGCGGAGAGCGTGTCGCTGACCGCTCCGTCGATCGCGCGGCTCAAATCGAACTGCAAGGTGATCTGGGTAAAGCCGAGCGCGCTCGCCGAAGTCATCTGAGTGAGCCCGGGGATTTGGCCGAACTGCGTTTCCAGCGGCGTTGCCACCGAAGATGCCATGGTCTGCGGATCGGCGCCGGGCAGCTGGGCCGTGACCTGCAGCGTCGGATAATTGACGTTCGGCAATGCCGCGACCGGGAGCAGCGGATACGCGGCGAGCCCGGCCAGCAACAGACCCACCATCAGCAGAGCCGTGGCGATCGGACGCGCGATGAAGGGCGCGGAGATGTTCATGGGATCGGAATCTGCTGCGCGTTCTGAGCAGCCGCCTCTTCCGCCGCCTTGCCGTGCAGGATGGTGACGTGACTGCCGGCCTGCAGCTTGTATTGCCCGTCGACGACAATCTGCTCGTTCGCGGTGAGCCCCGCATCGATCAGTGCTTGTCCCTGGCTAATCTGCGAGACCGTAATGGGGCGTACCTGCACCGTGTTGGCGGGAGTGATGACGTAGCTGAAAGAACCATTCTGGCCTCGCTGCACCGCTGACGCCGGGATGGTGAGGCCGTTGTGGCGCGTATCAAGCAGCAGCCACACATTGATGAGCTCGCCGGGCCACAGCCGGTGCGCCGTGTTCGGAAATTCGGCTTTAAGCCGGATGCTGCCGGTGGTCTGGAGGATTTCGTTGTCGACCAGCGTGAGCTTGCCTTCGTCGAGCTTGAGCGTGCCGTCCTGGCTATAGGCCAGCACCCTTAGCGAGCCGTTGGCCATCTGCTGCTGCTGAATTTGCGGCAGGTCGGTCTCCGGCAGCGTGAAGATCACCGAGATCGGTTCGATCTGAGTGACCACGACAAGACCGTTTGGATCGGTGGGGTGGATGATGTTGCCCACGTCGATCTGCCGCACGCCGGTGACGCCGTTGATTGGCGAGGTCAGGCTGGTATAGCCGAGCTGGACGTTGGCCGCTTCGATGAGGGCCTCGTCTGCTTTGATGGCGCTCTGCAGCTGTGCGACTTGCGCCGTCTGGGTCTCCACCAGCTGTGGGGTGGCCCAGCCTTTCTCTCCCAGGTCGGTGTAGCGACCGAGATTGGCCTGGGCGTTTGCAAGCTGGGCCTGATCGCGATCGCGCGTGGCGGTCACCTGATCGAGCTGTGCCTGATAGGGCCGCGGATCGATTTGTGCGAGCAGGTCCCCCGCATGCACGGTCTGCCCTTCGGTGAAGGCGATCTTGGTGATCTGCCCCTGGATCTGGCTGCGCACGAGGACTGTGTTGTAGGCGATCACGGTACCGACGCCGCGCAGATAGATCGGCACGTCCTGGCTGCTGACCACACCCGCGACGACCGGCACCGTTGGTATCGGAGCAGGCGGTGGTGCGGCCCTTTGAAATTCATGCCGGGCAACGAGCACGGTGCCGATTGCGAGGACGGCAACCAGCGAAGCCGCGAGGGTGGCAATCTTTCGGCGCATTGACGTCCTCTCCCACCAAGACGATGCCGCTCAACAGGAGCCGGAAGACATCGCGGTGGCCGCTGGCGTTCCGGTGGGGCAAGGGGTCCCGAATGTTGAAAGCGGCGCCGATGGCGTGGAGCTCACATCCGGCGGCGGGCTCAGCCCTCCCACTCCAAGTTCGGTTGAGCCCAACGGAATGCCAAGGCGGCCGACCGGCGACCCCAATCCCATTCCCGTCGGCGACGACGCTGACGATGCCGGTCCGGCACTCGGACCGCTGGCTAGTCCTGCGCAAGTGCCCGACGCATTTCCCATGCCGCCGCCGTCGAATGTCGTGCTCGACCCCGACGTCCCCGTTGTGCCGGAAAAACTCCCCCCAATGCTGGAGCACGTCGTGATGTTGCCTGGCGCCGCCCCTAATGGCGATGTGCCTGATGTCATCGGGCTCACGCCGGGGGATGAGAGCTCGGTGGCGCCCATGGGAATGCCGGTGCGGGGAACGGCGGGAGCCGGTCCGATGCCAAGTGGCGACGTCATCCCGAGCGGCGAGCCCAGCGGCGATGGTCCGATTCCGCCAATTTGCGCAGAGGCGGAATTGCTTGCCACGAAGACAAACGTCAGCACTGCCAGCGACCAACGTATGAACCGAAGCGGGCGTGTCATCCTCATGTCCTCTTTTGCCCAGTGGGAACCGTAAGCACCCCTCCGACCGTCATTTGACCGGGATTGCTGCAATTTGCCCGGTCTTGCGCCGACCCGAATCACCGACGGCGACCGCCGCCGCGGCTCATCGCAGGCTGCGGTGATACCCCGTCGGCGTTTGCCCGGTCGCTTTACGGAACGCGGCGGTGAACGAGCTGGTCTCGCTGAATCCGACCGTCAATCCGATCTCGGTCACAGAGAGCTCAGGCTTGGCCAAGAGCGTCTTGGCGTGCTCGATGCGTCGGCTGTTGTGATATCGGTGCGGTGGCATCCCGAGAGATTGCTTGAACGCCCGGCAGAAATAGTACGGGCTCAAACGAACGAGACGCGCGAGCGTCGCGAGCGGGATCTGCTCGGACAGATGTTCCTCGATATAGGAGGTGACGATTCGTTGCTGCCAGCCCGCGAGGCCGCCCCGCACCGGAGCTTCGACCGGACGGATCCCGGCATTGAGGCGCACCAGCTCGTGCGCCAGGACGACACCAAGGGCTTCGAAATAGAGTCGATTGTCGGAGCCGGCACTCTCGATCTGCTTCCGCAACTTGACCGCCGTGTCCCATAGCGTCGTGTCCTCGAAGAACAGCCGCGGGCTCAGGCGCGTGCCCGCAACGTCGGCCTGGGGAAGCGTCGGCATCTTGGAGGGATCGAAATAAAAATACACCACGCGGGTGAGCGAGCGCGGTTCCTGCCAGTCGGAGTATTCATGGCCCGCCGGCACGAAAACCAGCTTCCGCTTGAAGTCACGACGTGTGGAGCGAGGGAGGCCCTCGACGAAGGTCTCCCCCTCGCGGCGCTCGCCCTGCTCGTAGACGGCAAGCAGGTGACGAGGCCCGTTAAAGCGATACTCGGTCCTTTCGGACTGGGTGGCTTGCACGATCTCCACGGTCATGCCGTCCCAACTCACCGCGCGGCGCTTCACGGCATCAGCCGGAAAAATCTCCACTGTGCGGTCAGCCCCACTCGGGAGCGCGGTGATCGACCAGCGGTCGAAGCCAAGGATAGGCGTGCTCGTCCTCCACACGCGGACGACCGTCGGACCTCAGCAACATGGCAACCTGAGGCGCTGTCGGAGGATTGCGATCGAAACGACGGTACGCCGGCAAGTGCGTTGATGGCGAGTTTGTCAACATCGGTCCCACCTGTGATGTTCGAGCCGTTGGATCCGCGCCGCCAGGTTTCCCCTTGGCTGTCTCCAACCTGCGCTCAAGGTAGGTCGACCGAGATGAAATGCTCCATCCTACGGAGGTTGGCTCCAGCGTCGAATTGGTTTGAGGGGGCTATACTTTGGTTTGGGGCGGGTTCGCGCTGTGCCGACTATGACCGCTGTAACGCTGCAGGACCGCAAGAAAATTGCGCGCTATCTCCCGCCATCCCGCTCCAGAGCCTTGTCCAGGTATTTGACAAGTGTCGGTCCGTCGAACGGCTTGATCAGGAAACAAATCGCGCCTGCATCCAATGCCCGCTTGCGGACGCTGTCTTCGGGGAAGGCGGTGATGAAAATGATCGGCAGCGCGCGCCCTTGGGCACGCAACTGACTTTGCAGCTCGAGGCCGCTCATGCCCGGCATCTGCACATCAGCGATCAGGCACGACGTATCGTCCACTTGCGACGACTCCAGGAACTCGCGGGCCGACGCAAATGGATGAGCGATGTATCCAAGCGATCTCACGAGCCTGTTGGCCGCGGCGCGGACGGACGCATCATCATCGATGATCGAAATCACCGGAACCCGGGGCAATTCAGTCCATCCTTTCTTATCATGGCCAGCACAGAACAAAGCGTGTCGGCGCTCCGCCACAATGCTCCGCGACGCAGCGGGGGAAAATCATACTTAGGTTTTGATGCGCTAGGGCTTCGTGCGCCGAATTCCGAGCATTTCGGCCATTCTGACCAGATCGGCCAACGACCTTGCGCCCATTTTTCGCATGAGGTGCCCCCGATGAATCTTGACAGTAATCTCGGCCAGACCGATCTCGGCCGCGATCTGCTTGTTCATCAGGCCGGACGCGACCAGCGCCAGCACGTCCCGCTCGCGAGGGGTCAGCGTCTCGAAAACGGCGCGCAGCTCCGCAACGATTTTCTCTTCTTTGCGCCTTGTGCGATCGCGCTCGATCGCAACCGCGACGGCGTCGAGCATGTCCTGGTCGCGAAACGGCTTGGTCAGAAAATCGACGGCTCCAGCCTTCATGGCCTTCACCGTCATCGGGATATCGCCGTGGCCGGTCATGAAAATAATCGGAATTTGGATATTCGTCTTGGCCAGCTCGGCTTGAAAGTCCAGGCCGCTCGGTCCCGGCAACCTGATGTCCAGGACCAGGCAGCTGGCGACCTCGGGTAGTTTGTTCTCCAGCCATTCCCGCGCGGAACCGAACACCTCGGCCCGCAAGCCCACCGATCGGAAAAGGTTGCTGAGCGCCTTGCGCATCGAAGGATCATCATCGACGACGAAGACAATCGCCTCGGTTTCGAACGCCTCGCTCATGCTTCGCCACCGCCGCTGGCCGCCTCGACCGTGGCTCGCCCCCGCAGGTCAGGCACTGGCACAAGCCAGGCAGCCCGATCGGCGACAAGGACGAGGGTCTCCAGCCTTGTCATGCCCTGACTCGGCGGCGTGGGGCGGCCGGTCAAGACGATGTCTCCCGGGCGGGCGGCACCGTGAACGTAAACGTGGCGCCCGGTCCAACGTTGGACGATGCCCATATCCCCCCATGCGCCTCGATGATGGAACGGCAGATCGACAATCCCATTCCCATCCCGTTGGGCTTTGTGGTGTCCCGCCACAGACGGCAAGCTTACTTCCCAGCGGCCTTCCTCAGCGCTTCATTGATCCGGTCTTGCCAGCCCGGGCCGCCGTCTTGAAAGTGCTCGAGAACGTCCCGATCGATGCGCAAAGAGACGAGCTCTTTGGCGTTCGGAATCGAGGGACGTTTCGCAGCCGGCTCTTCCAGGGGCTTGGTCGTTGCCGCTTTAAACGCGGCTTCGGCCGCCTGCAGCGGGTCTTTTATTCTTCTTGATTTGTCGAAAGGCATTGATCTCCTCCTTCAAATTGACGCTCGAGCCCAACAGGTTTCCAAGCCTTAGAGACCGGTATCACGGCTCACGCAATTTCAAGCGCCGCTGGGACACTCCCGCACATGCGGCGGCAACGCATGAATGGGACGGTGTCAGTACGCGTACTTAAGCCGTCACGGCTATTTGTGCAATTGGGGAACAATCCCGCAAAAAACGGCAAGCCGTTTCCTTGGATGACTACTGACAAAGGAGGCGCGGGGTAGCGTGGCAGATTTGAAATCGAGCCGTCGATGCGACCGCCGGCTTACTTCGGCAGCTCACTCCCGCTGGCGCAGCTGCGAGGGATGATGGCGCCCTTATCTCCCTTGAGCACTTCCCACCGGGTCCCCTCGCCATCTCGCCAGAAGCGGAGGTCGAACTTTTCCACTCCGACTCGAAGATCGGAGAGTTCGAGATTCGGCAGCCACTCCGGCAGCACAGGATCGATGAAGAGCCTTTTGTTGGGCGCGTCCGGCTGAAAACCGAGAATCATTTGCAAGAAAGCAAACACAGATCCTGCTGCCCAGGCTTGCGGGACGTTTGCGCCGAGATACTGGACGGGAAAGTTGGTCGGGTCGCGGTGAATCCCGGCGTAGAGCTCGGGCACCTGATGCGATATGAAGTACTTCGCCGCTTCGCTGCTGTCGCGGGCGATGCGCGAAGCCTCCGTAGCGAATCCGTAGCGGCGAAAGCCGGTGGCGATGATGCCGTTGTCGTGCGGCCACACCGATCCATTCTGGTACGAGTGCGGATTGAAGGCAGGATGGTTTGCAGACAAGGTTCGGATGCCCCAGCCGCTCCACATGTCCGGCTTCATCAGCCGTTCGACCACCCGGCGAGCGCGGTCGGCCGGGACAATTCCCGACCACAGACAATGTCCGGGATTCGACGCAACGCTGAGCACCGGTTTTTTCTCGCCATCCAAGGCGTAGGCATAGAACCCAGATTCCTCATCCCAGAATGCTTCGTTGAAGTGGCGAAACAGCGCAGTTGCTTTGGCCCGTAGTTCCTGCGCGCGGCTGGAATTTCCCAGTGCGTCGAAGACCTGGGCCATGCGCTGCCAGGCGTCGTAGACATAGCCCTGAAGCTCGCACAGCGCCTTGGGACCCTTCACCAGCGAACCATCCGGGTAAACGACGGCGTCACCCGAATCCTTCCAACTCTGGTTCTCGTAGCCCACGGGGGAGCGGGTTGCGTATTCCTGGAAACCGTCGCCGTCGCGATCCCCATATTTGTCGATCCACTCGAGGCATCGTTCCGCGGTCTTCAAATGGCGCTCGAGCAGCCCGGTATCGCCGGTGCTGCGCCAAGCGGTGTGAAGCACGATGAGATAGAGCGGCGTCGCGTCGGCGGTCCCATAATAAGGCGTATGAGGAACGAGCTTGAAATGTGCGAGTTCGCCCACGCGCAGTTCGTGCATGATCTTGCCCGGCTCGGCGTCGCGGTAATTGTCTTCCTCGGTAGCCTGGAGGGATCCGAGCACTTCGAGAGCGCCACGGGCAAAGTCGGGATAGACCAGCGCGTTCTGCAGTGAAACGATCAGGCTGTCACGGCCGAACACAGCGACAAACCATGGGACGCCCGCGGCGGGTACGAATTGCATGTGATCCGTCCCCTTTATCGGCAGACGGAGCGTGATCATGTCCTCCACGCCCTGACGGTAGAGGCGATAAAACTCTTCGTTGCTCGTTCGAACCTTGAGGACCGTTTGTTCCCAATCTTCCACTCTTTGACCGACGCCCGACTGTTTTGCGCTCGCGATGCAATAGTCCGGGGCCTCAAATCGGGTCGTGCCGTTGTCGAGATCGTAGTGCAGGCAGGTGTGCCAGACGCCCCCCGGTTTCAGATCGATTTCGAAGCTGATGCGGCCATTGGCATAGACCGGACGAGAACCGCTTTTATGCGCCGAGATCGTTACTCCACGATAGAAATCCCGGTTACGGTAGATTGTGCTCAACTGCGACGCCTCGTCGGACCATTCTGTAACGATCCGGCCGCGGCGCACGATCTTTTCCGATTTGACTTCGAACAAATCCGCAAAGTCGCAGCGAGCCGCAATCTCCAGATTGAAGCGCACGCTCCGCAGGCCATGATTCACGAGGTCAAGATCCTCGTGAAGGCCGCTATCAATTGATCGACTTATTCCGAATCCAAGCGTTCCTGCAGGGATGACGCCGTCCTCCGTGGCCATGGCTCGATTGGCCAGAAATATCCGTGCGGCATAGTGGGTGATGTTGCCGGCGTTGAGCAATTGCCACGGTTCGCCATTGGCGTAGATGTGCCAGCTGCTGATGATCCGCGTGTCGAAAAAATAAAGACCCTTGTCACTCGGCCATGGGATTTGGCCATCGGGATCAGTAATCAGAACGCTGTGGCCCTGATTGATGGCGAGCCTTGGAGGACCAACTGTGATTTCAAGCGACATAAAAAATTCCTTGCTTTGCGAAAATATGAACGATTGCCTTCAAAGGGCACCCTCATCCTACCGACGGTTTCCAGTTTCAGCGAGCGCAATCGGCCGCCGCCGGCGGCACCCGGATTGTCGAGCAGCGGGTGCGACTGCTATTGGAGTTGCAGGCCTGGGACGCGATTGCATTCGCCGCCACAAACAGCCCGTCTGTTCTTGGCGATACGAAGCCGACGGTTACGGGCTAATTTGTGCGGCCGGCCTTGTCGGTTTCTGCTCACAAGGGCGACCATTTCTCCACCCACGCACAGGACGTTGGATCCGCCATGTCGCAATCCCCCGAGGCAATTCTCGAAGGCAAGAAACGCCCCTTCACCGGGGCTGAGTTCCTCGAGTCCCTGCGCGACGGGCGCGAAGTCTACATTTACGGCGAACGTGTCGGAGATGTCACGACGCATCCGGCCTTCCGCAATTCGGTTGCCTCCGTCGCCCTGCTCTATGATGCGCTGCACGATCCCAAGACCAAGGACGTGCTGACCGCGCCGACCGATACCGGCTCCGGCGGCTACACGCATAAGTTCTTCAAGGTTGCCCGCTCTTCCGGGGATGTCATCGCGCAACGTGATGCGATCGCCGCCTGGGCCCGCATCACGTACGGCTGGATGGGCCGCAGTCCCGACTACAAGGCCGCATTCCTCAATACGCTCGGTGCCAATGCCGAGTTCTACGGAAAGTTCGCCGACAACGCGCGCGCCTGGCACAAGCGAGCGCAGGAGTCGGTGCTCTATCTCAACCACGCCCTCGTCAATCCGCCGATCGACCGCAACAAGCCGGTCGAGCAGGTCAAGGATGTCTACATCACCATTCAGAAAGAGACGGACGCCGGCATCTTCGTCTCGGGCGCCAAGGTGGTGGCCACCAACTCGGCGCTCACCCATTATAACTTCCTCGGTCAGAACATGGGCCAGGAGATTACCGATCCAAGCATGGTGGTGATGTTCATTGCGCCGATGGACACGCCCGGCATCAAGCTGATCTGCCGACCGTCCTACGAGTTTGCCGCCGCCGCCACCGGCTCCCCGTGGGATTATCCGCTCACGTCGCGTTTCGACGAGAACGACGCCATCTTCGTGTTCGATAACGCGTTCATTCCGTGGGAGAATGTCATCATTCATCGCGACGTGGAGCGGCTCAAGAGCTTCTATCCGCGCTCGGGGTTCTTCAACGGCTTCACCTTGCAGGGCTGCACGCGCCTGGCGGTCAAGCTCGATTTCATCGTGGGCCTCCTCTACAAGGCGGCGCGCGCGACCGGCGTCGAGGCGTTTCGCGGCGTGCAGGCTCAGATCGGCGAGGTGATCGGCTGGCGGAACCTGTTCTGGTCGCTCTCCGATGCCATGGCCTTCAATCCCGAGCCATGGGTCAACGGGGCGGTGCTGCCCAATGTCAGGGCCTCCAGCACTTATCGTCTGTTCATGACCGAAGCCTATCCGGCGGTGCGCTCAATCGTCGAAAAGGTGATTGCCTCGGGCCTGATCTACCTGCCGTCCCATGCCCGCGACTTCAAGAACCCCGACATCGACAAGTACCTCGCACGTTACGTCCGCGGCTCCAACGGCATCGACTACAAGGAGCGCATCAAGATCATGAAGATGCTTTGGGATGCTGTCGGCACCGAATTCGGAGCACGACACGAACTCTACGAGATGAACTATTCCGGGAGCCACGAACTGGTGCGCATTTTCCCGCTGCAGCACGCGCAGGCCTCCGGCGCGCTCAAAGAGATGGAGGCGCTCGCGGAGCGATGCATGGCGGATTACGACGAGGACGGCTGGAAACATCCCGCCTATCGCGACGGCTCGGACATTTCCGTCCTGGACAAGGCGTAACCCCTCCGAGATATCCAGGCGGTTCAAAACTCCTCGAGCAAGCGTCCCAGACCCGGAATCTTGTCGAGGATCCCGTTCTGGCGCAGCGCGTGCCAGTACGTCGCCGTATTGATGGCGATGACCGGCTTGCCGAGCCACATCTCCGCCGCCGCAGCCAGACGGACCATGCTGAGATTGGTGCCGACCTGTATGATCGCATCCACATCGCCAGCGCCGCCATTGAGCTCGATCAGCTTCTCTCGCAGCACATCGGTCGGCACTTCCGCGATCGCGGTCCAGCTCTTGCATTCCAGATAGAGGTCGCGGACGACGGCGAAGCCGAACTCGTTGAAGTAGCGTGCAACCTCCTTGTTGGCGACCGGATAGTAGGGCGAAAGAAACGCGATCCGCTTGATGCCGCCATAGGCCTTCAGCGCAGCCGTGCACGAGTGCGATCCGATGCTCACGCCGACGCCGGATTCACGCTCGACCTTGGCCTGGAAGGCATCGGCCCCGGCGGCGCCGCCGTAGAAGGTGACGGCGGACATGCCCATGACCAGATAGTCCGGCGAGCATGTCATCACGCTGCGGACCGCCTCCAGCACGTTCCGACCGATGACCTCGGTGCCGGCCATGAAGGTCTCGTTGCTGACCGCCTGCGCGTTCGGCGTGAAGATCCGGCTGTAGTGGTTGGTGACGCCGATCGGCCGCATCATCTCGAAATCCGGCTGCACGATGGTGTTGGTCGAGGGACCCAACACGCCAAACTTGCGTCGCCAACCGAGCACGTCTCTCATCGTCGGATCGCTCCTGTAAATCGTCATGCGTACTTTTGCGGCTGAAGGTCCGCCGAGTGTGCGTGGCATTGACGTGAGGCGTCAAGTTTCGGCACCGGTCTTGCATCGCGCCGTTGTCGGGCGCTCGGCGTGAAGACGCCGGCCGATCGTCAAGGCGGAGATGCTGCCGATTTTGCGCCCAGCACCGATCCGTTAAGATGGGCGTTCGGCGGCCGGCGTTTCCCGCCTGAACGCTGAAGGCGCACCGTGGGAAAGCCCGTTTCGGATGTCGAACGATTGCGTGATTGTTGTCGGTGCCGGGCCGGTGGGTCTTACCGCGGCCTTGGCGTTGGGGCGCCGCGGCATTCCCACCGTGCTTGTTACGGCCGAACCTGAGCTCGTGATGGAGCTGCGCGGATCGACGTTCCATCCCCCGACCCTGGATCTGTTGGACGAGTTCGGCGTCGTGCCCCGCATGATCGAGGTGGGACTGAAGGCGCCGACCTGGCAGTTTCGCGATCGGGAGACCGGGCCGGTGGCGACGTTCGATCTGTCCGTGCTGGCGGGCGACACCAACCATCCCTATCGCGTGCAATGCGAGCAATGGAAGCTGATGCGGTTCCTCGAGGAGGAATTGCGCAAGCTGCCGGGAAGCGACATCCGCTTCGGCCATGAGGTGACTTCGGTGCGGCCGGACGACGAGTCCGTGACCGTGACCGCAGAGACGTCGTCCGGTCCGGTTTCGCTCACGGGCCGGTATGTCATCGCGGCGGATGGCGCCCGCAGCGCGGTGCGCCGCTCGCTCGCAGTCGACTTCGAGGGCTTTACCTATCCAGAGCTGTTTCTGATCGCGTCCACCGACTTCCGCTTTGAAGCCAAGCTCACCGACATCGCCTACGTCAATTACATCGCCGATCCGCTCGAATGGCTGGTGCTGCTCCGGGTCCCCGAGCTCTGGCGCGTTCTGGTGCCGGCGCCGGAAAATTCAGACCGGGAGAAGTTGCTGTCGGATGACTCGTTGCAGCAGGTGCTGCAACGCGTGGTCGCGCGGTCCGAGCCGTACCGGATCGCCCATCGCTCCGTCTATCATGTGCATCAGCGGGTGGCGAAGTGCTTCCGTCACGGCCGCGTTCTGCTCGCCGGCGACGCCGCTCACATCAACAATCCGCTCGGCGGAATGGGCATGAACGGCGGGATCCAGGACGCCTTCAACCTGTCCGACAAGCTGGCACAGATTTGGGCAGGCGCCGATGATCGGCTGTTGGACCGGTACGACCGGCAGCGGCGGACGGTGGCGGTCGAGGCGGTACAGCAGCAGACCAACCGCAATCACCAGATCATCAGCGAGCGCGATCCCGACACACGCAAGCAGGCGCTCGATGCGATGCGGCGGACCGCGGCGGACAAGCGCTCCGCACGGGAATACATGTTGAAGTCCTCGATGATCAGCAGCCTGCGCCGTGCCGCGGAGATCGAGTGACGCCGTCTGCCGGCGCCTGTCAGTCCTTGGCCTGGTAGCGCGTCTCCCGATCCCAATAATCGGGAAAACCCACGATTCCCTGCAATTCGGCAAAGGAGATGCTCGGCGGAGGTGCCGCCTTGGATCCCGGCTGCAGCGCGGCGAGCGTCGCCTGCATCGCCGCGATCGCCGATGAAAGCAGCATCACGGGGTAGAGTGCGAGCTTGTAGCCGATCTCCTGCAATTGCGCGGCCGGCAAGACCGGTGTCTTTCCGCCGGGCACCAGGTTCGCCATGCACGGCTTGTGCATGGCGGCGCAGAAGCGCCGCATCTCGTCTTCCGTCTCGGGAGCCTCGAGGAAGATGATGTCCGCCCCCTCCGCCTCGAAGTCGCGGCAGCGCGCCAGGGCCTCATCGAAACCGTGGACCGCGCGCGCGTCGGTCCGCGCCATGATCAATATGTCCACATCGGACCGCGCTTCCACGGCGGCCCGGATCTTCATGCGCGCCTCGTCACGCGCAATCACCTGCTTGCCGCGCGTGTGGCCGCACTTCTTGGGGCTGACCTGGTCTTCGATCATCACGGCAGCGGCACCGGCACGGGCATATTCGACCACCGTCCGCTGGACGTTCAGCGCGTTGCCGTAACCGGTGTCGCCGTCGCCGATCAGCGGAATTTTCGAGGCGGCGCTGCAACAGTTGCGCAGGCTGTCCAGCATCTCGCTGAATGAAATCAACCCGGTGTCCGGCAGGCCGAGACGGGCGGCCGAGACCCCAAAGCCGCTCATGAATGTGACCTTGTAGCCGGCATCGACGATCAGCTTCGCCGAAAGGGCGTCATAGCATCCCGGCATGATCTCCAGGCTTGGTTGAGACAGGAGGTCGCGCAATTGCTGGGCTGGTGTCACGGGTGCTTTCTCGTACGTTCGATTCCGAGAACGGGGTGGAAGTTCCTACCATTATGCCGCCGCACGAGTCCCTTTGATCCCGAAGTTCGCATCACTCGGTGCCGCAAGGTTGTGCGGACTCGGGACCCGAGACACTAGCCGCGCAGCACCACATGATCGACGCGGGCTATTGGGGAGCGGGAATCCCCGAATAGACATTGAAATCATTAGCTTTTCTTCAGTTTAGTTTACGCTGTCCATATTCATAACCATAATCGTGTTTTGTCGCCACGAACCGAGCGGGCCGTGCTTGGCCTGCGTATCCGAGGCTCATGAACTAGACGGACCGGCGGATGTAACCGGCCGTCAGGGGCCGCTCGGCTGTGCAGCAAATCCTCGGGGCCGTGTCTGAGTTCGACAAAGCGATGGTGGTGGCGAAGCTCAAGGGCGCCAGGGAGAGGAAGCGGATGATCTCTGGTGAGAAGGTTGAGGGCCGCAAAAGTCACGCGGAGTAACGGCCCGAGCTTGTCGCCCTGGCCCGGCAGTTGCGACGACGACGCCCTCGGCCTGGTCGAGGAGGAGCTGCGCGGCACGGCGCCAGCGCTGGCAACCCTCGACGTGCTCCTGAGGCATCGCGAGCGGCCGGATCAGTACATCAGCGGTTTCGAGACGCTCAAGGACGCGGTCCACAAAGACGGCGGTTTCTAAGCTCGTATTGGTAACATTTCCTGAGCTGAACCAAGCGTTCGATGTGGGCGAGCGGTTGACCCTGCCTCTTCCAGTCTCGTTCGATCCTGTGACAGGTGTCGATCCGTCCTCCCCCTCGTGCTTCATTACAGGAGCATCCAATCAGCGAGCGGGCGGCCGCAATCAGTACATGGCCTTGAGGTCGAACCGCGTCTGGTAGAACAACAATCGTATAAATGATCCGGTCAGGGGCGGGGTATTCCGTCACAAGAGCTACACACAGGAACTGTAGCCTGACGTCGCATTGTGATGGTCCATCAGGAAATGGTTTGCGTTGAAGGCAATCGCGCTGCGACGGTTGCTGGATGGCGTCACCATGCAGGCCGGCGTCCGCTGTCCTTCCCGCATCATCAATATTGAGGAACTAACCCGTGAATAAGTATCAGATCGGGCTTGCGGCTGCCGTCTTGGCGGCCAGCTTCGTCAACAATGCTAACGCTGCCACCATCAATAACGTTGCCAGTGGAAGCGTAGCTGTCGTCGGTGCTGACTGCTGCCGTACTGGCCAAGTCTTTTCCAATATCATCCTCGACGCCGCCAACAACCGTTCGAATTATTTGGTCTTCGACCTGAGTTCGCTTGCCAGCCAGCTTGCCGGGCAGGACGCGCGTTCCGCGACCCTGACCCTTACTCAGCCAGGCTTCTACGGCAGTGCTGACCCGACGGAGACCTTTACGCTATGGGACTTCACAGGCGACGTCACCGCGCTGAAGGGCTACGGCTTCACCAATCCGCCGAACGCAGCGGACGCCGCGGCTATCCGCGAAGACCTGCGCAGTGGCATTAGCTACGGCAGCACGGTAATTTCGCAGCCTGCAGGTGGCCCGTTGTCGAGCATTACAATCACGCTGGACCCCATGGCAATCGCCGCCATCAATAGCACGCTCAACTCAGCGAACCTGCTGTTCGCCATTGGTGGCTTCTCCGACACGCTCACGGGCCAACAACTGCTGTTCCAATCCTCTGGTGGCGGGCCGAACATTGCGCGCCTCGATGTCGTACCTGTGCCAATAGGGGGCGTCGGCCTTCCGGGCATGGTGATGGCCCTTGGCGGCATAATTGCCTTGGCGCGGCGAAGGCGCAAAGCCGCGGCCTGAAAATTTGCTTCACAAGCTACGGCCCCGCTTCGGTGGGGCTTCCTTTCTTGGATCGGCGCCCACTGAAAGAGCAGTCTTTCACTTTTCGGTGGGTATTTCGTCTTGGCCTGGATCGGTGCAACAACAGAAGCAATGGACCTGGTGCTCGAACGCTATTCTAATCGGCTATCGCCCCACTCCTCTTCCGCCTCGCGCTTCACCGCGGGAGCCTCGGGGTTCTTGAACTTCAGCGAGTCCGGCGAGCGGACCTGAGCGATAGCGCGATCCTGGACGCTTAGAGACAATCCCTTCCAGTCCCATCTTGCAGGCGTGCTGGAAGACCGTCAGGCCGCAGTCGTGCTCCAGATGCTCGTTCAGCCGCACACCGCGCCGGCTCTGCCGTAGGATGCTGGCGAGCATCGCCTTGCGTACCTCGATAGGCTCCCGCCGAAGGTCTGTGCCGTTCAGCGCGAGGCGACCGCGACCATATCTACGAGCAGTGCGGGACCACAAGATGGAATGACCCTCTACACAAGATAGAATGTCCCATTCTCGGCCAATTCCTTGTAATCATTCTCCACACGCCATTCGATGAAGAGTGGCGGCACCAAGTGATGGGCGGATGTTGGCGGGACGTGCACGTCCTTCCGGTAGGAAGCTTCGGCCAATGAGCCGCGTCGGCCGGAACATTTGCGGGAAAAATTGAAAAATGCGGATTTCTGGACCGAATCGAAACTTAGTGATCGGGGAGCAGCTGCGGTGTAGCGCAGACGTGGGGGCAAAAACTGCACAGAGGGTACAGAAATGACTCAGATCGCCGAGTTTGGCACCCCGACCCCGAGTCGGGGGAGGCAGATAAAGTTTACGCCAGAGCGAATCCAGCAGATCAAAAATCTGGTGGAGCGAGGCAAGAGGCGAGAGGAAATTGCCGAGCTGGTCGGCGTGACTGTCGGTTCGCTGCAAGTGACCTGCTCCAGGTTGGGCATCAGTCTGCGGCGACCCAATTTTAACAACGGAATTGTTTCGCTGCGGCGAAATGATCCGCGTCTTAAACGGGTCCCCGCGCCAGGCTCTGATCATGGTGGTGACAGTGCATTATTGCACCTGGAACGAAATTCGCAGCCTGGGGCAATGGAGCAAGTCCAAGCCCCTGCGCCGAGGCAGGAGGTGGAGCAAAAGGTGAATGAGCCGGGCGCGGCGACCTTCGCCATCAGGATGCAGTACAGGGGTAAGGAGCGAACGACTGAATTGCCCCTGACTCAGGACATGATCGGGCAACTCGCGTTTGAGGCGGCGTTCCGGAAGGTGAGCATTGGGGCGTTCATCGGTGAACTCATTGTGGCAGTGGTAAAGTAGGACCTTTTGCAACTGATGCGTGTTCGCGACTCTTTTCGCGGCGCCGGCCGTGTGGCCGCAAGTCATTCGCGCTAAGAACACTCGATTGCGAGCCGCGACTAGACCTTCCGGTTCTGCTTCCGAAGACTTTCGCGCATCCCCCCGTGGAGGTTACCGGCACCTGTTATTAACGTGAGCATCCGGAACGAACTTGCGTTGATTTCCGAATTTGGAACTGGTTACAGCAGTGCCCGCTCTTCCACAGAGAACGCTCAAGGTCATTCCAGCGCCGCTTGTTGAAACGGTGCCCACGGCGCCGCCTTCGCTGGAAACGCCTAATCCTACGGTCGAATGCAGATGCGGAACTTGCGGTGCCGTCCTGATGCGTGTGGACGAAAGTAAAGCCTCTCCTCTCATGATCCTTTGCCTCTCCTGCGGTTCGTACAATTTGACGGACGCCTGATCCCTTCAGCTTCTGTTTGTCCCCCAATGTCCGGGCAAGTGAACCGGGGCACTGGCTCGTGCGACCAACGGATTAAGTGGGCGGCTGCGGGGTTGGGCATGTGGGAGTTGGCTCCGTCATGAAAGATTTTGCATTCAAAGTGAACCTCGTCGCTCTGGTGCGAGTGCGCGCCGCCGACGAGAGCGTTGCACGCAAGGTCGTTCCTACGGTCCTTGGAGCGCCAAGCACTGTTGAAATCGGACTGGCCAATGAGAACAATGCCGCGACGGGCCGTCACGCAACGATAACCGATGTCGATTTCTCTATCGGATCGGTCAAGCCTTTTTGGGGGCAAGGTTCTGAATTAGCAGCCCACGGGGCGCTAACGTTCCGCCCGCCCTCGCGATCGACCCGCTGATTCGTCATTTTCGGATCCAGCGCATTCTCGCAGCCGGGCGCACCGCTCGCACGCGGAGCGGAAGGCCACGCCTGGCCATCGCGAAGTCTGGGCCAAGCGTTCGTGCTTGGAAATATGAAGCACGCGGCATCCCTGCTGGTTTGGTGCAACTACGTCCAGAAAAGATCCAGCCGCGTCCAAGAAACAAGACATCCGCATTCAGTAGTGTCTCAAGAAAATGAACGGAACCGGAGCAAATCCGGCAGTTCGTCCCAAAGGCCACTCGGTTAAGCTCCCGAGTGGCCTTTGGCTTGGTACCGTCTAGCGGCAATCGAGTTAGATCTGGCCGCCTCGCGGACGCAGTCTATGAACGTATGCACCACAGGGCTGAGTGTTCGGTTTTTCAACGTGACGACCGCGACTTGGAAGAACCGCGTGACAAAATCGACCGGCAATACTTTGAGCGAGAATCGGTCGATGTTGAATCGCACGACGGAACCAGGCAGTGACGCAACAAAGCGGCCGGTGGCGAGCAACCTCAGACGCTGGTAGACGGAATACGATCTCACACCCATCCTGGGAACGGCCAAGCCTTTCGATTGAAAAGCCTCTGCCAGAACCGAACTAAAAATACTCTCAAGGGGCAATATCCACGGCTCGTCGACAAGTTCGGCAAGTTCGACCTTGCGACGACCTGCCCATCAATTCGCTCTTCCTGACACGATGAACGCCCGATCATCGTACAAGACCTCCACATCCAAATCCTCTTCCGCAAGCGGACTTGTTATCGCGCCGAGCAAGAAATCGACGTTGCGATCGCGCAACAGCCGAAATTCGCGTGACATATTGTTGGCTGCATGCACACCTACGATAACGCGTGGATATTCACGATGGAAGTTTTCTAAGACTTTGGTAAGCAATCCAGACGCGAACGCCTCGGGACATCCAATTCGTACCTCCCCGGCCGTAGGGTCGGTCAGAAACTCAATATCCTTTATCCCGCGATTTAGCTCAGCGAATGCCTCACTGCCCCGTCTGAGCAGCGCGCGACCATAGGCCGTGGTTTCAACGCCTTTCGGGGTGCGATCAAACAGAGGCACACCGATCGCGTGCTCAATATTGGCAATGGCCTTCGACACAGAAGGTTGCGAGAGCGCGAGCCGCTCGGCGGCTTTCCCCATGCTACCCATTTCCGCCACCGTCATAAAAATGTGCAGGTCGTGCAACTTGAGCCGACGGCCAATACGATCAATCCATTCCATCGCAGTGCTCCGCCAACCTCACTCGCTCCCGCACGCAATCAGGCTTCCCGCTGCTCGACGGAATGATGCTGCAGCACCAGTTGCAACAGGTCCTTCCTTCTTTATGATCGCAGAAATGACCGCCATAACCAACTCCCTTATCTGCATACCCTGATCTCTGCCCTCCATGGCGAGCTGACCGATCGCTTCTTCATCGAAAGGTATGCCAGTTGATCGTTCCTGACCCTTGTACTCCGTTCGGATGGTGAAGACGGCTGACGCCGGATCGGTCGAGCTCCCCCGCCGGGCTCCTTCGGATGCCGTGGCAGCTCGGGCTTCTCCCATTGGCTTTCCCCCGAAATTGATGGAGGTCCTTTTGCGGGCCCCGACGTAATGTGTTCCCGATGTGAAATCCGCCGGGGGTCCAAAGCCGCGTCACGAGCAAACCGGTGGCCCAATTCCGTCTCCAAATTTTCGTGCTCGAGATAGAATTGAGTCGTCATTCTGACGTTCCGTGTGCCGATCGGCCGGCGCTCGACGTCGTAAGAGAACAGAAAGCCCTCGCCCCCGCTTCGCTCAGCACCGCACCCGAGTTTCCAGCCGAGATCGACGGCATCTCCGATGCCGCTGTTCGTGCCCAACGCTATCGAGCGCAGCTTCCGTACCGGCTTTCGCTATGGCAGTCTTGTAATGCCCCCCATAGCTGTCTATTTGTGGCCCGCCGCGCTTATTTGAATGCCTTCCCATGATATGGAACAACCGCATTGGCCGTCGGCTCAAGTTGCAGGACCTGCACATTTTTATGACGGTGGCTGAAACCGAGAGCATGGGGAAAGCCGCCGAACTGCTCTCGATTTCGCAGTCTTCTGTGTCAAAGGCCATCGCTGAGATCGAGCACACGATAGGTGTGCGCCTACTCGATCGTACGCCGAAAGGCGTGGCGATCACTGCCTATGGTCGTGCACTGCTTAGACGCGGCATTGGAGCATTCCATGAGCTCAGGCAAAGCATCAAGGACATCGAGTTGCTGTCCGACCCAATGGCCGGCGACGTTCAGATCGGATGTCCCGAGGCAATCGCCTGTGGGTTGCTTCTGGCTATCTTAGACCGCTTCTCGTGCCAACATCCGCGCGTTGTCCTATCCGTGTATTCCGCCAACAATATGCCGCTTCAATTTCGGATGTTGCGCGATCGAAACGTGGACTTCCTGATCGGGGGACTACCCAAACCCGTTGCGGACGATGATTTGGATGTGGAGGTCCTTTACCGGGATCGGCCGTTCATTGTGTCCGGAGCAAAGAACCGGTGGGCAGGTCGTCGCAAGGTCGAACTTGCCGAGCTGGTTGATGAGCCATGGCTACTGGCGCACGAGAGCATTTTCAGTTCGCTCGTCGAGGAAGCTTTTCAATCGCAGCGTCTGGCCCGCCCGAAGCTCGGGGTGAGAACATATTCTACTTACCAGCGCCTCAGTCTGCTCGCCACCAACAGCTTTATCGGGGGAGAGAGTGGTTCAGTGCTCCGATTCAACATTGACCGATTCCCGCTCAAAGTATTGCCTGTCGATTTTCCTTTTCGTTCCTGGCCAATTGCAATCGTCACGCTCAAGGATCGAACCCTCAGTTCGGTCGTGCAAACCTTTATCGAATGCGCTCGCGAGGTGGCGGCCATGATGACGCCGGAGGGTGCTCAGCACATACAACAGGACTAGCCGGTGACTGTCATCCTTGAGATGTGAGCGCAGCGAACCTCGAAGGATGGCGACTTGATATCGGTCTGGCACGCCCCTGTGGTCAGCCGGCAGCGAGTCCGAAATCAGCAGGCCTCAGACGGGGAATAAGCCTTCCTGCATTAGCGCCGGTTAGAACAGCTTGTGCTTCGGTCCCGAGCGCACGAACCGCATTCACGTATGCAACGACCTCGTCATCGTCGCGCACGGCCTGAGGATAGTCGGTCGCAAACACGACCTGAGCCGTCGGCAACTCGGAAAGCCCGGTGCGAACCCATTCGGCACCCCGCTCTGCGGCCTGATCGGGACCTGACCACCCGGCACAATCGTAGAACAATCGATGATGCAGATAGTGATCAAACGGCTTTTGGGGCCGCCGGTTATGCCGCGGGATTGAAGCAGTGCCGCTTTTCTCCCGTTGTTGGAGCCCGTGAATGCGTGGGAGATATCGGCTGATGCCACCGGCAAAATGTGAGATCTGAATAGTTAAGGAGGGAAGCTCGTCGAGAAGCCCGCTGTTGATGAGCCGCACCGTCGTCACCATCAGGGAGAATTCCCAGCCGAGCATCCGGCCGAGGTCGTCCGCCTCCATCTGCCCCCATGAGATGACCCGCGGCAGGGGATGGATGAAGATGTAGAGCCCAAGGTCAGCAGCTGCCTTCCAAAATGGGCGCAAGCCGTCGGCATCGAGCGATTGCCCCTGAAGCTCGGACGCAATGACTGCCCCGGGAAAGCCAAGTTCAACGGCGCAGCGCTTTAGTTCGAGTGCTGCCTCTTGCGGGTTTAACGCCGGGACGTGCGCGAGGCCAACGAAGCGATCGGGATGATCCCGTTCCGCTTGGTGCATGCGGTCGTTAATCAGGCGGCAGGTGGCAAGGTTTGGCTGATCGAACCCCTCGCCGCAGGAGAGCACCGCAACGTCGATGCCCGCCTTGTCCATCATCCGCACATGCGCGGGAAGATCGGCGAGCTCAGCATTGAAACGATAATTGGGATTTCCTTTTTCGTCTAGGCGAACGGTAGAACCGTCCTTGCTCCCCCTCATCAACTCGGGCGGTGTATAATGATGATGAAAATCGATGATCATTTTGATTTCTCTGAACGTGAATGCCAGCAGCCGTCAGATTGGCTCGTATCGGAAACCGAGATCTGCGCATTCGATGATCGCGGCATCGCCCGTGCTCCAGTGACATTACTGCATTGCGAGGCCGATTTGCTTGATGACGGGCTTCCACAACTGTCGTTCGCTCCGAATGAAATCGCCGAGCTCTTGCGAGGACATCGAACGCGTCGAGAGGCTAAGCTCGTCGAATTTCTGCTTGACGTCGGGCCGGTCGAGAACCTCGCGCAAGTCGACGCTCACTTTTTGTACGATCGAGGACGGAGTGCCGGGAGGTGCGACCAGGACAAACCATCCTGACGCGGCGAATCCATGCACCGTTTCGGACACCGTCGCAAGGTCAGGACGCGACGCCAAACGCGCAGGTGATGCAACTGCCAGCAACTTGACTTGCCCTCCGGCGAGGGGGCCGGCGAGGCCTTCGATGATCATCGGTACCCGACCACTGATCACATCACTCATGGCCTGTGCGCTGCCGGGATAAAAGACGTAGGTCAGCTCCGCACCGGAGCGTTCGCGGAACAGTTCGGTGGCTAAATGTGGTATCCCCCCGCGGTTGGGGATCGCTACACTGAGCCCTCCTGGTTGCGTTCGTGAATAGGCGATCAGCTCAGGCAGCGAATTTACCGGAAGGGTAGGAGAAACCGCGATCGCCATCGGCACTTCGCCAACGAAGCCGATCGGGACGAAGTCGTTCACATTAAAGGGAAGATTGGGCTGAATCTCCGGCAGGGATATGAAGGTCGACGCGATCGCCATGTACAGAGTATAGCCATCGGGAGTGGCCGCAGCCGCGGCGCGCGCAGCAATGGCGCCCCCGGCGCCCGGTTGGTTGATCAACGTGGTTTGCTGACCCCACATCCTGCCGAGATGGTCGATGACAATCCGCATTGCCGGGTCAGTCCCGCCACCCGCTGCTAGCTGAGTGATGAATTTCACAGGCCCCGCCGGGTAGTCTTGGGCATGCGCGGAGAATCCGGCAGGCGTCGATGTTGCAAGCAGACAGACCAATCCAACTTGGAACAATAAGCGCTGCATCTCCATAGCCTTCTCCCTATGACCCGCCGCGCTGCCCCAGTGCGGCAGATCATTGATTCCTGGACGCCCATTCCTTACACTGCCTAGTGGTTTCCGGCGGTGTTGACCAGCGAGCAGTGGTTGGAAAAGTATAGCAAATGCGACCGGGCCGCCGCCGATCAGGTTCGTTCCTGACGGAGCGCACCCGTTCCGGACCCAATCGTGAATTTGGAGCCGCTCGGCAGACTGACGCCAAATTGCAGCGTCAACGACAGGCAACAACCCCCCATTGGGGGTTGCTCTTATTGAGCAGGGTTGGCGCACAGAAACGCGGATCATTACCAGCGGGTCGCCGCATCGTGATGATCCGCGATCTGGTGGACTCGACTGCCCTATCGGACCGATTTGATCCCGGGATATGGGCACTGTAAGCGAACCCGGTGTCCTACTGCGCGATTTCCCGTTCGCGAAATCCGGCCGTGGTGCTGCGCAGAATCTTGTCGACAAAGGCGGCGGCGCTGCCCGCAACGGGACCGGGAAGTTTGCTCCATATGACATTAGACCGCCCGCCTCGACGTATTCCCAAAATCCGGACATCGTCGGCAGTCGCGCGGCGGCGGCCAAGCTGCTGATGCGAATCCAGTTGGTGGTCAAAAGCGGACTGCGCACGACATAAAGTGCTTCCGCGCGGCTCTTGAGCGTGTCGAACGCAGGCGTGATATCCTCGGCTTGCCGGATTTCTGATGTGGCGGCCTCGAGCCCGAGCTTGCGGGCGGTTGCCTGAACCTCGCGCGTCTCCAGCACGCCAATGGGACTGCCGACATTGGCCAAGATCGCCAACCGGCGGAGAGTTCGAGCCGCTTGCCAACCAAGTCGGTCGTCTGGAGCGACAGGCCGGTGACGTTGCCACCGGTCGCGCCAGACTCGCGACCCGGCCTCTATTGACCACCACCTCGCAGCTGTCGCGGGCGGCTGTCTTCATAGACAGAGACCTACAACCCATGGCATAATTCAACCCGAAATTGTCTCCGTCACCTCTGGTGTGCTTGTGGCACTGGTGGAAAGAGCAGAGCTTGTGGCACATGCGTTAGATTTCCTCGTACGCCTAACGGACGAGGATGTGCCCCTTGATGAAGCGCTGAACACACTATCTGCGTTCGCGGAACAATTTCAGTCAGGTGCCATCGTGGGCGGCACCCTCATTGATAGCAGCTCGGCTACGTTTGATAGGGTTGTGTATCCCAGCCTGCTAGCCTCGCCTTTCAGCACGCTTCGTCATGTTCCCATCAGCTCGCCGATTTTCGGAACTTGCGCGAAGGCGGTGCGTGAGGGAAAAACCATCTCATGCAGCGACACCGCGACTGAAGCCTGTTTCGATGTGAGCTGGCGCAGTCTTTACCTCGGCCTTGGCATCCACTCGGTGCAATCCGCTCCCGTATTCAGCTTCAACGGGAGACCTCTTGGTACCTTTGTCGTGGCACTCAGGCAGCCACATGCTTCCTTCGACATGGAGATGACTGGGTTCGGCGTGTATGGAATGCGGACCATTCTGCAAAACCGGCCATGCTGCCCCGCGGTCTCACCACCACCTAAAGATGTAGCTTGAGTCGCGCGCCGCGACATGGCTCAGCGTGGAGGGCATGGGCGAGTCGCTTTTATGCCCTCGGCTGGAGGGAAGCCTTCACGTTCGTGGGCGCTGCCTTTTGCGTGCCCTTCCGTACAGAGCGAGTGAAATGGTTGTTGATTTTCAGCATCACTATACACCACCCGAGTTGATGGAGACCGGCAAGAGCGACGGTAGCCTCCGCCTCGACGAAAACGGAAATCCAAATTATCGGTTCAATCCGCTGCTCGCCGATCTTCCCGCGCATGTGCGGATGATGGACAAGGCGGGCATCGACGTTGCGGTGCTCTCCTGCGGATCGGGCTTCGATCAACCAAACCTTGCTACTTGCCGCCTGATCAACGACCGCATGCACCAAGCCGAACAGGATCACCCCGGCCGCTTCATCGGACTCGCGCACGTCCCGGCGTTCAATTTTCGGGAGACAGAGACCGAGCTTAAGCGTTGCGCTGTGGAACTAGGCTTCCCCGGGATCGTCATTGCCTCTGAGGTTCAAGGTCAGCCCCTGGATGCACCAAGCCTACGCCCGTTTTGGAGGGCGGCTGCCGACCTCGGGCTCTATGTCTTCATCCATCCCCCGCCGCAACTGATAGGCTGGGCGTACATGGATGCGGATGACCTGTGGCGCATGCTCGGCTGGGAATTTTCGCTGATGGTGGCGACGGTACGGCTGATCAATAGCGGTCTTCTCGATGAGCTTCCGTCATTAAAGATTCACGTCTCACATTTCGGCGGCGGCATCGCTCGTTACCTCCCACGCATCCGTGGGCTCCAGGATCGTGAGAAAAGTGGCACAGCGCAAATTCCCCGGCATTCTCGGATGCCACGAGAGCCGTTCGATCATTATCTGCAGCATCGATTGTTTTACGATTGTGCTGGCTGGTCAGGCCCCGACTGTGCCGCCGAGCGAGGCGCCGAGTGGGTGCGTGTTGGCCTCGCGGAGCTGCCGTCCTCGCAAGTCCTATTCGCAACCGACTATCCTCAGGCGGTCCGCCAGGACGAAGAGGTTATCGCATATGTTAAGGCCGTGTGCGGGCTCGGGTCGGGAGCTCGGAAAATTCTCGATGACGCAAATGCGGAGAAGCTCATTCCGAACCTAAAAGAGCGGCTGGCACGTGTGCAGCTTCATGCGGAAAATGGGGTTCTCCAGTTGGCAGGGGAACAGGGCGCGGCAATCTCGACCCCCGTTGATGAAAGCCAGTCAGTCATGCAGCAGCAGCAGATACAGCTAAAGAAGGACACCACGAATAAATAGGCTACGGTTCTCGTGCGAACAGGCCTCCCTAATTTGTTGATGGACGCCCATGCGTCCGCGACTGCGAAGGCTGACCCAGAGGGCTATGTTACAAAGTCCCGCGAGTTGGCCGAAAAGAAACTGGCCTCGTTGTATGCGGGGATCATCGGGGTGCAATCAGTCGGCGGTGTGGCAAAACCGACTGATCCAGTCAGTGCCGTTGTCATGAGGCTGGCGCGGAGGACGATCCAAAAGGAAAAGGCCTCGGATATCGCGGCTGCGCCGAAGGATCAGCGGTTGGCTCTTATCAATCGGTTGGCTGCCGAATATGCACAGTCGGTCGCATGGGCGGCCGTTTGTAGGGCACCGGGACGGCTTCACATCAAAACCGGGGTCAACCGCGCGGTCGCGCGGTTCGTGACGCGCGCGTCAGCACTGAAGGCCAAACGCTAGCGGCGCAGGAAAGTGCCCTGCATGAGGCGGGCGCGGCGAAAGTCTTCAAAGAGAAGATTAGCGGCGCGGCAAACCATCGCGCTCAACTCCATCGGCTGCTGAAAACCATCGACGCGGGAGACCTTGTGATCGTCACAAGGCTTGATCGGCCGGCCCGGTCAACACGGGACCTGCTCAACATTCTCGACAAGATCGCGAAACAGGCGCGACATTCAAATCACTCGGCGACACTTAGGCCGACACGACTACAGCCCACGGCCGCTTGATGTTGACGGTTCTTGGTGGCCTCGCGGAACTTGAACGGGAGTTAATTCGTGTGAGGACTGGCGAGGGCCGCGTTCGCGCGAAGGCCAGAGGCGTCCATATGGGACGGCTGTTCAAGCTGAACCGACATCAGCAACGCGAAGCGATTGCGCGACGAGAGGCGGGGGAAGCGCTAACGGATATCGCCAGGACATTTGGAGTGCATCACACTACGATCGGCCGATTGCGGGCCTAACAACAGAGCAACGTGCGTGATGGCTCCGGATCAGTCCCGATTTCTTGCGGCCACTCCGGCGTACGTTCGAAGTAATCTGCGAGGGCCATAAGCGCTACCACCGCAGAGGGGGGTCGTCTGTAAGCATTTCCTCCGGTCTTATGGTCGCTAAGGCCTTGCGTCGGCCATCATGAATGACGCGACGCCGAAGAAGATCGCGGCAGTCAAGGTGATTGTGAGCAAGGGGAGCCACGTCTGCGCATAAAGCAACATCTGACGATCCTCCCAGGATCGGCCCCACCATCACACTTGATGGATGCAAAATAGGTTCCGCTCGCCGTGCAAGTTAAATCGGGGGGATGCCCAATTCAGCGACGAGACCGCCAACTGAGGCGGCCTCTGTTGTTCTCTTAGGGTCGGGAAATCGCGCGATAAGGTGATCGCTCTCCCAAAGCTCGCCGTCCTGGCGGCTTACAAGTTGCCGCGCTTTTTGGACTGCTTTTCTCTCGTCGGCACATTCGATGCGTTGGACGCAAGAAAAGTGTCCATCATCGCGAAAGGTGTAGGTGCGATACTGGTGCATGAGCTTCGCTCCGCTTCGTGCAATGCACAGGCGGGAGCGCGGACGCCGACCGGGCCGCTCGCTGGAATGGCTCAAGTTTAAGAAATTGACTGCGCGGAAGTCAGGAATCCAGGCGCGGCATCTCTACATCAGCGCACGCAAACGCAGCGGCCTCCGCCACGCTGGCAAACTCGCCTATCCGGCTAAACCCCTCAACGTCGAAAGCCTCGACCGTCCCATTTGGGCTCACAAAAAGCAGGGCAATCATCCCGCTGGCGTGATCGTAGACATGCAATTCCCGTGTCATAGTACCCTCCGGCCCACGCCCCCGGTGCGGGCTCAAGGGCGCGGAATCCGCTTGTTGGTTCCGGTGCGCGGAACGCGTTGGTTCCACGGTTGGGGCAACCTGTCAATGCAGGTTGGCTATGGTCTGCTATGCGGGGAAGGGGCAGTCGAAACGGCCGCAATGCCCATTCGGAGCGGTCAGGCCACCGAGGCATGAATTTAGGACCGCTATGGGAGTTACTGCGGACGTGCGGCGAGGCCATTGTAGTGCCGGTCCGACGTGAATGACCCGACTCCGACATCGTCCAGCATTTCATGTTGCAACAGCGAAGGCGATCTCAGCCCCTATCAAAGCACTCGTTTGAGTCGATACGATGCTGTCTCCTGAGCCCAGGAGCGAACATGAGGCGGCGGGAATTTCTCAGAGTTATCGGTGGTGCGGCGGCTTGGCCGGTATGTCAATCCCCGTACAGCACCCCCGCGGTCGCCTTGTTGGCGTACCAGCGCATCGCGCCCGGGTGGAACGGCAGCAAGGTGTTGCGGGTGAAGTTGGCGGGCACAGTCTCGGCGGCGGCGTGGCTCGCCTGCATCAGCTCGTCGTTGCCGGAGAAGACCGCCTCGGCGATCGCATAGACCAGATCGTCGGGCAGGGAGCTGCGTGCCACCGCGAAATTGTAAAGGCCGACGGTGAGGCCGCCAAGAAGCGGCTGCATCACAACGTGCTCGCCATCGCCCTTGCCAACAAGCTCGCGCGCATCGCGTGGAGCGTTCTTGCTCACGGTCGAGCCTTCGAGACGAACAAGCTTCTGGCTGCTGCGTAATCGTTCGCGAGTAATTGAATTACCTGCCCGCCGAGGTCTGCGAGAGGATGAGACGAGGTGGAGGTTCGGTCTTCCCGGCGCATGCGAACACTGGTGACCCAAATGGCCCAGTTGAGGCCTGTCCGGTAATGAGATCGCGCGCGCTGATATCCATGATGGCCCGGAGCCCGCGCTCCAATCAAAGGCCGGATACATTGATGCAAGACCGCTCACCGCTAACTCGTCGAAATCTTCTTGCTACGCACGGCCGGACCATACATTCGGGTCATTTTCGACCAAGTTCAGCGGGGTTTGCCTATCGGCCCCTTCCGCTTAGCCCCAAGAGCGGACATTCCGCCAGCGCCCCGTCTTATGAGTACACGCCCTAACTAATGAGTGGCTCGTATTTGTCCAGCACGCATCATTTCGCTCTGAACAGCGTCATACAGCGCAATCCAAGCTCGTTTTAACTCTGGAGTAAATGCGGGACCGAACTGCTGTTCCAAACTCCATATCAATGCATCACCAAATGCAACAAAATGCAGTGGCTTGACTCCAAATTGGGCGTGCTGACGACCCGAGTGACTAATCAACGATTGAAATAGTTCGCGTTGATCGAGTGCGCCAACAATGGCGGCGATCATGTCCATCAATTTAAGGTGTTGTCGCTCCAAATCAGCGGGGAACAGGCGGTGCGCATCGGGAGCCAGTTCAAAGAATCGGCTGTAAAACAGTCCGGCGAGTTTTCGGCGGACCGGCCAAATCCGATCGAATGATCGTCGAATCAAATCAATCTGTTCCGGCGTCATTATGGCAATGTTCACAGCCCGCTATCCTACAACGTAAGTAGCCCGCTGATCGTTGCGATCCTTCGGCCGCTCGGCCTGCGATTTAGGTGTGCGCGCCGCCCGGCAGGCGCACTGTAAACACCGAACCTTTGCCCATCTCGCTCGTCACGGTGACGCCGCCGCCCATCATGGTGGCGTCGGCTTGGCCGAACTCCTCAAACAACTTCGCCTGCTGCCCTGGGGTCATGCCTATCCCGGTGTCGGAGACGGATAGCTCAATCCAGTGGCGAGTAGTCATGACCATCATCTCGGTGAGTCCAATGGAGGCGTTGAGCGGAGTACGCAGCTCATGGCTCACGCTGGATACGAACTGCGACTTTGTATTCGCTTGTCCTGCCCCAGTGCGACTCGTAGGCTGGGCGCACATGAATGCGAACGACATCTGGCGCATGCTCGGCTGGGAATTTTCGCTGATGCTGGCGACGGTAAGGCTGATCAACAGCGGTCTTCTGGAAAAGGCGTTGCGGGGGTGAGATGACGTTCAAATTCATCACTCGTGTTCGGCGGCGCGACGGCGGTGACCGATAGGTGCACGCGGTTGGCGCAAGAGTTTGCGCTCGGGGGGAGGGCCAGAATGATCGTCGATTTCCAGCATCATTATACGCCGCCCGAGCTGATGGACAATAGCAAGGGCTCCATCCTCACTCGCCTCAACGCAAATCAAGATCCCATTCTCCGGTTAACTCCTTTACTCGCCGATCTGCCTGCGCATGTTCGTATGATGGACCAAGCAGGCATCGATGCTGCGGTCCTCTCCTGCCTGCAGGGCTTTGATGAGCCGGATGTTGCCACCTGTCGCCTGATCAACAACTGCATAAAACAGGCTGAACGGGATCATCCCGGCCGATTTATTGGACTCGCACACGTCCCGGCGCTCAATTCGCGAGAGGCAAGGGCCGAGCTCAAGCGTTGCGCGATCGAGCTCGGTTTCCCCGGAATCGTCATAGCCTCTGAGCTTCAAGGGCAGCCACTCGATGCACCAACCTTACGCCGGTTTTGGAGGACGGCCGTGGACCTCGGGCTCTTTGTCTTCGTTCATCCCCTGCCGCAGGTCATCGGCTGGAGGCAGATGGATGCGGACGACCTGGGACGGATGCTCGGCTGGGAATTCTCCCTGATGGTGACGACGGTGCGGCTCATCAACAGTGGCCTGCTTGATGAACTCCCCACCCTGAAGATTCTGGTCGCGCATTTTGCCGGCGGCATAGGTCGATACCTCCCACGCATTCTAGGGTTTCAGCAGAGAGAGGAAACTGGCACGGCGTCAATTCCGCAGCATAACCGGCGGCCACGAAAGGCCTTCGAGCACTATTTGCGTGATCGACTGTTCTACGATTGTGCCGGATGGTCGGGTCGCACTCACGCTGCCGAGCGAGGGGCCGAATGGGTGCGCATTGGTCTAACAGAGCTACCCGCGTCCCAGATTGTGTTTGCGACTGACTATCCTCAGGCAGTACATAATGACAACGAGGTTGTTGCATACGTCAACGCCGTCCGCGCGCTTGGGTCCGAAGCGCAGGCAGTTCTCCACGGCGCCAACGCGGAGAAGCTCATTCCAGACCTAAACGACCGGGTAAAGGCGCGCGTGTGATCTGATCGAGGCCGCAATCTGGCGGGCCATACAATTCTCATCTCGTCGGAGTCGCTTGGCCACTGTTGCTGCTGGGCGATCTTTTGATGCGTTTTCGGCCTGTCCAGTCCTCCTTGTCAACACCCGCATGATGCGACCAAGCGGCTTATTATTATCCCCCCCTGATGTTCAACTCGCGAATGAGGCGGCCGTATTCCTCGTATTGTTTGCGAAGGTAAGCGCCAAAATCCGCGCCGCACGTTCCAACCGGAAGGAGCCCTAGGGCGGCGAACTTCGCCTTGACCTCCGGTACCTGCAACGCCGCAGTAAACCAGCCGGTGAATTGCGAGAGTGTGTCCTTCGGCGTGTTTGCAGGTGCGACCACCCCGAACCAAATGTCCGCATCGAAGTCCTTGTAGCCGGATTCGATAAAGGTCGGCACGTCCGGCAGTTGCTCCATCCGGGTCCGTGAGGAAACGGCGAGCGCACGCAGCTTCCCGGCTTTCAGCAGCTCCGCGACTGCCGCGTAGTCGGCAAATACGGAAGTGACGTGCCCACCCAACAGCGCGTTCACGGCAGGAACATTGCCGGGATATGGGACGAACGTCATGTTAACGTTGGCCGCGCGCTTGAGCATCTCGAACGCGATGTGGGTTGTGGTCGCCGGGCCGATACTTGCCAGCGAGAAGGCACCGGGCTGCGCGCGTGCAGCGTCGAGCAGATCGGCAAGCGTCTGGTAGGATGATGCATTGTCGACGACGATGAACGTCGGCGTATGCAAGAGGTCGCAAATCGGCTCGAAGCTAGTCAGTGGATCGTAGTTCAGCTTTCGTAGATGCGTATTGATGACAAACGGAGGCGAGGTGATCAGTAAAGTGTGACCATTAGGATCGGCGCGAGCTGCGGCTTCGGTTGCGATCAACGTGCCCGCCCCCGGCAGGTTTTGGACGATCATCGTCAGTCCTTGCGCCTTGTTCAATTGCTCCGCCAGCAGGCGCGCGATGATATCGACCGAGCTCCCCGCGGCAAAGCCGACGAGCAAGTTTACCGCCCGCCGATCGGTTTGCGCCCTTGCCATAGACGAAAGGGCAGGAAGAGCTACAGCAGTCATTACAATATGCAGAAGTTGACGACGCAGAAGTTCCATAAGCCCGTCCCCAAAAGAGCTGATGCAGGGGCATGGTGCGCAGTTAGACGGTACTGTATGAATGGAACCCGCGACAGCGTCGATTGTAAACAGCTCTAGAGTAGGAGCTGTCCCGATGAAATGGACCGAACGCATCGGTCGTCGGCTCAAGCTGAGCGACCTCCACCTTTTTATTTCGGTGGTGGAAATGGGCAGCATGGGGAAAGCCGCCGAACAGCTTGCTATATCGCAGCCTTCTGTATCAAAGGCCATTGCCGACCTAGAGCACACCATCGGTGTGCGCCTGCTAGATCGAACTGTAACCGGCGTGGTACCCACACCTTATGGTCGCGCTCTACTCAGGCGTGGCATGGCCGCATTTGATGAGCTCAGGCAAGGCATCAAAGATTTAGAGTTTCTGGACGACCCGACGGTCGGCGAGGTCCGGATCGGATGTCCTGAGGCGATCGCGTCTGGATTGCTTGTGAAAGTTTTAGATCAGTTCTCTAGCCAATATCCGCGCGTGAAAGTAAGAGTGTCGGCTGCCGACAATATGTCGCGTGAATTGTGGCAAGTGCGCGACCGCCAGGTCGATTTGTTGCTCGGTGGAGTAACAAAGTTGTTTGCGGAAGAGGATTTGGAAGCAGAAATTCTGTACAATGATCGGGCGTTCATCGTGTCAGGAAGCAATAACCGATGGGCGCGTCGTCGCAAGGTCGAGCTCGAGGAACTGCTTGGGGAGCCATGGCTGTTGCCGGGTGAAGGTTTCTTCCTGACAGAGGCCTTTCAATCGCAGAGCTTCGGCGTTCCGAAGTTCGGCGTGACATCATATTCCGTGTACCAGCGCATCGCATTGCTCACCACCGGTCGTTTTATTGGAGTGCTGTCTGGCTCCGTGATGCGGTTTTCCCCAGCCGTGCACGCCGCACTCAGCGTATTGCCTGTCGCGTTTTCCGCTGATACCTGGCCAGTCGCGATCGTCAAGTTGAAGGGTCGAACTATCCGTCCGGTGGTGCAAACCTTCATCGACTGCATCCGCGATGTCGCGAGGCCGCTGAAGGAAGGCCAATAGTTTCCATTGCAGCGTCCGGCGGCACGAGCTGGCGCGGTCGGCAGGCCCTCACCGCTTCCCTAGGCGCCGACCGCGCTTGCCCCGAAAGGGCGGTCACCCGATAGCCTGCTTATGGTTGCCTGGCTCACGCCGTAAGACCTCGCGAGATCGGCCTGCACCTCGCCATCCGCAAGACGCTGCATAGCCTCCTGCCGCTGGGGTCAGAGTACGGGGACGACCAAACCTCACCCCTCATTTCGCACCCCTAGCGGCTACGCCACCGCGACGCTCGCGCCGTCGAAAGGGCGGCTGATGCGCTGCACTGTCGATGGATTGACGCCGAACCGCTCGGCAATGACCCGCATGCCAGGCCGCCCAGGAGTCGCCAGAGCCTCACGGATTCGTTTCTCCAACGCAGAGGCTATCGGAGGCCGACCAAGACGCTTCCCCTCGCTCCTGGCCCTCGCAAGCCCGGCGCGGACGCGTTCCTGAATCATGGCGCGCTCGAACTCGGCAAATACGCCCATCATCTGAAACATCGCCTTGCCCGCATGCGTCGTGGTATCGAGCCCCTGTTGGCGCAGGAATAGATCGATCTTGAGTGCGTGCAGCTCGGACAGGAAACCGACAAGGTCCTGCAGGCTGCGGCCTAACCGGTCTACCGACCACGCCATGACCATGTCGAATTCCCGTCGCGCGGCATCACGGCACAGTTTGTCGAACGCCGGGCGCTTGTCGCGGCCTTTGGCGCCGCTGATGCCGTGATCCCGGTAGACCTTGACGATCTCGCAGGCGGATGCTGGCAGACCCTACGGTTGCGGAGCGGGAATCCCCGCCGCCTTGATGGCTGCGGCAAAGGATTCATGATCTTTTCGGAACACGGCCTCGTTCTGCTCCTTGGTGAGCCCACCCGGAACAATGCCGAGCTTCGTCAGCCGCTCGGTAATTTCAGGTGACTTGGCCAGTGCGGTGATCTCGTTCCTGATCGCGGTGATGATCGGCTCCGGCGTCCCGGTCGGAGCGAGGAAGCCGTTCCAGGAGGAGAATTCGAAGCCCGGCAGGGTCTCGGACACCGACGGGATGTCGGGCGCGGTTGCCAGCCGCTGAGCCGTGCCGACGGCGATCAGTCTGATGCGGTCGCTGTCGATGTGCGGCAACAACTCGGATGAGTTGCCGAAATAGAGGTCGACTTGGCCGGACATGACATCGGAAACCGCCTGCGGTCCGCCCTTGGACGGGACCATGACCAGATCGATACCCGCGCGCGCGAACAACAGCACCGGGGCGAGATGGCTGATGTTCTGCGTGCCGGCGACCGTGAAGTTCAGCTTGCCGGGATTGGCCTTCGCGTAAGCGATGAGCTCCGGCAGTGTCTTGACGGGCAGTTCGCGTTTGATAGCGATCATCTGCGTGCCGGTGCCGACATTGGTGATCGGCACCAGTTGCTGCTCCGGGCTGAAATTGAGCTTTTGCAATTGCGGCGTGAGGGTGATCATCGACGATGCGGCGAACAGGATGGTGTAACCGTCGGGCGCTGCCGCCGCCACCATCCCGGTCCCGAGCGCGCCGCCTGCGCTGGGGCGATTCTCCACCACGAAGGTCTGGCCGAATTTCGCCGACAGATGCTGCGCACCCAGGCGCGCCATCATGTCGGTGTTGCCGCCGGCCGCGAACGGTACCACGACGGTCACGGGCCGGCTCGGCCAGTCCGCCGCGCGCAGAGGTGCAGCAATTGCGACCAAGGCCGCGACGGCAGGCAAGATCAGCAGCGTTAGACGATGCATCTCAGTCCTCAATTCATGTTGCTGGCGCCGATGTCGAAAGCGTCAGTCACGAAAAGCAGGTTTCATGCCGTGTCCGTTGCCGTCGGAAAAAAAGTACGTGAGGATAATGCGGGATACAAGGCTCGGCCGGACGGCGATCCGCGGACCGCGCATGCGAAGAAGACGTGCAGGCGCGGAGACCCTCCACTACTTGCCCAGGATCGCGGACACCATGGCGCGCGGGTCGCGAGTCGGCCAGCGGCCGGTGTCCACCGCATGCAGGAAGTCGGCGACATGCTGGTTGAACGCGGCCGGCTCCTCCAGGTTGATGGTGTGGCCGGTATTCGGCATCACGACCAGACCGGCGGTCTGGATCGTGCGCTTCATTAGCAGCGCGGGTTCCAGGCACGGCCAATCCTCGTCGCCCGTCATGATGAGGGTCGGCGCGGTGATGGTCTTCATGCGATCGACCAGGTCGAACAGCGACGGCCGGCGCTTCTGCACGCCACGCATGGTCAGCGCCGCGCCGCGGGTCGAATTTCCAGCGAGCTGATCGGCGAACTCCTGCCAGCCGCGCGGATCCTTGTTCTGGAACTGCACGCGCGACGGCGCGAGCGCATACGCCACGGCCGCCTTGCTCATGCCGACCTCTTCGAAGCGGCGGGCAGCCGCCTCGGTCTCCTCCATGAATTGCGCGCGCTTGTCGGCGGATGCGCCGTAGCCGCAGCCGCCGACGACCAGCGACAGCGTGCGTTCGGGATAGGTGAAACCGAAATGCAGGGTCGCAAATCCACCCATGGAGAGACCGACGATGTGCGCTTTGTCGATCTTCAAGGCGTCCAGCACGGCCTTGATGTCGTCGCGCGCGCGTTCCTGCGAGTATTTCTCGACATCGTCCGGTACGTCGGACGGCGTGAACCCGCGCGCGTTGTAGGCGATGCAGCGATAGCGGCGCCCGAAATAACGCATTTGGGATTCCCACGAACGGCAATCGCCGGCGAACTCGTGAACAAAGATGAGCGGGACGCCGCTCCCGACCTCCTCGTAGTGGAGCTTCACGCCGTCGTCGGTGGTCAGATGAGGCATTGCACGTCTCCGCAGCCTGATTGACTAAATACTAGATCGACCCCGCCCGCGACGAGGCCCCCGCATCGAGCGTGACGACCACGCCGCTGGTATTGCTGGACTTCGGCGACGCCAGGAACGCGACCATGGCGGCGATCTCGGCGGGCTCTCCGACACCGCCGCGCGGCAGGGATTTGAACAGCTCGGGCCAGCGCGAGGGATCGCCGAACCGCTCCTGCGCCCGCTTGCCTGCGAGCCCCACCACCCGGTCGGTCGCCGTCGGACCTGGACTGACACCGATCACGCGGATGCCATCGCGCACGCTGCCGCTGCCGAGTGATTCCGTGAAGGCGACAAGCCCGGCATTGCCGGTAACTCCGCAGATATAGCCGGGATCATGCGAGCGCGCCGCGTTGCCGATGATGTTGATGATGGCGCCGCCGCCCCGCGCCTTCATAAGCGGATAGAACGCACGGGTCATGTTGATGGTGCCGAGCACCTTCAAATCCCAGGCCGTGCGCCATCGGGCCTCGTCGACCTCGAACAATGTGCCGCCGGGAATGGCGCCGGCGTTGTTGACCAGGATATCGACATCCGGAAACTGCTCGGCCAGTCGCGTCACATTGGCGCTGTCCGCCAGATCGGCGGCGTCGGTACGGACGGCGACCTTGTATTCTCTCTCGAGGTGCCTGCGTGCGGTGTCGAGATCGACGGCGCTGCGCGAGACCAGGACAAGATTGCAGCCCTCCGCGGCGAGAGCCTCGCCGACCGCGCGCCCGATGCCGCGCGAACCGCCGGTGATGAGAGCGAGTTTCCCGCCAAGATTCAGGTCCATCGGGGTCTCACACGATCCTGCTCGCGCGCAATTGCGCGATCTCGCCATCCGAATAGCCGATCTCGCGAAGAATCTCCTGCGTGTGCTCGCCTTGCTCCGGTACGCCGGAGACGATGCCCGCCGGCGTGCGCGACAGGCCGATGGCCTGACCGACCACGCGAATGTCGCCGCGCTCGGGATCCTTCAGGGGCGCTGCGATGCCGAGATGCTGGACCTGGGGATCGGCGAACACTTCGTCGACCTTGTAGATCGGTCCCGCCGGCACGCCTTTGGCCTCGAGCGCCGTCAGCCAGTCGGCGGACTTGCGCGCGGCGAAGATCGGTCCCAGCAGCGCCTTGATCTGCGGGCGGTGCCGGGTACGGCTTGCGCCCTTGGCATAGTCGGGATGGTTGGCAAGATCGGGGCGGCCGATCACCTCGCAGAACGAGCGCCACTGGCCGTCCCCGCCGACACCGATGTTGATGAATCCGTCTTCGGTCGCGACGACACCCATCGGGGTGCTGGTCGGATGATCGTTGCCGGCCTGCGGCGGAACCACCCCCTCGACGAGATAACGCGCGGCTTGGAAATCCATCATCGCGATCTGGGCCTGCAGCAGGGAGGTCTCGACCCACTGTCCCAGGCCCGACCGCTCGCGCTCGGCCAGCGCGATCAGAATTCCCGTCGCGGCAAGCACCCCGGCGGAGGAATCGGCGACGGCGATCCCCGCCCGCATCGGCGGCGAGCCGGGCTCGCCGGTGACGCCCATCAGCCCGCCCATGCCCTGGGCGATCTGGTCGAATCCGGCGCGGGTCTTGTAGGGGCCGCTCTGCCCAAAGCCCGAGATCGACGCAAGGATGATGCGGGGGTTGACTAACTTCAGCTGCTCGTAGCCGACGCCCAGCCGGTCCTTCACGTCGGGGCGAAAATTCTCGACCACGATATCCGCCGTCTCGACCAGGCGCATGAATGCGGCGCGCCCTTCGCTCTCCTTCAGGTTCAGCGTCATCGAGCGCTTGTTGCGGTGCAGGTTGATCATGTCGTAGCCGTGCCGCGCACCACTGATGCCTTCGTTCGGATCGACGCCGGGGGGCGCCTCGATCTTGATCACGTCGGCGCCGAAATCGGCCAGGATGCGGCAGCAGGTCGGCCCGGCGCGGACGCGCGTCAAATCGAGCACGCGCAGGTGGGAGAGCGCCGAGGACGCGATGGGCCGGGTCATGACTGGAGCTCCGGTTCGGGCACGAGGTGGGCGATGGCGGTCGGGATGCGAGCGTGCCAGTCGGTCTTCGACTGCACATGCCGAACAAGCTCGAACAAGGCAAGATCGCATCCGGCGCGGCCGACGATCTGCACGCCAATGGGCAGCCCGCGGTCGTCGAAGCCGGCGGGCAAGGCGATGGCTGGAAAGCCGAGCATGTTGACGAAGCGCGTGAAGCGGCTCAGCGCATAGAGCGTCCGGGGCGAGAAGCGCTCCGATGCCGGATCGCACTCGGCCGCGCTCGGGGTCAGGATCGCCATGACCGGCAGCACCGCCACATCGTTTCCAGCCAGCACCTGCTCCTCGAAATCGTGCACCAGGCGCTGCCGGGCGGCGACACTTTCGGTCAGTGTGGCATCCGCTATTTCCAATCCTTTGGCCAGCCGCCGCCGCAAAACTGGCGCGATGGCGGCGTCATCGATGCGCGCGCGGTGCGCCCGCGCACTCTCTCCCTGCATCACGATCATCGCATGGCGATCGATCGCCTCGATCGCCGCCAGCGCCGGGCGCTGCTCGATCGCGATGCCGGCCCCGGCGAGCACCGCGGCTGCGTCCGCGACCCCACGCCGGATGGCGGGATCGGATTGCGCAACAATATCGTTGAGCAGCACGGCGCGCGTGACGGGATGCGATGAGGGCAGCTCAGCCATGATCCTTGCCAGCAGCAGCATGTCGGCGGCGCTGCGGGCCAGGAGTCCGATGGTGTCGAGCGTGGGCGCCAAAGGCATCGTGCCGCGCGCCGATACCGCACCGAGAGTCGGCTTCCAGGCCGTGATGCCGCAAGCATGCGCGGGAATGCGCACCGAGCCGCCCGTGTCGGACCCCAGCGCGGCGACCACGGCGCCGCTGGCGACGGCGGCGGCCGAGCCCGAGGACGAGCCGCCGGAAATGTAATCGAGGTTCCACGGATTCTTGACGCGGCCGCGCGTGGCATTGAAGCCGGACGGCTCGTACGCCAGTTCGGTCATGTTGGTGAAGCCGATCAGATCGCCGCCGTTTGCATGAAGTCGTTCAAGCAGATCGCTGGTCCCGATAACCTCGAGATCGACGTCCTCCGCGAACCCGCCGCCGGGCCGGTGGGTGAGCGTCTGGAACAGATCCTTGGCGGCGTAGGGCAGACCGCCCAATGGACCGGCGGCTGACCGCGGAAAGGGCGTCGCGTCGATTTGCGCGAAGGCGTTGAGGATCGGATCGAGTGCTGTCGCCTGCGGGCGCGCGTGCTCCCGCCTCCGCGTTCGGGCGGCTGTATCCAGCGTGTCCCAATCTGGGATTCTGTGCATCGGATGCCGAAGGTCCCTACCGAACGGCCACAAACAGGGCAGCACGGGGACGCGACCGCGCCAAGCCAGGCGGTGAGCTTGTGAGCCTATCGGCGTGCATGTACGTTCCCGCCGCCAATGATTGGGAGTTCACATCTTGCCCGACACTCTTGGATATCGAAAGCGTATCGGCCTCGTCGTGCCGTCGACCAATACGACCGTCCAACCCGAGACCGAGATGTTGCGGGTGCCGGGCGTGACCTGCCACACCGGCCGCGTCACGATAAAGGAGCGTCCCCTCAATACCGAGGAGGCATTCTACGAGCACATGCAGATGATGCGCGACGGGATGGGCACGGCGATCGACCAGGTCATGACCGCCGGTCTCGACCATCTCGTCATGGGGATCGCGCTCGAATTGTTCTGGGGCGGCGTCGCGCCCGCCGACAAGCTGCAGGCGGATCTGGCACAACGCGCCGGCGTCGGCATTTCCATGGGGTCGACCGCGTCGGTGGCCGCGCTGAACAAGTTCGGCAGCAGGAAGATCGCGATCCTCACCCCGCACCAGCCGCGCGGCGACGAGATGGTGCGCGCCTATTTCGTGGAAGCCGGTTTCGACGTGGTGCGCCTCAAGGGGCTCAAATGCACCACGCCGCGCCTGATCGCGCAGGTGTCGTCGCAGGACATCCGCAATGCGCTGATCGAGCTGAACGGCGACGACATCGATGCGCTGTTGACGCTTGGCACCGCGCTGCCGGCGGCAAGGGTCTCCGCGGAGGCCGAGCACTGGCTGGGCAAGCCGGTGCTGGCGGTCAACGTGGTGTCCTACTGGCATGCGATCCGCCAATGCGGCATCGAGGACCGCGTCCTCGGCCACGGGCGGATCCTGGAGGAGTTCTAGCACGCGGGCCCTGGTGGTCGCTCAGACCGCTTCGGCCTGACGCTTGCGCACGCTGTCGATGAGCGACGCCCGCAGCAGATAGGCGCGATGCGCCGCCGGGTCGGCCGCGATCGCCCGCAGGGAGGCGTTGCTCTTGGCACGCATGGCCGGATCCTTCTCCTCCAGCCGTTTCTTATTGGCGATGGTCTGCTGCTGGACATATTCGACGTTCAGCGGCCGCCGAAACCGGTCATAGAGATCCAGAATGTCCGGCGACACTTCCCGACGGATGACGCGACCCAACAGGGAGGACAGTTCGACGCCATCGTGGATTCCAAAATTCAGGCCGAGCCCGCCGAGCGGGTTGTTGACGTGGGCCGAGTCGCCGGCGAGAAAAGCACGGCCCTTGCGGAACGCCGCCGCCACGCGCTGGTGCACATTGTAGATGTTGCGATGGACCACCGGATAGGGACCGGGTTTCGGGAAGAACCTCTGCAGCCGCGCCTGCACGGCCGCTTCCTCGAACGCCTCTTCCTCGCTTTCCATGAGCCGGGTGGGGAACACGACCCGCCAAAGGCCGTTGCCGTCATCGCCGGTGACTTTGAACAAGGCGGCCCACTCGTCCGGATCCGAAAAGTAGTTCCGCGAGCATTCGGCGAATTCGGTACCGAACGGGTATGTCGTCGTGAGCACCAGGAACCGTTCCGGATGGGTGTATCCCTCGAACTCGATCTCAAGTCCCTTGCGCACCGTCGAGCGTCCGCCGTCCGCACCGATCAGATAGGAGGCTGATACCCGGCGCCTTCCAGTCGCGGTCTCGACCTCGACCTCCACTCGATCATCGAACTGCTCGAAGCCGCCGACGCGCGCCGAGAATTCGACCGCAACGTTCGGCAGCGCTCGCAGCCGATCGAGGGCAATGTTGGCCAGCTTGTGCTGCTCGCATTGCACGACATACGGATAGCGCGTGTCGTTCTTCAGCACGCCGAAATTGAATTCGGCAATGATGGTCCGGCTGGCACGATCCCATATGCGGAATTTGGGTTCGATCAGGCCACGCCTGGTCACTTCTTCCACCAGACCAAGATCTTCCAATATCTCGAGGGTGGCAGCGTGCGTGGTCGCCGCCCGCGGGCTATCGTTGACACGGGCCTCCGCTTCGAAAAGCTGAACGTCCAGGCCCTGCCGGGCGAGCGCGAGTGCGGTCACCACGCCGACAGGGCCGCCACCTGCAATGACGATCGGACGTTCAGATTGCATATTCGATCTCGTGTTCACGCAGTCAGCTCTTGCCGCAGTTGCATAGGCCGAGACCACGATGTTGACCAGACCTCGAAGCGCGTCACGCGCCGCATGGCTGACTTGCGACCAAGACCCCGTCATCAAGCGCCAATGACCCCGTCCCCTTGTCTCCTCTCCGTAGGGCAGGAACCGGAGGACATCTTGCTATCATCAAGCCGCTTGCCCGTTGGGTGCCGTTATGGTCCAGAGGCGCGGCGTCCTGGCGGGCGCCGGAGTAAGCAATGGACCTGACGAAACCAATCCTGATCACCGGCGCCTCCGGCAAGACCGGCCGGCGTACGGTCGCCGCCGCTGCCGCGAAAGGCGGGATTGTGAGAGCATTGCTAAGGCGTCCGGAGGCCGGACCGGATCTGCGGGAGGCCGGAGCGTCCGAGATCGCAATCGGAGACCTGGCCGATCCCGGCTCGTTGCAGCGAGCCCTGGAAGGGGTGGGACAAGTTCTGCACATCTGCCCGCCGATGCATCCGCAGGAAGACAAAATTGCGACGTCCTTGATCGACCTCGCGTCGAAAGAGGGCGTCGATCGCTTTGTTCTGTACTCGGTGCTGCACTCCCTCCTCGCCGACGTGCCGCACCATGCGCGCAAGCTTGAAGCGGAGCGTTATCTGGTCAATTCCGGACAGGCCTATACCATCCTGCAGCCGAGCCGGTATATGCAGCACCTGAATCCGATCTGGAAAACCGTTCTGACGACCGGCGTCCACAGCATGCCGTTCGGAACCACGGCGCGATTCAGCGTCGTCGATCTCTCGGACCTGGCCGAGGCCACAGCCAATATCCTGACCACTCCGGGCCACGAGGGCGCGACCTACCAGCTTGCCGGGCCGGAGGCGTTGAGCCAGGACGACATGGCGGGCATCCTTGCGCAGTTGCTCGGACGGCCGATCCGCGCGATCGGCAAGCCGCCTGGACGAATTTCGCCGCGAGGCTGCCGCGGCGGGAGTGCCCGCCGAGCGGATCGAAACCATGTGTCTGATGAATGCACACTACGACGCGCATGGCCTGATCGGAAATCCGAACGTGCTTCGCTGGATTCTTGGCCGCGAGCCCACCCGCTTCGTTGATTTCGTGAGGAGGGAATTGCCGACGGCGTGAGCTTGCTTAGCCTGCCGGTACTTGGTCGTGCGGCTCAATGTCGCCGGTGGCGCACCGCAGTTCCATTATCGGGCGGATGCGCCGCGGTTCCTCGATTCGCCAGGAACGTGCACATATTAACCGCACAATGACGACACTTTGATCGCCCCAAATGCCGGCAAATAGGCAACCACGGCTTGGCAGCACCTCGCCCATGGCATTAATGATCTGAACATTCGTAGGGGTCGACGCCGGGATCGATGGAGTTTTCGAGATGCCGCATTCGCCGAGCGCCATGATGGGATCATGTCTCCGCTCTCTCACCCGCACCGGCACTATGGGCCGCCGGCATGTGCTGGCCGGGCTCGTCCTGCTCGCTGGGTTCGTACCTGAAGCCTCGTCGGCACAGACGACGGATTGGCCCACCAGGACCGTGACGGTGGTGGTGCCGTTCGCCGCCGGCGGAAACACCGACATCATGGCCCGCGTCGCCAGCCAGAAGCTCGCTGAGGTGTTCAAGCAAAGCTTCGTCGTGGAAAATCGCGTCGGCGCGGGAGGCGCGATCGCGGCGGCCTATGTCGCGCAAGCGGCACCCGACGGCTACACCTTGTTCTTCGCGGCCGCGCCCCAGATTGCCGTCCTGCCGAACGTGCAGAAGGTCAACTACGATCCGCACAAGGACTTCACGCCGGTCAGCATCTTCGGGACCGGGCCGTTCATTCTGGCCATCAGCAGTGCAATTCCCGCCAAGACGATCCCTGAATTCGTCGAGTATGCCAAGAATCGCAAACTCAGCTACGGCTCCGGCGGAACCGGCTCGGTGAGTCATTTGTCCGGCGCGCTGTTCGTGGCGCGCTCCGGGCTTGACGCGGTGCACATTCCGTTTCGCGGCGGCGCCCCGGCGATGACGGCGCTGCTGGGCGGCCAGGTCGACATGTATTTCGGCAACGCCGCCGACATTATTCCGTTTGTCGAGAGCGGCAAGGCACGCATCATCGGCGTTGCCGCCGACAAACGAATGAACCAGTTGCCGGATGTTCCGACGGTGAGCGAAACCTATCCCGACTTCTCGCTGTCGGCCTGGAACGGCTTCCTCGTGCCCGCCAAGACGCCGCGGCCGATCGTGGACAAGCTGGCCAAGGAGGTCATCGCGGCAGCCAAGGATCCCGGGGTCATCGAGCAATTGACCAAGCTCGGGATCGAGCCCAATGGCACGACGCCGGAGGAATCCGCTGCGCAGATCGCGCGAGAGCAGGCGCAGTTCGACATTGCGATCAAGGCCGCCAACATGAAGGAGCAGTGATGTCGCAGCGCCTCGGGACCGCGGCAGCAATATGAACCGGCGCGCGTTCATAACGCTGCTCGGCGGGGCCGCCGTCGCGTGTCCACACGTCGCGGATGCGCAGTCCTATCCTTCGCGCCCGATCACGATGGTCGTGCCATTTCCGCCCGGGGGCGGCGCCGACGTTCTGGTTCGCATTCTCACGCGACACATGGCCGAGGACCTCGGACAGGTGATCGTCGTGCAAAATCAGCCCGGCGCCGGCGGAGCGATCGCCTTCGGGCAGGTCGCCCGCTCCGCTCCCGACGGCTACACGCTGGTGTGGACGTCGGCCGGCTTCGCGGTGATGGCTGTCACCTTGTCCAATCTCAGCTTCAATCCGCAACAGGATTTCGTCCACATTTGCAATGTTGCCGAGAACCCATTCGTTCTTGTCGTCAATCCGCAAGTACCGGCAAGGAGCGTGCAGGAGCTGATCGAGCTCGCTAAAGCCCGCCCGGGTACGATGAACTTCGCGCATAACGGCACCGCCACTTTGACGAATCTGGTTGTCGAGCTGCTGAAACTGCAAACCGGAATCTCGGTCGCTCAGGTCGCCTATCGCGGCGACAATTTCTCGGTCAGCGATGTCATCGCCGGCCACGTACAGGCGATGTTTTCCAACAGCCCGGTGGCGCTGCCGCATGTAACAGCCGGACGGCTGCACGCCCTGGCCGTTACATCGCCAAAGCGCTCGCCTGCCGCGCAGGAGTTGCCCACGATGATCGAGGCCGGGGTGCCCGGCTTCCAGGCCGTGGTGTGGCAGGGCTTCAGCGCTCCGGCCGGCACGCCGCAACCGATTGTCGATCGCCTCAACGCGGCAGCGCGTCAAGCGCTGCAGACGCCGGAGGTGATGGGGCGTTTCAAGGAGCTGGGCGCCCAGCCGATTGGCAGCACGCCTGCACAGTTCGACGCGCTGATCGGACGTGAACTCAGTGTATGGGCCGACGTGGTACGCCGCTCCGGCGTCAAGGCCAACTAGGTCAGTCGGCTGAGGCGATGCGTGCGGCGCGTGGCAATATGCTGCGCGACGGCCCCGTTCGGTTGCAGGTCCCCCTCTTGTTCCACTGATCGATGAGGCCGCCGGCGCCTGAACGACGTTCAACACACGTCGCAAGAACAGGTTTGTCTTTGGTCAGGAGCTAGGCCAAGATCGCGAAGTTCGTAGATCGCCGATTTGAGATCAACGTCATGCAGGCAGCATGAAGATGATGAGTCTTCACCGGACGGGGATTTGTTTTCTTGCACTCGGCATTTTGTCGCTCGACGTCATCGCTCCGCCCGCGCGAGCACAGGACTATCCCAATCAAACGCTGAAGATCATCGTGCCATTCGTCGCCGGCGGCGGTGTCGACGTGGCCGCCCGCATCATCGCGCCGAAACTGGGCGAAGAGCTCGGGCAGTCGGTCATCATCGAAAATCGCGGAGGTGCCGGCGGCATGCTCGGGGCAGCCGCCGTGGCGCAGGCGCCGCCCGACGGCTACACGCTGCTCGTCGGAACCGGCAGTACCCACGGGACGAACTCCAACGTCTACGCGCGGATCACCTACGATCCGGTTCGCGATTTCGTCCCCATCGTCCTGCTGACATCGTCCCCGCTGCTGTTGATCGTTCCTCCCTCGCTGCCGGCAAAGAACGTCGGCGACCTGATCGCATTGGGACAGGGTCGGCCGGGCGAGCTGAGTTTCGGATCCTACGGTACCGGCAGCATCAATCATCTCGGTGCCGAGCTCTTCAACTCCATGGCGAAAATTCAAGCCAATCATGTGCCCTATCGCGGGTCTG
>CAWIGD010000064.1:0-47818 GCA_963835165.1 uncultured Alphaproteobacteria bacterium
GCCGCGGATTTGCTAGCTATGCGCAAGAAGCGGTAACGATCGGCCGCTCCGTGATCGCCGAGGGTCAGCGACAAGACGGCGATTTCCGCCTGCCCACCTTGCGGCAGCCTCGTGACGCCGTCGAGAAACAGACCCCATTCCTTCTTGTCACGCTGGCGAACCATAGAGTCAGGTCGCGGGACGTTCGACCTGTCCGGGCCGCTCGCGTCGGTCCTGATCGCGCACCAGCCAAAACACGCCTCCCAGCGCCAGGATCGCGACAGAAAGCGCAAAAAGCTCCAAGGCGTCCGTGGTTGCAAAATCGAATATCAGCAGCTTGCGCCCACGACGTACTAACGCTTCCTCCCTCTGAAAGTGAGTGAACGTAGGCTTGCGCCCGCAATCAGCCCTGGGCCTGATCAGCGCGCAGCAACCTGACTTTATCAAGAAGCCTGCTGACGAGCGCGTCGCAGCGCGGGCGCTCGAAGGTTGCTTCGAGAAGATTAATCACGCCCTTGTCATGATCGATCGCGAACGGACCGGACGCCAATCTAGTCCCACGGGTGCAATCAGCCAGACCGTTGACTGCAAATCGGAGGTCCGCTTTCGGAAATCATTTGCTCATCCTGAGCTTTAGCGCCTTCGATCCGAAGCTGACCTTCCGCCCAATTTACCACCTGCTGCCCTATCTGCTGCGGTCAGCCAGGGTCCAAGGATGTCCGTACAATCGTCAATTTTGTGATGGCCGTCACAGCGTGCGTCGCGGAGCCGGGAACATGCTTGCCACTCCTCTCACGGATAGGGCTTCGAGATGGGCAACGAAGCTAGTCCTCGCGGAAGACATCGAGGATCGGAAGCAGATAGCCGGCGGACTGTTTTTATCGATGATACATCAGTGCGGGAGCCCGCCTTCGCGAACCAGCTTGACAACTTCGACAGTCACGGAATCGAATGGACTTCCCGCGTCCGTAAACGCGCGGCGACTGGTGTGGCGCTTCTCACATTTGCGCGGCCGTACCGTTCCTAGAACGAGCCTGGGTCATGTCGCCGCACGGATGGAGGCGATCATGCCCAGCACTATGCGAATGATGATGGGAGCGACTTTGGAATAGCGATTGTTAGCGTCAGCGCGGCCTCGGGAGCGCGCCGCGTCACGGCTAGAGGAATCGTGGAGGGGGAAATGCTCGGATTGTTATCCCTGGCCATCGTTGCTGCAATCGCGCTCGTCGGCTGCAGTGAGGCTCCGAACAAAGGACCATGTCCGAGCGGCTATGTCGAGTCCGGCAATTGGCGCGCGGACGGCGGAACCTGTGTAAGAGTGAGTTCACACGACCGATGACGCCGACAAGTGGGTCCAGCTGCCGGAGCTGAGAAACCGCCGGGGGCCTCGGCGCTCCCCGGAAGCGCAGGGGGGCGGGACCTGGGGAAACGGCCGATCTAATAGGTCAATGGCGCTGACCGGATTCGCACTCTTTGTGATGGCCATCACATCCGCAGGGACGCGCTGCCCATAAGTTTGTGTAATCGCATTCATGGATGGGAGGCGATCATGCGAAGCAGCATTACGCAGTTGATCATCGGAACGGCGGTTGCGATGTCGGTAGTCGCCGTCAGTGCGAGCGGCAGCGCCGTTGCGCAGTCGCCAGTCGAGGTCATCGGGCAGGAAGCCCTCACCAACCGCTATGGATCCCCGTTTTCGGAAACTGACTTCCGGCTCAGTGATCGTTAGCAGCTCAGGGGCTATTTTCTTGATGGATCGCGCGAGCGATTGAGGTGACAGTCGCACCCGCACCGTGAAGGGCCCGGCTCTTTCGAGTAAATCTTGGCCGGCCGGAACACGACTAGGTCAAAGGCCGGCTGGACAGCTCCCGATCTCCCCCGAAGAACCGCGCATCACGGCGAGTGAATTTGGGCGGACGTTGTCCGTCAGATCAATATGCCTATTCTCGACAACAAAGACGTCGTCCGCCTGCTTCGCGATCACGCGGGGCGCCCATCTGGCGCGAAGGGAGCGCATTGACCGCACATTGCTCAACATGGTTCTCAACGGTCATAAGCCGCCAAGCAAGGAAATCATCAGGGCGCTTAAGCTCTGCAATGCCTATGCGTTGGAGATGACGGGGTCGCCAATCGAGGCCGGGCGCCGGCGAGTATAGCTGCGGGGATAAATATGAGGTTGAGCCAGGCCGAGTTGGAGTTGATCGAGACAGTCCGCCATTGGGACGCGCAGAATTTCACGCTCACGATCCGTGTCGACAAGGGCCGGTGGAATGCAAGTCTCGAAGATCATGACCGCGACTTAGTTGCGACGGGGACGGGATCTGACTTCAATTCCGCCTGGAACGACATAGTTGATCCGCGCCTGCGGTAGTCCTGATGAAGTCCCGTCGACCGGCGTGCGGGCGCTACGGATACGGCCTGAGAATGTACGCTCTTTTGGATTTGACCCGATGATCACAATCCCCGAATTGGCGTCGGAGGCATTGGGTTCTTTCCTTGCTTCAGACATGAAGCATCGATTTGGCTCTTCCCACGCGCGCTTGACCGAACTGATTCCCTCGGTTGCCCGACTTGCGCTCGAGGGGATTGGCAACAGTGATGCCCTTTACCACAACGTCGAACACACGATGCTGGTGACGCTGGCTGGCCATGACATTATGAAGGGGCGAGCATTCCTCGCCCCTACGCTCCCAACTGATTACGCACACATCATAGTCGCCTGTCTCACGCATGACATCGGATACGTGCGAGGCATCCTCAAGGGCGATGGACCTGACGGATGCGTCATCGACGCGACCGGCGCCAAGGTCCGCTTGTCGCGCGGCTCCTCCGACGCCTCCCTTGCGCCTTATCATGTCGATCGCTCCAAGCTGTTCGTGCTGGATCGTATTGACACAATCGAGGGACTAGATGCCGAGCGAATCGCTCGAGCCATCGAATGCACGCGGTTTCCCGCTTTCACTCCCACGAACGAAGAGGAGCCGGATGAAGAGGGGCAGCTGGTGCGAGCCGCCGATCTCATCGGCCAACTCGGCGATCCACACTACTTACGAAAGGCCAATGCGCTGTACTATGAGTTCGAAGAAGCCGGCATGAACAAACAGCTTGGCTATTCCACGCCCGCGGATCTGATCGATTTATATCCGCAGTTTTATTGGAAGCGCGTCTCTCCATTCGTCCAGACCGCCATTCGCTACCTCAACGTCACTGCCAGAGGCCGGCAGTGGGTTGCAAACCTGTATAGCAACATTTTTCGAGCGGAACGGGACCTCAGCCTGCCGGGTCCTCAGCAATAAGTCCTGATTGACGGCCTCGTCTGGGGCATCCTCGAAAAAGAGCAAATCTCCTCCGCACTGTCCGGATTGGGGCGATACCTGTTGAAGACGTCGGCGGCATGCCATCGGCGCGCATCGATCGAATCGTGGGCGCCGACTTCTTGCTTCGATCTCGCGCGCCCGATGCTCGTCTTGAATCAAGGTTGCCTCGGAAACTCCCCTCAAAATCGTTTTTCAACGGCATCGGTCAAAACAACGATCAGAGCGAGCAAATGTTTGCGGTTCGCCTCCCAAGAAAAAAGCCCCGCGAAAGCGGGGCAAGTTCTAGGTTCGGCGTATGTCAGGACAGCTTGGGACCGGGGGAGATCGGGGAGCTGTCCAGCCCGCCTTTGACCCTAGCCGTGTTCCGGCTGGCCGAAATTCACTCCAAAGAGCCAGGCCTTCACAGGTCGGTGCGACGGTCACCTCAATCGGTCGCGCGACCCGTCAAGGAAATAGCCTCTGAGCTGCTGGTGATCAGTGAGCCGGAAGTCAGCTTGCGAAAGCGGAGATCGATTCGTGAGAGCTTTCTGCGAGCTGAACTCGGTCGCCTCGACCGGCGGCTGCGCAACGGCGCAGCCGATCGCGCTGACAACGATCACCGACATTCCAACCGCAACCGCCGTCCTGATGACCAACCGCGTAATGCTGCTGTTTCGCATGATCGCCTCCATCCATGAATGCGATTGCAGCAGACTATCGGCGACGCCGCCCCCCCGATGTGATGGCCATCACAACGAGGGCGAATTCGGTCAGCTAGGCTGCCCATTTTTGTGCGATAAACCGGTGGCATTTGCCCCAAGGAGCCTCACGCCACAACAAGGCAAGCGATGGGGCGGCGAAGGGCCCCAGACCGCGACCAGCGGGACCCTGCGTCCCGGAGGACGGCGGCTACTTTGTCTCTGCCGTGAATACACCGTCCCACTCGGGGGTCGGCGACCTCTGTTCGAGCCGCCGAATTCGATCCGCATAGGCATCAATCAAGCCGACAAGACCGAGCCGCTCGCACTCGCAACGGCAGAGGTCAATCATTTTCAAAGCGCCGGTCCAATCCTGCTTGCGGTAACAGACACGCAGCATGGCCCAATGGTCCTGCAGAGATCTAAACTCGGGGCTTGCAGCAACGTCGGCGCGGCCGACAATCGCATAAATGACTTCCGCTTCCGTCTTTCCCTTCACCCGAATGGAATCGATCTCGAACAAAGCGAACTGCTCGGCGACGGCCGCCGCGGTTCTCGATCCGATGAGGATCGGCAAGCCGTAAGCCTTGGTTTGGCCCTCCAGCCGGGAGGCGAGATTCACGCTGTCGCCCATCACCGTATATTGAAACCGCAGATCCGAGCCCATATTGCCAACGGTGCAACGCCCGGTGTTGATGCCGATCCCGATTTTGATCGGCACGAAGCGGGTGCCGCTCGTGGATGCTTCCCGCTCCCGTTCCTGATTCAGCGCATCCACGCGCTCGAGCATGTCCAGCGCTGCATGACAGGCATCGCTCTCGTGCGCGGGGTCGTCGAGCGGCGCGTTCCAGAACGCCATGACCGAGTCGCCCATATATTTGTCGATGGTGCCGTTGCGCGCCATGATGGCATTGGTCAGGGGCGTCAAAAAACGGTTCATCAATGTCGTCAGCCCGTGCGGATTGTCTTTGTAGGTCTCGGCGATGGTCGTGAAGCCGCGGACGTCGCTGAACAGGACCGTAATGACACGTTCCTCACCGCCGAGGACAAGGCGTTGCGGCGAATTCGCGAGCTGCTCGACCAGAGTTGGCGACAAGTACTGGGCGAAAGCAGAACGAATGCGTCGGCGGTCCAATTGTTCGCGAAAATATCCCATCAGGACCATGCTCATGTACACCGACAAGGTGGCGATGAGAGGGAAGGTCGCGTCGAACAGCATCTGGTACCGGCTGAAGAGAATCCACGACGCCGCGACGAATGCCGCCGCCGCGAGTGCTGCGCTCGCGAACAGCATCAGAACGCTGGCCGCCGGGGCAAGCAGGGCGAGGACGCCGCCGCCGATCAGCGCGCCGATCATTTCAACGACAATTGCGTAACTCGGGGCGACAAGCAGGGAGTTCGTCAGCGCCGCTTCGAGCAGTTGCGCGTGCACCTCCACGCCCGGCATCGCCGAAAGGACCGGCGTGGTCTTCACGTCCAGCAAACCAATCGCCGACGTGCCCACCAACACGAGCTTGCCGGCAAATCTCTCCGGCGCGACATTTCCTTCGACTACATCCTTTGCCGAAACGAATCTGGCCTTGTCATGCGGACCGAAATAAACCCAAATGCGACCGTTCCGGTCGGTCGGCAATTCAAGGCCGGGCACGGCAACGCTTTGAATTCCCGATTCGTCCGTGCGGATCATGATGGTGCTCGATCCGGTGGCCACTCGCAGCAAATCCAGGGTGAGCGCCGGGACAATCTTGTCTTCAGCCTGCATCACAATCGGCACCCGGCGTACCATTCCGTCCCGTTCTGTGCGGATGCTGATGAGCCCGTGGCCGACAGCCGCCTGTTCCAGCTTGGGGAGATTTCGCAGGATATAAGGGAATGCAATAAGATAGGGGCTGGGATCGGGGCCGACGGTGGCAAAAGCCGTTTCGGGGGGCTTCTCGAGTGAACGCGGATGGAACGCGTTGATTCCCGCCTGTCCAAGCACCACGTTTCCCCGACCGATCGCCTGGGCGAAGACATCGTCATTGCTCGGCAAATGGAGCAAGCGTCCGCGTGTATCGTCGTCCAGGTCGCGAAAATGCTTCACGGCTTCGTTGAGAGACGAGCGGTCTGGTTCCGGAAATATGACATCGAACGCGATCGCCGCGGCCTGCCATTCGTACAGGCGAGTGAGCAGGTCTGCGAGGATGGTCCGCGGCCAGGGCCATTGCCCAAATGCGCTCAGGCTGCTCTCGTCGATGTCGACGATCACGACCGGACGAACGGCGGAATCGCGCGGGCTGGTAGTCTGGAAGAAGTCAAAGCTTCTAAGCCTGAGCTCCTCCAGCGGACGAGGATCCCAGACCCGGATGGCTAGCAGGACCACCAGAAGAGATAGGCCAATACTGCGTCGGGAACTTAACGCATGGGCCGATCTCAGAAACATGTTTTTCATCGGAGGCGTCTCTGGCAGGCGTTGCGACGCCCTATTGTTCCTTCACCTAGCACCCCCCGGTTTGACGCGGCCTAAAAACGAGCATCGAATGAAAGGCAACTTCGTCGATCAATTCAAATGAACCAACATCCGCGAGTCTGACGTTAGCCTCTTTCCCGAAATGTCCGATGCAACTGGTCCTGAAGCGGTTTCAGCAAATAGGAGATCACCGTCCGTTCTCCTGTTTGAATGAAACACTCGACCGGCATGCCAGGAACGAGCTTAGCGTTCCCCAGCTGTGAGAGCTTATCGGGAGGGATTGAAATCCGAATGGTATAAAAACTTTGACCCGTACGCTGATCGGAGTTTACGTCGGCGGAGATTCTGCTGACTTGGCCATTGATCTCAGGAGTAGTCGCAGCGTTGAAGGCGGGAAAGCGCAGCACCGTCTTCTGGTCGAGCTGCACCTGCTCGATATCCTGAGGGTTGACCCTGGCTTCGACCGCCAGGCTATCTGCCTCCGGGACGATCAGCATGATCGCTTCGCCCGCAGTAATAACGCCCCCGACAGTATGTACCGTGAGCTGGAACACGGCGCCGTCCTGTGGTGCGCGGATATCGACCCGCTGCAGCTGGTCTTCGGCCTGAAGCTTGCGCTCGACGAATTCGCCGACTTTGGCGTCGATCTCGCGCATCTCCTTCGCGACCTCACTGCTGAGGTCCTGGTCGATTTGAATGATCTTGAGCGCGATTTCGGCGATCTTTCCTCTGGCTTGCGCGACGGCAGCCTTCAGTTGGGCCTCTTCGCCATCGAGCCGGGTCGCCTCCCGCTCCAACAGCGTAAGGCGATTGATCTGAACGAGGTTCCTCTTGAACAGGTCGCGGACCCCTTCGAGTTCGCGATTGATCAATTCAATTTCTCGTTTCTTGGCCTGCTGCTGGGCGGTAAGACCGACAATCTCCTCCAGCAGCTGGCCAGACTGCTCACGCAGTTGAGCCTTTTGGCCTAGCCTGGCGGACCGGCGCAGTTCGAACAGCTTGCGTTCGCCTTCCATGATCTGCGCGATCTCAAGCTCGCTCTCCCGGCTGGTAAGTTGACCCGGAAACTCGATCGCGTCCGAACTATCCCGTTCGCTTGCAAGGCGCGCCTTGCGCGCCGCAAGCTCGGCCAGTCCTTTCGTGACGATGGCCAAGTTCGCCCGCGTAATCGTCTGATCGAGGCGTACGACGAGATCGCCGGCCTTGACGCGATCGCCCTCGCGAACGCGCAGTTCGCCGACCACGCCGCCGGTGGGGTGCTGCACCTTCTTGACATTCGAATCAACAACGATGGAGCCGGGCGCGATCAGCGCACCCGAGAGTTTGGCCGTTCCTACCCAGCCGCCCACGCCGACGGCAAGGACGGCAAAGACCATCAGGCCCGCGAGAACATGGCGCCGAATGGATTGTCGTGTTGCTGACTGCGGTTTCAAGTTTAAGCGCTCCCCGACTCAGGAACTACTCGCAACGGGGGTCGCGACGGCTCTCGCTCCAATACCTTTGCAAGCACGTGGTCTTTCGGACCCAAGGCGGCAATTGCCCCGTGTTTCATCGCCAGAAGCAGATCGACCCCAGCGATTGCGCTCGGGCGGTGCGCGATCACGACCACGATGCCGCCGCGCGCGCGGATGCCGAGAATGGCTTGCGTCAATGCCGCGTCGCCTTCGGCATCCAAATTGGAATTCGGCTCATCCAACACCACTAAAAACGGATCGCGATAGAGCGCACGCGCGAGCGCGATCCGCTGTGCCTGTCCCGCCGACAGGGCGGCCCCCCGTTCGCCAATTTTCATCCCATAGCCATCCGGCAGCGAGACGATCATTTCGTGGACGCCGGCGGCCGCCGCCGCGGCCCGTACTGCCTCGGGCGCAGCATTCGGCTCGAACCGGCTGATGTTCTGCGCCACGGTACCGCTCAGCAGTTCCACGTCCTGCGGGAGATATCCGATATGGCGTCCCAGTGTATCCGGAGCCCATTGATCCAGCGAAGCTCCATCAAGGCAAATCTTCCCGTGTGTCGGTTGCCAATATCCAACCAACATGCGGGCGAGCGACGACTTGCCGGAGGCGCTCGGCCCGATCACGCCAAGGCCACTGCCGGGGTGCAGTGTCAGCGATGCGTCGCGTACGACCGGTTTTTGCGCACCCGGCGGCACAACGCTCGCGTTTTCGACGACCAGGCTTTTGTGCGGCGGCTGCAACGGCATCGGCTCGCTCTCCGGCGGCACGACCGCCAGCAACCTCTCGAGCCGATGCCAGCTCTGGCGCGCCGCAGTCCAGCCGCGCCAATGAGCGATCGCAATATCGACGGGCGCCAGCGCACGAGCGCTGAGGATTGAACCGGCGATGATAATTCCTGCCGAGGCTTCTTGATGGATGACGAGGTACGCCCCAACCCCGAGCACCGCTGATTGCAGCGTCAGCCGCAACACCTTCGAGATCGCGCCGAGGCCGCCCGCCGCGTCGCTCGCACGCCTGTTGCTCGCGAGGTAGGTCTGATTGAGGGTATTCCATCGCCCCGTGAGATGCGGGACCATGCCCATGGTCAGCAGGGCTTCGGAGTTGCGCTGGCTCCATTCAATCATGGCATTGCGCGACTGCGCCAGCTTGGCCGCCGTCTTGGTCGGGCTGAGTGTGAGCCGTTCGGTCAAGATTGTCAGGAGGATCAAAATGAACGCTCCAATCGTCGCGGTCATGCCGATCCAGAAATGGAAAGCGAAGCAGATCCCGAGATAGATGGGTATCCACGGCAAGTCGAACAGCGCGACTGGACCAAGCCCACCCAGAAACGAGCGGACGCTGTCGAGATCTCGCATTGCCCCGGCGCCGTCGTTGCGGAGTCCCACAAGGGAGGGCAGCCGGACGATCGTCCGGTAAAGCTGTCCGCTCAGAGCTTCATCCAGGCTGATGCCGATACGAGTGAGGATGCGCCCTCGAATCAGATCGAGCAGCCCAAGCGCGGCGTAAAGGCCGATCGCGAGGATGGCGAGCCCGATCAGGGTCGGCACATTTCGGCTTGGCAGCACTCGATCGTAGACCTGAAGCATGAAAATCGCACCCGTGAGCATGAGAACGTTGCTCATGGCGCTGATCACGGCGGTAGCGATGAATGCGCCCCGACAGGATGCCAGTGCGACTGACAGCTCGGCCGCGGCGCTGATGCGCGTCGGCTGAGACGGGTCGTTTGCGGACCTCATCGGCAGAACCTCGAGCAGCGGATGTGCCGCGCCCCGCTCAGCGCTGGCCCGTCCTTGGCCGCTGCATACGCCGATACCTTCGGGTCGAATCCTAGCATGATCAGCAACCTTTATGCATGAGTGATGAAATCACTCGACCGGTTATGCTGATCTGTGTTCGTCCAGGGGAGCTGGGAATTGTGATCCGGCGTCGTGCCGGGATCCAGAGCAGCTTGGGCAGCCTGAGTGAGGACGTCGTCAACGATTTGACCAAGCTCTGTCGTCGCCGCTGGAATGTCCACGGCCGCATGCGAGGTGGTTTGGCTCGCTAATTCAAGAGACTGCTGGCCCAAGCCATTGTTGCCCGGGTTCGCATTCGCAAAATGGAACTGGTCATTCATTTCCCCAGAAAGCGCACCTTGGAAGCTCGAGGAGTCGTTATGCCCGACGACCGTCGCGCCGGCGACATCGGTCGTTGACAAGTCTTTCGCGGCGGCACCGCGAATTTGGGCCATATCGCTTCCCTTGGCGTCCTCGACTGCATTTGGCAGCGCGGCAGCGTTGAAATCGTCCGCGTGGCCGATGGCGCTGTTGTCGGTGGTCGACACTGGAATTTCCCCAGCCAGTTGCGCGTCGGCGTGGCTCGGTAATTCCGTGGACTGAGATGTGCCAGGGTTCGTATTGGCAAAATGAAACGGATCACTCATGTCCTCGGCGGCCGCACCTTGCGAGCCCGATGAGTCGGTATGCGCGACCGCCGTGCCGGCGGTATCGATCGTCGACGAGTCCTTCGCGGCGGCACCGTGAGTGTGGGCCGCATCGTCTCCCTTGGCGTTCTCGACTGCCGTGACCGGCGGAATGTCCTTAGCCGTCTGCACCGAGGCTTGGCTCGGCGATTCACGGGACTGATGGCCTAAGCCATTGTTGCCCGGGTCCGCGTCCGCCAACTGCGACTTATCGTTCCCATGCCCGGGGGGCTCCCCTCGAACGCCCGCGGCGTCGCTCTCCGCGACCGTTGTCGCGGGCGTATCGAAGGTCGAGGAGTTCTTTCGCGGCGGCACCGTCAGTATGGGTCGCATGGCCCCCTTTGGCGTCCTCGACTGCCACGACCGGCGGAATGTCCCCGGCCGCGGCGGCTTGGCTGGACAATTCACTGGGCTGATGGCCCAAGCCATTGTTGCCCGGGTCTGCATTCCCCAACTGCGACTTATCGTTCCCATGCCCGGGGGGCTCGCCTCGCAAGCCCGGGGCGTCGCTCTCCGCGATCGTTGTCGCCGGGGTATCGGTCGTCGACGAGTCCTTCGCGGCGGCACCGTGAGTATGAGCCGCATGGTCTCCCTTGGCGTCCTCGCCTGCCGACACCGCCGGACTGTCCTTAGCCGCGTGCGAGGCAGCCTGGTTCGGCAATTCACTGGGCTGATGGCCCAAGCCATTGTTGCCTAAGTCTGCATTCCCCAACTGCGGCTTATCGTTCCCATGCCCGGGGGGCTCGCCTCGGGCGCCCGGAGCGTCGCTCTCCGCGATCACTGGCGCCGGGGTATCGATCGTCGACGAGTCCTTCGCGGCGGCACCGTGAGTATGGGCCGCATGGCCACCCTTGGCGTCCTCGACTGGAACGTCCTTAGCCGCCTGCGCGGAGGCTTGGCTCGGCAATTCACGTGACTGATGGCCTAAGCCATTGTTGCCCGGGTCCGCATTCCCCGACTGCGGCTGATCGTTCAAATGCCCGCGACCCTCGCCTCGGAAGCCCGGGGAGTCGTTATCCGCTACCGTTGCGTCGGCGATATCGATCGTCGACGCGTCTTTCGCAGCGGTACCGTGAGTATGGGCCGCATGGCCTCCGTTGGCGTCCTCGCCTGCCGTCACCGGTGGACTGTCCTTAGCCGCCTGCGAGGCAGCTTGGTTCGGCAATTCGCGGGATTGATGGCCCAAGCCGTTGTTGCCCGGGTCTGCATTCCCCAACTGCGGCTGATCGTTCACATGCCCGGGGGGCTCGCCTCGCGCGCCCGGAGCGTCGCTCTCCGCGATCGTCGTCGCGGGGATATCGAACGAGTGTTCCGCGGCAACATCGTGACTATGGACCGCATGGCCTCCGTTGGCGTCCTCGACTGCCGCGACCGATGGAATGTCAGCCGCGTGCAAGGCGGCTTGGGTCGGCAATTCAAGAGACTGAAGTGTGCCCGGGGTCGCATTCTCAAAATGCGGCTGATCGTTCAAATGCCCGGAGGTTGCGCCTCGGAGGCCCGAGGAAACGCTATCCGAGATCGTTGTCCCGACGGTATCGATGGTCGACGAGTGTCCCGCTATAGCGTCGTGAATGCGGGCTGCATCGCCTCCGTTGGAATTGCCATCCGACCCGGTCTCCGAACTGGTCGTGTGCGAACTCATGGACACGGAAGCCTTGGCCGCGGTCTGGCCCTCCGCCGAATGCGTGGTCGCAACGTTCGCCGCGGTGGTATGGTCCTTGCCCGACCCATGCTGCCCGTGATCCGTGAACTCCGAATAGGCCAGTGAGATGGCGTCGTGGGTGGCCGTGGGCTCGTCACCCTCGTTTTCAGTCAGCGCAAAGTCGGACGGCAGGCCGCTGATCGTCAAATCCGACATTCCGCCGTCTGGCGTGATCGCAACGTCGTGCGCCGCGACGGCGCCCTCGTCGGCTGCCACCGGCGTTGCTTGGGTGTCCGCCGTGTCGGCCGCTTTTACCGTCCGCGTGTCCGCAACGGCGGCCACCGTCGCATCAGGACTTGCGGGCGGATCGGCGATCAGCGTGCCGGCATTGGCATCGCTCGCGAGCTTGAAATTCTCAGTCAAATACTCGAGCACGAGCATGACGGATGCGATCGCAATTTGTCCTTCCAGCCCGTTGACCGCACTGCGGTCTCTCGACGGCGCCGTCCGACCGAGTTCAGGCGCATTGCTGACCTCGACCGTGCGGTTATCGCTGGGATTTCCGGCAACCCTGTGCGAGATGGAAGGAAACTCCCTAGCAGTGCCAGGATTGACCATCAACGAGCCCGGCCCAGAGACGATACGGGCGGTGTGAGCCACAGCACCGTCCCCGTTGACGGTCACATTCGTCGTTTCGCCGCCGGCTGGATCTGAAACCGCGGTGTTTAGCGCAGCCACGGTGCCATCCGCTGTTTGACCGTCCCCACTGTCGTTGGCAGCAGTGAACGGGCTGCTGAGAAGGAGTAAATCGTTGGGATCCGTGCCAATTACCTGGTTGGTGCCGCTAACGGAGGACACACTGTCGGTGGCTGTAGTGAGCACAGACGCTGGCGACGCGCCGCTGTTGATTGTCGCAGTGCCGGAATCCGCCGGCGGATCGTGGAAAATCGTGCCTGTCCCAGCATCTTTAGCGAATTGCCAAGTCGAGCTGCTGTAATCCCCTCCGAGATTAAGGGTGACACTCGTTGTTCCATTGCTCACCACAAGCGAAGTTGTGGTGCCGTTGAATGAGCCCGTTGCCGACATCGAGCCGGGTACGAACAGGAGGCTTGTGAGATCGATTTGGTCGGTAGGCGTCAACTGGTAAATGATATCGTCGCTGAACGACAATCCATTGAGGACGATAGTGTCGTTCCCCGAAGCAGCAAACACTTCGCTACCGGACCCCGCCGTAAGCGTATTGGGCTGCTGGCCGCCGATTAGGAAATCGAGTGCGCCGCCTCCGGTGATTTTATCCACACCGTTCAGCCCATATGCGAGGTTTATTCCGCTCGAATTGCCAAGCGTTGCGAGATCGATCGTATCGTTATTCGGCGTTCCGACCCAAATTTTGACGACGGTGGTATGCGAGATGCCAAACTGATCGGTAGCAATTACGTTGAGGGTGTAGGTCCCTGAAACGATGTTTTCGTTCCCGGTTGAGAGGACAGCATTACCCGTACCAGAGAGGACAAACCCGGAGCTCGAGCCTGCCCCAAGACTGTAGGTGAAGCCGCTCGCAAAGGTTCCCATCTCCGTATTCTTGTTCAAACCGTTACCCTGCAGGCTACCGAGATCCGGGAGATCCAAAGCGAACGGCGCAACGTCCGTAATGCTCGTCGTGATCGTTGGGTTGACCACCGCCGCCGCGCTGGCCAGCGTCACCGTGAAGTTTTCCGTCCCCTCGATCGCAGAATCCGGCGTGGTGGCGATCGTAAAACTCAACAGCGCCGCACCCGTCGCCAGGTCGGCGGCGGTGGTGTTCGTCGCCGTCACGTTGATCACGCCGCCCGCGCCAGTGCTGGTCGTTAACACAATCCCCGCGGCCGCGGTCAGCCCACCCGCCAGCAGCGCCGAGAAGTCGGTGCCCTCGGTCGCCGTGCCCGACGCGCTATCAAGCGTAAACGTCACGCTCTGGCCGGCACCAAGCCCAACACCACTCAGGCTCACCGTGTAGGGCCCGGTCGCGGCGCCTTCCGCAACCGACCCCGGACCATCCAGCCGGATCGCCCGGAGGTCGTCGTCCGTAATGCTCGTCGTGATCGTTGGGTTGACCACCGCCGTCGCGCTGGCCAGCGTCACCGTGAAGTTTTCCGGCCCCTCGACCACAGAATCCTGCGTGGTGGCGATCGTAAAACTCAACAGCGCCGCACCCGTCGCCAGGTCGGCGGCGGTGGTGTTCGTCGCCGTCACATGGATTGTGCCGTTCGGGTCAGTAGTGAAGTTCGATAAAACAATGCCCGCGGCCGGGGTCAGCCCAGCCACCGTCAGCGCCGAGAAGTCGGTGCCCTCGGTCGCCGTGCCCGACGCGCTATCAAGCGTAAACGTCACGCTCTGGCCGGCACCAAGCCCAACACCACTCAGGCTCACCGTGTAGGGCCCGGTCGCGGCACCTTCCGCAACCGACCCCGGACCATCCAGCCGGATCGCCCGGAGGTCGTCGTCCGTAATGCTCGTCGTGATCGTTGGGTTGACCACCGCCGTCGCGCTGGCCAGCGTCACCGTGAAGTTTTCCGGCCCCTCGACCACAGAATCCTGCGTGGTGGCGATCGTAAAACTCAACAGCGCCGCACCCGTCGCCAGGTCGGCGGCGGTGGTGTTCGTCGCCGTCACGTGGATCACGCCGTCCGCGCCAGTGCTGAGTCGTTAACACAATGCCCGCGGCCGCGGTCAGCCCACCCGCCAGCAGCGCCGAGAAGTCGGTGCCCTCGGTCGCCGTGCCCGACGCGCTATCAAGCGTAAACGTCACGCTCTGGCCGGCACCAAGCCCAACACCACTCAGGCTCACCGTGTAGGGCCCGGTCGCGGCACCTTCCGCAACCGACGCCGGACCATCCAGCCGGATCCCTCGGAGGTCGTCGTCCGTAATGCTCGTCGTGATCGTTGGGTTGACCACCGCCGCCGCGCTGGCCAGCGTCACCGTGAAGTTTTCCGGCCCCTCGACCACAGAATCCTGCGTGGTGGCGATCGTAAAACTCAACAGCGCCGCACCCGTCGCCAGGTCGGCGGCGGTGGTGTTCGTCGCCGTCACGTTGATCACGCCGCCCGCGCCAGTGCTGGTCGTTAACACAATCCCCGCGGCCGCGGTCAGCCCACCCGCCAGCAGCGCCGAGAAGTCGGTGCCCTCGGTCGCCGTGCCCGACGCGCTATCAAGCGTAAACGTCACGCTCTGGCCGGCACCAAGCCCAACACCACTCAGGCTCACCGTGTAGGGCCCGGTCGCGGCACCTTCCGCAACCGACGCCGGACCATCCAGCCGGATCGCCCGGAGGTCGTCGTCCGTAATGCTCGTCGTGATCGTTGGGTTGACCACCGCCGCCGCGCTGGCCAGCGTCACCGTGAAGTTTTCCGGCCCCTCGACCACAGAATCCTGCGTGGTGGCGATCGTAAAACTCAACAGCGCCGCACCCGTCGCCAGGTCGGCGGCGGTGGTGTTCGTCGCCGTCACGTTGATCACGCCGCCCGCGCCAGTGCTGGTCGTTAACACAATCCCCGCGGCCGCGGTCAGCCCACCCGCCAGCAGCGCCGAGAAGTCGGTGCCCTCGGTCGCCGTGCCCGACGCGCTATCAAGCGTAAACGTCACGCTCTGGCCGGCACCAAGCCCAACACCACTCAGGCTCACCGTGTAGGGCCCGGTCGCGGCGCCTTCCGCAACCGACCCCGGACCATCCAGCCGGATCGCCCGGAGGTCGTCGTCCGTAATGCTCGTCGTGATCGTTGGGTTGACCACCGCCGTCGCGCTGGCCAGCGTCACCGTGAAGTTTTCCGGCCCCTCGACCACAGAATCCTGCGTGGTGGCGATCGTAAAACTCAACAGCGCCGCACCCGTCGCCAGGTCGGCGGCGGTGGTGTTCGTCGCCGTCACATGGATTGTGCCGTTCGGGTCAGTAGTGAAGTTCGATAAAACAATGCCCGCGGCCGGGGTCAGCCCACCCGCCAGCAGCGCCGAGAAGTCGGTGCCCTCGGTCGCCGTGCCCGACGCGCTATCAAGCGTAAACGTCACGCTCTGGCCGGCACCAAGCCCAACACCACTCAGGCTCACCGTGTAGGGCCCGGTCGCGGCACCTTCCGCAACCGACGCCGGACCATCCAGCCGGATCCCTCGGAGGTCGTCGTCCGTAATGCTCGTCGTGATCGTTGGGTTGACCACCGCCGCCGCGCTGGCCAGCGTCACCGTGAAGTTTTCCGGCCCCTCGACCACAGAATCCTGCGTGGTGGCGATCGTAAAACTCAACAGCGCCGCACCCGTCGCCAGGTCGGCGGCGGTGGTGTTCGTCGCCGTCACGTTGATCACGCCGCCCGCGCCAGTGCTGGTCGTTAACACAATCCCCGCGGCCGCGGTCAGCCCACCCGCCAGCAGCGCCGAGAAGTCGGTGCCCTCGGTCGCCGTGCCCGACGCGCTATCAAGCGTAAACGTCACGCTCTGGCCGGCACCAAGCCCAACACCACTCAGGCTCACCGTGTAGGGCCCGGTCGCGGCGCCTTCCGCAACCGACGCCGGACCATCCAGCCGGATCCCTCGGAGGTCGTCGTCCGTAATGCTCGTCGTGATCGTTGGGTTGACCACCGCCGCCGCGCTGGCCAGCGTCACCGTGAAGTTTTCCGGCCCCTCGACCACAGAATCCTGCGTGGTGGCGATCGTAAAACTCAACAGCGCCGCACCCGTCGCCAGGTCGGCGGCGGTGGTGTTCGTCGCCGTCACATGGATTGTGCCGTTCGGGTCAGTAGTGAAGTTCGATAAAACAATGCCCGCGGCCGGGGTCAGCCCAGCCACCGTCAGCGCCGAGAAGTCGGTGCCCTCGGTCGCCGTGCCCGACGCGCTATCAAGCGTAAACGTCACGCTCTGGCCGGCACCAAGCCCAACACCACTCAGGCTCACCGTGTAGGGCCCGGTCGCGGCACCTTCCGCAACCGACGCCGGACCATCCAGCCGGATCGCCCGGAGGTCGTCGTCCGTAATGCTCGTCGTGATCGTTGGGTTGACCACCGCCGCCGCGCTGGCCAGCGTCACCGTGAAGTTTTCCGGCCCCTCGACCACAGAATCCTGCGTGGTGGCGATCGTAAAACTCAACAGCGCCGCACCCGTCGCCAGGTCGGCGGCGGTGGTGTTCGTCGCCGTCACGTTGATCACGCCGCCCGCGCCAGTGCTGGTCGTTAACACAATCCCCGCGGCCGCGGTCAGCCCACCCGCCAGCAGCGCCGAGAAGTCGGTGCCCTCGGTCGCCGTGCCCGACGCGCTATCAAGCGTAAACGTCACGCTCTGGCCGGCACCAAGCCCAACACCATTGGTCAGGCTCACCGTGTAGTTGCTGGTCGGGTCGCCTTCCGCAACCGTCAACGGACCATCCAGCCGGAGCGCCGAGCCGTCGTTGTCCGTAATGGTGGCGGCGCCGGTCGCCTCGGTGATGATCAGCGCGCCGTTGCTACCGGAGAGCTGCGCCGCCGAGAGCACCACGGTGAACGCCTCGGGGCTCTCGACGATAGCGTCATCTACCACCGGGATGGTGATGGTGGCGGTGGTGACGCCGGCCGGAATGGTGATGGTGGCATTTGTGGCGCCGATGAAGTCGGAACCGGCCACGGCGCTGCCGTTGACCGTGCTGTAGGTGACCAGCGTGTGCTGGTCGGCCGGCTCCGACAAAGTCACGGTGAAGCTGATGCTGGGGTCGGTGCCTTCGGTTGCCGGATTCGGCGTGCCGTCCGAAATCGATACCGTCGGCGCGGCGGCACTATTGATCGTCACGGTAAAGTTCTGCTGCGCGGACAGCGAACCGTCCGAGACCGTAAATATAAAGTTTTCAGTCGTGGGCACCGTCAGCGCGTTGATCGTCGCGTCGTTCGGAACCAAGGTATAGGCCCCGCTCGCGCTGTTGACGTACAGCTTGCCGTAGGTGCCGGTCAGCGACACGTTGTAGCCGTTGAGCGCGTTGTCGGCGGTGCCACCGACGATCCCGTAGGTCAGCGTTTGGGGAAGGTCGACATCGGCCCCCACCAGCGTCCCCGCCACCGCGTTGAAGTGGTCGGGCACCGGCGTGTCGGTGTAAGTCGGACCCGTTACTGGCTCAAGCGTCGGCGCGTCGTTGGTGCCGGTGATGGTGAAGGTAACCGGCTGGCTCGAGCTGACCCCGTTATTGTCGGTGACCGTCACGTTATAAGTAAGGGTGAGGGTTTGGCCGGCAGCGAGGAAATCGAAGGCGCTGTCGGCCGCGCTGAACGTGACGGCGACCGAACCAGAGCCGGGACCCGTGCCGTCCGACGCCGTGGCCGACAGCGCACCCGCCAGGGCTGCGGCTACCCCGCTCGGCAGCGTGGCGCCGCCCGACCAGGTGGCCGAAGTCACGCTCGTGCTCACCGTGTGGTGGTCAGTGAGGTCGACGTCGGTGAAAACGAATGTTCCGGTCGTGTTGAGGCCCTCGGTGACCGTGTGTGGACCCGAGGCATCCGCTGCCAGAACTGGCGCGTCGTTGGTGCCGATGATGGTAATCGTCACCGGCCGGGTCAAGCTGACCCCTTGGTTGTCGGTGACGGTCACGTCGTAGACGATGGTGAGCGTCTCGTTGGCAGCGAGGAAATCGAAGTTGCGGTCGGCAGCGCTGAACGTGGTGGCGATCGACCCAGAGAACGGATTGGCGCTCTCCGTCGTGATTGAGAGTGCACCCGCCAGCACCTCGGCCAGCCCGCTCGGGGGCGTGGCACCGCCCGACCAGGTCATGGAGGCGATGGTCGCGCTTACCGTGGTGACCTCGAAGTCGGTGAAGGTGAGCGTGCCGGAGGAGACAGTGTCGACGTGCGTGCTGCCGGTGGTGTTGACGGTCTCGGTGGCCATGGAAAAACCGGCAGACCCCAGCACCGGCGTGACAACTGGCGGCGGCGGGTTGAGCTGCTGGGGGACTGGAATGAACCCTGCGCTGGCCGCAGTAATATGAGTGGTGACAATTTCAGTCGGCGCGTCATTGCGAGGCTGACTAAAATTGATTGGTTGGAGCTGCACCGGGATATCGAAACCAGGCGAGCTCGATCCGCCCGCCGCGCCGCCTTCCTGTCCCAGCGAAAAGGTGGCAAGCGCGCTATGCTGGGCCTGCTGCAGTTCCGCCATGCGCGAAGACGAATTTGGGATGCGGGTCACTGCCCCTGTCGGGTCGACGACGATTGTTTCCCCGGGGTCATCAGACATGATGACCCTGCCATCCCTGGTCACGATCTCGAACGTGCCGTGCGGCAAGTCCTTGTACGTGATGGTGCCGTCATCCAGGAACGCGTCGTGACGGCTCGCGGCCTGGCTTTCCTCTATGGCGGCGAAAGTCAATGCGGCGAGCGTCAGGACGCCGACCCCGCGATCTCGCGCGCTGCCTCGGATGCTTGCGAAAGGCGTATCGATCCTGAGGCCGCCGGTCTTGGCTGCCTTGCCGGCAATGAAGGCGAACTTGCCTTGCGCGAGACTGAGCAGGGCCGAATTCGAGCTCCCATTCGGGTCATATGCGAACTCGTTCAATACCGCGCGGGCGTCGCTCGACAGATTGAACACGGTGCCATCGGCGAAGATGATTCCCACCGCGCCATCGGCTCCGGTCGCTATCGCGTCGCCCTGGTAGACGAACTCGCCGACGTCCACTCGAGCAACAACGCCGCCGGCGCGCATGACGGTGACAGGACCGATCGTCGTTTGGATCTTGCCGACGGCATCGGGAGGCGTGGCGACCAGCCCTTGCGCGGAGCCGAACACAACGCCATCCACACCATTGCTGGCGCTACGGAACACGGTGACCCTCCCCGTCTGGTGGACGGTACCTCGGCCCGGCTGGCTTGGCTTATGTGCTTTATTACCGGACGAGCCGGAGCGCGCTGTACCCCACTTATGTATTATAAGGAACTCAAATTAAAGCGAGTTCGGCCAGCCTTGTGTGAACTCCTTCACACTTGCATCAAAATTTGCGGTGCAGACCCGTGGGTCTCCCGACCACCGTTTTCCCGCAGCGGGAGCCCTTACATGCCGCGCCTGCGATAGGCGAAACCATGGTTTGACGGACAGGCCTTGCGGCCGCTTCCGGCGCAAAGCCACACTGAAGGCGGCTGTGACTATGACCGGGGCGCCGCACGAAGTCCTTAAGGAGACCTAAATCGTTCTGATCTGAGCTGGAGGGGGAGCCGGCCCGGAACTAGGCGGGGACGGGAGCAAGCTCTCCCACGTCGTCGGTTGGGAAATCTCGCGGCTCCCGTCGCGCTCAACCAAAACGAGTATTGTTCACGGGCGCAATTATGGTAACGTCGTTCATGCTTTCACTGCTCTAGGCAGGAGGCACACAATGCTAGCGCGTGCAATTGCTGGGTTCGTCGCCGGCCTGATTCTGGCCGCGGGCGCCATGTTAACGGGTTCGGCAAGCGCACAAAGCAATGCCGCGCAGCCCGCTGCGGCTGGTCTCGAATCCAGCCCGATCGGAAAAGTGGTGACGACCTCGGGTTCGGTCACGATCGAGCATGCGAGCGCCGTGATCGTTCAAGCAAATCTCCCCGCCGCCAGTGGCGTCGGTCAGACCAAACTCGGTGATCTTGTCTACAAGGCCGACGTGGTCCAGACCGGAGCCGATGGCAAGGTTGGCATTACTTTCACCGACGGCACCGCATTCAATCTTTCGAGCAACGCCCGCATGGTATTGGATGAGTTCGTGTATGACCCGAACGGGAAGTCGAATTCGACGCTGTTCAGTCTGACCAAGGGAACATTTACTTTCGTTGCCGGCAAGGTAGCCAAGACTGGCGACATGAAGATCGACACCCCGGTCGCGACCATGGGGATTCGCGGCACCACGCCGCATGTTGAGATCTCGGATGACGGGAGTGTCAGATTTTCCACCCTTATTGAAGAGAACAAGGGCGGCGTGACAGAGAAGCGTGGCGGTATTGAAGAGAATAAGCGCGAAGCGCCTGTTAAACGCCAAGCGAAACGGGAGTCGTCCTCGCACGCCGTTTCGGCCCGGCAGGCCGAAAACAAATCCAACCAGAACTTCGACGTGAACTTCAGGATTTGTCGGGGCTGCTAAGCTGCTGACGACCTTTGCTCCAGAAGCTTCCAATCAGCAGCTGGTGCGACGTCGGCGCCAAGAAAAAATTATTGTCCCGAAGGTGTGTTTGCTAACGCCCTCGATGTGGAGTCGCGCCACCAGGAGCGGGAGATGCGGCATAGCGTAAGACGCGGCGTTGTCCACGGCACCGCGTCGGCGCTAATCCTGCTCTCGCTCGGGGGAGTGGCCACGGCACAGCGCTCTGTATTGAAGAGTATTGAACTGTGTAACGGCGCGGATCGCACGTCACCCGATATTCAGATCGATGGGTGCACTTCACTCATCAATTCAGGCAAGCAGACGCCGCAAACCCTCGTCATCGCGTACAACAACCGTGGTAACGCCTACGTGGCAAAGGGCGAGTACGACCGCGCCGTCCAGGACTACGATCAGTCGATCAAGCTCAGTCCCACCTACTCCAAAGCCTTCAACAACCGCGGCGTGGCGTTCCAGAAAAAGGGTGAATACGACCGCGCAATCAAAGACTTTGACGAATCAATCAAGCTCAATCCCGACTACGGCAACGCTTTCGCCAACCGCGCGGCGACTTACCAAATCAAGGGCGAGTACGAGCGAGCGGCCCGCGATTATGACGAGGCGATCCGGCTAAAGCCTACGTTGGAATCGGCGTGGAACGGACGCTGTTGGAGTCGCGCCGTAGTCGGCGAATTGCAGGCAGCACTGGCGGATTGCAACGAGGCGCTTCGGTTGGAACCGAATGTCGCCGCCACGTTCGACTCGCGCGGGCTGATTTATCTGAAGTTGGGCGAATGGGACTCGGCCATCGCCGACTATAATTCGGCGCTGCGACTCGATCCGAAGCTGGCAAGTGCCCTCTATGGACGCGGCCTTGCCAAACTTAAGAAGCGCGAGGCAATCGAAGGCAATGCTGACGTCGCCGCCGCGAAGGAACTCGCGGCAAATATCGCCGAGGAGTTTGTACATTACGGCGTGCAGTAAGAACCAAGCCGCGCGCCAGTACCAGGTCTGCCTGTTCGCGTGGTGGCGGCAAGCGCGTGCAGTTCGGCCATGGGCTTAACTGTCTCATCGACATCGAAAACGCGTGATCCTCGCTGTGCCGCGAGGAATGTCCGCATGCGGCACTTTCCCGACAGTCGCGTGCCCTAGTACCCGGCCAGTCGCGGCCTCCGCGACCCCTCGCTCGACAGTCCCGGACGCGGTAGGTTGCAGAGCCGCGAGAGGCCGCGCGGATCGATGGCTTGAGAGTGCGAATGCTGGCAAAAACGGAAAAAGCATCCGTCGCGACGAGCGTGGATCATTGGCTTGCGCAGTTCGAACGGGCGCTCGCGCAACCTGACCAGGTTTTGCTCAAGACCCTGTTTCATGCCGACAGCCATTGGCGCGATGTGCTGGCCCTGACCTGGCACATCAGAACGATCAACGGCTTGGACGCGATCGTGAGCGAGCTAAAGGCGCAGGTCGGCCGAGCCCGACCGGCCGGCTTCAGGACGGCCTCCCATCGGACCGCGCCCCGCCGCGTGACGCGCGCGGGGACAACCGCGATTGAAGCGATCTTCCAATTTGAAACCGCTGACGGCCGCGGCAGCGGAGTCCTGCGGCTCACCCCCGATGCCAATGATGGCAACGCGCTGAGAGCGTGGACATTGCTCACGTCGCTGGACGAATTGACGGGGGTCGGGGAACAGGCCGGGAGATCGCGGCTCCAGGACAAGTCCTATTCGCGCGATTTTCGTGGCCCCAACTGGCTCGATCTCAGGAAAGCCGCCGCCGAGTATGTCGACCGGGATCCGGCGGTGCTCGTGGTCGGTGGGGGACAGGCCGGGCTCTCGATCGCCGCCCGCCTCACGCAATTGCAGGTCGATACGCTGGTCGTGGACCGTGAAGCGCGCATCGGCGACAACTGGCGTAAACGCTATCACGCGTTGGTCCTGCACAACCAAACGCATGCCAACCATCTTCCCTATATGCATTTCCCGCCGAACTGGCCGACCTACATCCCCAAAGACAAGCTTGCCGCTTGGTTCGAGGCTTACGTGGAAAGCATGGAGCTCAACTATTGGACCGGCACCGAGTTCGAGGGCGGCACCTACGACGAACAGCAGGAGCGATGGTCGGTTACGCTGCGTCGGGCGGACGGCACGACGCGCGAGATGCACCCGCGTCACGTCGTCTTGGCCACCGGCGTGAGCGGCATTCCGAGCCTTCCGGATATTCCGACGTTGCGCAACTTCGGCGGCACCATTCTGCACTCCAGCCAATACGACGACGGCGAGGCGTGGAGGGGCAAGAAGGCCCTCGTCATCGGCTCCGGCACCAGCGGCCATGATATTGCGCAGGACCTGTACTCGAGCGGGGCAGAGGTCACGCTGGTTCAACGCAGCTCGACCATGATCGTCAACGTCGAGCCGAGCGCGCAGCTTCCTTACGCATTATACAGCGAAGGACCTCCGCTGGAGGACTGCGACCTCATCACGGCATCCATCCCGCTCGCACTGGCCAGGAAGAGCCACATCCTGCTCACTGAACAAGCGAAGAATCTGGACAGGAAACTTCTGGATGCTCTGGAGCGCGTGGGGTTCAAGCTTGATTTCGGTGAGGACGGAACGGGCTGGCAGTTCAAGTACCTCACCCGCGGCGGCGGCTACTACTTCAATGTCGGCTGTTCCGATCTGATCGTGGAAGGCGAGATAGGCCTGGTGCAATTTTCCGACATCGCCGGCTTTGTCGCGGAGGGAGCGGCGATGCGTAGCGGCGATACGCTCGCCGCCGATCTGATCGTGTTGGCAACGGGCTACCAAGGCCAGGAACATCAGGTTCGCGAATTGTTTGGCGACGATGTCGCCGACCGTGTCGGCCCGATCTGGGGATTTGGCGATGACCAGGAGTTGCGCAACATGTTCATGCGCACCGGGCAGCCCGGCCTCTGGTTCATCGCCGGAAGTTTTGCCCAATGCCGCATCTACTCCAAGTATCTCGGCCTGCAGATCAAGGCCTGCGAGGCGGGGCTGCTCGCCGCAGTGGGCATCGACTGAGGTAGGGAGGACAATGTGATGAAATCGCTGTCGTTGTTGCTGCTCGCGAGTGTCGGTCTTTCGGTTCTTGCCGGCGCGGCTCTCGCCGCCGATATCCCGGAGGCCTGCAACAGTTACAAGCCCGCCGTGACGGGCGGCCCGATGCCCTCGCCGGAGTCCGACGCGGTCGTGATCCGGTGGCTTGGCAATGCCAATTTCGAATTCGCGTACAAGGGCAAGGTCTATCTTTTCGACGCCTATTTCGACCGCACGCCGCGGACCCATCAGCTTGGCTTCACCGCGACGGATGTGTCCAAAGCCGAAGCGATCTTCGTGTCGCATGCGCATTTCGATCATATTTCCGACGTTGGCCCGGTCGCCAGACAGACCGGCGCGCCCGTCGTCGGCACGCCAATTACGGCGGAAACCGCAATAAAGCTCGGTGTGCCGGAAAAACAGATCGTGGTTGCAAAGGGCGGCGAAACCCTGAAGTTCGGCGACGCAACGGCCGAGATCGCGCTGGCGCAACACTCCACGATCCAGCCGGGCCTCATCGACATTTACGCGAGCCTGTACCAGAACAATTCGCCGCCCTATTCGGAGGAGGAGAAGAAGGAGCTTGCCCGCGTGCGGTCGCTCGGCACGTTCGATCCCAAGGTGATCACCGAGGGCACGCTTGCCTACGGGCTCGTCTTCCCCTCGGGCTTCAAGGCTGTGCTCATCGGCAGCGCTGGACCGATCACTGCGGGGGTGCGCGCGCTCGCCGAAAAGCTTGGCCCGGTCGATGTCGCCATCGTCGCCTATCAGGTGCACGCGGTCGCCGACACGCAGATCGGATATACGTGGCCCTTCATCGAATTGTTCAAGCCGAAGCTTTTCTTGCCGGCGCATCACGATGCGAGCCCGCCCGCCTGGGTCGATCTCGGCCTCGAACCGCTGTTCGACCGGATCCGCGCGAACATGCCGAACACGGCTTTCCTCGCACCGCTCTATCGTTCGCCGATCTGCGTTGCCGGCGCCGGCTCCGACAAGGGCGAGGTCGTGTCGTTCAAGCCCTGAGCCGTCCTTTCCGCACCTGCTAAAACCACCGCACCAGCAAGCGAGGGGAAGCCGTGGGCGATATGTCATCCGCGCCGGTTCGCATCGTGGTCATGGAGGGCGACGGCATCGGACCGGAGATCACCGCCGCCACGCTCGAGGTGCTGCGCGCGGCCGAGCGCGTGTTCGCCCTCGGTCTGTCGTTTGCGCCGGTCACGGTGGGCTTCGCGGCGTTGCGTGCGCACGGAAGCACGCTGCCTGACGCCGCGGCCGAAGCGGCAATGGCGGCCGACGGCGTGATCCTCGGGCCAGTCTCGCACAACGACTATCCACCGGTGGCGCAAGGCGGCCTCAATCCATCGGGCGAATTGCGCCGGCGCCTCGACCTGTTCGCCAATATCCGCCCGGCGCGCAGCCGCGGCGGCTTTCCGGCCCGCTGCGGCTCGCCGGTCGATCTCGTCATCGCGCGCGAGAACACCGAGGGATTCTACGCCGACCGCTCGATGTTCCTGGGCTCCGGCGAATTCATGCCCACGCCCGACCTCGCGCTGTCCGTGCGCAAGATCACGCGCGCGGGCTCGACCCGGATCGCCGAGGCCGCCTTCGCGCTGGCGCGCCGCCGCCACAACAAGGTAACGGCGGTGCACAAGGCCAACGTGTTGCGGGTGTCGGACGGCCTGTTTCTCGAATGCACCCGCGCGGTGGCGGCGCGCTTCCCCGCCGTGGACTACGAGGAGCGGATCATGGATGCGATGGCGGCTTTATTGGTGCGCGACGCCGGCGCGTTCGACGTGGTCGTGACCACCAACATGTTCGGCGACATCCTGTCGGATCTGGCCTCGGAGATCAGCGGCAGCCTCGGGCTTGCCGCCTCGCTCAATGCCGGCGCCGCGCACGCGATGGCGCAGGCGCAGCACGGCTCGGCGCCGGACATCGCGGGGCAGGACCGCGCCAACCCGGCCTCGCTGATCGGCTCGGCGGCGATGCTGCTCGCCTGGCTCGGCGAGCGCCGGGACGACGCGCGCCTCACGCAGGCCGCCGCAGCGATCGAGAACGCGCTCGATCGCGCGGTCGCCGCGCCGCAATGGCGCACGCCCGATCTGGGCGGCCCGCTCGGCACCAAGGCGTTCGGCGCGCGGGTCGCGGCGCTGGTGCAGGAGGGGGCGGGGGCACGCTAACGGGTCGGCGCGCGCGAGCCTTGCTCAACTCGAATTGGTCGTGTCGGGTCCGCGGCGGAAGCCGATGGCGAGGCGGTTGTAGGCGTTCATCAGGCCGATCGCGATGGTCAGGTCGGCAAGCTCCTTCTCGCTGAACTGCCCCGCCGCTGCCTGATAGTCGGCATCGGGGGCCGCGGTGTGCGCAACCAGCGTCAAGACCTCCGCCCATTGCAGCGCCGCGCGTTCCTGCGGTGAGAACAGCGTGCCGGTGTCGCGCCATGCCGACACCAGCATGAGCTTCCCCACCGCGACGCCATGCTTCATGGCGTCGCGGGTGTGCATGTCGATGCAGTACGGGCAGCCGTTGATCTGCGAGACGCGCAAATAGGTCAGGTCGATGAGGGCAGGGGGCAGGCCCGATTTCGCGACGTAGCGGTGGACACCGCCGAGCGCGCGCAGGCCTTCGGCGGCAATCGCTTCATAGTCGAGACGTTGCGTCATGTCGGTGTCTTTCGGCGCAGCTGAGGGGGACCGGGACCTCACCCATGTCGGTCCCGTTGTCTCATGTTTTCGGCCAATTGCGACGCCGGTGCAACGCTCGAGTTGCCGTTTCGCTCGACCGGTTGCGAACTAATGATCCACGTGGGGTTGTCGATCACGCGTCGGCCACGACCGGCAGCTTTTCGATCGACCTGAGGCCCGGCCGTTTGCGCCAGCGGATCTGCGAGGGCTCGACCGCGAGCCGCAGTGCCGGCCAGCGTGTGAACAGCGCCTGCAGGGCACACATTCCTTCGAGGCGCGCGAGCTGATGGCCAAGGCAGAAATGGATTCCAGTCCCGAACGAGATATGCCGATTGGGGCGCCGCTGAAGATCCAGTTTTCCGGGCTGATCGATCGCCGCCGGGTCCATGTTGGCTGCCGCCACCATGGCCATGATCCTGTCGCCCTTCTTCAAGCGCACGCCGTCGAGCTCGGTGTCGCGTCGCACGGAGCGCGGCTTCGAGAACTGCACCGGAGACACGAAGCGCAGAAACTCCTCGACCGCCAGATTGCCGCGGCTCCAGTCGGCCGCGAGCCAATCGCGCAGGCCGGGATTCCTGAGCAGCTCGTAGACCGATCCGCTAATCAGGTGGGTCGTGGTCTCCGAGCCCGCGCCCAGCAGCAGAAAGACCATGGACACCATCTCATGCGAGCTGATGCGCCCGCCCTCCGCTTCGATCCGCACGAGCTCGGCGATCAGGCCCTCGCCGCCATGCGCGCGGGCGAGCCGCAGGCGCTCCTCCAGGTAGCGCTTCATCGGCCACAGGCCGGCTAGCATGCGCAGGAAATCGGTGACCCCGGCCAGCCGCGCGACCGTGTTCGCCCAGGCGATGAATTTCGGCCGGTCGGCCGGCGGCAGGCCGAGCAGCTCGCAGATGACCGCGAGCGGCAGCCTTCGCGCATATCGCGCGACCAGGTCGGCCGGGCTTCCGTCGGCGAACAGCTCGCCGGCGAGCTCGTCGGCGATGGCGCGGATGCGCGGCTCCATGTCGAGAACCGCGCGGCGGCGGAACGCCTCGTCGACGATCTCCCGCAGGCGGGTGTGGTCCGGCTCGTCCATGGTCAGCATGTTGTTGGCGAACGTGGCGACGAACGACGGCATCCACCAGCGCAGCCCGGCCAGGCCGCCGCCCTCCTTTCGCAGCGTGAACGTCTCGCCGTCCTTCAGGACGCGGGCCGTCGAACTCATAGGTCGTGGTGATCCAGACCTTGCCGACGATGGGAAACCGGGTCGCGACGACCGGGCCCAATGCGCGCAGCCTCTCGATGCCGGCGGCCGGATCGCGGAAAAACGCCTGGCTGGTGAAATCGACCTCGGCCGTCATGGCCGGCCCCCGCTATGGTGCGAGTCCCCCAAGAACATGGCTGGGCGGGGCAGAGGCAAGAGGGTCGACGTCACCCGGCAGCCCGTCGCTCGATCCCGTATTGTTATACCGCTCGCCGGTGAGCGCACCGTCCTCGATGGTGACGATCCTGTCGGCAAATCCGAACAGCCGTGGATCGTGAGTGACGACAAGAACGGCGCGGCCGCGCTCTCTGGCGATGGCGGAAAGGATCGCCATGGTCGTATGCCCGTTGGCTGCGTCCAGCGCGGCGGTCGGCTCGTCGGCAAGAATCGCAGAAGGGTCCGCCACGATCGCGCGCGCGATCGCGACCCGCTGCTGCTCGCCGCCGCTGAGTTGGCGCGGGAAAGACGACAGCTTGGACCTCAACCCCACGCTGGCGAGTGTCTCCTCCGCTTTCGCCATCGCTTTGGGTCCGCGCTCGCCGCGCAGGTCGAGGGCCAGCAGAACATTTTCGGCCACCGTCAGGGTGGAGAACAGGTGATAGGCCTGGAACACGAAGCCGATATGCTGCCGACGGATGTTCGCGAGCTGTTCCGGCCGCGCCCCGCTGGTGGAGGTACCGCAAACTTGGACCGTCCCGCCGGTCGGCGCAAGCATGCAGCCGAGAATCGACAGCAGTGTGGTCTTGCCGCTGCCGGACGGCCCCATCAACACCGTCAGCTCGCCGCCATTGAGGTTCAGGCTGACACTCTTCAGCGCCTGCACCCAAGCTGGCCCGCTGCCGAAACTCTTGGTGACATTCGCAGCCTCGATGACCGGTTGCTTCATCGCGTCAGCACGATCGCAGGATCGACGCGAACGACGCGGAAAATCGCGGTCATCGCCGAGACGATGCACATGACAATGGTGATGAAGCACAGCGCAATGATCAGATCGGGTGTGATGACCACCTGCAGGGCGCTCTTGGCAGTGAAATGGACAATGGCGGCTCCTATCATTGCAGCGAGGGCGAATCCGATGATCGCGTTGACCAGCGCCTGACAGATGATGACCTGGTAGATATAGCTGTTGGAGGCGCCCATCGCGCGCAAGGTGGCGAATTCGTAGAGATGGTCTTTGGTGCTGGAATAGAGTGTTTGTGCGACGATGACGGTGCCGACGATGATCCCGAGCACCGCGCCCGCGACGAGCGCCGCGCCGGCGCCTGTCCGGAACAGCCAGAACGAACGGCTTTGGTCCCTGAACTGGCTGGGAGTGAGGGCCTGGATGCCGGCAACGTTTGAAAGCAGATTTTGACGCGTCCGTTCGATATCGGCTCCCGGCTTCACTCTCACCAGAAAATGAGTGGTAAAGCTGGGCGGCAGCCCGATGTAGGATCGCGCGCCGCGCACGTCGGAGAACACATAGGGCGTCGTCGTGAACGAGCGAATGCCGTCCGTGACGGCTCCAACGGTGACTGGCAGGGCACGAATCTGGCTGGTTGCGCCGACGCCGGACACGCCGAGCCGATCGTAGTAGGACCGGTCGATCGCCACCGTTCCCGGAGTGCTCAGGCTCGTTGCGGTTCCTTCCACGACATTCCAGGGGACCAGTCCACCCGCGGCGACGTCGGTTCCGACGACGACCACCGATGTCATGGCTCCGTCCGGCAGGCTCCAGGCGGAAAATCCGACCACCGCCGGAATGACTTCCGACACTCCGTCGACCGCAATGAGCTGGTCTCTCATGCGGGTGTTGAGCAGCGAGAGGTCCTCAAAATATTTCGCTCCGGTCGAAATGATCCAGAGGTCGGTCGATGCGTGATCGATCATGGTCGTGATCATGCCGCTGAAGCCAAGATAGAGGCCCATCTGCACCATGACCAGCACCACCGAAACAACGATGCCCATGAGCGAGGCGACAAAGCGCAGCCGATCCTGGAAGAGATTTCTCCATGCCAGCGTAAGAACGAGTGACATCTGGGCGCCTCAGGGCTCGGAAAGTGAAAATGGATCTAGCGCGGCCGCGGACACATCGCTCGCCCTGGGCGAGTCGCAAACGTGCCATCATCGCGGGACTCGATAGTGCCCTTGGCACGTCGCTCCATTGATGTAGGTCAATGAAGGGCTTGGGGCCAGTGAATGTTGTCCGCATCGCCCAAAAGCGGGACCGTTGGAACCCGCTCGCCTTTGATCCTGCTCTGGAGCGCACCGCGGGCCGTCAACGCGTATGTCGTGGTGATCCAGACCTTGCCCACAATCGGGAATTTGGGTTCGACGACCGGGCCCAATGCCCTCAGCCTTTCGACGCCCGCGGCCGGATCGCGGAAGAACGCCTGGCTGGTGAAATCGACTGGTGCCGTCATCGCTGACCCCCGCTGCTGTTCAAGTCCCCGCAACAACATGGGGTACGGGGTTGCGGAAACAATATTGGCCGGCGTCAGATCGAGGGGAAGCCCCGCGCTTCCTGCATTGGAATCGCCCCGCTGCGACGACGAGGAGTTCAAGTGGGCGACCCCTGCCGACGATACTGCCGAGCAGCGCGCTGCACTCCAGCAAACGACGAGACGTGCCGGAACCGGCCGCCGTTCACGGCCACAAGCGGCATCGTGCTGGCCGGCTTCGCGACCGCGCCGATCTTTCGGGCGCGATGCGTCCCGAGTTCGCGGACGAGGGCCGCGTGAGCGTCGGCGCCGCGCCGCTCACCTGGTTCGGCGCGGCTTGCAGAAGGCGCGGTGCAGAGCCTCGATGATGTCGCGCACCTCCGTTCGCGCCAGCGAGTAATAGATGTTCTTGCCGTCGCGACGGGCTTCCACCAGATCATCGGCCCGCAGACGGGCCAGCTGCTGAGATACCGCGGGTTGTCGCAAGCTGAGCGTCTGCTCGATCTCGGTGACCGATTTTTCGCCGTCGGCCAGAAGGCAGAGGATCATAAGCCGAGCTTCGTGCGAGAGCGCCTTGAGGAACTCGCTCGCCCCGCGGGCATTCGCCACCAGCGTGTCAAGATCGATCTCGGGCTCGGGAAACTTGGTTCGGCGTGCGGCAGCGGCACGTGGCTTCATGCGTCTTCCCTCAACGTGTCGTATTGTTCATGGGCGCGGGGGTTAGTCCAACCCCGGCCTGGGGCGACGTCGCCAGCAGCCGTTCTACCATGCCCCAAAAAAAGTCCTCCCCCGGATAGCCTTCGATGCGGCCGATTTCGCGATCCTCGTCCACTAGGACGAAGGTCGGCGTGAAACGAACGGGACTCTGAAGGGCGAGCTTGATCTCGTTGACGTGCTCCAGATCGACGAGTTCGAACAGGCGCGCGCCTGCCGATATCGGTCTTGCCGTAGATCGGCGCGATTTCGCGGTCCCAGGCGGCGCACCAAGGGCACCCGGCCCGGCGAAACATGACGAGCTCCAACGCGGTTGCAGCGGGAGCGAATGATATGGCTGCCACCAGCAGGACAGCCCATTTCAGACGATGCATGTGCGGCGGCATTTCCCTTGTTCGTGAACGACCTTACTATAAATATACCGCAAATTGAATATGTTCGGGAGGGTGCCCGTGGAGATCGATATCGGGCTCGTGGCGAGCTTTGGCGCGGGTCTGGTCTCGTTCCTGTCGCCTTGCATCCTGCCACTGGTGCCGCCCTATCTGTGCTTCCTGGCAGGAACGTCCCTGAGTGAACTCACGGCGGACAGAGCAGCCGGCATGGCCGTGCTCGGGCGCGCGCTCCCCTTCGTGATCGGCTTTACCTGTGTGTTCGTGGCTTTGGGCGCCGGAGCCTCTACCGTCGGTCAGTTCGTTTCCGAGCGCCTCACCCTGCTGTCTTGTATTGCCGGCATCATCATCATTGTCTTCGGCCTGCACATGACCGGGATATTTCGGATCTCCTTGCTCATGCGCCATGCGCGGTTTGAGACGGTCGAGCGCCCGGCAAGCATGATGGCCGCATTCGCGGTCGGACTGGCCTTCGGGTTCGGCTGGACGCCGTGCGTGGGTCCGGTATTGACCTCGATCCTCTTGCTCGCCGGCACCGAGGCCACGGTGGGCCGCGGCGTGGCGCTGCTCACGGCCTATGCAGCCGGAATCGGCATTCCGTTCCTCGCAGCTGCGCTGTTCACGGGACCGTTCCTGAGGGCGGCCGCGCGCTTTCGTGCGCATCTGCCGATCATCGAGAAAGCGACGGGCTTGGTGCTGGTCGGGACCGGACTCCTCGTCCTCGTGGGCGCCATGCCGGTGATCGGCGGCTGGCTGCTCGAATACGCACCGATCCTGGGACGTATCGGATGATGCTACCCTAGCCATAACGAAAGACGAGCAGGCGTTCGAAGGAGCGCTGTTCGATCAAGAGACGATGGAGATATGAGCCGTCGCCGAGCTCGAGCGCTTGCGGCATCTGTCGCAAGCTGGCCGTCATGCCTTCGGCCAATCTTCGGAATTCGGGGTCGGTCCTCACGCCTGCCGGGGCTTCCCGATCGCAATGTACGAGCGCTTCCGCCACCCGCGCGGATTCGGTGAGAATGGCCTCGCGCACGGTCGCGTCGAACAGCCTCGGGGGCGTTGTGCGATAGCGGTCGAGCACTTCGTATGCGGCGCTCACCTGCGCGATGTAATCGGAAAAAAATCGAATGCCGTTGGCCGCGCGCCAGGTCCGAAGCGGAACGCCCGCCGCATCGAGCTGGGCAAGCGCGCGCTCGACGTCGAACGCATCGATGGATTGCAGGGTCGCAGAGATGAGGTTTTCGGTTTCGGCGAGCGCCGTCACAAGCTGCTCGTCGGCCGCGGCTTGCGCTTGCGCCAGGCGGCGGTCTGCCAGCCAACGATCGCGCAGCTTTTCGATCTCCATCGCACCGAAGTCGATGTTCCGGGTTCGCAGATAGGCGGATGCGACCCGGCGGCTTTCCTGAAAGTGCTCGAGCAGGTTGCGCAACTGGGGCGGAAGCTCGCCCGCAATCACAGGCGCGGTCGTCAGCGCGACGATCAGGACGCATGCAATGCGGGCTATTGCGTTCATGTTGGGACCGCTTGTCCGCCGACATCCGGTTGGGTATACACTTTCAAAATAACGAATATCACGAGAAGACGATGGTGTCGCGGCGCACGTTCCTTGCGGGATCGATAGGTTTCGGCCTTGCGCTCCATTTTGCCCGCCCGGCATTCGCCGAGGCGATCCTGACCGACGATGGGCTTTATCGGCAGCCGTGGTTCCTGGAGAGTTTTCTGGAACTCGCCGACGACCTGGAAGGTGCGGCCGAAAAAGGCAAGCGTTTGGCCATTATGTGGGAATTGCGGGGCTGTCCCTACTGCAGGGAAACGCATCTGGTGAATTTCGCGCAGCCCGATATCGAGGACTTCGTCCGGGAGCGATTCAACATCCTGCAACTCAACATTATCGGCGCGCGCGAGGTCACGGATTTTGATGGGGAGAAGATGTCGGAGAAGCGATTGGCCGAGAAGTACGGCATCCGCTTTACGCCCACCTTCCAGTTCTTCCCCGAGCGCGCCGCAGGCCTCGCCGCGCGCAAGCCGCGCGACCGCGAGGTCGCCCGGACCCAAGGATATCTGTTGCCCGTGCATTTCCTGGCGATGTTCAAGTTCGTGTCCGAACGCGCTTACGAGAAGGGAAGTCTTCGCGATTACCTCAAGACCAACACTTAGAGCGGCTTCAGACTCGGTGGAATCAGAAACCGTTCTAGATTCCTCTGCGGTTGACGCGCTTTCCGCGGCGAACCGGTTCCGCTTCGCCGGAAAGCGCCCTAGGGCGAAATCGCGCCAGATTGAATCACGCTTTCGCTCCAAGGATTATTCGGCCGCATGATCTTTTCCGAAAAGTCTGCAACTTTTCGGGACCATGTATGCGAACCGCGTCGACGGCAAAGGCTGCGCGCGCAGCTCAACCGACCTTGAGATAGCCAAACCCCTTGGCCTGCAATTCAGCAACGGCTGCGACGCCGGACGGCACGAATTTGAGAAACGCATCCTTGCGGGTCTTGGCCGGGTCGATCTTCAGGCGACTATAGGTAATCTGGCACAAGTATCCTTCGACGCCGTACTTGGTCAGACTGACAAATCGCTGATGGAGCTCCGGGTCGATATTCTCCTGCTCCCACGGCGTTCCTGTCCGGTCTGCGAGGAAGAACTTGATGCCCGCTGCGTGTGCGACCACGACCAGCTTGAGCCTGAAACTGTCGAACTCGTAAGCCGAGTAGTGGTTCTGCATGTTCTGCAGCATTTGCGAAAAACGTCGCGCGTCGCCGAAGTCGCAGTGATAGAGGCAGGCGATATCGGTTTCCTTCCGGATCTGGGCGAGGTCGATGGGCGTCGGGTCGGCGCGCGCGCCGGCCGTCGATGCCAAAACGGCGCCGGACGCGGCCATGGCGCCGATGATCTCCCTTCTACTCTTGCGCATGCGCGTTCTCCGTCGATCGTCGGGGCGATGCCGTCTCCAATTTGCCGCGTCGCCGGCGGCGGGCCCTCACTTGTTGACCGGGCTGTCCGCACTCATCAGCAACGCCACCAGGTCCTTGATCTGTTCGATGGTGAGAATCTTGTTGGTCCCGAAACGCGGCATGTTGGAGCATGGAAACGCCGCGTGCGAATTGTAGATCTTGTCGTAGGCCGCCTTGCTGTCGGTCTCGCTGAATTGGCGGTTCCTGCCGTAGGCAAGCAGGCTCGGCCCGAGCGTGCCGTAGCTCACTTCCTGCCTGGTCATCTGGTGGCAGGCGTAGCAATTGCCGCCATTCGCGGAGCGCGGCGGATAGTCCGTGAAGCGCAGGCCGTAGCCGGATTGTGCGATCGTTTCGCCCTTCTTCCAGTCGCCGAGAAGCTTGCCATCGGATGGATAGACGATGGTTGACTTCTCACGCTGCCGGATCGCATCCGCAACCGCCCTCGGCGGGTTGTTGCGATGCGCCGAGCACTGCCGCATGGTTTCGTCCGGCACCAGTCGCGACTGCCAGTCGGCGGGAGCGGTGGGGAATGCGGACTTGATCGCGGCATCGGCTCGGGCCGGATCGACGGCGGGAGGCTGCTGGGCCAATGCCGATGCTGCGCTCCAGGCGAGAAGGAAGCACGCGACCGTGGTTGCTCGCATCGTTCTGTCCCCCCTCAGCGCTTGAGCCCGGGCGCGGCGATGTCACCGCCCTTGGCTTGGCTTGCGAGGTAGGAGATCAGCGCCACGCTCACGTCCGACCCGAGTTCGAGTTCCGGCATCCGCATCTGCCAGTAGCAGTCGTAGAGCCGGTGCTGCATCGTCATGACGTGGGTCGTCGATACCCGATAGGCCGGCCACTCGCCGACCACCTTGCGCGCCTCGTCCGGGCTGGAGAGATGCGGGAGTCCTTGCAGCCTTATTCGCAGGCCGGTGGCGTCGTGGCAGGTCGCACACGCGAAGTCGAACGGCCCCGATCGCCGGAAGAACAGGGTTTCGCCAAGCGCGACCGCATCCTTTTCCTTGGCCTGATCGAGCTTGGCGGCGAATTTCATTCCGCTGGATTTGCTGGCAACGTAGGTGGCGATCGCTCCCAGTTCCTTGACCGGCTGCCCGCCGCCGGGATGCGGCCGCTTGACGAGATCGACGGGGTTGAATCCTTGCAGCTTTTCCATGCACCACAAGACGCGCGTCTCGAGGTCCATGACGCGGTCGACATCGGCGAAATAGCGCGGCAGTTCGGCGAAGGCACCGTCCACTTTTCCCGCCCCCTTGCCGAGGTCGCACTGCTCGAGGGAGGCGTTTTTCGGCCCGCGCGGCGTCGTCCATAATGCCTCGCCACGGTCGGCATCGAGCAGTCCCGGATTGCTCCACGGGTCTTCCTTGAGCATCTGGCGATATTTTTCGATCGCTTTTTCTGTCGCGCTATCCTGGGCGATCGCAACGGAGGAAGCGGCGATGGCCGCGCAGGCGGCTGCGAACAACATGCGTCTGATCGTCACTGGATCGTGCCTCCACACTTCGTCGTTTTTCATTTATTGTTGGCGCGGGTCACCGAACTCCTCGCGGGAGAAGCTCGGACGGCTGCTCTGACCAGGCGACAATACATGCATTTTTTCGAATGAAAAGAGACGTATTGGCCGCATCGCATCGGAGATGCACAGGCCCAACAAAAGTGCTTGCAATTGACGGCGCTCACGTCTACATACTTGCAGATATATGAATATGTCCTGCGGCCGAACGCAGGCGGCAAGGGAACGCCCATGCGCGTCACGGCTCCGCACAGTGACGGCTGGCCGGTCAACGTGCCGTCGCAATATGCGTCCAAGGACTGTCTCGTCCATAACTTAAGGACGAGCGCGGCGTCAGCGGTAGCCAGGAGACCGAAAATGCCTTTGACCTTGAACCGTCGCCAGGCCTTGACGATCACCGCCGCAGCCTTGACGGCAGCGGCCTGGGGCGGCGCGACCGTGCCCGCGCTCGCGGCCAAGAACGATTCCGACGATCTGATCAAGAAGTTCACCGGCGGCAAGACGCCGGTGGAAGGCCGCGTGCGGCTCGACCTTCCGGAGATTGCCGAAAACGGCAACACCGTTCCCATGACCGTCTCGGTCGAGAGCCCGATGACCGAGCAATCTTACGTCAGCGACGTGCTGATCGTGTCGGACGGCAATCCGCGCGGCGGCGTTGCCACCTTCCACTTTTCGCCGGCGAGCGGAGTATCCGAAGCCAACATCCGAATTCGTCTGGCCGAGACCCAGAACGTTATCGCCGTCGCCAAGATGAACGACGGATCCTATTTCATGGCCAGCAAGCCGGTGAAGGTAACGATCGGCGGTTGCGGCGGCTGAGTGGACTTCGAATCCACCGCACCAGGTTCGCCGACGACCGTCAGCCGAAGGAGGATTCCATGGCCGAAGTGAAACCACGCATCAAGCTCGACCGTAAGCAGGCAAAGAAGGGCGACCTCGTCGAGGTCAAGGCCTTGGTGTCGCACATCATGGAAACCGGCCTGCGCAAGGACGCCAGCGGAAATACCATCCCGCGCAAAATCCTGAACAAGTTCACCTGCACGGCGAACGGCAAGGAAGTCTTTTCAGCCGACTTCGAGCCGGCGATCTCCGCCAATCCGTACATCCAATTCAAGTTTCGGGCCCAGGAATCCGGCCCAGTCGTGCTGACCTGGACCGATGACGATGGAACGAAGATCGTCGGGGAGGAGTCTCTGACGGTCACGTGATGGCAGGCCGGGCATGCGCCTCCCGATCTGGAGCGGCGCCTTGATGCCCGCGCGTTGCGGCCTTTCGCACGTTTGATGCAAGTCAAGGTCACGGCCGGCGGGAAGACGTTTGCTTTGCATTGAGCCTGCGGGGAGTGTTGCATGTTCTCGAGGCGCGATTTTCTCCAGGTTGCCGCCGCGACCGCCGCTCTGGTGCCCGGTGGCTGGACGCGAGCCTTCGCCCAACAACGCCTCACCCAGGACGAACTTCTGCGCTTCGACGCTGTCGGCAACGTCACGCTCGTGCACGTCGCCGACATTCACGGCCAACTCTTGCCGGTGCTGTTCCGCGAGCCCTCGGTCAATATCGGAATCGGCGAGGCGAGGGGGCTTGTGCCCCATGTCAGCGGCAAGGCCCTGCTCGACCTGTATCAGATTGCACCCGGTTCGGCCGCGGCCTACGCGTTGACCTCGGCGGATTTCGCCGCTCTGGCCGGGACCTACGGTCGGCTGGGCGGGCTCGACCGCATCGCCACCATCCTCAACGCGATTCGCGCCGAGCGCGCGGATCGCGTGGTCTTTCTCGACGGCGGCGACACCTGGCAGAACAGCTATACCTCCCTGATCAGCAAGGGCCAGGACATGGTCGACTGCATGGCGCTGCTGAAGCCGGACGCCATGGTCGGACACTGGGAGTTCACGCTCGGCGCCGAGCGCGTCAAGGAGATCGTCGACCAGCTCGGCTTTCCTTTCCTCACCCAGAACATGCGCGATACCGAATGGAACGAGCCGGTGTTCGAGCCGATGGCCATGATCGAGCGCGGCGGCGTGCGGATCGCCGTGATCGGGCAGGCGTTCCCTTACACACCGATCGCCAATCCCCGCTGGATGATCCCGAACTGGTCGTTCGGCATCCGTGAGGACGAGATTCAGGCGAACGTGGACAAGGCGCGCCGCGACGGCGCCGCGCTGGTCGTTCTGCTGTCGCACAACGGCTTCGATGTCGACCGCAAGCTGGCCTCGCGCGTCAAAGGCATCGACGTCATCTTGACCGCGCATACCCATGACGCGCTGCCGGAGGTCGTGAAAGTCGGTAAGACCTTGCTGGTCGCGTCCGGAAGCCACGGCAAATTCGTGTCGCGGCTCGACCTCGACGTCAGCAACGGCGAGGTGAAGGATTATCGCTTCAAGCTCATCCCGGTGTTCTCCGACGCGATCGCGCCCGATCCGCAAGTGGCGGCGAAGATCGGCAGCGTACGTGCTCCGCACGAGGCAATGCTGCGCGAAGTGATCGGCCGGACCGAGACGCTGCTCTATCGCCGCGGCAATTTCAACGGCACGCTCGACGACCTGATCTGCGACGCGCTGCTTGCCGAGCGCGACGCCGAAATCGCGTTGTCGCCGGGTTTCCGTTGGGGAACGTCGGTGCTGCCCGGGCAGGACATCACGCGCGAGGACATCTATAACGCCACCGCGATCACCTATCCGGCTGCCTATCGGATGAGCATGACGGGTGGACGGCTGAAGGACGTGCTCGAGGACGTCGCCGACAACCTGTTCAATCCCGATCCCTATTACCAGCAGGGCGGCGACATGGTGCGCGCGGGCGGCGTGGCCTACACGGTCGACATCGGCCAGCCGATCGGCAGCCGCATCTCCGACCTGCGGATGCTGCGGACCGGCAGGCCGCTCGAGCTCAACGCGGAATATGTCGTCGCCGGCTGGGCGAGCGTGAATGAAGGCACCGAAGGGCCCCCCATCTGGGATGTCGTCAGCAACTACATCCGGGACAAGCGCGTGGTCGCTCCCAAGGAGACCGAGCGCGTGCGCATCATAGGTGCCTAGCGTGAGCGATACGAGGGAACAAGCTGCGGAGGCGATCATGGCGAGTGACAATCGCGACGCGAACGACGCGACCTCCCGTCGCGGCTTTCTGCGCACCGCGTTGGCCGCGGGCGGCGCCACCGCGTTGATCGGCCCGGGTGCGGGCGCCGGGACGCCGGCAAACCAGCCGCCGAATATTCCGGATTGGTCGCGCTCGCTGGGTGACGGCGTCGCCGTGCGCAAATACGGCACGCCATCGAAACATGAAGCCCAGGTCATTCGCCGCGACGTCGCATGGCTTACGGCAACGCCGCAAAGTTCGGTCAGCTTCACGCCGCTGCACGAGCTCGATGGCGCCATTACGCCGAACGGCCTGTGCTTCGAGCGCCATCATTCCGGCATTGCCGAGGTGGACCCGGGCGACTATCGGCTCATCCTCCATGGCCTTGTCGACAAACCCCTGATTTTCACGCTCGACGACATCAAGCGTATGCCGCGCGTCAATCGGGCGTATTTTTGCGAGTGTGCGGCCAATTCCGGGATGGAATGGCGCGGCGCCCAGCTCAACGGCGCGCAGTTCACGCACGGCATGGTGCATTGCGTGATGTATACCGGCGTGCCGCTCAATATCCTGCTGGAAGAAGCCGGCCTCAAGCCGAATGCCAAATGGCTGTTGCTGGAAGGCGGCGATGCCGCCGCGATGTCGCGTTCGCTGCCGCTTGCGAAGGCCCTGGACGACGTGCTCGTGGCGTACCGGATGAACGGCGAGATGCTTTATCCGGAAAACGGCTACCCGGTGCGGATGGTGATACCCGGCTGGGAAGCCAATATGTGGGTGAAGTGGCTGCGGCGGATCGAAGTCGGCGACGAGCCCTGGCACCACCGCGAGGAAACATCGAAATACACCGATCTGCTCGAGAATGGCACCGCCCGGCGCTTCACCTTCGTGATGGACGCGAAGTCGGTAATCACCGCTCCGAGTCCGCAGGCTCCGATGAACCGCAAATCCGGCTTCACCGTGGTGTCGGGATTGGCTTGGTCGGGGCGCGGCAGGATCGAGCGCGTGGACGTTTCGCTCGACGGCGGCCGCAATTGGCGGGCCGCCAAGCTCGATGGTCCGGTGTGGGACAAGGCGCTGACGCGCTTCTATTACGCGTTCGACTGGGATGGCCGCGAACTCCTGCTGCAATCGCGCGCCACGGATGGGACCGGCTACGTGCAGCCGACGAAAGGCGAACTGCGCAAGCACCGCGGAGTGAACTCGATCTATCACAACAACGGGATTCAGACGTGGCATGTTCACAAGAACGGCGAGGTCGAGAATGTCGAGGTCTCTTAGCGCGCTGGCGCTGGCCACAGCGCTGGCCGTTAGCGTGGGCGGCCTGGGCGTCCTGCAATCGGCACCCGCTTCCAAATCGAAATCGGCCGCGCCGGCAGCCGCGCCGCTGCCGGCGAAGCGCCTCGGGATCGGACGCCCGGCGACTCCGGAGGAGATCGCGGGCTGGGATATCGATATCCGTCCGGACGGGCAGGGTTTGCCGATCGGTAAGGGCACCGTGAAGCAGGGTGAGCCGCTTTACGTCGAGCGTTGCGGCGGCTGCCATGGCGAGTTCGGCGAAAGCGCCGGGCGGTGGCCCATCCTCATGGGCGGAGCCGGTACGTTGACGAGCCACGATCCAGTCAAGTCGATCGGGTCTTATTGGCCCTACGCCTCCACGGTCATGGACTACATCCGGCGCTCGATGCCGTTCGGCAATGCGCAGTCGCTGACCAATGACGAATTGTACGCCGTCACCGCCTATGTGCTGTATCTCAACGACATCATCAAAGACGAGAATTTTGAACTGAATCAGACGAACTTCAGCTCGATCAAGCTCCCGAACCAGCCGAATTTCATCGATGACGATCGGGACGTCGCGGAAAAGGAATTCTGGCGCAAGACCCCGTGCATGGCGAACTGCGCCCCCGGCCAAGCCGAGATCACCGGTCGCGCGCGGGCGATCGACGTGACGCCGGAAACCGGAACGGCGCCGAAGGTCGAGTGACGGCGATGTCTCTACGGGTGGCCAGCCTTGCGTTCGCCGGTGCGGCGGTGGTGACGGCCGGCGCCGCGCACGCGGACGGCGATAAGGCGCTCGGGCAGTTCCTGTCGTCGGAATGCGTGACCTGTCACCAGATCACGGGGCGGTACGAAGGCATCCCGCCCATCGTCGGATGGCCGAAGCCTGTCTTCATCGAGATCATGGGCGAGTACCGCGCCCAGAAGCGAGCCAATCCGATCATGCAAACGATTGCGGTTCGTCTATCGGAAGAGGAAATCGCCGCGCTCGCAGCGTATTTCGGAAGCTTACAGCCGGCCAATTGAACAACAAACAGCACGGGAGCGAGACCATGACGTCATCCAATCGCCGCGAGTTCCTGACTCAAGCGGCCGCGCTCATCGCGGCAAGCGGCCTGCCGGTGCCGGCGCTGGCGCAAGCCAAGCCCAAGCTGGTGGTCGTCGGCGGAGGTCCGGGCGGCGCCACAATTGCAAAATACGTGGCGAGGGATTCCAACGGCGCGGTCGAGGTCACGCTGGTCGAGCCGCTGCGGCAGTTCATCACCTGCTTCCACTCGAACCTCTATCTCGGCGGATTCCGAGGCTGGGAGTCGATGCTCCATTCCTATGACGCGCTGGCGTCGAAATACGGCGTGAAGCTCGTTCATCAGGCGGCGCAGGCGATCGATCGCGACAAGAAGAGCGTCCGCCTCGCCGACGGAACGCAGCTGGCATACGACCGGCTGGTGGTGGCGCCCGGCATCGATCTGAAATTCGAGTCGGTCCCGGGTTATTCCGAGGCGGCTGCGCAGATCATGCCGCACGCCTGGAAGCCGGGGCCGCAGACCCAGTTGCTCAAGCGGCAGCTCGACGCGGTCGAGGACCGCGGGGTCATCGTGATGGTCGCCCCACCCAACCCCTACCGCTGTCCTCCCGGCCCGTACGAGCGCGCCTCGATGATGGCCCACGTGCTCAAGGCCAAAGGACACCGCAATTCGCGCATCATCATCCTCGATCCCAAGGATACCTTCTCCAAGCAGGCTTTGTTCCAGGAAGGTTGGGAGAAGCACTACCCGGGCATGGTCGAGTGGCAGGATCCGAAGATGCATGGCGGCATCAAGCGCGTGGATGCCTCGGCGATGACTGTGGATACCGATCTGGCCAGCTACAAGGCCGCCCTGATCAACGTTATTCCCGCGCAAATGGCGGGCAAGATTGCGCGCGATGCCGGGCTGGCCAATCAGACCGGCTATTGCCCGATCGATCCCGCGAGCATGAAGTCGGCGAACGACCCCAACATCTACGTCGTCGGCGATGCCTGCATTGCCGGCGACATGCCGAAATCGGCGTTCTCGGCGAACAGCCAGGCCAAGGTGGCAGCGTTGATGCTCCGCGGTGAGTTGATCCAGGCGCAGACCTTCCCCGCCCGCTACACCAACACCTGCTGGAGCCTGATCGAGACCGATGACACCGTGAAAGTCGGCGGGCGCTATGAACCCAAGGAGGGCAAAATTGCTGCAGTGGAGACTTTCGTCTCCAAGACCGGCGAGAACGCCGAGCTTCGGCGGCAGACCCAGGCCGAGAACATAGGGTGGTATGCGGGCATCACGGCCGATATTTTCTCGTGACGACGAGTGGCAGCGCGGTGACCAGAACCGGCGCAAATGGGCGGCCAGATCGGAGCTCGGACCGCAGGCGGGTGCTCGCCGGCTTGGGCGCGGCCTTGGCCGCGCCGCTGCTTCGAAGCGGCCGGGCCCACGCGGCGGTCCCAGGGCTTCGCCGCAGCGTCGGAACCATCGACGTCATGGTCGTGAGCGACGGCGCCTTGACCGTGCCGCTGTCGTTCTCGCTGCCGGAAATTCCCTCGGCCGAAGCGGCGGCTTTTCTCAGCGCGCATGGCTTGCCGAAGGCGGGAGGGCCGATCGCCACCAATGTGAGCCTCGTCGCTTCCGGCAGCGAACTCGTCCTGGTCGATGCCGGGTCGGGCGCCAACTTCCAGCCGAGCGCGGGCAAGCTGGCCGAGAATCTGGAAGCCGCCGGCGTGGAGCCGGACAAGATCACCAAGGTCGTGTTCACGCATGCTCACGCCGACCACCTGTGGGGCGCAATCGACGACTTCGACGACAGCGAGCGCTTTCCCAATGCCAGCTACGTGATCTCGGCGCAGGAATGGGACTTCTGGGTCGATCCCGGAACTCCGGCGCGGGTGCCGGATTGGCTCAAGGGCATGGCGCTCGCGAGCGCGCGCATTCTCAAACGTCTGGAAGGCAAGCTCGAGCGCCGGAACGCGGGCGAGGCGGTCGCGGCCGGCCTGACCTTCGTCGACACGGCCGGACACACGCCGGGCCACATGTCGGTAATGGTGGAAAGCGGTGGCGAGCGTCTGCTGATCGGTGCCGACGCTCTCTCCCATCCGGCGGCTTCGTTCGCGCGTCCCGACTGGCGCTGGGGCAGCGACTATGACAGCGATCGCGCCGTCGCCACCCGCAGGCGCCTGCTCGACCTGCTCGCGCTCGAGCGCATTGCGCTCATCGGCTTTCACCTGCCCTGGCCCGGTCATGGCAGGGTGGAGCGACGCGGAACCGGATATCGTTTCGTGCCGCTGTGATTGCCGCGATCGCCGCGTCACATGATGCCGCTGTCATCGCTGCTTTCTGGCAATCTCGTCCAGGACCGGCTGCCACATCTGTTGCTGCTTGTGAATGAACGCCGTCACCGCGGCGGGCGACATTGGATTCGTGTAGCTGCCGAGCGTCGCAAGCCTCTTGTCCAGCTCGGGGTCGACGACCACCTTGCGCAGATCTTCGCTCAACTTGCCGATGATTGCTTCGGGCGTGCCGACGGGCGCCACCAAGACGGCCCAGCCCGTGGCTTGGAAACCTGGAATCGTTTCCGCCACGGTGGGGACGTCGGGAAACTCTGCCAGACGCTTCGCCGTTGCGACCGCGATCAACTTCACCGATCCCGATCGGGCCGCCCCCGCTATGCCTGAATAGCCTTCGATGATCATGGCGACACGCCCGGTGGTGACATCGCCGATGGCATGAGCCGGGCCCCCGGTATAGGGAACCAGCAGCAGCTTGATCCCCGCCTCATGCTGCAACAACTCCCCGGTCAGATGGGTCAGGCGCCCCACCCCGGTGGTGGCATAGGGGATCTCGCCGGGGCGCTTTTTGGCGAGCGCGATCAGCTCCGGCAGGGTCGAGATGCCCAGGCCCGGGGCGACCGCGATGAACATCGGGTTCTCCGCCACGAACCCGATCGGCAGAAAGTCTTTCGGCACGTGCAAGGGAACGTTCGGCGCCGCGGGATGCAGCGACACGAACGTCGACAGCACCGGCTGGTAGAGCGTGTATCCATCCGGCGCGGCTTCCGACGCCGCCCGCGCTGCGACGCTGCCGCCGGCACCCGGGCGATTGACCACCAGGGCCTGCTGGCCCCAGGCCTGGGTCAGCCGATCGGCAACGAACCGCAAGGCCACGTCCGGTGCGCTGCCAGCAGACGAATCCGCGATGATTTGTACCGGCTTGTTCGGGTAGGGCTCGGCCTGTGCGCGCGCCGCATCAACGGTCGATACCGCCAGCAGCCACGCCAGAATATGGCAGCGCCAATCTGCTTTCATTGTGCCCTCCAGCGATCCGTAGGCGCATTGGTGGTGACGGCAGCGATTGCGCCGGGTCGCTTTGGCCCATGACCTGCACTCAGGTCCGGCACCCGCTGCACGGGCTCCCAGACCCGCGTCATCGCTCGAGACCTTATTGGATTGCGTGCGGCCAACGAATGGGTCTCATAGCCGCGCCCCAGCCCTCGATCAAAAATGTCGCTCAAAGGGCCATTTTCGACGTTCAAGACGCTTCCGATGTCCGGAGACTCGGAAATCCCAGCTACGCTCAAGGCCTTCGTCACGACGTGGCGGTGCGGATAAATCGCGCCCTAGAACGAGCCGGCGGCGCGGACGAGCATGTAGATCGCGACCGCGAAGATGACCGCGGCAAAAGCAATGTTCAGCCTCCCGCGCGTCTTGCCGAGCGTGGCGGCGAGCTGCGCGCCGGCGATGCCGCCGAGCACGCCGCCGCCGATGAAGATCGCTGCGAGTCGCCAGTCGACGAAGCCGGAGAGCGCGTAATTGGCTGCCGCCGTCACACCGAACGCCGCCACGGCGACGAGCGACGAGGCGACCGCATTCAGGATCGGCATGCCGGTTGCGAGCATCAGCCCCGGCACGATCAGAAAGCCACCCCCAATCCCGAAGAAGCCCGAGAGCCCGCCCGTCGCAAGCCCCAGAGCGAGCAGTTTCGGCACGTTCCTGCGGTTGAGCTGCACGCCCTCGTTGCCGCCGGCCGAGCGGCCGGCCAGCATCAGGCCCGCGACGACGAGCATCAATATCGCGAAGAGCACGAGCAATTTCTGGCCGTCGACCATTTTGCTCAAACTCGATCCGGCGAACGCACCGATGACACCGGTCGCGGCGAACACGAAGGCGCAGCGCCATTTCACCGTTCCCCGGCGCGCGTGCTGCACAAGGTTCGCGGCGGCACTGACGGCGACGGCAAACGCGCTCGTGCCGATCGCCACGTGCGCGCTCGGCACGCCCACCAGGTAGATCATCAGCGGCACCGCCAGGATCGATCCGCCGCCGCCGACAAGGCCGAGCGAAAAGCCGACAACACCACCGGACATGATGCCGAACGCGTCCTGGATGAGCCAGCCCGGCATCGCAGCCCCGCCCTCACGCAGCCTTGCGCGCGGGGACGCTGGCGGCACGGTTCCAAGGCGCGCGCTGGAGCAGCACGGCCATGCCGCAAAACCCGGTCAGACCGGCAAACAGCAGCCCTCCACCGACGAAGAGCGGGATGGCAAAGAACCAGGGCGATATGGAGAGGCCGAGAATTGTTCCCAGCAACGCCAGACCGCCGGCGCCTATCTGCACTTGCCGCTGCAATTCGAGCGGCTGCCGTCGGTCTACCTCCGTGGGCAGGCCGGCCTTGCGCCAGCCGTCCAGGCCGCCCTCGAGCATGAGAACGTCGCCGCTGTCGTTGACCTTGGCGGCGAGCGCGGCGGCATTGCTTCGCGTGCGCGCGCCGGAGCGGCAGTGGAAGATCACGGCGCGGCCGGGATGGGCGGCGAACTCGGCCTCGTCGAGCTGCGAGAGCGCCAGATGGCGGCCGCCCGGAATATGCTCGCGCGCGTATTCGTCAGCTTCCCTGATATCCAGAGGAGAATGGCGCCCTCGTCCATGAGACGCTTGGCCTCATGCGGCCCGATGCTGCGCATGGTCATGATGCTTACGCTCCTCTCTTCATTTTTCGGGCAGGGCGACAGAACAGCCTGTGCAGGGTCGCAAGCAGCTCCTCGGTTCTTGCATCGGCGATGCGATACCAGACGGTCTGGGCGTCACGCCGAAAGGCGACGATGCCTTCCTCGCGCATCTTCGCGAGGTGCTGCGACAGTGCGGACTGGGAGAGCCCGACCGCCTCTGCCAGCTGCGTGACGTTCGCCTCACCCCATTCCACGAGCTTGCAAAGGATCATCAACCTGCGCTCGTTGGCGAGGGCGCGCAGCATGTCTGCCGCCTGCAGGGCCTTTCGCCCGAAGGCTGCGGTGTCGAATGTCTTGAAGCCGGTCATTGCCGCCCGCTATGTTAGTTATTGCTAATGTAGAGGTAGCTAATATATAAAACAAGTCCGGAAAACGGGGCGCGATGAGGAGAATTCCCAATGTCAGACGAGCCTGCTATCCGCGCTTTCTTCGACGAAGCGACGAACACGTTCAGCTATCTGGTCGCTGACCCGGCGACCAAGCGCGCCGCCGTCATCGATCCGGTACTCGACTACGACCCCAAATCAGGCGAGGTGGACGTCCGCGCGGTCGAGGCCGTCCTCGCCGCCGCGCGGGAGGCGGGATACACGATCGAATGGTCGCTGGAGACCCACGCCCATGCCGACCATTTGTCCGGTTCGCCTTACGTGAAAGCCGGGACCGGCGCCAAGATCGCGATCGGCGAAAACATCAAAGAGGTGCAGCGCATCTTCCGGCCGGTGTTCAACGCCAGCGATCTGAAGACCGACGGCAGCGACTTCGATCGTCTGTTCAAGGACGGCGATCGGTTCAAGATCGGAGGGCTGGACGTGGAGGTCATCCATACTCCGGGCCACACCCCCGCCTGCATCAGCTACAAGATCGGGGACGCCGTGTTCGTCGGGGATACGTTGTTCATGCCCGATTATGGCACCGCGCGCGCCGACTTCCCCGGCGGGGATGCGCATAAGCTCTACCGGTCGATCCGCAGGCTCCTGAGCTTGCCGCCGCAGACCCGTCTGTTCATGTGCCACGACTACAAGGCGCCGGGCCGCGATACCTACGCCTTCGAAACGACCGTGGCCGAACAGCGTACCAGGAATGTGCACGTCCACGAGGGCGTCAAGGAAAATGAATTCGTCGCCATGCGCAATGCGCGCGATGCGACCCTTGCCGCGCCCACGCTGCTGCTGCCGTCGATCCAGGTGAACATCCGTGCCGGGCGTTTTCCGTCCGCCGAGGCCAACGGCGTGCGCTACCTGAAAATCCCGGTGAAGTTCAAGAGCGGCGAGCCGGCCGCGGCCTGCAAGGCTGAATAGCCACGGGATCCGAAATGCCGTTTTGCGGATCCCGCCTGCGCCACTACATGTTTCATCCAGCCAGGATCCATCAGGATATCGACTCGCGTTAATGAGTCCATGACCTAGATCACCCGCCCGGTCGCC
>CAWIGD010000065.1:0-5000 GCA_963835165.1 uncultured Alphaproteobacteria bacterium
CGGGGATAGGATTTGAACCTATGACCTTCAGGTTATGAGCCTGACGAGCTACCGGGCTGCTCCACCCCGCGTCAATCGATGCGAAAACGGGAAGTACGGGCCGCTGCCCGCAGGCGGCCTATGTAGCAATCGTGACGCGGCTTGAAAAGCCCAAATGGCGCCTAGTGGTCCGATTCCGAAGTTCGTCAGCACTCGCGGTACATTCAGATACGAACTTCGGAATCTAAGGACCACTAGCAATTCTATGATTCTAGTGCCCCGAACCCGAAGTTCGCGATCGCATTTGCCGCACGGTGTGCGCAAACTTCGGGTTCGGGGCACTAGGTCGCCATGTCACGCAAGAATGTCCTATATTTTTCATATGAATGACAGACCCGCCTTGCGGCCGAGCGTGGCGGTGGGGGAGGCGTTGCGCGGCGTGGCGCACGACATTCTCGCCGAGGCGCGTGCCGCCATCGAGGATCCGGCCAGGTCCGAGGCCGAGGCGGTGCACGATTTTCGCCGGGCGATGAAGCGCTGGCGCGCCCTGCTGCGCCTGCTCGAACCCTTTCTCAAGCAGGACGCCCGGCGCCTGCGCGACGAGGCGCGCGATCTCGCGGGTGCGCTCTCCGGGGCGCGCGACGCCCAGTCGGCGCTGGACGCGCTCGACGATCTCACCAAGCATGGCCTGGCCTTGTCCCCGCGCTCGGTCGCAGGGCTGCGCCGCCGCATCGAGGAGATCAGGCGGTCGGCGGAGACAACGCTCAATGCCGAGATGCGCGAGCGCCTCATCACCGCGCTCGACCAGGCCTCCGGCGCGGTCGAGCGCTGGCCGCTTCACGCCCTGACCTTCGACGACATCGCCGACCAGCTCGCGCGCTTCTATCGGCAAGCACGGCGCCGGCTGCCGGCGCATTGGCCTGCGGCCGACGGGGAGGAGCTGCACGAATTGCGCAAACGGGTGGTGATCCACCGCTACCAGATCGACATCATCGAGCCGCTGTGGCCGCGCTTCGTCAAGATGTGGAGCGGCGAAGCGCAACGGCTGCGCGATCGGCTCGGCAAGCATCAGGACATGCTCGTGCTCGCGAGCCTGACCGTGCCCCACGGGCCGCTGGCGCCCTGGCGCTCGCGCCTCACCGAGGCCATCGCCGAGCGAAAGGCCGCGCATGTCGGGGAGGCCGCGCGCATTGCCGCGCGCATCTTCGTTGAAAAGCCAAGCGCGCTGCGCCGGCGGCTGGCCACGATGTGGGCGGTCGGCCGCTAACGAAGCCTGCGCGTCCGCCTAATCCAAGGGCGTGAATCCGGATGTCTTCACGATCGGCCCCCAGCGATCTGTGTCGGCCTTGATCTGACGAGCAAAGTCGGCCGGCGTGAGGCCGCCGACATCTACCGATTGATTGGCAAGACCGGCCTGCATTTCCTTGGTTTGCAGTGCCGCGCGCAACACGCTGCTGAGCGTCTCGACGGTCCCGTTGGGAGTCCGCGCCGGAACAAAAATGCCGAACCATTCGGCGAATTCGAGCGCCGGGTATCCCGCCTCGGCAACGGTTGGCACGTCGGGCAGCAACGGGCTGCGCTGTGCGCCCGTCATTGCCAGCGCTCGCAGCGTCCCGGCCCGGACGTGCGGAACGAAGGAGCCGATGGGCGAGATGCAGGAGGCGATTTGACCACTCAGCAGACTTTGTATGGAGGGCGCCGTTCCCTGAAAGGGAACGTGGAGATACTCAAAGTTCGCAGCCCGGGACAACATGACGCCGAGGAAATGAAGGGGCGAACCCGCGCCCGGCGATCCATAGGAGGACTGATTGGGATTGCTTCGGCACCAGGCAATGAAATCAGCGAGTGTCTTCACCGTGCTGGGCACCAGCGGGCCAATCGCGATCAGCATGGACGTGGTGGAGATGGTGGTAACCGGGGCGAAGTCCTGCTGCGGATGGTAACTGAGCGACTTGTAGACGTGCGGGTAAAGAGCCACCGCTACGGCAGGCGTCAGGACCATGACCGACCCGTCCGCCGCGCTGTTCTTCAAGACATCCATCACGACGCGACCGCCCGCACCAGGACGGTTCTCGACGATCGTCGAAGACGCATACGCCTTCATCTGCTCGGCAAGGAGTTCTCGCGAGAACGTCGCTGGGGCCGCCCGCGGGAAAGCCGACCATGATGCGCGCCGTCGAGTGCAATGGCTGCGCCAGACTTGGCGAGAGTCCCAGAACATACGACGCAATACCGCCCGCGCTGCCAAACAAGAAACGCCGGCGATTGGGCCTGATCACGCGACGAACGTCAGTCATTGCGGCCTCCCTGCTGTGATTCTTAGACCCGCTAGCTTCCACCGACAAAACCGGACCGACGGCACGATTGATGCCCATTCTCCGCGAAGATGTCGGCAATCAGGCTACTAGCGCGTCGCTATTTTGCAATGACCGTCAGCAGCCTGGCGATGAACTCGCTCTGTGCCGGAAGAATTTTGCGGCGGGCCTCGGCCGGCGCAAACCATTCCGCGCGGTCGACCTCGGGAAATGACGCCGTGCGCCCGCTCTTGGGCGGCCATTCCAGCTCGAACTCATTCGACTTCAACGTCGCGGGGTCGAAGTCGCCTTCGACCGCCCAGGCGGTGACGATCTTCCGGCCGGCCTGGACGATGTCGCCGAGAGCAAGAAAGTCGCCGTGTGCGCGCGCGCCGGTCTCTTCCTCGAACTCACGCCGCGCCACCGTCAGCGGGTCCTCGTCGTCGCCATATTCGCCTTTCGGGATGGACCACGCGCCCCAATCCTTCTTGGCCCAGAACGGACCGCCGGGATGCACCAGCAACAGCTCGATACCGCCGTGCGTCTGCCGGTACATGAGGAGGCCGGCACTGCGTTTGGGCATGGGTACTCAAATCGCCCCAGATTGAATCACGATGTCGCGTCTAGCTTTTTGTCGGAGCATGATCTTTTCCGAAAACCGGTATCCACTTTTCGGGATCATGCTCTACGTATTTTTCCGTCGCATGATCCGATCCGAAAACTCCCGCAACGTTTTCGGGATCATGCGCTGACGCTCACAAGCGGTTGTGCCGCGCGATCGCCCGCGTCACCTCGACCGGCACCTTGGCGTCGGCTTCCGCGCGCAGCGCCCGCGCCGCGCGCGCCGCCGGACGTTCGAGGCAGCGTTTGAGCCAGTCTCCGATGCGCGGCATGGCCGACAGGTCCATGTCGATCGCCCGGCTGATCACCGCGGCGACGTTGAGATCGGCGACGGTGAATTCGTCGCCCAGGAGGTAGGGACGCTCCGCCAGCGCCCCCTCGAGCACCTTGAATGGCGGCTCCAGCACCTTGAGCGCCTCCGCGAGCCGTTGCGGATCGCGGTCCTCGGGCGGAAGCCGCACGGCGTGCAACGACCAGATGTTGACGCCGCGGTCCACCTCCTGCACCGACCACAGGCTCCACTGCCAGGCCTTGGCCTCGCCCTCGAGCGTCGCCGGATAGAGCCGGCCGTGCTTCTTGGCCAGGTAGAGCGTGATGGCGAGCAATTCCCACAGGACAAAGCCGCCGTCGTCGATCGCCGGCAGGCGGCCGTTGGGATTGATCGCGAGATACTCCGCCTTGCGCGCGCCGGCCGGACCGATCTCGATCGGAACATGCTCGTAGTCGAGATCGAGCTCTTTCGCGATCCAGAGCGCGCGGAAGGCGCGGGTGCGGGCGACGCCGTAGATGCGCAAGTCGGGCATTCGTCTCTCAATTGATCTGCAGCTTGAAATTCCGGATCGCCGTTCGATAGCGGTCGATATCGTCCTTCATGAACTTGACGTAGTCCTCGGTTCCGTTCTCGTGCAGATCCATGCCGAGAACGGCCATGCGATCGACCATGTCCGGTTCTCGCAACGCCTTGGCCACGGTCGCCTGCAGGCGCGCGACGAGATCGCGCGGCGCTCCCGCCGACATCTGCAGACCCATCATGGTGGCGTAGTCGAACCCCTCGATGCCGAGCTCGATGGCGGTCGGCACATCGGCGACCGATTTCGAGCGCCGCTGGGTGCTGATGCAAAGAACACGAAGCTTGCCGTCCTCGATCAGCGGCAGCACGTTGGGAACGCCGGACCAACCCGCCTGCACCTCGCCTTTGACCAGCCCGCCCACCAGAGCGGTGCCCCCGCGATAGGGCACGTGCAGGAGATCGATGCCGGTTTGCGCGGCAAAGATCGCCATCGTGAGGTGATGGATCGATCCGGGTCCAGCCGAGCCGTAGGCCAGCTGGCCGGGTTTCGACTTGGCGAGGGCGATGAACTCCGGCAGCGTCCGGGCCGGCACCGACGGGTGCACGACCAGCACGGTCGGGACCGTCACCAGCGCCGTGATCGGGGTGAAATCCCGCAAAGGATCGTAGCCAAGATCGGGATTGAGCACCACGTTGATGGCCATTGCGCCGGAATCGCCGAGCATGAGCACATGCCCGTCGGGCGGCGTGGCGGCCACCATCTTGGCCGCGACAACGCCGCCGGCACCCGGAACGTTCTCCACCACGAAGGCTTTGCCGAACGCGCCGGAGAGTTTCAGCGACAGCAGCCGCGCCAGCACATCCGGATTGCCGCCCGGCGCCGCGGCCGCGATCAGACGCACGGGCCGGTTCGGATAATCGCCGTCGACCTGGGCGAGGACCCCGCCCAGCCCCAACGCAAGAGAAGCAGCCGCCAGCACCGCAATTCGCAACATGATCAGCGCCTCTTGTTATTCCGGCTGGATGTTGGCGGCCTTCACCAGCTCGCCGCGCGCCGTGAGCCCGGTCTTGACGATGTCGGCGAGCTGTTCCGGCGTGCTGGTCGCGACCGCGACGCCGAGCACGCCGAGCTTCTCCTTCACGGCCTCGGTCGTCAGCACGTTGCGGATCGCCGCGTTGAGACGCGCGATCAAAGGCGCGGGCGTCGCGGCCGGCGCGAATATGCCGTGCCAGGACGACATTTCGAATCCGGGAACGGTTTCGCCGATCGTCGGGACGTCGGGCATGGCCTGATAGCGCGCCTTCTCCACCACCGC
>CAWIGD010000065.1:12500-93774 GCA_963835165.1 uncultured Alphaproteobacteria bacterium
CTGCCGCTCCCCTCCATCAAGCGAGCCCCTAAAGGCTCGCTTGATCTCACAGCGATGTCCGTCAAGCGAGCTTTCGCCCGCCCAAGGAGACCGCTCCGCAATCCTCCAAGCTCGCTTGAAGGAGGGGCGCTCGACTTGCATGTGTTAGGCCTGCCGCCAGCGTTCGCTCTGAGCCAGGATCAAACTCTCAAGTTGGATGAGAACTTTTCCCGGCTGATCACAACGTTTGACGAGGTCCCACGCTTGCCGATGAGCGCCGAGCGAACGCCCGATTTGCATCGTGCGCACGCCTGCCGCTTTCCCGACAAGGTGTTGACCTGAAACGTCGACCGCCGAAGTCTCTTCCGGCCCCACCCTTCTCGAAGATCGCTCTTCGATCGAGGCGGTGCCCGCAGGGACTCCGCCGTCCACGTTTCTCTTTCTTCCGATTCACCTATCAAACAGCCCGGGATCAGGGAGATCCCACCCCCTGGAAGACCAGAGAGCCGTCGAAGCCTAAGGGCCTCCGATTGGGATCGGAAGCCTGGTCACCGAGTATCAGTGAGGAGCTTCGAAGACGCGCCGTCGCACCGAGGCGGCGGCGTGCCGAAGGTCGCTATATAGGCGCCCAGCCTGGCTTATGTCAACACCCGGGTGCGGAAAAAACCGCCCTCGCGGTGCAGTCGGGCAACAGCAATCTTCTTAAGTGATATAGGGGGTTTACAGCGCATTTAAAGGCCTCCGGACGCCGTACTGCGGCCACATTCCTCCGCCCCTCTTGTCATCGCTTTGGGAGGTGTCACTTCGGGGGGAACTGCGTCGGCGTCGCGGCATCTGCGGCGCACGGCTCACCCAACGATCGGGCCAGAAGACTAGGACACGGGCCGTTGACGGACCGTGAAGGGTGCGGCGTGCCGCTCCTTCAAGTCAACGCCAGTCGTCCTCGGTCGCGTTTGGCACCTGTGGTGTTGTTGCGGTGGACCGCCCGGGGGGGCGGAGGGGACGTCGGGCTTGGACCAGGGCAAACGACGCGGGGCATTCCGTTCCAGCTTGGAAGCCGAGCACATCGATCTCGGCAACGAGCCTGCGTTGTCGGTCGACGGCGAAGCGAGCGGACTGGTGGACCGCCACCGCGTCTCGGTCCAATGGTTCAGCGGCACCATTCTCACCGGTCTTTGCGGCGCGGCACTGATGAGCGGCGCGGTTTTCGCAGCGCTCGATGGCGAGACCAACTTCGCCACCGTGCCGGAGCGGGTGGAAGCGGCGCTGCGCGGCGCCGTCACCACCATTACCGATCGCGTAGCGAATGTGACCCGCAAGACCGATCGCCTGCCGCCGCCCGGCGAGGCCAACGCGGCGCGCCAGGTCATTCGCGTGTCCACCACGACCCGTGGAAGCGGCAACCGCGAAATCGTGCGGGTGCGCCCGTTCATTCGCGTCGCGGGCAATCTATCGCTCTCGGTGTCCGAGCTTTCGGCCAACATTCCCGCCTTCAATGCGCAGAAGATCCTCGCCAAGTCCGAGGGACTTCCAGTGAGTGCCGAAGGCGCCGCCGGCGCTGAGCCGGATGCGGAGGTGTCATTCTTCACCCGCGATCTCAACATGGTCTTGCCGCGGGCAAAGATTGCGGCGGTGGCGTCCCTCGACGAGGTGCTCACTCGCGTGCGCGATGCTGCCAACTGGGACGGCAATTCAGGTCAGAAAACCGCGGCAGTGATGACCAATGCGATGCCGGCGACGCTCACGGCCTATGCGCCCGAGCGCCACGGCGATCCCTATGCCGGTTTCGAGCCCCGCATCGTACCCGAAAACGTCACCCTGCTTCCCAAAACCACCGCGCAGGTGACCGGCGGCAATGCCTTCAACGAGCGCACCATCGTGCTCAAGAAGGGTGATTCTGTTTCCGCGATCCTGCGCGAGATGGGCGCGACGGCGGATGAGGTAAAGGCGATAACGGCCGCGTTCGGCGGACGCGGAAAGGACAGCAGTCCGAGGGACGGCTACAAGTTGCGCGTTCTGCTCGCGCCCGGAAGCGATGTCGTCAGGCTCCGTCCGGTCCGCGTCATTATCGCGACCGAAGCCGCCGTCGAGGCGATGGTGGCGTGGTCGGAAATGGGCAAGTACGTGGCCGTCGATGTGCGCAGCGCCAACAGCGTAGCGTCCCGCGACAACGACGACGAGGACGACGGCAAGGGCGTGCGGCTCTACCAGAGCATCTACGAAACCGCGTTACGCAATCACGTGCCCCGCCCGGTGATCGACGATCTCATCCGCATTTACTCTTATGACATCGATTTCCAGCGCAAGGTTCAACCCGGCAATTCCTTCGAGATCCTGTACGCGGGCGACGACGAGAGCCCCACTGACACCAAGACCGAAGTGTTGTTCGCTTTGCTGACGACCGGCGGCGAGACCAGAAAATTCTATCGCTACCAGACCACCGACGACAATGTCGTCGACTACTATGACGACAGCGGCAAGAGCGCGAAGAAATTCCTGGTGCGCAAGCCGGTGTCCGAAGGGAACATCACGTCCGGCTTCGGCGGCCGCAACCATCCGCTGCTCGGCTACAGCAAGATGCATACCGGCGTGGATTGGGGCTCCTCCATGGGCACGCCGATCTTCGCCGCGGGCAATGGCATCATCGACAAGGTCGGTTGGGAAGGCGGCTACGGCAAGTACATCCGCATCCGTCACGCCAACGGTTACGAGACCGCCTATGGCCACATGTCGGCCTTCGCCCGCGGCATGGACGCGGGCAAGAAGGTCCGCCAGGGACAGGTGATCGGCTACGTCGGCTCCACCGGGCTCTCGACCGGCGCGCATCTGCACTACGAAATTCTGATCAATGGCCGATTCGTCGATCCGATGAAGATCAAGCTTCCGCGCGGACGGGTGCTGGAGGGTACGTTGCTCGCCGGCTTCGATCAGGAACGCACCCGGCTGGACACCATGATGACGCGCGCGAACTCACCCTCGCGCTACGCGCAGGGGCGCTGACAGCCGGACGACGGAGAGTTCTCGGTCGTCCGCCTCCGGTCTGCCGGCTCCATGGAATGTGCGGTTGCCTGATCTGATCCGAAAAGTCCTGCGACTTTTCGGATCATGCGTTACGCCGCTTCCGCGAGCTTGCCGTTGAAGGTGAGGCCCTGCTTGCCTACCGACACCACGACCTTTTCGCCGTCCTTGATGCTCCCGGACAAGATCATTTCGGCGAGCGGATCCTGCACCGACTTCTGGATCACCCGTTTGAGCGGGCGGGCGCCGTAGGCGGGATCCCAGCCCTTGTCGGCGAGCCACTCACGCGCCGACGGCTCGAGCTCGAGGGTGATCTTGCGGTCCTCCAGCAGCTTCGCCAGCCGCGCCATCTGGATGTCGACGATCTTCGTCATTTCGCTGCGCTTGAGCCGGTGGAACAGGATGATCTCGTCGATGCGGTTGAGGAATTCGGGACGGAAATTCGCCCGCACCACCGCCATGACCTGATCGCGGACCGCGTCGGTATCCTGACCTTCCGGCTGATTGGCCAGATATTCAGAGCCCAGGTTCGAGGTCATCACGATCAGCGTGTTGCGAAAGTCGACGGTGTGGCCCTGCCCGTCTGTCAGGCGGCCATCGTCGAGCACCTGCAGCAGCACATTGAACACGTCCGGGTGAGCCTTTTCGATCTCGTCGAACAGGATCACCTGATAGGGCCGTCGACGCACGGCTTCGGTCAGCGCCCCGCCTTCCTCGTACCCGACATAGCCCGGCGGCGCGCCGATGAGCCGCGCGACCGAATGCTTTTCCATGTACTCCGACATGTCGATGCGCAGCAGCGCCGACTCGTCGTCGAACAGGTATTCAGCCAGCGCCTTGGTCAGCTCGGTCTTGCCGACACCGGTGGGGCCCAGGAACATGAACGAGCCGATCGGCCGGTGCGGATCCTGCAAGCCCGCGCGCGCGCGGCGCACCGCCGTCGAAACCGCCCTGACGGCCTCCGTCTGGCCGATGACACGCTTGCCGAGCTGCTGCTCCATGCGCAGAAGCTTTTCCTTCTCGCCCTCGAGCATCCTGTCGACCGGCACCCCGGTCCAGCGCGAAACCACCTGCGCCACGTGATCCGCGGTCACCGCCTCCTCGACCATGGCGCCCTTGCCTTCCGCCGCCTCGACGCTCTTGAGCTTCTTCTCGATCTCCGGAATGCGGCCATAGGCGAGCTCACCCGCGCGCTGGTATTCACCTTTGCGCTGCGCGTTGGCGAGCTCGACGCGCAGGTGATCGAGCTCGGTCTTGAGCTTCTGCGCGTCCGAAAGCTTGTCCTTCTCGGATTTCCAGCGTGCCGTCAGATCGGCGGACTGCTTTTCGAGCGACACCAATTCCTTCTCGAGCCGCTTGAGCCGCTCCTTCGAGCCTGGATCGCTCTCTTTCTTGAGTGCTTCCTGCTCGATCTTGAGCCGCACGATCTCGCGGTCGATCGAATCGAGTTCCTCGGGCTTGGAATCGACCTGCATCTTGAGCCGCGCAGCAGCCTCGTCGATCAGATCGATCGCCTTGTCCGGAAGAAAGCGGTCGGTGATGTAGCGGTTCGACAGCGTCGCCGCCGCCACGATCGCAGAATTGGTGATGCGGACACCGTGGTGCTGCTCGTATCTGTCCTTCAGGCCGCGCAGGATCGAAATCGTATCTTCGACCGTGGGCTCGCTGACAAAGACCGGCTGGAAGCGACGGGCGAGCGCGGCGTCCTTTTCGACGTGCTTCTTGTACTCGTCGAGGGTGGTTGCACCGACACAATGAAGCTCGCCCCGTGCAAGCGCCGGCTTGAGCAGGTTCGACGCGTCCATGGCGCCGTCAGCCTTGCCGGCCCCGACCAGCGTGTGCATCTCGTCGATGAACAAGATGATGCCGCCGTCCGAAGACGTCACCTCCTGCAGCACGGCCTTGAGCCGCTCTTCGAACTCGCCGCGATATTTCGCGCCGGCGATCAAGGCACCCATGTCGAGCGCAAGCAGCTTCTTGTCGTGCAGGCTCTCCGGCACGTCGCCGTTGACGATGCGCTGGGCGAGACCCTCGACGATGGCGGTCTTGCCGACACCGGGTTCGCCGATCAGCACCGGGTTGTTCTTCGTGCGGCGGGAGAGCACCTGGATGGTGCGCCGGATTTCCTCGTCGCGCCCGATCACGGGGTCGATCTTGCCGTCGCGCGCGGCCTGGGTGAGATCGCGCGCGTATTTTTTCAGCGCGTCATAGGCGTTTTCGGCGGAGCTTGTGTCGGCCGTGCGGCCCTTGCGCAACGCGTTGATGGCCTCGTTGAGGTTCTGCGGCGTGACGCCGGCGCGCGCCAGAATCTTTCCGGCCTCGCTGTCTTTCTCGAGCGCGAGCGCCAGCAGCAGGCGCTCGACGGTGACGTAGCTGTCGCCGGCCTTTTCCGCGACCTTCTGGGCCTGATCGAATACCCGCGCGAGCGCCGGTGCCAGATAGACTTGGCCAGCGCCGCTGCCCGAGACCTTCGGCAACTTGGCGAGAGCGGCCTCGACCGCCGCGAGCGCCTCGCGCGACCGGCCGCCGGCGCGGTCAATCAGGCCACTGGCCAACCCTTCGGGGTCGTCCAGCAGAACCTTGAGCAGATGCTCGGTTGCGAATTGCTGTTGGCCCTCGCGCAGCGCGAGCGACTGGGCAGATTGAACGAACCCGCGGGCGCGGTCCGTGAATTTCTCGAAATCCATAACGTCTCCCTCGGCCTGCCCCTCCGCCCATGCGGCACGAAAGTGCATCCAAATAAGCCAATTAACCGCGAACGATCAATGGCGCCAACCCCGAATGGCGGCCGGCAAATCCTATGTGGGAATTCACGATTTGCGGCGGAAGAGCCGGTCGCGGATTTTCGCGCGCGGCCTAGGCAGGCGGCGGCCTGGCGGCTTACAAGCCTCGCATGAGCGCCGAAATTCCGCGCATCCACGGCATCTACCGCTATCCGGTGAAGGGCCTTTCCCCCGAGGCGCTCACGGGGACCAGGCTTGCGGTCGGCGAGACGCTGCCGGCCGACCGGCTCTATGCCATCGAGAATGGGCCCTCGGGCTTCGACCCCGCCGCCCCGCGTTACCAGCCCAAGCAGCGCTATCTGATGCTCATGCGCAACGAGCGGCTGGCGAGGTTACGCACCCGCTACGAGGACGCGAACCACACGCTGGCGATCGAACTGGACGGCCGTGAAGCCGCGCGCGGCGACCTGCATACAGCGGACGGCCGCGCGACGATCGAGCGATTCTTCGCCGACTTCTGCGCCGACGAGCTTCGCGGGCCGCCGCGCCTGCTGCACGCGCCGGGCTTCAGCTTCTCCGACGTTGCACGCAAGGTCGTGTCGATCGTCAATTTGGCGTCCGTGGCCGCGATCGAAAATCTGGTGGGGATGCCGGTGCATCCGCTACGCTTTCGCGCCAACCTCTACGTGACGGACTGGCCAGCCTGGCGCGAGTTCGATCTGGTCGGGCAGGAGATCGCGATCGGCAAGGAGGCACGGCTCAAGATCGTCAAGCCGATCGTGCGCTGTGCCGCGATCGACGTCGATCCCGATACCGGCATCCGTGATCTGTCGATCCCGCACGCGCTGATGCGGAGCTTCGGCCACGCCAATTGTGGAGTTTATGCCGAGGTGGTGAATGCCGGTGAGATCGTTCCCGGCAATGAGCTGCGCGGCTGACCTCGTCGGCTTTGCGTCCCCGGCCCGCCGGTCATTCCCGTCTGCTCAACAGGAACACCGCCTGCTCGCCGAGCAGGTTCCAGAACCACCACGGCGCGTTCAAGCGCAGCGCACGTCCCCAGGGATTGAACGCCACCGCCTTCTCCATCTTGGCGCCGACCACGTGACAGAGCTGACGGAAATCCTTGATGGTGCAGAAATGGATGTTGGGAGAGTCCCACCAAGCGTACGGCAGGTTGTCGGTGCGCGGCATGTGTCCGCCCAGCAGGAGTTGAAGGCGGATACCCCAATGTCCGAAATTGGGGAACGACACGACCGCGTGCCGGCCGATGCGCAACATATGTTCCAGCACGACGCGCGGGTGCCGTGTCGCCTGCAGCGTCTGCGAGAGAATGACGTAATCGAAGGCATCGTCGGGGTAGTCCGACAGGTCGGTGTCGGCGTCACCCTGAATCACGGCGAGCCCCTTCGCCACGCACTCGTTCACGCCCTCGCGTGACAGTTCGATGCCGCGCCCATCGACGCCCCGCGTCTCGGCGAGCAGACGCAGCAGTTCGCCGTCGCCACAACCGACGTCGAGGACCTTGGCGCCCGGCGCCACCATTTCGGCGACCACGACCAGATCGACGCGGGCCCCGCCGTGCGTGCGGGCCGCGTCCGCCATGGTCAGGTCCTGTTTGAGGCGCGTCAGCATGGTCATGCCCGCGCCGGTGAAAGGCCGCGCGCTTTCGCGGCGCCTTCGAGGAAGCCGCTTACGATGGCGAATAGTTCGGGCTCCTCGAGCAAAAAGGCGTCATGGCCCTTGTCGGTCACGATCTCGGCAAACGAAACGCGCGCGCCGCCGGCGTTGAGCGCGTGCACGATGGCCCGCGAGTCCGACGTGGGGAACAGCCAGTCCGACGTGAATGAGATCACGCAGAATCGCGTTGGCGTATCCTTGAACGCCTGTGCCAGCACGCCGCCGCAATCTGCCGCGAGATCGAAATAGTCCATCGCGCGGGTGAGATAGAGATAGGAATTGGCGTCGAAGCGCTCGACGAAGCTGATGCCCTGGTGGCGCAGATAACTCTCCACCTGAAAGTCGGCATCGAAGGAAAACGTGGGATTGTCACGGTCCTGGAACCGGCGGCCGAACTTGCGGTGCAACGCCGCGTCTGAAAGATAAGTGATGTGGGCGCCCATGCGCGCCACCGCGAGGCCGCGCCTCGGATTGCTGCCTTCCGCGAAATAGCGCCCCTGCCGCCATTCCGGATCGGCCATGACCGCCTGGCGGCCAACTTCGTGGAAGGCAATGTTCTGCGCCGAATGACGGGTCGAGGTCGCGATCGGAAGCGCGGAGAATACCCGCCGCGGATAGCTCGCGCACCATTGCAGCACCTGCATGCCGCCCATGGAGCCACCGGCGATCGAGAACAGCGAGTCAATTCCGAGATGGTCGAGCAGCATGGCCTGCGCGCGCACCATGTCGCGAATCGTGATGACCGGAAAGTCGAGCCCCCACGGCATGCCGGTGGCCGGATTGGTGGAGGCCGGGCCGGTGGCGCCCATGCAGCCGCCGACCACATTCGGGCAGATCACGAAGTAGCGCTGGGTGTCGATCGGCCGGCCGGGGCCCACCATGGTTTCCCACCATCCCGCCTTCTGGGTCACCGGATGCAGGTTGGCGACGTGCTGATCGCCGGTGAGGGCGTGGCACACCAGCACCGCATTGCTGCGCTCGGCATTGAGCGTACCGTAGGTCTGGTAGGCGATCTGGAACGGTGCGAGGTCGATGCCGGCGTCGAGCCGGAGCGGACTGTCCATCCCGAAACGCACGACCGGCGAATGGGGGCTATCGGCCTCGCGCGCGCGGTCGGCGGCATCAAGTGCGACGCTGAAATCGGCCTCGACCATCTCTAAACAACCCGGCCGGCGAAGCGAAAGGACTTGGCACGGCTGGCCTGGAAACGGGCCGCCGCGACCGGCTTAGATAGGCCGCAGGGCGCTGCTGTCAATGTTTTCTTTGCTTTCAGCCGTTGCCCCACCTATCTATGCCGCGCCCGCGCAGGGGTTTTATCGCGAGCGCGAAGAAGCACCATGACGAAGCCGTCCCGCACCGAGACACCTTCGCTCACCGAGTTGCGGCGCGAGATCGACCGCATCGACGAGATGATGCATGGGCTCCTGATGGAGCGCGCCGAGATCATCGATCGTCTGATCTCAGCGAAGCAGACGCAGGAGTCCGGCTCCGCGTTCCGCCCCGCGCGGGAGGCGGACATGATGCGGCGGCTGGTCGATCGCCACAAAGGGATCCTGCCGCTCGACACCGTCGAGAGTATCTGGCGTGTCATTATCTCGACGTTTACCTACGTGCAGGCGCCGTTCTCGGTGCACGCCGACCTGTCGGCGGGCGATGCTGCGATGCGCGATTCCGCCCGCTTTCATTTTGGCTTCACCGTGCCGTTCGTGCCGCATATGGGCGCGGCAAGCGTCGTCGCGGCCGTCTCCGACTCCAAGGGCGATCTCGGCCTGGTGCCGGCCTTCGGCGTGGCGGGCATCGGCGCATGGTGGAATGCGCTCGAGTTCGATACGGCCCCGAAAATCATTGCGCGGCTGCCCTTCGTCGACCGCGCCAACCATCCGGCCGCCGCGCCGGTGTTCGTCGTTTCGCGCGCCGCGGCCGACTCGATGGTCAAGGAGGTCGAGGTGTGGAGCGTGCGGGTTGCCGGCTGGAGCACGGCGGCGACGCTGGCGCTCGAGCCTCTCGCCGAAGTGATCGCGGCGCCGGATCGCGCGTTCGACGGCGCAGCGCTGCTCATATCGGTGCCCGCAGGTGGCGACATCGGGAGGGTGACCGATGCGCTGGTCGAGGCCGGCGCCTCGGTACGTGCCTCGGCCCTCGTCGGGAGCCACGCGACCCGCTATAGGGTCTCGGCCGAAGGCGCACGACCGATCCCGACCGGCCGGTGATCAAACCCTGCCATCGCCCGCAGGCGGGAGATCCAAGAACCGGCGATGAAGCACTGTGAGCGCATGATATTTTCGGTAATGACTGGGTGCTCCTCGCGGCGGAGCATGAGAGCAAGCAAGGTTCGTGAAATGTCCGCTCTGCAGCGTCCGCAACCGCGTCCCGGCGTGCTCGCGATCGATCCCTATGTGCCGGGCAAGAGCACGGCCCCCGGCGTCGCCCGCGTGTTCAAGCTGTCGTCGAACGAGACCCCGCTCGGCCCCAGTCCGAAAGCCATCGCCGCCTATCGCGCGGTCGCCGATCACCTGGAGGATTATCCCGACGGCGCCGCGACCGCGCTGCGCGAAGCGATCGGACGCGCCTTCGGGCTCGATCCCGGCCGCATCGTCTGCGGCGCCGGCTCGGACGATCTGCTGAACCTCATCGCCGACGCCTATCTCTGCGACGGTGACGAGGCGATCCACACCACCCACGGATTTCTCGTCTATCCGATCGCCACGCTCGGCTCCGGCGCCAAGCCGGTCGTGGCCGCCGAGACCAACTACACAGCCGACGTCGACGCGATCCTCGCGGCGGTGAGCGAGCGGACCAAGATCGTCTTCCTTGCCAATCCCAACAACCCGACCGGCACCTATGTGCCGTTCGACGAGGTGAAGCGGCTGCACGGCGCCCTGCCCCCGCATGTCTTGCTGGTGCTCGATGCCGCCTATGCCGAATACGTCCGCCGCAACGACTACGAGGCCGGGATCGAACTGGTCGCCACTTGCGAGAACGTCGTCATGTGCCGGACGTTTTCGAAAATCTACGGGCTCGCGGCGCTGCGGCTCGGCTGGCTTTACGGCCCGGCGCATGTCGTCGATGCCATCAACCGCATTCGCGGGCCGTTCAACGTCAATGCGGCCGCGATCGCGGCAGGGATCGCCGCGATCCAGGACAGCGCGCATGTGGAGGCGTCCCGCGCGCACAACGAAAAATGGCTGGCGTGGCTGACGACCGAAATTCGCAAGCTCGGGCTCGAGGTGACGCCGAGCATCGCGAATTTCGTCCTGATCCACTTCCCCACGACCAAGGGCCGCACCGCGGAAGAGGCCGACGCCTTTCTCACGCAGCGCGGCCTGATCCTGCGTCGCGTCGGCGCCTACAAGTTGCCGAACGCGTTGCGCATGAGCGTCGGCAGCGAGGAGGCAAACCGTCTCGTCGTTAGCGCGCTGGCGGAGTTCCTGAGCGCTAAAAACGTTGGGCCGTAGATGAGCGGGAAGCCTGTTTTCAACCGTGTCGCGCTGATCGGAATGGGCCTGATCGGCTCCTCCATCGCGCGCGCGGCGCGTGCGCAAGGGGCGGCCGGGTCCATCATCGCTACTGCCCGCTCGGCCGCGACGCGCCGCCGGATCGCGGAACTCGGTCTCGCCGACCAGGTCGTCGAAACCAACGCCGCCGCGGCCGAAGGCGCCGATCTCGTCATCGTTTCGATCCCGGTCGGCGCGTGCGGCATGGTCGCCGCCGAGATCGGCCCGCATCTTGCGCCGGGCGCGGTCGTATCCGACGTCGGCTCGGTCAAGGGCGCGGTGGTGAAGGATATGTCGCCCCACATTCCCGCGGGCGTGCATTTCGTGCCGGCGCATCCCGTTGCGGGCACCGAGAACTCCGGGCCGGACGCGGGCTTTGCCGAGTTGTTCGTCAATCGCTGGTGCATTCTCACCCCGCCGCCGGACGTCGATCCGGCTGCGGTGCAAAGGCTGGCGGCGTTCTGGCGCTTGCTGGGCGCCAACGTGGAGACCATGTCGGCCGAGCACCACGACCTCGTGCTCGGCGTCACCAGCCACCTGCCGCATCTCATCGCCTACACCATCGTCGGCACCGCCGATGAGCTGAGCCAGGTGACGCGTTCCGAGGTGCTGCAATTCTCGGCCGGCGGCTTTCGCGACTTCACCCGCATCGCGGCCTCGGATCCGACGATGTGGCGCGACGTCTTCCTGGCCAACAAGGACGCGGTGCTGGAAATGCTCGGCCGCTTCAGCGAAGACCTGGCCACGCTCACGCGCGCGATCCGCCGCGGCGACGGCGAGACCCTGTTCAACCAGTTCACCCGCACGCGGGCCATCCGCCGCGGCATTGTGGACATCGGCCAGGACTCGCCCGCGCCCGACTTCGGACGCCCCCATCCCGACCTGCCGCACGCGCCGGTGCCGCGGCCCTACGCCGACGAAAACTGACGAACACTGCCGTGGAATGCCGCGATGCGCGCCGCGATACGGCGGCGGTAGGAGTGGTGAATCTCGACCTCGCGACTGCGGGCGGCAGCGCCTGCGCGGTTCAGAACGCGGGCGGCACCACACCCACCTGGAACGGTCCGAGGAAAACCGTGCCGTCGTTGAAGCGGACCGGGAATGCGACCGCCGGCTTGCCTTCCAGCACCGTTTTCTGCCCGAGCGCCGCGACCAGGCTGGGAGCCGCGTTCTGCCGCGCGATCCCTCCAAGCCCCGGAATCAAACGATCGAGCGCGCTCAGCGTCGCGCCGATCTGGCCCTCGGACATCATGCGCTCGATATCGAACATCTTGAGAAGCTTTTCGATCCCGACCACGGTGACCTGGAGGTTGCCGTCGAGTCCGCCGCGCGCGGTGAGCTTGAGAGTGCCCGCACCCACCGCGATGACGTCGTCCTGCGAAACGCGCGCCTTGATGATCTCGAGCTGGCCGTTGCGCGCCTGCCATTCTCTGAACCGCACCGGCCAAGGCTTCGGCGAGATATCGTTCACCCCGCGCAGCACGGTTGCGATTTCGGCATCGATCGGCTTCCCCGCCAGCGGATGGAGCTTGTCCGCGACGGCGGCGTTGAGGCGCAGCACGGTTTCGACCACCGGATCGTCGGCGGTGGACCCGGACGCTTGGCGACCATGCAGTTCCAGCCGCTGCGCCCTGAACACGATGCCGTCGCCGGCGGTGCTGGGATCGCGGACCGTGGCAGCGTCGAGCACGAGCGACGCGCGCTCGAACTCGGACGGCAGGCCGCGCACGCTGGCCTGGCCCAGCGTCCAATCGAGGATGGCGGCTGGCTGACGCCCGGGCTCGGCGATTTCGAGCGGACCGCTGAACTCGCTGATCAGCAGCTTCGGATCATAGACTTGGACAGCGGCCAGAACGACCGGCAGCTTGAGCTGCAGCGTGGGCGTGCCCTTGAGCTCGAAGCTGGCGCCGCCGCAGCGCACCTCGATGCGGAACGGATAGCCGGCGATCGACTGGGAGGCGCAGTTCTGCAGGCGGCCGGCCTGCCGCTCGGCCGCACGCCAGGCAGCGATCTCGGTCTCCGCGCGTCCGGAGGCATAGAACCACAACGCGGTCCACGCGATCGCAAGCAGCACCACCAGCCCGAGCGGAACAAACAACGGCCAGAGCCGGCGGCGGGGGGCAGCCGCGAGGAAACTGGAATGGGACATTTATAGCGCTCCTGAGCCGGCCGAGAGGGGGACTGCCGGACCCTCCCCGGCGGCGCCCTCTCCAAGGCGCCGATTGCGGCGTTTCAAAGTCATTTTGATCGCATTACGAGGCTGATACCGGGAGGTAAACCCGGCTTGCGCAGATTGCCATATTCTTCGATATCACAGCCATGGATCCGGATCCCGCGCACGCCACCGAAGACCTCTGGGTGTTCGCCTACGGTTCGCTGATGTGGCGGCCGGATTTTCCCTTCGTGGAGCGGGTCGAGGCGCGGCTCCTGGGCGCGCATCGGGCACTATGCGTCTATTCCTTCGTCCATCGTGGAACGCCCGAGCGCCCGGGTCTGGTGCTCGGTCTCGACCATGGCGGGGCCTGCCGGGGCATCGCCTACCGGGTGCCCGCAAGAGAGCGCGGCAACACCATCACCTATCTGCGGGGGCGCGAACAGGTGACCTCCGTCTACCGCGAACGCATACGTCCAATCTGGCTCAAGCGCGAGCCCGAGCGGCGGGTGCCGGGCCTCTGCTACATGGTCGATCGAGGGCACGTGCAATACGCCGGGCGGCTCTCGCTCGAGCAGCAATTGCATCACGTGCGGCAAGGGCATGGCCAGTCCGGCGCCAACCGCGACTACGTCATTGCAACGGTCGGTGCGCTCGAGCAGCTTGGCTATCGCGAGACCCAATTGCACCTGCTCGCCGCCCGGCTCGCGGGGACGCACGAGGCGAGCCCGACCTCGCGGCCGTCGTCCTCCTGACCGCTGCAGCGCTTTCCAACGATCTCATGCAGCGGCGGCGAGAATACCGGGAGAGCGGCACGCTCTCAGGATGTCGACCCGCCCGCGGCGCCGGGTGTCGCCCTGGCCAGCTCACGCGCGCCTTCGGCGACAAGACGCGCGGTCGCGCCTTCGATCTCGCGCTGCAGCTGCTCGAAAAACACATCCTTGTCGAGGCCGGGCTGGATCGGATCGAGCACCTCGACAAGGACCGTTCCCGGAAAACGCCGGAACGCGCGGCGAGGCCAGAACAGACCGGAATTGAGCGCGACCGGGAGGCATGGAACGTCCATTCCGGCGTACAGGTGTGCCACCCCGTACTTGTATTTTGGTTCGGCGCCGGGAGCCCGGCGCGTCCCTTCCGGAAAGATCACGATCTGACGGTCGCGCGCGAGCTCCCGGCGCACGCCGGCGTTCATATCGGCAAGCGCTTGCGAGCCCTTGCTGCGATCGACCGGGATCATGCACGCCTTCCAGGCGTACCAGCCGAAGAACGGGATCCACATCAGTTCGCGCTTCATGATGTAGGCCGGATCCGGCACGATCAGCAGCAGTGCGAACGTCTCCCACAGCGACTGGTGCTTGGAGGCGACAAGCAAGGGTCCGGAAGGAATTCTTCCCAGCCCGCGAAACTCGACCTTGATGCCGCAAATCGCACGCAGCAGCCAGAGATTGGTGCGCGCCCAGAACCTGGCGACGGCGAGAATGGCCCTGCGCGGCATCACCAGTGTCGGCAAGGCCGCGATGAGCTGCACCAGCAGATTGAGATAGAACAGGACGTTGAAAACGACCGACCGAATGACGAGCACGAGCAAACCTTAGCGCAACGACTGTCGAACTTGAGCGAATGGTTTACGTCGAAACGCGACTTCGTTCTATCCCTTGTCGCATGACCTTATTTGAGAAGTCTGCAAGCTTTCGGGATCGCGCTTTAGCTCGCCGCGCCCGCGGTGCCGCCGGGATTGAGCCCCATGCGGAGCTTGGCGAAGACATATTTCACGTATTCCGTCACCATCAGCCGCGCCGTCGCACCGCCCTTCCACCAAGGGTCGGCGCGCTGGCGGTCCGTCACGACAGCAAAGGGCACGAGCGCGACATCCGGGAGCTGGTGAGCGATCTCGGCGAGCGCGCGCGGCATGTGATAGTTCGACGTGACCACGATCAGCGAACGGAAGCCGCGGCGTTCCGCCCAGCGCCTGGTTTCGATCGCATTTCCCAGCGTATTGAGGGAGCGGTCGAAGTCGACGCAGCAGCGCACCCAGCGTTCGAACTCCGGATTGAGCCGGGAGATCTCATTCGAATTGGTCGCACGGTTCGCACCGCTGATCAGCAACCGCTTGCCCCGGCCCGACGCCAGCAACTCGATCGCGTCGGTGATGCGCGACGCACCGCCGGTGAGCGCAACGATGCCGTCGGCATTGCGGGTCAGCGGAGCTTCCTCAACCGGCACGCGCCAGATGAACCAGAGGAACCCCGCTCCCAGCGCCAGCACCAAAGCCGCACAGAGCAGGAACGTCGACCAGCCGACCCGCCACAGCAGCGGGCGGGGACCGCGCGCGGATGGCTGCGTCATGGAAGGCACTGCAGCGGCGCCATCATCGGTGTTGGATCGGACCGTCGACATATCTCGTCTCGTCCACCTTCGCAATCATATCGCAAAATCCGGCGGCGCGGTGGCAACGTAACTGGTCGTCAGTTTGACTAATAAATCGTTTCGATCGTGCGATTCACCGTAAAGCGGGAGGTGGCGGCGGTCACGAAGGCAATCAGGCCGACTTGCGCCAGCACCGCCAAGTACCCCAGTGCCCCGATCGAAGAGCTGCCGAACAGGGCCGTGAACTGGTCACCCCCCGCCGTGCCGGCGAGGCGATCGCTGGTAAGCTCGGCGAGCGCAAACAGCGCGATGGCGCTGCCGCCGCCGATCAGTCCTCCCTCCAGGCCCAGCAGCAGGAAATGCCGTTGGAAGTGACCGGCGATGAAGCTGTCCTTGGCGCCGATGAGATGCAGCACTTCGATCACCGGACGATTGGTCGCCATCGCGGCAAGGGTCGCGAACGCGACCGAGAGCACGGTCGCGACAAAGACGAGCAGCAGCAGGCCGATGCCGCCCGCCAGAACCGCGCCGGCCATGGCGCGCATGCGCTCGACAAAGCCGCGATGGTCGTCGAGGCTTGCACCCTGAATCTGCTCGGTCAGCGTCTGGCGCAGTTGCGCCAGGTCGGGCGTGGCGCCGGACGCGATCCGCACGACGATGAGGCGCGGCACCGGAAGATCGTCGAGTTGCAGCCCGGTCCCCAGCCACGGTTCGAGCAGGCGCGAGGTTTCCTCCTTCGAATACGGCCGCACTTCGACCACGCCGGCAGACCGGCGGGCGATGGCGGCGGCCTTGGCGACATCGAGCTCGATATCGCCACCCGGGCTGGGCCGGATCTGGATGGTCACCTCGCGTCCGACATCGGCTTGCCATTCGCTCGCCGCGGCACGCACCAGCATGACCGCCCCCGTGGTCAGCGAGGCAAGGAAGGTCATGATGGCGACGACCGCGACCAGAGCGCGGCCGGCGATCGTCGCCTGCGGCACGATGGGAGTCTCGAAGCGCGGCAGCGCCTCGAGCGGCGCTGCGGCCGGCGCATCGGGCCCGCGCGATTGCTCCGCGTCCATCGCAGAGTCATTCGTAGACATGCAGGCGACCTTCGTGCAGCACCAGACGGCGGGCGTCGAACTGATCCATCAACGCAACGTCGTGGGTGGCGATGACGACCGACGTCCCTGATTTGTTGAGTTCGACGAACAGCCGCAGCAGCCTTTGCGCCAGATTGGGGTCGACATTGCCCGTCGGCTCGTCGGCGAGCAGAAGCTGCGGCCGTGCGATCACCGCCCGCGCGATCGCCGCGCGCTGCTTCTCTCCGCCGGATAGCACCGGCGGCAGCGCCGACATGCGATCCCCAAGCCCGACCCAGTTCAGCAATTCCACGACCTCGTCGCGATAGCTGTCCTCGGCATGCCCGATCACCCGCAGCGGCAGCGCCACGTTTTCGTAGGTCGTCATATGGTCGAGCAGGCGAAAATCCTGGAACACGATCCCGATGCGTCGCCGCAGCGTTGCGAGTGCATCCTTGCTCAGCGTCGCGATGTCATGTCCGAACAGGGTGATCAACCCGCGGGTCGGCCGCAGCGAGAGGAACAGGAGACGCAGGAGCGAGCTTTTGCCGGCGCCGGAGGGGCCGGTCAGGAACTGGAACGAACGAGGATCGATGTGAAAGCTAAGGTCGCGCAGGACCTCGGGCCCGGGACCATAGCGCAATCCTACATGCTCAAACCGGACCACGTGCCTCACCCCCCGAGAGCGCCGTCCTGCCGGCAGCCGCCCATGGCGGCCCGTGCGACGGCCGGTACGACGTGATCGGCCCACCCGACCGGGACCGGCGCAGCGCCTCGATTCGGACTTTATAGCAGCGGCAAGGCCTTTTCGTGCCGGGTGCCGACCCGACGCCGGTTCCAGCCAGGCGCCTCGGTGAACCCGCCCCCAGTCCGACCTCGATGGGGCGGATTGCGGTTCCGATTCGTTAACGGACCCCCGCTACCGTCAGGGCCGAGCGGGGTGGCTGCAGACCGGCCGGTGGTGCCGGACTGCGCTGCTGAAGGAGAATCCATGGCACGCATTCTTATCGCAGACGATGAGGAAGCGATCCGCAGCCTGATCGCGCGCGCGCTGCGACAGGACGGCCACGAGGTCGTGACGGCCACCGATGGCGCGCATGCGCTGGACGTGCTCGGGCAAGAACGAGGCGCGTTTGAGCTGCTGCTCAGCGACATCCGCATGCCCGTGATGGATGGCATCGCGCTCGCCCACGCCGCCGCCCGCGCTCATCCCGACGTCACCATCCTGCTGATGACGGGCTACGCCGACCAGCGCGAGCGCGCGCACGGGCTCGATGCGCTGATCCACGACGTCATCTCCAAGCCGTTCTCGCTCGGCGCGATGCGTCGGGCCGTCAACGAGGCGCTCACCGCCCCGCCGCGGCGCGCAAACTAGTGTGGCGGTTCAGAAGTCCGCATCATTCTGCGGCGAAATGCGGACTTCTGAACCAAAGCCACACTAGTGCCGCCGATTTGAAATTCCTGCACACGTCCATCTCAGGAATTTCAAATCGAAAAACGGCACTAAAATCATAGAGTTGCTAGTGCCCTTTGGTTTTCGAAGTTCGTGCCCGAGGGTGCCGCACCGTATCACGAACTTCGAAAACCGGGCACTAGATCAATAAGTTGCTAGTGTCCTTCGATTCCGAAGTTCGCAAACGAGGGTGCCGCACAATGATCCGAACTTCGGAACCGGGACACTAGCGCCAAACGCTTGTGTTGGATCGCGCTATCTAGAAATCGCGCAGCAGCCGCTCGATATACTCGAGCTCGAGCTGCGGACGGAAATTCTCGCCGAAGCGCCGGCGCAGCTCCTCGAGAATGCGGCGCGCGCGCTGCACGTCGATCTCGCCCGGCACCTTGACCGTGGTGTCGTCGCCGTAATCGCGTCCGCGCAGCGGCCGGCCGAGCGGGTCGGTCTCCTGCTGGGCGCGCGGCGGACCGAGCCGGCCGGGCTGGCCGTTGGGGCCGGGACCCATCATGCCCTGCTGCTGCATCGACTGGGCGAGGTTCTGCGCGCCCCGGCGCAAGGCTTCGAGCGCGCGGCCTTGCGAATCGACCGCACTGTCCGCGTTGCCCTCGCCAAGCTGGCCTTCCGCCTCGCCCATGGCTTCGCCGGCGCGACCGAGCTGATCCATTTCGCCCTGGCCTTGCTGGCCCTGGCCGAAGCCCTTCTTGCGCAACTCCTCCATCAGCTTCTTGAGCTGGTCGCGCAGACCCTGCTGATTCTCGCGCAGGTCTCCCATCTGGTCGCCCTGCTCTCCTTGCTGGCCCTGCTGGCCTTTCTGACCCTGCTGGCCGCGCTGCCCACGCTGGCGGTCGCGCCGCTGGTCCTGGCCCTGCTGGAAGGTACGATCACGCAACTGCTGCTGCTTGCGGATCATGTCGCCGAGCTCGTCGAGCGCGGACATCATGTCGTCGTCGCCGTCACCATCCATCTGCTGGCCGGGACGGGCCATCTGCAGGTTCTCCAGCATCTGCTGGAGCTCCTGCAGCATCTGGCGCGCCGCATCCTTGGCCCCGGAGCGCGCCATCTGCTCGAGCTTGTCGATCATGCTGCGCAGATCCTGCGGGCGCAGCTGGCGGGTATTGGGATCGAGCGGCCGGGCGAGCTGCTGCGGATTCTTGCGCATCTGCTCCGCCAGGGCCTGCAGGAACTTGTCGAGCGCGGCGCGCAGCTGGTCGGTGAGCTTCTTGATCTCCTCGTCGCTCGCGCCGCGTTCCAACGCCTGCCGCAGCGCTTCCTGCGCCGCGCGCAGGGCCTGCTCGGCATCGGAGACGCTGCCGTCCTCGAGATGCACCGCCATGTCCCACATGCGCGCAACGACATCGCGCAACTGTTCGTCGCTCTTCGCTCGCGCCAGCTGCCAGAAGATGGAGCGCAGGCCGAGATAGACATTGCCCTCCATGTTGAAACGTTCGGGCGCCAGGGTCAGCGCATCGAGCGCAGTGAGCACGTTCGCCTGCGCGTCGCCGTCGAGCGCCAGGATTCTGCGCTGCTCGACGAGCGCGCGCGCCATCGGCTTCGAGAACGGCCGTTCGGGCAGACGGAATTCGAACGCCGCGCTCTGGCCTTCGTTGCCGGCCTCGTCGCGCGCGGTCAGGATCATCGCCACGTCGACGCCGGCCCAAGGATGCTCGGTCAAATCCTTGGTGCTCTGTCCGGCACCGTTCTTGGTGCGCGCCTGCGGCAGCACCAGCGGGAAATCAGGCGCATCGTACAGCGCACGCGCAGGGTGGCCGTTGGTGCCCTCGCTGTTTTGCAGCTTGAACTTCGCCTGCGCGCCGACAACGCCGTAGTCGTCCTCGAGCTTGTAGGAAAGCTGCAGCGCGCCGCGCGCCTGACCCTCGGGGTCCTTGGCGAGCGCAATGGTCGGGGGCTTGTCCGGGATGGCGGTGAACTGCCACGTGACGTCGCTGGCGGCAGCCCCGCGCACGGTTGCCGCCCCCGCCTCGTTGATCACGAAACGGCGCTCCTCGGTGCCCTTGGCGTTGGCGCTTTGCGCCCCGGCCGCGGGCGGCGGCTCGGCAAGCCCGCCGCTCGCGACCACGTCGAGGTGAATTCCAGTCGCGCGAATGACCAGCGTGCTTCCTGCCGGCACCGAGAGCGTGGCGGCGGTCTGCACCGGCTCGCCGGGCCGCAACCCCTGCAGGATCACGGGCGGGCGGCCGGTATAGGTCGGGGGGCTCACCCAGGCGTCGATGCGGAAATTGGCCGGCACCATCACGCCCTGCCAGTCGAAGGCCGCGGCGACGCGCTTCATCCGTTCCCCGCCCGCGGCGAAGAACGTCGCAACCACCAGCACCGCCACGAGGGCGCGCACGGCGAAGGGGTCGCGCCCTGCCAGCCGCGGCATCGGCGTCCCGGCCTTGAGCGTCTTGGCCGCGCGCAACGCCCGCTCGATATGGGCGCGCCACAACGCCATGGAATACGAATCTTCGGTCGGCGCGGCGATCTCGTCGGCGATCGCGGTGGCCGGCCGATGAGGCAGTCCGGAGTTGCGGTCGAGCCGCCGCAAGCCGTCCATCCGGCTCGGGATGCGCAGCATCAGAAACGGGGCGAACGCCGCGGCGGTGAGCAGAAAGAAGGCACCGAGACCGATCGCCCGCCCGATCGGTGGCAGCCATAGCCAGAGGCCAAACCAGGACACGGCCAGGAACAAGCCGACCACGGTGGCGACCGACGCCAGCGCCGGCCACAGCCGCTCCCAGAAAATCGTCCAGCGCGCGCGACCGAGCGCCCGCGCTAGCACGGCGTCGCCGGCCTGCTCCCGCGCGGGGGCGGGGCGGGGCGAAACGTTATGCGGGGTCGGCGCGTCCGGGGACCGATCGGTCAAGTATGTCTCCAGCAAAGGGAATCCGGCCGATTGCCGATATTAACACGCAACTAGACCGGCGCTAGCGGGCAAAAGGAAGGCACCTGTGATCAAAACCACGCCAGCGCGATATGGTTCGGCAATTCGCGGCCTGATTCGAGCCGGGATCAAAGCCAAGGCGGCAGTCGATCGAGTGCGATCAGGTCCGCCACCTCCAGCCGCGGCCGCACCAGGGCCCATTCCGCTTCCCGAACAAGCACTTCCGGCACCAGCGGGCGGGTGTTGTAGGTGCCGGCCTGGACCGCGCCATAGGCTCCCGCAGTCATGACCGCGAGCAAATCCCCGGCCTGCGGCAGCACCAGGTCGCGGTCGAGCGCCAGGAAATCGCCGGACTCGCAGACCGGCCCGGCCACATCCGCGAGGGTGCGGGCGGCCCCGGGGGGCGACTCGCGCACCGGACGAATCTCGTGGTGGGCCTCGTACAGCGTCGGACGAATGAGGTCGTTCATGCCGGCGTCGACGATGACGAAGGTCTTGGCCTCGCCGCGCTTGAGGTAGAGCACGCGCGTGACCAGGATACCCGCGTTGCCCACAATCAGGCGGCCGGGCTCGAAGATCAGCCTGCAGCCGAGATCGCGCGTGGCGCGCTTGACCATCGCGGCATAGGCATCGGGATGCGGCGGCGGATCGTTATCCTCGCTGTATGGAATGCCAAGCCCGCCGCCGAGATCGACATGGCTGATGGCGTGACCGTCGGCGCGCAGCGTCCGCACGAAATCGGACAACAGCGCGAACGCATCGTCGAACGGTTCAAGCTCGGTGATCTGACTGCCGATATGCATGTCGACGCCGGTGACGGCGAGACCAGGGAGTTTTGCGGCCCGGGCGTAGACCTCGCGGGCGCGGCTGATCGGGATCCCGAACTTGTTCTCGGCCTTGCCGGTGGCGATCTTGGCATGGGTCTTCGCGTCGACATCGGGATTGACGCGCACCGAGATCCGGGCGGTGCGGCCCTTCCCCGCCGCGATCGACGACAGCAGGCCCAGCTCGGCTTCGGATTCGACGTTGATGCAGAGGATGTCTTCGTCAAGCGCAAGCGCAAGCTCGGCCGCGGTCTTGCCGATGCCGGAGAACATGATCTTCTCCGGCGCAATGCCGGCCGCACGCGCGCGCTTGAGTTCGCCTCCCGACACCACGTCCGCGCCGGCGCCGAGCTCGGCGAGCGTCTTGATCACCGCCTGGTTGGAATTCGCCTTCATGGCGTAGCAGACGAGCGCGTTCACGTCGGCGAAGGCATGGGCGAATATCTCGTAGTGACGCCTGAGCGTCGCGGTCGAGTAGCAATAAAACGGGGTGCCGACCGCGCCCGCGAGATCGGCGAGACTGACCGCCTCGGCGTGAAGGACGCCGTGGCGATAGGCAAAGTGGTGCATGGGACGCTCGGTGGGCTCAGTCGATGAGCCAGTCGATCGGCGTGCGCCGCGGCAGCGGTTGCGTCGACGGCGGCAGCGCGTCGGGTGAGGACGGCGGCCCGGCACCCGGGGGTACAGCCTGATCGGCGGCGGCGGCCGTCGCGCCCGGGGGCGGATCAAGCCCGCCCTTGCGTCCGCAGCCGGCAAGGCCGAGCGCGGCAACAAGGGCGCCGATGACTGCAATCCGCACGAGGCGCAGGTCGGATAGAGAATTCAATTCGGGTACTCCTGAACCGGCGGCACCATAGCAGATCGCAGGTTAGAGGCGACAGCATGACGATCGTGCCGCCCCCGGCGGGCAAGAATGTTACCGGCGCCCCTTTGCCAAGACCTTAAGCCACCGGTTCGCTTCCCGGCGCACGTTCTTGGGCGCGGTGCCGCCGAAGCTCCCCCGGCTTTTCACCGAATTGTCGACCGAGAGCACCGCAAACACCTCCTTGGTGATGCGTTTTTCGATCGCCTGCATGGCGGCGAGCGGCAACTGGTGCAGCGGAACATTTTCGGCGGCCGCTGCGGCCACGATCCGGCCGGTGACGTGGTGCGCCTCGCGGAACGGCATCTTCAGCGTGCGCACCAGCCAGTCGGCGAGGTCGGTCGCGGTGGCATAGCCCTCACCCGCGGCTTTGCGCATGCGTGCGACGTCGGGCGTCATGTCCCGCACCATGCCGGTCATGGCGGCAAGCGACAGCATGAGGGCGGAGAACGCGTCCATGGCGCCTTCCTTGTCCTCCTGCATGTCCTTCTGGTACGCCAGCGGCAGCCCCTTCATCACGATCAGCAGCGCCTCGAGCGCGCCGACGATGCGGCCCGTCTTCGCGCGCACGAGCTCGGCGGCGTCCGGGTTGCGCTTCTGCGGCATGATCGAGGAACCGGTGGTGAAGCGGTCCGAGAGCGAGACGAGGCCCACGAGGGGCGAGCACCAGATCACGATCTCCTCGGCGAAGCGCGACAGGTGCACCGCCGTGATCGCCGCGGCGGACAACGTCTCCAGTACGAAGTCGCGATCGGAGACGGCGTCGAGCGAGTTCGCCATCGGCTTCTCGAAGCCGAGCGTCTTGGCGGTCATCGTCCGGTCGACCGGGAAGGCGGTACCGGCGAGCGCGGCGGCGCCGAGCGGAGATTGGTTCACCCGCTTGCGTGCGTCGGCGAACCGGCCGCGGTCGCGCGCGGCCATCTCCACGTACGCCAGGAGATGATGCCCGAAGGTGACAGGCTGGGCGGTCTGCAGATGGGTAAAGCCCGGCATCACGGTAGCGGCATGCTCCAACGCCTTTTCCGTCAGCGCCTGCTGGTAACCGCCTAGTGCCTGATCGACGGCATCGACCGTTTCCCTGATCCAGAGCCGGAAATCGGTCGCCACCTGATCGTTGCGCGAGCGCGCGGTATGAAGCCGCCCCGCCGCCGGGCCGATCAGGTCGGTGAGCCGGCTCTCCACATTCATATGGATGTCTTCCAGCGCGCGCTTGAATTTGAACTTGCCGCTCTCGATCTCTGACAGGATCGTGTCTAGACCGCGCGCGATCTTGCGGGCATCGTCAGCCGTGATGATGCCTTGTTTTGCGAGCATCGCGGCGTGGGCTTGGCTCGCGGCGATGTCCTGGCGAAACAGGTGCCGGTCGAACTCGATAGAGGCATTGATCTCCTCCATGATGGCATCGGGGCTCGTGCTGAAGCGCCCGCCCCACATCTTATTGCCCATGACACATCTACCGAGGTTTCGCCGCGTATGACCGGACCCGAACAAGCGGCGCGAACGCGCGCCACCAACCGTCTTGTCATGGTCGTGGCCGGCGGTATTGCCGGCGTCGCCATCGCCCTGGCGGCGGTATACGGGATCAACACGATCCAGCGCAACGCGGGAGACGCTGCCTGCGCCGGCGCGGCCGGGCAGGCGCGGCGCCTGGCGCCACTCGCGCATGGGGAGGTGGCCGCATTCGCAGTCGCCGACCAACCGGTCCGCCTGCCCGACCTTGCCTTCCGGGATGCCGGAGGAACCGAACGCCACCTCTCGGATTGGCGCGGGCGCACGGTCCTGCTCAACCTGTGGGCCACCTGGTGCATACCGTGCCGCAAGGAGATGCCGGCGCTCGACGCGCTCGAGGGCAAGCTGGGCGGGCCGAACTTCCAGGTGGTGGCGATCAGCATCGACACCCGCGATCCGGAGAAAGCACGCACCTGGCTCAAGGAGGTCGGCATCGGCGGGCTCGCCTATTATGCCGATCCCAGCGCCAAGGTATTTCAGGACTTGAAGATGGTGGGCCGCGCCTCCGGAATGCCGACCACGCTTCTCGTCGATCCGGCCGGTTGCGAGCTCGGCACGGTGGCGGGACCAGCGGAATGGGCGAGCGATGACGCCGTGAAGCTGGTGAGCGCGGCGCTCAAGCAATAGCGCCGCCCGATCGCATTTGGATTCATGTCTGGAGCACGAACGATGACCTGTCCGGCAAAACCATCCGCACCCATGAGCCTGGTGGCGGGATTGCTCGCGCTCTCCTCCTCGGCGGCATCGGCCGAGCCCGCCGCCTCGTCGCGCCTGATCAAGTGCGAAGGACCGTTCGGCCGAAATGCCGGTCATTCCGATCTGGTGAAGGCGTTCGGCAACAAGAATGTCGTCGAGCAGGAGATCGACGGCGCGGAAGGTCAGAAGATCAAGGCGAGCGTGCTCTATCCCGACGACCCGAAGGCGCGGCTGGAATTCGTCTGGAGCGACGAGAAGGCGCGCCGCCGTCCGACGCTGATCAGGGCGACGGATCAATCGGCCTGGGCCACGACCAACGGCATTCGCATCGGGACGGCGCTCGCCGAGATCGAGCAGATGAACGGCAAGCCGTTCAAGCTCTCCGGCTTCGACTGGGACTACGGCGGCAGGGTCACGGACTGGCAGGGCGGCACGCTGAGCAAGCCGCAGCCCGGCGGCTGCATCCTCGGGGTCGATTTCGTCCACCCCGAGGACTCGCCGGAGGCAAACCTCGCCAAGGTGACCGGCGACGGCGAGTTCCTCTCCGACAATGCCGATATGCGCGCGGTCGAACCGTTTGTCGGGACGGTGAACATCTCGTACCCGAAGCGCTGACGCACGCGCCGGTGCCGGCATGGGTGGAGGAGCACGAGCGTAGCCGCGCGCGGCCAATCGATACGGCGAAGCGGAAGCGAAGGAAGCGTCAGCGCGTCGGCACCGGCTTCTCGCCGCGATAGTCGTAGAAGCCGCGCTGGGTCTTGCGGCCGAGCCAGCCGGCCTCGACGTATTTCACCAGCAGCGGGCACGGGCGGTACTTGGAGTCCGCCAGGCCCTCGTGCAGCACCTGCATGACCGAAAGGCAGGTATCCAGCCCAATGAAGTCGGCAAGCTCCAACGGCCCCATGGGATGATGGGCGCCGAGCCGCATCGCGGTGTCGATCGCCTCGACATTGCCGACGCCTTCGTAGAGCGTGTAGATCGCCTCGTTGATCATCGGCAGCAGGATTCGATTGACAATGAAGGCGGGAAAATCCTCGGCGACCGCGATGGTCTTCCCGAGCTTGCTCACGAACTGCCTGGTGGCGTCGAATGTCAGGTCGTCGGTGGCGATGCCGCGGATGAGCTCGACCAGCTCCATCAGCGGCACCGGATTCATAAAGTGAATGCCGATGAAGCGCTCCGGCCGGTCGGTCGACGAGGCGAGCCGCGTGATCGAGATCGACGAGGTATTGCTGCCGACGATGGCCTCGGGCTTGAGCACCGGGCAGAGGCTGGCGAAGATCGTGCGCTTGACGTCTTCCTTCTCGGTCGCAGCCTCGATCACGAGGTCGCAATCGCCCAATGCCTCCAGCGTGTCCGCCGCCGTGATGCGTTCGAGCCCGGCCTGGCGCTCCTCCTCGGTGATGCGCTTGCGGCTCACCTGACGCGCCATGTTGCCGTTGATGGTCGCGATCCCGGCCTTGACCCGGTCGGGGGAAAGGTCGTTGAGCTTGACGTCGAACCCGGCGAGCGCGCTGACATGCGCGATGCCGCTGCCCATCTGGCCCGCGCCGATCACGCCGATTTTTCGAATAGGGGCCGCCATGCTGTCGGAACGGACCTTCGGCCGCTCTTTGACCTCGATCATGTTATTGACCTCGATCATGTTCTTTTGCCTATTTTACGCCGATCTGGACCGAGACACCACGGGCCGATGGTAGCTCTTGCCATGATGGTCAACGCCCCACCTTGCCGAGTTCCGCCGCCAATTCCGGCAACGCCTGGTAGAGATCGGCGACGAGCCCATAGTCCGCGACCTGAAAGATCGGCGCGTCTTCGTCCTTGTTGATGGCCACGATCACCTTCGAATCCTTCATCCCTGCCAGATGCTGGATCGCGCCCGAAATCCCCACCGCGATGTAGAGCTCGGGCGCCACCACCTTGCCGGTTTGGCCGACCTGCCAATCGTTCGGCGCATAGCCGGCATCGACCGCCGCGCGCGAAGCGCCGACGGCGGCGCCCAGCTTGTCGGCCACCGGCTCGATGTACTTGGTGAAGTTCTCCCGGCTTTGCATCGCCCGGCCGCCGGAAATGATGATCTTTGCCGACGTCAGTTCCGGCCGCTCCGATTTCGACAGTTCCTCGCCGACGAAGGTGGAAATGCCGGGATCGGCCGCAGCCGCCAGCTCCTCGATCGGGGCGGACCCGCCCTCGCCCGTTGCCTGGAACGTCGAGGTGCGCACCGTGATGACCTTGGTCCTGTCCTTCGAACGCACGGTCTGGATCGCGTTGCCGGCGTAGATCAGGCGCTCGAACGTGTCGGCGGCGATCACCTTGGTGATATCGGAGATCTGCATGACGTCGAGCAGTGCGGCGATGCGCGGCATCACGTTCTTGCCGGTCGTCGTGGCCGGAGCGACGATCGCGTCATATCCGGGCGCGAGCGATTGGACCAGCGCGCCCACCGGTTCGGCCAGCATGTGCTCGTAGGCGGCGCCATCGGCGAGCAGGACCTTGCTGACGCCATCGAGCTTGGCGGCGGCTTCGGCGACCGGGCGACACCCCTTGCCGGCAACCAGCACATGCACGTCGGCGCCAAGCGCCTTCGCCGCGGTCAACGCCTTGTGGGTGGCGTCCTTGAGGGTCTTGTTGTCGTGCTCGGCCAGAAGGAGCGTGGTCATGTCAACGGCTCGCTGCGTGGCCCGACCGGGTCAATGGACGTCATCAAATCAGTCCCATCTCGTTCTTGAGCTTGTCGACGAGTTCGCCCACGGTCTTCACTTTGACGCCGGCCTTGCGGCCGGCGGGCTCCCCGGTCTTGAGCACTTCGAGCCGCGGCGAGACATCGACGCCATAACTGTCCGGCGTCTTCTCATCGATCGGTTTCTTCTTCGCCTTCATGATGTTCGGCAGGCTCGCGTAGCGCGGCTCGTTGAGGCGCAGATCGGTGGTCACGATCGCCGGGCCCTTCAGCTTCACCGTCTGCAACCCGCCGTCGACCTCGCGGGTGACCAGAATGCTGTCGCCCTCGATCACCAGCTTCGACGCGAATGTGCCCTGCGGCCAGCCGGTCAGCGCGGCCAGCATCTGGCCGGTCTGGTTGCAGTCGTCGTCGATCGCCTGCTTGCCCAAAATCACCAAACCCGGCTTCTCCTCCTCGACAATGGCCTTGAGGATCTTGGCGACGGCGAGCGGCTCGGGCGCCTTGTCGGTCTTCACCAGGATGCCGCGGTCGGCGCCCATCGCGAGCCCGGTGCGAATGGTTTCGGCGGCCTGCGCCGGGCCGATCGAGACGCAAACGACCTCGCTGGCCTGGCCCTTCTCCTTGAGCCGAAGAGCCTCTTCGACCGCGATCTCGTCGAACGGATTCATTGACATCTTGACATTCGCGAGTTCGACGCCGCTGCCGTCGCTCTTAACGCGAATTTTGACGTTGTAGTCGACGACCCGCTTTACGGGCACCAGAATCTTCATGGAGTTCGCTCTCGCGGCGACAGGCGGACGCCCCCCAGGCGTGTGGCCGTAGCGCGTAGAAGACGCGCGTGAACGCGCTGACGGACGGCGGCAACCTAATGGCCGCTACCTTGCAGTGTCAACGGAAGTTGTCCAGCCTTGCCGCGCGGGCAACGGGATTTGGCCCGATCTGCACGACGGTGTCCGGAACCGGCTGCATGCACTGGAACAGCTTCACCCCCCGGGGCTTCATCAGCGGAAACAGGACGCCTCCGCCCAGCATGCCGCCGAAATGGCACCAGTACGCCACCTCGCTCTTCGACGAGGCGCCGAGGTTCCACAGCTGGGTGAGCACGAACAGGCCGACCACCCAATAGGCACTGATCCGCAACGGGATGATGCCGAGCAGGACCGTGATCTTGGCGCAGGGACGCAGCATGACATAGGCCACGACCAGGCCGGCGATCGCGCCCGAGGCGCCGATCAGCTCGATCCTGGCATGCAGGTCGTAGGCGATGAAGACGAGCCCGCCGACGACGCCGCAAAGAAGATAGAAAGCGAGATAGCGCCAGCGGCCGAGCGCCCGTTCGACGTCGTCGCCGAACACCCACAAGAACACCATGTTGCCGAGGAGGTGCGAAATATCCGCGTGGAAGAACTGGTAGGTGAAGATCGTCGCGAACGCCGGCACCCACCCGCGTGCCTCCATGTTGCCGGTGAAAGCCGCCGGGGTGAGGCTGAAAGTATCGATCATCCGGTCGAGCGCGAGCTGGCTGGCCCCCGCTTCATAGAAGAACACGGCCAGATTGACCGCGATCAGACACCACGTCACCACCGGCTTCACCGGCGCGGCGAAGGGATTGTCGTCGTAGATCGGAACGACCATCAGGGATTTGTCCCGGTCACCGATTCTGGCCCGGTTGCCACAGCACGTCCGACGCGCCCTTGTCGTTGGCGTGCCTCCCTGCCACGAACAGAAAATCCGAGAGGCGGTTGACGTATTTGAGCGCCGCCGGCGTGACCCCTTCGCTCGACTGGTCGTTGAGCTCGACCATCAGCCGCTCGGCGCGGCGGCAGACGGTGCGCGCGAGGTGCAGATGGGCCGCGGTGGAACTTCCGCCCGGCAGGATGAATGAGCGCAGCGGCGCGAGGTCGGCGTTGAACTGATCGATCTGCTGCTCCAGCCACTGAACCTGCGTGTCGGTGATGGTCATGCGCGCGCCGCCGGGACCCTTCGCCGCCAGGCAGAGGTCGGCTTCGACGTCGAACAGGTCGTTCTGGATGCGCGCCAGCGCCGCATCGAGCGCGCGGTCGGCGCCGGTATAGAGCCGCGCCAGGCCCAGCACCGCGTTGACCTCGTCCAGCGTGCCGTAGGCGGAGACCCGCAGGTCGTACTTCTTGCGCCGCTCGCCGCTGCCCAGCGCGGTGGTCCCATCATCGCCGGTGCGGGTGTAAATCCTGTTGAGAACGACCATCGCCCAGATCCTGTTTGCGCCATTCCTAGTCGCGCCAAGTCCTGTTTGCGCGCTCTGTCGCGTGCTATTTGCCCATCGCCCAGATCGTCAGCATTATGACGATGATGGCGATGAATTGCAGCAGAACGCGAAGCCTCATCAGCTTCTGCGATTTGTGCGGCGAGCCGCCGCGCGCCATGTTGGCGAGGCCGAGGATCAGCACCACCGCGACGGCACCGATCGCGATCGGCACAAGGGCAAGAGCCAAGATTTCGGTCATCGGGCGACCTCTTAACACCCCCGAGATGGTAAGGCCATTGCCCCACTTTCAATGCGGGGCCCGCAAATTTCGGCCCCAATCGTTCAAATCTGCGGGATTTGAAATGGCCGGTGTCGCGTTTACGATGAACGCCGGTCGAGGATGAACACGAATGCGACATTGCCCGCCCTTGTTCGATCTTGCCGCCCTGCGGCTCCCCGCTGACCGGCAGCCCGCGCTCGTGCGCTTTCGTCCCCATCTCCAACCATGAGTTCGCGCGTCCTGGTGCTCGGTGCCGGCGGCCGCCTCGGCCACATGGCAGCGGAGGCCTTCCGCGACGCAGGCTGGACGGTCACCAGCCTGGTGCGGCCTGGCCGTTCGGCGCGCGCACCGGCCGGCACCGAGGTCGTCGAGATCGATGCGCGCGACCATGCCGCGGTCAGCGCGGCGGCACGCGGCGCCGATGTCATCCTGCACGCACTCAATCCATTCTATACCGATTGGTCGCGGCTTGCCTTGCCGCTCGCGTATTCCGCCATTACCGCCGCGGAAACGACCGGCGCCACGCTGATGTTTCCCGGCAATCTCTACAACTACGGCTCGCCCATGCCGCCGACGATCGATGAGACCACGCCCATGCGGCCGTCGTCCCGCAAGGGGCAATTGCGTGTGGCGATGGAAGACCGCATGGCCGAGGCCACCGAGCGCGGCATGCGCGCCATCATTCTGCGTGCGGGCGATTTCTACGGCGGCGGGCGCGGATCATGGCTCGATCTCGTGCTGCTCAAGGAAATCGGCCGCGGCCGTCTGACCTATCCCGGGCCGATCGACCTGGTGCATGAATGGGCCTATCTGCCCGATCTGGTCGCGGTCCTCGTGCGGCTTGCCGCGATGCGCGAAACGCTGCCCGCGTTGGCGACGTTCGGCTTTCCCGGCCACGCGGTGACCGGCCGCGACTTCACCACGACGATCGCACGGGCGACGAGCAGCAAGCTTCAGATCAAGCGCATGACGTGGTGGCTCATCCATGCGTTGCGACCCATCGTGCCGCTCTGTCGAGAGTTGTCCGAGATGGCGTATCTCTGGAGCGAGCCGCACCGGATCGACGGGAGCAAGCTCAAGGCCGCGATCGGCGACATTCCGCATACGCCGCTTGACGATGCAGTCGCACGCGCCCTACAGGACCTGAGCGCAAGCGCTTGACATAAGTTGCGCGCGTACCGACTGAGACTGCGAGGGAGACGCTTTCGATGATCGTCGATTTCCAGCACCACTTCACGCCGCATGAGCTGATGCCGAAGGACCTCGGCCGCCGCAAGATCGTATCCTACGACGAGCATGGCGCGCCGAGCTTCATTCTGCACTGGATGCTGTTCGACCTCGACGAGCACATCCGCATGATGGACGAGGCCGGCATCGACGTCGCCTTTCTCACCAGCGCCGCCGGCATGTGCGCCGATCTCGACAAATCGCGCCTGTGCAACGCCAGCGCCAAGAAAGCGGAACGCGATTATCCCGGCCGCTTCATCGGAGCCGCCCATGCCAATCCGCTCGGTGGCGCCGAGGCTTTTCGCGAGCTCGCCCGCTGCAAGCACGAGCTAGGCTTTCCCGGCGTGGTGATCACCTCGGAGAGCAACGACCTTTATCTCGACGCGCCCGAGTTCGAGCCGTTCTGGACCGAATGCGCGAAGCTCGACCTGTTCGTTTTCGTGCACCCCGCGCTCAAGCTCAATCAGACCCAGCAGTTCGACGGTTACGACACCGCGCGCTCGGTGGGCCGCGAGTTCTCCCTGGTGATGGCGACGATCCGGCTGATCAATGCCGGCGTGTTCGACCGCCACCCCAACCTCACGATCCACATGTCGCATCTCGGCGGCGGTCTCTCGGCGCTGCTCGGCCGCATTCGATCGTATCAGGACAAGGACTTCTGGGGCACGCTGGGCAACCCCCGCCACGGCATGAAGCCGAAAAAGGATTTCGATTACTATCTTCAAAACAACATGGTGTTCGACACCGCCGGCTTCTGCGGTGCCATGGGCGCCGTTAAGGGCGCGCTGATCGAGATCCCGGCGTCACGCATCGTGTTCGCCACCGACTATCCGCAGGAAATCCGCGAACGCGCCGCGGTGCGCGACTTCGTCAAGGAGCTGCGCGCGCTCGGAAAGGACGGCGAGGCGATCCTGTCCGGCAACGTCGACAAGCTGCTGAAGCAGCCGGCGAAGGCGGCGTAGGCTCGGCGCGAGGTAGGGTGGGCAAAGGCGCACGCCCACTGCTCACGCATCGGCACGTCTGACTACGTGCGCCGTGCCCACGTGGTTACGGCGACTTTGGCGATGTTGAGAAGCACGTGGGCACGGCGCGTTCCGCGCCTTTGCCCACCCTACCAACGCCTCACCCCGCCAGATGCTTTTCGATCTCGTGCACGGGAAGCCTGACGAGATCCTTGTCGATTTCGGCGTGCACCGCGGCGCGCAGGTTGTGGGAATAAGCCTGACGCAGCACGCCGAGCGCGCGCGGCGGCGCCACAATGATGAGCGACTTGACCTCGCCGGCGTTCACGGCGTGATCGAGTTGGCCGACCAGCTTCTGCAGAAACCGATCCTCCTCTTGCTTATGCCAATCGGTCTGCTCCACCGCGCTGCGTCCGCTTCCGACCGAGCTGAAAGACCGGCCGGGCGCATCGGTGCCCAGGTCGGACGTTTTCGGATCGGCATGCTCCTGGACTTCCCTGGTCTTGAGGTTGAGGAATTTTTCGTCCCCGACATTCTCCAGGATCAACGCTTTCTTGCCGTCGCAAACGATCACCCAATCGCCTTGCCGGATCTTCAGCTTCTGCATGCAGTACCTCTTCGCTCAAACCGCCACTATACCGCGGCACGGCCGCGGCTTCCTTGTTCTCGATCAATTTTCCTTTGAGGCAAACGCCGGCGCGCCGATTCCGTTGCCGGCGCAGACGGGTCAGTTGGTCGCGCTCAGCAGCCGCCGCGCGATCACCTGCGCCTGGATCTCCGCCGCCCCCTCGAAAATGCTGAGAATGCGGGCGTCGCAGAGGATGCGCGAGATCGGAAATTCGAGCGCAAAACCATTGCCGCCGTGAATCTGGACGGCGTTATCGGCATTGGCCCAGGCGATGCGGGCGGCGAGGAGCTTGGCCATGCCGGCCTCGAGATCGCAGCGCTTGCCCGAATCCTTCTGGCGCGCGGCGAAATAGGTCAGTTGGCGCGCGATCATGATCTCGACCGCCATCATCGCGATCTTGTCGGCGACACGCGGGAAATTGATGATCGGCTCGCCGAACTGCTGGCGCTGCTCGCCATAGCTCAGCGCCTGCTCCATGGCCGCCTGCGCCACCCCGATCGCGCGCGCCGCCGTCTGGATGCGCGCCGATTCGAACGTCTGCATGAGCTGGCGAAATCCGAGCCCTTCGACACCGCCGAGCAGGTTCTCCGCCTTGACCTCGAAGCCGTCGAAGGCGATCTCGTACTCCTTCATGCCGCGATAGCCGAGCACCTCGATCTCGGTGCCCGACATGCCGGCGACCGGAAATGGATCGACGTCCGTGCCGCGCGGTTTCTCCGCCAGCAACATGGAGAGCCCGCGATGGCCGGGTTCGTTTGGATTGGTGCGCACGAGCAACGTCATCAGGTCGGCGCGCACGGGATGGGTGATCCAGGTCTTGTTGCCATAGACCTTGTAGACGTCGCCTTGCCGCACCGCCCGCGTCTTGAGCGAGGCGAGATCGGAGCCGGTGTTGGGCTCGGTGAACACCGCGGTCGGCAACACTTCGCCCGAGGCGAGCTTCGGCAGCCATTTGCGCTTCTGTTCCTCGGTGCCGGCGCCGATGATCAATTCGGCGGCGATCTCCGAGCGCGTGCCGAGCGAGCCAACCCCGATATAACCGCGCGAGAGCTCCTCGGACACCACGCACATGGATTCCTTGCCGAGGCCCAGGCCGCCATACTCTTCCGGGATGGTGAGGCCGAACACGCCGAGGTCGGACATCTGCGTGAGGACCTCGAGCGGGATATAGCTGTTGGTGCGGTGCCACTGGTGCGCCTGCGGCGCGACCTCGCTGTCGGCGAACTTGCGCATCTCATCGCGGATCGTCGCCAGGGTCTCGTCGAGACCACAGTCGCCGACCGTGGCGCCATGATGCGCCCGCATCAACTCGACCAGGCGTGCGCGGCGCTCGACATTGCCAGCAGCGTTCAGTTCTCGCACCGGCCCCGCCAGCCGCGCGGCGACCGTCTCACCCGCGAGCCCGATGTCGGCGGGCCGCACGATTTCGCCCTGACTCATGGGAATGCCGCCCTGAATCTGGGCGAGGTATTCACCGATGCCGATCTCGACGAGCAGTTCCTCGGTCTCGCCGAGACCGCCGCCGGCATGCATCCGCTCGGCATAAGCCGCGACCTGGCGCACCGACTCCACATAGGTCGCGAGCCAGGCAAGACCATGGGTGGCGCGCTGCTCGCGGTCGAGCAACTCGTCGACCATACGATTGTCGACCGTCACCCGCTTGCGAACGGCGGCCGTCGCCTCGGCCAGCAAGGCGTCGACCGCCTGGGTCGCTTCCTGCGCAAGCGCGACCAGCTTCGGAACAGCGTCGGGGCGTTGAGCCTGGTCCAGCATCGGCGATCTCCGCGCGGCAGCGCCTCAAGGCGCATTCCGCTCATCGGTATCCACTCGGCCTCCAAAGCCTTCGCCCCAACACTACGCGTGCATTGCACAAATGCAACGCCGCAACGGGAGTTTCGGCCGCATTGCCGGCAGTTTACGCAGCTCATGCTGCATTATTGGACAGGTCGCGGGCTTGAACCGCTCGCGCATGCGTCCCCGGCGCCACCGCCACCGCCACGACTAATGCGACACGCCCGAGAACTCCTGCGGGAGCTTGCAGCTTGCGACGCGGATCGTTCGCGTCGTCGCCGGAGTGTTGCGGCTGCGACCGACGAATCGCGGTCTCCCGCCCGTGATCACCGCACCGACCGCCGCGATATCGCCGTTCCTGATCGCGGCGAGCGCGTTGTCCTGGGTGCCGCCGTCCGGCGCATCGAGCAGCACGATATCGGCCGCCTTGCCCGCGGCCAGCAGGCCCGAGTCGAGCCGGTATACGCGCGCGTTGCTCCCCGTCGCCGCGGCGATGCAGAGTTCGGGCGCGATGCCGGCCAGGCTCGCGAGATGCGACATGGTGTAGAGCATGCCGAGCGGCATGACGCCGCTTCCGGTCGGCGTGTCGGTCGCCACGATGAGACGATCGAACGCGTGATGGCGCTGGGCCAGCGTGGCGCACAGGAGCGCGGTGCGCAGGTTGCCCGCGGTGCAGACCTGCAATGCCATGTCGCCTTCGACGATGATCCGCTCGAAGTCCTTGTCGGGCATGGCGGTCGGCCCGCCGTTCACATGGAACGACACATGCGGCTTCATCGCGAGCAGATGATCGCCGGTGATCGCGCCGGAGCCGGGGATCGACGACCCGCCGGTGTGGCAGGTGGTGATCATGCCGTGCGCGCGCGCAGCGGCGACGAGCGGCGTGTACTCGAACGCGGTCTTGAAGGCGCCAAAACCCGCCTTTGCCAGCCACACGCCCTTTTTCGCGATCTCGCCCAGGTCGTTGCCGCTCAGCGTCGGCTCGAGAATGATCGAGCCGGCGTAGACCTTCATCCCGCCCGGCCGGTAGTGCTCGAAGCACTTTTGCGCGGCGACGGCGAGCGCCTTTACGCCTTCGGCATCCCGCGGCCGGCCTGGGACATGGACTTCCGACGCGCTGATCGCGGTCGTCACCCCGCCGTGCACGTAGCTTTCCAGATAGCCGACCGTCTGCTGCCGCGGCGTGAAATCGCCGAACGTGATGTGCACGTGCGAATCGATCAGCCCCGGAATGGCCGTCGTGCGGTCGGCATCGATCACGACGTCGCAGGCTTCGACCTCACTCGCCGACGCGGTTCCGACCGCGACGATGCGGTCGCCGTCGGTGATGATGGTGTCCCCCTTGGCGAACGGAGCGTTGAGATCGCCGGAGACGATCGTGCCGATATTGACGAGGGCGACACGCATGGTTTCTCCACCGGGAAGCGCATGGTCGCGCAGCCACGAACTGCGCCCCGGCATAGAACATCTGGTACTGAAACGCGAGCGCGGCAGCGACCATCGCCGGTTCATAAATCATTGCGGCGAAGCGGCGCCGCCATCCGAGACGTCGCATGCGAGCGTTGCTATCGCCGATGCGTCGCCAGCCATACACCCAACGCCGTCACGGCCATGCCGACGATCTGCACGACGCTCAGACTTTCGCCGAACAGCATGAACGCCTCGAGCGCGGTGAGCGGCGGCACCAGATAGATCAGCGCCGCCACCCGCGAAACTTCCCCACGCCGGAGCATCAGGAGCAGCAGTGCTATCGCTGCCAGGGAAATGACAAGTACCGACCAGGCGAGCGCGGCAAGCAGGGTCGCGGTCGCGTCGAACCGCAGCGTTTCCGTCAACAGCGCGAGCGGCGCCACGACCGCCAGCGCGCCGACGAATTGCAGGCAGGTGCCGGTGCGCAGATCGGTGCGGGGTACAAAGCGCTTCTGATAGAAGGTACCTAGCGTGACCGAGACCGTGGCGCCGAAATTGACGATCATCGGCAGCGCAACGGCGCCGAGCGCAGCCATGTCGACCACGATCAGGCGCGGCGCGAGCACGAGCACGATGCCGGCGAAGCCACTAGCGATCCCGGCCCATTGTCCGCGGCTGAGCCGCTCGCCCAGGAGCGGCGCGGCAAGGACCGCCGTGAGCAGGGGCTGGCCGGCCGTGATCAAACCGGCAATGCCGGCAGGGAGACCCTGTGCGACCGCCCACCACACGCCTCCGAGATAGCCGCCATGCAGCAGCATACCGGCGACAATGCTGTGGGAGGCCTCGCGCGCGCTTGCGGGCCATGGCGCTCGGCTTGCAACTATGATCAACACAAGGACGACGATCGTGCTCCCACAGCGCACGGTAAGAAAGGTGAAGGGATCTGCATCGGGCGCGGCATATTTTGCTACGATGAAGCCGCTCGACCATAGCAGGGCGAAGGTCAGGGGCGCGGCACGGATAAAAAATGTGGTCAGGCGCTGGGAGGGCATGGGCGGCGTCACGATGTTCCGATTCGCCCACGGCACGCCAGCGCGCTTTCGGGCCGAGCTGCGGGTTGAAATTTGCGCGTCAAGGCGCAGTTGAACAGGCCAGGTCCGGACTCTCCGATGCGACGCGCCTTCCACATCGCCCTCGACGCCTATTGGCGCTTCCTTGTGGACGATGGCTGGGCCATCGCGAGCCACATCGCGCTCTCCGCCTTGATGGCGATGTTCCCGTTCTTCATCGTGCTCACGTCGCTCGCCGGCTTCTTCGGCTCCAATGATCTTGCCGACGAGGTGGCCAAATTGATGCTCGCGACCTGGCCCGATGAGGTCGCTGGCCCGATCGCCCGAGAAATCCAGAGCGTGCTCACCACCACGCATCCCGGCGCGCTCACGCTCGGCGCCGCGTTCGCAATCTATTTCGCATCGAGCGGCGTCGAGAGCCTGCGGATCGGTCTCAACCGGGCCTACGGCGTGGTGGAGACGCGGTATTGGATCCTGCTCCGCCTCGAATCGATCGCCTATGTGCTGGTGGCCGCGCTGGGATTGCTGGCGCTCGGCTTTCTGATCGTGCTGGGGCCGCTCCTGTTCCACACCGCCCTGCGTTACGCCCCTTGGCTCGAGCCGCTCGAGGGCACCTTCACCATCTTTCGCTTCGGCATTGCAGTCGTCGTTCTCACCATCGCGCTGATCGTCGCCCACAAGTGGTTGCCGGCCGGGCGGCGACGGATGATCGAGATCCTGCCCGGCATCATCGCGACGCTGATCTTGTGGCTCATTGCCGGCGTCGCCTTCGGCCGCTATCTCGCCGAGTTCTCGTTCGCCTATGTGAGCTACTACGCCGGGCTCGCCTCGGCCATGATCGCGCTGGTATTTCTCTATTGGACGGCATCGATCTTCGTCTATGGCGGTGCGCTCAACGCCGCGTTATTTCGGCCGCTCTCCAAGGACGGAACGGACGGGCAGAGGATGAGTGGCGGCCTCTGACGGCCCTTGCAGCCGAACAGGCGTTCGAAGCCGTGGCGCACGGTTGAGCCGGGGATCGCGTCCTACATTGCCGCAAGTTTGGCGACGACGGCCTTGAAGCGTGCCGCGATGGCCATGCGTAGGGTGTGGCGACCGGCTTCGACCACGGTCGCTTCCGCCCACCAGCACGGTTTTGACCGCGCTGCGTCCGGCGACAAAAATCCAGGCGTCGAGCCAGTGATCCCCATCACGCGCGGTGAGATCCGGATGATCGTCGTCGAGCAGCACGATATCCGCGCGGGAGCCGACGGCGAGCGCGCCGATCGGCCGTTGCAGGGCCTGTGCGCCTGCAGCCAGCGCAGTCGCGTAGAGCCGACGTCCGGTCGCCTCCCCCTCCACCAAGGTCATGACGTTGCGGGCGCGCCGCGCCAGCCGCTGCCCGTATTCCAACTGCCGCAACTCGGCGGCAGCGTCGATCTGGATATTCGAATCGGTCCCGATGCCGAAGCGGCCGCCGGCCGCGAGATAGGCGGCACCGTCAAAGAGCCCGTCGCCGAGCGACGCTTCGGTCAGCGGGCAGAGACCGACCACCGCCTGCGAGGCCGCCAACGCAGCTATCTCCCCCGGTGTCGTGTGGGTCGCGTGGATCACGCACCAGCGGGAATCGAGCGCGGCATTCTCGAGCAGCCATTCCACCGGGCGACGGCCGAGGGCGGCGACGCATTCCTCCACCTCCCGCAGCTGCTCGGCGGCGTGGATATGGATCGGCCCGTCGGGTGTCGCCCGGCAAATCGCCCTTAGCGTCGCCGGGGTCACCGCGCGCAGGGAGTGCGGCGCAATGCCCACGCGCCCTTCCGGCAGCGTTGCCACCGTTGCACGCGCGCGCTGAACCAGATCGAGGAAGCGATCGGGATCGTTGATGAAGCGGCGCTGCCCGGCGACCGGCGGGGCGCCGCCAAAACCGCCATAGGCGTAGAACGACGGCAGCAGCGTGAGCCCGATACGGGTTTGCGCACTGGCCGCCGCGATGCGCTCCGCCATTTCCCCGAGATTGGCGTAGGGCCTGCCGTCGACATCGTGGTGCAGATAGTGGAACTCACCGACGGTGGTGAAGCCCGCCTCCAGCATTTCCATATAGGCAAAGGCGGTGATCGCCTCGACGTCATCGGGCGAAAGGCGCTGCAGGAAATGATACATCACCTCGCGCCAGGTCCAGAAGCTGTCGGCGGTCGGGCCGCGGCGCTCGGCGAGTCCAGCCATGCCGCGCTGGAAGCCGTGGCTGTGCAGGTTGGGCAGGCCGGGAACGGCGATGCCGGGGACGTGATCAGCCCCGGCACGCGGCGCGTCTTGCGCGACGGCGACGGTGGTGCCGTCGGCGACCGTGACGCGGACGTCGCGCGCCCATCCGGACGGCAGCAGAGCCTGGTCGAAAAAAAGCTCGCGTTGCAAATCCGCTCTCCGCCCCGCCGGGCTGGGGACGTGGCATTATTGCTCGACCATAGGCGGGGCAGCGGCATTATGTATAGAGGATCGGCTACGCGAGGACGCCATGCGGTTCGACACGATCTGGCTCGACGCGCGTCTCGCCACGCTCTCGCCTGATCATGGCGGGCTCGGCGTCGTTGAGCGCGGCGCGGTCGCGACGGCCGCGGGGCGCATTGCGTTCGCGGGTCCGATGGCGGACCTGCCGGCCGGCTGGGATGCGAGCAACCGCGTCGCGCTGGACGGCCGCTGGATCACGCCCGGCCTGATCGATTGCCACACCCACCTGGTCTATGCCGGAAACCGGGCGCACGAATTCGAACTGCGCCTTGCCGGCGCCTCCTACGAGGACATCGCGCGGGCGGGCGGCGGCATCGTCTCCACGGTGAAGGCGACGCGGGCTGCGAGCGAGGACGATCTCGTGCGCGTGAGCCTGCCCCGCCTCGATCGCCTGCTCGCGGAAGGCGTCACCACCGTCGAGATCAAGTCGGGCTATGGGCTCGAGCGCGAGACTGAGATGCGGATGTTGAGCGCCGCGCGGCGCCTCGCGCGCGAGCGCGACATCGACGTGGTCACCAGCTTCCTGGGCGCACATGCACTGCCGCCGGAAGCAGATGGCGACAAGGAGCGCTATATCGACCAGGTCTGCGAGATGATCCCGGCCGTCGCTCGCGGCAAGCTTGCCGACGCCGTCGACGCGTTCTGCGAAACCATTGCGTTCTCGCCCGAGCAGACCGCGCGCGTGTTCGTTGCCGCGCGGGCGGCGGGGCTGCCGGTCAAGCTGCATGCCGATCAGCTCTCCAACCTGCACGGCGCCAGGCTCGCCGCCGAACATGGCGCGCTGTCGGCCGATCATCTCGAATACACCGGCGAGGATGGCGTCGCAGCGATGGCAAGTTCCGGAACCGTTGCGGTGCTGCTGCCCGGCGCTTTTTATGTTCTGCGTGAAAAGCAGGTACCGCCGATCGCCAGCTTGCGCCGCCACGGCGTGCCCATGGCGATCGCCACCGACAGCAATCCGGGCACGTCGCCGATCACCTCGCTGCTCCTCACGCTCAACATGGCGGCGACGCTTTTCGGTCTGACCGTGGAGGAGACCATCGCCGGCGTGACGCGGGAAGCGGCGCGGGCCCTCGGTAAGCTCGGCGACATCGGCACGCTCGAACGCGGCAAATGGTGCGACCTCGCGATCTGGGACATCGAACGGCCGGCCGAGCTCACCTACCGCATCGGGTTCAATCCGCTGCATGCACGCGTGCGGAGAGGGAAATGATCGCGCTCAAGCCGGGACGCGCAACGCTTGCCGACTGGCGCGCTGTCGCTGACGGCGCCGGCGTCCGGCTCGATCCCGCGGCGCTCCCCGCGGTCGAGGCGAGCGCGCGGACGGTCGAGGCCATCGTCGCCCGCGGCGAGCCGGTCTACGGCATCAATACCGGCTTCGGCAAACTTGCCAGCGTACATATCGGGTCGAACGATCTGATTACGCTGCAACGTAACATCGTGCTGTCGCACGCCGCCGGTGTCGGCGAGCCGATGCGGCCGGCGAATGTGCGGCTGATGATGGCGCTCAAGCTCGCGAGCCTCGGCCACGGCGCTTCCGGCGTGCGGCCGCACACCCTGGCAATGCTTGAGGCCATGCTGGAACGCGACATCGTCCCGGTGATCCCGAGCCAGGGCTCGGTCGGAACGTCCGGCGACCTCGCGCCGCTCGCGCACCTCGCAGCGGTGATGCTCGGCATCGGCGAAGCGCGGGTCGCCGGCGAGACCATGCCGGCCGATGCCGCGCTCGACCGCGCCGGGCTGGTGCCGATCGTACTCGGCCCCAAGGAAGGGCTCGCGCTCCTCAACGGCACCCAGTTTTCCACCGCGGAGGCATTGGCGAGCCTGTTCGCCATCGAACGGGTGTTCCATGCCGCACTCATCACGGGCGCGCTGGCAACCGACGCGGCGAAGGGCTCCGACACGCCGTTCGACGCGCGCATTCATGCGCTGCGCGGCCACCGCGGCCAGATCGAGGTGGCCACCGCCTTGCGCGCGCTGATGGCGGGCAGCTCGATCCGCGCCTCGCACCTCGTCGACGACGACCGCGTGCAGGACCCTTATTGCGTGCGCTGCCAGCCGCAGGTGATGGGAGCGGTGCTCGACCTCGCCCGGCAGGCAACGGCGACGCTGACCACCGAGGCCAACGGCGTCTCCGATAATCCGCTGATCTTTGCCGACAGCGGCGAGGCGCTGTCCGGCGGCAATTTCCACGGGGAACCGGTGGCATTCGCCGCCGACATGCTGGCGATCGCAACCTGCGAGATCGGCTCGCTCGCCGAGCGGCGCGTCGCCATGCTCATCGACCCCGCGCTGTCAGGGCTGCCGGCGTTTCTCACCCCGCAGCCCGGTCTCAATTCCGGATTGATGCTGGCGCAGGTGACGGCGGCGGCGCTGGTGTCCGAGAACAAGCAGCGCGCCTATCCCGCAAGCGTGGATTCGATCCCGACCTCCGCCAATCAGGAGGACCACGTGGCGATGTCGGCGCATGGCGCGCGCCGGCTCGCGGCCATGGCCGAGAACGCGGTGAACGTGATCGCGATCGAGCTCATTGCCGCCGCGCAGGGATGCGACTTCCACGCCCCGCTCAAATCGAGCACGCCGCTCGAGCGGGTGCGGGCGCGGCTGCGCGAACGCGTGCCGAGGCTCGATCACGACCGCTACCTCGCTCCCGACATCGCGGCGGCGGCCGATCTCGTGCGCTCCGGCGCGCTCGCCGCCGCGGCCGACATGGACCTCCCGGGCATCGAAGGACCGAATGCATGACCGAGCCTTGGCTCACCCTGAAGCAAGGCGATGCGCCGCTGCTGGTCTCGTTCCCGCATACCGGCATGAGCATTCCGGCGGAGTGCGCGGCCGCTCTGGTGTCATTCCCTCTGGCGCGCCATGACGCCGATCGCCACATCGACAAGCTCTACGCCTTTGCAACCGAGCTCGGCGCGACCACGGTGCACACCGCGCTCTCGCGCACCGTGATCGATGTCAATCGCGATCCCTCCGGCGCCTCGCTCTATCCGGGGCAGACGACCACCGGCCTGGTGCCGACGGAAACCTTCGACGGCCGCCCGCTCTACCGCGCCGGCCAGGAGCCCACGCCGGACGAGATCGAGCGACGCAAGGCGCTTTATTTCGCGCCATACCATCTCGCGCTTGCCGAGGAGATCAAGCGGCTGCGCGCCATGCACCCGCGCGTGGTGCTGTACGATTGCCACTCCATCCGTTCGAGGGAGCCGCGGCTGTTTCCCGGTGAACTGCCCGTGTTCAACATCGGCACCAATGCGGGCAAGAGCTGCGAACCCGCCTTGGAAACAGCGGTCGCGCGACGTTGCGCCGCGAGCCCATGGTCGCATGTGGTCAATGGACGGTTCACCGGCGGCTGGATCACCCGCACCTATGGCCGCCCCGCCGAAGGCGTCCATGCCGTGCAGATGGAGCTCGCGATGCGCGGCTATCTCCCCAGCGAGAACGACCCGCCGCCATGGGATCCGGATTTCGCCAAGCCGATCCAGCAGACGCTGCGCACAGTGCTCGAAGACTGCCTCGCCTTTGCGCGCGGGTAACGTCTCGTGTCCCGGGCGAGAACCGCGAGGCGTCTTCGCCGGGCGAGACGAGACCCGGGATCCGGCGAGACACGCCAAGCGCAAACTGGCGATCGGGCATACGCTCGCCTGCAGCGGCGCTCACTCGTCCGGGACACCAGCGCCGTGCTAACAACGCGACCGCAGCATCGGGAATCCACCAATGCCAACCCGCCTCGACAATGCCCGCGTCATTCGCGCAGCGCGCGGCCCGCAACTGTCAGCCAAGAGCTGGCTGACCGAGGCGCCGCTGCGCATGCTGATGAACAACCTCGACCCCGAGGTCGCGGAGAAGCCCCATGAGCTCGTGGTTTATGGCGGCATCGGACGCGCCGCCCGCGATTGGGAGAGCTTCGATCGCATGGTCGCGGCCTTGCGCGACCTGGAGGCGGACGAGACGCTGTGCGTGCAGTCGGGCAAACCGGTGGGCGTGTTTCGCACCCATGCGGACGCGCCGCGGGTGCTGATCGCCAACTCGAACCTGGTGCCGCACTGGGCGACGCTCGACCACTTCAACGAGCTCGATCGCAAGGGCCTGATGATGTACGGGCAGATGACCGCAGGCTCATGGATCTATATCGGCTCGCAGGGCATCGTGCAGGGCACCTACGAGACCTTTGCCGAGCTGTTGCGGCGCCACTACGGCGGCAGTCTGGCGGGCAAATGGATCCTCACCGCCGGCCTCGGCGGGATGGGCGGTGCGCAGCCGCTCGCCGCCACCATGGCGGGCGCGTCGCTGCTGGCGATCGAGTGCCAACCCTCGCGCATCGAGATGCGGCTCAAGACCGGCTATCTCGATGCGCAGGCCAAGGATATCGACGAGGCGCTGGCGATGATGGAGCGCGCCAGCCGCGAAGCAAAGCCGATCTCGGTCGCCGTGCTCGGCAACGCCGCCGAAGTGCTGCCCGAGCTGGTGCGGCGCGGCGTGAAGCCCGACGCGGTCACCGACCAGACCTCGGCGCATGATCCGATCAACGGCTATCTGCCTGCGGGCTGGACGCTGGCGCAATGGGAGGCGCGCCGCGCCGACGATCCGAAAGCCGTCGAGCGCGCGGCAAAACAGTCGATGGCGGCGCATGTGCGCGCCATGCTCGCATTCTGGCGCAGCGGGGTGCCCACCTTCGACTACGGCAACAATATCCGCCAGATGGCGAAGGAGGCGGGCGTCACCGACGCGTTCGATTTCCCCGGTTTCGTGCCGGCCTATGTCCGCCCGCTGTTCTGCCGCGGCATCGGCCCGTTCCGTTGGGCCGCGCTGTCGGGCGATCCCGAGGACATTTTTCGCACCGACGCCAAGGTGAAGGAGCTGATGCCGAACGAAGCGCATCTGCACCAATGGCTCGACATGGCGAAGGCGCGCATCAAATTCCAGGGCCTGCCGGCGCGCATCTGTTGGGTCGGGCTCGGCGATCGGCATCGGCTGGGACTTGCATTCAACCAGATGGTGGCGAGCGGCGAGCTCAAGGCGCCGATCGTGATCGGTCGCGATCATCTCGATTCCGGCTCGGTCGCGAGTCCCAATCGCGAGACCGAGGGCATGAAGGACGGCTCGGACGCGGTGTCGGACTGGCCGCTGCTCAACGCGCTGCTCAACTGCGCCTCGGGCGCGACCTGGGTGTCGTTCCACCACGGCGGCGGCGTCGGCATCGGCTACTCGCAGCACGCCGGCATGGTCGTGGTGTGTGACGGCACGCGCGCAAGCGGCGCGCCGGATTGAACGCGTGTTGTGGAACGACCCCGCTTCCGGCGTCATGCGCCACGCCGACGCGGGATACGAAGACGCCATTGCCTGCGCGCGCGAGCACAAGCTCAAGCTGCCGAGTCTCAGCTGATCGGCGCCGGCGCGCGGTAGATGCCGCTACGCCGCGCCGGCCGCGGCCTCCGCCGCCAGCACCGCCTCGACGCGGATCTCCTCCGTCAGCCGCGCCTTGAGCGCGGAGAATTCCGGGCTGGTCTTGATAGTGTAGTGGCGCGGATGCGGGAGGTCGACGGCGACCTCGGCCTTGATGCGCCCCGGCCGCGCCGTCATGACAAGCACGCGCGAACCGAGAAAGATCGCCTCCTCGATATCGTGGGTCACGAACAGCACGGTCTTGCGCTCGCGCTCCCAGACCCGGAGCAGCAGTTCCTGCATCAGCGCGCGCGTCTGGTTGTCGAGCGCGCCGAACGGCTCGTCGAGCAGCAGGATCGCCGGCTCGTTGGCGAGCGCGCGCGCGATGGCCGTACGCTGCTGCATGCCGCCGGACAGTTGCTTCGGATAATGGTGCTCGAAGCCGGTGAGGCCGATCCGTCCGAGCCATTCGCGCACCGCCTCGCTGCGCTGCTCCTTTGCCACGCCCTTCTCGCGCAGGCCGAACGCGATGTTGTCGGCGACCGTCAGCCACGGGAACAGGGTGTAGGACTGAAACACCATGCCGCGATCGGGACCCGGTCCGGTCACCGGCTTGCCGTTCAGGACGATGCGGCCGGTGGACGGCCGGTCGAGCCCGGCGACCAGCCGCAGCAAGGTGGACTTGCCGCAGCCGGATGGTCCCAGGATGGTAACGAAGTCGTTGTCGGGGACCTCGAGACTGGTCGGCTCGAGCGCGCGGGTGGCGGCGCCGCGCCGCACGCCCGGGAAAATGCGCGAGACGTTTTCGATGACGAGCGTGCTCACGCCAGGCTCCAGGGAAACAGCCGCCGGTTTGCCCATTTGAACAGGAAGTCGGAGATCAATCCGATAATGCCGATCACGATGATGCCGAAGATGATCTGTCCGGTGGCGAGCAGCGCCTGGCTGTCGATGATCATGTGACCGATGCCGGAGGACGAGCCGATCAACTCGGCGACGATCACATAGGTCCAGGCCCAGCCGAGGACGAGCCGCAGGATTTCCGCGATGTCGGGGGCCGCGGCCGGGATCAACACGCGCGCGACGATGCCGCGGTCGCGCGCGCCCAGCGTCATTGCCGCCTCGACCAGATCGCGGCGCACGCCGGCAACCGCCACTGCCACCATCAGCACGATCTGGAACACCGATCCGATGAAGATGACGAGAAGCTTCTGCAACTCGCCGAGTCCCGCCCACAGGATCAACAACGGGATGAAAGCGGAGGCCGGCAGGTAGCGCGCGAACGAGACGAACGGCTCCAGGAACGCTTCAATCGGCTTGTAGGCGCCCATCATGATCCCGCACGGCACGGCGACCAGCGCGGCCAGCGTAAAGCCGCCCAGCACGCGCCAGATCGTGATGCCGATGTCGCGCAGGAAGCCGTGCTTGGTCAGAAGGTCGTAGCCTTCTTCGATCATCGTGAGGGGATCGGCCAGGAAGGTCTTGGAGACGTAGCCGCCCAGGGTGGCGAAGCTCCACGCCGCCACGAACAGAACGAAGAACAGAATGCCGAGCGCGACGCGGGCCGTGTGCGAGATCGGCGCGAGAGGCTTCATGCCGCGGCCATGAGGTGGTCCAGATCATCCGGTCGGCAAATACCTGCCGTCATTCCGCGCCGGACGCAACGGAGCAATCCGGGCGGGATCGCAACCAACCAGGACCCCGGTCCGCAGTTCGCCTTACGCAGCGCTCGCCCAGCCGCGCATCGAATCCAGCGTCACTGAATAAAGCGCGTATCGGCAAGCTTCGAGAGATCGGGGATCTGCTTGATGACGCCGATCTCGAGCAGCAGGTCGGCGGCTTCCTTCGAGAACGTGTTGAAGTCGCCGGTGAAGAACGTCTTGTTGGCGGCCTGATCCTGCCAGCGCAGATATTTCGCCGAGTTGCCGAATTGCTCGCCCGACTGCTTCACGTCGGCGCCCATGATCTCGTAGGCCTTGGCCGGATCGCTCTTGATCATCTCCAGCGCGTCGAAATAGCTCTTCGTCAGCGCCTTCACCGCCCCTTCATTGTCCGCGATGAACTTGGGGGTGCAGCCGAACGTATCCATCACCATGGGATAGTCGAGGGTGGTGGCGATGATCTTGCCGGCTTCGGGTTTGGCGCGCACGGCCGAGAGGTAGGGCTCGTAGGTCATGGCGACGTCGTTCTGCCCGGCGATGAAGGCTTGCGCCGCGGCGGCGGGCTCCATGTTGACGACGGTCACGTCTTTGACCGTGAGGCCGTTCTTCTTGAGAAACCAGGCCAGCGTGAAATAGGGCGCGGTGCCGGGCGCCGAAGCCGCAACCGTCTTGCCCTTCACGTCCTTGATCGCGGCGACGTCGTTGCGCACGGCCATGCCGTCGGCGCCATACGATTTGTCCAGCTGAAACAGCTGCGTGGTGGCGACGCCGTTGGCGTTCCACACGATCCAGGTCTCGACCGTGGTTGCCGCGCACTGGATATCGCCGGAGGCGATGGCGAGATGCCGGCTCGCCTGGGGAATCTTCTTGATGGTGACGTCGAGGCCGTTCTTGGCAAAGATGCCCGCCTCCTTGGCGAGCGTGAGCGGCGCGAAGCCCGTCCAGCCGGAGGTGCCGATGGCAACTTTGGTTCCCTGCGCGAGCGCCGGGGCGCCCGCAAAACAGGCAACGAGCGCAGCCGCGACGATCCTGATCGATGTCATGTTCCGCTCCATCCCAGACGTTTTACCCCAGACATTTTTGCATGATTCATGCCACCACGGCGATCCCGGCGAGTCAAATGCGTGCGCCCAAATACGTTGTCGCATCGCGCATGTGCTCGGCAGCCGCGCAAGCAAAAGGGGCCGCCCCGCTGGAGCGGCCCCTGACGTTCTGTGCCTAGCGTGTCGGCGTCGGGCAACTCACCCGACGTAGGCGACGCGTTCCTGAGCTTCCGCTTCGGCCGCGGTGGCGGGCTGCGCGGGAAGTTGAAGCACGGTGGCCTCTTGCCCTTCGATCAACTCGGTCAGGAGAACCATCTGCCCATCCGGAAATTCAAGGGCATCGTGGTGCACGCGCGGTTGGTCTTTGTTGACCTGCCGAAAGATAGCGGTCCGGGAGGTCATCCTGCGCGCACCGAAGCCGAGGAAACCGGATGTCGTACACGCGACCTCCTGGGAGAACGCAAGCTCGGTCCCCGGAAGGACGCACACCGCTGTCGTGGCATCTTCGGGCGCGGCGAACCCACGAGTACCGGTCCCAAAGTTGCGCGTCGTAAGCTTGTCGCCAACTTTTGCCGAACGCGACTTCACATTTTGCAGGCTGTAGTCGCACATGGTGAGGACTCCTTTCCTCGTAGCCCCCCATGGCCCTAACAATTCTTAAAAAGCAAGATTGGTGCCAAATGATGGAAGAATGATGTCCGCACGCAAATTCCGTTCGCCGCGCGGCTCAAATCAAGCGGAGGCACCGCCCGCTTCGATCACGTCGTCGAGCGTGCGCAAGCCCGTCCGCGGCGCGTTGACCAGCACCGCCATGTTGCCGGGCGGATGCCGATTGGTGCGCATCAATTCGTGCGCATGCGGAATCTTGGTCCAGGGAAATACTTCGCTCATGCAGGGGTCGACGCGGCGGTCGAGCACGAACTGATTCGCGGCCGAGGCCTGCTTGAGATGGGCGAAATGCGAACCCTGGATACGCTTCTGCCGCATCCACACGTAACGCGCGTCGAAGGTAATGTTGTAGCCGGAGGTGCCGGCGCAGAACACCACCATGCCGCCGCGCTTCACCACCAGGCACGAGACCGGGAACGTCGCCTCGCCCGGATGCTCGAACACGATGTCGACGTCGTGCTTGCCCGTGATGTCCCAGATGGCCTTGCCGAACTTGCGGGCTTCCTTGACCCAGGCGTCGTATTCCGGCGTGCCGACCTTGGGCATTTGACCCCAGCAGGAAAAATCCTTGCGGTTGATCACGCCCTTGGCGCCCAGCTGCATCACGTAATCGCGCTTGCTTTCATCCGAGATGATGCCGATGGCGTTGGCGCCGGACGCGGCCGCGAGCTGCACGCCGAACACGCCTAGGCCGCCGGACGCCCCCCAAACCAGCACGTGGTCGCCGGGCTTCAACGTATGCGGCGGATGGCCGTACAGCATGCGATAGGCGGTGGCGAGCGTGAGCGTATAGCAGGCCGCCTCCTCCCAGGCGAGGTGCGGCGGCTTCGGCATGAGCTGCCGCGACTGCACGCGGCAGAACTGTGCAAACGATCCGTCCGGCGTCTCGTATCCCCAGATGCGCTGCGAGGGTGACAGCAGCGGATCGCCGCCGTTGCATTCTTCGTCGTCGCCGTCGTCCTGATTGCAGTGGACGATCACCTCGTCGCCCACCTTCCAACGACGAACTTTCGCGCCGCAGGCCCAGACGATGCCGGCAGCATCGGAGCCGGCGACGTGGAACGGATTCTTGTGGACATCGAGCGGCGAGATCGGGATGCCGAGGCCGGCCCACACGCCGTTGTAGTTGACGCCGCCGGCCATCACCAAAACCAGCACCTCGTTCTCGCCGATCGGCCAGGTCGGCAGCACTTCGAGCTGCATGGAGGTCTCGGGCGGCCCGTGACGGTCCTTGCGGATCGCCCATGCATGCATCTGCGCCGGCACATGGCCGAGCGGAGGGATTTCGCCGATGTCGTAGAGATCCTTGCGCGCCGCAGCTTGCGGCGGCTTCGTTATCGCAACGGCCGGCATGGAAGCCTCCGCGATTGGAAACGTTGCAACACTCTGCCGCATTTGATGCTGCATCGCAATATTAATGCATGATCGCATGAATCGCCGGTCGTGGCAGGCATGTTTGCGGGGTTTACACTGCCCCAGCGGGCGAACGTCCGGGTCTTGCTGACAGTGCGGGCGATTTCGGCTATGCTACTTAAGTTGCATCGCAAAATCGCGGCGGGCGACGCGTGCCCAGCCGGCAGGGGGAGGACAACGTGATTGGAGTAGACAGCCTTATCATCATGCTCATCGTCGGCGCGATCGCCGGCTGGCTGGCCGGGCAGATCGTGCGTGGATTTGGATTTGGACTGATCTGGAACATGGTCATTGGTATCGTCGGCGCCTTCATCGGCGTCTGGCTGCTCCGGCAACTGGGTTTCATGCCGTTTGCCGGTTTCATCGGTTCCATCGTCAACGCGACCATCGGCGCGGTCATTCTCCTGGTCATCGTCGGATTTATCCGGCGTTAGCGCGGCCCGTGCTGCGGTCGCGTAGCGACCGCACGCAGATTTTCTGCCGAGAGAGCGCACCCGGGCGCGCACCTAAGTGCGCGCCCGCAAACACGTCTGGACGCTTCCCGTCGATGAGAAGACGCTTGCGACCGTTACGGTAGTATGCTGCAGTGCACCATCTCGCGGCCGAGCAACCAAGCCAGGCGAGGCGGGCATATGAGCGAGCCATCGGACGGCGCCGGGCGGGAGCGCGACAAGCCCTGGATCTTCCGCACCTATGCCGGTCATTCGACCGCGCAGGCGTCGAACGAGCTCTACCGCAACAACCTCGGCAAAGGTCAGACCGGCCTCTCCGTCGCCTTCGATCTGCCGACCCAGACCGGGTACGACAGCGATCATCCGCTCGCCCGGGGCGAGGTCGGCAAGGTCGGCGTGCCGATCTCCCATCTCGGCGACATGCGCGCGCTGTTCGACCAGATCCCGCTCGGGAAGATGAACACCTCGATGACCATCAACGCGACGGCCGCTTGGCTGCTCGCGCTCTATGTCGCGCTCGCCGACGAGCAGGGTGTCGCGCGCAACACGCTGCAAGGCACCACGCAGAACGACATCATCAAGGAATATCTCTCGCGCGGCACCCATGTGTTTCCGCCGGCGCCCTCGATGCGGCTGACCAAGGACACGATCCTGTTCACGACGCGCGAGATGCCGAAATGGAATCCGATGAATGTCTGCTCGTATCACCTGCAGGAGGCGGGTGCGACGCCGGTGCAGGAGCTCGCATTCGCGCTCGCCACCGCGATCGCCGTGCTCGACACCGTGAAAGCATCGAACGCGGTCCAACCCGGTGCCTTCGGCGAGGTCGTCGGGCGCATCTCGTTCTTCGTCAATGCCGGGCTGCGCTTCGTCACCGAGATCTGCAAGATGCGCGCCTTCGCCGAGCTCTGGGACGAGATCACCGCCACGCGCTACGGCGTCAATGATCCCAAGCAGCGGCTGTTCCGCTACGGCGTGCAGGTGAACTCGCTCGGGCTCACGGAACAGCAGCCGGAGAACAACGTCACCCGCATTCTGATCGAGATGCTGGCGGTGACGCTGTCGAAGAATGCCCGCGCGCGCGCGGTGCAGCTGCCGGCCTGGAACGAAGCGCTCGGTCTGCCGCGGCCGTGGGACCAGCAATGGTCGCTGCGCATGCAGCAAATCCTCGCCTATGAGACCGACCTCCTGGAGTACGGCGATATCTTCGACGGCTCGCCCGCGATTGCCGCCAAGGTCGCCGAGCTCAAGCGCGAGGCCCTGGAGGAACTGGCGCACATCGAAGCGATGGGCGGTGCCGTCGTCGCCGTCGAGCAAGGTTACATGAAGCATCAGCTGGTGGAATCGAACACGCGCCGGGTGGAAGCGATCGAGCGCGGCGAGCAGACGGTCGTCGGCGTCAACAGGTTCGTGGAGAGCGAGGATTCGCCGCTCACCGGCGCAGCCGATGCGATCCTCACGGTCTCGCCGCATGCCGAGGCCGACCAGATCGAGCGGCTCAAGGCATGGCGCGCAAGCCGCGATCAAAGGACAGTGACCGCGGCGCTGAAGGAACTGCGCGCGGCCGCGCAGGAGAACCGCAACATCATGCCGGCCTCGGTAGCCTGCGCCAAAGCCGGCGTCACCACCGGCGAATGGGGCTTTGCCCTGCGTGAGAGCTTCGGCGAATTTCGCGCACCCACCGGCGTCGGCCGCGCCCCGCGCAACGAGACCGTCGGCCTCGACGACTTGCGCGCCGACGTCGACCGGGTCTCGCGCAAGCTCGGCCGGCGGCTGACATTCGTGGTCGGCAAGCCCGGCCTCGACGGGCATTCCAACGGCGCCGAGCAGATCGCGGTGCGCGCGCGCGACGCCGGCATGGACGTAGTCTACGAAGGCATTCGTCTGACACCGGCAGAGATCGTGGAAGCGGTGCGCGCGCAAGGTGCGCATGTGGTGGGACTGTCGATCCTCTCGGGCTCGCATGTTCCCTTGGTGAAGGACGTGGTTGCACGCTTGAAAACCGCCGGCCTCGACGACATCCCGGTCGTGGTCGGCGGCATCATCCCGCCGGAGGACGCGCAGATGCTGCAGCAGGCAGGCGTGGCCGCGGTCTATACGCCCAAGGATTTCGAGCTCAACCGCATCATGGCGGACATCGTGCGCATCGTCGATCGAACCGCGGCGTAACCGGTTCCGGGCCGGGCCACCCTCGTCCCCGCGCTGAAAGTTCTGCGGCGTTGCGCGATTGCAACGCCGTTCGAAACGAACAGTCATTTCAATCTCCTAGAGGCGCCCGGGGCGCGGTCGGCGGGCACCGCAATGAGCGGCGCACGGCCGGCGCGCCTTGACTCCCCGCCGCGCCGACGCAAGCGTTAAGCTCTGCTCACGACTGTCGCTGCCGCTCGACCGTCGCGTCGTAAGTTCGGGGGGTCCGATGAAAAAACACATTCTCGCCGGCATCAGCATGGTCGCGCTCGCCGCTGCGCTGCAGCCCGCCGCAGCCGCCGATCTGCCGGTGGCGTACCGCGCGCCGCAAAGCTATGTGATCTTCACCTGGACCGGTTTCTATTTCGGCGCCCATGGCGGCGGCGGCTGGGGCCGCAAGGACGAGACCATCTCGCCGTTCGTGTTCGGCGGCGCCCTCTTCGGCCCGCCGGGGACCAATGTCGACATCAGCGGCGGGCTTGCCGGCGGCCAGATCGGCGCCAACTACCAGGCCGGCTCCTGGGTATTCGGTGTCGAGGCGGACGCCAGCTGGGCGGCTCTCACCGGCAATACCGCGTGCGCGAGCGGCATCGTCGGGGTCGCGGCGAACTGCCGCGCGAAGGTGGACGCGCTCGGCACCTTTGCCGGCCGGCTAGGCTTCGCGCTCGATCGCGTCCTGCTCTACGGCAAGGGCGGCATCGCTTTCGCCAACGACAAGTACGAGCTCAACTCGATCGCCGCCTACCAATCCAACGAAACCCGCTGGGGCTGGATGGCGGGCGCCGGCATCGAGTACTCCTTCACCGACAATTGGTCCGCCAAGTTCGAATACAATTACCTCGACTTCGGCACCCGCGCGGTGCGCTTCACGGACACCACCGGTACCTTCTTTCTCGATACCAACATTCGCGAGCGCATCCACGTCGCCAAAGCCGGCATCAACTATCGCTTCGGTTGGGCGCCGGTCGGCGTCACCTACTGACGCCGACGCCTAACGCTCACGCTTCCGGCGGCACCACCGACCCGAGCACGCGCGTGAGCGCGCTCGGGCTCAGCGGCTTGGAGAGATAGCCGTCCATCCCTGCCGCGCGCGCCGCTGCTTCGTCGGCGGCATTGCCGCGCCCGGAGACGCCGACGATCGGCACACGGGCGGTGGCACCGGCGAGCGCGCGAATGCGCCGCGTCGCCTCGATGCCGTCGATGTCGGGCAAGGTCACGTCCATGAGCACGACGTGGTAGCGCCCCTGCGCGACCGCCTCGACGGCGGCGCCGCCGGTGCCGACGAAATCCGCGCGATGGCCGAGCTCGGTGAGAATGGTGTTGAGCAGAACGCGGCCATAGGGATTGTCCTCGGCGCACAGCACCGTGAGCGGACGCACCGGCGCGCGAAGCGCAGCGGTGCCGTCGGGCGTCGCTGCGCCCGGCGCCTCGGCGACCTTGTCCACGGTCACGCTGAGGCGAAACCGGCTGCCGCCGCCCGGCTTGCTGGTGACGGTCAAATCGCCGCCCATGGCTTTGGCGACACGCTTGACGAAGGCGAGGCCCAGTCCGGCGCCGCCGTAGCGGCGCGCGGTGGCCTCGCTCGCCTGCGCAAACGGCCGAAACAGCCGCCTGATCTCCGCCGCGCTGAGGCCGATGCCGCTGTCGGACACGGTGAAGACGAGCCGCACCTTTCCGCGCGCTGCCTTTGCGCTGGTCGCCGCGAAACGCACGCTGCCGCGCCCCGTGAACTTCACCGCATTGTCGATCAGGTTCTCCAGCGCCGCCCGCAACCGCAACGGATCGCCGATCACCGCGTCCGGCAACTCGCTCGAGAGATCGACCTCGGCCGCAATGCCCTTGGCCTCCGCCCGGGCGGCGAGCGAGGCCGCGATCACCTCAGCGAAACGGCGCGGGCGGATGAGCTCCCGCCGCAGGACCAGACCCTTGGCATCGGCGCGCGCGGCATCGACGATGAGCGAGGTGAGCAGAGCGAGATGCTCGGCCGTGCTCTTGATCGCCGCCGCCCAGCCACGCTCGCGCTCGCCGAGCTCGGACGTCGTCAACAGCTCGCCCAGCGCGAGGATGCCGGTCAGCGGTGTCCTGATCTCGTGGGCGATATCCGCGAGCGTCGCCTCGATCGCCCGCGTGCGGGATGCGGGCGAACGCGGGCGTGCGGCGCGCTTGCCGCGACGCTTGCCGGCAGATGTCTTCATTTTAGGCATCGCACCCCCAGCGGGAGATTGCCACGGCGGAAAGCCGCCGGCCACAGGCTCTCACGCCAATCCGACCATCCGGCGGATGTCGGCGGCAGTAGCACCACTCTCCCGCAGCGCGCGCAAGGCCGTTGCGCGCGTCGATTTGGATAGCTTTTTCCCTTCGGCATCAAGGATCAGGCGGTGATGGTGGTAGTTCGGTGCGGGCAGGCCGAGCAGCGCCTGAAGCACGCGGTGCACGCTGGTGGACCAGAACAGATCCTGTCCGCGCACGACGTGGGTGACGCCTTGCCGCGCATCGTCGACCACGACCGCGAGGTGATAGCTGGTCGGCATGTCCTTACGCGCCAGCACCACGTCTCCCCACATCTGCGGTGCCGCCGTGACCGAGCCCGCTCTGCTGTCCGTGCCGGTTTCGCTCCATGTCAGCGCGCCGGTGCGCGCGATCGCCGCCGCCATGTCGAGGCGCAACGCATACGGCACGCCGGTCTCCATCCGCCGCCGGCGTTCGGCCGGCGCGAGCGAAAGTGCATCGCCGGGATAAAGCGGCGCGCCGTCGGGATCGCGCGGCCACGGCGCGTGCGTCTCCCGCTCCGCAACCAGGCGCGCGATCTCGCCGCGGCTTTCGAAGCTCGGATAGACCAGGCCGAGCGCATCGAGACGCGCCAGCGCCGCGCGGTAGTCGTCGAAATGCGCGCTCTGGCGCCGCACCGGTTCCTCCCAGGTGATGCCGAGCCACGCCAGGTCGTCGTAGATCGCCTGCTCGTAGTCCGGCCGGCAGCGCGCGGCGTCGATGTCCTCGATGCGCAGCAGGAACCGCCCGCCGGCCGCGCGCGCCAAGTCGAAATTGCTCAGCGCCGAGAGCGCATGTCCGAGATGCAGATGGCCGTTCGGACTCGGCGCGAAACGGAACACGGGAGGGGTCATGCGCACCGGACCGCTGATCGGTTAGAAAAAGGGTTGCGTTGCGATGACATTTGTAGATGCTTCGCGCCGGTCATGTCCTTCTTCATCCATACTGAAGCCGACCTCGATCACGCCATCGCCCAACTGGTCGGTGTCGATCCGCGCTTCGGCACCGTGCTGTCGCGCGCCGGACGGCCGCCGCTGCGGCGCCGTCCCGACGGATTCGCCGGGCTGGCCTCGATCGTGGTCTCGCAACAGCTCTCGACCGCCAGCGCGAAAGCGATCTGGGGCCGGCTCACCCTGGCCTTCGATCCGTTCGATCATGCCGCGGTGCTGCGCGCCCGTTCCGCCAGGCTCGCCCGCGCCGGCCTGTCGGCATCGAAAATCCGCACGCTCAAGGCGATCGCGAAAGCGATCGATCGCGGCGAGCTCGACCTTCCCGCGCTCGCCGCCAAGCCGGCCGACGAAGCCCATGCGGCGCTGACCGCGGTGCACGGCATCGGCCCCTGGACCGCCGACATCTATCTGCTGTTCTGCCTCGGCCATGGCGACACTTGGCCCGCCGGCGACCTCGCTCTACAAGAGGCGGCGCGACTGCTGCTCGAACTCGACACCCGCCCGACCTCGAAGGAGATGGGACCGCTCGCCGAAGCGTGGCGGCCGTGGCGGGGCGCGGCCGCCTGCATGCTGTGGTCCTACTATCGCACGACCAAGCAGCGCGACGGCGCGCCGATCCCGGCGACGCCGACAGAGCGGAGGACGAATGGCTGAACTTGACGGTCCGCGGCTCGAACCCCGCTCGGGTCCGGCGCGCCAACTGGTCGTGTTCCTGCACGGCTACGGCGCCGACGGCAACGACCTGATCGATATCGGCCGCGCGTGGCAGGGGCTGCTGCCGCACGCGGCCTTCGTCTCCCCGCATGCGCCGGAGCCGTGCGGCCAGGCGCCGGTGGGAAAGCAATGGTTCCCGCTCACCTTCCGCGACCCCAACGAGCGCTGGATCGGCGCCAACAAGGCGGCGCCGATGCTCGAAGGTTTCCTCGACGCCGAACTCAAGCGCCGCAACCTGCCGCCCTCGGCGCTCGCGCTCGTCGGCTTCAGCCAGGGCACCATGATGGCGCTGCATGTGGGGCTGCGGCGCGCGGTGGCGCCGTTTGCCATCGTCGGTTATTCCGGACTGCTGGTGGTGCCGCCCGACGCCGATCCGGACAAGTTCGCAGCCGAGATCAAATCGCGTCCGCCGATCCTGCTCATCCACGGCGACCAGGATGAACTCATCCCCGCACAGGCGCTGTTCCAGGCATCGAGCGGCCTCGCCGCGCTCGGCGTACCGGTCGAGTGGCACTTGTCCGCGGGCATCGGCCACGGCATCGACCAGGAAGGGCTGCGCCACGGCGGCGAGTTCCTCGCCCGGCGGGCGCCGCAATCCTCCGTGAGATAGCGCCGAGCTCGCATCGCCAGCGATCGATCCACGACCGTCGATCCCCGCCGCCTGCATGCAATACGAGAATGGATGATGGAAGCTGAGACGTTTGCTCTGGTCGTCGGCGGCGGACCGGTCGGCCTGGCGGCGGCGATCGAGCTCAACTGGCATGGCGTCCCCGCGATGCTGGTCACGGACAGGCTGGACACGGCGCAACATCCCAAGTGCAACAACACCAATGCGCGCTCGATGGAGCATTTCCGGCGCCTGGGCATCGCCGACGAACTGCGCTCCGAGGGCCTGCCGCCGCATGTCGCGCGCGCCTCCGCCTATGTGACGCGCTTCTGCGGCCATGAGTTCGGCCGCCTGCCGCGCCCCTATTCGGATTGGCCGACCCCGGAGATTCCCAACAACGTCTCGCAGATCGTGCTCGAGCGCGTGCTGCGGCGCTGCGCCGAGCGGAAAGACGACGCCCACATCCATTTCGGCTGGCGGCTGCAATCGTTCGCAACCCATGACGATCATGTCGTGGCCGATGTGGAGCACACGCAGACCGGCGAGCGCGCCCAGATCAAGGCGCGCTATCTCCTCGGCATCGACGGCGCCGGCAGCACGGTGCGCCGCGCGCTCGGCTTTGCCATGATCGGCGAGGACGGCACCACCCACCGCGCCTTCATGGGCGGCACCATGCTGTCCTTTTTCATCCGCTCGCCCACGCTGATGGCGGCCAGCCGTCGGCCGCCGACCAACATGACCTGGATCCTCAACCCCGAGATGCGGGGCATGATGTATTCCCAGGACGGCCGCGAAACCTGGGTCATCCACTACCAGGTGCCGCCGGGCACGGACTGGCGCGCGGTCGATGCGCCGGCGGTGGTGCGCGGAATGATCGGCGCCGACGTGCCGTTCGAGATCATTTCCGGCGGGCCCTGGACCGGCGGGCTCGCGCTGGTGGCCGAGCACTATCAGTCCGGGCGCGTGTTCCTCGCCGGCGACGCCGCGCATCTGTTCACTCCGCTGGGCGGGCTCGGGATGAATACCGGCATCGGCGACGTGATGAATCTGTGCTGGAAGCTCGCCGCCGTGCACCAGGGCTGGGCCGGGGCGCGGCTCATCGACAGCTACGAGATCGAGCGCCGGCCCATCGGCGTGCGCAATTCGCAATTGGGCGTGCGCTGCACCCGCATCATGGACGGCTGGGTGCTGCCGCCGAAGTTCGAGGACGACAGCGCCAGCGCCGACGCCGCGCGCCGCGCGTTCGGCGCCAGGATCATCGAGGAAGACCGCGCGCAGTATCTCACCGTCGGCATCCAGCTCGGGGAGCGCTACGAGCACTCGCCGATCGTGTGGCCCGATGACGACGAGAGCCCGCCCGACAGCTGGGACACCTACACGCCATTGGACCGCCCCGGCGCGCGCGCGCCGCATTTCTGGCTGGCGCCGCAACGCGCCGCCTTCGACGAGTTCGGCAAGGGACTGACCTTGATCGATTTCGGCGCGCCGGAGGATGCCCGCGCGTTCGAAACCGCCGCGCGTTTGCGCGGCGTGCCGCTGAAGATATTGCAACTGAAACCTCCCGATGGACTCTACCGCAGCAAGCTGGTGCTGGTTCGTCCCGACCAGCACATCGCCTGGCACGGCGACGCGGTCGTCGATGCGACAGCCGTGATCGACCGCGTGCGCGGGGCGTAACGCGCGAAGCGCATTATTACGTTGATCTGTCGGGTGGCCCTGGGTCCCGGATCTTCCGCTCGCGCACGCAAGTCGGGTTTACCCGACTTGCGCAATCTTAAAGTGCGCTCGCTCGTCCGGGACACCGGATAGAAATCAATCCGCCTTGATGCCGGCGATGGCGGCAATCTCGGTCCACTTGCGCATTTCGGCGGCGATGAAGTCGGAGAATTGCTCCGGGCTCTCGATCGTCGGCGCGGCGCCGAGCTTCTTGAGCGCGGCCTGCACCGCCTCCGTCCGCAGCGCGTCGTTGATGACGCCGTTGAGCCGCGCGATCACCGGCGCGGGCGTGCCGGCCGGCGCCACCACGCCGAAGAAGCTCGTCACCACGTAGTCGGGAACGCCGGCCTCGATCATGGTCGGCAGATCAGGGACATCGCTTTGCCGGCGCGCGCTGGTCACCGCCAGCGGGCGGAGCTTGCCGTCCTCCATGAGCGCACGCACGGCGGTGACGTTGTCGATGGTGAGCTGGCACTGATCGCCGATGACGCAGGTCAGCGATTCCGCGCCGCTCTTGAAATGCACCGCCACGAAATCGAGCCCGGCCTTGAGCTTGTAGAGCTCGCCCGCGAGATTGGTGAGATTGATCGGCCCGGCGGCGCCGTAATTGAGCTTGCCGGGATTGGCCTTGGCATAGGCGGTGAGCTCCGCCACCGACTTCACCGGCAGGTTGGGGCTCACGACCAGGACCTGGTAGGAGTCCATCACCTTGGCGACGCCGGCGAAGTTCCTGGCCGAATCGTAGCCGGCGCTTTTCGAGATCGCGGGGATGTTGGCGAGCGTCGCGGTGTTGCCGAACAGCAGCGTGTAGCCGTCGGGCTCGGCCTGCGCGACCGCCTTGGCGCCGATGGCCCCGCCGCCGCCGCCGCGGTTGTCGATGATCACGGGTTGCCCGAGCGCCGCCGACATGCGGTCGGCGACGAGGCGCGCCAGCACGTCGGTCGGCCCGCCGGGTCCGGCCGGCACGATCATCTTGATGACCTTGGTCGGATAGGCCTGCGCGTGCGCCGGGCCGACGGCGTGGAGCGCTGCGCACAAGCCGACCAGACAAACGAGAGTGATTCGCGGCATTCCCGGCACCTTCTGTTTTCGCAATCCTGACATTCAGCCCGCATTCAAGCCCAGGCAGCCCCGGACCGCCAAGCCGCCGCATTTTCCTTGTGATTGCGGGCCTCCGGAACCCGTCCGGCGGTCGCCCGCGCGCTGCATAAGCCCCGGAGCGGGCTTCACAATCCCGTCACGCTCTTCTATAGACTACGGTCACGCTTCGGTCCGCTGGGGAATAAGGAGACAGGAACGCAGCCGTGAACGTGCATGTGTCGCCCTCAGGCTTCCCCGCTCTTGTGCTCAACGCGGATTTTCGTCCGCTCAGCTATTACCCGCTGTCGCTGTGGTCGTGGCAGGACGCCATCAAGGCGGTGTTTCTCGAGCGGGTGAACATCGTCGCGCAATACGACCGCGCCGTGCACAGCCCCAGCCTGGAGATGAAGCTCCCGAGCGTGGTGTCGCTCAAGACCTTCGTGAAGCCCGCGACCCAGCCCGCGTTCACCCGCTTCAATGTCTTCCTGCGCGACAAGTTCAGCTGCCAGTATTGCGGCACGCGCGACGACCTCACCTTCGATCACCTGTTGCCGCGCTCGCGCGGCGGGCACACCACCTGGATCAACGTGGTCGCCGCCTGCTCGCCGTGCAATCTCAGGAAGGGCAACCTGACGATGAACGAGGCCAAGATGTGGCCGTCGCAGATGCCGTTCCAGCCGAGCGTCAACCACCTGCACCGCAACGGCCGTCGCTTCCCGCCGAACTACCTGCACGACAGCTGGCTCGACTATCTCTATTGGGACACCGAGCTGGATCCGTAAGCGCCATCGCCGCAGCGATCGACGTCGTGATCGCGGGCGTCCCCATAGCGCAAAACCAATGGTGTCATCGCCGGGCTTGACCCGGCGATCCATCTCTTTGCAGAGACTCGTATGCGAAGGAGATGGATGCGCGGGTCAAGCCCGCGCATGACGACCTGGAAAAGCTCTCAGGTTAGTTAGCGCATCTGATGATCCCGGCCATTCACGTTGAACATCGCGATGTTGTGCGCCATTGTCCCGAGTAAGGATGCCAGCAGACCAAAATCAGAAATCGATCTGGGCGGTGTTCGGGGCGCTGTTTCTCGCGCTCTGGCTCGCCGCCCTCGACCAGACCGTGGTCTCGACCGCGCTGCCGACCATGGTCGCCGAGCTCGGGGGCCTGAGCTATCTGTCCTGGGTGGTGACGGCCTATCTGCTCACCAGCACGGTCGCCGGCCCGCTGTACGGAAAGTTCGGCGACCTCTACGGCCGCAAGATCGTGCTGCAGGTGGCGATCGTCGTGTTCCTCACCGGCTCGGCGCTGTGCGGCATCGCGCAGAACATGCTGCAACTGATCCTGTTCCGCGCGCTGGAAGGGATCGGCGGCGGCGGACTGATCGTCATCACCATCGCCGTGATCGGCGACCTGATCCCGCCGCGCGAGCGCGGGCGCTACCAGGGCTTCTTCGGCGCGGTGTTCGGCGTCGCCACCATCGTCGGCCCGCTGATCGGCGGATTTTTCGTCGACCACCTGAGCTGGCGCTGGATCTTCTACATCAACCTGCCGACCGGCATCCTCGCGCTGGTGGTGATCGCCGCCGTGCTGCCGGCGCGCTCCACCCGCCGCCAGCACCAGATCGATTATGCCGGCGCGGTCCTGCTCACGCTCGCGCTCAGCAGCATCATCCTGTTCACCGGGCTCGGCGGCACGGTGTTTGCCTGGCACTCTCCCCTCGTGCTCGCGCTGGCTGCGACGGGCGTGATCTCGACCGTCGCCTTCGTCATGGTCGAGCGCCGGGCGCGCGAGCCGATCCTGCCGATGAGCCTGTTCGCCAACCGCAACTTCGCGGTCGCGAGCAGCGTCGGCTTCATCGTCGGGCTGTCGCTGTTCGGCGCGGTGACGTTCCTTCCGATCTACCTGCAGGTGGTGAAGGGCGTGAGCCCCTCGAGCTCCGGCCTGATGCTGATGCCGATGATGCTCGGCATGCTGGTGACCTCGATCATCAGCGGGCGCCTGATCAGCCGCTTCGGCCGCTACAAGCTGTTTCCGATCATCGGCACCGCCACCATGACCTTCGGGCTCGGCGCGCTGTCGCTGCTCTCGATCGAGAGCAATGTCTGGCAGACCGCGATCGACGCGCTGTGGCTCGGGCTCGGCATGGGCATGGTGATGCAGGTGCTGATCATCGCGGTGCAGAACAGCGTGGACTACGAGCATCTCGGCGTGGCGACCTCCGGGACCATGCTGTTCCGCTCGCTCGGCGGCGCGCTCGGGGTCGCGATGTTCGGCGCGATCTTCGCCAACGGGCTGCATGCGCAGCTCGCCGGGCCCGGCATGGAATTCCTCTCCACCGTGATGCCGTCGGCGGTGCGCGGGCTGCCGCCGAACCTGCACCAGGAATACATCACCGCGGTCATGGCCGCGCTGCGGCCGGTGTTCCTGGCGGCGGCTGTTGTCTCCGCGCTCGGCTTCGCGCTGGCCTGGCTGCTGCACGAGAGCCCGCTGCGCGAGGGCGCGCCGCCCGAGGGCATGGGCGAGAGCTTCGCGATGCCGCGCGACGCCACCTCGCTGGAAGAGCTCGAGCGCATCGTCACGCTGCTGGTGGCGCATGAGAACCGCTGGCGGGTCTATGCCGATCTGGCCCGGCGCGTCGGCACCGACCTGCCGGCACCCGAGCTGTGGATGCTGGCGCGGCTGGGCGAGCGCGAGCCGATGACGCTCGCCTCGCTCAGCGCCGAGCTCAGGATTCCGCAGGACCAGCTCAAGCCTCCGTTGGATGCGCTGTGCGATCGCGGCATCGCCGAGAAGCGCACGGACGGACCGCTCCGGCTCACGCCCGCCGGCATCGCGCTGCGCGACCGGATCATCGCCGCGCGGCGCCAGGGTCTCGCCGACATGCTGGCGCGCTGGAAGCCCGAGCAGCATCCCGACGTGGTGGCGCTGATCGAGCGCATGGCGCAGGCGCTCACCGGCGACCTGCCGACGCCCAAGGCGGCTTGAGCGAAGCGTGTCCCGGGCGCAGCGCAGCACCGAGCGCGTGAGCGCGAGTGGTGCGCTGCAGACCCGGGACCGTTCCGGACTTTGGCGGTCCCGGATCAGCGGTGCACCGCTCCACTTCGTTGCGCGCTGCACCGCGTCCGGGACGCGACAGCGAGCCCGCGCAAGAACGGCTGCGTGCGCCCTACTCCGCGGCCTCGACGTGGACCTGCTCGTGCGCAGGCATGCGCAGGCCGGCGAGATTGGGCAGGCCGAAATGCAGGAGCTCGGTCTCCTCCTGCGCGGTGAAGGTGACGGTTTCGCCGGCGTCGACATAGACCGTGGTGAGCGCGCGCAGCGGCTCGCCGCCGACCGTGCCCGCGCCGCGGGTGACGACATAGACGCCCTTGCCGCGCGCGGCGAAGCTCGCGCCGGCATCGAGCCTGAAGAAGCCGGCTTCGCTGCGCCGTTCCGTGAACACGCCGAGCGGCTTCTCGCACACCCCGGGCGCGCCCGCGAGCGGCACCCAGTCGTAGGTCGTCGGGATCCATAAAGATCGGCTGCGGATAGCGCGGCTTGGGATAGGCCATGGGCCGACCGTTGGCGTGCTCCCAGATCGCCTGGTAGCCGTCGACGTTGCGCTTGCCCTCGACATCGGCGCGGCGGCGGAACACGCCGTCCTTGAACTCGCCCTCGCGCTTGAGCGCCTGCATGCCGGCCTGCACCTCGGCCTGGGAGAGATAGCCGCTGCCGCTGGCGCCGCCGAACTGCAGCACGATGGTCTTGCAGGGGATGTTGGGGTCCTGGCTCTGCGGGCCGTAATAGACCGCCTCCGGGAAATAGCCGACCATGCCGGCCGTGAGCTTGCCGTCGCGGCCGTAGTCGAGCACGCCTTCGAGCTGGTAGCGGATCTGCTCGAAATTGTGCCGGTGGCGGGGCGAGTTGAAATCGCCGCCCATCTGCCCGAACGAGAGCTGGAAATTGTCGAGCGCGCCGGGCTCGCCTTCCACCATGATGCGGCCGTGGAAGATGCCGCCGCGATGCTCCAGGCCGCGCTTGAGCGGGATCTCGTCGGTTTGGACGATCTTCATTGTTTCCTCCTTCGCCCGCGCCCGGTCCGGACGCGGCAAGACAAGTCCTTGCGTACAGATTACCTTGGCGGATCGCTGTTGGCAGCCCCCCGAGGTCGATCGATGCTACCGAAATTTTCGCCGCGTGTGACGCCGCTGATCGTGGGTCGCGCTCGCGCTGGCCGCGCCAGCGCCGGCGCCGCACGCGCTCGCGCAGGCCGACCCCGCGGCCGCGTATCCCAACCGCGCGGTGAAGGTCATCGTCTCAGCCCCGCCCGGCGGCGGCCTCGACATCGCCGCGCGCGTGGTGGCCGACCGGCTGGCGAAACTGTGGGGCCAGCCGTTCGTGGTGGAGAACCGGCCCGGCGCCGGCGGCAATCTCGGCACCGAGGCGGTCGCGCAGGCCGAGCCCGACGGCTACACGCTGCTGGCCGCGCAGCCGGCGCCGCTCACCACCAACGTGGTGATGTACAAGAAGCTCAACTTCGATCCCGCCGCGCTCGAGCCGCTCGCGATCATGACCTCGATCCCGAACACGCTGGTGGTGCGCACGGATTTCCCCGCCAACTCGGTGCAGGAGCTGATCGCCTATGCCAAGGCCAATCCGGGCAAGGTCAATTTCGGCTCGCAGGGCGTCGGCACCACGCCGCATCTCACCGGCGAATTGTTCGCGCGCGTGACCGGGACCAAGCTCACCCACGTGCCCTATCGCGGCACCGCGCAGGCGGTGAACGATCTCATCGCCGGGCATCTCGATCTCCTGTTCTTCCAGCTCGACTCCGTGCGCGAGCAGTACCAGGCCAAGCGCGCCAAGATGCTGGCGGTGACGACGCCGGAGCGCGTGCCCGCGGTGCCCGACGTGCCGACCATGGACGAGGCCGGCGTGAAGGGCTTTCGCTCCGACACCTGGAACGCGCTCGCCGCGCCGCCGAAGACGCCGGCCGCGATCGTCGCCAAGCTCAATGCCGGCATCAACGAGGTGCTCAGGCAGCCGGAGACCGCCGAGCATCTGCGCGGCATGAACATGACCCCGATCGGCGGCGCGCCCGACGGGATCAAGGCCTTCATCAAGGACGAGACCGAGCGCTGGGGCGACGTGATCCGGGCGGCGAAGATCAGTGCGGATTAGCGGCTCGCCCGGGACACGTCGGGCCATTGTTAATAACAATGAAATAACAATGCGGCCGCGCCCGGAAAATCGCGCCGTCCGCGGCGCGGGCGGCGGCGGTCAACTCGCTGTTTCCACGCGTTGAATCCTCCTCCCGTGGTGCCGTCCGCAAGCCGGATCCGGCGCCGACATCGCCGGCCGCGAAACAATGAATAACAATGAAGAACAATGAGCTCCGAGGATTGCACGCGTAACGCGCGCCCCTCGCGCAGCTGTCATTCCGGGGCGCCGCCGGAAGGTCGCGAGCCGCGGAATCCATGGTCGCGCAGCGGCGGCCTGTGAATTCCGGGAATCACCACGCTGTCGGCTCAGTCGGCATAGCCGACTGGGCACACACCTGCTCGATCTCAGGCAGCTCGAGCTCGGGCACCGGAATGACAGCCGCGGACACGCCTGCGCCACCGCACGCCAAGCCGCGCCGCTCAACCCCATACCCAATTGTGTGAGCGATACCCAATTTATCACAGATTCGTGTAACGAGTCAACTCACAAAACGCCTCAGGCCACTAACGCGCCGAACGCGCGCCCGTCCGCCACTCCATCTTCGCCGCCCAGGCCGCGATGGCGGCGAGCGCGAGCGAGATGATCACGTTGTAGCCGGCGAGCGAGAGCCCGAGGAAGCGCCAGGCCGCCTCGTCGCAGCGCACCACCGTGATCGACTGCAGCTTGTTGAGCAGGCCGCCGGCGGAGCCGAGATCGTCGAGCGCGCCCGAGCATTCCTGCGGGCCCGGCCACCACTTCCATTCGATGCCGGAATGATAGACGCCGAGGCCGGCGTTCCACAGCATGCCGAGCGTGATGGCGACGAGCGCGGCCATGAGCACCTTGCGCGAGGCGCCGACCTGGTCGCCGAGCGCCACCATGACCGCGAGCGGGATCGCGAAATAATAGGCGTAGCGCTGCTCGAGGCAGAGCGGGCACGGCTTGAGGCCGAGCCCGTACTGGAAGAACCAGGCGCCCAGGATGGTCACCGCGCCGATGAGCGCGATGGCCAGCGCCGCCGTCGTGACCGGGCGGGCCCGGATCATGTCCGACGTCATCGTGCTCATGCCCGGATCACCATCGTCAAGAGCACACCATCCTGTCAGGTCACCGTAGTCCGCCGGCGGCGCCGCCATCCGTCAGCGCCCATATAGCGGGCGGAAGACGGCAGTGGTATGGGGGTCGTCGACGCCCCTGCCCGGCCCGCCTGCCGCACCCTCGGCTTGCCCGAGGACTTTGCGCGACTTCGGGCAGATTAGGCCGATGCATCTCACGACATCGTGAGGACCGATTGGACCGCGAGCCGATGCTCGCAAGGATGAATATTACCGGGAGCGGACGCACCATGTTGCGTAGCTTCACCAGCCGCCAAGTCCATTGCCGCAAGTTCCTTCACCGCCCGCCACGTGCTTGCTCTCGCCGCGGTCGCACTCGCCTTGGTCGCGCTGCCGCAGGCGGCTTCCGCGCAGAAATATCCGGAACGGCCGGTGCGCCTGGTGCTGCCGCTCGGCGCCGCCGGGGTCGGCGACATCACCGCCCGCATCATCGCGGAGCGGCTCGGCGACAAGCTCGGCCAGCGCTTCGTGATCGAGAACATGCCGGGGCCGGGCGGCATCGTCGCCGGCCGCGCCGTCCTCTCCGCGCCGGCCGACGGCTACACGCTGCTGCTGATGACCGGCGGCATCGCGAGCTCGGTGCCGCTCTACAACAAGTTTCCGCTCGACATGACCAAGGACTTCGTGGCGATCTCGTCGATGGGCTATTTCGACTGCCTGATGGTGGTCAACGCGCAATCCGAGTTCAAGACGCTCGGCGATTTCCTGAAGGTCGCGCGCGAGAAGCCGGGCAAGCTCAACATCGGCACCATCAGCGCGGGCGGGGTGCAGAACCTCACCGCCAACTACTTCAAGCAGGCGAGCGGCGCTCGATGTCGTCATCGTGCCGTTCCGCACCACGCCGGACGCGATCGTGGCGCTCTGCGCAACGACGTGGAGATGGTGATCGACTTCTACGCGGCGCTGAAATCGGGCCTCGAGGACAACAAGCTGCGCGCCGTCGCCTGGACCGGGCCGCAGCCCTCGCCCGCGCTGCCCAACGTGCCGACCGCGCTCGGCGAAGGGCGTGAAGGGCTTCGAGGCCGCCTCCTGGAATGCGATCTATGCCAAGGCCGGCACGCCGCCGCGAGGTCCTCGCGACCTTGAACAAGGCGATGCAGGAGGTGCTCGCCGAGCCCGACGTGAAGAAGCGCCTGCTCGACCTCGGCATCGATTCCAAGGCCAGCACGCCGGCCGAGATGGACGCGCAGATGCGCGGCGACATCACCAAGTGGACCGAGGTGATCGACCGCGCGGGTATCGAGAAGCGGTAAGCAAGCATTTGCTCTTGCGTGTCCCGGGCGAAGTGAAGCGCGTGCGCTTGCACGCGCGAACGAGACCCGGGACCCAGGGGCCACGTCCTCAAGCGGATCCTGATCGCCGAGAGCGAGCCGTGGGGCCCTGGGCCCCGGCTCGCGCTCGCGCGAGAGTTTTGCGTATCACGGCGACAGCCGGGCGCTCGCTTGGCCGGGGCACGAGACAGAGATCGGGTCCGGGCGAGAATCGAGAAGCGATAATAGGTGCGCGCGGGAGCGATGATGCTCTCGCGTGTCCCGGGCGAGTGAGCGCGTGCGCTGCACGCGCGAGCGAGACCCGGGACCCAGGGGCACCGACCCAGCGGATCCTGATCGCGGTGCGAGCCGTGCGGCCCTGGGCCCCGGCTCGCGCTCGCGCGTAAGCGCGCGCTCGCTTGGCCGGGGCACGAGAGAGCGGCGGCGTCGCGCGCCGGTATGCTAAAAGCAGCAGCATGACCGAAGCCCGCCCGACCTTCGACGACGGCGCCGCCTACGACGAGTTCATGGGGCGATGGAGCCGCGCCGTGGGCGCGGAATTCCTCGACTGGCTCGCGGCGCCGAGGAAGGCGGCATGGCTCGACGTCGGCTGCGGCACCGGCGCGTTCACGACGCTCATCGTCAAGACCCGCAAACCCGCGCGCGTCTCGGCGGTCGACCCCGGGACGGCGCAGATCGCATTCGCGCGCCGGCAGCCGGTGGCCAAGCGTGCGGACTTTCGCGTCGCCGACGCGCAGGCGTTGCCGTTTTCCGACGGGACCTTCGACGTGGTCGCCTCCGCGCTGGTGATCAACTTCATCCCCGACCGCGCGCGCGGCGTCGCCGAGATGCGCCGCGTCGCCCGGCCGTACGGCATGGTCGGCGGCTATGTTTGGGATTTCGTCGCCGATCTCAGCGCCAGCTGGCCGTTCAACCGCGCGCTCAGCGGTCTCGGCTTCGATCCGCCGCAGCTGCCCGGCACGCCTGAGTCGACGCTCGATGCCCTCGCCGCCCTGTTCGCGGGCGCGGGCTTTCATGACATCGCCACCCGCGCGATCGACGTCACCTGCGCGTTTCGCGACTTCGACACCTTTTGGCGCACCCAGACGCCGCTCATGCACCCCGTGGGCAAGCTGGTCGCGTCGCTGTCGGAGACGGATCGCGCTGCCCTGATGGACGCCGTGCGGGCGCAAGTGCCCGCGGGTCCGGACGGCAGGATCGCTTATTCAGCGCGCGCGAACGCGGTGATGGGACGCGTGCCGGGGTAGCGCGCGCGGCGCCTGGTCGGCGCAGCCAATGGCGACACGTTGCCGTCTCGTGTCCCGGGCTCGGGCCTTCGGGAGCCGAGAGGGAGGCCCGCCATTCACGCCCGCGGTGGCCGGCGCCGCTCGTGGAACCAGGCGCGGTATTTGCTCATCTTCTCGCGCTGCGCTGCCGGCGCGTAGCGCTTGCAGGTCGCGGCCTCGTCGCTCTTGGCCGGCGCGCCCCAACGCAGCTCGACGCAGTCGTTGGGGTTGTACGCCATCTCGAGAGTCTACCGCACGGTCGATCACGTCGCGCAGCGTGAGCGTCCACGCGGAGCCGTCGCTGCGCGGATAGGAGAACTTGCGCGTCGCCAGCTCGGACGCGAGCACGCGCTGCAATTCGGCCTTCACCTCCGCGACGCTCTTGTCCCTCGGCATCGCGTAGCGCTCGGGCCGCCGCGCGACCCGATCCGGAAAGCCGAGCACCACGTCGATCGCGATCAACAAGCGCAAGTCGCGCGAAGGCGTCGAGAAGTCTTCCCACGCACCGCTCGTCTCGAAGATCGCCGGGCCGTCCGGCATGGTCGCTTCGCCACGCTTGCTGTTCTGGAATTTGCGCCCGTTCTCGACCGAGGTCACGCGCACTTTCACTTGCTCTTCGAGCGACGTGATCGCCTCCTTCATCGCTCGCGTCGGATCGAGTGGCGAGGGCGACATCACATCGTCCATGCGGTCGTAGAAGTCCTCGACACCGAGCTGCGACTGATCGAGCGAGAAATCGGCGTATTGCGGGTTCTTCGCGATCTCGGCGTTGATCAACCGCCGCATCGCGCCGTTGGCGACCACCACCGGACGGAAGCGCTTGAATCCCGGACCGCCGAGTGCGGGGTCCTGCGCATACAGGAAGTTGCCGCGCCAGAAGCGCTTGCGCGCGACCGTGCCGTCGGGCTGGCCGTCGACGGCCAGAATGATGCCGGCTGCGTCCTCCGTTTGCGCAACGCGGCGCACGATCATCAGGATGTGCCCGTAAGGATCTGCATAGACGATGCCTGGGCGCAACGTGTCCGCTGAGAGCGGCACGGGATAGTAATCAGTGTTGTTGTCGGCGAGCGCGGTGCGCCCCGAGCCGGAATGGACGCTGTCCGAGACGATCTGCACCAATTCAGTGAATGCCGGCGCGGGCCCGGTCCGCTGCGGAGCCGGCGCCGCTCGCGGCGCTGGTGCGCTCGAAAACCCGAAATATCCGCTCACGGCCGGTGGGATGGGCGCCGCGACTGGAGGTGGCGGCGGGGGCTTGGCCTCTTCGGCGTTCTGCAAGCTGAACCATTGCGGGCAGGTCGGCGCCCTGCCGCTGCCGCCGCGCGAGCACTTCGAGAAGCCGTAGGGCAGCCCCATCTTGTACGCGAAGTACGCTCGCAAGGTGTAGGGAAGATCGGCGCAGTCGGGACGAAGATAGATTTTAGCGTCTTCGTTGAGGCCGAGATGGTTGAACAGGAAATTGCGCGAGGGGTCGCGCACCACCTCGTGCAACGCCGGCCACGACGGCTCCGCATCGAGCGGATCGTCGAACAGTTTCTCGATCCAGGCGGAGAACAGGTTCTCGCTTGCGCGATTCCAGGTGTTGCGCAAGGGCCAGGTGCTCCCCGCCGCGGAGCCCGGCCCGCCCGGTTTGTCCGGGCGCACCTTGATCTCGCGCGTGATCGGGCCGCAGCCTGCTCCCGCCTGCTGGGGCGTGAGCGTCGCATGCCAGGAGCCCGCCGCCGGCGCCTTGATCTCGGTGAACCAGAAATACGGCGGGCCGCCATGGCGCTCCCGCGAGGTGGCGGCCACGCTGCCATCGGGCCCGGTCAGCGAGAGCTCTCCTTGAAGCGGCTTTTCGGTCACGAGCATGACGCGCAGCGAGGCGCCCTTCCACGGCACCCATGGCGAGGGCAGGAGCGCGATCTCGCCCGCCGCGTCACAGGCGGACGCCGAGCCTTGCGCCCGCGCGTTCCCCGCCGCGAGAGCCAGAAGGAATGCGCCGGTAATCAGCGACGACGCTGTCGTTGCAGCCCCAATGAACTGGCGTGCCGAAAGCACTGGCAATCCCTTGCCCCTGTCGCGCCCGGCGACACAATTGGCTGAAATCATGGCAAAAGTCGATCGGCCATGCGGATTTCGGCTGCGCTGCTGCCCCGAAGGTGCGGCAAAAAAAATCTTCAGCTCCTGGCCGATGGAGTGCATCCGAAAATCGCTCAGGAGCGTTTGGGGCATTCCACCATCACTACGACCATGGACCTGTATTCGCACGTCACCGATACGATGCAGGCCGATGCTGCAGCGAGGCTCGACGCGGCGTTTCGATCTGCTATAAACGGCCGCGTTTCGAAATGATCGGTTCGCGACCATTTTGGTGACCATCGACCGTTTTTTTCGTGTTGCCTAGATTTCATTTATCGTTATATGTCAATAGCTTGCCCCTGTGGCGGAATTGGTAGACGCGCCTGACTCAAAATCAGGTAATGGCAACATTGTGCTGGTTCGAGTCCGGCCAGGGGCACCAATTTGAAATCGCTAGTGTTCTTCCAATCTCTAAAACAACGAATCGTGACCACTGGTCTGACGCGGTAATCACCCGGTAAGCACGGCGCGCCAGCACCAGCAAATCGCGGAGCCAGATTGCACACGTGGCGCCGACCGGCGGCCGGCGGCACGCCGCGCGTCTGCTCCCCCTGCTTCATCAGAAGACCGGTAACGTTGACGTAGCGATGACGAGCGCGCCAGCCAAGACGTTCAGTCCACCTTGATCCCTGTCGCGTCGACGACGCTTTTCCACTCGTGCACCTGCACCGCGAGCGCGGCGGCGAAGTCCTGCGCCGTTCCGGCCCTTGCCTCCATGCCGATCTTTGCCAAGGCGGCGCGCGCGTCCGCAGATCTTAGGCCTTCGTTGAGGGCATGGTTGAGGTTGTCGATAATGGCCGTCGAAGTGCCGGCCGGCGCGAGCAATCCGAATATGACTTCCCGCGGAAATCCGATTATTCCGACTTCCGTCATGGTCGGCGTGTCCGGCAGCTCCGGCCAGCGGCTTTCGCTTGTCACCGCAAGCGCCTTCAACTTGCGTGCCTTGAAGTGCGTGAGCAGGGTGGACCTGTTGTTGAAGAGCATATCGATGTGCCCACCGAGCAGGTCCGTGATCATTGGAGCGGCGCCCTTGTAAGGGACAAAGACGATGTCCGTGCCTGTCTTAGCCTTGAAGAACTCGGCAGCGTAATGAATGTAAATTCCTGGAGGGGCACCGTAGCTCAGTTTGCCGGGATTCTTCTTCGCATGCTGGACGAACTGCTCAAATGTGTCCGCGGGCACCTGTGGCGATATGGCTAGCGCCATCAAGTCAACCGTGAGCGTAGCGACCGGGGCAAAGGATTTGATCGGATCAAAACCAGGATTCGAGAAGAGCCACGCAGCAACTGCATTGATGTTCGTACCGCCCAACAACAGCGTGTAGCCATCCGGCTTCGCTTCGGCGACCGCTTTGGTACCTATCCTGCCGCCTGCCCCCGCAAGATTCTCTACGACGACGTTCTGACCAAGTTGGGACGAGAGCGACTGCGCGGCCAGCCGGGCTGCGACGTCGGTCGGACCACCGGCCGGGAACGGCACGACGATCTTGATCGGCCGCTCGGGATAAGACTGGGCATGTCCCGGCCCGGATGCCGCGGCGACGAGTACGACCGCGAGCAACGCGAGCAGCAGGCGCGCAGTCATGCGCCTCGCATAGGTCGCGCAGCATGTCGCCGTAAAAGCTGACGTCGGAACGTTTTGCATATTCGCCTCCTCTTGGCCGGACTCCTTCGGGGTCATCGGACGTGAGCTGTCAGCACATGTGTTTCTTCGGGATAGGTCACCCCATCCTCGTCGGCATAGCGTTGCAGTTGCTCCATGACGCTTGCTCCAAGCCTCTCGCGTGTCTCAGGGGCTGCGGCAGCGACGACGGGTGCGATCGGTGTCGCTGCCAAGTGGTGCAGCGTGAATTGATCCAGACTCGGGAGGTGGACATCCATCCGATCGACGTGCACTGCTACCTCGGAAAAGCCCGCTTCTCTTGCGAGACGTTCCAATTCCTCTCTGGCAGGTGCTTGCCGCGATGCGCAAAAGCGGACGGCTGTTTCGTTGCCCACAAATCGAACGAGCGCTTCACCGACGGCGCTGTTATAGAGTCCGACGTTATTCCACACGCTGAGTGCGAGACGGCCGCTACGACGGAGCACGCGTCGCATCTCCCGCAGCGCGAGCGCTTTGTCAGGAAAGAACTGAAGTCCCTGCTGGCAAAGAACCACGTCAAAGCTTTCAGCCTCCAATCGAAGATCGACGGCGCTGCGCACAAGCCACTCGATCGGTGCACCAACCGGTGCTGGGAGGGATTGCGCGACCCTGATCATTCCGGGATTCAGATCGAGTCCAACAATGCGTCCGGTGGGACCGACACGCTGCGCCGTAATTCGAGCAACGACGCCCGTCCCGCAAGCGACGTCCAACACGCGCTCACCAACAGTCACATGAGCGGCATCGACGAGGGAAGGTGCCCAAGGACCGAGGATGTACCGGGCGACATAACGCTCATACAGTTCGGCCGCCTCCGAGGTCAGGTGCCATTGCTCGTGCTCGTTCATCGGCCTTTCCATCCGAGCTTTCGGGAAATCCGTTCCGCCGTGTGCGTAACAGCCTTGATCTGGCTTGGAGGGGGCGAGGCAGGGATATATTGGATGGAGCCCGCAATAGCGACTGCCCCTGCATAATGACCAGCGTGATTGAAGAGCGGGGCAGCGAGTCCGTTCACTCCCTGTAACACCCGATTGGGGGCCGTGGCCCAGCCGCGCGCTCTCACCTGCGCTATGACGCGCTGAAGGGCGCTTGGTGAGCAGATCGTTTGCGGAGTCCAGGCTTTGAGTGGCCGGGCAAGGCAATGGGCCATGAGATGTTCTGGACCGAACGCCAGGGCGATATTCCCGTGGGCGCTCGCATGAAGATCGAGCACGGTTCCAGGCTGCGTTCCGAAATTTACAATCGCTTGCCCTTGCACGACCTCCAGGATGACGGCCTGGTTCTCCATCAGCGCTGACAAGGTCACCGGCTGGCCGGTATCTTCCCGAAGCCGCGCCATGTCCTCGCGTGCGACGGCGATGATGTCGAAACGCTCCCGAAGGCGCTCGCCGAGGATGAACAGCTTGATTCCTGCCGCGTAGCGCATCGTCGTGGGCTCCTGATGCACGAAACCGTGGCGCACAAGAGCCTGAAGATGACGATAGACAGTCGCTTTCGAAGACCCAAACTCGCGGGCCAGGTCCGAAACGCCGATGGGCTCTCTCGAACTTGCGAGTCGTTCCAACAAGCGCAGCGACAGGTCGACGGTCTCGGTTGCGGGACCTGCGACCTCGAGCCTTAACTTTCTTGCTCGACGGTCTAGGAGGGTCTTCGGCATGTTTCATCTAATGAAACGCAGTTTCATAAACAATAACCTCGGCTGGGCTTTCCGGTCAATAAGGACAATGCGCTGCCCATTGTTCGCAATCGAGCCTGCGGTCAACAATGTCGGCGACCTCTCGGAAATCGTTAAGCGTGTGGCAGCTTTTCGGAAGACCCACGCTCAAGAAAAACGGGAAGAGGAAGCCCGCCGTACCGCGCCGCTAAAAGCGAAGCCTGCCAACAAGTCAGCGATAGGGTCGATCGACGAGATGCCCAGCTACGTCCAGTCCGGGCACGTGAAATGGGGCGCGCGGGTCAAGCAGCCCGGGCTTGAAGGCGCGCAACAGCACCGCCCCCGCTCACGCGGAGCCCACGGCGAGCCGCCGTGAGCCTTCCAAGCCAGCGCCGCAACGCAAGGCGTCTAAAGGACCGGCCCCACAAAGACCCGTCGGACAAAGATTGGCCGGACCGGGACCGGTCGGATCAAGATGATAACCCGTCTGCTGTTCGGCGAACCGTTCCCTTGGGAAGCGGAGCCTTTGCCGCTCTGCGAACCGCTCCCTTGGGAACCGGAGCCTTTGCCGCCCTGCGAATTGTTCGCTTCGGAACCGGAATTGTCGCAGACCTTTACCTTTTGCGTCACCGTGCGCGAGCCGGATTCGAAAATCTTCGTGACCGATTTGCATCCTGCGTTCGCGGGAGCGACGAAAGAGGTCAACACCGCTGCAGCTGCCGCGATAGTGAGCCCGATCTTCCTCATGACACTCTCCTCCGAGAATGTGTGCTCCGATCGCCTGCGGGAAAGATAACCCAATCGTGCCGACATCATTGTGAGACCGGCCACACAGGACCTCGGTTTGTCGATCATCATGGCCACGCGGCGATACACGGCGTTATGGGCCTGCCGCGGCGCCTTTTGCCCACCCTACGGACTATGCCATTCGCGGCGAGCGCATCCGCCTCTTCCGCGCGTCGCGCCGGCGTGTCCCGGGCGAGTGAAGCGCGTGCGCTGGCACGCGCGAACGAGACCCGGGACCCAGGGGGCTGCATGCGCTGGCAGTGCCATGTGGCCCTGGGCCCCGGCTCGCGCTCGCGCGTGAGCGCTGCGGACCACCGCGACAGTGGCGGCGCTCGCTTGGCCGGGGCACGAGTGCGGCGAGCACACCCGTTGCCCACCTACGGACTCGGATTTTGCATGGCGCCATAGCCGCAACGTATTGCGAGGGCGACGCGGGTCGGCGCAATACGCTCTCGCTATTGCGCCCGACGCGCTGGCTTGGAGACGAGAAATTAATTTGCAATCGGCCACGCAACACCGCCCAATGCTGCGCGCGTTATTCCGCAACAGCCACGAGCCGAGGACACGCGATGACACGACTTGCGACTTTTCTCATGGCCGCTTTCTCCGCGCTGGCCCTGCTGGCGCTGCCGTCGCCGGTGCGGGCGGAGGATTACCCGTCCAAGCCTGTCACCATCGTGGTTTCACTCGCGGCCGGCACCGGCATGGACGTGCTGACGCGGCTCTATGCCGAGAAACTGTCGCAGGCGCTGGGCAAGCCTGTCATCGTCGAAAACAAGCCGGGCGCCGCGACCACGCTCGCCGCCAACCAGGTCGCGAACGCGCCGGCCGACGGCCACACCCTGGTGGTGCTGACCAGCATCGCGCTCTCGATCAATCCGACGCTGTACAAGCACCTCAATTACGCGCCTGGGGATTTCGTCCCGATCTCGCTCTACGTCAAATCCCCGTTCATCCTGTCGACCTATCCCGGACTGCCCGCGAAGACCGTGCCGGAATTCATCAAGCTGGCCAAGGAGTCCAATCCGCCGCTGAGCTACGCGTCGATCGGCGCCGGCTCGTTGCAGCAGATGTCGATGGAGTTCGCCAAGAAGCGGTTCGGTTTCGAGGCGACGCATGTGCCGTATCGCTCGACCGCGCAGCTGGCCACCGATCTCACCGCCGGCCACGTCGCGGCGAGCTTCCTCGAGGCCGGGCTCTCGATCCCGTTGATCAAGGACGGGAAGCTGCGCGCGCTCGCGGTGTCGGCGTCGCAGCGGCTGCCGCTGCTGCCCGATGTGCCGCCGTTTTCCGAAGCCTCCGGCGCGCCGGATTACGAAGGCGTGTCCTGGCACATGCTGCTGATGCCGGCGAAGACGCCGAGGCCGATCGTCGACCGGCTGCATGCCGAGATGAAACTGATCATGGCGCAGCCGGAGATGCGGGAACGAATCTCGGCCATCGGGCTCATTCCGAACGACAGCCCGTCGATCGACGCGATGCGCAGCTACATCGCGTCCGAGCATGTGAAATGGGGCGCGCTGGTCAAGCAGCTCGGGCTTGAAGGTTCGCAATGAAGCCGCGGCGACGAGGGCGACTTGATCTCTCCCGCGTTTTCCCGGGTGCTCCCGGGAGGGCTCGCCCCTCGCGTGGCTTTCGCTCGGCCTGCACCGACCATCATCGCGGAGGGTCAGTTGGAAAAGGCGCACGCAATAGCCGCCGGCTATCAAACGCGGGCGATCGTCCGAACGCCTTGTCTTCCGGCCAAAACACGCCTAGTGAAGCACCACGACATACGAGCGGGACTTGCGCGCCTCGGAACCGTTGACGACGAACGGCGTACCGAAGCGCACATCTCCTCAAAGTAGGCGTTCGCTCCAATACTCGGGTTAGTTCCCATAGCGGGTGCCGCCGGCACGCGTCTTTCGACGTCCGCACGCTCGGCGCGCGCTCACCCTGTGACGTCGCCAAACAAGGGAGCTCGGCTATGACATCGAAATTGGGCCTGTGGTCGGCAGCGGCCATGTCCGTCGCGGCAACGGCTTGCATCTCATGCGGGCAGACGGCCTGGGGCCAGGAAGAGACCGACCAGCGGTTCGGCACCGTTCATTTCGCGACCTCGTGCAACGAGACCGCGCAGCGGCGGTTCGACCGCGGCATGCGCTACCAGCATTCGTTCTGGTACCGCGAATCCAAGGAGATCTTCGAGGAGGCTCTCAAGGCCGATCCCGAATGCGGAATCGCGTATTGGGGCATCGCGCTGAGCCTGCTCAACAACCCACATAACCCGCCGCCCGCCCCCAATCTCCCGCTCGGGCTTGCCGCCATCCAGAAAGCGAAGGCGGTCGGCGCCAAGACCGAACGCGAGCGCGATTTCATCGACGCGCTGCTGGTGTTCTATACCGATTACGACAAGATCGCGCATGGCGCGCGGGTGCAGTCCTATCTCAAGGCGATGGAGACGGTGGCGCAGCGCAATCCGGCCGACGACGAAGCGCAGCTGTTCTACGCCATCACGCTCAATGTCGGAGCCTCGCCCAACGACAAGACCTATTCAAACCAGCTCAAGGGCGCGGCCATCCTGGAGCAGATCTTCAAGCGCCAGCCGCGGCACCCGGGCGTCGCCCACTACCTGATCCATCTCTACGACTCTCCGGCCCTGGCGGACAAAGGCATCGATGCCGCCAAGCGCTATTCCGAGATCGCGCCGGCCGCGCCGCACGCGCAGCACATGCCCTCCCACATCTTCACGCGCGTCGGCTACTGGAATGAATCGATCGGCTCCAACACGGCCGCTGCGCGCGCGGCGAAGACGGACAAGGAGTTCACCGACCAGCTGCACGCCATGGATTACATGGTCTATGCCTATCTGCAGCTCGCGCAGGACTCGAAAGCGCGTGGTGTCATCGACGAGATGAATGCGATCACGGGTGTGAACCCGAACGTCTCCCCCGGCCCCTATGCGCTGGCCGCCTCGCCGGCGCGCTACATGGTGGAACGCGCCGACTGGAAGGGAGCGGCGGAGCTGCCGGTGCGGCCGACACAGTTCGCCCATGTCCAGGCGATGACGCATTTCGCGCGCGCCTTGGGGGCAGCCCGCTCCGGCAACCCGGACGCGGCCAAAGCCGACATCGCCAAGCTCGCCGAGTTGCGCGACAAGCTGCGCGAGGCGAAGGATGCCTATTGGGCGGAGCAGGTCGACATCCAGCGGCAGGTCGCGACCGCATTCCTGCTCGATGCCGAGGGCAAGCCTGACGACGCGCTCAAGGCCATGAGCGCCGCCGCCGATGCCGAGGACAAGACCGAGAAAAGCCCGGTGACTCCCGGGGTGCCGGAGCCCGCGCGCGAACTCTACGGCATCATGCTGCTTGAGCGCGGGATGGCGCGCGAGGCGCTCGCCGCATTCGAAGCGACGATCAAGAAGGAGCCGAACCGCTTCAACGCCATCGCCGGCGCCGGGAAGGCGGCCGAGCGCCTGGGCGACCAGGCGAAAGCCAAGGACTACTACCAGCAGCTCACGACGCTCGCGGGCAACGCCGATACCGTCCGGCCCGACCTCGCGGCGGCGCGCGCGTTCCTGGCAAAGAACTAACGCGGTTCCCGTTCGAACGGACGCAGGACGGCTGCCACAGCCTCTAAGATAAGGTCTGACGTGTCCCGGATGCGGTGCAGCGCGAGCGATAGCGAAGCGGTGCACCGCTGGTCCGGGACCGTCGCGAAGGCGGTGTGTGTAACGGTCCACGCAAGTCGGGTTTACCCGACTTGCGCATATTTGAGTGCCGATCTCGGGTAGACCCGAGATCGGTGTCTGCAGCGCACCATGCTGCGCAGCGCCCGGGACACGCCCTTACTTAGCGCCTCGCCGCCGGCGGCGACGAGCCGGGCGCACAAGAAGCGGCAGCGCTCAATTCCTCAACGGCGATCTGGTCCTGCACTGGGCTCAAACCAGCCTCGGGCTTTGGCACCGGCAACGGTGCGGGCCCCTGCGCGCGCTTGAAACCGAGTGCGGCGATGGCCGGCATCGGGGAGGATCGCGGGTCGCCCCGCCATCCCTGCCTAGCCCACCAACGCCGCACGGCGATGGTAGCACGCGACGACGTATTGGCTAGACACCGCCTCGCTGGTTGGAGCCAGAGCGTCTTGCGCCGCCGTCATGCAAACAGGCAGGGTCGAAGACGATATGGTCGTCGCGCCCCGCCTGCCACCGATGGACGTTCAGATGATGCGCGCGGGCGTGCGCAGCGCGCCCGCGGCGCGAGATCAATTCGGCATGCCGATCATGCAGTCGCTGAAGCGCTGCGCCTGCATCTGGCCCATGTGGCTTCGCCCCTCGCCTTCGTACTGCTCCTTGCCGACCATTTGGCGGCACTTCTGTTCGAGCGACTGACTGTCGTGTCTCGATTGGGTTTTCTGCGCGGCCTGGGCCGGGGCCGCCAAAGCGATGAGAGAAAGCACCAGTACGATCGTCTTCATATCAGTCTCCAAGTTGGTTTCGAGCACACGCGCGGTCAACACCGACGCGCACGCGCTTGTTCTGCGAAATTTTCGTGACGCCGGCGGGAAGAACCTGATGTCACGTGGCGGGTTTTGCCGTGCATGCGAGCAGCACATCGCGCGCAGCACATCCCTGCCCCCGCGCGGTGGAAGCGTTGCCGCGATCGCACCACGCGAAGGCGGTGGGGACGCGCAAGTATGTCGCGACCAGAGCGCGGCAAGGGTGGGCGCCATGCGCGCGAGAATGGCTGGCTTGCGTTGTCGACACTCGCTTTGCAATATCAGCGTCACATAGGCCGCGCTCTCCGGCTGCGTGCGGACGCGGATGCTCGGCGCGAATTTAAACTCATGACCCGGACGAGATCGGCGATCGCGCGGCCGCCAACGGCCTGCTCAGCACGGCCGAACCGGGGGCGACAGTCAAAGCACGAGGGTAACGCCTGAGATGAGCAGAAAAATCAGCACGACACGTCGAAATTTGGTGTCGTCAATACGATCAAAAAGACGAAGCCCCAGCCATGTTCCAGCGACGACCGCGGGCAAGCACCAAAAATAGGTTGTCAACGTCACCGAGCCCAGAATGCCGAGCTTAGAAAAATAGATGAGCGTCGCGATCTGCATCAGGAAAATGAATGGTTGAACGACGCCGCGCTGCTCCGTTTTCGATAAGCCGCGTACGTTGCACAAGATCGTTGGAATGGCGCCCGGAAACGCGGTCGCCCCGCCGGTGACACCGCCGGCAAAGCCAGCAGCAACTTCGACAAGGCGTCCGCCGCTCTGAATGGTGAAACGTGGACGTAGAAGCATGAAGCCGCTGTAGCAAACCAACAATATGCCAAATCCCGCCGCGAAGGCATACGCACTGAAATACTGCAACAGCTTGACTCCAACGGGGATGCCAACACAGCCGCCGACGAGGTAAGGCGTGCACTGACGCCATCGCATCGTGCCCCAGAGCTTTGTGATGCTAAGCAGTTGCGTCGTAATGCTGCAGGCGAGAAGCAACGGCACGACTTGGACCGGCGCAAGCCAGTGAAAGAGCATCGCTCCCGAAATTGCAGAAAACGCGAAGCCAGCCAGGCCTGCTGCCAATGAACCTGCAAACACGGACAACAAAGTTAATATGAGGATGACGTTACTGATCAGGACCGAGCCAATATATGGGCCTACCGGTGGTACTGCTAAGAATACTAGAATGAAGAGCGGAGCGCAGACGAGTCCGACCCAGCCAACCGCCCGCTTAAAGGTCGCGCCCCACGTCCCAATAGCGATGTCTTCCGCGCCACTCTGGTCCCTGACCGCCTTGGCGATCTGGGGAATGTAGCCCACAAGGCGAACGCTGTTGCGGAACGTGAACACTGCAAGCGTGATGTCTGCGAATGTCATCCGCGGGCCCCTTCTTGTCGGGACTGTTGTTGGGCTTCCTGGTCGTCAAAACATCTGAGCGGACTTTCGGGGTGTGCCGCGAACCGGACCCGAGCCTTCTACCGGTCCCCGACGATGGGCGTGCCCGATCTGCTCGTGCATCGGCTTGAGCAGATCGTCGAGCGGCACCCGGTCTGCGTCCGGATGCGGATCTCAGCCGGCATGCCCGACACGAATTGCAGATCACCAGGAATGGAGATGTTGTCGGAGCGCCACGACCCGCCCTCCTAGACGACCCACCTCCTAGCCATTGTCATGGTCTTTCGAAGGTTCTCGCCCGAGCGGAGGTGCGTTAGCCGTGACCCGGCCACGCGCAGCGTGGCTCTAGTGGTCCGATTCCGAAGTTCGTCAGCACTCGCGGCACGCTCAGATACGAACTTCGGAATCCACGGACCACTAGCAACTCTATGATTCTAGTGCCCCTTTTGAACCCGAAGTTCGCGATCGTATTCGCCGCACGGTGTGCGCGAACTTCGGGTTCGGGGCACTAGTGCTTAGCAGCAGAAGAGGTGACAGGCTTGAAGCCGAGCTTGAATCTCTTTGGAGATTGCCTGGAGATTCTCTGCAGGCCGGTATAGGGCTGCCATTGCGATAGCCGGCTATCCGACAAGTCGTCGCTTGGCGGCGACTTCAGAGTTCGCTGCAGCAGCGAGCATCGACGCGATTTGCAGGGTCGCATCGTCTCGGAGGCGACGCATGCGAGCGATGAGTTGCCAGCGGGCCACGAGTACCGTTAGCC
>CAWIGD010000066.1:0-42122 GCA_963835165.1 uncultured Alphaproteobacteria bacterium
GCCGATGAACCAGGCATCCTTCTCGTCGTTGGTGGTGCCGGTCTTGCCGGCGATCGGCTTGCCGACCTCCTTGACCACGGTGGCGGTGCCGCGCTGCACGACGCCTTCCATCATCGACGTGATCTGGTAGGCGGTCATCGGGTCGAGCACGCGCTCGCGCTTGTCGAGCAGCGTCGGCTCGTTCTGGTTGGCCCACTTGTCGGCGCCGCAACCGCGGCATTCGCGCAAGTCGTGCCGGTAGATGGTGCGGCCGTAGCGGTCCTGGATGCGGTCGATCAGGGTCGGCTGGATCTTCCGGCCGCCGTTGTCGAACATGGCATAGGCGCCGACCATGCGCAGCAGCGTGGTTTCGCCGGCGCCGAGAGCAAACGACAGATACGGCGGCAGGCTGTCGTAGACGCCGAAACGCTTGGCGTATTCGCCGATCAGCGGCATGCCGACATCCTGCGCGAGGCGCACCGTCATCACATTGCGCGACTGCTCGATGCCGAAGCGCAGCGTCGAAGGCCCGTAGAATTTTTTGGAATAGTTTTCCGGCGCCCAGATGCCGCTGCCGGTATCGATCTCGAGCGGCGCGTCCATGACGACGGTCGAGGGCGTATAGCCGTTGTCGAGCGCGGCGGCATAGACCAATGGCTTGAACGACGAGCCGGGCTGACGCAGCGCCTGGGTCGCGCGGTTGAACTGGCTCTGGTCGTAGGAGAAGCCGCCGACCATCGCGAGCACGCGCCCGGTCTGCGGATCCATGGCCACGATGGCGCCGGAGACCTCGGGCACCTGGCGCAGGCGGAACTGGCCCTCCTTGCCCGCGAGCGGTTCGACATAAATGACGTCGCCGACGGCAAACACCTGGGAGACCTTGGTCGGGGTCTTGCCCTTGCTCGGGCCGCTGTTCGGCTTCGCCCACTTCATGCCTTCGAGCGGAAGCACGCCGGTTTCGCGCTCCTTGGAGACCGCGCCGCCCGGTTCGCGCCCGGGCTGCAGGCCGATACGGGCGGAGCCGTCTTCGACCTCCAGCACCACCGCGAGCCGCCAGGGCGCGATGTCGCCCAGCGCCTTGATATCGGCGAGCTTGCCGCCCCACTCGCTCGCCATGTCGAGCTTGTTGGGAGGCCCGCGATAGCCCTGCTGCTCGTCGAAATTCACGAAGCCGTCGACCAGCACCTTGCGCGCCAGCACCTGCATCTTGGGGTCGAGCGTGGTGCGCACCGAGAGACCGCCCTCGTAGAGCTTCTTCTCGGTGTAATTCTCGTAGACGTAGCGGCGCACTTCCTCGGCGAAATATTCGGCGGCGAAGATGTGGGCGCCGGTCGGCCGCGGCGTGACCTTGAGCGGCTCTTTCTTCGCCTTCTCCGCCTCCGGCACGGTGATGTAGTGGTCCTCGGCCATGCGATCGAGAACGTAGTTGCGCCGCTCGAGCGCACGCTCACGCTGCCGGAACGGATGATAATTGTTGGGCGCCTTGGGCAGCGCCGCGAGATAGGCCGCTTCCGCGGCGGAGAGTTCGTGCACCGACTTGTCGAAATAGAGCAGCGAGGCGGCGGCGACGCCGTAGGCGCCCATGCCGAGATAGATCTCGTTGAGATAAAGCTCGAGGATTCTCTCCTTGGAGAACGTGCGCTCGATCTTCATCGCCAGCAGCGCTTCCTTGATCTTGCGCGAGAACGACACCTCGTTGGTGAGCAGGAAGTTCTTGGCGACCTGCTGGGTGATGGTGGAGGCGCCCTGCGGGCGCCGCCCGCTGCCGTATTGCTGCACGAACAGCACCGCGGCGCGCGCGATGCCGGAGAAGTCGATCCCGCCGTGCTCGTAGTAATTCTTGTCTTCCGCCGCGATGAAGGCGCTGGTGACCAGCTTGGGCACGGCCTGGATCGGAATGTAGAGCCGCCGCTCGCGCGCATATTCGGCGAGCAGCGATCCGTCGGAGGCGTGCACCCGCGTCATCACCGCGGGCTCGTAGTCCTGGAGCTGGGAATAGTCCGGAAGCGACTGCGAATAGTGCCAGAGCAATCCGGCCGCGGCCGCCACCCCGACAACGAATATGATCGTCCCTGCTGCGAACAACAAACCCAAGAAGCGCAGCATCAATCTCATGCCGAAGTCCCCCCTGCGCCGACCGCTCCGGGCGCGATCCATGTCTCCCGGAAACTCAGGGCAGTCAGCCAAACGTCCGATCGCGGCAGATTTCCCCGGACACCCACTCCCGCACCGGTCAGTTCGTACGCTAAGTCGCTCTGTTTTATGTTGAAACTGAGGCTATTCAGCCACATTCCCTTCAATTTTGGCGGGCACCCGCCAGGCGCGTCGTGAAGAACGTGTCCACCGCCTGGACGATGGAATCCGCGGTGCGCTCGCGCCATTCGGCCGAGATCAGCGATTTCAGGTCGGCCTTGTTGGTGACATAGCCGAGCTCGACCAGGATCGACGGCACATCGGGCGCCTTGAGCACCACGAACGCTGCCGACTTCAGCGGATGCTGATGCAGCCTCGCCGTGCTCTTGAGCTGCCCGACGACCCCTTGGGCGAATTGCAGCGAAAACGTCTTGGTTTCACGGCGGGCGAGGTCGATGAGGATGCCGGCCACGTCCTTCTCCTGCGAGGACAGGTCGAGCCCGGCGATGGCATCGGCCTGGTTCTCGGCCTCGGCCAGACGGGCGGCGCGCGCGTCCGACGCGCGCTCCGAGAGCGTGTAGACGGTGGCGCCCTGGGCGTCGCCCTCCCGGCGCCGCAGCGCGTCGGCATGGATCGAGATGAACAGCGAAGCCTGGCGCCCGCGGGCGAACTGGACGCGATCGCCCAGCGCCACGAAGGTGTCGTCGGTCCGGGTCATGAGCACGCGGTATTTGCCGGTCTTTTCGATCTTGTCGCGCAGCATCTGCGAGAACTCGAGGACGATGGTCTTCTCCATCTCCCCGCTCGCCGCCCTGGTCCCGTTGTCGATGCCGCCGTGGCCGGGATCGATCACCACGAGCGGGCGCGTATCGCCGTTCGCCCTGGTGTCCGCGGGCGGCTCCGGCTTGCGCTCCGGCGGCCGGCCCTCGACCGCGATGGAGCGCAGGAACGCCTCCCGGTCGCTGGCCGCGAGGTCGACCACGAGGCGCGCGGGCTGATCGTTGGCGGCGTCGATCACGAACGCCTTGTCGACCCGCGCCGGACGCGCCAGGTCGATGACGATGCGCGAGCCGCCCTGCATGACGAGGCCGAAGCGGAATGCCTTGATCAGGCCGCGGCCCGTCTCCCCGGTCCTGGGCGGGAGACGGAAGGTGACCTGCGGCATGTCCATCACCACCCGGTAAGGGTTGGCGAGCGTGAACGCCCGCACGTCGACCTTCTGGCTCAGATCGATCACCATGCGCGTCTGCGAATCGTCGCCGCCGAGCCGCACCTCGCTCGCCACCGGCACATCATTCGACCCTGGAACCGGCGGGGCGGTTGTGCCGGGACGCTCGGCCGCGGACGCGCCGCCGAGAACCATCGCGCCGCAGAGAAAAGCCAAGCTCGTCACGCGAACAGACATGGTTTTCCAGCCCTGCGAGCTCGTTTTACTCCATTACGGGGGCACGGTTAACCCAAACCTAACCCGCAATAGGCCCGATGGCGGCGGCGCGGGGCTGTTCCCTCTCCTGTTCTGGCTCCTTGCCATCGCCTGCCGCGCACCCTAATAAGAGCGTGCTGACGGTTTTACAGTTCCGGTTGTGCCACGTTCGGACATCCGGCAGGTTCGCCGCAAGGACTGCTTCCCGACACGCGATGGAAGGGGTTTCGCGGGCGGAGCCGGTTCCGGGGCGTCTCTCATCGTGCGACGCTCACGAGCCTTCAGGCCGATGTTCTTGTGGACCATGACCGGTATTGCGTGCGGCAGATGCCTCCCGCGACGGCGCGCCGGCTTATCCTTTCGAAGCCGCTTCGAGTCGAAGATCGTCAGCCAAGAGAACTCGCGGCCGCGCATGCCATGCGCTGCCGCCCCGTCACGGGCCCAAAGGTCATGCTACGACCGCGCACCGAGAACTTAACTGATCGCTGCCAACGCAACATGGCGTCGGGGAACGACGCCGTTGCCCCTTCAGCAGCCCCTGCAAGCTTGGCTGCTTGCCTCGCGCCGATCTCGCGCGCGCACAAGGCCCATCCTTTCAACCACCGTCAGGCCGGTTTCCGGTCGCGCCGCCTTGCGCCGCCCGTGTGGCGACGGATGGCGGCCGCGCGCCGACCGGTCATCAAGAGATTGTTCAATGCCCAACAAAATGCTTATCGACGCGACCCATCCGGAGGAGACCCGGGTGGTTGTTCTACGTGGCCACCGTGTCGAGGAATTCGACTTCGAGTCAGCCTCCCGTAAACAGCTTCGCGGCAACATCTACCTGGCGAAGGTGACGCGGGTCGAGCCGTCGCTGCAAGCTGCCTTCGTCGACTACGGCGGCAATCGCCACGGCTTTCTGGCCTTCAGCGAAATCCATCCCGACTACTACCAGATTCCGGTCGCCGACCGGCAGGCGCTGATCGCGGAGGACGAGCGCGCGCAACGCGCCGCCGAGGCCGAGGCCGACCATCGCGCCGGGCGCCGTCACGCACGCCGGGAGCGCGGAAGCGACCGCGCCCGCGACGAGGTCAAGAGCGAACCGGTCGAGAGCGCACAGGCCGAGAGCGAAGTCGAGGCCATGGCGGCGGCGTCCGAGCATATGGCGCCGTCAGCCGACTCGATCGAACAACTGACGCCGGACGCGGGCTTGCCGGTCGAGGGCGCGGCGCAGCCGGTCCCGATCGAGCGTACAGAAGATGCGTCAGAGCCGTCGCCCACATCCGTCGCCGCAGAAGCCCCGATCGAGCTGGCCGCGCTCGAATCGAGCAGCGCGTCCGAGCCGGTGCCGACCGTTGGCGAGGAATTCAGCGCGGACGAGCCCAGCGCCGCCGAAACGGCCGACGTCACCGCTGCGGAGAAAAACGAGGGCGAGGCGCACGACGTCGAAGTCGGCCACAACATCACCGAGGTCAACGGCCACGGCGCCGAGGGCGAGGAAGAAATCGTGGAATCGGTCGGCGGCGCCGACGCGATGGAGGAAGTGCCCGAGCGCATGCCGCGGCTGCGCCGGCAGTACAAGATTCAAGAAGTCATCAAGCGCCGCCAGGTGATGCTGGTGCAAGTGGTCAAGGAGGAACGCGGCACCAAGGGCGCGGCGCTCACCACCTATCTTTCGCTCGCCGGCCGGTATTCGGTGCTGATGCCGAACACCGCACGCGGCGGCGGCATCAGCCGCAAGATCACCAGCGCGGACGACCGCAGACGCTTGAAGGAAATCGCCCAGGAGCTGGAAGTGCCGGAGGGCATGGGCGTGATCCTGCGCACCGCCGGCGCAAGCCGCACCAAGACCGAGGTCAAGCGCGACTTCGAATACCTGCTTCGGATGTGGGAGACGGTGCGCGACCTCACGCTCAAATCGACCGCGCCCATGCTGGTCTACGAAGAAGGCTCGCTGGTGAAGCGCTCGATCCGCGACCTCTACAACAAGGACATCGACGAAATCCTGGTTGCCGGCGACGACGCCTACCGGGAAGCAAAAGATTTCATGCGCATGCTCATGCCGAGCCATGCCAAGAACGTGAAATCCTACCGCGACAACCTGCCGGTCTTCACCCGCCACGGCATCGAGAGCCAGCTCGACGCCATGTTCACGCCGGTGATGCAGCTGCGTTCCGGCGGCTATATCGTGCTCAATCAGGCGGAGGCGCTGGTCGCCATCGACGTCAATTCCGGGCGCGCCACCCGCGAGCACCACATCGAGGACACCGCGCTCAAGACCAATCTCGAGGCCGCGGAGGAGATCGCACGGCAGTTGCGCTTGCGCGATCTCGCCGGCCTGATCGTCATCGATTTCATCGATATGGACGAGAAGCGCAACAATCGCGCGGTCGAGCGCCGGTTGAAGGAATGCCTGCGGCACGACCGGGCGCGCATCCAGGTCGGGCACATCTCGCATTTCGGGCTGCTCGAAATGTCCCGCCAGCGCATCCGCTCGAGCGTGCTGGAGAGTTCGACCGAGAAATGCCCGCATTGCGGCGGCACCGGCCACGTGCGTTCGGTGTCGTCGGTCGCGCTGCAGCTCCTGCGCTCGCTCGATGAGATGCTGCTCAAGGGCGCGACGCACAATCTCACGGTGCGCACGCGCTCCGAGATCGCGCTCTATCTCCTCAATCACAAGCGCGCCCATCTGCGCGCGCTCGAAGAGCGCTTCCGCATCGTCATCATGGTCAATGCCGATGCCACGGTCGAAGGACAAATATCCTTCGTCATCGAAAAGGGCGAACAGGTCCACAGCCTGGAGCAGGCAAAGGCGTTGGCGCTGCAGCCGGCAACCGCCGTCCCCGCCACCATCGACGAGGACGAGGACGAGGACGACTTCGAGGCGGAGGACACGGCCGAATCGGAAGATCGCTTCACGGCCGTTTCCGAAGAGGAGGCCGGGCCCGAGGGCGAACCGGAGCAGGACCAGGGGCAGGACCAGGGCGCGGAGGGCGGCCAAGGCCGCAAGCGCCGGCGCCGACGGCGCGGCCGCCGCGGCGAGGGCCGCGAGGCCGCCCAGCCGGAGCGCGACGGTGGCGCATTTGCGCCGGAACACGCCGCGGAGTTCGCGCCGCAGCCAGGCGAGAATGACCTGAGCCAGGCCGAGGAAGGGCGCGAGACCGGCAGCGCCGCGAGCGGTGCGGAAACGCCGGGAGAGTCGAACGGCGAAGCCGAGCGCCGGCGACGGCGCCGCGGACGGCGCGGCGGGCGGCGCAACCGCCGCGGCCGCGAGGGCGAAGGCGTTGCGGCGGAGGGCGCCAACGGTGAGCAGCCGGAATTCGAGCGTGCGGTCGCCAATGCCGAAGACCGCGGCTCCGACGCCGAGCCCGAAGCGCCGGCGGTGCCGGTGCCGACGGCCGAACCGCAGCACGACGTGGGGGCGCAGAGCGAGGTCCGTTCCAACAGCGAGCCGCGCCCTGAACCGGGACCCGAACCGGCCCACACCTCGACACCCGAGATCACCGCGTCAGTCGTTCCCGAAACCGCCGCGGCGGAGCGATCGCGGCGGCGCTCGACCGTGCGTGAGCCGGTGACCCAGGTCCTGCGCGACGAAGGAGCGGCTGCCGCTCCGCCGATGCCGGCGGCAGAACCGGTGGTATCGAGCCCGGCGGAGGACGAGAGCAGCGATCGCCCGCGCCGTTCCGGATGGTGGAGCAAGCGTGTGCTCGGCAGGAGCTGACGCGTCCCGGTCTGACCTGCCGTTGTCCCCACACCGTCGCCGTGGGCGTGCGCCTGTGGTCGCCGTCCGGTTGCGTGACAGGAACGCGCGATGAAAAGCGGCTGGGTGGATAGCGAGGCGCAGGCGGCGATCGAGCGCTACGCTGCGCAGGGCATCGGCCGCGACCTTGCCGCGCGCGTCTACACCACCCGCCTGCTCGGGCGCGATCCCAAGCTTGTGCTGCACGGTGGCGGCAACACCTCGGTGAAGACGATCGTGCCCGACCTGCTCGGCGAGGAGGTCGCGGTGCTCTGCGTCAAAGGCTCGGGCGCGGACATGGCCGTGATCGAGCCCGCGGGACTGCCGGCCGTGCGCCTCGACCGTTTGCGCAAGCTGCGCGCCCGCACCGAACTCACCGACGAGGACATGGTGCGCGTTCAGCGCGAAAACCTGCTCGAGCCCGCGGCGCCGAACCCGTCGGTCGAAACCCTGTTGCACGCCTTCCTGCCGCACAAATTTGTCGACCACACACACGCCAACGCCATCCTGAGCCTCGTCGACCAACCGGATGGCGAAGCCATCTGCGCCGATCTCTATGACGGACGGATGAGCGTGGTTCCCTACGTGATGCCGGGCTTCGCGCTGGCGAAGATGGCGGCGGACGTCTACGACGCCAAGCCCGACGTCGAAGGATTGATCCTGCACAAGCACGGCATCTTCACGTTCGGCGACAGCGCGCGCGACGCCTATGAGCGCATGATCGCGCTCGTCACGCTGGCCGAGGGGCGGCTGCAGCGCAATCGCACGGCGGTGTTCGTGACGGCGCAACTGCCGCAGGCGATCGCGCCGCTCACCGTGGTGGCGCCCATCCTGCGCGGCGCGTGCAGCCGCAAGGATGCCAAGATCGAGGGCGCATGGCGGCGCCTGATCCTCGACTTCCGCACCGGCCCCGACATCATGAATTTTGTCGGCGGCGCCGACATTGCCCGCTACAGCCAGGCGGGGGTGGTGACGCCCGATCACACCATCCGCACCAAGAACTGGCCGCTGGTGGTCGCCGCGCCAGCGAACGGCAAGGCGGATGATTTCAAGCGCGCCGCGCACGCGGCGGTGAAGGCGTTCATCGGGCGCTACGAGGACTACTTCACACGCCAGAATGCGCGCGTCGGCGGCATCAAGAAGGCGCTCGATCCGCTGCCGCGCGTCGCGCTCGTCCCCGGCCTTGGCCTGTTCGGCCTCGGCCGATCGAAAAAAGATGCAAGGATCGCCGCCGACCTGGCGCAATGCGCGGTCGAGGTCATCGCGGATGCCGAGGCCATCGGCCGCTTCGAGTCGATCTCCGAAGCCGAAATGTTCGACATGGAGTATTGGTCGCTCGAACAGGCGAAGCTCAGCGCCGCGGCGGAAAAGCCGCTCGCCGGCCAGATCGCCGTCATCACCGGCGCCGGCGGCACCATCGGGGGCGCGACCGCCAAGGCGTTCGCGGCGGCGGGAGCGGAGGTTGCCCTGCTGGATCTCGACGAGGGCGCGGCTGCGGAGAGAGCGAAGAACCTCGGCGGCGCGGCGCTGGCGGTGAGATGCGATGTCACCGATGCCGCTTCCGTGTCTGCGGCCTTCGAGCGGGTGGTGGAGGCATTCGGCGGCGTCGATATCGTGGTGTCGAACGCGGGCGCGGCCTGGCAAGGCCGGATCGGCGAGGTCCCCGAGGCGGTTCTGCGACAAAGTTTCGAGTTGAACTTCTACGGCCATCAGCGCGTAGCGCAGGCGGCGGTGAAAATCATGCTGGCGCAGGGCACCGGCGGCTGCCTGCTGTTCAACGTGTCGAAACAGGCGGTGAACCCGGGACCGAATTTCGGACCGTACGGCCTGCCCAAGGCGGCGACGCTGTTCCTGGTGCGGCAATACGCGTTGGACTATGGCGCCGATGGTATCCGTGCCAACGCAGTCAACGCGGACCGCATCCGCTCGGGACTGCTCACCGACGATTTCATCGCCGAGCGGGCCAAGGCGCGCGGTTTGAGCGAGAACGATTATCTGCGCGGCAACCTGCTCGGCCGCGAGGTCACCGCCGACGACGTGGCGCAGGCATTCCTGCATCAAGCGCTCGAATTGAAAACCACAGGCGACGTGACCACGGTCGACGGCGGCAATATCGCAGCGGCGATGCGCTAGCGCCCTAGTGCGGCGGTTCAGAAGTCCGCATCATTCTTGCGGCAAGTCCGAAATGCTAGTGTCCTTCGATTCCGAAGTTCGCAAACGAGGGTGCCACACAATGATCCGAACTTCGGAATCGGGGCACTAGCCTGCGTCTCGCCAGCCGCTCGCCCAGCCGAACACGCCGTACATGATCGCGACCGGCAGCAGCAGGCCCCAAGGTCCGATCGTCACGTAGGCGATGGTGCCGGCCGCGGTCCCGAGCAGAAATCCGAGCATGATCGGAAACAGGCCTGCGACGCGCATGCGGGCCGCGTGGTAGGCCGCGGCGGCAGCGACATCGGCCGGAACGCGGCGGTGGGTGTGCCACGCGAATGCCAGTTCGGTCGCGTCGATGGCGATTTGTGTGGTGTTCGTGGTCATCACGTTGGTCGATGCCACGTTCTTCATCAGCAGCCGCACCGTCGCGCTCTGCATTCCCATGGCGAAAAGGCCGAGCAGGCTCGCGACCACCACGGCAACGGCATTGGGATCGGCCAGCGGCGCCCCGACAAATACCACGACCAGGAAACCGGTCAGCACCACGCATTCCAGCCCCAGCGCCCAGGCGATCGCTGCGCGGCCGCGGCGCTCGACCATGACCGCGAGCGAGGTTGTCACGACTGCCGCCAGCAGGAAGACCGGTATCGCCAGCACCTTGGTCACGGCGCCTTGCTCCTTGGTGACAAAGGCCGCCGCCGCCAGCACGAAGCTGCCCGTGACTTGCGCCACGAACATCCCGAACAGGGCCAGAACGGTGAAGCTGTCGATGAAACCGGCGGCGAAGCTCAGCAGCGGTGGAAGCGCGGCCGGAACCGGCTGCGGCCGTGGAGCAAAAACCTCGCTCATGATATCTCCCGGCCCACAGCACGATCCCGAAAAATTGCAGACTTTCGGACAAGATCATGCGACCGAATAAATACCGGGAGCGAAATCCTAATTCAATCTCCAGCGATTTCGCTCGCGGCGGTCAAGCCTTGAGCCAGGTGCCGATCCGCTCCACCGCTTCGTGCATCTCCGCCGCCGCGCCCGCGTAGCACAGGCGGATGAAATGTCGGCCCTGCAGCGGATCGAAATCGACGCCCGGCGTGGCGGCCACATGCGTCTCCTCCAGCATGCGCTTCGCAAACGCGAAACTGTCGTCGCAGAAGCGCGCCACGTCGGCATAGAGATAAAATGCGCCATCGACCGGGAGGATTTTCTCAAATCCCGCTTTCGGCAAGCCGTCGAGCAGGATGCGACGATTCTCCTCGTAGCCGTGCTTCACCATCTCCATCTCGGCGCGGCCGTCGAATGCCGCCTCGGCGGCGATCTGGGAAAGCGTCGGCACCGAAATGGCGAGATTGCCTTGCAGGCGGTCGATCGTCCGCACCAGCGGTTCCGGCAGCACCATCCAGCCGATGCGCCAGCCGGTCATGCAGAAATATTTGGAGAACGAGTTGATGATCACGACATCGTCGGACACCCGCGCTGCGGTCTCGGCCGCGAACGCATAATCGAGGCCGTGATAGATCTCGTCGGAGATGAACCTGATCCCGGCAGCGTCCGCAGCGGCGATGAGATCGCGCAACGCCTGGCCCGTCATCATGGTCCCGGTCGGGTTGGCGGGACTTGCGATCAGCACGCCCTTGAGCGGCGCCTTGCGATGCGCCGCCAGCAACAGCTCGGGGGTGATCGCCCAGCGCGTCGCCTGCGTCGTCTCGATCACCACCGGCTCGCAGCCGAGCGCCGTGAGGATATGGCGATAAGGCGGATAGCCGGGCAGCGCGACCGCCACGCGATCCCCCGGCTCGAACAGCGCGAGGAACGCCAGGATGAAGCCCGCCGACGAGCCGGTCGTGACGACGATGCGCGCCGGGTCGATGGCGAGGCCATAGGTTTCTCGGTAGTGCCGCGCGATGCGCGCGCGCAGGGTCGGTATGCCGAGCGTCTCGGTATAGCCGAGCCGGCCGGACGTGAGCGCGGCCCGCGCCGCCGCAATGGCGGTTGCCGGCGCCGGCGCGGCCGGCTGCCCCACTTCCATGTGGATGACGCGACCGCCGGCGGCCTCGATGCGGGCCGCGGCCGCCATCACGTCCATCACCATGAATGCAGGAACGTCGCTGCGCGCCGAAGGCGTCATTATCCGTCTTGCCGCATCCAACATCGCGTTCAGGTCCTTGATGTCACGTGCAAACTCCGCCCCGCTGTCGCCGCATTTCTGCGGGCACATTGGTTCGCAGAGGCCCCGCAATCAGACGTGATCGTACCGCGTTGACCGTCCTCGGGCGCACCACTAGGTTGCGCGGGAACATGGTGCGAAGCCAAGCGGACATGATCGGAACTCAGACACCTATCAGGGCGCGGCGAACGACGCCAGCGGCACGCGTTGTCGCCATGCTGACAGCGACTGCGCTGGTTTGCGCCAGCGTTCCCGCGCAGGCGGAACAGCGAGGTCCGCCGATCATCCGCGACGCCGAGACGGAACAGTTGCTGCGGGAATACACCCAGCCGATCCTGCGCAGCGCGGGGCTCGCCCAGCAGAATGTCCAGGTGGTCATCATCAACGACCGCTCGTTCAACGCTTTCGTCGCCGATGGCCGCCGCATCTTCGTCAACGGCGGGGCGCTGATGGAATCGGAAACGCCGAATCAGATCATCGGGGTGCTCGCGCACGAGACCGGTCACATTGCCGGCGGACATTTGGCGCGACTGCGCGAGGCAGTGGCGGCGGCCACCACGCAGTCGATCATCGCGATGATCCTGGGCGTGGGGGCGATGGTCGCCGCCGGCCGCGGCGCCGGTTCGGGCGTGGGTCAGGCCGGCGCGGCCGCCATCGCGGGGCCGACCTCGGCGATCCAGAATTCGATGTTCAGCTACATGCGCGCCCAGGAGGACCAGGCCGATCGCGCGGCCGTCAAGTTTCTCACCGCCACCGGGCAATCCGCCAAGGGCATGTACGAGACGTTCAAGCGGCTCGCCGACCAGATTCTCTATCAGACGCGCTACATCAATCCGTACATGCAGTCCCACCCGATGCCGGGCGAGCGCGTGGCGGCGTTGGAGGGAATCGCAAAAGCGAGCCCGTATTGGGACCACAAGGATCCGCCGGCGCTGCAGCTGCGCCATGACTTGATGCGCGCCAAGCTGTACGGCTTTCTCGAGCGGCCGGAAGCGGTGGCACGCCGCTATCCGCCGAGCGACACCTCGCTCGCCGCGCGCTACGCGCGCGCCATCGCCTCCTATCGCTTCTCCGAGGCGCGCGGCGCCCTTGCGCAGATCGACGCGCTCATCCAGGCGCAGCCGCAAAATCCGTACTTCCACGAACTCAAGGGCCAGGCCTTGCTGGAGGCAGGAAAGCCGGGCGAGGCGGTCGGTCCGCTGCGTCAGGCCATCCAGCTTGCCCCCAACCCCGCGCTGATCCAGATCATGCTGGGGCAGGCGATTATCGCCACGCGCGATCGCTCGCGCCTCGACGAGGCGGTGTCGATCCTGCAGGCCGCCGTGAACCGTGAACCGGAATCGCCCGATGCCTACAGCCAGCTGGCCATGGCCTATGGCCAGAAGAACGACCTCGCCCGCGCCGACCTCGCATCCGCGCAGGCGGCGTTCATGCGCGGCGACGTGAAGACGGCGCGCGAGATTGCCACGCGGGCCAAGACACGTTTTCCGGTCGGCTCTCCCGGCTGGGTGAAGGCCGACGACCTGGCCAGCTACAAGCCGCCGCAGAGCGCCTGGCGCAATTGATCAGAGAAGGACCAACGACCATGAAACTTGCTTCGCGCCCACTCGCTGCCGCGCTGTTTGCGGTCGTTCTGGCCCTGCCGGCCGCGGCTCCTGCGCGCGCGCAACCCTTCAGCGCCGATCAGCGCGGCGAGATCGAGAAGATCATCAAGGACTACCTGCTGAGCCATCCCGAGCTGATGCAGGATGTGATGAACGAGCTCGAGAAGAAGCAGGCGATGGCGGAGGCGGAGAAGCATCGCACCACCGTCAAGGAAAACAGCGCCGCGATTTTCGCCTCACCCCGCCAGGTGACGCTGGGCAACCCGCAAGGCGATGTCACCGTGGTCGAGTTCTTCGACTACAATTGCAGCTACTGCAAGCGCGCCATGACCGACATGGTCGAGTTGATGAAGAACGACGCGAAGCTCAAATTCGTGCTGAAGGAATTCCCGGTATTGGGGGAGGGTTCGGTGCAGGCGGCGCAGGTTGGGGCGGCCGTGCGCATGCAGGACAAGACCGGCAAGAAGTATCTCGAATTCCATCAGAAGCTGCTCGGCGGACGCGGGCAGGCAGACAAGACGCGCGCGCTCGCCGTCGCCAAGGAAATCGGCCTCGACGTCGCCCGGATCGAGAAGGACATCGCGGGCGACGAGGTGAAGGCCACGATCGAGGAGAGCTTCAAGCTCGCCGAGGCGCTCGGCCTCAACGGCACGCCGAGCTACGTGGTCGGCACCGATGTCGTCATCGGCGCCGTCGGCGCCAATACGCTCAAGGAAAAGATCAACTCCGCGCGCTGCGGCAAGGCGACGTGCTGACGGGGCGCCGGGCCTCCCGCTGATGGGGTCGGATCATGACCCGGCCCTGCCGACCGGTGAGCCTGCAGGCCTCAAAAGACTTGCGGCGCGCTGGCGAAGGGTAAAGACCGGTGCCGTCCCGCGTCCGGTGGTGCTATCTCGTTGCGCGGGCTTGGCTTCCCCTTTGCGCGCGAGGTCCCTATAAAGCGGGACACCTTCCCTGGTCACGGCGCCGGACCGTCTATGGCGAAAACCGTCTACGTCCTCAACGGCCCCAATCTCAACCTCCTCGGCACGCGCGAGCCCAAGACCTATGGCCACGCGACGCTCGGCGACGTCGAGACGCTTTGTCGTGAGGCCGCGGGACGGCGCAAGCTCGCGATTGAATTTCGCCAGTCGAACCACGAGGGCGAAATCGTGGACTCGATCCACGAGGCCGGCGCCAAGAAGGCGGTTGGGATCGTCATCAACGCGGGCGCCTACACCCACACCTCCGTGGCGATCCGCGACGCGATCGCGGCGATCGATGTGCCGGTGGTCGAGGTCCACATCAGCAACGTCTTCGCGCGCGAGCGTTTTCGTCACCATTCCCACATCGCCCCGGTGGCCAAGGCCAGCCTGTGCGGCTTCGGGATCGAGGGCTATGCGCTGGCAATCGAGGGGCTGGCCGCGATGATCGACACGCGGCAAAAGGGCTGAAGGCATGGCCGGCGAGCGCAAGAACAAGGACGCGCCCAAGGACAAGCCCGCGGTCGATCACGACTTGATCCGCGAGCTTGCGCAGCTTCTGGACGAGACCGGGCTGACCGAGATCGAGTTCGAACGCGATGGGCAGCGCGTGCGGGTCGCCCGCCAGGCGGAGGCGATCGCCGTTGCGCCGGCGCGCGCATCCGCTCCGACCGACGGCCCCGTGCCCGCCGCCGTCGCCGCGCCGCTCGATCCCGCCAAGCATCCGGGCGTGGTGACGTCGCCCATGGTCGGCACCGCCTATGTCGGGGCCGAGCCGGGGGCGCGGCCATTCGTCGAGGTTGGCAGCCGGGTGGAGGTGGGCGACACGCTGCTCATCGTCGAGGCCATGAAGACCATGAATCAGATCCCCTCCCCGCGCAGCGGAACGGTGATCCAGGTTCTGATCGAAGACGGCCAGCCGGTCGAGTACGGCGAGCCGTTGATGATCGTCGAGTGAATTGCTCCGGCCCCATCCTGAGGCCGAGAGGTGAGGTTGGCCGTCCGAAATGTTCGACAAGATCCTGATCGCGAACCGCGGTGAAGTCGCGCTGCGCGTCCTGCGCGCGTGCAAGGAGCTGGGCGTTCCGTCGGTCGCAGTGCATTCGACCGCGGACGAGGACGCCATGCATGTGCGGCTCGCCGACGAAAGCGTCTGCATCGGCCCGCCCGCCGCGCGCGAGAGCTATCTCAACATTCCGGCGCTGCTCGCCGCCTGCGAGATCACCGGCGCCGACGCCGTGCATCCGGGCTACGGCTTTCTGTCGGAAAACGCGCGCTTTGCCGAAATCCTGGCGGAGCACGACGTCCATTTCATCGGTCCCAAGCCCGAGCATATCCGCCTGATGGGCGACAAGATCGAGGCCAAGCGCACCGCCAAGCGCCTCGGCATTCCGGTGGTGCCGGGATCGGACGGCGCCATCTCCTCCGACCAGGAGGCGACATCGATCGCGCACGCGATCGGCTTTCCGGTCCTGGTGAAAGCCGCAGCCGGCGGCGGCGGGCGCGGCATGAAAGTGGCGCATGTGCCGGAGGAGCTTGCCACGGCAATCGCGACCGCGCGCGCCGAATCCAAGGCGGCGTTCGGCGATGACGCGCTCTATCTGGAGAAACATCTCGCGCGTCCCCGCCACATCGAAATCCAGGTGCTCGGCGACGGCCGCGGCCACGCCATTCATCTCGGCGAACGCGACTGCTCGCTGCAGCGCCGCTATCAGAAAGTGTGGGAGGAGGGTCCCTGCCCCGCGCTCAACGAGGCCGCGCGCAACACCATCGGCGAGACGGTGGCGAAGGCGATGCGCGAGTTCCAATATCTCGGCGTCGGCACGGTCGAGTTCCTCTACGAGGACGGCAAGTTCAATTTCATCGAAATGAACACCCGCATTCAGGTCGAGCATCCCGTCACCGAGATGATCACCGACATCGACCTGGTGATCGAACAGATCCGCGTCGCCGCCGGCGGCGCGCTGGAATTGTCCCAGCAGGACGTGAAGTTTCACGGTCACGCCATCGAATGCCGCATCAACGCGGAGAACCCGGTGTCCTTCCGGCCTTCGCCCGGCAAGATCGTGCACTATCACCCGCCCGGCGGGCTGGGCGTGCGCGTCGATTCAGCCGTCTATCACGGCTACACCATCCCGCCCTATTACGATTCCCTCGTCGGAAAGCTCATCGTTCACGGCAAGACGCGCGGCGAATGCCTGATGCGGCTCAAGCGTGCGCTGGACGAATTCGTGATCGACGGCATCGAGACCACGTTGCCGCTGTTCCGCGCGCTGGTGCGCGAAAAGGACATCATCGACGGCGATTACCACATCCGTTGGCTCGAGGAATTCCTGGCGCGCGGCGGGATGGAGGGATGAGCGCGTGCGCGGCGCGCTCCCAGGAGGTCGCGGACTGTTCGGACAAGACCATGCCGGCAGGCCACTGCGGCAACGGCAAGGTCGCCGCCGCCCGTCGGAGCTAGTGTCCCAATTCCGAAGTTCGCAAACTCTGGCGGCACCCCCTGACGCGAACTTCGGAATCAAAGGGACACTAGCAACTTTAATTCTAGTGCGGTCTTTGGATTTGAAGTTCCTAAAGGAGTGCGCGGCTACAATGATAGGAACTTCAAATCCACCGCACTAGCCCCGCTCAGGCAAACGACTGGGCCCGCGCGCCCTTGGCCGCGATCAGCTGGTTCAGCAGGCGACCGATGCTGAATGCATCGTACGGCTTGGGCACGAACATGGCGCCCTCGACCCGCTCCTGCCGGTCCATGGCGCAGCGCCCGGACGTGTAGATCACCGGCAGATCGGGAAGCAGTTGGCGCGCGCGCCGGGCCAGCGTCGCCCCGTCCACGCCCCCGGCCAGATTGATGTCGGTGAACAGGATGTCGATCGTACGGCCGCTCGCGAGGCGGCGCAGGGCATCCAAGGCATTCGTGACCACCTCGACCACGAACCCCTGCTCCTCCAGCGCCTCTACCGCGATTTCGCTGATCAACGGTTCGTCTTCGACCAGCAGCACCCTGGTCCGCCGCCGGATCTCGATTACGTCCCCCATGACACCCCTCGCCGCTCTTTCGCGCCGTGATGGCGCGTCCCCTTTGCGAGTGTAACGCAGTGGTGTGCCGATGGTTTGAGTGTTGCGAAAATTCGCTCAGATCGTGGCTAAAGTCGGGTTAATCCTGCCGCAGGTATTGCGAAAGAATTAACGTTACGGACGCGCTAATGCTTTGGACTTACGGCACGCGCGGCAGCGTAACCGTGTCCTCGATGATGCGCTTCTCGAAATCGCTGATCAGGATTTCGACCCGCAGGTTCCAGCGTCCGGCGACCGGAATGCGCAGATCGCCGATCCGCCACGTGCTCGTATTCGCTCCCGCTCTCCCATTCGCGCCTGCGCGCGTCGCATTCATGCGCATGGGCTCGATGCCGGCGGCGGGATTGGCGAGCACCAGCGTAACCTCCTTGGCGGCGAGCGGCTGGAACGCGCCATCGAGCACCAGCACGCTCGCTTGCGGGCTGCGCTGCTTGGCCCGCTCGATCTCGATCTCGGCCATGGCCTTCTCTCCATGGATATGCAGGGAGATCGGCGCGTCCGCGGCCAGCGCGCGCGGCGGCGGGGTGAAGCGCCACAGCGCCACCAGCCCCAGGATCACCAACGCGATGACAAGCTCGAACGCGATCGAGATTGCGAACGGCCGCGCCGCCGCGCCACCGGAGCTTTCGAACTTCGGCACCAGCCAGTACCGGTTGGCCGCGGCGAGCGCGAACAGCACGATGACCGCGGCAAGCTTGCCCGCGAGTACCCGACCATAGTTCGTCGTCCACAGGGCATCGATGCGATCGAGCTGAACGAAGGCGAGCCACAGGCCGGTGAGCACCAGCAGCACGACCACCGGCACGATCGCGTTGGAGAAGCGCCTGAGTTCGCCGACGGCGGGCGGCGCGGCGCGCAAGACCGCGTCACGCGCGCCCAGAGCGAGCGGCAACAACGCCCCGATCCAGAACGCCACGCACACGGCATGCAGGAACAGCGCCGGGCGGCTGAGGAGCTGCGGCTGTGCCGTGCTGGCGTGGCCGCTGAGCGAAAGCGCGAGCCCCACGCCGAGGAGGCCGAGCAACGCCAAGCCCCGGGCGAGGCGCGAAGACTCCGCCAGGCAGGCGAAGAGGCCGGCAAACAGCGCGAAGGCGGCTGCAATCGCGGTCAGGCCATAAGAGGTCTCGAGGCCGGTTTCCCAGCTCAGCTTGCGCGTCAACCCGGCGAGCGGAAGATCGAGCGCATCGACGCCCTGCAGGGCGACCGACGCGGGCGCCGCGATCAGCCCGGCGGTGAGGAGCATGAGCAGCCACGGCTCCGACCGCCGCCGCGAAACGGGCTCGGCAAACCAGGCACAAAAGAAGGCGCCGCCGATGCCGGCGAAGAGCCCGACATAGAGCACGACCTTGACCGCCCACAGGACCGTGCGCACGCCGCGCTCGGCGCGACTGTCCGCGTCCGCCGCGGGCTGCGCGCTCGGCGCGCCGATCGAGAACATCAACGAGCCGCCGACCGGATGCCCGTCGGCCGAGATCACGCGCCAGCTCAGCAGGTGCGTTCCGCGCTGCAAGTTCGCGGGCGCGGTGACCGTGACAGTGTTGTTTTCGCCAACGACCGAGCGCGGCGCGATCGACGCTCCATCTGGTCCGATGAGACGGATCACCAGCGGCGAGACCGGCTCGTTGAACGTCAAGCTCAGCGCCGGCGGCGCAACAGGCACGACCGCGCCGTCGGCGGGCGATGCCCTCACCAGCGAGGCATGCGCGCACGCCTCGCCGGCGTGCGCCAGCGCGATCAACAACCCGATGAAGCCGGCGACAACGCTTCTGCCGCGCCTCGTCATGCCTGCCGTCTACATCTTCGGCAGCAGCTTCAAGGCCGGCGCAGGCTCGGGATATTCGCTCGCCGGTTTGCCCGCGGCGGGAATCTCGATCCAGCGATGAACGCCCTTTTCGCATTCCTGCACCACCGGGAAGTACAAGAGCTTGCCGGCTTCGAGGTCGCCGGCGAGAAACCCGGTGAACACGAACTCGTCGTAGAAGGCGTCGGGCAAGTTGCCGCCGGTGAAGCTGATCTCGGTCACGCCCTCGGTGAGCTTGGCGTTGCGAAAATGACTGTAGGCCTGCGGGTACTTGCCGCTCACGGTGTCGATCTTCCAACCCGGCTTCGGCATCGGCTTGACCGCGATCATTCCATCGGGGACGCGCACGCGCAGCGCGATCGTGGCGGCACCCTCGCAGCCATGCGGGACGCGCAGCACTGCCTTGTAGGGCGCGCCGACGACGGCTTCCCTGGTTTCGAGGGTGACATGGGCGGAGGCGGTGCAAACAGCAACGACGGCGCCGGCGGCGCCGAGAACAAGCTCGCGAAACATTTTGGATCTCCAGGAGTCAAAGGCATGAACGGCGGGCGAAGCGCTCGCCCGCGCGGCTACGCGTTCAGGCCGGCACTGGAGGCGCCTGCGATCGGCCCGCGCGCACGGCTTGATGCGCGAGCACGAGGATGAAGCTCGAATATGCGACTTGCCGCGAGACCGGCCGGCGCTGCAGGGCATCCGGCACATCGGGCGCAGCCACTGCGGGCGCCGCCGACATGCAATAGGCGCAGCACAGATGCCTGACCTTGCCGGTCTCCGGCGCCGTTGTATCGACGGGACCGCTCGCGCCCGATCCGTGGCAGATCGTGGCACCCGCGATCGGATCGGCGGCCGCGGCCGCTCCCGCCTGGGCGATCGCGGCGCCGGCGAGAAGAGCCTGCAGAACCACGAGCCATGCCGCGATCAGAACGATCGCGCGGCGGCAATGCGCGGCAAATCTGGTTGGCATGCGAACCTCTCGCATGCCACGCTAGCACATCTTATCTTCGGGAATCTCCGTATCGGCGGAGCCTGAGAGCAACCTTATGGCGAACCGCGACACCGCCTTCATCGAGATCACGCCGGAAGTGCTGCTCAAGGCCTATGCCTGCGGCATTTTTCCCATGGCGGACAGCGCAGACGACCCGGCGCTCTATTGGATCGAGCCGGAGATGCGCGGCATCATTCCGCTCGATCGTTTTCACATGCCGGCGCGGCTCGCCCGCACCGTGCGCTCCGACCGGTTCACCGTCACCGTCAACCGCGACTTCGACGGCGTGCTCGAGGGCTGCTCGGAGCCGCAGCCGGACCGCCCGCGCACCTGGATCAATACGCGCATCCGCGTCCTCTACCGCAAGCTCTACGACCGTCGGCATTGTCACAGCCTGGAAGTCTACGAGGGCGACACCCTCGTCGGCGGTCTTTATGGCGTGACGCTCGGTGCCGCCTTTTTCGGCGAGAGCATGTTCCACCGCGCCCGCGATGCTTCCAAGGTCGCGCTCGTGCATCTCATGGCCCGGCTCAAGGCCGGCGGCTTCAGGCTGCTGGATACGCAATTCGTGACCGATCACCTCAGGATCTTCGGCGCGGTCGAGGTGCCACGGCGGCAGTATCACAAGCTCCTGGAGGCAGCGCTCGCGTGCGACGGCGACTTCGGCGCGCTTGGCACCAGGCAGCCGGTCACGGGAGTGCAGGCACTTGCGGTGCTTGCCGACGATCGCTCGGGTTGACGCCTGGATGGCGCGAGCGGCCGCTCACGGCTCTCAACTTTCACGTTATTCCAATTGCGATCAGCGCCGCGGCGCCCCGGGCTGTGGCGCGGCTTGCGGCGACTGCGAGCTGCGCCGCGGCGCGGCCGGCGGCTTCGCCGGGGTCACAGGCGGCGGAGCGGCCTCCGGCGGCGGCGCGGTAACCGCGACCACCGGATTTTTGCAGTCCGTGAGCCAGACGTCGTAGATCGGATGCTCGACCGCGTGCAGGCCCGGACTCGCTGCGAACACCCAGCCCGTGAAGATGCGCTTGACCTCGCCTTGCAGCGTGACCTCGTCGACCTCGATGAACGCATCGGTGTTGGACGTCTCGGTCGGCGGGCGGGTGTAGCAGATGCGTGGCGTCACCTGCAGCGCACCGAACTGCACGGTCTCGCCGATGGCGGCATCGAAGGCGATGATGCGGCCGGTGATCTTGTCGAGGCCGGAGAACAGCGCGCCCTTGTTGGTGATCTTTTGCGACGGCGGCTCGGGAATGACCTCATCGCCCGGTTGCGGCGAGGTGTCGGCGGGCTGCGGCGTGCCGCGCGGCTGGCGCTGGCCGGGCCCACCAGGCAGCGCCATTGGTCCGCCCGGCGCACGCGGGTCCACCGCCGCCGTGGTCCCATCGGGCGGAGGCAAGGGCTGGTTCTGAACGCCGCCCGCCGGCGGAGCCTGCCGCTGCTGATATTGCGGGTCCGGATATTGGTCGTCGCGGTTCTGCGGATAGCCCTGCTGCTGGGGCGCCTGCTGCCGGCCGCTGGGCACGCCCGATGGCGGACGCGGTGGCGGACCAAACAAGGCCTCGAAGGGATTGACGAACTGTGCCGTCGCCGGAACGACGCCAAGCGCGGCCGTGAGCGGCACGGCGATCAAGCAAGCGGTACGGAACGATCGTGCCATCGGCGAGATGGTGCTCAAAGCCTGCGGGAATCCCCTGGTTCAGCCCCGCCGGTTAACACGCGGAATAAGGCGAATCAGAGGTGGGACGTCGCGCAGCGGCGTCCGAATTGATCAGATTCCGCAGATGAAAGTTCAATAACCAGAACGACTTCCGCCGTTCACGATCGCCCTCCCGGCGGCGTCATCGGCCCGGATGCCAAGCCTTGTAATCGCCGGTGGCCTTGGGCCTGCGGCCCTGCGCCAGGGTCGAGCCGGTAGGCCGATGCGCCCCCGGCGTGCCGGTGAGGTTGGGCCGGTGCGGCTTCCACCACGGGCGCGGCACGACCGTTTCCTGCGTCGGCGGCACATCGACGGTGTGATGCATCCAGCCGTGCCAGGATGGCGGCACGCTCGAGGCTTCGACGACGCCGTTGTAGATCACCCAGCGCCGCTCGAAGCCCAGCGCCGGATCGATCTTGCCGCCCTTGGTGCGGTAGTAGCGGTTGCCGAACTCGTCCTCGCCGACGAACTCCCCGTACAGCGAGGTGGTCAGCAGCGTGCCGAAGGTCGCCCCGTTCCACCAGGTGAAGAAGCGCAGAAAAAAGGTTTTCATCGGCTTGCCAAATGAATTCGGGAGGGAGGCGCGTTCATGCCACCATCGCCGCGTGAAGTCCAGGCTGCGCGGCCGGTTGCATGTGTGGCTCGCACGCCTATCCTGGCCCCGTGACGCGGCCGCGCGACATGGCCGATGGTGCATCGATGTTGTCTTCTGTCCGCGACGCGTTGTTCTGGGCGCCGCCATGGCTCTCCTCGGTCGCGGTGCTGCTCATTGCCGTGATCTGCGCGCTGGTCGCGCATCGCATCCTGTTCGTGGTTTTCGGCCGTGCCTTCGGCGACCGCCATCCGTTCCTGCGCACGGTCGTCTGGCAGACCAAGGGGCCGCTTGCACTGGCACTGGTCGTGTTCGCGCTCGCGGCCGCGCTGCAATCGGCGCCGTTCAGCGAAACCGTCAGCGCCTCGTTCGGGCGTCTGCTGCTGATCGCCTTCATCGTGCTGACCGGCTGGATCGCCCATGTCGCGGTCGAAACCGGCAGCAGCGTCTATCTCCATCGCTTCACCGCCGAAACCGCCGACACGCTGTTGGCGCGCAAGCACATCACCCAGGTGCGCATTCTCAAGCGCGCGCTGCACACGCTGATCGTCGTGGTGACGTTGAGCGCGGTGCTGATGACCTTCGAGCCGGTGCGGCAATACGGCTTGAGCCTGTTCGCCTCGGCCGGCGTCGCCGGACTGGTCGTGGGACTGGCCGCGAGGCCGCTGCTGACCAACCTCATCGCCGGCATCCAGATCGCGACCACGCAGCCGATCCGGATCGACGACCAGGTCGTGATCGAAAACGAATCCGGCCGCATCGAGGAGATCACCTCGACTTACGTGGTGGTCCGCTTGTGGGACCTGCGGCGGCTGATCGTGCCGCTCACCCTGTTCATCGAGAAACCGTTCCAGAATTGGACCCGCGACTCGACCAACCTGATCGGCACGGTCCTGCTCTATGTCGATTTCACCGCGCCGGTCGACGCCATCCGCGCCAAGTTCATGGAGATCGTGCAGTCGTCCAAGCTGTGGGACGGGCAAGTCGCCAAGCTGCAGGTCACCGACAGCAGAGAGAACTCGATCGAGTTGCGGGCGCTGGCGAGCGCGCGCTCGGCCGGCGACGCCTTCGACCTGCGCTGCGACATCCGCGAGCAGCTGATCGCCTTCCTGCAGAAGGAGCATCCGACCGCGCTGCCGCATGCACGCGCGGAGAGCCTTCGCGTCGATACGCCTGAGACCCGACAACGCGCGCAGCCAGACTCTCCGCCGGACAAGCGGGAAGACACCCAGCAGGACGACGAGCGTCGGTCGCGAACTGCGGCCCGTTGACCCACCCCGCCTGCCATTGCTCCTGAGGGGTTGGCCCGCCTATGTTGCCGTCGGCGACATGGACAAGAAGAAGCCTGGACAAGAAGAACGAGCGGGAGAAAACGATGATCTATTCGCCCATTGCGGGCCTCGTTGCGGACTTGGCACCTTGCTGGCGCTTTGTTGTTGGCGATGCCGCAGGCTGCGTCGGCGCAGGCGCCGCAGCCTTGGCCCGAGCGGACCATCCAGGCGATCGTTCCGTTCGCCGCCGGCGCGGCCAACGACATCGTCGGGCGGATCGTGCTCGAGCAGGTCTCGAAGCAGGTCAACCAGCCGATCGTGGTCGAGAACCGTCCGGGCGCGGGCGGCACCATCGGCGTCACGGCGGTCGGCAAGGCGCAGCCCAACGGCCATACCCTGCTGGTGCACTCCTCGTCGTTCAGCGCCGCCTATTCGCTCTACAAGAGCCTGCCCTACGACACGCTCAACGATTTCACCGCCGTGGTCGCGCTCGGGAAGACGCCGACAGTCCTGGTGACCTCGCCGGGCAAAGGCTTCAAGACGGCGGGCGACCTTATCGCCGCCGCCAGGGCCAAGCCGGGGGCGATGAACTTCGCCTCCGCAGGCATCGGCTCGGTGTCCCATCTCGCCGCCGAGCGCTTTCGCCTGAGCGCCGGGATCGACGCCCAGCACATCCCGTTCCGCGGCCCGAACGAAGCCTTCACCGAGGTGATGGCGGGGCGGATCGATTTCTATTTCCTGCCGCTCGCGCCGGCGCTGCCGCTGGTCAAGGAAGGGCAACTGATGGCGCTCGCCGTAAGCACCGATACGCGGGCGACCGCGCTCCCCGACGTGCCGACCACGATGGAGCTTGGTCTTAAGGATTCGGCCTATCTGTTCTGGACCGGGATTTTCGTCCCGGCGAAAACCCCGCGCGACATCGTCGACCGGATCCACACGGAATCGGTCAAGGCTATGCAGGTCCCGGTGGTGCAGGAGCGGCTCGCCAAGGTCGGCAGCGAGCCGATGCCGATGACGGTGGACGAATTCGGGAAGTACTTTCGCGACGACGTGCTCGCGACCGCCAAGCTGATGCAGCAGGTCGGGGTCAAGCCGGGCGATTGAGCGGGGCGGTACTTGGAGCGAAATGCTGATTCAATCTGAAGCGATTTCGCTCCAGGCGCCGGACGCGGACGTGCAGCCGTCCATGCTCAGCCGTTGATATCTGCCGTTGTTGCTCAGCCGTGATCGCGGCAATAGACCCGCTGCAGGTCCGAAATATCGTGCTGCGGGGCGCAGTATTGCGCCAAGGTGCCGGCGCCCTGCACTCCGGTCCGCGTTTGCGCAAGCGTTGAGGGCGTCGCCATCAGGGCGAGCGCGCATGCCAGTGCGGCCGTAACCGCATATTGCTTCGCTGCCGTTTTCATCGTCGTCCCTCGCTCTGGAAAGGCGGCCGGCGCGAACGCCGGCCGCTCTGGAATGGTTGAACGGGAATCCCGCTCAGAAGCCTTCGCTGCCGTAATCGCGGCGCATCTGCAGCCGGACGTTCGCGTCCGGATCCTGTCCGATGTTCTTGCCGCCCACGGTCACGTCGTTGGACGCGGCGGTCGCGGCCTGGGTGAAGATCGGGGCAACGAGGACGGTGGCCAGGGCCACGGTGGCGATGAGGGTCTTCATGTTGCATCTCCTTGCTACGGACGTTGGTCCGTTGGTCTCGGTGCATGAGCGGAAGGCCGAGTGGCCAGCGCCTGCTGTTGGTGAGATGCCACCGCAGCGTGCGCGCCACTGTGATGCGCATCACAGTGCGAAGGATATCTTCGCTGCTGCCCCCGTTCCGGCCGGAACGTCGGCGATGGAATCATCAGGTAAAACATATACTTGAAGGTTGACATTGAAGGCTTACTGCAGCCCGGACACAACACCGTGATCCCGTTGAAGCGAAATCTGAGGATGAGGAGCGACAGGACGCCTGGCGCGAAGCGACGCCGCTCGGCGGCGCGACCCGCCGAGCCGTTGCCTCGGGCGTGAGCCCACGCCTATGTTCGATGTTCTGCCCGGCGCGCAGTCCGTTCGCTCGCACCGCAAGAAGAAGCCGACACAGGCTTCGTCAGAACACGACAAGGGAGGTTAGAGATGACGTCATCGCGCCTGTGGTGCGCCACGTTGGGTGGCGCCATGCTGGTCGCATGCAGCGCGGCCACCGCCTTCGCGCAGGCTCCCGCGCCGGCCGCCCCGACCGCGGCCAACCCCTGGTTCCAGGGCGCGCCGTTCCCGGAAGCATCGGAGGAAGTGCTCGGCGCGACCGCGGGCGGCAAGCTCTACGTCTTTGCCGGCCTTGCACCGGGCTGGAAGCCCAAGGCGATGGTGTTCGAATACGATCCCGCATCCAATCAATGGGCGAAGAAACGCCCGATGCGGCTTGCCTCGCATCACGTCGCGTTCGCGACGTTGAACAACAAGATCTACGCCTTCGGCGGCTTCACCTATCCGGATTCCGGCGCGCCCGCCTGGAACCCGGTCAACAACGCGTGGGAATACGATCCGGCGACGGACGAGTGGAAGGAGCTCGCGCCGATGCCGACCAAGCGCGGCGCGGCGGCGGCCGGCGTGGCGAACGGCAAGATTTACGTCACCGGCGGCGCCAATTCGCTTCCCGGCGTCACCGAAAACGGTATCCATCCCGCGCGGCCGCACAACGTGATGCCCACGGTCGAGGAGTACGACCCGGCGGCGAATACGTGGAAGACGGTGCGCCCGCTGCTGCTCGCGCGCAATCACCACGTGGCGGTCGGCGTGGCCGACAAGATCTATGTCATCGGCGGCCGTGTCGGCGCCGCCTTCATCTCCGGCACCAGCAACAATGTCGACCTGGTCGAGATGTACGATCCCGCCACCGATCTATGGATGCCGCGGACGCGCATGCCGACCGCGCGCAGCGCCATCGGCGCGGGGGTCTACAACAATCAGATCCTGGTGGCCGGCGGCGAGGGCCAGGACCAGCGCTTCCTGGCGGCGTTCAAGGCGGTGGAAGCCTACGACCCCGCGCTCAATCGCTGGCAGATCCTGCCGTCGATGCCGCGCCCGCGCCACGGGCTTGCGGTCGGCGCCATCGGCAGTCGTCTCTATACCGTGAGCGGCGACGGCCAGTCGGCCGGCAATGGCATCGACCACTCGGCCGTGCCCTTCAACGAGATCCTGCAGGTCGATCTGGTGTTGAAGTAGCGGCAAGCGGGTCGACTCTGAGTTGGCGTCGCCGGCATTCCGGGGCGCGCCGAACGCCAGCCTCTCGTGTCCCGGCCAAGCGAGCGCCGGGCGTGGCGAGATGCCATCGATGCCGCGCGCGAGCGCGAGCCGGGACCCAGAGCCCCGTCGGGAGAATTCTCCGCGCAAACCTTTCCGGGACTCCTGGGTCCCGGGTCTCGCTGCGCTCGCCCGGGACACGCGTTCCCTGCCCGCACGGCAAGAACGGATCGTCAATACCGAGAATCGGCAACCGCGACTCCAATCCGGCCCGCAGGTCCCGGACCGGCGGCGCGTGGACGCCGCGCGACCACTGTTCGTCCCGTCGGAACCGACGTCCGCGAGGGTCCCATTCGCAGATTTATCCCTTGACACCAATTCCATGACACCCGCGTGACCCGGCTGTGGATGAGAGCCTTCCGAATCCGGTTTCGATATCCGATACTTGCCGCATTGCACCTGAGTCGCCCCCGAATTTCACAGCTTCCCACCACATTTAGGAGTTTCTTTACGGGGACCATACTAAGCCTTGACGAGCGAAAGGGGCCGTCATAGCTTGAATGGGTTCGGCGCGAGTGGTTCGAAGTCCCGCCGGGCGCTCTCCTGAAAGGGGTCTGCGTAACCGCTCCGATCGCCCACACCGGCGCCGGAGAGAGGCTTTGTGTTGCCTCCAGGGACGAGCGTGCCGCGGACGTGCCGCAAACAAATCCGAGGCCACCAAAGGCCCGGGACGGCGAGGCGTTAAAACAGAGAAGACTTGAACGAGCAGTCCGAGCGCGGCCTGAGGCCAGGGCGCGTCGCGGGAAACGTGTCGGCGGAACGTGTCAGCGGCTATGTAGTGGGGCTCCCCCGCAGGCTGCCGCGTCAACGACAAAGGGGCAAAGGATGCGGATCGAACGGCGATACACCAAGGCAGGACAGTCCCCCTACGCGGACATGGCGTTCCGGCTGACTGCGAGCGAGATCCGCAATCCCGACGGCTCGGTGGTGTTCCGCGCCGACGATGTCGAGGTGCCCGCGTCCTGGTCGCAGGTGGCCGCCGACGTGCTGGCGCAGAAATACTTCCGCAAGGCGGGCGTGCCCGCGCGGCTGAAGAAGGTCGAGGAAGAGACCGTTCCGTCCTGGCTGTGGCGCTCGGCCCCCGACCAGGCGGCGCTGCAGGCGCTGCCCGAGAAGGAGCGCGACGTCGGCGAGCATTCGTCGAAGCAGGTGTTCGAGCGGCTCGCCGGCACCTGGACCTATTGGGGCTGGAAGGGCGGCTATTTCGATACCGAGGAGGACGCCCGCACGTTCTTCGACGAGCTCGTCTACATGCTCGCGATGCAGATGGCGGCGCCGAACTCGCCGCAATGGTTCAACACCGGGCTGTTCTGGGCCTACGGCATCGACGGCCCGAGCCAGGGGCATTTCTACGTCGACTTCAAGACCGGCAAGCTCACCAAGTCCAAGTCCGCCTACGAGCATCCGCAGCCGCACGCCTGCTTCATCCAGTCGATCGCCGACGATCTCGTCAACGAAGGCGGGATCATGGATTTGTGGGTGCGCGAGGCGCGGCTGTTCAAATACGGCTCGGGCACCGGCTCGAACTTCTCGCGGCTGCGCGGCGAAGGCGAACGTCTCGCCGGCGGCGGCAAGTCCTCCGGCCTGATGAGCTTCCTCAAGATCGGCGACCGCGCCGCCGGCGCCATCAAGTCGGGCGGCACCACGCGCCGCGCCGCCAAGATGGTGATCGTCGACACCGATCATCCCGACATCGAGCAGTTCATCGACTGGAAGGTGATCGAGGAGCAGAAGGTCGCCGCGCTCGTCACCGGCTCGAAGATCAACCAGAAGCACCTCAAGCTGATCCTGAAGGCCTGCGTGAACTGCGAGGGCTCGGGCGACGACTGCTTCGATCCGGAGAAGAACCCGGTGCTGCGGCGCGAGATCAAGGCCGCGCGCCGGACCCATGTGCCGGACAACCTGATCAAGCGCGTGATCCAGTTCGCCAAGCAGGGCTATACCGACATCCATTTCCCGGTCTACGACACCGACTGGGATTCGGACGCCTATCTCACCGTCTCCGGCCAGAACTCCAACAACTCGGTGCGCGTCACCGACGAGTTCCTCAAGGCGGTCGAGTCGGACGCCGATTGGGACCTGTTCTGGCGCACCAAGCCCGGCAGGATCGCCAAGACCGTCAAGGCGCGCGACCTGTGGGAGAAGATCGGCCACGCCGCGTGGGCCTGCGCCGACCCCGGCCTGCAGTACCACACCACCGTGAACGACTGGCACACCTGCCCGGCATCGGGGCCGATCCGCGCCAGCAATCCGTGCTCGGAATACATGTTCCTCGACGACACCGCGTGCAATCTCGCCTCGATGAACCTGCTCGCGTTCCGCACCCACTCCTCCCCCTCTTCCGCCAGCGGCGAAGGACTGACCTGGGGGCAGTTCGACCTCGACGGCTACGAGCATGCGGTGCGGCTGTGGACGGTCGTGCTCGAAATCTCGGTGCTGATGGCGCAGTTCCCCTCGCGCGAGATCGCGACCCTGTCCTACGAATTCCGTACGCTCGGTCTCGGCTACGCCAACCTCGGCGGCCTCCTGATGTCGTCGGGCCTGTCCTACGATTCGGATGCCGGCCGCCAGATCGCGGGCTCGCTCACCGCCATCATGACCGGCATCAGCTACGCCACCTCGGCCGAGATGGCGGGGTTGCTTGGCGCCTTCCCCGGCTACAAGAAGAACCGCGAGCACATGCTGCGCGTGATCCGCAACCACCGCCGCGCCGCCCATGGCGAGCGCACCGGTTATGAGAAGGTTGCGTCGCCGCCGGTGCCGCTCGATCACAAGGCCTGTCCCGATCCGCGCATGGTGGAGCATGCCCGCCGCGCCTGGGACCGCGCGCTCACGCTCGGCGAGCAGCACGGCTACCGCAACGCGCAGGTCTCGGTGATCGCGCCCACCGGCACCATCGGCCTGGTGATGGATTGCGACACCACCGGCATCGAGCCCGACTTCGCGCTGGTCAAGTTCAAGAAGCTCGCCGGCGGCGGCTACTTCAAGATCATCAACCGCGCGGTGCCGGAGGCCTTGCGCGTGCTCGGCTACTCCGAATCGCAGATCGCCGAGATCGAGGCCTATGCCGTGGGTCACGGCAGCCTGGGACAGGCGCCCGGCATCAACCACACCACGCTCAAGCAGAAGGGCTTCACCCCGGAGGCGATCGAGAAGGTGGAGAAGGCGCTTCCGACCGCCTTCGACATCAAGTTCGCGTTCAACAAGTGGACCTTGGGCGAGGACTTCGTGGCCACGCTCGGCATCGCGGCGGAGAAGCTCGCCGACCCGCGCTTCGACCTCCTGTCCGCGCTCGGCTTCACCAAGCGCGAGATCGAGGCCGCCAACATCCACGTCTGCGGCGCCATGACGATCGAAGGCGCCCCGCACCTCAAGGCCGAGCATTATCCGGTGTTCGACTGCGCCAACCCGTGCGGGCGCAACGGCAAGCGCTATCTCTCGGTCGAGAGCCATATCCGCATGATGGCGGCGGCGCAGCCCTTCATCTCGGGCGCGATCTCCAAGACCATCAACATGCCCAACGACGCCACGGTCGAGGATTGCAAGGCGGCGTATATCCTCTCCTGGAAGCTCGCGCTCAAGGCCAACGCGCTCTACCGCGACGGCTCCAAGCTCTCGCAGCCGCTGCAGTCGCAGCTGATCGCGGACGAGGATGAGGACGACGACGTCATCGAGGCCTTCATCGAGAAGCCGGCGGCGGCGCGCGCCTCGGCGCTGGCGGAGAAGGTGGTGGAGCGGGTGGTCGAGCGCATGGTGATCATGCGCGAGCGCGAGCGCATGCCCGACCGCCGCAAGGGCTACACCCAGAAAGCCGTGGTGGGCGGTCACAAGGTCTATCTGCGCACCGGCGAATACGACGACGGGCGCCTGGGCGAAATCTTCATCGACATGCACAAGGAAGGCGCGGCGCTGCGCTCGCTCCTCAACAACTTCGCGATCGCGGTGTCGCTCGGCCTGCAATACGGCGTGCCGCTCGAAGAATATGTCGATGCCTTCACCTTCACGCGCTTCGAACCGTCCGGGACGGTCCAGGGCAACGACTCGATCAAGTTCGCCACCTCGATTCTCGATTACGTCTTCCGCGAGCTCGCGGTGAGCTACCTCGAGCGCTTCGACCTCGCCCACGTCGATCCGACCGAAGGCGGCTTCGACGCGCTCGGCAAGGGCGTCGAAGAAGGCAAGCCCGGCAGCGGCCCGGCCTCGACCAGGTACGTCTCCAAGGGGCTCACGCGCTCGCGCACGGACAAGCTTTCGGTTCTGGCAGGAGGTGCGACGACCTCCTCCGCCCCGCCCTCCTCCCTCGCGGGAGAGGGCCGGGGTGGGGGGAACGTCACCGCCTTCGGCGGCCGCGAGACCCGCGCCGAAATCTCCGGGTCAGCCGCGCTCAAGGCCGAGCCGGAGCACAGGCTCTCGCCCACCGAGCAGTTGGAGCAGCAGAACCTGCCGTTCGTTCGCGCGGATGCCCGCGCTGATGTTGCTGACGCTCGCGCAGGCGCGCGAGCGACGGCGGCCGAGCGGCGGGCCGAAGCCAAGGCCAGGGGCTACGAAGGCGAAGCCTGCGGCGAATGCGGCAACTTCACGCTGGTCCGCAACGGCACGTGCCTCAAGTGCGACACCTGTGGCGGGACGACCGGGTGTAGTTAGGCTGGCGCAGCCGTAACAACTGCAAGGGCGATCGCTCAACCCGATCGCCCTTTCTGTTTCAGCCTGTCGAGCGAAATAGCGAAGCGTATTACGCCAACCTCCCCACCGCCCCGGTTCTTCGTTTTCGCTGGATCCCTTATGAGCGCCGCGCGCGGACCGAAATCGGCGCTGACGCAAGGCGGCGCAAGACGCATCGCTATGGTGCGCCGTACGAGCTGTGAGGTCGTCATGCGCGGGCTTGACGCCATAGGCGCTAAGATGAGGTGTGACGTGTCCCGGATGCGGTGCAGCGCGAGCCATAGCGAAGCGGTGCACCGCTGGTCCGGGACCGTCGCGAAGGCGGTGTGTGTAACGGTCCACGCACGTCGGGTTTACCCGACTTGCGCATATTTGAGTGCCGATCTCGGGTAGACCCGAGATCGGTGTCCGCTGCGCATCATTCCGCCATAGCCCGCGAAGACATAAGGGCGTAGACGCCCGTCTGCGCGGGCTGACGCTGTAAACGCCCTTAATGCTTCATGCTGCGCAGCGCCCGGGACACGCGCCTAGTCTTACCGCCCTATGGAGCTTGACCCGCGCATCCATCTCCTTGGCAATGGCTCGTGGTTATTGCGGAAAAAGCAATTGACCCGCGGGTCAAGCCCGCGGGTGACAGCCGCGAAATGGCCTATGCCTCAGGCGGCCGGAGCAGTCGTGCGTCGTGCAAATAGGGATCCTCGTAGTAATCCGGATCGATCTTGCCATACATGAGCGCCAGGCCCGCCGAATATGGGATGCTGTGATCGGCGGTTTCGTGCGTCTGCGGCCTCCACTTGTCCGGTCCGTCGGCCATGATCTTGATCGCGGAGCGCGACGCATGGATGTTGACCTCTAAGATTTCTTCCGGACTCTTGAAATAGGACCTTGCTTCCACGGCAGCTTGCGCGACAGTTTGGGAAAATTGGCCAAGTGGAAAACGCTTGGTGAAGCAACGGCGGATGCCGAACGGCTCACCGAGCTGTGGTGGCGCGACCGGCTTGCGGCTCATGACCTTGAAGAACCCGTAGCGCCCTTCGAAGACATTGCTCGGGCCCGTCATCCCGTTCCCAGCGAGCTGCACTGAAAAGATCGCCTTGCGGCAGGCGTCGGCTGCTGCATAAGCCTTCCAGTTTGAGAGGGTATCTGCACGACCTTGGCGCGTGGCGGTGTTGCCTCCGACCGTGATGCCGATGGCGTGCACCATCTCTTCCGGTGTTAGTCCCAACAGCTTTCCGGCGCCTACCACGGCCCCCATGCCGGTGACTGTCGTGTGGTCAACGCCGTGGCCCAAGTAATCAAACACATCCCCAATCTTGCAGTAGACCTCATAAGCGAGGACGGTTGCGGTGATGAGATCCCGACCGCTTCGCTGACTTAGTTCACCCGCGGTCAGCAACGCCGCAATCGTATCGCTGGGATGGCCGGCGCCATTCATCTGACTCACGTATGCGTCATTGAAATCCAGATAGCGGATCATCACGCCATTGGCGAACACCGCCAGTTCCGGGCTCGTCTTGATGCCGCTGAGCAAGATTGTCCCAGGCTGCTTTGAATTCACGTCGCTCGCGAGCTTCATCGCAATCTTGCTCGGTCCCGCCGAGTAACCACCGAACACGCAGCCGAGGGTATCGAGGATGGTGCGCTTGGCAATCCGTATGACCTCCTCTGGGAGGTCCTCTCGGGAAGTACTGTCGCAGCAGGCCGTTGGTGTTCTCGTTGCTGCCACGCTGCCATGGACTGCGCGGATCACAGAAGTAAACCTGCACGTTGGTGGCAACCGTGAAGCGTTTGTGGCCAGACATCTCCTTGCCTTGGTCCCACGTCAGGGAGCGTCGTAGCTGCTCGGGCAATTTGCGGATGTGCTTAGCGAGCGCGGCAACCACAGTCGTCGTGTCCTTCCTTGGAAGCTTGACGAGCATCGTAAAGCGGCTGTGGCGTTCGACGAGCGTCACGATGTGCGTGTCGCTTGCTCCGGTAAGAAGATCTCCTTCCCAATGGCCAGGAACTGCGCGATCCTCGGCCTCGGCGGGTCTGTCGCGGATAGAGACCATATCGAGTATGTGCCCCTGTCCATTCTTGGCCTTGCCGCCTTTGGCGTGACGCATCTGCCGCCTTGTACGCAACTGTGCCGTCAGCTCCTTCTTCAGCACGCCGCGCGTCTGAACAAAGAGACTGCGATAGATCGCTTCGTGGGATATCCGCATGTCTCGGTCGGTCGGGAACTGCTGCTTCAGCCAACCGGAGATCTGCTCTGGCGACCATTGCAGCGCAAGCTTCTGCGCCACGCGCCATCGTAACTCCCCATGGAGCGCCAGGCGACAAGGCTTAGGGCGCAGCGCCCGCTCCCAGGCGCTCCTCTCGGCCCGGTTTGCACGGTAAGTCTGCGAACCGCCGTTGCGTCGAATCTCCCGGCTTATCGTCGATGGCGATCGTTTGAGACCTCGTGCGATCCGACGGACCGACCGGCCGGCCGCAATCCCACGGGAAATCTCTTCGCGCTCCTCAAGCTTCAATGCCGCCACAGCTCTGCAACGCGGCGCCGGAGCGATCCCTCCATTGAGAGCCACGATCCGCTGGACGCCGGTCTTGTTCCTCCTTTCCAGCGCCCGGGAGATGGCTAACACACTTTGTCCGTTCTTCCAGCGCTCCCAAAGTTCATCCTTCTGCTTCGCCGTGAACAATAAGATCAGCCGGGGTAAACCGGACGCGCAGCGCCGCGCGACCGCTTAGAGGTCGTGTAGCAGGCGGTGAGGTTGCGATAGTGATCGATATTGTCGCGTCGGTCCGAGCGCACCTTTCCCTTGGTCAGGTGCTTGCCGGCCGGACATGTGTAGCGGTCCTTCTCAGCGTCGTAAATGAAGTCCGCCACGGTGAAGAGGCCGCGCTTGGCGTTGGCAGATGTCTGTGTCTTGGGAATGCAGGGCACAATGCCGGTGCCCTCGCAGGCCAGTACCTCGTCGCCGTTGTAATAGCCGCGGTCGGCCAGCACCGTGAGTTGCTCGCATCCGGTCGCATCCAGCGCCTTTTGCCCCATCGAGGTCAGTTGTGCCCGATCGCTGCCGATGTTGGTGACCTCGTGCGCGACGATCAGATGGTGCTCGGCATCGACGGCCATCTGAACATTGTAGCCGACGATACCGGTGCCCTTGCCGCTGGTCGCCATCGAGCGGGCATCGGGATCGGTCAGGGAAACCTGTTTGTCGGGCGCGGCTTCGACCTCTCTGTCCATCTCCTTGAGCGATTGCATCTGTCGCCGCAGGCCCTCGATCTTCTCCTTGAGGCGCACTGTCTTGGCCTCGGCGACATCATCGTCCTGCCGATCCGCACGGTCGAGTGCCGCCAGGTAGCGCGCGATGCTGGCCTCCACCTGCTCGATGCGTTTGGCGACCTTGGCCACCGTGAAGTTCTTGTCGCGGTTGTTGACGGCCTTGAACCGGCTCCCGTCGAGCGCCACGACAGCTCGCGTGAACAGGTTGAGATTGCGCCACAGGACGACGAACTGAGCACAGGCAGCGCGGATCGCCGATCCGTTGTCGCGAACGAAAGTCGGCGATCGTCTTGAAATCCGGCATCAACCGGCCGGTCAGCCACATCAGCTCGATGTTGCGCTGGCTCTCCCGCTCGAGCCTGCGGCTCGATTGGATGCGGTTGAGATAGCCATACAGATAGACCTTTAGCAGTGTCGCGGGATGATAGGCGGGCCGCCCGGTCACCTCCGGCACAACACCGGCAAAGCCCAGCGCTTCACGGATTTCAATTTTGGCTCCGCAGGTCAGGCGGCATTGCCGCCGGACGATCGCGAACCGGGCCCCTCAGGTTCCTTCGCAAGAGTGATCCTCCTCATACTCGCGGCTCTTGGTCCGGCGCACTACTCGCAGGTGGTCGCTGCCCTGACAACACTGGGAGTATGCACCATGGCAAAACATACCGGATTCCCCCGTTCCATCTTCGACGATGACGACGTCTTCGACTTCGGCCACGTTAAGGATGACGTCCTCGGCTTCCCCGGCTGGGGTGGCCGCGATGACCGCGATCATGATGATCATGGACACCATCACCACCAAGGGCGAGGCCACCACGACCATGATGATCATGGGCACCATCACGACGACGGGAAGGAACCTATCTCTCCGCTGCCCTACAACGCGGCAGCCTTTCCTGACGGCGTCTCGTCCGGAGACGTGACGCAGACGTCGGCGGTGCTTTGGGCCCGCGCCGGGCATACCGGGAAGGTGACGTTCCAGGTCGCGACCGATGCCGATTTTCGTCACATCATCGACGTCGTGACGGTCAACGTCGGCAACACGCTGGTGCCGGCCAAGGTCGAGGTCGACGGCTTGCACCCGGATCAGCGCTATTACTACCGCGCAGTGGATGCGAGCGGCCACATGGCCGAGGGCACTCTCGAAACTTCGGCAAAGCTCGGCCAGCACGTGGGCTTCGCCTTCGGCGCCGCAGGCGATTCGCAGGGCGAACTCGCCCCGTATCCCTCGATCAAGAATGCGCCGACCGCCGGCCTCGATCTGTTCGTCAAGCTGGGGGACATCCCTTACGCCGATGCACCGTCTCCGGCTGGCCCCCCTGCGCAGACGCTTCAGGAGTTCGAAACCAAGAACAACGAGATCTACAGCTCGCATCTCGGCATCAACTCTTGGGCCGCCCTGCAGTCGACCACGCCCGTTCAGTCGGTGATCGACGACGACGAGGTCGCCAACGATTTTGCCGGCGGCGCATTGGCGAGCTCTGATCCGCGATTTGCCGGCCCGGGCACCTATGTCAACGATACCCCTCTGTTTCAAAACGCAGTGACCGCCTTCGAGCAGTACAACGCGATCCAGACGAAGGTCTACTCCGGCACCGGGGATCCGCGGTTCGACGGCAAACCCGATCTCTATCGCTACGACATCCACGGGTCGGACGCCGCGATCTTCATGGTCGATACACGCACTTTTCGCGACGCTCAGCTCCCCGAGCCCTCACTGATCGACACACCCCAGATCCTGGCGGCCGCATTCAACCCGACCCGGACGATACTCGGCGGGACCCAACTTACCCGGCTCGAGCACGATTTGCTCGATGCCCAGAGCAAGGGCGTTACGTGGAAGTTCGTGAACATCTCCGCGCCGATCGAGAATTTCGGCCCGATCGGGATAGCAGGTCGCTTCGAAGGGTACGCGGCGGAGCGTAGCGAGCTGCTGAAGTTTATCAACGCTCATCATATCGAGAACGTCGTGTTCGTGTCTGCCGACAACCACCTGTTCTCGGTGAACAATTTGACTTATCAGGATTTTTTTGGCGGGCCGCAGATCGTCACGAGCGCCATAGAGGTCGACACCATGGCGGTCGCGTCCCCCCTGATCGTCACAGCGATCCCGGCGCTGCTGGCCCAGGCGGGCGTTTTGCCGCCTGCGCAATTGGCGCTCTACAATCAGCTGCCGCCGTCCGGCAAGGATGATTTTCTGAAGACGCTGATCGACAAGACGTTCCTGGCTCCCCTCGGCTATGATCCGATCGGTCTCGACGACAATCTGCCGGTCGCCGCTTTCAACAATCATGCGCAGTTGCTGCAGGGCAGCTACTTTGTGTCGAACGATTTCGGTTGGACCGAGTTCAAGGTCGACCCAAGCGATGAAAGCCTGCTCGTCACGACGTACGGCATCCCCGCCTATACGGCGACCGACCTCGCGAGCAACCCCGCCGCTATACTCGCCAGGACGCCGACGATCGTCAGCCAGTTTCGGCTCACGCCGGCGACCGAGCACTCCGAAAATGAATGCACTGACATTTCCAACCTTGTCGCGTTCGGTGATAGTTTGTCGGATAACGGCAACCTGTTCAAACTGATTGGGTTTCCTCCACCTCCGGCTTGGGAGGGCCGATCTTCCAATGGCCCAGTCTACGTGGAGCAGCTCGCTCAATTGCTCAATGTCCCGCTCGATGATCTGGCCGTTGCAGCCGCCGAGGCGAGCGACAGCTCACCGCCCGTGTTGGTGAACCCGGTTACGCACAATCCACTGCCGATCAATCTATCCAATCAGGTCGCCGAGTATATTGCTCAGCTGAACGGGGCTGGCGCTCCGGCTGGTACGACAGCGCTGATCAATATCGGAACTAACGACTACCAGGGTTTTTTTGCATCATTTTTCCCAAACGGCCCTCTCCCAAGCTCCCTGGCAATCAGCAATTTCGTGGCGAGCGTCGTGGGAAGCGTTGAGAACGCCATCGAGGCGCTGACGAGCGTTGGAGTTGAAAAAATCGAGCTGTTTACGCTCCCTGATTTTGGCATAACGCCGGCGGCACAATTGGCTGGAGTCGCTGCGTTTGCTCACGCGCTGGACGATGCAAACAATGCGGTACTGGAGCAAATGGCCGCCAACCATCCTAATCTCCATATCGTCGACGACTTTCAGCTCAACGAAGCGCTGTTCGCCGATCCGCGGAGCTTCGGTTTTATCGATCCGCTAACTGTACCGTGGGTCGATCTTCTGGCGGCCCATTCCACGCAATTCGCGCCCAACGAGGTCGCCTTCTTCGATCAGATACATCCTACCGCCGCGGCCCATGGCATCCTTGCGGCGTTCGCGGATGCGGTGCTGACCTCGGACCACGTTCAATTCCTCGATGGCACGCAGACCATTATTCACGCGCAGGATGGGGACAACTTCATCTTTGCAACGAACGATCTGATCCATCCCGTCGTGAACGACAACTATACGATCTACGGCGGTTCGGGAAGGGACCTGATATTCGCGGGCCCCGGCAATGTGACGGTATACGGCGGGTCGGGCAGCGACCTCATCGCCGCCGGCTCAGGGAATGCCAAGCTGGTGGCAGGCGACGGGACCGACGTGCTGGCAACCAACTCGCTCGGTACGAACGTGCTCGTGGGCGGTCACGGTGAGGACGCGCTCATCGTCAATCGAGGCGGGACGAACACGCTTCTCGGGGGCTCGGGCCACGACCTTTTCATACTCAAGGAGAGCACGAGCCTCGTCAATGGTGGCAGTTTCAATTTCGGACAGCAGGTGATTGACGGCGACAAAGGGGGCGCGACACTGAAGTTCATCATCAACGATCAGAATCCCACCGCCGAGAATGCTCTGATCGCCGAGTTTCAAAAGATCGTATCGGCGTTCAATGCGGCTGCCAATGATCACCACGCGGGCAGCTTCCAGATAGACGGGCTGCAAGCCACGGGTATTACTGGCCTGGAGCTGCAAATCGATTCGGTCTCATCTGATCCACGGACTCCTTATCTTATAACACACAATGTCGTGCAGGCAGTCGGTGAAGTTCCAGAGGCCAGTACGCACTTGGACAACTTGCTCCATATTGCGGAGTTCTGGAATCTCCTGGCCGTTTGACAGGACGAGCAGCGTGTCCTTGCTCGAAATTGGCCTGACGACCGGTGGACGGGTGCGAGCAGGAACATCCGAACCTCCGCAAGCGGCTCGACGCTCTTAGCGATGGTGCAGACCTGTGCGATCGAGATGTCTGCTATCGGTCCGCTTTCGAAGGCAAAGCGGACATCAGGCAGCGATTGCCGAACAATCGCGATTTATGAGTGCACGCCCTAGAAAAAAGAGCGGGGTCCGGTGGAGCGAGCGGTGTTGGCGCGAGCGTTGTTGGCCCGACCGTATTGTTGTTGTTGAAGCCGCCGGAGAAGAAGTCAAAGAAGCTCGGCTGCGGCTTGGGCGCTGCCACGCGCTTGCGGGCCGGCTTCTTCGGTTCGACCGCGGCGGTCTTTTCCGCGGTGTCCGCTGTCGCTTCCGGCGTTGCTGTCCCTGTCGCTGTCGACGCCGCTTCGGGTGCCAATGCCGCCGTTGCTGAGGGCGGCGAGAGTCACTGCCGGGGCCGCCGCCGGGCCACGGCCGGCGTCGCTGCCGGGCCGGCGCCGCTGCCGCGGCTACGGCTTGGGCCGGCGCCGCTGCCGGACCGGGGCCGCTGCTGGCGTCGGGGCCGGCGCCGGCGCTACTTTCGCGGTCACTTTCGGCGCCGGTGCCCGCGCCGCTGGCGCTGCCGCGGCGGTCGACGCCGGCCGGTTCGCTGCCACGGGAGGCGTTACCACCTCGGCCCGGGCCGCCAGTGCCGCGGCCGAGTATTGCGGAATGGGCGGCGGCGGCGGCTGGTTCTTGCCCAGCGAGGGCTCTACCAGCGCATGAAAGCCGACGGCGCAGACGGCATATACCGCCAGGCAGCCGCCGATCACCGGCAGGATGGATGATTTCCGTTGACGCTGCAGACTGCCGACGCGCATGGCAAAATCCCCCCAACAACAAGCAGCCCGAAGGGCTTCCCGACAATTAGTCGCGGGGACGGCCCAACTGGTTCAATCCGGCCGCAAAATTCGCACCTCCCGCCCCTTCCGCCCCCGCCCCCGACCCTCCTGAGCGAACCGGTTCGCGGCGGAAAACGCCGTTAACACGGGGAATCGGGGCAGTTTCCGAGGCGACGAATCCAAATCGCGCCGTTGTACACTCCCGTCGCCCATGCCCCGCCCGACCGAGACCCCCTTCCCGCTCGCCAAATCCGATGCCAGACGCATCTGGCTGCGCGCCCAGCGGCTCGACCGCACCGCACCGTTCGGCGACGGGCCGGAGGCGACGCGCGCGGCGGTTGCGCATCTGGGCTACGTGCAGATCGACACCATCAATGTGATCGAACGCAGCCATCACCACATTCTCCATTCGCGCATTCCGGGATACCGGCGCGCTGACCTGCACCAGGCCCAGACCGTCGACAAGACGGTGTTCGAATATTGGACGCACGCCTTGTCGTACATTCCGACCGCCGACATGCGGTTCTACGTCGGCGCCATGAAGCGGCACTGGCAGCGCCGCAGCGTCTGGTTCACGTCGGTGACACAGGCGGATCTGCGCAAGGTGCTCCGCCGCATCAGGACGCAGGGCGCGCTGACGATCCGGGACATCGACGACGACGTGCTGGTCGAAAAGGATCACGCCTGGGCGAGCCGCAAGCCGTCGAAGCGCGCGCTGCAACTGGCGTTCTACCGCGGCCTCCTGACCGTCAGCGAGCGGAAGGGCATGCTCAAGACCTACGAGCTGATGACCCGGCACTTCGACTGGGGCCGGTTGCCGAAGGCTGCGACCGAGCGGGAGATTTTGAACTATCTGCTCGACCGGGCGCTACGATCGCAGGGCGTCGTGAGTCTCGATTCGGTCTGCTATCTCGACCCCCGGCGCAAACCGGCCATGTTTCGATTGATCGCGAGCCGGATGCGCCGCAAGGAACTGGTGCCGGTCGAGGTCGCGGGCGCCGGGAAGCTGCAGCACTGGCTGCGGCCGCAGACGCTCGATGCCGGCGTCGACGGCGCCGAAGACCTGGTCCATATCCTGTCGCCGTTCGATCCCCTGATCAATCAGCGCAAGCGGCTGCACCTGTTCTTCGACTACGAGCACCGCTTCGAGGCTTATGTGCCCAAGGAGAAGCGGCTGTTCGGCTACTTCGCACTGCCCGTGCTGGTCGGAGACGACATCGTCGCGCTCCTCGACCTCAAGGCCGATCGCGAGCAACAGAAGCTGCTGCTGCAGCGCTGGACCTGGCTGGGCAAGAGCTCACGCCGATCGCACAGGAAACGGATCGAAGAGGCGCTGCACCGGTTCGAACGCTTCCAGCTCGCGCGCTGACCCGCAGTTGAAGCAAAATCCTGTGCCGTTGAGCTTGTGAGCGCGCTGGACGCCGACCAGCGATCGCTGCCGACGGCTGCCGGGAAAGCGAGGCCCCAGCCTAGTGTCCCGATTCCGAAGTTCGGATCATTGTGCGGCACCCTCGTTTGCGAACTCCGGAATCGAATGACACTAGGGAGTGTACTCATGAACGCGCGGGCAATGTCGGCTTTCGGGGTAATAGCGGATCCGACGATTTGTCCAACTGTTATGCGCTGAGTATTTCGTCCAACTTCAAGCCCAAAACGCGGTCAGACGTTCGATGAACCAAAAAGATGCCAGTATGCCGGTCGCATAGGTCGCAATCGGAGACCTGCGGTGAATCACGGCGGGACAGGCGGAGAGTGTTCGACCGAGCGGAAGCGTTCATGGTCAGATCCTCCCGTTCGCCTGCGCCACCCGCATGACGGCGCGGATGATGCGGTTGTGGCTGCCGCAGCGACACAGATTGCCGGCGAGCGCGCTGCGAACCTCGGTTTCGGTCGGCTGCGGATTGCGCTTGAGCAGGTCGGCCGCCGCAATGATCATGCCGCTGGTGCAATAGCCGCACTGCGCGGCCTGCTCGTCGATGAAGGCCTTCTGCAATGGATGCAGCTTGTCGAGGGTGCCGAGCCCCTCCAGCGTGGTGATCTCGTTAGGACTGAGGTGCGCGATCGCCATCACGCAGGAGCGCACGGCCGCGCCGTTGATGAGCACCGCGCAGGCGCCGCATTGCGCACGGCCGCAACCGAATTTCGCGCCATTGAGCTCGAAATCGTTGCGCAGCACGTAGAGCAGCGGCGTATCCGGCTCGGCCTCGACCGAACGGGTCGTCCCATTGACCGTCAGGCTGATGGCCATCGTGATTGCGTCTCCTCGCGCGGAAAGCTGGGGTGTTGCTGGCGTCGTGCGGCCGGGGTTCTGCGTGTCCTTCATCTTAAGCAAAAACAGGG